>JAPLDJ010000017.1 GCA_026391805.1 Bacteroidota bacterium | reverse complement strand
GGTGGCCGGTGATTTTAATTTTACTTGCAGTTTCGGGAGCTTGGGGGTAAAATGGTAAATGGCCGGAAATTCTTCCTTGATGTCGTTACGGTCAAAATACTCATGGTCTTCGGGTCGGATGTTTCCGGTCATGATCTCTTCGCCGAAGATTTCCCTTCCGCTCTCGATCTGCATCCCCAGGCCCGTACGCGAATGCCGGCTGTAAAGGACGCCCGGGTAGGAATCGTGGTTACGGATCGTCCATACCATTTTCTGCAGGATCAGCGCAGGAAAGGTGACATGTCCCCGCTGAAATGTGTAGATCAGATCCTGGTTCTTGGTAAAGAAGCCGTGAGAATACCGCATGAATACCTTTGCCTGGTAGTGTGCATCATACAATATCTGCGGATCTATGACCTCGATTTTCCTGAAAAGGTGGTGGATTCGGTCTTCGGTATCATCATAACCTGGGGCACAATTATTTTTTTTGTTCCGGTAGAAATCCATTCCCGGTGCAAGTACCTGGCAGATGGATTCCAGGTTGTTCAGGTAGATCTTGTTTGCGGCATGACGGCCATAACGGTGCACCAGTGACCGGAAACTCAGCTTTGTAACCCCGACATTCAGGAAGGTAGGCATCAGTCCGGGGATATAATACGGTGTGGCGGAACGCATGGCAAAGACCAGGGCATGATCGGGGTCACCCAGTTTCTCGCCGGTCATTTTTTCAAGATTCGAAATGGCCGTCTGCAGACAAGCTTCCCGCTCGCGTTCGCCCAGCTGGTAGGAATGGGATGTCAGCACACAGAAATCAGGAACAGGATACCCTTCATGGTACAGGTCGAGCAATACCTTTCCCTTCTGGCTTAAAAGGATCTCGTCGTACGGATTCTTTGTTGATGCAGGGACCACCGATTCGTTTTCGGTGAAATGCAGACTGCCAAACCGGGACCTCAGCGTTTTCAGGTACTGTTTAATGACAAGGTCTTTCTCTTTTATTGCTGAAACATCCTTTTCCAATGATGCAAGAAAAAGATTGAGGTATTGATTTGCCTTTGTCCTGTCGGGCTGACAAAGGATCGCCACATCGGTATTTTGCAGGGGAAGGGTTCGGAAATCCGGATCCCCGGGGTTCCTGTACTCCAGTTCGGGTTTCGGAAAACCTGGATCCGGAGAAGACGGCTTATGACCGGATGGCCCTGCCAGGAGTTGCTGCAGGGAGATATAATTCGGATAGAACGCCCTCAGGCGGAATTCCCTCTGCGGTTCCTTTGTTATCTTCGGCTCTGACATTGGTGAAAAATCTTCACGTCAAATTTCGGAAAAAAAACGGAGTTTTGCAATCACTGATTCTGCAATGCAATGAATTCTTAACTTGCATGAATTATTACCAGACTTTCAAAAAAGGGAAGAACTAACATGAAAAGAACAATCATTCTGGCGATTTTTTTCCTGCAGCAATCAACGGGCATTTTCGCACAGGTTGCAGGGGTGATTCCTGAATCACCCTTACTGGCCAAACCAACCCCTGTACAATACAACTGGCACGAACAGGAACGGATCATGTTCATCCATTTTGGGATGGCTACCTGGCAGAACAAGGAGTATGATGAAGGCGATTTTGATCTCTCACGGATCAACCCTGCAAAGATCAATACGGATGAGTGGTGTAGTGTGGCAAAATCATGGGGCGCAAAAGAGATCATCTTTGTGGCGAAGCATGCCGGAGGCTTCTGCTGGTGGCCGACACAAACCACGGAATACTGTGTACGGAACATTCCATGGAAAAAGGGGAAGGGAGACCTGGTGGCCGAACTGGCGGCATCCTGTAAGAAAGCCGGGCTCAACCTTGGCATTTATATCTTTCCGGGCGATGTAAGATTCGGCGCCGGCAATGCGGGCCTGGTATCAGAGCCATTCAAACAGGAAGACTATAACAAGATATTCCGGCAGCAGCTTACAGAGGTATTGACTAACTACGGAAAGATCTCCGAAGTATGGTTTGATGGCGGTTGCATGATCGATGTGAATGATATCCTGGATAAATATGCCGCCAATGCCGTCATTTTCCAGGGACCGAAAGCCACCATCCGCTGGCCCGGGACGGAAAGCGGAAAATTGTTCTACCCGGTCTGGAATTCGGTTTCTTCCGCTGCGCTTAAAACAGGGGTAAGCACGCAGTACCATGACAATCCGAACGGTGATGCCTGGGCGCCGCTCGAGGCCGACATTCCGCTTTACACCCACAACTGGTTCTGGGCGCCGGAAAATGAAAAGAAAAGAAAAACCCTCGAAGAACTGACCGGGATCTATTACAAGTCGGTTGGTTACGGTGGTGTGCTCCTGATCAATGCCTCACCGGATACAAACGGCAGAATTGTCGGCGGCGATAAGGCGCTCTACCAGGCTTTCGGCGATGAACTCAACAGGCGGTTCTCAAAACCCCTGAAAACGGTAAGCAATATTGAAGGGACCGTGGCAGAGATTCAGTTTGACAACCCCACTCTTGTCAACCATACGATTGTGATGGAAGATTACCGGAGCGGCCACCGCATCCGCCGGTACAAAGTTGAAGGATTGACCGGCACCCAATGGAAAACCCTGGCTACCGGAATATCCGCCGGCCATAAAAAGATCGATCCGTTTCCTGATGCAACCGTCACTGCATTGCGGTTAACGGTTACAGCATCGGTTGCCACGCCACTGATCCGTTCCTTTTCCGCATATGATGTGGAAGGCTATAAATTTAAGGAGGAACCCTATTCTGCAGAGGAATGGAAACAATGCGGCGAGTGGGACACAAAATCTTTCCTGGAAGGCAGGGCGATCGTTATTCTTGACCTCAGCAAGTTTATCACCGAACCCGGACAGTATGAGCTGAAGGCTTTGTGTTCCGTTTGTGTCACACCCAGCGGGATCGACACCGCAGAGATCGTTTTTGACAAAACTTTTGGACTGCCGGAGTACCTTACCCACAAGGACCCGACAACCTACTACATCAACCGTCCCATGCAGGTTGATAAAGGCAGCAGAACGGTCATCAAGCTTTATATGTATTCATACCATGCCAATTTCCAGAACAAAGGGATATTTAAGATCAGGAAGAGAAGCTTCGAATTAAAGCAGGAATGATTCATTTAATTCAGACCCCCCCGAAATGTTTCACGCAGAGGCCGCAAAGAATTGTCGCGAAGTCCGCAAAGAACTTGTTAATAAGAAATTACCTTCTGCGTCCTTTACGTTTTTCTTTGCGTTCTTTGCGTGAAAGTATCTTTTGAGGCGCCCCTTCAACGCAGGATTGAAATTCCTCCTGTAATAAGCTGGTACATGCCAAACAGTCCCAGGGCAATTGCTGAGAGTCCGATCAGGGTCCGTTGCAACCGTGGTCCCCGTTCGCGTGCCAGGTGAAAAAGCAGAAGGATTGCAATCATTGTAACAAACATCGTCAGGTAAAAACCGCTTACCGCAATGATCCCGTTTATCTGATTTTCTTTCCATCCTTTCAGGAACAGCGGTCCGATGATAAGACTCCAGCCCAGGTAGGGACCGGGGTTCAGGAAATTCACGATCACTGCGTTAAACAGGGTCTGGCCGGAGGATTCTTCCGGAACAGGGAGGTTCTCTTTCTGATTTTTCCATGCTTTGGCAGCCCGGGATGAAAGAAATAAGATGAACAATCCGCCGGCAATCTGAAGGTACAGCAGAAGATTCACCGGCAGTTTGCTGAGGATAAACAAACAACCCACAGCAATAGGCCCGTCCGTTATCAAAGGGGAAAAAACTGCCGGGAGCGTACGCTTCCAGCCACTTCTGAGGGTCTGGGAGATGAGGTATAACGACAGCGGCCCGGGTTGCACTGCTGCGGCAAATCCAAAGGTCATTCCGGACAGAAGATAAACCCAGATATCAAGGTTTTCCTGCATGGTAAATGAAATTCCACACGAATTAAAGGAATTTATTCAAATGATGAAAGATTTTCATTTCTTCCTCCTCCGGATCCCTCATCGCATTAATGAGTTTCCATCCATCAAACCCGGGAATATCTTTTGCCGTGATGTTCCTTTCTTCCAGGAACCCCTGCGAAATCAACCGTTCCCGGCAGGTTCCCTTCAGCAGAGGTTTCGCCGGGGTGATCCATTTATCGCCTTCCCCGAATATGATGTTTGAGAACGATGTATCCGTAACATACCCGTTTTTTATGATCAGGATATCGTCGCATTCATCCCTTAACCGGAAAAGTTCATCAAGCACAGTCCGGTCGCAATATTTCATGTGGTAATCAATCGTATCACATTCAACCAGTTTTAGGGATCTGATGATCCTCTTTTCATAACAGGAAAAAACAATCTGACCGATTTCCGGTCCGTAGGTGATGTTGCATTTTACCAGACCACTGGAATAATCTTCAGGAACCACGATCCGATGAGCCAGATTGACATCGCTGTCGATTCCCCAAAGCTCATTGATGGAACGCTTCATACGCTTTTCATGCCATTCCAGGTGTTGCGGCAAACCTTCGTTGATCCGGATCGTTTCAAACAACAGGGACATATACTTTTGCTACCATTTCGTTATATTCACTATGCATATCACTCATTGCAGTAATCCCGCCGCCGCTTTTGAAAACCAGTCCTTCATCCGTCTGTTCGATATAGCGTATCGATACCGCTGAAACCAGCGACTCACCATCGAATCTTCCGAAGATCCCGGTATAAAAACCGCGGTCGTATCCTTCTGTTTCGAGGATGATTTCGACGGTCCGCTCTTTCGGCGCACCGGTTACGGAGCCGGCCGGCAGAAGGGTAAACAGGATCTCTCCCAGCCGCCGACGGTAATCATCCGGCAACTTGCCAGAAACCTCTGAACTCATCTGCAGCAGATCCACGCGGTTGGTGTGGATCCTTTCCAGGTAGCGAAAACGCCTTACCGTCACATCCGTCGAAACCATTGAAAGGTCGTTGCGGATAAGGTCGACGATGGTATTGTGCTCAAAGAATTCCTTTTTGTCACCCAGCAAAATTCGTCCAGCATCCGGAACATCGGCACGGATGGTCCCTTTCATCGGCCTTGAAACAATCTCATTCCCCCGGATAAAGACAAACGCTTCGGGTGAAAAGACTGCAAAATGACCGGGTACGTGAAGCCTGTATGGCGCCTGGCTCAGTAAAAACAGTTCCCTGGGCGAACGGTCGGTTTCCAGCCGGGTTGGAAAGGTGAGGTTCAGAAGGTAGGTATCCCCGTTTCTCAGGTGGAAAAGCACTTTGTCATAAGCCTTTTCATACGTCCTGATATCCACCGGGAAAACATCAAACTGAAATGAAGGACCTCCTGCTGCAGGGGGAATGTTCCCATGGCCATTGAACTCGTAAAGTATTCCTTCAGAAACTGCTTCTTCCTGTGAAAGCACAAAACCGCTCTGCGCGTGAAAATCGACCGCAAAGAGGAAAGGCTCCTTTCGCGCAGCAAAATGATTAATTTTATCGATGATTTTATTCCGGTCAGCGTAAATCATTTTGGAATTCCGGATTGACGTTTCATTTATGGGAACTATGCAATTACTCCTCATCGACAACCACGACTCCTTCACCTGGAACCTGGTGGAATTGCTGAGGGGTGTGTGCAAATGTAACGTTAATATCCTGAAAACTGAAGATGTCAGGATTAGCGAAATCGTCCGGTACGACCGGGTCATTTTCTCTCCCGGCCCCGGGATTCCGACCGAGCAGCCTGTCATGTTCCGGGTCTTGTATGAAGTTGAACGGCTGTTTGATTCCGGTGAAAAAACAATTCCCGTCTTCGGCGTCTGCCTTGGCATGCAGGCCATAGCACAGCATTATGGGGGAATACTCTTTAACCTCGCCGAGGTTGTTCACGGACAACCTCGGAATTTAAACATTCTTCAGCCCGGACACTTCCTGTTTAATGGCGTTCAAACCGGAACAGAAGTCGGCCTTTACCACTCCTGGGCTGTGGAAAGGGAATCCATTCTGCCGGTGCTGGATCTGCTCGCTGTTGCCGAGGACGGAACCGTCATGGCGCTGGCCCATAAAACCTTACCCGTATGTGGTGTACAGTTTCACCCGGAGTCGATCATGACGCCTGCCGGAAGCCGGATGGTGAAAAACTGGCTTTGTTCCTAGTTACGAATCAGGATCTTTTTTACAACTTTTGTTTTACTGTTGAGGATAACAACGGAATACAAACCTCCGGACACAGGCCCGAGGTCAATCCTTTGTTCAAATGTTCCGTTCACTATGATCTCACCGGATTCATATACCGGCAGTCCAAGCGGGTTGTAAACAGTAATCCGGAAAACATCCTTCACAGGGCTGGTCAGTATTACATTGAATGCTCCATCATTGGGAATGGGATAAATACTTAGATTCCCCGCAGTGATTTCATCGACACCGATGACAAACACATGGACTCTGTTTGAAGGAGCGGATATACAGCCGTTCAATGTAACGACTGTCCAGAAGTAACCGACCTGTGTCGGCGTGTATACCTGGCCGGTGGCACCATTTATAGGTGCGCCGGCTCCCGCCTGTGTATCGGAATAATACCACTGGTTGCCGTTGGGTGCATCGCTTTGCAGCGAAGGGCCGACAACGATCACGACCGGAGTCGGCGGTATCGGGTTCACCGTTACCGGTAATGGCGGAGAAACGGTTCCGTTCCCGCAGGCGTTGTTCCCCAGTACAGTTACTTCCCCGGAAATCGCGCTGGCTGAAAAATCCACGGTGATGCTGTTCGTGTTCATCCCGGATGCGATGGTAGCGCCTGAAGGCAGGTACCAGATATAGGTCAGGGCATTGGCAATGGCAGGTGTGGAATATGAAACGCCTGTCGTGCCTGCGCAAAGCACAGATGTTCCCGTAATGGATCCGGCCGGGTCGGGACCGGCAGTAACCGTAACATTATAAACCGTGGGATTGCTGGCCGAGCATCCTGCCCCGCTGGTATAGTTCACGGAAACGGTCTGGGCGCCGGCGGTGTTCCAAATGACCGAGATCTGGGCAGACCCGGCACCTGAACTGATCACGCCTCCTGATGAAACGGTCCAGTTGTAACTGGTCATCCCGACCTCTGTGGTATATGTGGCCAGGCCTCCGTTTGTGCAGAACGTTGCCGGACCAGTGATGGACGGAACCGGCGGCGGGACAACAGAAACGGCATAGGTGGATGTCGAGCTTGTGCTGCAGGTATTGGTTGCAAAAACGGAAACGTTCCCGGATGTTGATCCGAAGGTCACCGTGATGCTGGTTGTGTTTTGCCCGGCTGTGATGTTGGCCCCCGACGGGACTGTCCATGTATAGCCGGTTGCGCCGGTAACGGTGGCAATGGAATAACCCTGTCCGGTTGCATTAATGCAAACACTCGCCGGACCTGTTATTGTCCCGGCCGATACCAGCGGCTGGCAACCTGCAATGAAGGTCATGTCTGCCCCGTATGAAGTGCCTACGCTGTTGGTTCCTTTACAGCGGAAATGATAGGTGCTGCCCACCACAAGGCCGATTATGTTGGCCAGAACAGGCGTAGGTGTGTACCCGTTTACAGTGGCTGGTGTTGCTGCTGCGTTGTTTCCGTAGGTTGTGGTGAGCCCCCAGTCAAATGAACAGGTTGTGGTAGCATTGTTTGCAGTAACGGTACCATTCAGGGTGGCGGTTGTCGTCACGATGTTTGAAGCGGCATTCGTCACAACGGTCGGCGCCTGCGGTGCCTGGTTCGAGATCGTGATCATCATCGAGTCCATAACGCTGACATCCTGTACGGCAATCGCCTTGGCCCATACGGTTCCGTTGGTAATGGCAGTTACAAGGCCCCCTGTGGTGATGGACGCCATGCCTGTACCCGGCACGATGCTCCAGGTGACGCTCTGGTTTGCACTGGCCGGAAGTACCGTTGCTACCATCTGCAGGGTACCCCCCGGCGTGGTGATCACTGCAGGTACGCTTCCCTGCGTATTGACGATAACCCCGATCAGTCCACCGATTGAAATTCCCTGGGCGTAACCCAGCTGGGTGGAGGCCCTGGTTTCGACCCAGCTGCCGGCGCAGCGGTTTGGTCCGTCGGGCGTGAATCCGTACCTGTATTTGGTGCTGTTGGTGGTTGAGCTGAGTTCTACCCGGTTGCCTGGCCAAACAAAATTTCCGCTGGCATCGAGCCGGGTCGCATAGATCTTTCCCGTGTTATCGTAGCTCATGAACATCGGTGAATCACTGATCAGCGGCAGGGACAGATTTCCTGCTGCCTGGTCGGTGCTGGCGCTGATGGCATAAACGACTTTTGCCGCGTCGGTAAACTGACGGGTACCATCGGTTTTCAGGAATTTCTGAACATAAACTCCGTAAATTACCTGGTTGGGATCGCTGAATGTGCATACAGACCAGACATACTGCGATCCTGCTGCCAGGCCAATGCGCGTTTCCATCTGGTAACTGTCGCTGCCGCCTGTCGCCGTATTAAAATTCGCTCCGTTTATTCCGTATGGCATCGATCCGTCGGCATTGATCCTTTGAAGGAAAGAATTGAAACGGAACCCTACGGAGGCATAATAACCGAAATAGGTTACATCTCCTTCAGCGGCGATGGAATAATACCGGGCAGCGCTGGTGGTCTGGTTGCAGATCTGCACGGGAGAATATTGTGAAGTACCATTATTATCGAACCGCTGTGCATACAGTGTTGTGGAGATCCCCGTTCCGCTTTTCTGGAAAACCAGTGTGAAATACCCGCTGTTATTTGCGATCAGCTGACCCCGGGTAGTGTTTGAAGTTCCCACTGTCACGCTGACCGGGGTTCCCCAGGCCGCTGTTCCGCCAGTGGTGATCTTTTGGATCTTTATGGTGTTATCAACCCATGCTATCACCGCTTCACCGTTCGACAAAGCAGCAGGGTACGGGGCGAGCCCTGTCCCGAGCACAATGCCATTTGCTCCCCATAACTGTGTCCCTGCCTGGGATATCTTGTAAACTACAGCGCTGAGAGGCCCCGACCGCTGATCCTGCATGGCGATGATCAAATTGTTGGAGGCATCCACGCAGGCATTGAAAACATATGTGGCTGAACCCGAAATATTGTTGTTGACAAGCATCCCGTCCGTTCCCAGCAGCTTATATCCGTTGGCGTCGATCAGCTGTGCGCGCATATCGTAATTTCCGCCGTTCTGGTGGTAGAAGGCAATCCATGTTTTTCCGTCTGTCGTAGGTACGGATTCCATATCTGCAATCGGAACACTTGCGATCTGGATGTTGACGGATGTGTTTGTGTTCCATTGTGCCTGAATACCATTTGTCGTCAGAACAAAGAAAGTTATCAGCGCCAAAAGCTGAAAACCGGATTTCATAAAAGTTTTCATTTTCCCTTTTGAATTAAAAGTAAATAATACATCATTAACGGATGGAATCAATCATACAAAGGTAAGATTGAATTAATTTCAAAAAACATATTTTAATGAACTAAATACTACCATTCGTAAAGATATAATTAGCTGAAAATGTTAAAAATATGATTTTATGTCGTATCTTACAGTCGGTTAAACAATAAAGGCAGGTTTTAAGGGTTAAGTAAGCAGCACATCTTTTATTCTTACCTGTTCAATTCAGCAATGCAATGAGCTTAAGAGAGAATGCCCCGGATGAGGCCTCAGCCACATCCTGGGTTAAAATCATAAAGAAATATAACCACCCGGATTCTGTAAAAAGCTGGTGGCAGTTCAGCAGCAACCTTCTTCTTTATGCCATCGCCTGGTTCTTAATGATCGAAAGTCTTTCGGTTTCTTATTGGATCACGCTGGCGCTGGCAATTCCATCGGCCGGGATTCTCGTGCGGTTGTTCATTATTTATCATGATTGCAGTCACGGCTCTTATTTAAAGTCAGGAAGAATGAGCGACATCCTGGGATTATTCATTGGGATCCTGACCTTCACACCCTATTACAGCTGGGGACGAAATCATCAGATCCATCATGAAACCGCAGGCAATCTTGACAAACGCGGGATCGGCGACGTATGGACGCTGACCGTTGAGGAATACAGGAATGGTTCACGGTGGCAGCGTATTATGTACCGCGTTTATCGTAACCCGGTAACGATGTTCGGGGTCGGGACACTCTATGTGTTCCTGATCGGGAACCGCTTTACAAAGAAAAACATGAACAAGATGGGACGGATTGGTGTCTATTTAACCAATGCCGGACTGCTTGTGTTCGCTGCTGCGATGATCATGGTGATCGGCGTCAAGCCCTTTATCATGATCCAGCTGCCGGTCATCTACTTTGCAGGTATTATGGGTTTCTGGCTTTTTTACGTCCAGCACCAGTTCAATCCTTCCTACTGGTCGAGGGAAAAAACTTGGGATTATAAAACCATGGCACTTGAGGGAAGTTCGTATTATAAGCTGCCTCGGATCCTGCACTGGTTCACAGGGAACATAGGATACCACCACATTCACCACCTGAGCCCGCTGATCCCGAATTATAACCTTCGCAAGTGTCACATCGAAAATACCCTGTTCCGGGGAATAAAGCCCCTCACATTCCGGGCAAGTTTAAAGACCCTTACCCTCCGGTTATGGAATGAAGAGACAAGAGAAATGATCAGTTTCCGGAGGTTGAGACTGATTTAATTAGTACTAAAGAATTCAAAAATGAAAAAAGACTCATTTACAAAGCGGATGGATATGCTGAAAAGCCGGTCGAGAGTTCCTAAAGGAAACCTGCTGTCAGGATCCATAGCCGATAAATATCCCGTTATCCTGGACGGTGGCCGGACGGTCATCTTTGTTTCCGATAAAAGCAAGGAAGCTGAAACACGCGCCAATTATGCTTTGTTGCATACCAGGTAAAGGCCCCTGCAATGCGGTTACAGAGCATACGTATGTCTCATGACTTATGTCATATGACCTTTACCAACAATCTTTGGTAAATCTTTACTAATTCCTTTTCCTCTTTTGGCAGAAAATGAGGAGATGGATCATCCATCAGAATCCCCTCCGCAAAATTTCAGAACCTTCCAGCCGAAATCTGATTTTTCCATAAAACCATTTGGGTTTTTTCAGGATACACAAGGATACTCCGCAGGGATCAATTTCCCGGGCGGCCAAACCGGGTATACCTTTGTCTTACAAAACCCAAAAAAACCAACGCCATGAAAACAATTGCAAAAATCCTTATCGCCATCAGTGTTATGATGATTTCCTTAACCGCTCACGCTAAAGGCGGAGAAAATTCAGTATCAGCCCTTGCAATCACCTATAAGGTAATTGTACATATGCCCGATGCAACACCCAGTGTATTAAGAGGTGTATTTGTGGTTATAACCGACGAAACCGGACGCCTTGTTGCCCCGGCACAGCTTCTGCTCCCTGGCAAAACCGAATACCAGTTTGCAGAAAACGGTCCTGTGAAGGGAATCCGTATTGCAAAACTGAGCAACGGCCTGCGTCCGCACGCCGATGCCTGGGTCAGCAATGAGGATGCAAGAGCCGGGCTTTTCCAGAACGGAAGCACTTACCTGTTCAACCTCTATATCTCCCTTCCGGTGCCGGCTAAAGCAAATATCGATTAACAGCAATCCTTCAACAAGGAGAGCCGGGCAGCGATGTCCGGCTTTTTTTGTGTTAGCTAACGAGCTTGCGAGATAATGAGGTAATTAACTGGTGAATTAGTGAATTGGCGAGTTATGAGGTCGGTGGTCTGAAGGCGGAGGTCCGAGAAAATATTCTGTGACATAATCTGTGGAATCTGTGGATATCTGTGGTGAATAAAGAAAGGATCGAGGATGGAGAATGGAAGATGGAAAACTTTTAACGTATGACGTATGACTTATGTCGCATGACGCTGAAAACAATCTTTGGCAAATCTTTACTAATTCCTTTTCCTCTTTTGGCAATTTTTCAGGAGATAAGGAACTATTTTGCAAACGATTCCGCAAAAATTCAGAACCGTCCAGCCGAAATTCGATTTTTCCATAAAACCGTTTGGATTTTTTCAGGATCCACAGGGATCCTCCGCAGGGATCAATTTCTCCGGCGGCCAGACCGGGTATACCTTTGTCTTACAAAACCCAAAAAAACCAACGCCATGAAAACAATTGCAAAAACTCTCTTAGCCACGATCCTCCTGATGGTATCATTTTCCGCATTTTCTTTTGCAGGTAACGGCGCTGCCAATATCAGCACAGGAACTATCATCTACCAGGTTACTGTCCATGTATCGAATGATATTCCGATGATTGGCAATTACTACTACGTTGCCGTGATGGATGGACAGGGAAAACTGGTGGCCCCGGTTCAGATGTACAATTCCGGCAAGATGACCTATACTTTCCTGGAAGCCGGTCCCGTAAAAGGAACCCGTGTTGCAACCCTTATTCCGGTTCCGAATGCCGAAAATCCTGACGCTCATTTTATTGTCCCGCCAGATGTAAAGACCGGTGTCTTTGCTCCTGGGTCTATATATAATTTCAACCTCTGGCCAACAACAACAAGAACTCGTTGATTATTTGGGTTCATATAGCTGCGTTTTGTTTGGTAGAGCCGGGCAGTTTAAAACTGTCCGGCTTTCTTTATTTAGCTGGTGAGCTTTTGAGTTGATGAGTTGATACTATAACTTGTGAACTGGCGAAATGGCGAGTTAGTGGTTTTTTTGGCAATATTTACGAAAATTCATCTCCTCTTTAAGCAGAAAATAAGAAGACAGAGCCTCTTTTTTTCCCCTTCTGCAAAAATTCAAAACGTATCTCATAAAATCCGGTTTCGCAGAAATTTCTTTTGATTTTTTCAGGAGCCGTGTGTATCCCTGTCAGGAATCAATTTCTCCCGGGGGCAGAACAGGGCTACCTTTGATTATAAAATAACCCTAAAATCCAACGCCATGAAAACAATTGCAAAAATAATCGCCCTGATCAGCATCATGATGCTGCCTATCATCGCCAATGCAAGAATTCCTGCTGTAGTTACCTACAAGGTGACCGTTCACATGCCGGAGAGCTTCAAGTTCATCCCCAATACCATTGTTGTTGCCATAACCGATGCCAACAATAACCCGGTTGATCACCCCCAGCTTCTTAATCAGGATGGTTCCATATATGTCTTTACCGAGCCAACCTCAGCAAAAGGCATCAGGATCGCACAGTTACTTTCGATCGGGAATTATGCACCTTTGAAAAGTGTTGCCGCTCCGGTTGTTCAGAAAGGTATTTTCTTTGCCGGCAATACCTATTATTTCGACATCTGGATCATGGATGACACGGGAGAAGTTAAAACGGTAACAGACCTCACGGGAGCAGTTCCTGTTGAATGACAAAGTAAACGCATGCCGGAAAAAGGCGTCTCAAAAGCGGGACGCCTTTTTTTTATTATTGCAGCAGGCATTTTTTAGCGATTCCTTCCCAATTCCGGTTTCTCTTTTTGCAATTTTCGGGAAGAACACATCTGAATATTTCCTGTATTCCGCAAAATTTCAAAACCGTTCATCTGAAATCTGATTTTTTCACGAAACAGTTTGGATTTTTTCAGGATCAACAAGGATCCTCCGCAGGGATCAATTTCTCCTGCGGACAAGCCGGGTATACCTTTGTCTTACAAAACCCAAAAAAACCAACGCCATGAAAACAATTGCAAAAACCCTGATCGCAGTTATCGCACTGCTTTTCTCATTTGAAATTTCTGCTTCCGCAGCAAGCAACAATTCTTCAACAACACCGCAGATCAATTATGTGGTGAACATTCACGCAAACCAGCTTCATTCAGGTGCCAGCACCCTGGATCTGTTTGTGGTTCTGACCGATGAAAACGGCCGGCTTGTTGCCCCCGTTCAGGTCGTTCGCCCCGGTTTGTCAACCTATACCTTTAATGAAATTGGTCCCTTTAAGGGAACACGGATTGCACGTATGATCTACGATCCGATATCACCATCATCCTTACCGTTCTATTGTGCTCCTGATTCAAAAACCGGTTCGTTCCAGAATGGCGGTACTTACCTGTTTAACCTGTATCCGACAACCAATCCTCCAAAAGCACAATAGCAGGATATAAACATCCTGGATGGAGAACCGGACATTAAATTGTCCGGTTTTTTTTATTTTCTTTGGTTACACCTGGTTGCTGCAGGTTCAATACAGTCATGGAAACCAGCTTTGAATTTGCTTAACCCTTTCATGTCAGAGAAAAAAACCGGTAACTTTGTACCATAAAATTGAATTCTATGAAAGCAAGATTTCTCCTTTTCCTGACACTTTTCTGTTTTTCAGCGCTGATACTAAACAGCCAGTCTGATTCCGTCAATCCTACCTCCATTGGTCAGGGTACTTTCCTGGGCATGACGAAACCTCTTCGTGACCTGCCGGTCATGACGAAGAAAGATTTCCGCGACATGGAGCGGTATGCCAGTAAGCATGAGCTGAACGAAGGGCTGGGTCACCGGAGTTATCCTTATGCTGCCACAGCCTTGCCCAGAGGCGAAGACGCATTGTGGCAGAAGTTCATGGGAAAGACCAAAAGTTCTTCAGGTCCGCTTGTCAATTTCGACGGTCAGACATCGCCTTATTTCCCTCCCGATTGTAACGGCGCTGTTGGACCTAATCATTTTATGCAAACCATTAATTGCGTTTATGCCATTTATGATAAGAGCGGGGTGCTCGTTGCCGGGCCCACAGCCATGAACCAGCTGTTCTCCGGCGTGTCCGGATCGAACTATAATGACGGTGATCCTGTTCTGCTGTATGACAAGGAGGCTGACCGCTGGCTGGCGACTGAATTTTCCATCAGCGGCAATCCGAATTACATCATGATGGCGGTTTCGGCAACCAACGATCCAACCGGATCCTGGTATAAATATTCCTTCGTGGTAGCTTCCATGCCTGATTATCCGAAATTCAGTGTCTGGCCCGACGGTTATTACATGGGCGACAATAACAGTGCAGGCAATGATATTTATGTCGTGGAGCGTTCAAAGATGCTGACAGGGGCTTCATCACCGCAAATTGTCGGCTTCAACAATCCCAGCCGGCCGGCTTCAGTGGATGGATTCATGTGCGTACCCCCTGTCACCAATGATGGTATACTCTCCCCTACCGGTTTACCGGGCATCTACATTGCATTCAATGATGATGCACTGGGCGGAGGTTCCGACCAGCTCTGGTTATACGAGTTGCATGTAAACTGGACGACTCCTTCCGCCTCTACATTCGCGCGTACCCAGCAGCTGGATGTGGAGCCTTTCAATGCAAGTTTCGGCAACAACTGGAACAACATCGTTCAGCCCGGAACGAGTCAGCGGGTTGACGGAATTCCGCAGGTTATCATGAATGTTCCCCAATACCGCAATTTTGGCGCTTACCAGACCATCGTATGCTGCCATACGGTGAATGTCGACGGGGTCCGCCATGCAGGTATCCGCTGGTATGAATTGCGGAAGACCTCCGGCGACTGGTCAATACGCCAGCAGGGAACCTATGCACCCGACGAACACAGCAGGTGGATGGGAAGCATCATGCTCAACGGACATAATGCGATCGGCCTGGGTTATTCTGTTTCAAGTTCATCTGTCTACCCCGGCATCCGTTACTGCGGTCAAACACCTGCCTCCTATAACAGTGCGAACGGAATCCTGGATATAACTGAGGATACGATCTGGGCAGGATCCCATTCCCAGACAGGTTACAACCGGTGGGGCGATTATTCAATGTTGTCGGTCGATCCGAACGATGACAATACATTCTGGTTCACAACCCAGTACATCGGGACCGGGAACGCCCGCAAAACCAGGATCGCCTCCTTTAAATTCAATACCGGGCCGACGGTAACAACGGTCGCAGCAACAAATATAACAGGGGTTTCCGCAACCCTCAACGGAACGGTCAACCCGAACGGCAGTCCAACTTTTTACAGGTTTGCATACGGGGATAATCCGCTTAGTCTCCAGGATTCAACGGCCAGCATGCCGGCAGGTTCAGATACATCAATAGTGAACTTCAACAGCGAGCTTACGAATCTTCTGCCGAACACAAGGTATTTTTTCCGTGCAATTGCCACCAGCACGGCAGGTCCCGGTTCGGGCAGCACACTCAATTTTATGACCGGAAATCCACCGGTGATGACGGTTACACCGCCCAACAGGGATGTCAGCCTGTCGGCAGGAAATACGATGTTTTTTGTTAATTCGAACACGAACTGGAGTGTATCAAGCGATGTCCCATGGTGTACCATTACCCCGTCGGGAACCGGAAATGATACCATTTTTGCCGTCTATACCGCGAACAGTGTCGTCGGAACACGCATTGCACAGATCACCGTGACGGGAACGGGTGTCGGGGCGCAAACGGTAACGGTCACCCAGCAAGGGATACCGGTGATCCTTCTGGTCACACCTCCAAACAGGAATGTGGCCCAAACAACAGGGACCACGAGTTTCTATGTCACTTCCAATACGAGCTGGAGTGTCTTAAGCCTTTCATCCTGGTGCACAGTAACCAATTCGGGGACGGGGAATGACAGTATCTATGTGACGTTTGAACCGAGCAGCTTATATTACCCGCGTGTGGATACCATCATTATATCAGCAACCATTGGTATTGCCGCACAGGTGGTAACCGTAACACAGGGCGGACTTGTTCCAATCCTTGCCGTGTCCCCGCCGAACCAGAATGTTTCGGCACCCGCCGGAAATACAAGTTTCACGGTCACGTCAAACCTGAACTGGGAGGTTGCGTCGGATACCTCCTGGTGTACGGTTACAACGTCGGGTAACGGTAATGGAACCATTGTGGCAAATTTCACGGAAAACACCGATCAGCAGCCGCGTGTTGCACACATCAGGATCACTTCTCCGCAGGTGCCTGCGGGAACGCTTCAGCAAGATGTAACGGTAACACAGGCCAAACCTAATGCTGGCGTCGGAGAAAATGATTCCCGGGATGTAAAGATCTATCCGAATCCGACAAAAGGGGTCTTCCGGATTGTCCCTCCGAAAGGCAGCAACGGAAATCTCGATATCAAGGTTGAAAATCTTGAAGGGAAAGTGATCCTGTCGAAAGAGTGTCGAGGTGAAAAGGAATATGTGATCGATCTTTCAATTGCTCCTGAGGGCTCCTATAACATCATCATCCGGACACAGGACAATACAATCGTCCGGAGACTGGTGATCATCAAATAAGTTTAAGGTATTGCTTTTTATGGAAGCAGACCCTTGAACTGCTGGTAATCTGTTTCAAATGTCCCTCCGTGAACCCCTCCCAGGGAGTTGAACGTTTGATTGATTTTATCGAGCCGGTCCTCCGGTGAAGGATGGGAGCTAAGGAATACAGGAGGTGTTGGCGCCCCTTCCATTTTTATAAAGAAATCACCGAGGGAAGCAGCATCGTATTTCGTAGGATAAAGGTATTTCACGGCATATTCGTCGGCTTTATACTCGTGGGTCCGGCTGTATGCGAGGTTTCCAAGGCCGGCGGCAAGGTTGGCAATGATCTGGGCAAGTTCTGACGGATTGTTTCCGAGGATCAGGTTCAGCAGTAGGCTTTCACCGTATATAAGGGTAAGCTGCTGCGATGTATGCCTGAGGTCGGCATGTGCCATTTCGTGTGCAAGCACTCCTGCAAATTCCGCCTCATTGTCAAGAAACTTAATGATCCCCGTGTATATGTATATGTTTCCACCGGGAATACAGAATGCATTAACCACGCTGTCGTCACGGATAATCCTGATCTTCCACTCAAATGTATTCGCATACTGCAGTTTCCCGGAAGCCAGGATGGTATTGCGAATCTGATACAGATGGGCATAGGCAGAAGCATACGATACCGAATCCAGTACCGGGTAATGGGCCGGATCGCCGGTGATCTCCTGATCCATCTGCAGCCCCATGGCAATGTCATCGTTGACGGAAAAGATTGTGATGGGTATGGGGTTATCACTCTTTGAACAGGCACCCATGATTAGGAATATACCGGCAATGAGAATAACATTTCCGGTCCGTACAATTGTCTTCATAACCAATCTGTTTTTAATAAGATATCTCCCGTAAAGATAATCCAATTTCACCGGGTTTCCAAAATTACGGATCGTGAAATGCGGAATGTATTTTATTTCTCCTTGATGACCTCGATGTGCAGAACGGGATGGATCTCGACACCGTTTTCAGCATGTCCTTTCCCATGGGTTTTCTGATCAAAGAAAACCACCCCGGTGATCTTAACCCTCAGGATCCGTAGTACCGGTTTCACATCAGTGGTAGGAATCCCCAGCTTATCATCAATAACCTTCCGGCATTCCTTGCAGCAGGCTGCAAGGTCAGGATGGTGGTTTAATTCAGGAATGCCGGGGTCAGGGATCTCGGCAATCAGCGTCTGGCCCCCGTCGGGACTCTTTACGACGAGGTGGTAATCCCGGTCATCTTCACGTCCGTATTTGATGATATCCCCTGTGATGATCACCTTACGTTTTTCAGCATGAGCCCGTATGCCCGGTTTCATCTCTGATTTTTTCGGTCGCTGCGTGACAAGGGGATCGGCAAGGTCCCTGAGGGTTTCCTTCTGCGCTTTAAGTTTAAACACCCGCTCTCCTGCTGTGTCGGTCAGGGTTTTGATGTCCCAGCGGTACCGCTGTGCATTTGCCTGTCCGGGTCCAAGCAAAAGGATAAAAGCGATGAAAAGAAGGGATTTGTTCATGTTTCTTATTTTCAGAGATGGCTGATATTAATCAAGCATCCTCGGCTTTACCTTGGTTCAACCCAGAGCACCGAATTACCGGTTCCATATTCATTTGTTTCCCAAAGTTCATTTGCCGGATCAAGGATCCATTCATCATCCACAATGAACTTATAAGAGTATTTCCCGGGAATAAGGTAGATGGGGAAAGTCCATGTTTCTCCCTTCTTCACCATTTTAAAATTGGATTTGTTCCAGCCGTTAAAGCTGCCGGTTACGATCACCTTATTTGCTTGAGGGTACTTGTTCAGCGTGAAAACATGGTTGGCTTTGTGGGCCAGGACCGAATTCTGGTATTCACCTTCGCCGGTGCTGTTGGGATTGGCAGGATCGGTCATCCATTTTCCGTCAACAATGAATTTATACTCGTAGTTGCCGGGGCCCAGCACATACCAGAGCTGCCATCCCTGTGCGGTTTTTTCCATCTCCAGTTCCGCTTCATTCCAGTTGTTGAAGTTCCCGGAGAGGATCACCTTCTTCGCTGAAAGGAATCCATTCAGCCGGAATATGAGGCTGTCGCCGATTCCCATTACGGAATTGAAATTACCCTTGCCGTCGGGCCGTTTGAGTTCGTTCTGGGGATCGGTTATCCAGGCATCATCCACAATGTACTTGTAGATATAGGTCCCTTCCCGCAGGTAGAGTGAAAGCGCCCAGCCGCCGGCCAACGGGATCATTTTCAGCTCCTTTTCATTCCAGTTGTTGAAACTTCCGGCAAGAATGACTTTGTGTGCAGATGAATACCCTTTCAGCCGGAAGAGATAATTGTAGCAGTAAAGAACAGAATTGTAGCTGTCGTAGGTATCCGATTCCTTCAGCCTGTTATAGGGATCGGGCGTCCATTTTCCGTCGATGATGTATTTGTAGGAATATTTCCCGGGCAACAGCTTCAGGCTGATTGTCCAGCCGGAGTCGCAGGGGTTCATCTTAAGATTCGTCGTACTCCAGGCATTGAAGGATCCCGAAAGGAAGACCTGTTTTGCATTCAGGTTGCCGGGCAGGAAGAAACGGGCAATTCCTCTGCTGTACTGAAACACGGAATAGCGGGTGAACCTGTTGACGCCGAAGGTCACCGACACGCGTTCGGCGGCCCCTTCCGCATTCAGCCAGCGGTCGTCCAGCATAATGATGTCATTGGAAGAAGGCGCTCTCACCGGCATCGCTGCCAGGAGTTTCGACAACTCCACCAGGTGATCGTTCAGCTTAACCACCTGCCAGCTTGTGCCTTTTACGGTGATGTTTTCTTTCCCGTTATATACACCCTGCACCACGATGGTATCAAGATCGAACAGCCGGATCAGCTCTTTCTGCTGCGCCTTTGTCCAGTTCAGGTCGATCCTGAAATAGATCTTTCCGTTTTCGACCCGGCAGATCGTTTTCGGGTTGAACTGTGCCAGGACCGGAAACACTGATAAAAGAAAGATCAGGGTCAGGATGTATGTTGCCTGTTTTTTCAATTCTTTCCCGCTTTGTTTAAACTGATCTTCAGTTCGTTCTTTACTAAATTAATGCATACTTTCCCTTTTGAAAAGAAATCATACCCCAGCATCCCGTCGATCGGGTAACCATACGATGTGGCCAGTGCATTCAGGCTGGCAATGATCGCCTGCATGCCAGGGATCGGATGTTCACCCACATTGAAATCATTCAGATCCCCGAAGAGCACTTCGGCCTTATCAGTACCAACACCCATCATATCCGACCGGCGGAGTATGGTCACGGTACTCATTACTTTCCTGGGAGCATAACAGTTCAGCACATTCGATTCGGCTCCGGTATCCAGGCAGAAATCAAGCTCTTTTCCCCCGATCCTGGCCTTCATGAAAAGAACATTGTGATACTCGACCACTTTTGCAGTGATATCGGCCCTGAACTCTTCCCTGTGAGCGCCGATCCTGTTTCCGTCCTTATCCAATCTGTAAAGACGAAGCTCATTGTTCTTCAGGTCGATGACCATTTCGAGGCCTTTTAACATGCTCAGTCCGAATAACCCGAGAACTTTCACGCCCCTCCTGTTTTCAATGTGGCCAAGCTCAGTTACGTCTGCGGTAATGTTGTTGTATATAAGTCCGGCTACCTGCATCCGTTTGACCGTAGTACGGCGGATGGAACCGGTCAGGCCTGTGACGCCCCTTGCTTCCGTTTCATCAATGGTGATGTATTTCCTGAAATAGGTTGTATTCAGAACAAGCTGTGATGCCCCGGTATCAAAAAGGAAATTACCCGTCTCATCATCGATCTTTGCCTCGATCATGAATAAATTTCCAACCCGTTTCAACGGGATGATCACCATTTCAAGCTCGCCCATGGCGCCACCGGTCCTGAAAGAAATACCTGGAAAAGAAAGAGTGCTTGTAATGATGAAGCAGGGATTGTCAGGAACTTTCTCCGCCCGCTGTCCTGCCGGCGCCAGCAGCATGAATACCGCGACCAGGATTGCTCCTGGAAAGAATGTCAGCCGGTTTCCTTGCAGCGGGATCTTCATGCCTGAATTTTCAACGAAGGTAAGCGAAGTCCTGAAAATTATTTCCATTCCCATGAATAAATTTAAATAATTTTGGACGGCCGTTGTTCTGGAAAAACAAAGCTGTCATCATGAGTAAAAAAAACAACACGAAGGAGAATGCGACGATCGGGGAAAAAATCCTGCGGTTTCCCCTGGTTTACCTGGTCATTTTCTTTGTCATTTTTCTGGTTTACGGCCGTATCCTGTTCTTTTCCCTCGGCAAACTCGACGAAACCAACATCATCCTGAACAACATCGGATTTCTGACCGATTTCGGAAACCTGAAAGAAGCCTTTCTGACCAACCCGTTTTTCAACAAAGGCGGCGATTTCTACCGTCCGCTGCAAAACCTCTCGTTCATGATCGATGCTCACCTGAGCGGTCAGAACGGATGGGCCTACTACCTGTCGAACATCCTGATCCATTTTGTCACCTGCTCGCTGATCTTTTACCTGTTGAACCTGTTCGGGAAAAACAGTAGAATGGCACTGTTGCTGACACTGATATTCGCGGTCCATCCTCTTTTCGTTCAGACGGTCGCATGGGCCCCGTCACGTGGCGATATGTTTCTGGCCCTGTTCGGGATTGCCTCTTTTATCTTTTTCATCCGCTATATCAGGAGCGGGAATTACTGGTTTTTGGCCCTGAATATCCTGTTCTTCGCACTTGCCCAGTTCTCCAAGGAAGCTGCGGTGATCATTCCTGTTATCTGCCTTCTCTGGTACCTGGCGTTTGAGAATGAGAAAAAGGTCTCCTACATTGGATTGATCATTCCTGCCCTCTTTTCCGTTGCCTTTTTCCTTTTGTTCATGTACATCCGGAATGATGTCGTGAAGATCGTGGTTCCGGAGGGACAGTTCGGTTTTCTGCCATTCCTGGTTCATTTAAGGACGATTCCTGAATTTATCCTGAAGTTCTTCCTCCCTGTCGGCCTGGGGCCCATGCCGGCTTTCAGCCTGGTTATTACAATCCTGGGAATAGTTTTATTCGGACTGCTAATCTGGATATCGGTTCGCTACAATTCAGGATCCGGAAAGATTTTTCTGTTTGGGCTGGCCTGGTTTCTGCTGTTTGTCACACCGCAGATCATGTACATCAACAAGTTCGGTTCTTCTGCATGCGACTATATGGAGCACCGGGCTTACCTGCCACTTGTGGGGATCATGCTTTTTCTTTTCACCTTGCTCACCCGGGCACCGAAAATTAAAGAGAATAAGACCCTGCCGGTGATCCTTCTGTTGATCATTCCGGTTTTCGGTGCATATACATACATTTATTCCGGAAATTACAGGACCCCGATGTCATATTATGATCTTTCTGTTGAGAACAACCCGGCATCGGCCGTCGGTTTTTTCAACCGTGGTGCAGTCCGGATGAATTTCGAAAATGATTTTACGGGAGCCATTAAAGATTACAACCTGAGCCTGGGCCTTTTCCCGGAATATCCTGAAGCGTATATCAACCGGGGATTTGCACGCGAAATGCTGAACGATACGCTGGGGGCACTGGGCGATTATGAAAAAGCTGCACGTCTTAAGGCCGACTGGTTCGAACCTCATGTTGACCTGGCCACAATAAAAAGGAAAATGGGCCTTCACCAGGATGCCATCCGGGAATATGATACGGTGCTCTCACTGAACCCGATGTTCTACCAGGGTTATACGGAAAGGGGTTTTCTGAAAACCGAAGTAAATGATTTCAAGGGAGCCCTTGAAGACCTTAACAAGTCGATCGCAATGCATGAAAATAACCCGCAGGCGTTTTACAACCGCGGTTTGCTGGCCCTCAAACTCCAGGAAGACAACCGGGCCATGGAGGACTTCAACCGGGCCATTCAGCTCGACGGGAAGTACACCGACGCCCTGATCAACCGCGGCGTATTGCGCTACAAGCTCCAGGATTTCCAGGGTTCCATTGAGGATTTTGACAAGGTCATATCTCTCAGCGACCGGTATGCTGAAGCCTACCTTGACCGCGGCATGGCGAAATACATGGCAAAAGACCTTCCCGGCGCATGCGATGACTGGAGAACGGCTCAGAAGCTCGGATTCCCGGAAGCGGAAAGACTGCTGGAGCTTTACTGCAGTAAATGATCCTGAAGTCTCATATAAAGGCAATTATCCCTGCTTTTCACTTGACAGACGGGGTTTTTCGGTTTAACTTTGTGAAAAAATTAACTGTTATGAAAAGAATTTACATTCTATTTCTTTTCCTGGTTTTCACATCGACGCTTCACAGTCAGAATGCCATTATAACAGTGGTAGCTCCGAACGGAGGTGAAAACTGGACCATCGGTTGTCCTTATGCAATTCAGTGGATTACGGCTGCTCCGATGTCCGTCAAAATTGAATTGTACAAGAACGGTGCATTCTGCCAGACCATCTGCAGCCAGGTTCCGGCCGGGATGAGCACTTATACATGGATCCCTTCCTATGCGCTGGCGCCGGCAAATACTTATAAGGTCAAAATTTCCAGCCTTACCAGTTCAGCGGGATATGATTTCAGCAACAATAACTTTACGATCAGCCCTGGGTCGATCACCGTTATTTCACCCAACGGAGGGGAAGTATGGCAGAAAGGGACCACGCACCTGATAACCTGGACGGATAATGTTTGTGAAAATGTCAGGATCGAACTTTGGAAAGGCGGGGTGTACAATTCTCTTATCACTGCCTCCACTCCTTCCACGGGAAGTTATTACTGGGCGATCCCGAACAACAATACGCTGGTGAACGGAAATGATTACAAAATCAAGATCATGGTTCCCCTTAATTCAGGAACTGCCACGACCGTTTACGATTTCAGCAACGCCAATTTCACGATTGGCAGCCAATGCTTAATCCTTCTTGTTCCGAATGGGGGTGAGGTCTGGTACGGAGGGGGCACTTATGTGATCTCTTGGATCGACTGCATAGCAGAAAATGTGAGGATCGAATTGTGGAAAGGCGGCGTTTACAATTCCCTGATCTGCAACTCCACAACCGGTCCTTACAGCTGGACCATTCCAGCCGCAATTGTTGCAGGAAATGATTACAAGGTGAAGATCATCGGCGGAACCTCTTCCACCGCGAATTATGACTTCAGTGATGCCAATTTCACCATCAACCAGGGGCCTTATATTATCGTCACTTCGCCCAATGGCGGTGAGGTCTGGGCAAGGGGAACAACACATATCATTACCTGGCTTGACAATATACCCCAGGATGTTAGGGTCGAACTCTGGAAAGGAGGGGTATACAACTCCCTGATCAGCGCCCAGACACCAAGCAACGGATCCTGCTACTGGGCCATTCCTGCAACCATTCCTGCAGGCAACGACTACAAGGTAAAAGTGATGGCGCTCAGTAATTCGGCAACGAACACCGTTTTTGATTTCAGTGATAACAATTTCACTATCCTTGCTTCAAACATCACGCACAATACTATGAAATCAGCATCCGCAGATGTTAATGGGAATGAAATAAAGATCTATCCGAATCCTTGTTCAGACCTGCTTCATGTTGCTCTTGCAGACGGATCCTCAACCCCCTGCGACATTGATGTCATCGACCTGACGGGTAAAACAGTGCTTCACCAGGATGTCCCGGAGGGTACATCCTCCATAATGGATATCAAGATGACCAACCTTGGCGAAGGTTATTATATTCTTATCATCCGCAAAGATCATGAGATGATATTTAAAAAAGGAGTGGTTATACGTCATTGATTTGTGAAGAAGAAAAACCAGCAAAAAAGCCTGCGAGGGATATCCTGGCAGGTTTTTTCTGTTTGGAGACCTTATCAATAAACCCGGTTTCCTGACAATTTTTACTTTGTGATCACTTTTAACTCCACTTTCCGCGGGACCTTCATCATGATTTCCCCCTTATCCGAAAAACGGACCTGATATCCTGCCTGGTCTTTCATGAGATCCATTTCGTAACAAACTGCTTTATCGGATGCTTCCCGCTTAACGGCTGTAACGACGGTATAACCCTTAAAGTTCTTGTTGACAGAAGCGGTAATTTCTTTCGGAAGAGCAGAGGGATTTATCGTCTTTTGTGTTTCCTGCAGTTTCCCGGCAGCATCATAAATCGCAAACCACTGTTTTCCATCCTGCAGAAATCCTGCCTGGTAGTATTGGTCCAGTTTTTCGTAACTGATATTCTTTGCGGCAGGAAATTGTTTTGAAAAGGCCTGTTTGACAGGACCCGGAACCTTAGCCGGGGCGATCTCCTGCGGGAACGCCATTATTGTTAAAAGAACAGATGCCGACAGCATCAGGAATATTTTTTTCATGCGATGGTATTTGATTTCAGGTCCCCAAAAAATCTGCAATCATTAAAAAGAAGAAAATCAACCACAGAAAGGCCGGGCTGATGATTTCTTTACTCCGGCAAAGATAAAATATTTTAATACATCAGGTAAAAGGCCATGATCATCCGGAAAGGGGGTCATTTTGACGCGCGATAGTTTTGAATTTGACAGGTTAAAAATGAATAAATAGAAAAAAATTTCGTGAATTGAATTAATTTCATTTTTCTTATTATATTTATGCGCTGCATATGTTATTTTTAATATTCCCGTCATGTCATAAACTATCAATCGGACAAAAAGCGCTTTTCTTTTTATGGACAATTTAAATTCACTTAAATACTGCACTTTTTCAGATTATTCACTAAAATCCAAAACCATGAAAACGAAAAATCTACTTTGGACATTGCTGACATCCCTCCTGGTGATGTTTTCAACCACTTCTATCGGCCAGGGGTTTGGTCTGGGTGTAAGAGTTGGTTCAAATTTCAGTAAACTTACGAATTGGGACAAATATGTTTCTGATTTTGCTCCTGAGGATATTAATGTGCTCAATCCCTTTAAAGTCGGGATTCAGGCAGGTTTAGTCATTAACCCGATGTTCAGTAAGTATATTGGTATGGAAATCGAAATAAACTATGAACAGAAGGGTATGGGAATAAAATTTGACGGTGAAAACGATGCAGGCCATTCTGTGGTGATTAAAGGGAAATACAACCTGAATTATCTTACCCTTCCAATCATGCTGAAAGCCGGATTTGCTTCCAAAATATTCAGAATCCATGCAATTGTTGGGCCCTATGTTGGTTATGCCGTGAATGGCACTCTGAAAACGTATGAAGATAATGTTCTGAAAAAGACCTATGATATTGAATTCGGGTCGGGCGAAAAGTCGGATAATCAAAATACCATAGGTGGGCCGAAGGGTATCGGTGATCCTGAAGAAGACCAGGGGTTTGTAAAGGCCAATAGTCTTGATGTTGGATTTGTAGTTGGGATTCAGCCTGGTGTTAAACTGGGACCTGGTGATCTCGTTCTGGATATTCGTTATTCTCGCGGATTTATCGGGATAGATAATCCGACATCAGATCAAAAAAAGTTGTTTGAGGATGCTTTGGATAAACCATATTATGACCAATGCAACAGCACGCTGGGTGTATCCATAAGTTATATCTTCAGGCTGGGGCATCACGATAAAGACTGAAAACATATTAATGGCCCGGCACAACTGAGGCAGGATTGCGTTGCAGGAGCAGGGCCAGAACTTCCATGGAAGGCGTTTTCATAGTCTTTCAGATGAATGTTTATTTGGATGATCCCCCTTTGGGATTCTGATCTTCCGAATGGCACTTCTGTCGAAGCAGATCATGTTTTACAATTCTCTCCTTCCGGGATTTTTCATCCCATGTAATAAATTTTCCCTAATTTCGTCTTCTCATTTAATAAGTCCAGATAAAATATAAAAATTCTTTCTGAAAATCATGAAAATTACATTTCTATCCATACTCCCTGTTTATCTTCTGATTTGTTCATTACCTGCAGTTGGCTATTCTCAGTCTGGTATTATCAAGGGGCGGGTGTTCAATCACAAGAACAATGAACCGTTGCCCTATACCAACATCATCCTTGAAAACAATCCGCAAAAAGGCACTTCCAGCGACTTGGACGGAAATTTCACGCTCACGAACGTCGCCCCGGGGTATGTAAGGCTCGTTGCGTCTGCCGTGGGTTTTCAGAAATACATCTCGGAAGATTTCCTTGTCACCAATTCCAATGCGGTTTTTGTGGAAATCCCGATGGATGAGACCGCGGTGACATTGAATGCAGTCGAGATCAAGCCTTCCGAATTTACCCGGAAGGAAGAGAGCCCGGTTTCCATGCAGCGGCTGACCATCCAGGAGATCGAGCGCAGCCCGGGATCGAACCGCGACATTTCAAAGGTAATCCAGTCTCTGCCCGGTGTTGCAACCGGCGTTTCTTATCGCAATGATGTGATCGTCCGCGGAGGAGGTCCGAGTGAGAACCGGTTTTACCTCGATGATGTGGAGATCCCGAACCTGAACCATTTCGCCACACAAGGCGCTTCCGGTGGTCCGGTGGGGATCATCAATGTGGATTTTATCCGTGAAGTCGAATTCCTTGCGGGAGCTTTCCCGGCAAAACGCGGAAATGCCCTCAGCTCGGTGCTGGAATTCACCCAGATTGATGGGAACAAGGACAAGTTCAGCGGCCGTGTGTCGCTGGGTTCCAGCGATCTTGCACTTGCCATCAACGGGCCGGTTACAAAAAATTCCACTTTCCTTTTTTCTTACCGCAGATCGTACCTTCAGTTCCTTTTTTCGGCACTGGGATTGCCGTTTCTGCCTACATACAACGATTACCAGTTCAAGTATAAAATCAACTTCGGGCAACGAAACCAGCTTTCGGTCATTTCCATCGGGTCGCTGGACAAGAACAAGCTGAACACGGGCATCAGCAATCCGGATGATTTCCAGAAATACCTCCTGCAGTCGCTGCCGGCCAGCAGCCAGTGGAGCTATACATTCGGAATCGTGTATAAACATTTCCGTGACAAAGGGAACGGAACCTGGGTTTTCAGCCGGAACATGCTGAACAACGAACAATACAAATACCGGAACAACTATGAGGTTCCCGACAGCCTTCTGCTGAATTATAAATCGCAGGAAAGCGAGAATAAATTCCGCTACGAAGGGTTGACCGACCTGGTCAAAACAAGGATATCCTACGGCGCCGGGCTGCAGTACGCCGAATACAACAACAAGACCTACCAGCAGTTTTTCGTCGGGAATGAAGTGAAACCGCTGGATTATAATTCTTATCTCAGTCTCTTTTCCTGGAATATTTTCGGCCAGGCCAGCAGGTCTTTTTTCAGGGATAAGCTTTTATTAACCCTTGGGATCAGGATGGATGCCAACAACTATTCGAAAACCATGTCGAACATGCTGAAGCAGTTTTCGCCAAGGTTTTCCGCTTCGTACGGGATCACAGACAAATTCTTCCTGAATTTTAACACCGGCCGCTATTACCAGCTGCCGGCCTACACCTCCCTCGGCTACCGGAACAACTATGGAACGCTTGTGAATGATTCACTCGGCATCCGGTATATTTCCAGTGATCATTTTGTTCTTGGATTTGAGTTTCTGCCCGGCCAGCGTTCCAAATTTTCGGTCGAAGGATTTTACAAAATCTACAACCATTATCCGTTCTCCGTCAGGGATTCAGTTTCGCTCGCAAGCAAGGGTGCCGATTATACGGTGGTGGGTGATGAGCCTCTTTTGCCTGTTTCCAAAGGAAGATCCTATGGTGTTGAGGTGCTTTACAGGAATGCGGATCTTTTCGGATTCAACATCATCCTTTCATACACCTATGTCAGAAGCGAATTCACCAATTATTTCGGAACCTACATTCCTTCGGCCTGGGACAACAGGAACCTTTTCAACATCACTGTAGGAAGGAAATTCAAACATAACTGGGAGATCGGGATGAAATGGCGGTTTGCAGGCGGTGCTCCCTACACCCCATGGGATGAAAACAAATCGAGCATTGTTGCAGCCTGGGATGTCCAGGGACGAGGCTACCTTGATTATTCCCGCTTCAACACCCTGCGGTTGAAATCCTTTAACCAGCTTGACCTCCGCGTAGACAAAGGCTTCTACTTTAAAAAATGGTCGCTGATGCTCTATGTCGACATACAGAACCTGCTTAATTTCCAGGCCCAGCAGCCTGACATCCTGGTAAACACACAGGAGGATGGTTCGATCGTCAAATATGTTGATGACGGCGGTGTGGAGAGGTATAAACTGCGTTACATTGAAAACTATACCGGCACGATCCTGCCTTCCATCGGTATCATGGTTGAATTTTAACGGACCAGTACGAAAGTGCCTTTAAGTTTAACGGCAGGAGAGACGACACCCTGGGAGGTTGTCTGATAGGAGACCGTATAAACATAGGTTCCAGTTTCGGCCGGTTTTCCGCCAACGGTGCCGTTCCAGCCCTTCTGAATATCGTCTGAGCTGAAAACTTCCTGCCCCCAGCGGTTAAAGACGATCATTGAATAGGCGCTGACCCCGTCGAGTTCTGATACAGGTCTGAATTCGTCGTTCAGCCCATCCCCGTCAGGCGTAAACGCATTTGGCATAAACAGGCTGGCATCGCAGACTTTCAAAAGGACTGTATCGCTGGCTTTACAACCCAATGAATCAGTCACCGTCACCCAGTAGAGGCCGGCGTCGGATGCATCAAAATAGCGTCCGGTGCTGTTGTCCTGCCAGAGATAACTGGTATAATCCCGGCCGGCATCCAGTGTCGATGTCTCTCCGGCACATAAATAGGGTTGATCCGTCAATGTCACTACAGGCGTTGGAAGTACGGGAATGGTCAATGACGGAGAGGTGACCGGGTTGGCGACGAGGCAGGTCAGCGATGAAGTCAGCCTGCAGGCCACGGTTTGACCCGCCGATAAAGAAGTTGTCGAATAAACAGCCGAAGCACCTTGTTGTATCACAGCACCATTGACAAGCCATTCATACAACGGTGAGCTTCCCTGGTTTGTAGCCGACGCCGTAAAGGTAACCTGTGAGCCTTCACAGATAGCCGTCGGATTTGCAGTTACTGTCACTGTAGCCGTAAGTGAGGATGAATATACGATCGTGATCACGGGTGAAATGGCAGGATTGCCTGTTGCACAGCTGAGGCTTGAGGTGACCCTGCAGTAAACCGCATCTCCGTTTGCAGGCGTCGTGGTAAAAACCTTGTTATTTGTTCCGGTTGGGGTTCCATTCAGGTACCACTGATAGACGGGTGTACTGCCTCCATTCACTGAGGTAGCCGTAAAAGTCACCGGGGTACCAGCGCAGATTGTATCTCCCGGATTGGCTGAAATTCCAACACTGACCGGCAGCGCGGAAGAGATCACAATTGTGATGTTGCCGGAAGTTGCAGGGTTATTGGTGGCACAGGAAAAACTCGAAGTAACCTGACAATTGATCACATCGCCGTTTGAGGGAATATTCGACCATGCCGGGCTGTTTCCACCAACAGGTGCTCCGTTCAGGAACCATTGATAGGACGGGGTTGAGCCGCCGTTGACTGCGATCGCGGTATAGTTCACAGTTGTTCCTGTACAGACAGTATCACCCGGGTTGGCTGAAATATTCACGCCAGCGGGCAATGTCGCAATAATGGAAATGGTAATGGTATTTGAAGTGGCCGGGTTGTTGGATGCACAGGAATTACTTGATGTAATCTTACAGTATACAGCGTCGCCGTTGACCGGTACATTCGAAAATGACGGGCTGTTTCCCCCGACTGAAGTTCCGTTGAGAAACCATTGGTAGGAAGGCGTAACTCCCCCATTCACCGGCGTTGCCGCATAGGTCACCGTTGTCCCGGCGCATACACTGTCGCCCGGGCTGGCAGCAATGCTCACACCCGCCGGCAGGGCTGATGTGATCGAAATGACAACGGTATTGGAAGTGGCGGGATTGTTTATCGCGCAGGATAAATCGGAGGTAACCTTGCAGTAGATCACATCACCGTCTGCCGGTACATTCGACCAGGTGGGGCTGTTTCCCCCGACTACGGTCCCGTTAAGAAACCACTGGTAGGAAGGGGTAGTACCGCCGTTCACCGGTGTTGCGGTATAGGTTACGGTCGTTCCTGCGCAAACGGTATCACCGGGGTCGGCAGAAATGGTCACACTTACCGGCAAAGGCGATGTCACATTCATAACGATCGTGTTGGATGTGGCCGGGTTGCCCGAAGTGCAGGTTTCATTTGAAGTCAGAACAACCGATACATTATCCCCGTTCACAGGGGTATAGGCAAAGGTCGCACTGTTGGTTCCGGCATTAACACCATTGACTTTCCACTGGTAAACCGGTGCAGTGCCCGGGTTAACAGGAGCAGCGGTGTAGGTAACCAGCGTGCCTGGACAAACCGGGTTCTGGCTTGCAGTGATTATAACGCTGACCGGCAGATCCTGCAAGACGGTCACGGTAACACTGGCACAGGTTGAGTTGCCGCAAGCATTTTCCCAGCGTGCATAATAGGTTGTGGTAACTGTTGGAGATGGAATCGTGATGCTGTTGTTTGCGCCGCTGCCGGGCCCCAGGAGTGTTCCCCCACAGCTTACGGTATACCAGTTAAGGGTTGTTCCTGTTCCTCCGGTGGCAGAAAGGGTGATGTTGCCCGGATCATTTGCGCAGAAGTTGTTCCTGTCGCTGGTGGCAGATACGGGAGCTACCGGCAATGGAGCCGTTACCTGGGTGGCTCCGTAAGAAGTTTCATTGTACGCCTTCCCGCGGGCCAGGTCGTAATCGTTTCCATGACCTTCATCCGTGGTGTACCGGTATGCATAAACCCGGTAGTACAACCCGGTGGCACAGGGAACAGCAATATTATCAACATAGGTAAGGGTTTGCGAAGATGTGATCAGGGCGATCACAGCGGCTCCGCCGATGTTATCCCCGACGATATAAGTATGTCCGTCGATCGGCGTTCCGAATGTATTTGCGGTATTGCGCAGGATCATGTATCCCTGGGTAACGTCGGCGGGAAAAGGATCAGTAGCGGCTGCCCAGTTAAGCGTTACCTGGGTGTTTCCGGCATTGGTGCTTCCGGTCAGTGACGGGGCCGGCCAGCCAGGCTGCCGCAGTCCCCGCCAGAAATCCGAATTATCGGTTGCGGAAGAAGTGCAGGTGTTGGGTAGCCCAAAGGTTACAGCCGTTCCGTTTCCTGACGAAGCCCATATAATGCCGTCCTGCGGCGCAAGTGTGCCATACTGATCCAGGATTTTCCCAGGGCAAACGAAAACAGCATCCCCGCTGGCCAGGCTTCCCTGGAAATTCAGTTTCGGAAGCAGAACCGGGCCCCAGCTTGTGCCTACAGTAGTTTTGTGTCCCAGGGCATGAACATGGATTCCGGATGCATACAGCAATTCAAGCAGGTCGCCGGCACCTGCAATGTTCAGTGTATTCCCTGCAAACAAAGGTGAAGTCCCAAAATTCCCTCCGTTGAAATAATTTGGATCATTGGCGGAAACTTCGATGTATCCATCCTGTTTTGAAAAATCAATAGGGTAAGTCACACCAAGGGAACTGATGCTCCGGTGCCAGATCATGATCACGGTTCCGGCACGCAGGTTATTCCAAAGCGCGATATTGTTAAAGGTGATCGGCGTCTGAAAGGCGGTCTGGTTTGAATTGTTGTCCTGGAGGGTCCAGTTCCGCATATCAACATTGTCGGATGTCACCAGCAATTCGGTCCATTCATCCCTTGGATCAGCCGCATTAAAATAGCTGCTGATCGCTACAACCGGGTTCTGAGAAAACAGTGGCATGGTCCCGTAAAGGAAGATGGCGGTAAAAATGGAGCGTAGCGTTTTCCTCATGAACCGGATCAATACTGCACGGATGTAGCTGTTTTATGTCACAAAAGTACAAAAGTATGAGCAACTGCAAGGTACTACCAGTGTAGGTAAGATAAGTTTCTTAACTTTGCACCCGGTAAATTTTATACTCTTACCTTTCTAATGAATCATACTCCGTTTCTCATCATCCTCCTTTTTAACCCATTCATCAGGCTTGCAAACAGGATCCGCTGGAGGTTCGGCCGCCCTTATAAGTGTGCAGGTGCAGATGCAGCCGCCATCACACCGCTCCTGAAACCAGGCATGGTCATCCTGACACACAAGGATTATGAGCTGACCAACCTGTTCATCAACGGTTACTGGACCCACACGGCCATTGTAACTTCAGAAGACACAGTGGTGGAAGCGATCAGCAAAGGTGTTGTGACGAAGCCGTTGCAAACATTTATTTCCACGGTGGATGATTTTCTGATCCTCCGACCAAGGTTCTGCAGTCATGAATCGATGAAATCGGCCAGCGAACATGTAAAACAATTTGTGGGTTTTCCTTACAATTTCACATTCCGTCCCGACGAAGATTCGGTTTACTGTTCGGAGCTGATATTCCGCGCCTACTCCAGAACTCCTGAATGGGACACCCTTGCCAGGACCTCAAAGGAAGATGTGCAGGAATTTTACGATGGCAGCATCCTTTTACCCCAGAGCTTTTCAAAATCACAACTGCTCTGGCAGCATGTCCGGCCTGTTGTAAATTACCCTGAAAGAGTATTCCCCGGTTAATTTATTTCAACGGCACTTTTCAGTAAAATATTCCGTGAAGAAGATCCTATGAGGATCTCAAATAATCCGGGTTCAATTTTCCAGCTTTTCGTTGTCACATCATAGAAAGAAAATGCTTCGGGTTTCAATTTAATACTGACTTTCACGGTTTTCCCCGGTTTCAGCCATATTTTCCTGAATTCTTTCAGCTCTTTGACGGGACGGGGAACCGAAGCTTCGATATCGCGCACATAGACCTGGGCCACCTCTGCTCCTTCCCGGCTTCCGGTATTGGTAACTTCAAATGTGACCGTAACCGGGGAACCGGCTTTGATGATTGATCCCGAAACAGTAATATTTTTGAAGGCAAAGGTGGTATAGGAAAGGCCGTAGCCAAACGGGAACAATGGTTCGGTGTTGTTCTTGTCAAAGTGACGGTAACCCAGGAAGACCCCTTCAGAATAGGCGACTTTTTTATCGTTATCCTGATCGAAATATGAATGGAACGTTGCATTGTCTTCCCACTTTTTCTCGAATGTCACCGGAAGTTTTCCTGACGGATTGACTTCTCCGAAGAGGATCTCCGCAAGTGCAGTTCCTCCCTCCTGCCCGGAATACCAGGCCTGAATGTAACCGGGGATCATTCCGATCCAGTCTGCTGTAGCGACATTGCCGCCGGCCGTAAGCACTACGATCGTTTTTTTATTCACCCCGGCAATGGCTTTGATGAGCTCAACCTGTTCCTTCGGAAGTGCGAACGGCCGGTCGAAACCTTCGCTTTCAGTGGAAGGATTGAAACCGACACAAACAATTGCGATGTCCGTTTGTTTTGCCAGGCGCACTGCTTCCGTCGACTGCGGATCGGCTACGATACGGTAGCCAAGGGAGATCTGCGCTTCTCCCCGGTTTTCATAATATTCGAGCCGGATGGAATAATCATGTCCTCCCTGCAACAGAACGGATGTGTCTTTTGAAAGAAAGGAGGGATTGTTCCATTCGTTCATGATCTGCTGATCATCTAAGAATAATCTGAATCCGTTATTCCCGCCAACATAAAAATAATAGCTGCTATTTTGTGATATGTGGATCTTCCCGGTCCAGCGGATGGAAAAACTGTCAACTGGAATCGAAGGTGAAGGTGATCCGTTTCCCCAGTCAAAACTGATGTGTTCATCATTTTTCACAATGAAAGGTTTCCCTTCAAGGTTTTTATTTGAATAATATTCTCCCAGTAATCCGTCAATTTTTTCCCCTTTTTCATTGAAATGAAAAAACAAAGAATTTGCAAACATCTCATCCAGGTCGGTGTTGACCCCGGGGCTATAGTAAACCTTTACGGAATCACCGGCTTTTTCAATGATGCCGTCACGAAAGCTGACCGTGTGATTGGGGGTAATAATGGAGCTTCCTCCGCCTCCTGGAACGGCCGGATGTGCATCGGGACCGATCACGGCAATTGAACGGATCTTCTTTTTATCCAGCGGTAAAATCCTGTTATCATTCTTAAGCAATACGATCCCTTCGCGTGCGGCCTGCAATGCCACATTTTGTGAATCCGTGTTGTACAGGGCAAGGGTTGAATCGGTCTGGGGCCGGTCGAAAAACCCGAAGCGGAACATTATCCTGAGCATCCTTCTGACCTTGTCGTCTATCATATCCATGGATAACGAACCATCATCCAGACCAGGTAAAAGAGTTTTCCTGTTCATAAAATCAGCGGCCGGCATTTCGAGATCGAGGCCGGCTTGTGCGGCAGCAACGCCGTCGTAGGTTGATCCCCAGTCGGACATCACAATACCGTCGAATTTCCAGTCACCTTTCAGGATTGTTTTCAGCAGATGAACATTCTGTGAAGCGTGAACACCATTGATGAGGTTATAGGAATTCATGACTGCCCCGACATGCGCTTCCTCCACCGCGGCCCGGAAAGCCGGCAGATAGATCTCCCGGAGCGTCCGTTCATCCACCTCGGAACTGACCCTGTTGCGGTCGTATTCCTGATTGTTGGCGGCAAAGTGCTTTATGGTGGCGACTACGCCTTTCGACTGAACCCCGCTGACGTAGGAAACAGCCATCCGGCCGGCCAGGAAAGGATCCTCCCCGTAATATTCGAAGTTTCTTCCGCACATCGGGGCGCGGTAAATGTTCACCCCCGGCGCCAGCATAATATGTACTCCTTTGGAACGGGCCTCCGTACCCACGGCTTCCCCGAATTTCCTAACCAGGTCAGGATTCCAGGTGGCCGCAAAACAGATCCCCCCGGGGAAGGCCGTCGCCTTTCCGTAATTACGGACACCCAGCGGTCCGTCGGCCATCTTGATTTTCGGAATGCCCAGCCGTTCATTGGGACGGATGTAAAAACCATCGATCCCGCCCAGCATGTCAACCTTTTCTTCTGCGGTCATCCGCGAAAGAAGATCTTCTGTCCGCTTTTCGACGGGGGCAGTGGGGTTTTTATAAATTGGCTGCTGTGCTTTTAAAAGGAAAGAAAACAGCATGAAGAAAAGAATCATGAGAAAGGCAGGTCCTGATTTCATAAGGGAATTGTGTTTGAGGGTATTTTCTACAAATATAAAAAAGAAGCTGCAGAGACCCACTCTGCAGCTTCGAACATTAACCCCCTAAAAAACTCACACCCGAACTAAGGGCGTGAGTTCATTAAGCCGCTTTTTTCATTTTCCGATCCATAACAGGAATCGCTGAGTTCTTCAGCTTTTCAATGCGTTTTGTAATTTTTTCACGGTAATACAGGTACCCGATGATCCCTGTCAGGCCGGTGGCAATGCCCAGGGCAATACCGCTGCGCAGGTTATTCATCATGAATCCTGCAGCAATACCGGAAGAGAGTCCGGCAAAAAAGATGATGGATTTGGTGTGGCGAATGGAATTTCTAATGGTCTTCATATTGTTATTTTTTAAATGATCTTTTCAGGAATTAACAATGCTGAAATTCTTGTCAAAAATATCTATATCGGGTACGTTCTGAAAATTGTTTTCGGCGAACAACGAAATGAAACGGGTGAATGCCGGAAATCAGGGGGTCAGTGGAAAAGAGTTCCGGCTTTCATAACCAGTAGCAAAAAATACAAAATTTAACTCATTGAAAATTAGGATTTTGAAAAATTTTTCCTTATCTTTAGGGGTTTTCTAAAAAATATGTGGCCATGAAGACAAAAATTTATCTGCTATTGCTCCTGATGTTTTCTTCGGCCCAGGTTTTTGCACAGGGATCGAAGGACTATGGAGATGCTCCGGAAGGAGTTCTTGCCTATCCGGCTACCGGCATGATCGGTAAATTTCCAACCTGCATGAATGTTGCGCTTGCAGGATTTGTCAGACATTCGAATTTTGGCGCGTTTTTTCTTGCTGTCGATCTTGAGCAGGAGGGAAATCAGGGGTTATGCCCGGGTTTCAATCCTTATGACAAGGATGAATGCTTTAACGACAATGATGCCGGTCTGGTCATTCCGCAACCATTTACCATTAACGGAACCACTGTAGTACCATGTCCGGCTTCGGCAGGACAAACCCTTGGACCAATCTGCGATACCATTAAATGGGGATCGATGATTGATATCAATGTGACCAATAATATGCCCAACATGGCAATCGGCTTTGTGAATGTCCTTATCGACTGGAGCCAGAATGGCAGTTGGGGGGATATCGAAAACTGCACCCATTCACTGGCTCCTGAACACGTCCTGTTGAATTTTCCTGTTCCGAACGGATATACAGGATTGCTATCCATGCTTGGTCCTCCAACGTTTATTTCCGGTCCGAACACCGGGTTTGTATGGGCACGGTTTACCATCTCCGAACAGATGGTCCAGCCAAACTGGAAAGGTGAAGGATATTTCGAAGATGGCGAATCGGAGGACTATCTCCTCTATGTTGGGGACTATGATTATGGTGATGCTCCTGAAGGCAGCCTGGCTTATCCTTCGCTTGCCGTTACGGGACAATTTCCCACCTGTTTAAATGTCGGGACTCCCACTTCCTATATCCGGCATTACATCAATGGTTCGTATTTCGGCCCTATGGTTGACACGGAGCAGGACGGGAACGCTGGATTTTGTCCTCTCTTTACGCCCGGTAGCTACGACAAGGATGAATGTTTCCAAGACGGCGATGCCGGCCTGATCACACCTGCCTCATACACAATTACCGGAGCGGTGGGAAGCGAAACGGTTGTCCCCTGTTCCGCCCAGACCAAATCGCTGGGAACGATCTGTCAGACGCTGAACTGGGGAACCGATGCCGACATCAATGTGAAAGGCCCCGGGTTTGTAAATGTTTTAGTTGACTGGAACCAGGATGGAAAATGGCAGGATGATCCTTTAACCGTTTGCAATGGTAGTTTTGTTCCTGAACAGGTCCTGCAGGATTTTTATGTAGCTTCATCTGTCCTTTCTCCCCTTTCATCTTTTGCACCGCCCTCGTTTGTCTGCGGACCTAAAAACGGTTATGTATGGGCCCGTTTTTCAATCACCGATGTACAAGTTGGCATGCACTGGGATGGCAGCGGTACTTTCATTAACGGGGAGTCGGAGGATTATCTCCTTAAAGTCGATTCCACAGTCTCCTCAATCCAACGGATGCAGCCGGGAGGATGGTTGAAAGTGACGCCGAATCCCTGGGACGGGAACAGTTATCTTGAGCTGTTCCTGAAAAAGGATGGTGTTGTCAGGATCGGGGTCGCCGATGTGATTGGCAATAAAGTTTCTGAAGGATTTGAACAGACCTTGTCGTACGGATATCATAAGATCCCTGCCGAATCACTGTTTTCATCCGATCAGCCCCTTTCACAAGGGCTCTACCTCTTTATCATGACCGTTGACGGACAGTATGCGGGAAGTGAGAAAGTCGTGGTGATCCGTTGACTTTAGGATTTCAGATTACCTCAAAAATTTTTGAAATCTTTCTTTGCTGAGCGGAATTTGAAATTCCGCTCAGTGTATTGATGCAGGGTGTTATTTGCTCCCGTTGAGTATCAGCGAGCCCTGGATGATGATTGATTTTCCCGATTCAACAGTTAATGTACCACCGTTCTGAAGGATCACGTCATGGCAAAAAGTGGTATTATTAGTTGTGATAACTGGCAGATTTGAAACATTCGGGATGGTCACATCATATAAAGTTGTAGGAACCTTACCTGTACTCCAGTTCCCGGCTTTGTTCCAGTCATTGTCTTCATTGCCCGTCCAGGTGACCGTAGAAAAGCTTGTGGGTTCGTCCGTCCAGATCTCCATCGCAGGATCACCCAATACATTGCAGTCGTAATGGACCCAGCGCTGTGCACCGAACTCATATTCTCCGGGAAGATCAACCCAGGGTACTGTTTTGATTTTCGAGATCATATGTGCAGTCCCGATGTGTCTTTCTGGCTGGACATCATCGTATAATGCGCTGACGAATTCCCGCTCCAGGTGTTCTGATGGTCCATCGGTTGTTCCTTCGTTAAACCAGCCGTAACGCGAATTAACGATCGCTGCGGCTAAAAAATTAGTAATGGTCACAGCCTTCACAGAAATGCAACCACCAACATCAAATGCCCCGTCATCACACCCTTGGGAGTAAAGGATCTGGTAATTGTGAATGATGCCATCGACCTGCGAAAAATTCTCATTGTAAATATCTGAGGTATACAGCCGCATCACATAGCCCGAGTTGGCATGACCTACATGATGAATGAATGATTTTCCCTCATTGATCTTCGCGATCAGTGAACTGGTGCTCCATGAATAACCGGGAGCGTCATAAAGTTTTTCAATGTTATTTGTTGCAGATGGTATCCCGTGGGTATAATATCCATTGTTGGAATGGTTATCGATCATCATATCCAGGTAAGGACCTCCGTAAGTCAATGGGTTGGCCCATAGGTATTCTCCTGCCAGGAGTGGTTTCTTCATCTCTCCAAAAACAGGGTTCGTCTGGTACCAGATCGTTTTGTGAATCATGCTTTGGAGTTCCGTTGTATTGTTAACCGGAAACCGGGCAACGGAAATTTCAGGAACAAGATCAGGATTATCATTTGTTTCCGCATAAATATGATCACCGTCTGAATCATAATTCCCATCCATTCCTGAATAATAAAGATCAGATGGAATGTCATTGCTGGTATAACCACCGCCGGATATAACATGACAATAGAACTTCCGCGCCGGGACATACGTTGGGGTTCCCGCCAGAAGTACATATTTGATATGGCTATTGGTATACTGATCCTGGATATAATTTCTGATCTTTTCCTGATTATCATAACCAGACATGGTTGCATATATGTCCTCTGTGGTCTTTACCTGGCATAAAATACTTTTCCCGTTGTACATGCTTATCAGCGAGGTGAATTCATACTGGAAAGCAGCAGGAGTTATGATCAGGTAATGGTAATCGGTGGCAGGGGATTTGGGCAGCTTATATTGCTGCATCAGTTCCGGGTTCTGGGCAAAGTTCCTCACCCGTTGATTCACGTCTGCGGATGGAACCAGGTTCCGGAGTGCATCGGAAGATGCAGGATCCTTGCGGGTCTTGATCTTTACTGTGACCTTGCTGAAAAAGGAAACCTTTTTCATGGCCGGGTTATAATTTACCGGTGTGAAGGTGCTGATGGCAAAGGCATAACCATTGAGGTACTGAGTCATCAGGTGGCCGGAAAGATTGTCCGGATAGTTCCTGTTCAGCCGGTAAACAGCTTCATTGCGGATGAATTTATACGACGTGTCATCGGAAAAAGTCCGCGGAGGTTGTTGCGGATAGAGGATAAAACCTCCCGGAATGGCAGTTTCATTTTCCCTGATTATCTCAATTGATTCAGCAGATTCTCCCGGCGGAAGCATGAGTACAACTGCCCGGTAAGGAACGGATGGTTCACCGGGTAAGGCGGATTGTTGTGTATTTTCAAAGACGATCCTTTGATAGGAACCGGTAGTACTGATCCTGTAGTCGCTGAAATAATAGGTCTTTTCAATATTCCCTGCGAAACAGATCAAGCCGGGAACCACCAGAAGGATGAAGAGGATTGATCTTTTCATCTTGCTGTTCGAAATCAGCTATAAAATTACAAAAATATATTGATTTTTATGAATATCATTAATTACATGTTTAAATCTTTATCCATACCTTAGCAATACATTTCATAAACGAAGAAAAAAATAAAGAAAAGCATTCATTAACCTTTCCGTAATCCTATGAAAAGAAAAACTATTGGTTATTTCCGGGCTTCGATAATGATCTTCATGGTTTCTATGAGTTCACAATCCTTTTCCCAGGATACATTTTCCATTGTAGCCATTGATTCGGTGACAGGTGAGATCGGGAGCGCCGGAGCTTCCTGTGTCGGCTCCAGTTCCTCCTATCCGCACGGTGCACAGATCCTGAGTGACGTGATCCCCGGCATCGGGGCGATCCATACTCAGGCGTCGTGGAGCGCAGTCAACCAGCAGCATGCCCACGACTGGATGATGCTTGGTCTTTCCCCTCAGCAGATCATCGATTCGCTGGTGGCGCACGATGCCGGCAGTAATCCCGCCATCCGCCAGTACGGGATCGTGGATTATTTTGGCGGTCATCCGCGCAGCGCCGCCTTTACTGGAACCAGCTGCACGAATTATAAAAATGACACTGCACACCTGAACTATTCCATCCAGGGAAACATTTTGATGGGACAGCAGATCCTCGATTCGATGCAGAGCAGATTTCTGAATACACCCGGACCGTTGTCCGACCGTCTCATGGCCGCCCTTCAGGGCGCAAAGGTGATCGGGGCCGATACGCGTTGCGCGATACATGGCACCTCCTCTCAATCTTCCTTCATCCGCGTAGGTAAGATGACCGATCCGCCGGACTCTCTCTATCTGGACCTCTGGATGGCCTACCCGTCTAACCTGTCGGGCATCTATCCTGTCGATCCGATCGATTCCCTCCAGACTCTTTATAATATCTGGAAAACATCAACCGGCGTTAAGGATCATTCCAGCGTGAAAAATAATACGGTCAGGGTTTATTGTGATAAGGAAGGGTTCGTTGTTTTTGACCTGGCATATTGCAGGGATTACAAGGATGCAACACTGTTCGTTTATGATATCAGCGGAAAACTTCTGACGACGCAGATGATCATTTCACGTGTAACCCGTTTTGCCATTCCAGGAAGGAATACCCATGAAATGCTTGTTTACAGGATTGTGAGGCAGGATCAGACGATAGTCGGACAAGGGAAGTTTATCCGGTAACGTTCCATCGTTTGTTGTATCGGCAGTATCGATAGATTCTATATAAGTGAAAAGTCTGAAATGTAAAGTGCGAAGTTTATCAGATTTCGCACCTCACATTTCACATTTGAACCGGTGGGCCCACCTGGACTTGAACCAGGGACCTACTGATTATGAGTCAGTTGCTCTAACCAACTGAGCTATAGGCCCGGATCGAATTACGAATTACGAATTACGAATTACGAATTTGATCATTATTCCAATCAGGCTCCTGTAAATATCTTCTTTCAGACGCCGGAAAAGGAGGGCAAAAGTAGAAAAAAATTCGCATTTTTGCAAACCCGTACAGCGGTCCAAGCTCAGCCAACATGCTTCATCCAAAACCCCATATCGCAGATCCCACATCCCTTAAAAACATCATTTTCGATTTTGGCGGAGTGATCTGTGACCTTCATATTCATAAGACAGAAGAGAAATTCCGTGCCTTCGGACCTCCGAAAGAGAAGAACCCCGGGACGGCGGAGAAGGGGGCACTCGATTTTGAATTCCTCGTGGAACAGCTGGAAAAGGGAAAGATCGCGCCTGAGATGTTCCATTCAACCATCCGTGATTTTTACCAGACACCACCGTCCGACACAGCCATCGATGAAGCGTGGAATGCACTTCTGGGCCGGATCCCTGCCGGACGGATCCGCCTGCTGGAAGAACTCCGGACAACTTACAGGATCTTCCTGCTAAGCAATTCCAACAGCATCCATTATGATTGTTACAGGCATGATTTTGAACAGGATTTTGGCTACCGCGATTTTGATGAACTTTTCGAAAAAGCCTGGTTTTCCTTCCGCATCGGCCTTAAAAAACCAGACCCTGCCATATTCAGGTTTGTTCTGAAGGAAAAGAACCTGATCCCGGCTGAAACGTTGTTTATTGATGACACATCTGAACATGTGGAAGCCGCCAGATTAATTGGCATCCAGGGATATCACCTGAAAAAAGGCGAAGCCATCACGGCTCTTTTTCACTAAACTTCTTTAACGTAACTTTTCTATCACAGCCCGAGTATAAGGGTATGGAAGTCATTTGACTTTCCGCGAATTTTGTATTAACTTTGCACTCCTTTTATAACTACATATGAAATTATCTCAATTTCGTTTCCATCTTCCTCCCGAACTGATCGCCGGCAACCCGTCCAAGACAAGGGATGAGGTGAACATGATGGTGCTTGACCGCAAGACGCAAACGATCGAGCACAGGCACTTTAAAGATCTTATGGAGTATTTCGGTGATGGGGATGTCTTCATCATCAACAATACGAAAGTGTTTCCTGCCCGTTTGTATGGCGAGAAAGAAAAGACCGGGGCAAAGATTGAAGTATTCCTGTTGCGTGAACTGAACCGTGAATCGCGCCTCTGGGATGTGCTCGTTGATCCGGCCCGCAAGATCCGCATCGGGAATAAGCTTTATTTCGGAGATGATGATTCACTCGTTGCAGAGGTCATAGATAATACAACTTCCCGCGGGAGGACCATCCGGTTTCTCTTTGACGGACCGTATGAAGAATTCAAGAAGACCATCCAGCGGCTCGGGGAGACGCCGCTTCCAAAAATACATAACAGGCCTGCCACGAGCGAAGACGAAGAACGTTACCAGACAATCTTTGCCAAGCACGAAGGCGCTGTTGCCGCCCCGACGGCCGGAATGCATTTCAGCCGCGAGGTGATGAAACGCCTGGAACTGCAGGGAGTCTCCTTTGCTGAGATCACGCTTCATGCCGGGCTGGGGAACTTCCGCAACATTGACGTGGAAGACCTTACAAAGCACAAGATGGATTCCGAGGAGGTCATCATCGACCAGCCCACGTCTGATATCGTGAATAACGCAAAGCTCCAGAAAAAGAAGATCGTTGCTGTTGGGACCACCACGATGAAGGCCATTGAGTCGTCGGTTACCATTGCCGGCACGCTGAAACCTTTCAGGGGATGGAGCAACCGCTTCATCTTTCCTCCTTACGAATTCAGTATTGCCAATGCCATGATCACCAATTTCCAGCTCCCGCAGTCGCCGATGATGATGATGGTCGCAGCTTTTGCAGGATACGACTTCCTGATGGAAGCCTACCGCATCGGAGTGGAAAAGAAGTACAAGTTCTTTACGTATGGTAACCCCATGCTGATCATTTAATTTTTCATTCCCCATCGTTGCTGAACAATGCTGCCATATTGGTTGCAGGCGGAACAGGAACCCGCATGAAAGCGGATGTTCCGAAGCAATTCCTGTTGTTGTCGGGACGTCCCGTGCTGATGTATACCATAGAAATTTTCCATCGTTTCGATCCGGAACTGAAAATTTTAGTAGCTCTTCCTGAAAACTATTTTTCAATCTGGGAAGAACTGTGTCAGAAGCATTCTTTTACGATTCCCTGTCAATTAGTCAAAGGCGGTATTACCCGTTTTCATTCCGTAAAGAATGCGCTGGAACTGATCGTCGATGATGGTCTTGTGGCCATTCACGACGGGGTAAGGCCACTGGTTTCGAAGGAAACTTTGCAACGGACCTTTGATGAAGCCGCAAAAAGCGGGAATGCCATCCCGGTGCTCCGGGTCAGTGAATCGATCCGGAAAACCATGAACGGTGGCAGCATTGCCATCGACCGTGAAGATCTCCGGATCGTTCAGACGCCACAGGTTTTCCGGAAAGCACTGATCAAAAATGCGTATGCCGTGGCGCCGCACCAGAATTTTACCGACGATGCAACCGTTGTTGAACTTCTCGGGGTAAAACTTAACCTTGTGGAAGGAAACGGTGAAAACATCAAGATCACCACTCCGGCCGACCTGAAGTATGCAGAGGCTATGCTTGGCTCTGCCTACTCACCGGATTGATCTTCCTTCCTTTCCATTTATAGGGAATCACATTCCCGAGAATTCCAACGACCGAAACATAGAAGAGGTTCAACAGCTGCGTCAGCGGATAAAGGAACAGCAGTCCTGGTCTGCGAGTAAGAAGCAAAATCCTGAAAACGGCAGGAAGTTCAAGCACCATTTTTATTCCCAGAAGGATCAGGGCATAAAGAAGCACCTTCCTGTTAAAGACACCTGTGATTAAACCTACCAGCGAAAGAAGGTTGAACAGGTATGTAATTATGGCGACAGCCGATACTTTATGGTCGGAATAGCCGCGGTTTTTGGATACCCACCGGATACGCTGGGAGAAAAACTCCGCCAGGGTTTTCTTTGCTTTTGTGAATACGATGGATTCTTCCGAAAGAAGGAACCTTACCGATGCAGCTCCGTGTTCTTTCACGATCTTCATCATCAGAAACTGATCGTCGCCGGAAGGAAATCTAAAATCGTCGCGGGCATTCAGGATGTTTTGATAAGCGCTGCGTTCAAAAGCAAGGTTGGCACCGTTGCACATCAGCGGGAATCCCATGGTACAGGAACCGGCAGTGGCGGCGATCATTCCTGCAAATTCCAAACTCTGAAGACGTTCAAAAAAAGATTTTTCCTCAAGAAAGGCAACTGTCCCGAGGATCATCTTCGGATGATACTGTTCATAAAAACCGGCTAAAGAAGAGATCCAGCCAGGACCGGAGCGTGTATCTGCATCTGTTGTCACGATGAGATTACCCGATGATGCTGTAATTCCTGCGTGGATGGAATGTTTTTTAAATGCCTGATCGTTTCCGACGGGCACGTTTCTGATCAATTTCAAATGAAAGCCAGGATGTAACGTCACAAATTCATTTACCATCTCTTCGGTCCGGTCGGTGGAAGCATCGTTCACCACCACGACCTCCAGCTGGTCGTGCGGATAATTCTGATGGAACAGGTCCATCAGGCAGTTGCCGATGTTTTCTTCTTCATTCCTTGCCGGGATGATAATTGAAATCTTTGATAAAGGATTGTTCCCGGTCTTTTTATACTGTTTAAGACGAACTATTCCAGAAAGGATAAGAATAATGACAATAAAGTAAAGCGAAGAAATTACAAGGATGATCGCGAGAAGGATATTCAGCGTTGTCATGGATTCCCTTTATGCATGGTCTGAGTTTTTCCGGAAGAACTTCAGCCGGAAAACAAACACGGTGCCGATCACAGCAGGAACAGCGAGGTTAATTACCCAGAGGAGTGTAGCAGCGGAAACGACCCCGATCATGATGGAATCATTCATCATCCCTGCCTGGGTAAAATAGAGACCGAAGAAATAGACCGACGCAGAATCGCGGATGCCGAGTTCTGTCAGCGTCACCGTCGGGACGATGGATAAAACGAAAAAGACAAGGGAAGTAATGATGACGGCATCAAAGACCGGGATGGGAACCGAGAAAAGTTTCAGCAAGATTACAAACTGGCCCGTAAAAATCATGTAACGAAGGAAGCTCAGCAGGATAACGTAAGCCATGTCGCGCCCGCGGAAATCGGAGAAAATGGCCAGGTGCCTGCGGAATTTTTTTAGTCTCGCGCGGAAAAGCTTTTCGCGGAGGACAGCCAGGAACTGGGCATTCAGCAAAAGGAAGAGCAGTAAGGCGTCTATTGCAATGATGAGAAAAACAAATCCGAAATAGATGTAGCCGGAAAAGATTGAATTTCCGCTTATGAATTGAGGGATGAATATCAGCATTGACAATGTTCCTGTGATAATTGTAATGAGCAGCTGGCTCATGCTTCCCAGGATGGTGATGAGGATCCCCTGGACGTGACTGGCCCGGTCAAGAAAGAAGACTCTTCCAAAGTATTCACCCGTGCGGTTCGGGGTAAAGAAACTGACCGATGAGCCGGTAAATACAGCCTGGAACGATTTGAAAAATGAAATGGATTCGATCTTGCCGATCATGTAACGCCATTTTTGCGCTTCCAGTCCCCAGTTGGCAAGCATCAGTATTATAACGACAGCCAGCAGGGATTTTGTTCCCGGTTTCTCAAGGAGGCTTATGAAAAGATTGTACTGGTGCTGCAGGTCTCTGCCGACAAAGAGCTTCTTGTACAGAAACCCGTAGGTTCCCACAATAATGAGAATCCTGATCAGGATGTTATAGGTTTTCGTTATTTTTGCCTTCATTCAAGTCAGGAAAAGTGATTGAGAACCGTATCATTTTAGGCATCGACCCGGGAACGAATATCATGGGCTACGGGATTATCGGGATCACCGGGAAAAAGATCACGTTGTTATCCCTTGGTGTGCTAAAATTAAGCAAAGTTGAGGGTCATACCCTGAAGCTGAAAAATATTTTTGAACAAACTTCTTCACTGATCGAACAGTACCATCCCGATGAACTGGCCATTGAAGCTCCTTTTTACGGGAAGAATGTTCAGTCGATGCTGAAACTGGGCCGTGCCCAGGGGGTTGCGATCGCTGCGGCATTATCCCGGTCGGTCCCGGTATTTGAATATTCCCCGAAAAAAGTCAAGCAATCCATTACCGGAAAAGGAAGCGCCTCCAAGGAGCAGGTTGCCGCGATGCTGCAAACGCTGCTTGGCTTCAAAGAGATGCCCAAGCACCTTGACGCCACCGACGGACTTGCCGTTGCCATGTGTCATTACTTCCAGCGGGGGGCTACAGCGGAAAAGAAAAGCTACACCGGGTGGAAGGCGTTTATCGCAGAGAATCCGGAACGTGGGATCTGAGGTCCGAGGTCAGAAGACGGAGGTCAGAAATCAGACCTCGGACATCCGACCTCTGACTTCTGTTTAAGAGTTTCGTTTCCTACATAAGCTTCTGGTAGACCATCCACCACCGGTCGGGAATGTCGTTGGTGCAGGCGGTCTGGTAATCCTGGTAAGAACAGGGCACCAGGTAATGGCGCTGGTATTTTATCCGTTGTTCCGATTGTAACGGGATCTCCATCCACCAGCGGTCGGTTTTCTTGCTTTTATAGAAGGTCAGCTCTTCCTTGTGATCGGTGATCGTTACGCGGTAGCGAATATAATCATCATCGTTCTTAAACGGAAAATCATTCGGCCGGTTATAAAATCCTTCAATGAAGTACCAGATCATCTGCGCCACAAGATGGGCGGTTTGCCCGTTACGGTCGAACTGCGGATTGGTTTCGTAAAAGCCAATAGAGGTGAGTTTATCGCTCAATCCGGCATACCGGATAATCTGGCAGATCTCTTCGCCATAAAAGCCGTTGGGTGTCGAATTACCGTTGCCGGGCGCATCTGACGAACGTACGGAGGAAACATCAACTGTCATCATGTCGGCATTCCTGACCACGGGTTCTGCTTCTTCGAGGTTGTCGCGTAAGGCTCCCAGCCGGTAAGTGTCGAACATCAGGTTCTTCATCAGTTTCAGCGCTTCCTGGTCAACAAAGTAGGTCTGGTAACCAAGATTTGCATAATTGAAAAGATAATTTGGTTGATGCAGGATGATGTTGCTGAGGAAAGAGCGTGAATTGAGTTCGTTTTCCGAATTCCCGAGATCAAACATGGAATCGACCGATACGATGTTGATGATCTGTCCGAGGTTCTGATAGGCCTGGTAATTGGCATAGGTCAGGTCCTGGCTTCCTCCGATGATCACAGGAAAGATGTTATTTTCCAGCATCTCGCCGATCACGGATGAAAGCGCAAAATAGGTATCCGACACCTGGAACCCGGCTTTGATGTTGCCGAGATCAACAATCTTTGGTGCATACGAACCCGGGAAAAGGTTGTAAAGGTATTTCCGGACATAGTCGGGGGCAAGTGCGCAACCTTCGTTGTTGACGGCATTCCGGTCCTCCTTCACGCCGATGATCACGATATCGGCATTATGATACTCGGGAAAATTGCCGGATTCGACATAGGCAGTGATCAGGTCACCCATCCGCTGCTGCCCGGAACTGTCGGGCGTGAAATTGATGTCGGGGGATTCAAAAAAATCAGAAATATCCATACCTTTAAATAAATGGCCGGATCAAATTTACTTCTTTTTTCTTGCCGACCGACCGGGTTTTGAAGGTTCCGTCTCTTTTATGATGGTCAGGCAATCATCGAGCGTCAGCTCTTTCGGATCCTTACTTTTCGGGATCTTGTAATTCTGCTTTTTATAGGAAATATATGCGCCATACCTTCCGTTCAGCAGCTTCACATCCTTGTTCTCCGGGAACTCACGGATGGTTTTTTCCGAATCCTTTTTTCTTTTCTCAAGGATAAGCTCAATGGCCCTATCCATGATGAGGGTGAGTGGATCGTCGGTTTTCGCCAGTGAACAGAAAACCGAATTATGCTTCACATAGGGACCGAAACGGCCGGTGGAGACGACGACTTCGGAAGATTCATATTCGCCCAGGGTCCGCGGGAGTTTAAAGAGATCCAATGCTTCATCGAGGGTGATGGTATCGATGCTTTGTCCTTTTTTCAGCGATGCAAACCGTGGTTTGTTCTCTGAATCAGTATCCCCGAGCTGCACCATCGGGCCATAGCGTCCGATTTTCACAAAAAGGTTTTCCCCGCTCGTCGGATCCTTGCCCAGCAGTTTTTCGCCGCTTACTTTCTTTGAAGTTTCGAGTGTTTCCTCGATCTGTGCATGGAACGGATAATAAAAATCATGGATCATTTTGTTCCAGACCAGTTTTCCTTCGGCGATTTCATCGAATTCTTCTTCAACGAGGGCCGTGAAGTTATAATCCAGAATGTTGACAAAATACTGCATCAGGAAACTGTTCACAAGGTTCCCGATATCGGTCGGGAAGAGCTTGGATTTTTCAAAGCCTGTGTTTTCAGTTTTTTCCTCATCCCTGATGGTTTGCCCTTTTAGTTTTATCAGGGAATATTTCCGTACGGTTCCGTCACGATCTTCCCTGACCACGTACTCCCTTTTCTGGATCGTAGAGATCGTAGGTGCATAGGTTGACGGACGGCCGATTCCAAGTTCTTCAAGCTTTTTCACCAGGCTTGCTTCGGTATACCTTGGAGGATTCTGGGTGAATTTCTGTTGTGCCTGGATCTCTTCAGCAATCAGGGTCTCGCCGGTTTTAAGTTGCGGGAGCATTCCTTCCTGGCTCTCATCGTCCTCATCATCTTTCGATTCCATATAGACTTTCAGGAAACCGTCGAATTTAATGACCTCTCCCCTTGCAATAAATTTTTCGACCGTATTTGAGATCCCGATGGTAATGTTGGTTTTCTCAAGCAGGGCATCGCTCATCTGTGAAGCGATGGTTCTTTTCCAGATCAGGTCATAGAGCCTCTTTTGGGAGTTATCTCCTTCAATGGTCCGGTGGTTCAGGTAGGTGGGGCGGATGGCTTCATGTGCTTCCTGTGCGCCTTTCGTCTTGGTCGTGTACTGACGGGTTTTCACATAATCCTCTCCGAACGTGCGGGTGATCTCCTCTCTGGCCATGGCCAGCGCCATTTTCGAGAGGTTCACAGAATCCGTTCTCATGTAGGTGATCTTCCCGGATTCGTAGAGCTGCTGTGCAACCCGCATGGTATTGGCAACGGAAAATCCAAGTTTCCGGCTTGCTTCCTGTTGCAGGGTTGAAGTTGTAAAGGGAGGTGCCGGCGATTTTTTGGCCGGTTTTGTTTCGATATCCTCGACACTGAACAACGCTGATTTGCATTTTTCGAGGAATGCAATGGCCTCTGCCTTATCGCTGAACCGTTTGTTCAGTTCGGCGGTCACCTTTGATTTCTTATTCCCGTCATCCACCAGGAAATCAGCCTGGACACGATAGGTTGAGACTGGTACAAAGTTCTTAATCTCCTCTTCTCTTTCAGCGATCAGTCGTACAGCAACGGACTGTACCCTTCCGGCAGAGAGCGCAGGTTTGATCTTTTTCCAGAGCAGTGGAGAAAGTTCAAAGCCGACGAGCCGGTCAAGCACCCTGCGCGCCTGCTGTGCATCCACAAGATTTTTATCGATCTTCCGCGGGTTTCCGATCGCTTCTGTAATAGCGGGCTTGGTGATTTCGTGAAAAACGATCCTGCGTGTTTTTGCTTCATCCAGATCGAGGGCTGTTACAAGGTGCCATGCAATGGCTTCTCCTTCGCGGTCTTCATCGGATGCCAGCCAGATTATTTCAGCTTCCCCGGCTTTCTTTTTCAGTTCGGTGACAACTTTTTTCTTTTCCGGGGATATGATGTAGCGCGGAAGAAATCCGTTTTCAATATCCACACCGAGGTCTTTTTTTGCAAGGTCCATGACATGGCCAAAACAGGATTTCACAAGGTAATCTTTACCAAGGAATCCCTCAATGGTTTTGGCTTTTGCCGGAGACTCAACGATCACAAGATTTTTCGTCATGTCCAGAATTGGGTTAAGGTTTTAAAAACCGGTGCAAAAGTAAAACAAATCCCGATGCAAATCACTTTTCCGGCATATCTGCTGTTCCATCAGGCAGAACCACCGGTTATTCTGTTTACCTTTGTGCACTTTTTCTCTGCTTAATCGGAAAAAAACCAAAAGGTAATACGGTAAAAGGGTGAATAATAAAAAATTCTTTATCGAGACGTATGGCTGCCAGATGAATTTTTCTGACAGTGAGATCGTTGTTTCTATTCTCGAAGAGAAAGGTTACGGCAGTACTAAAGATATAAAAGAGGCCGATGTGATCTTCATCAATACCTGTTCGATCCGTGATCATGCCGAACAGCGGGTAAGGAAAAGGCTGGATTATATGCAGTCGCTCAAGAAGAAAAATCCTCATCTTGTTATCGGATTGCTGGGGTGTATGGCCGAACGGTTAAAAACACAATTGCTGGAAGAAGAGCAGGTACTGGATATCATTGCAGGTCCGGATTCCTATCGTGATCTTCCAAGGTTGATGGAAGAGGTGGAATCAGGCGGAAAGGCAGTTAATACGATGCTTTCTGCCGAAGAAACCTATGCCGATATTGCCCCGGTGCGGTATGATTCTAACGGCGTTTCCGCCTACATCTCGATCATGAGGGGTTGTGAAAACTTTTGCGCCTACTGTGTTGTACCCTACGTTAGGGGACAGGAACGAAGCCGGGATGTGGCATCCATCCTCCGGGAAGCGGGAGATCTCTTCCGGAACGGATACCGGGAAGTGACTTTGCTGGGACAGAATGTAAATTCTTATCGCTGGACACAGGACGGAAAGACAACCGGGTTTCCTGAGCTTCTTGAAAAAGCAGCAATGATAAATCCGCTGCTCAGGATCCGTTTTGCCACTTCGCATCCAAAGGACCTCTCCGATGAACTGCTTCTGGCAATGTCAAGGCATCACAACATCTGCAAATCGATTCATCTTCCGGTTCAGTCCGGCAGCAGCCGGGTCCTCGACCGAATGAACCGAGGTTACACCCGGGAGCAGTACCTTGAACGTATCGATGCCCTCCGAATCGTACTTCCTGATTGTTCAATATCAACAGACATTATTACAGGTTTTTGTGACGAGACAGAAGAAGACCATTCTGAAACCCTTTCGCTGATGGAGAAGGTGGAATATGACTATGCATTTATGTTCCGGTATTCAGAAAGGCCTGATACCCTTGCTGCCGATCGGTACAAAGACAATGTTCCTGACGATGTAAAAGAGAGAAGGCTCCGGGAAATCATCGACCTGCAGCAGAAGCTTTCTTATCAGAATAATAAAATGGATGTCGGGAAGACTTTTGAGGTGCTTGTCGAGGGCTTTTCTAAACGGTCGGCCGAGCATCTTTCTGGCCGGAATTCACAGAATAAAGTTGTTGTGTTCCGGGCAACAGGGAACAAACCCGGGGATTGCGTTCCGGTAAAAATCAACCGTTTCACATCTGCCACTCTTCTCGGGAATGCTGTCTGAAACTTTTCTTGCCCGTTTTCGTACAAACCTTATCCACAGAGCATTTGCAAAAAGGGAAATTTTTTAGTTCAGTAAAAAAGGTTAATTTTGCGCCTCCATTGACAGAAGCCAAACAATTATTGTTATAAATATTACCGGCTCTTCCAGGGGAAGCCATCTGTTTTTTACCTGGTTCTGTGATTAAAATAAATACTATGAAGAAATTTTTCCGGTTTTCATCTGCATGCCTGTTGCTGACAGGAATGGTTTTGGTATTTCTTAGTTCATGCGTGACTCCGAAGCAGATAAAATACCTTCAGAAAAAACAAAAGGAGGACACCACTTCTTTTTATAAGAACCGCAGGACGCTGGATTACAAGATTCAGCAGCATGATCACCTTTATATCCGGATCCTTACCATGGACGAAAAGTCCAGCTCATACTTCAATCAAATGACACAAGCAGGAGGTTCTAGTGGATCGTCCAGCTCCAATTTGTATCTCGACAGTTACCTGGTGAACGATTCCGGGTATATTGATTTCCCGATGATCGGGAATATTTATGTGAAGGATCTCCGGGTTGATCAGGCAAAACTACTTATACAGTCACTTGTAAGAGAGTACCTGAAAGATGTCCAGGTCCAGCTAAGGATGGTGAATTTCAAAGTGACCCTTCTTGGTGAGGTCAGGTCCCCCGGTGAGAAAGAGGTCATGCAGGAAAAGATCAACATCTTTGAAGCCATTTCTCAGGCAGGAGATCTTACCAGTTTTGCCAATCGTGCACAGGTTGCATTGATCCGGCAAACAAAAGATGGTTCAAGGGTGATTTACCTCGATCTGAACAACATCGATATCCTCAAGTCACCCTATTATTACCTGGAGCCAAACGATATTCTTTACTTTAAACCGCTGGGGATTAAGACCTGGGGATTCGGGGAAACGTTCCCATGGGCATTTGTGTTCTCGATGATTTCGTTTGCACTGGTATTGATCACCTACTTTAAAGCATTTTAAAACAGCTTAGGCAATGGAAGATACTTTTCAGGTACAGGAGCAACAGCAATCCACTGATTTCAAGGCCATTTTCTTTAAATTATTCAGATATTGGTATCTGTTTGTTCTGACACTTTTTATCGCCTTATTGATCGCTTTTCTCTTTAACAAATACACACGGACAGTTTATGAAGTAGCTACGACCGTCCTGCTGAAAGACCAGGCTGGACCACAGGAAATGATCGGGATTGGTTTTGGTTTCGGTAACAGGGGGCAGAATATACAGAACGAAATCGGGGTTTTATCTTCCCGTAGTATTGTTTTCCGTACGGTGACAAAAATCGGATATGAAGTTTCCTACTTTTCCGAAGAGAATTTCATTACTTCAGAGTTGTATAAAGATTCTCCCTTCTTTGTTGAACTGGATACTGCATTTCCGCAACCACTGAATGTCCGGTTCGATCTGACCATTCTCTCAAGAGAGCATTATAAACTTGAGGTAAAAGAAGAAAATGTAAAGTTCTATGATTATTCACACAGGAAGGTCCTTGACCGTAAACCTGTTAAAATAATCTATGACGGAACAATTAATTTCGGGAAAGAGATTGTCACCCCTTACTTCAAATTCAGGATCGTCCGGAACAGTTCTTTTGATCCTGAGAAAGACATAAAGCGCTCTTTCTACTTCCAGCTCAAGGATTACGATGCACTTACCGAAGAGTTCAAGGGGTTCAACATCAGTACACTCAACAAGGATGCATCAATTCTGCAGATCAAGATCAAAGGCTATAATGTTGCTAAACTTTCCGATTTCCTCAATGCCCTTACCAAAGAATACATTGAAAGAGGATTGGAGAAGAAAAACCTGGCTTCATCACGCACAATTGCATTTATCGACCACGAGTTGCAGGGAATTTCGGATTCTCTTTCTTCTTCCGAAGATGAATTGAAAACCTTCCGCGAGAATAACGAGATCATGGACCTGAATGACGAAACCAGGCAGGTTTTTGATAAAATGGTTGAGCTCCAGGAGCAGAAAGCAGCTCTTGTTGTGCAATCCAAGTTCCTTGCCAATCTGAAAGAGTACCTGGAAAAAAATGCAGCTCTTGATCAACTGATCATGCCCTCCTCGATGGGCGTTAATGATGGTGCCCTGAATAGTCTTACTGCTGAATTAATAAAGGCTTATGCAACCCGCAAGGAGATGATCCAGTACTCAAAAGAGAAGAATCCGACCATAAAGACACTGGACATCCAGATTGAGACAGCAAAAAATGCCGTCTATGAAAACATCAAGAAGGCTGTCGCGACGAATAAGTTTACCATGAATGACCTGGATGAGAGGATCAATGAAATCCTCTCAAAGATGAACCAGCTGCCTGAAACCCAGCGGGTGCTTATTGGTATTGAACGGAAGTATAAGTTGACAGACGCTATTTACACTTATCTTCTGCAGAAGCGTTCGGAAGCCCAGATTACACAGGCATCGAACCTCCCTGATAACGAAGTTCTGGATAAATCAAGACCGGATGCAGGAACACCTGTTTACCCGAAGACCAGTACAAATTATATGATCGCACTGATCATCGGGTTGATCTTACCGGTTGTGTTCGTATTGGGGAAGGATTACATGAACGACAAGATCGTGGAGCGGGAGGATGTGGAAAAGATCACCAAGATCCCGATCATCGGGCATATCATTCACTCCGATACAATGAGTAGTCTTGTCGTGATGGATTCCCCGAAATCGTCAATCGCTGAGTCGTTCCGTTCGATCCGTACCAACCTTCAGTACCTCTTGAAAGGACAAGAAAAACAGGTCATTCTGCTGACCTCAGACATGGTGAGTGCCGGAAAGACCTTCTGCTCGATGAACCTCGCGGCGATTTTCGCCATGTACGGCAAAAAAACCTTATTGATGGGTTTTGATTTGCGTAAACCTAAAATATTCAAAGATGCCGGGTTAAAGACCGATGCAGGCATCAGTTCTTACCTTATCAACAAAAGCAGCCTGGAGGACATCATCCAGAAGTCGAGTGTCGAAAATATGGATATTATCCTTGCAGGACCTGTTCCTCCTAATCCATCCGAACTTATTGCATCGGAAAAGTGTACAGAATTGTTTACACGGTTGAAAGAAATGTACGATTTTATCATTATTGACACTCCGCCGATCGGCCTTGTGACCGATGCATTTCTGTTAATGAAATTTACCGACGCCAACCTGATCCTTGTCAGGCAAAACTATACCCATAAGAAAGTATTTGCCTCCATCGTGAAGGACCTTGAACAACGGAAGCTGCCGAACCTCGCCATTATGATCAATGATGTGAGGCTTGGACGTAGTTCCTATGGATACGGATACGGGTACGGATATGGCTATGGGTACGGCTACGGCTACGGATATTATTCCGAAGACCGTAAAATAGAAAAGAAATCTGCATTTAAAAGAATATTCGGGAGATCCTAGTGCACCAGTTACATCATCTGCAGGAATTAGAATCCGAAGCCATCTTTGTCATACGGGAAGTTGCTGCCCAGTTTGAGCGGCCTGCACTTCTTTTTTCCGGAGGAAAAGATTCGATCGTGCTTGTCCATCTTTCACAGAAGGCCTTTTGGCCCGCACGAATCCCTTTCCCGCTTGTTCATATCGACACTGGTCATAACTTTGTTGAAACCCTGCAGTTCCGTGATTCGCTTGTTGAAAAATTCCATGCCCGCCTGATCGTCGGATCTGTCCAGGAATCCATTGACAACGGCCGGGCGGTCGAAGAACAGGGCATCAATGCCAGCAGGAATGTTCTTCAGACAGTCACCCTTCTGGATACCATCGAAAAGTACAAATTTGATGCAGCCATCGGTGGTGGCAGGAGGGATGAGGAAAAAGCACGTGCAAAGGAACGGTTCTTCTCCCACCGTGATGAATTCGGACAATGGGATCCCAAAAACCAACGGCCGGAACTCTGGAATATCTTTAACGGAAAAAAGAGGATGGGAGAGCATTTCAGGGTATTTCCCATCAGCAACTGGACCGAGATGGATATCTGGCAGTACATCCACCAGGAAAACATTGACTTACCCAGCATTTATTACACGCATGAACGTGAAGTTTTCTATCGTGACGGGGTTTGGCTTGCCTGTGCGCCGTTCATGAAAATGAAGGAAACGGAAAAGACGGAAGTCAGGAAAGTACGGTGCCGGACAGTGGGAGATATCTCCTGCACGGGACTTTCACTTTCCACGGCCAACAGTCTTGAAGACATTATCCGGGAGATTGCCGCCACCCGGGTTACGGAAAGAGGCGGCAGGTATGACGACAAGCGCTCGGATGCAGCCATGGAGGACCGAAAAAAGGAGGGCTATTTCTGATGCAGGACGAAGAAATGACACCCCAGAAACAACCCGGTTCTGAATTTTCCAGCAAGGTTTATCTTGACATGGAACTGCTTCGGTTCACGACAGCAGGAAGCGTGGATGACGGCAAAAGTACCCTGATCGGGCGATTGCTTTACGACAGTAAATCAATTTTTGAAGATCAGCTGGATGCGGTCAAAAAGGCCAGCCTGAAAAAAGGGAGTGAACACATCAATCTTGCATTACTCACCGACGGATTGAGGGCTGAAAGGGAACAGGGCATCACCATCGATGTTGCCTACCGTTATTTTGCAACTCCTCAGCGGAAATTCATCATCGCAGATACGCCGGGGCATATTCAGTATACACGGAACATGGTCACCGGGGCATCGACGGCCAATGCCGCCATCATCCTTATCGATGCCCGTAACGGGGTGACGGAACAGACGCACCGCCACTCTTACATCGCCTCGCTTCTCGAGATCCCGCACATCATCGTCTGCATCAATAAAATGGACCTGCAGGATTACCGGCAGGATGTGTTTGAGAAAATAAAAACCGATTTCAAATTGTTTTCCGACAAAGTCTTCCCGGGGAAGGATGTCAGATTTATTCCCATCAGTGCACTGCATGGTGATAATGTAGTGGATCCTTCAGACAACATGACCTGGTCCCGGGAAGGAACGCTTCTTCATGCGCTGGAGACCATTCCTATTTCAAACGATTACAATCTCACCGACGGCAGGTTTCCCGTGCAGTATATCATTCGTCCCGAGATGGACGAATTCCACGATTACCGGGGTTATGCAGGACGGATCTCCGGCGGGATCTTTCATAAAGGCGATAAGGTAGTCGTTCTTCCGTCAGGAATATCATCTGTGATCACTTCCATCGATACGTTTAACCAGCAGGCAGAAGAATCATTTCCTCCCATGTCGGTAACCCTGACGCTGGCCGATGATATCGATATCAGCCGCGGGGACATGATCGTTCCGGAAGACAACCTCCCCACTCAGAGTTCGGAGATTGAGGTTATGATTTGCTGGATGAACCAGCGCCCGCTCCAGGTAAACGGGAAATATGCGGTAAAACATACCACGCGGGATGTCCGGTGCGTGGTCACCGATGTGAAATACATCCTGAACATCAACACCCTTGAAAAACAGGTTGAAGAAAAAACCGTAAAGCTCAATGATATTGCATGTGTCATGTTACGGACAACCAAACCACTTTTCTTTGATCCTTATTCCAGGAACAGGATCACAGGCAGTCTCATTCTGATCGACGAATCCACCAACGAGACCATGGCTGCCGGAATGATCCTTTAAACATGCCATTCCTACAATAAAAAAGGAAAAAACGAGTTAGTCTGATATTCAGCAAACGTCCGTTTTTTTCATAAAATCAATTCGATGAACCCAAAGCGATATCTCTTTATTCCCCTGTTCGTTTTCCTGTTTTCGCTGACCACCTTTGCCCAGGTGACCGGCATCGGCCAGTGGAGGGATCACCTTCCCTATTCCCAGTGTATTGCCGTGAAAGAAGTCGGCAGCAGGATCTATTGCGCAACTTCCTTTTCACTCTTCTATTTTGACCAGGAAGACAACAGCATCCAGCGGCTTAATAAAATAAACGGTCTTTCAGACATCGGCATTTCCACCATCAATTACAATTCGGCATACAATGTACTTGTTATTGCCTATACGAATGCGAACATCGACCTGATCAAGGACAATACGATCATCAACATTTCTGACATCAAGCGGGCCTCCATCCTTGGAAACAAAACGATCAATGATATTTATTTCATCGGGCAGTACGCTTATCTTTCATGCGGGTTCGGGATCGTGGTGCTGGATGTGGCGAAGGAAGAGATCCACGACACCTACTACATCGGAGCCAATGGCGGGCAGGTAAATGTCCTTGGGCTGACAAAAGATGATCATGATACCCTTTTTGCCGCGACAGAACATGGGATTTACCTTGCCTATGCGAAAAATCCGAATCTTGCCAACTACCAGTCATGGACGAAAGATCCCCGCATGAACGGACAGACCAAATATGATCATATCGCCAGCTTTAGCGGACAGGTTGTCGTCAGCAGATACAACACTTCTCCCAAGGGGGACAGTCTCTACAGGTATTCGAACGGACAGTGGGGCGTATGGGTACTGGATGTTTCCAACCCGGTACAGCATTTAGAAACGACGTATGGGAAACTGGTTATCGCCTTCGATTTTTTCGTCAAGTATTATGATGAAAACTTCAATATTATAAATGGAGTATATAGTTATAACGGCGCCGGTCCAACCCCTGCCGATGCCGTTTTTGACAGGAATGGAATGATCTGGGTGGCCGACAGGAATGCCGGGCTGATGAAGTGCGACATGAACGGATATTCAACGCCGGTTGATATCAGCGGTCCCCTCAAATCACTGGTGTTTGCACTGACTTCGTATGGAAATGATGTTTACGTTGTTCCCGGAGGAAGGGATCTTTCCTATGTGCCAAGCGACACCTATCTTTCGGAGATCTATCATTTCGACAACAGTTCCTGGAAAAACCTGACGACAGCAACAGATCCCAACCTTGGACAGGCATCAAATTTCTGTACCGTCATCATTGATCCGGGCGATACGCGAAGGATCTATGTCGGATCCTGGGGCCGCGGATTGCTTGAACTTTACGACAATAAAGTGGTGAACCGTTACGGGGAATGGAACAGCACGTTGCGGCATCATACTGCATCCGACACTTCTGATGTCCGGATCGGAGGAACCGCTTTTGACAGCGAAGGAAGTCTCTGGGTGGCCAATTCCCACAACAACAACTGCATTTCACGGAAAACCGGGAACACCTGGACCGGATATACCGTTCCCATTATCAACTCAGATGACCTCGGCCAGATGGTCATTGACAACAGTGACCAGAAATGGGTGATCATGCGCATCCTGACTTCCGTTCCGGGTTCACTTTTAGTTTTTAAAGAAGACAAAACCAATCCTGCAAACAGCAAGTCGATCCTGCTTAACAGCCAGAAAGGAAGCGGTGCCTTACCCGGACAAACTGTATTCGCCGTGGCCGTTGACAAGAACGGACAGGTTTGGGTCGGGACCGAAAAAGGGATCGGCGTTTTTTACAATCCTGAAAATATATTTACCGGGCAGGATTTCGATGCACAGCAGATCCTTGTTCAGCAAGGGGCTTATGTCCAGTACCTGATGGAAAATGAAAAAGTCACTGCACTGGCTGTCGACGGCGCAAACCGGAAATGGATCGGCACCGAAGGCGGCGGATTGTACCTTTTCTCGGAAGACGGAACCCGGCAGATCTATCATTTCACCACCGAAAACAGTCCACTGTTTTCCGATAACATTCTTGGGCTGACAATTAATCCAGGGACAGGTGAGGTTTTTGTTGGCACCGACCGGGGACTGATCTCATACCAGGGAACAGCCACCGAAGGCGGGGAAAGTTTCTCGAATGTATATGCATTCCCGAACCCGGTAAAAGAAGATTATGAAGGAATGATCGGGATCAAAGGACTGGTGACAAATGCAGAGGTCAGGATCACAGACATTGAAGGAAATCTTATTTACACGACCAAGGCGGACGGAGGCATGGCAGTATGGGACGGGAAGAACTTCGACGGACGGAAAGCAAAAACCGGGGTTTATCTCGTAACCGCCGGGAATGCCAAGGGTTCGGAAAAAGTCGTAACCAGGATACTCATCATTAACTGATGCTTCATCAGACAAAGGGAATCGCGTTACATGCAACCAAGTACTCTGAAACCAGCAGCGTTGTAAAGATCTATACCGAACTCTTCGGATTGCAGCCGTACCTGGTAAAAGGAACCCGCAAGCAGCATGCAAGAATGAAACCGGGTCTGTTTCAGCCGCTGACACTGCTTGACCTGGTTGTGTATCACAAAGAAAAAACATCCCTTCAGACGCTGAAGGAAGCCCATTATTCCCATCCTTATCAATCCATTCCCTTCGACATCCGTAAGAGTTCTGTCGCGCTTTTCATCAATGAGCTTATCTATAAGACCATTCATGAAGAAGAACCGCATCCCGAACTTTTTTCATTCCTTTATGATTCCTGTCTTCACCTCGACAGCACGACGGAAAACCTTGCTCTTTTTCACCTGGTCTTCTCGCTTCACCTAACCAGGTATCTTGGCTGCATGCCACAAATGAACTTTTCGGAACGGACGCCCATTTTTAACCTCAGGGAAGGGACATTCCAGGGAGCCGTTCCGGAACACCGGGATTATCTTGATGCCGAAACGAGTAAAATCATGCATCAGCTTTTAGTGACACCTGAAAATGAAACGGCTTCGGTTCATATTTCTGTGAAGACCCGCGATGCGTTACTGGAAGCCATCCTGGTTTATTACCGGCTCCATGTTGCCGGATTCAGGGAAATACAGTCCCACCATGTGCTGCATACGGTGCTGGGGTAAGACCTGACTCAAAGATTTCCCTTATCTTTGCCGAAAATCCGAAATCATGCCACATGTACTGAGCGAGCAGGAAAAGATCCGCCGCGATTCACTGAATGAACTTATTCGGTTAGGGATCAATCCTTATCCGCCAGAAACCTTTGAAGTAACCGCCCACTCTTCCGAAATAAAGAAAAAATTCGCGGAGGATAATACCCTTTTTCAGGATATCAGTATTTCCGGCAGGATCATGAGCCGCAGGATCATGGGTGCAGCATCATTTGTTGAGATCCAGGATTCGGCAGGCAGGATACAGTTGTATGTAAAACGCGATGATATCTGCCCAGGAGAGGACAAGACTTTATACAATACAGTTTTCAAGAAACTTCTCGATATTGGCGATATCGTTGGTGTGACAGGTTATGTTTTCATTACACAGATGGGTGAGATCACCATCCATGTCAGATCACTTAAGCTGCTTAGCAAATCCCTGCGGCCGCTTCCGATCGTGAAGGAAAAGGAAGATACCCTTTTCGATGCCTTTACCGATCCCGAGCAGCGTTACCGCCAGCGGTACGTTGACCTGATTGTGAACCCTCATGTCCGTGAAGCATTTGTTAAACGCGCCATTCTGGTCAACTCGATGCGGTCATTCCTGAATGACCGGAAATACCTGGAAGTAGAAACACCCATCCTTCAGCCATTGTATGGCGGCGCGGCTGCACGGCCATTTACAACCTATCACAATTCCCTTGACGTTACTCTCTATCTGAGGATTGCGAATGAGCTTTACCTGAAGCGGCTGATCGTTGGCGGGTACGACGGGGTTTATGAGTTTTCGAAGGATTTCCGCAATGAAGGGATGGACCGGTTCCACAATCCCGAGTTCACCCAGATGGAATTGTATGTTGCGTATAAAGATTATGAATGGATGATGAACCTTGTGGAGGAGATGGTGGAGAAGATCGCCCTTGATCTGCACGGAACAACTGAAGTGAAGGTTGGAGAAAACATGATCGATTTCAAACGGCCCTGGAAAAGGTTCACCATGTACGAAGTGATCCAACACTATACCAGTACTGATATTTCAGGAATGAATGAACAGGAACTCCTGTCCCTTGCGAAAAGCATGAATGTTCCAACCGACCCGACCATGGCAAAGGGAAAGATCATCGACCAGATCTTCGGGGAAAAATGCGAGCCCAATCTTATCCAGCCTACTTTCATCACCGATTATCCTGTTGAAATGTCGCCGCTGGCAAAGAAGCACCGTACCAAGGAAGGGCTTGTGGAACGGTTCGAAGCCATCTGTAACAGGAAGGAGATCTGCAATGCCTTCACCGAACTGAACGACCCGATCGATCAGCGTGAACGGTTCGAGGCTCAGCTTGAACTGGGCAAGCGCGGGGATATGGAATCGATGGTGCTTGATGAAGATTTCCTGAGGGCCCTTGAATTCGGAATGCCGCCGACGTCCGGCCTTGGCATCGGCATCGACCGCCTTACCATGATCATGACGGATTCACCCTCGATCCAGGATGTTCTCTTCTTTCCGCAGATGCGTCCTGAAAAATAATCTACCTGTATAGCAGCATCTTTTTCGTGACCGTCGCCTTTTCGGTAACCAGGCGGTAATAATAGATCCCGGCAGGAAGACCTCCCGCATCAAATTTTACAGTAGAGGATCCGCTCTCTTTTTCTGTATCCGTCAATACAGAAACTATCTGCCCGAAAGCATCAAGAATTTCCAGTTTTACCCTGGATCGTTCCGGCAGAAAATACCGGATCGTTGTCGAGCCTTTGAAAGGGTTCGGGAAATTCTGTCCAAGCAGGGTTCCTTCAGTCACACCGGCATTCTGAACACCCGTGAAAAGGCTGTCGTTGACAAGGATGATCACACGGTGCAGGCCCAGCTCGCTGACTACATCCATCGTATCAAGAAAATATCCCGGAACAGAATTGGTTAAAGGTATTACAAACCTCACATGGACAAATTCGGAATCACCCGGGTTCATCATGTGAGGGAATGCAGACACCGTCATGGAATCAACATACCATCCAGTTGAGCCGGACTGTTCTACCGATATGAGGGAAATTCCTGTTGCTGCGTAGTTGTGCAAACGGGTTGCTTTCCCGGTTATGCAGTCAGCGAGGGTGTGAAACCAGAGGGTATCGGGGATGGCGGTGATATCGGTATATACGGCCGTGAACATGAACGGGTCGGCAGGACCCATGATCGGCAGGATGGCGTTGTGACCGGATTTATCGGCAGCATAGAGGTAATAACTTATAATGCTTCCGGACGGTTGCTTGGGAATCATCCCGGTATAATGGTTGCCGGTCGTATTGGTCATATGCTTTACCTGGTAAGCACCATTGTTGACCTTGTACCAGATCAGCACTGAATCGCTGTAGATGGCCGAATCGCTGCAGGGGATCAGGTCGGCATTGAGAACAAAATTATCCTGGGCAGGCTGGTTACCGGTAAGCGGAATGTGGCGGATGTAAAGTTGGCCGATGTCGGCGATTCCCATGTTCCGGCAGTGCAGGGCATCGGTGGAAACCCATGGTGTGGCCGGATTCCCGAGGACCCCTATGACCTGGTACCCTGGCATGGCTCTCTGATAAGCCACAATCGCGCTGTCGTCCCAGGAAGAGCTCATGGTTGGAACGAAGACCTTGTTGTTCAGGATCAGCGAATTTGTATAGGGCTGATCGTTTGGCGTGTTCACGCGAGAAACACGGTAGTTGTATCCATAGGAACAGGGCGTGGAAGCGTAATAAGCTGCTGTGGCTTCGATCGCAGCGTATTGCGGATGGGAAGTTGGAACTTTCCGGATCAGGATCTTGTCGGGCGCCAGGTATTTTCCCCAGCAATCAATATGATCAATGTAGGTTCCGTTCGGATCTTCAACAACGAGGTAAGGATCTATCCCAAGGTAGTTACGGAATTTATCTGCGATGGAATCATGCGTCTGCGTTGGATTTTCCGTCCATACCAATGTGGTTGAGGAGGAGATCCCCATGCCGTCGGTCATGTAATTGCCGCCGGTATGGATCACATTCATTCCGTACCAAGGAATACCAAGCATGTCAGCAACTTTTTTTGGAATTTCGTCATCGTTGGGACGGGGACGGTTGTATGGAAAATCCACGATTCCAATGTGGTTGTCTCCGTCTGATTCAAACCAGGGACCGTAATCCCTGGTCCAGTAAGAATCTGATGGCGCCAGCAGAAAATTGCAATGGGCCATGTTTACGCCTGCCGCCTGGTACTGGCTTGTAACAGTGGCCTGCTGGGAGGAATTGAGAACGATGGTGGTAACCATGATATCATTGGCCATCTCTTTAACAAGGCTGATAGGAATGCCGAAGGGGTAGCGCACCAGCACCGCCTGCATCCTGTCGAATTCAGCAACATTCCTTACCGGTCCGACCGGAGGCGGGGTTTCAACAAAGCCACGCCCTATCAGGTCTTTCTTTAGCATTTCCTCGGCCGATAACCAGTGACCCAGCTGCCATGGTTCAGGGTTTTTTACCTGTGCAGATGCTGCGGTATAAAGAAAAAAGAATAGAGAAAAGAGATAAAAGAATTTTTTCATGAGGGGAAGGATTTATCAATCACAAAGATAAAAATCTCTTTCAAGGACTCAACCCCATTCCGGCTTTATCTTTTTTAAAAACTGGTAATAACTTCTACCCGGAAAAATTAAATTATTCCGGAAGGAATGTATTTTTGTTGTCCATTTTCTCGGCATGAACAGGAAAACAAGCATTGCACGTCTGTCAGTATTATCCAACACCCTGCTGATCATCATGAAGGTTGTGGTGGGCTTTTTAAGCGGTTCCATCAGTATTTTGTCCGAAGCCATTCATTCCTTCATGGACCTGCTGGCTGCGATCATTGCATTTTTCTCCGTCAGGATTTCCGATACCCCGGCCGACGAAAGACATCCCTACGGACATGGAAAATTTGAGAACATTTCCGGTGTCGTTGAGGCCATCCTGATCTTCGTCGCATCGGCATGGATCATTATGGAAGCGGTCAGAAAGATCATTCATCCGAAGGACATAGAAAAGATCGGCCTTGGAATCGTCGTGATGGCGATATCTGCAATCGTGAATTTTCTGGTTTCCCGCAAGCTCTACAAAGTTGCCAAGGAGACCGATTCCATTGCACTGGAAGCGGATGCGCTCCACCTGAAGGTGGATGTGTACACGTCGATGGGTGTGGCAGGCGGTCTTTTCCTGATGCTGGTTCTGGGTTATTTTTTCAAAAGTCCCCTCATTACATACCTTGATCCTGTCATCGCCATCCTGGTTGCATTACTCATCCTCAGAGAATCCTTTATCCTGTTTAAAAAAGCTTATTCCCCCCTGCTTGACGAAGCACTTTCACACGAAGAGGTCGAATTGATCAAAAAACTGATCAGCGCAAATTGTTCAGATACCATGAGTTATCATGGCCTGCGCACCCGCAAAGCCGGAAATTACCGTTATGTTGATTTCCATCTCAACGTACCGGCCGAGATGACTGTAAAGAATGCACATGCCCTCTGCGATGCCATTGAAGAGGAGATCAAGCGGTCGATCAATCATACCGAGGTTACGATTCATGTGGAAAATCTCTGATCCCTCATTAACAATTCATTGTTAATCACTTTTTCCCGTCCTGATTACTCTTATCTGTTTATCCGCTAAATTTGCAACGATCTGTTTTATAATTGATTTAATCCTCATTTATGTTCATCAGGAAATTTCCGGTTTTGATCTTTCTGCTTTTTTCAACTTTTTTATGGGCACAGGAACCTGTCCTGCCCGATACCAGTGCGGCAAAAAAGGGCTTTGTGGAAGATGATCCGGTTGTTTCCATGCTCGATAGTCTCGCAGGACTGAAGGTGTTTGAAAATTCCAGGTTCCTGAAACCGGGTTCCTCAGAAACAAATACAATCAGCGGTTCCGATCAGATCCCCTATTTTCCTGATTCCGTTTATCGTGACAGGATCACCGGGATGAGTCTTCAATCGCCTTTCGAATATGTATATAACGCAGATGTCAGGAAATTCATCGACCTCTATGCGTACAGGAAAAGAGGCCTGACCTCGCGCATCCTGGGGTTGGCGCAGATCTATTTCCCCCTGTTCGAGGAACAGCTCGACAAATACAACATGCCGCTTGAGCTGAAATACCTTGCCGTTATTGAGTCGGCACTGAACCCGGTGGCCAATTCCAGGGCAGGCGCAAAGGGTTTGTGGCAATTCATGTACGGAACAGGGAAGGTTTACGGGCTGAAGATCTCTTCTTATACCGATGACCGTTTTGATCCTGTCAAATCGACGGTGGCTGCCTGCGAGCATCTTACCGATCTTTATGAAATTTACGGAAACTGGTCGCTGGCGCTGGCCGCCTACAATTCCGGACCGGGGAATGTCAATAAGGCCATCCGCAGGGCCGGCGGGGCAAAAAATTTCTGGGTCATCCAGAAATTCCTTCCGAAGGAAACCCGGTCGTATGTACCGGCCTTCATTGCCGCCAGCTATGTCATGACCTATTCGGCGGAACATAAGATTTATCCTATTGATCCCGGGATCCTTTTTTATGAGATCGATACTGTTACTGTGAGAAACCCCCTGACTTTTAACCAGATTTCCGAGATGCTTCATATTCCTTATGAAGAGGTGCAGTTCCTGAATCCTTCCTTTAAACAGGGCATCATCCCGGCCACGGCGGAAACACCTTATAAATTAAGGCTGAGGAAAAAATACATCGGTGATTTCATCAACAATGAGGCAGCCTTGTATGCATATAAGACAAAGTCGGGAATTGCCCGTGATTCTCTGATGATGCTGACCCTGAACAACAACCGCCCGACCCTTGAGTACAAGGTGAAAAAAGGGGAAACAATGGCCAGCATCGCAAAGAAGTTCCACATGTCAGTTTCGGAATTAAAAGCCCTCAATGGCCTGTCAAAGAATTATGTCAGGCCGAAACAAAACCTCCTGGTATACAGCGGAACCGGGAAATCCTATTTTCCGGAAAGTCTGAATCAGCCTCCTCGTCCGACAACAGATTCAGGTACAAAGCCTGAAAAGGAAGAGAAACCGTTTCCCGAAGTCACCCCGAAATATCATACGGTAGCAAGCGGAGAATCCCTGGGAAAGATTGCGCAGAAATACGGCTGCACGATTCAGGACCTGATGACCTGGAACAACCTGAAGAGTTCCAATCTCCTTGTGGGACAGAAGCTGAAAGTCGTCTCAACACGTTCCGAAACAACCGCAAAGCCTGCAGCCAATCCTCCAGCATCATCCCCAAAGACAACCAAACCAGCCGCACCGAAATTCGTCTGGTATACTATCCAGCAGGGGGATACACTCTGGGAGATTGCTGAAAAATTCGATGTTACGGTGGCAGATATCAAAAAGGAGAACAACATTACCAATACTCAGCGCCTGAAGCCAGGACAGAAGATCAAGATCCCGCGGTAAAATAATTGATATAAATTGTTTCAGAATAAAAATTTGTATTACTTTTGACCGTTTGGTTAAACTATATGGTTAAACCTAATGGTTAACACTCCTCACTGTACCGAAGAAAAGATCCTGGAAGCTGCGAAGAAGATCTTCCATCGCAAGGGTTATGATGGAACGCGCATGCAGGAGATCGCTGATGAAGCAGGTATCAACAAGGCATTGCTGCATTATTATTTCAGGACGAAGGAGAATCTTTTCAATGCTGTTTTTCAGGATGCCTTCAAGGATATCTTTTCACGGCTGTTCCTTACGGTAGGATCGGATGATCCGCTGGAAGAAAAACTGGGGAAAATGATTAACGAGTACATCGGGTTTCTGCAGAAAAACTCTTTCATACCGGGATTCATCCTTTCCGAGATCAACCAGAACCCTGACAAGATCATTGATGTTTTTCACTCAGTTCCCGTTCAGCCTTTATTTTTGTACGAAAAACTGAGGGATTCCATGCGGGACGCCCGGATTGAAAATGTCGATCCACGGGATCTTTTTATCAATGTTCTTTCCATGTGCATTTTTCCTGTCGTTGCAAAACCTCTTTTAAAAGTCATATTTAATTTTTCGGAAAAAGAATATGATGAATTCATAGAGAAACGGAAAAAGGAACTTCCGGAGTTTATCATGAACGCAATCACAAAAAAATGAAACGAATTGTAATCCTGTTAGGGACTTTGATACTACAGTCTTCCGTGATCGGGCAAACCGATACGGTTACACTTTACGACTGCTACGCCCGGGCAGAGAAAACCTATCCCCTTACCCGTCAGGCAGGCATGATGGATCGGTCCAGTGATCTGAAAATAAAGAACCTGAACAAGAATTACCTGCCCCAGCTGAACCTCAACGGAAGTGCAAGTCTTCAGTCGGATGTAACCGAACTGGGGTCCAATTTGCCGCCCCAGTTATCTTCCTTACCGATTCCGAAAATCAGCAAAGATTGGTACAGGATCACTTTTGATGTGAATCAGTCTATTTATGACGGAAGTGTGACCGGTTACCAGAAAAAGCTGGAGACCGTCAGTCTCCAGGCTGATCAGAAAAGCCTTGAGGTTGAGCTTTATAAGATAAAAGACCGGATCAACCTGGCTTACTTCAGCATTTTTATGTTTCAGCAGAATGAAGCGATCCTCAACAGCACCAAAGATCAGCTGGAATCGAAACTGAAGGAGATCCGGTCGGCTGTTGCCAACGGGTTTTCCCTGGCCTCCAATGCCGACGCCCTTGAGGCGGAAACCATCAAGATCGACCAGCAGCTGATCGAAAACCGGAACGACCGTTCCGTGGCCTTCCAGGTGCTGTCGGAGCTTACCTCTTCCACCATCCCCGAAAATTCCCGGCTAGTCATTCCGGTTGTCCAGATCGCATCAACCGCATTTGAAGACAAACGCCCCGAACTGCAATGGTACAACATTCAGCAAGCAAAATCAGGAGTCCTGAAAGACATGGTCAACACCCGCTGGAATCCGAAGTTATCCGCATACGGCCAGGCCGGATACGGACGACTGGGACTGAACATGCTTTCAAATGATTTTACGCCATGGTGGATCGTTGGCGCCAAACTGACCTGGAACATCTGGAACTGGAACCTCAGTAAAAATGAAAAGAAGATCTATGAGATCCAGGGCGATATCATCGGGGCACAAAAAGAGACTTTTGAAAAGAACCTGAAAATCGAATCCGACAGAGGACTCGCAGAGATCGTGAAGCTGAAAGAGCTGCAAAAAAAAGATGAGGAGATCATAGAATTGCGGAAACGAATTTCCCTTGCCTCCTCTTCCCAGCTCGACAACGGCGTGATCACTTCCAGCGATTACATCTCCCGTTTGAATGAAGAAAAGACGGCAAAACTGTCATTCGAGCTGCACCGCATCCAGTTGGTGAAGGCGAAGATCGCCTACCTTTACATACTTGGCAAATTGTAATTTTATCGTGAAAATTAAAGAATAAAAACAGCATACCAATGAAAAAAGGACTTTTAGCATTACTACCGCTCTTTCTTATCCTGTTTTCCTGTAAAAGCGATAAGGACAAACCCGATGCCTACGGAACATTTGAAGCAACCGAAGTTACCGTTTCTGCGCTGGCCAACGGAAAGATCCTGTTCCTGAGAGTTGAAGAGGGACAGCTCCTCGATTCAAACCAACTTGTAGGTGTTATTGACACCCTCGACATGGACCTGAAGCGGAGCCAGACCCGCGAACAACAGGTGGCAACTTCAGCACGGAGGGATGACCTGGCTGCACAGATCGCCGTTCTTGAACAGAACAAAGCGAACGTAATGGTTGACAAGGCCCGGGTGGAGCGGCTGATGAAAGACGGCGCCGCTACACAGAAACAGATGGATGATATCCAGGCCAGCCTAAACCTGATCGATAAACAGATCGCTTCCGTCCATTCGCAGTATTCAAGCCTTGATGCACAGGTTTCGACCTTCAATAAGCAGGTGGACCAGATTAAAAAGTCGATTGCCGATGCCCATATCATCAATCCGATCAAGGGGACTGTCCTTACCAAATATGCTGAACCGAATGAAGTGACTACCTATGGAAAACCCATTTACAAGATTGCCAACCTGAATACCCTTGATCTGCGGGTTTATGTCAGCGGGGTACAGTTGCCCTATATCAAAATCGGCCAGGCTGTGCAGGTCAGTTTCGACAAGGATGAAAATACCAACAGCACAGTCGGGGGAACGGTCACCTGGATCTCGCAATCCGCCGAATTCACGCCCAAGACGATCCAGACCAAAGAAGAACGGGTGAACCTTGTCTATGCCGCAAAGGTCAGGGTAAAAAACGACGGCACCCTGAAGATAGGTATGCCCGGGGAAATCAAATTCATGCCAGTAAAATAAATCAGTATCAACCAAAACCGAAAACCATGAAAAAATCAGGAACCATCATTTTTGCCCTTTTTGCGCTTTTCGCGCTGCTGGGCGGAAAAACATTTGCCCAGAAACACAAGGCCGCCGATGTCCTCGGCTTCTGGTACAACGAGGAAAAAACCAGTAAAGTCCAGATCTACCAGGAGGGGAATAAATTCTTTGCCAAGGTAGTCTGGCTGAAAGAACCGAATGACAAGAATACAGGGAAACCCAGGACAGACAACCTGAATCCGGATGTGAAATTGCAGAGTGTTCCGCTCCTGGGGCTGGTTATTCTGAAGAATTTTGTTTTTGACGGAGATGATGAATGGCATGACGGAACCATTTATGATCCTAAGAACGGCAAGACTTACAGCTGCAAGATGGAATTCAGCAAAGACTCGCCCAACCTTCTGAAGATACGTGGTTATGTTGGTGTCTCCCTGCTGGGAAGAACCACATACTGGACCAAAACCATACTTCAATAGTTCGGGTTTTTTCATGGAAGATCCTTCAATAAAAGTCAGCAATATAAGTCACAGCTACGGGAATGTAAAAGCCCTGGATGATATCTCATTCGGGGTTTCCCGTGGTGAATTGTTTGGCTTCATCGGTCCCGACGGGGCCGGGAAAACGACTTTGTTCCACATCCTGGCAACATTGCTGCTGCCGGAAAAAGGAACCGCGTCAGTTGAAGGACTTGATGTAGTAAAGGATTTTAAAAAGATCCGGAAGATCCTCGGGTACATGCCGGGACGGTTTTCTTTGTACATGGATCTGAGCGTGGAGGAGAACCTCTGGTTTTACGCCACAATCTTTGGTACGACCGTTGAAGAAAATTACGACCAGATCCGGGAGATCTATTCCCAGATCGAACCCTTCAGGAAAAGAAGAGCGGGGAAACTGTCAGGCGGGATGAAACAGAAGCTTGCACTTTGTTGTGCCCTGATCCACAAGCCTGCAATCCTGTTCCTGGATGAACCAACCACAGGGGTGGATGCAGTTTCCCGTATGGAATTCTGGGAAATGCTCCGCCGGCTGAAGGAGAGCAACATCACCATCCTGGTTTCGACACCTTACATGGACGAAGCCAGCCTCTGCGACCGTGTTGCGCTCATCCAGGACGGAAAGATCATGAAGATCAGCACGCCGGCTGAAGTGGTTTCCGAATATCCGAACGAGCTCTGGTCGGTGGAGTCGAAAGATATCTACCGCCTGCTTCAGGATCTACAGGTATATCCTGGCGTGAAAAGTGTTCATGCCTTCGGCCATGCTGCGCATTTGGCGTGCGAAAAAGAAGCGTTGCCTGCGAATCTGCTCCGGGAGTACCTTGCCTGTAAAGGACATGAGGAAATCGGGATCAGCAGGATTCAGCCGAATATTGAGGATTGTTTTATGGAACTGATGATTAATAAATAGCGCAATGCGCTGAGCGCTTTGCGCCAGGCAAAACCCTATGACAAACAACGATAACATCATCACCGTCAAAAACCTGGTTAAAAAGTTCGGCCATTTTGTAGCGAACGACCACCTGACCTTTGAGGTACGGAAAGGCGAGATCTTCGGGTTCCTCGGTGCAAACGGGGCGGGGAAAACCACCGCCATCCGTATCCTCTGCGGGTTGTCTTATCCTACTTCGGGAGAGGTTAAGGTAGCCGGGTTTGACATTTATTCGCAACGGGACCAGATCAAGCGGAACATCGGGTACATGAGCCAGAAATTTTCGTTGTACGACGACCTGACGGTTTATGAAAACATCCGTTTCTATGCCGGGATCTATGGACTCAGCAGGAAAGAAATTGAAAGCCGGGCCGGTTCGCTGATGAAACGTCTGAACCTGGAAGATGCAAAGGACAAGCTGATCCGCGATATTCCGCAGGGATGGAAGCAAAAGCTGGCGTTCTCGGTGGCCATCATCCACGACCCGAAGATCGTGTTCCTGGATGAGCCGACAGGCGGTGTCGATCCGATCACCCGGCGGCAGTTCTGGAACCTGATCTACGAGGCGGCAAGAGACGGCATCACGGTGTTTGTCACCACACATTACATGGACGAAGCGGAATACTGTGACCGGGTAACCATCATGGTCGACGGAAAGATCGCCGCGCTGGACACCCCGCCTGTATTGAAGAAAAAATACGATGCGGCCAATATGAATGAGGTCTTCCTGAAACTCGCAAGAGTTAAAGTGGAAGCTTAAAACTGAACTGAACGATGAAATTTTTTGAACGGATAAAACCTGCAGTAAGCAAAAGGAGCCTTTTGCTCATTGCCGGCTGTGCATGGACCATTGCCGGGGGCATCCTGATCTCACGGTCACTTATACACTTAATCGGGGTTAACCATCACCTTGCACTTGAGATTGGTATCGGAATTATTTTCGGAATCCTTTTTTACATCCTTCTCTTTGCGCGGATATCAAAAAAACACATCAACCGGATCACCCTGATCAAGATTGACAATCCCTGTTTTTTCTCCTTCTTTAATTTCCGGAGCTACCTGATGATGGCCATCATGATCAGCGGAGGTATTACGCTCCGGCTTTCGGGACTTATAAACCTGGATTACATCTACACCTTCTTCCTGACCATGGGAATTCCCCTGCTGGTTTCGGCTTACCGGTTCTTTTACAGCTTTGTCAAAAACAAGGGGATGATATGAGGCGATTCGCAGGATTTGTCATCAAGGAATTTTATCACATCTTCAGGGATTACCGCACCCTGCTGATCCTTTTTGGCATGCCCGCCGTTCAGCTGCTTTTGTTCGGATACGTGATCACCAATGAGATCAAGGATGCACGGATCGCCATCCTGGATCCTTCGAAGGACGAAGTAACGCGAAGGATCACAGAGAAGATACTTTCTTCCGGATACTTCATCCTTGAAAAAAACCTTTCCAGTTACAACGAGATCGGTCCTGCGTTCAGGGAAGGGAAGACGACGCTGGTGCTGGTTTTCGGGAAGAATTTTGCAGAAAAACTCGGACGTGAAGGAAAAGCCGACATCCAGATCCTGGGGGATGCTTCCGACCCGAACACCGCCAACATCCTTGTGAACTATGCCTCCGGGATCATCAACAATTACCTTATTTCCATCAATATTGAACAGGTCCCGCTGAAGATCATCCCCGAGGTAAGAATGCAGTATAATCCCGAACTGAAAGGGGTTTATATGTTTGTCCCCGGCATCATGGCCATGCTGCTGATGCTGATCTCGGCATTAATGACATCGCTGTCGATCACCCGCGAAAAAGAGCTCGGGACGATGGAGCTTCTGCTGGTATCGCCCCTTCGCCCCATCCAGATCATCGTGGGGAAAGTCATTCCCTACGTGGCCCTGGCATTTATCGATGCCTGCATCATCCTCGGGATGGGGAAATTTGTTTTTGGCGTTCCGATTCAGGGCAGCATCATCCTGTTGCTGGCAGAAAGCATTCTTTACATCAGCGTGGCCCTTTCGCTCGGGATCCTGATCTCCAGCATTACGAGCAGCCAGCAAGTCGCCATGACGCTTTCACTGGTGGCACTGATGCTTCCGACGATCCTTCTTTCGGGTTTCATCTTCCCGATCGAGAACATGCCGTGGATCCTTCAGTGGTTCTGCCAGATCATGCCGCCGAAATACTTTATCATCATCATAAAAAGCATCATGCTGAAAGGAAATGGTCTTACCTATATCTGGAAGGAGACAGGAATCCTGGTTTTGTTCACCCTTGCATTCATCCTGCTCAGCGTAAAAAAATTCAAGATCCGTTTAGCATAAGGCACCATGAGGACCGTTTTATTCATCATCCAGAAAGAGTTTATCCAGGTGTTCCGGAACCGGATGATGATGCCGATCATCTTTGTAGTGCCGATCATACAGCTCCTGATCCTTGTTCATGCAGCCACCTTCGAGATGAAGAACATCCGGTTCGCCGTCATCGATCTCGATATGTCGACAACTTCGCGGAAGATGGTGGGTAAGTTCCAGGGGTCTCCATTTTTCCTCCTCGCCCACACTTCATTTTCCGACAAGGAGGCTGAAACGGAGATGAAAAAAGGAACGGTTGATATGATCCTGCACATTCCTTACGGATTTGAAAAGAAGCTTGTGAAGGAGAATGCAGCCGGTGTCCAGGTCGTGATCAATGCCATCAACGGCGCTTCGGCAGGACTGATCAATGCCTATACGATGATGATCATCATGGATTTCAACCGGGAGATCCTGGTTGACTGGCTGAGTCCGGTTATGCTGTCTTCGACAAAAAACATCCGGATATCGCCCTCTTATTGGTATAATCCGAAACTGAACTACAAAACCTATATGGTGCCGGGCATCCTTGTGTTGCTGGTGACCATCATCGGGCTTTTATTGTCAGGAATGAACATTGTGCGGGAAAAAGAGATCGGCACCATCGAACAGATCAATGTCACCCCGATCCGGAAGGTGCAGTTCATCGCCGGGAAACTTCTGCCTTTCTGGATCATTGCACTTTTTGAGCTGGCGTTCGGCCTTACCATCGGGAAACTGCTTTTCAACATCCCGATCATCGGTAACCTCTGGCTGATTTTTCTTTCGGCAGGTGTTTATCTATTTGTAATTTTGGGATTCGGGTTGCTGGTTTCGACCATGACCAATACCCAGCAGCAGTCGATGCTGGTCTCGTTCTTTTTTATGGTGATCTTCATCCTGATGAGCGGTCTCTTTACGTCGATCGAAAGCATGCCCGTGTGGGCGCAGAACCTTGACCGCGTTAACCCGATCGCTTATTTTATCCGGATCATGCGGATGGTAATGCTGAAAGGATCGGGGTTTCATGACATCAGGAACTCGTTTTTTCCGCTCGTGGCATACGCGGTCATTATCATCAGTTTCGCCATAAGGCGCTACCGGAAAGTATCCTGAAAATGATGCAACGCTGGAAAAATATCCGTATCAGAAAACGAAACAGGTGGATCCTGATCCCATTCCTGATCGTCGTTTTAGCCCTGGCAGCGGTACGTTATTTTTATGAGATGAAGGATGAGGATCCTGCAAAGGATGCATTGCTGAAGATCAAAGAGAGGGGTTACCTGATTGCCCTTACCGACCGGAACTCGCTCGATTATTTCATCTACCGCGGGGAACCCATGGGATTCCAGCTGAGCCTTCTGCGGTCTTTTGCCGATCACCTTGGCGTTCCGCTGAAGATCGTTGCCTCCAATGACATCTCGAAACTTTATTACTACCTCGATATGAACGTCGGAGATGTGATCGCCTTCAACCTCCCGGTCACCGGGGAGGGAAAACAGATCGTCCATTTTTCGGAAACGCTCGGCGAAACGCGGCTGGTACTGGTTCAGCGGCGACCATCCGGCAGTTCAAAAACGCCGGATACCCATTTTATAAAATCTCCTTCCGATTTTATTAAGGATACGATCCACATCCAGCGTAATTTATTTGCAAGGCCTTTGATGGCAAGGTTTCTCCGGAGGGCGGGAAAGAATATCGTCCTGGTTGAAGAGCCGGATATAAATGCCGTTCAGCTGATCACGATGGTTGCAGATGGCAGGATCAACTATACCATCTGCGATGAGAACCTGGCCATGATCGTCAAGCGCGCCTATCCGAACCTCACTGCAGAACTGATCGTTGCGGGCTTCCATGATTACGGATGGGGCGTCATCCACAGTTCAGATTCCCTGCTGATGAAGATCAACGAGTGGGTCACGGGGATCAAAAAGAACAGACAGCTCAAGCAGGCCTACCTGACCTATTTTGATAATCCGGTCGTTCCGAATTATTTCAGAAACGATTTTTTCTCCGTAAAAGGAAAAAAGATCTCCCCGTTTGATGAAGTGATCCGCACCCTGAGTAAAAATATTTCGTGGGACTGGCGTTTGCTGGCATCGCTCATCTATGAGGAATCGAATTTTCATCTCGGTGTTGTCTCATCGCGGAATGCATCCGGGCTGATGCAGCTGATGCCGGAAACCGCAAATAAATTCGGAATGGACAGCCTTTCGTCGCCGTCGACGCAGATTGCTGCAGGTGTCAGATTCCTGAAATGGCTCAACGAACAGCTTCCTGGCGAAATCACCAATCCACGGGAACGGATCCATTTCATCCTTGCCTCTTATAACGTCGGCCTGGGAAAGGTGCTCTCCGCCCGTGAGAGGGCTTCACAATACGGTAAAGACCCAAACCGCTGGTATGGGAATGTGGGATATTACCTTACCCGCAGGTCGCTGAAAGACCCGAACCCTCCGCCTGATTCGACGTTCGAGTTTTCCATGAATGAAGGAGCAGCAAGGTTCGTGGATGATATTGTGGAGAGATACTACCACTATAGAAATAATATTCCGGAATAACTTCAACTGGTGAGCTGGTGAGTTATTTTTGTATTTCGCTTTTCGCTTTTCGCTTTTCGCTTTTTTCTTTCAGATAGATCTCACAGATCTCCCTGATCGACTGCTCCAGCGGCGTGAACTCAAAGTCGAGTGTTTTCCTGATTTTTTCGTTGGTATAGGAATAATTCTGCCGCATGGTGTGGGCCATCTCTTTTGTCAGGAACGGCGTTGACCGTGTGATAAAGGTGCGTGCGGCATCCAGCCTCCAGATCAGTGACGGAACAATATAAGGGATCTTCACCGAGGGCGCCGGTTTCCCCAGGTATTTCGCCATGGCTCCGAAAAGTTTTTCATAGGTAATGTTTTCGGCTGAAAGAATGAACCGGTCATTAAAGATGTTCCGGTCCATCAGCAGAATCATGGCTTTTACAATGTCCCTTGCATCCACATAGCCGTTCACGGCGCCGGTATAGTATTTTAGCCCTTCCCAAACAAGCCGGAACAGGCCGGAATTGTCGTTCCAGAATCCCGGTCCGAGGATAAAGGAAGGATTGACGATCACAGCGTTCAGGCCTTCTTCCATGCCGCGCCAAACTTCCCTTTCAGCACCGTATTTGCTGATGCCGTAGATCGTATTCCTGCGGGTGGTTACCCAGAAATCTTCTTCATTGGTCGGGCTTCCGTTTTCTCCGCGGCCCAGTGTTGCGACAGAACTCACATAGCAGAATTTCTCCACGCCTTTCTCCATCGATAGGTTGACCAGGTTGGCAGTTCCTTCGATGTTCACCTTCAGCATGGCCTTATGGTCGGCCGGGTAAAAGGAGACAACAGCTCCGACATGGTAAACTTCCCGGATCCCTTCAAGTGAATCTTCAACTGCACCGAAATCCATCAGGTCGGCGTCGAACCATTCAATGTTTTCCAGGAGTTCATCCGGGTTCTCACAATAGTAGGAGAAGACTTTCCGTACCATGGAGGTATCGCTGCTTTCCCGCCTGATGGCCCTTACTTTTCGTCCCATCCGCGCAAGTTCAAAAAGCAAATGTGATCCAAGCAGCCCGGTGCCTCCTGTAACCAGTATCATAGTAAATCGATTTTGCCGTGCAAAGATAGCAATTCCGCAGAGGCATTCATTTCGTATCTTTGTGCCGGATGGCCTCATAGACCATTTTCAACATTCTGTTTTTCATTAAAATCATTTGCCTTGAAATCCTTACTCCTGATCATTATGTCTTTTTTTTCTTTTCTTTCAGAATCCGGTATAGCAGAAGTAACTGCAATCGGATATGTGGACCTGAAAAGGTATACCGGAACCTGGTATGAGATCGCACGTTTACCGAATTCCTTTGAACGGGGATTGAAATGCGCGACAGCAACCTATACGCTTCGTGATAACGGCCGGATCACAGTTGTAAACAAAGGGCAGAAGATCAGTGATCCGTCGGAAACGAAGGTGGCCAGCGGTGTGGCCTGGGTTCCAGATAAAACTTATCCGGCAAAATTAAAGGTTCGTTTTTTCTGGCCTTTTTCCGGTGATTACTGGATCCTGGCGCTGGATCCGTCTTACCGTTTTGTACTGGTAGGAGACCCTTCGCGGAAATACCTCTGGATCCTCAGCAGGACAAAGAAAATGGATGACCAGGACTATCAGCATCTTTTGGAGAAGGCAAAGGAACAAGGGTTTGATGTAACAAAGCTGATGCTGGTTGAACAGAATTGTCCGTAATCATGAAAGTAAGCATCATCGGGGCAGGGGTTGCAGGGTTATCGGCAGGATGTTACCTGCAGATGAACGGTTTTGAAACGGAGATCTTCGAAAAACATTCAAAACCCGGAGGAGTTTGTACCAGCTGGAAATGCGGTGAGTACACCTTCGACGGCTGCATCCAATGGCTGCTGGGTTCCAATGCCAGCAACCCTTTTTATCAGCTCTGGTCAGAACTGATTGACATGGATTCCATCGAATTCCGGAACCATGATGTACGGATGGATATTGAGGTACGGGATACCGTCGACCGCCATGGGAGCAAGGTATTTCATCTTTACACAAACCTCGAAAAATTATCAGCCTATCTCATTGACCTTTCCCCCGCCGATTCACGGATTATCCGGAAACTGATCCGCTCCATGCGGAAGATCCAGCGATATGAATATCCGCCGATGATAAAATCGGTTCCGGAACTGCTTCCTTTCACGAAAAAGATCATGTTTATCCGGTATCTTCCCGACCTGCTTTTCCTCCTGAAGTGGAGAAAAAAAACCAATTATGAATTTGCGCAGAATATCCGGGATCCTTTCCTGAAGGAGGCGTTCAGGCTCCTTTTCGACGGGGACGAGATGCCGCTGCTTATCATCATTATGCCGCTGGCATTCAACGATAAATCAGGTGTGGGTTACCCCATTGGCGGATCCCTCAGATTTGCAAAAAAGATCGAAGAAAAGTACCTTCAGCTGGGAGGCAGGATCAGGTATAATTCGGGGGTTGACGAGATCCTGACTGAAAACGGAAAGGCCTCAGGGATCAGGCTTTCCGATGGCAGTATTGTTCATTCCGATGTTACGGTATCAGCAGCCGACTGGCACGATACGGTTTTCAGGGTACTGAAAGGGAAATACGTCAGCAAAAAGATACTTGAACTCGGGCAGCAGCAAAAACTGGAAGTGTTCTATTCCGTTTTCCTGCTCTCACTGGGCGTATCCCGAAGCTTCCGGGATCAGCCGCACATGGTCCGGTTCCCGTTGACCAACGAAATCATTTCCCCGGACGGGACTCCTTATTCCAGGATGGAAGTTCACTTCAACAATTATGATCCTACAATTGCTCCTGCCGGTAAATCTGTTGTTTCCGTGAAATTTTATACGAAAAACGGTGAGTACTGGATCAACCAGCGAAAATCAGATCCTGAAGAATACTTGCGGCAAAAGACAAAGTTCGCCGAAGAGATCATTTCCGTCCTGGAAGAAAAATTCGGAAATATCCGGGAAGCCATTGAAGAGATTGATATTGCTACACCTGCTACCTACCACCGATATACCAATAACTGGAAAGGAAGCTCCCAGGGCTGGTTGCCGGGAAAGAACCTGGTGGCAATCTCCCCGGTGGAAACGGAATTGCCCGGACTGCAGAATTTTTACCTGGCCGGGCACTGGACACAACCCGGCGGAGGATTGCCCGTAGCCATCAAATCTGCCCGTACCGTTGCACAGCTCATCTGCCATAAATTTAAAATGCCTTTTACAGTATATTAAAATTAGGATCTGGACGTTTCTTAGTAAATTTATCTTTTCTCAAACTAATCCTAAACAGGTGAAAAAAATAATCTTATCAGGTGTTATTGCAGGGATGATGGTGCTCACATCCGTCGCCCAGCATCCCAACGGAAAATCGATGACTTCTGCCGACAGGGCCAAGAATACGGTTGACCGGATCTCAAAAACGGTGACTTTTAACGAAACGCAGAAGTCAAATCTTGTCTTTATTTACACGAAATTTTTTGACGATGTGCATGCCCAGCAGGCTTACAAGGATCCGGCAAAAATGGAACCCCTTGAAAAAACAAGGGATGCAAAAGTAAAAAAGAGCCTGAACAACGAAAAGCTTTATAAGCAGTATGAGAATGCCGTCAAAGAGATGAAGGCACAGTTCCAGGAACGTCAGCGTCAGCAGCAAGGGAAGCCCTGATCATTCATTTGTGTTGAACCGAACCTGAAGAACTCACCCCCTCAATGAGGTTGTATCAAAAGGTTAAAAATCGTTCACGCAAAGGCCGCAAAGATTTTCGCAAAATTCGCAAAGGGTTTAATTCCTGATATATATTCTTTGCGTTCTCTGCGAGAAACCAACTTTTGAGACAGCTTCGAAGCTGAAGGCGGGGTGCGTTTATTTTTTTTATTTTGATTCATAAAAGATTTTACCATCTTTGCATAAACCTAAAACTACCCCCATGGTAAAAACGAAAGGATTGTTCTTCGCGTTAGGATTCATTCTCTTGGTGATGGTTTCATGCAATTCAGGACAAAATAACACCGAAACGGCTGATGCCGTAAAGGTTGCCGTGCTTACATTTGAGCAGCAGGCTGCCGGTCTTGTCGACAAGGCAATCATCATTGAAGGTACCGTTCTCCATACCTGCAAGCACAGCGGAAAACGCATGTTCCTTGTGGACGGAAACGACAGCATCCGTGTAGAAGTGACCGCCGGTAAGGATATTACCAAGTTCGATGAAAAACTGGTGGGAAGCCGTGTTCGTGTTTTCGGGATCCTCAAAGAAGAGAAGATCGACGAGAAATACCTCAATGAATGGGAGAATGAAGTAAAGAAACCCGTTGAAAACCATGAGGCAGGGGTTCATTCGGGCGCAAAGGGTCATGAAGACCAGGGAGTCCAGGACAAGCTGGATCAGATCTATGCGCTCCGCGACGACCTGAAGAAGAGCGGAAAAGACCACCTCTCATTCTATTCGGTGGAAGCAGATAAATTTGAAGAGCTTAAGAAATAACCATGCAGATCAAAACGCTCCGGCGTTGGAATAATGCCATTCACCGTGATGTCGGTTACCTCTGCATAGGCATGACGCTGATCTATGCGATCTCAGGGATCGTGCTCAATCACTTCAAGTCGGGTGATCTCATTCACCCTGATTACGCCAAATCATACAAGGAATTCAAGGTCGCATTGCCGAAAGACGGCCAGGTTACCCAGACCTATGTCTTTTCGGTTCTTGATTACATCGGCGAAAAGGACCATTATAAAAGTCATATCATGGGAACCAACTCGCTGGAGATCTTTCTGACGATGGGTTCTCTGTACATCGATCTGAGTAACGGTGATGCACAACTGGAGAAAAAAACCCCGCTATACGGCATCCGAGAGTTCAACCTTCTTCATTACAATAACATCAAAAAACTGTACACCTGGTTTTCCGATCTCTATGCCGTAGCCCTGATCTTTCTTGCCATCACGGGGATGTTTGTCCTCAAGGGGAAGAACGGGATCTTAAAACGCGGCGCCTGGCTTACCCTCATCGGGATCATCCTTCCGGCTCTATTCCTTTTATTTTATTCCTGAAAATGGCGGGGACTTTCAGGGATTAATGGTCATATTCCCATCTACGATTATCTCGCGTTCATTTGAAAATGACCCTCCGCTTTTGCTGATCGTCAGATTATAGAAATTTTCTGCGGATAAAGGAGTGGGGCCGAACCTGTAATTAACCGTCGGCCAGTTTGAACTGCTGGTAAGGTTTATTATTCCGGTTGTTCGTGATCCGGTTGTAGCTTCAATGAAATGAACCGGACCGCCGGTCGCATCTTCGATACCAATCGAAGCACCTTCGGCGGTATGGTGTATCCCGGCAACAACATTTCCATAAAGAAATTCGATAATGTTGGTCGTCTCATAAAGCTTCAATTGGAAATTCAGTTTGGCAAAGGCCCCGGTGTATGAAAGCATGTTTTTCCATTCTACGGTAAAAATCCTGTCCGGCGCTGATCCTTCTGTTTTATAGGTGATGGCCGAAGTGCCATCTGCACCCAGATTATCGAACCACGGAGCCAGGGTTGTGTTCGGATCTGCAATACCGAAAAGTGCAACATTGTCATACATCCAGGAATATCCGCTCTGGTTCAGCGAGGCCCATCCGTTGGTTGATATTTTTATCTGGGAATAATTGATTCCCATATAAGAAAAGTTAAACCCGATGCTGACGACAGATGTGGCATCATCGCCGGTGGGTCCGGCCGATCCTCCTGAAAGCTCTCTCATTCCTACGGTGAATATATTCCGGTAGTAATCATTCATCGTCATGTTGGGTTTATATCCTCCCGGGATTTTACCGGGGCTTGTGGTGATAAATTCCACCGTTCCCGTACCCGGCGCGAATGTGCCGTAATCATTCCAGTCCTTTCCGACCTGGATCAATCCTGAATTATTTACCGTCACCGAATAGCCGGAATTTATGGTCAGGCTTCCGGGTACAGTCAACTGCGAATTCCCGCCCGACAAGGTGATGCTGCTGCATTGGTTGCCCACGGTAAGATCCCCGGTAATAGACGGCATGAACGGAGCTGAAGCCGGTATCGTGATGTTCGTTGCAGCTCCCGGAACCTGCAGGTTATGCCAGTTTGAAGGCGTACTCCAATCGGAAGAAGTAACCCCTGTCCATAACCCGGGTGTGCCTGCATGGATATAGGATGTCCGGGTTTTATCAACTGGCGAACCGCCGGCTGAGGCCGATAAAGTCACATCATAGATCCCGGTGGAGTTGAATTTGACCTTTGGGTTCCGGGAAGAGGATGTCGTTCCGCTGAGATAAGTGACCGTGGCAGGACTGAAACTCCAGCTCCAGATCGTGGGACATCCGGCTGACAAGTCGGAAAAAGCGACTGTATCAGTTAATGCAGGAGTGGTATTATCCGCTAAAAAATCTGTTGTGAGGGTCCCTGCAGGCAACTGGAATGATGCAATCCGGGTTTTCCAATCGTAGGATGCGGTGTATTGGTAATATTCCTGGGTGTACCAGAAGGTACCGCATTGGGTGGGATCAACCGACATGCTGCTGTAATCTCCCCATCGTTGCACCCAATGAAGTTGTGCTCCTCCGCCATTAATAATGACCGATTCTGCCTGTGTCATTGTATTGATTGCATCACCTGACAACCTTCCTGTATAATAGATGGATGGATACATGGAACTGCTGGAAACGGAATAACCAAGGGCCATGTTGCCGTTCTGGTCCATGGCGATGCTGCCCATCCACCGGCTATTGGCGTCGGGGGCGTAAGTTGATTGCTGGTAAACCGACCAGCCGCTGCCTGCATTCCTTAGTTCGTACCATCTTACCCCTGCCACTTCCGAACCGGTATTGACCGTATGGTTACAGACCATCGAGGAATGATCTCCGAAAACATGGTATTGAAGACGGTACATGAGCCTGTCGGAAAGCGGATCAAGCTGGACAGTGGTCCCGTTTTGTGCTATGCCATTTGTGAAGTATGCATTGAAAGAAGTGACCGGCAGCGAAGTAAAATTGCCGATGGTGGAATTGGCCGGGGTAACCCAGTCGGCGTGCAACTCATAAATGCCAAGATGGTAAGTGATATAATCTGATAGGTAAGCAAAATATCCGGGTGTTCCGGCCGGGGGGAACGGGCCGTCACAATCGACCGGAAGAAGTGATCCGGCTTCGTCGCTCACTGGGAAATTGAATAGTACCAGTGCGGCGGCGGGATCTCCTTTAAGCATAGCTTTACGGTTCATCGCTGCAGCTCCGGCCCCATTCCAGTTATAGTTAACGGGCGTAAATTTGTTTATCGACAAGAAATAACTGTCGCGCCATATCCCGTATTTGGGATAATCGGGCAGGTCAGGAAAAGAATACTGATACCGGTACCAGGCGCCGGTCGGATCGGGGGTCTGGGATACGGCAATCATCAGGTAAAAAGGCGCAGAACTGCCATTCGGAAGGGAGAACTGTGCAAAAAGCCAGCGGTCAGCCTGTTCATCATACAACACGGTAGGGTCTCCGCTGTTCGCATTATTCGGCATCCCCAACCAGACTGTATAGTTCGCATTTGGTCCAAGAAGTAATGTCCCGCTTTTACTATAAATAGCATAGGATGTATTCACCACCTGGAAATAATGATTCGGCCCGACATCTCCATGGGTGTCGGGTGGGAGGAGATTATTTAGCATACCGACTCCTTCAAAATTCTGTAGCGGCGCCAATGGCTGGTAAGATCCCTGGAAATGCTGAACAGCCTGGTCAGCATAATCCAAAGAGTCGTATGATTTCCGTGTATGTTTATTAAAATTAAAATTGTTCTTTACGAATCCTTCTTTCCAGGACTCATCAGCCGGGCCATTAGACATATGAACCAGATCGCGTAAAGGCGGGGATACATCAAAATAGACCGGCTTCATTACCCTGTCAGGATGCCGGACATCCTGACCGGCCACGGCATCATCCTCCAAAGAAAGAAATAATAACAGGAACAGTATTAAAGAAAATCTTCCCAAATCGTTGGTCTTTTATTCATGCAAAGATACGAACGTTTCAAACCTCTGGAACCATGTCAGGTTCTGTTCAGGTTCGGAATTGCAGGATTTTCCTACTTTTGCAAAAAAGGAATGCAGATGAACTTCATAGAAGAACTCCGCTGGAGGGGAATGATCCATGATGTGACGCCCGGAACTGAAGAGCAACTGGCGAAAGAGACTACTGCGGCGTACATTGGTTACGATCCCACTTCCGATTCCCTTCACATCGGGAACCTTGCATCGATCATGATGCTGGTCCATTTCCAGCGTGCCGGTCACCGGCCCGTTGCACTGGTCGGTGGCGCTACCGGCATGGTGGGCGATCCCTCGGGCAAGTCGGAGGAGCGGAACCTGCTGGACGAAAATGTGCTCCGGTACAACCAGGATTGCATCCGAAAGCAGCTCGAAAAATTCCTCGATTTCGAAACGCCGGTCAACCCCGCCATTATGGTGAACAATTACGACTGGACGAAGGAGTTCGGGTTTCTCCAGTTCCTCCGTGAGATCGGCAAGCACATCACCGTGAATTACATGATGGCGAAGGATTCCGTAAAAAACCGTATGGAATCCGGGTCTGGCATCTCCTTCACCGAATTCAGCTACCAGCTTCTTCAAGGCTATGATTTCTGCTGGCTTTACGAACACAAAAACTGCAAACTCCAGATGGGCGGCTCCGACCAGTGGGGCAATATCCTGACCGGCACCGAACTGATCCGCCGGAAACTTGGCGGAGAGGCGTATGCCCTTACCTGTCCGCTCATCACCAAGGCCGATGGCGGCAAATTCGGCAAGACCGAAGAGGGCAACATCTGGCTCGATCCCAAAAAAACCTCTCCCTACAAATTTTACCAGTTCTGGCTTAACACCAGCGATGAAGATGCGGCAGAATACATTAAGAAATTCACCCTGCTCTCAAAAGAGGAGATCGATGCAGCCATCCGGCAGCACGCCGAAGCGCCTCATCTCCGCTCGCTGCAGAAATTGCTGGCAAAAGAGATCACCATCCGCGTGCATTCGGAAGAAGATTACCTCTCTTCGATAGAAGCATCTGAAATCCTCTTCGGCAAAGGAACCACAGAGACCCTGAAAAAGCTGTCAGCAGACACGTTGCTCTCGGTCTTCGAGGGTGTTCCGAAAAGCGAAGTGGCGAAAAGCGAAGTTGAGAAAAAAATAAATATTGTTGATTTCCTGGCAGGTACCACGCAGATCTTTGCTTCCAAAGGCGAGGCCCGCCGCATGCTGAAGGAAGGCGGTGTTTCCGTGAACAAGGGAAAAGTCACCGAAGACTTTCTGGTTTCAGAATCCTGTCTTCTTCAGGGGAAATACATCCTCGTTCAGAAAGGAAAGAAGAACTATTACCTGGTGATGGCAGTATAAGAATTCTGATTACTCACCTCATCCCCCGGGAGGTTGACTAAAAAGAAAAAGTATGCAGAATATTTTTCTTTGTGCAACTTTGTGTGTACTTCGTGTCCTTTGTGGTTCAATCACTTAAAATTTAACCACAAAGGCGACAAAGGTCTTCACAAAGGCGAATAAGGACTTTTTAGTCAGCCCCAGAACGAAAAAATAAAACCCACGAGGATTTCTTTTTTTATATACTATTTCCCGTCTGCCTTCGTTTAAATAATGTTCAGACCCGGTTCCAATTTCCGACTCTTCCTCAAAAAGAAGAACAATTATAGAGAAACCCTCTACCCACCTTTTTGTTCAATCATTTCAGTTCTTCTTTTATTAACCCTAAAACCAAGCAGCTATGAAAGTAACCGGAATCTTATGCGGGTTGCTGATTTTGTCAGCAACGGTGATCTTCTTACCCGGATGTAAGAAGAATGACACCAACAACAAAAAAGCGGATGTTACTGCGGCCACCGACAATGCACTCGCAAACAATGTCTACGGCGATGTAAAAAACTGGTCCGACAAGGCCATGGCCGGAGCAAAGCTGAAATCCTCCCTTTCCGACACGGTGTATATGGGCACCTGTGTGCTCGCGACGCTTGACTTAAATGTCTTTCCTTTCAAACTAACCATTGATTTCGGACCTGTGAACTGCAAATGCGATGACGGCGTCTACCGCAGGGGGAAAATGTTTGTCACCGTCAATGGCGACTATTGGCAGCCCGGAACGGTTATCACATATACCTTTGAGAATTTCTTCATGGCCGACAACCAGGTACTTGGCACCAAAACCATCACCAACAACGGGCGGAACAATTCAGGCCATCTTTCCTGGACAACCGTTGTTGCAGGAAGCATCGTCAAAGCAAATAACGGCGGAACCATTACTTATAATGAGAATACAGTCCTTGAATGGCTCGAAGGAGAAGCCACAACCTGGATGTGGTGGGACGACGTGTACCAAATGACCGGTTTTTCAAATGGTACGAACTCGGACGGCAAAACCTATTCCTGCACGATCACGAATCCTTTAAAAAAGAAACTGAACTGCGAATGGATCCAGAGCGGAACGATGGAGATCCAGCCGCAGGATTCTCCGCTGATCATCCTTGATTTCGGAAGCGGCGCCTGCGACGACCAGGCCACCGCAACGGTAAATGGTACGGTTTATCCCATCACGATGCCGTAACATCTTTTTTGGCTAAAGGAGACTGGAAAGGGGTGATTCCAATGGATTGCCTCTTTCTTTTTTTCTCAATCCTATTGACTTCGGTCATCGGTTTAATTAACTTTGAGGTGAAAAATGCTGATCCCAAAAAAGGGAGCTGACGGGATGCCAGAATTCCTTGAGCACAAAATTTGTAAAGATGAGAAAAACTTTGATCCTGTTAAGTCTCCTGGCACTGCTTGCAAACGGCAGCTGCAATAAAGACAACGCTGAACCTTCTTCTTCTCCGATAATAAACACACCGCAAATAGATAATTTTCCAAACCAGGTCGGGTATAAGTGGAAATACCTGGTGTTAATCAACTTCGACACTGTCCCCGATACCTTGAAGGTTCGTATTATTGGAACGAAACAGTTGCCAAACGGAGAAAATGCTAAGGTCTGGTTGCTGGAGTACCCAGATGGATCGGATACGAATTTTGTAACAGATATCAACGATACCATCAAATTTTACCGTCATCCCTATTCTGTTCCCAACCAAAATTCGCTGTTCTATGTCTTCAGAACAATCTTATTTCCATTAACAGTTGGAAAAGGCTGGGGAGGCGATATGGACTCGACAAGTGTGATTGCAAAGGATACTGTGCAAACCTCCGCAGGTATATTCACAGATGCAATTAATATTGTCACGCACCAATGGGGGCCTAATTATTTATATGACGAGAACAACTGGTTTGTCAATAAAATCGGGTTTGTCAAAACACATATCGGTTTGCTTGACTTGGGACTTGGGTATAGTGAGTCTTGGGATCTCCTCAGCTACGACTTTGGTCAGCGGTAAATGCCGGCCCCAACGAAAAAACCACGAAGGATACTAAGGATTTGCACAAAGGTCACAAAGGAATAATGGCGGCTTTCCGATTCCTTTGTGATCCTTTGTGTTTACCTTATGCGCCTTGGTGGTTAAAAACTGATTTTTACGACTTTTAGTTTCTCTGTAAAGGTCTTAAAAGAAATGATTCAGATTGTCAATTATCCAATATCAATTATCAATTACTTCACAAACTGCTTTGCATAGTATTTAGGCGTCAGCTTCTCCCCTGTTGCCTTTTCGATCATGTCGTCCCAGTAATACCTTGATCCCGGCGCAAAAACCTTTTCCTTCAGGAATGTACCAACTTCCTTATTGCCGGTAAAACTCTGGAATTTGTAATCCTCTGATTTCACGATGTTCTTTACGATGTAGTAATAGAGCTGTGAGGCCAGAAGCTCGCCCAGCAGGTAGTTGTGATAATAGCAGGGATACAGTGCAATGTGGATCTTGGTGGCCCAGTCGGGTTCGTTGCGTCCTTCCGGCCGTTTCAGCATCTGGTACTTTTCTGCAAGATCCCACCAGAGCTTGTTCAGGTCCTGGTCGGGATTTTCGTACATGCTCTTTTCAAAGTTGTACATCAGCTGGGCCCACCGGCTGAATACCAGTTGCTGGATCCGCAGGGTTTTCAGGCTGTTTTCTGCTATTTTCATTTTCTCCTCGTCAGAAATGCCCAGGTTATCCTTTATCCATTGTGGATTCGTAGCAAACCTGCCGAACATCTCCGCAATGGCTTCGGTTGTGAAAGTATGGGCCGGATCCCTTAAAATAAAAGGCAGATCGCGGTTAATCGCTGCAAAGTAGACGGCATGTCCGGATTCGTGCAGTATCGTTCCCATCCAGGTTTCGTTGGGTACAATGTTGCAGAGCATGCGAACATCGCCGTTCTTGTCGATATCGGTGCAGTAATCATGCTGGTTCTTTCCGGGTTTCCCGTAAAGATCGCTGTTCTTCAGGATCTCATCCATCGGCAGTCCGATGCCAGTATAATAGACTGCATCCAGTTGTTCAAGGTTCTTTCCTTTATAATACTGATCGAGGTCCTGTTCGTAGATCTTTGGCGCTTCCTGGAAGAACCGGTTCTGGTAATTCCAGGGCCGCAGTTCATCCTTGCTTTTCAGGTTGTAGTATTTTACAAAGTAATTGTCAATTTCACCCTTGACTTCTGCAAAAGCACTCCGTGTCATGCTGTCGAGCTGCCCGAAAAGTTGGCTGATGTTTTTCGGATCCTGCTCGCTGAGCGAAAGGCTCATCTCATGATAGTTTTTGAAACCCAGGTCCTTTGCGATCTCGTTCCTTTTCTTCACCAGGGCGATGATATCTGCAGCAACCACAGGACCGATTTTTTTCTGGGCGATCCACACCTCTTTCTGCTGGTTGACATCCTTTGAATGTTTCAGGACATCTTCAATTTCATTATCGTTGAGCTTTTTCCCCTTTACCTCGGCACGGAAATTCCCGTATTTCTGTTCGATGGCGGTTTGCATGCGCACCATTGCATTCAGTTTTGCCGTATCGGCTTTTGCCATGAGGAACGCACGGTACATCACATCGAGCTGGCGAAGCAGCAGGGTATCCGTAATCAGTCCGGAAACCTTGATCTCTTCCAGTTTTTTCAATGATTCCTTATCGGCAAAAAGTTTTACGATCTGCATCTGCATCTCTTCCGATTTTTTAAAGTCCTCGGGCTTCCCGGTAATGGATGCATCCCAGCTGGCAATGTTCACCGACTTGTACAGCGGAATGTAAACAGAATCGAATTTTTTGATGAAATCAACCAATTCCTTTTTCATGTTCTCCTTTTTTGACTGGCAGCTCATGAGCAGCGATGCTGAAATGAGCAGCGACAGTAAGAATTTTAAACTTTTCATAAGATTATTGTTATTAATTGTTATTTTTCGTTCGGCGCCAGGCGCTAAGCGCTAAGCGCTTTTCGCTAATTCGCTATTTCCCACGTTGCACCATCTTTCGTGTCCTTCACCGAAACATTCAGCTTTTGCAATGCGTCGCGAATTCTGTCGGAAGTGGAGAAATCCTTTTTCTGCCGTGAGTCTTTCCTTAATTCAAGGATAAGATCCATAAGCCCGGACATGATTTCATCCTGCCCGCCGGCTTTTTCTTCTTTCAATCCAAGGATATCGAAAACAAAAGTGTTAAAAGTTTGTTTCAGCAATTCAAGATCAGGGCTGTTGATGGTTTCTTTATTTTCTTTTAAAAGATTGATGATCCTGACACCTTCGAAGAGGTTTGCGATCAGCATCGGGCTGTTAAAATCGTCGTTCATCACATCGTAACAATCAGCAGCAAGTTTCTGAATGTTGACTGAAGACGCTTTATCGCCGGAACCCGTTGGAGAAAGTGTTTGCAACGTCTCAATTCCGGTCATCAGTTTTTTCAAACCTTTTTCTGCCGCCTGCAAGGCTTCGTTGGAGAAGTCGAGGGTGCTGCGGTAATGAGCCTGCAGGATAAAGAACCGGATGGTCATCGGGCTGTAAGCCTGGGCAAGACCGGGATGTTTTCCTGTAAAGAATTCCTCCAGCGTAATAAAATTACCCAGCGATTTCCCCATCTTCTGCCCGTTGATGGTGATCATGTTGTTGTGCATCCAGTATTTGACCGAATCGGAACCGTTGGCGATGCGCGACTGTGCAATTTCCGATTCATGGTGCGGGAAGAGAAGATCCATGCCGCCACCGTGGATATCGAAATGCTCGCCGAGGTATTTTTTACCCATGGCAGAACATTCAAGGTGCCAGCCGGGGAAACCATCACTCCACGGGGAGGGCCAGCGCATGATGTGTTCCGGCTGGGCTTTTTTCCACAGGGCAAAATCAGACGGATTTCTTTTCTCATCTTGTCCTTCCAGGACGCGGGTATTGGAGATCAGGTCTTCAAGAACCCTTCCGGAAAGTCTCCCGTAATTGAACTTTTCATTGTATTTAAGGACGTCGAAATAAACGGAACCATTCACCTCATAAGCATATCCTGCCTCCAGGATCTTTTTTATCATGTCAATCTGCTCGATGATGTGTCCCGAAGCCCTTGGCTCAATACTTGGGCGTTGTACATTCAGTGCATCCATGAACAGGAAATAGCGGTCGGAATAATACTGGGCCACTTCCATCGGCTCGAGCTGTTCCACCCTGGCTTTTTTGGCGATCTTATCTTCCCCTTCGTCCTCATCATTTTCAAGATGCCCCACATCCGTGATATTGCGGACATACCGGACCTTGTATCCAAGGTGTTGCAGGTAACGGAAAACCAGGTCGAAGGTAATGGCCGGCCGCGCATGGCCCAGGTGCGGATCCCCGTAAACAGTCGGCCCGCAAACATACATGCCGACAAATGGAGGTCTGATGGGCAGAAAGAGTTCTTTTGTCCGGCTCAGGGTATTATATAGGTAAAGGGTGGATTCCATGACGGTTGGATTCGGAGAGTAAAAGTAGCAATAATTGGGAAATAAATTCATGGTGCAGTGATGATAAGTGACAAAGTGACAAAGTCACAGAGTAACAAAGTGACCAAATCTAATCTGTGAAAAATCTGTGCAAATCTGTGGTGATGAACCGCGATATCGCCATAGATGAACAATAAAATTACGAATCATGTGTAACGTGTAACGGAAAAAAATTCTCCGGATCGAAAAAAAGTTCAGAACTACAGAATTTCTTTAGGTTTCGGTTTCAACTTTGCACGCAAATCATAATTAACATCATCTCAAAATTAAAAAAAACAAAACTATGAAAAAAGCATTGGCATTAATCCTTGTTGCTTTATTTGGTTCAGCAGTATTGTTTGCCCAGGAACCTGCAAAAAAGGATACCAAAACTGAAAAGAAAGAAGTAAAGACCACACAACCGGCAGCGAAAGAAACTGCAAAACCGGCTGAAAAGAAGACTGAGCCTGCAAAACCAACAGAAAAGAAAGCTGAGCCTGCTAAGCCGCATGAAAAGAAGGCTGAACCTGCTAAGAAGGAAGAGCCCAAGAAGGCTGAACCTGCAAAGAAAGCAGAACCTGCTAAGCCAGCTGAAAAAAAAGCTGAGCCTCTAAAAAAATAAGGATTCGGCTATTTTTTATTTAGGAAGACTTCCTGCAGAACGGTGGAAACACCGGGAATCTGCAGGAAGTCTTTTTTATACTGTTTTTCACGCAAAGTGCGCAAAGGAATTTCGCAAAGAACGCCAAGAATAGTTTTTTCGTTAATTCATCTTTGCGACCTTTGCGATAACTTTGCGCTCTTTGCGTGAAATTAAATTAATGAAACCTTACATGATGGACTACTTTGAAAAACTCGATGGCGCCGTGATCGTCAGCGATCCGGAGGGAACGATCATCTACCTGAATGAAAAAGCCGTGACCAATTTTGAGAAGTACGGCGGACGGGAACTGATCGGAAAGAACCTCAAAGACTGCCACCAGGATTATTCCAATGAAAAGATCCGGGAGATCATGACCACCCGGGAAAAGAACGTTTATACCATCGAGAAAAAAGGGAAAAAGAAGCTGATCTACCAGGCGCCATGGTACAGGGGAGAAGAATTCGGCGGGTTGGTGGAACTGTCGCTGGAGATCCCCTTCGACATGCCGCATTTTGTCAGGGAATAACACGGATTGCAGGATGTTTCTGCATTCCTGGAAATACGGTCGGTTATGAAAACTTCCTCACCTCAGCGTTACACGCTCCTGTGGATACTTTTAATTGCCCTTGCAAACGTTGCAGTTCACCTTTGTTTTTACAATACCCTCGGATTTTTCCGGGATGAACTGCTTTATTTTTCACTCGGGCACCACTTCTCCGCCGGATATGCCTCCGTACCTCCGTTCACCGGGTTCATGGCCTGGTGCATGATCCATCTTTTTGGATCAACCCTTTTTGCTGCCCGTTTTCTGCCGGCACTTTTCAGCGGGATAATGGTATTCCTTGCTGCTGCAATTGCAAAGGAACTGAAGGGTGGTCCCTATGCCCGTATACTGGCCGGCATCGGCATCCTTGTATTCCCTTTAAACCTGCGCGGATTTTATATGTTTCAGCCGGTATTGTTTGACGTCTTTTTCTGGACCCTGGTTTTTTACCTGGTCATCCGCTGGATCAATACCAAAAAGAACGGCTGGCTGATCCTGCTCGGGATTGTTTCCGGCCTGGGGATCATGAACAAATACATGATCTTCCTTCAGCTTTTCTGCCTGGTTCTAGTTTTTATCTTTTCTTCGAAACGGGAAATATTCACCAAAAAATCCTTCTGGACAGGAGTCATTCTCGCCTTCATCATCATTTTACCAAACATTGTCTGGCAGATCGCACACAACCTTCCCGTGATCATGCACATGGATGCGCTGAAAAATTCACAGCTTGTGCACGTCAACCGGGTTGCATTTCTCACCGACCAGCTGTTTATGCTCTTTGCTGCTATTTTCCTGGTTGTTCCGGGAATTTCCTTCCTGCTTTTCTCGAAAAAGCTGAAAGCCTTACGCCTGCTTGTCATTTCATGCATCCTGGTGGTCATCATTCTTCTGATACTACAGGGGAAAAGTTATTACACAGCGGGTATTTATCCTTTTCTTGTGGCTGCAGGAGCTGTATTCTGGGAAAATTTCCTGCATTCCCGCACACCGCGGGTGGTCCTCGCTTCCCTGCTTATCCTTTTGACAATCCCCATCCTTCCTGCCGGGATCCCTATATCCGGGGCAAAATCACTGGCTGAAGGATTTGCCATGGTGCAAAAGAAAACCGGTTATAACGACATCCTTCGTGATGAGAAGGGAAATTATCATGCGCTTCCGCAGGATTATGCAGACATGCTCGGATGGGATGAGCTTGCAGCGATCGCAGCAAAGGCTTACTCGCAGGTTCCGGACAAAAAGTCCTGCCTGATCTATTGCGAAAATTACGGACAGGCGGGAGCCATTACGATCCTTGGAAAAAAATATGGGCTTCCTGATCCGGTCTGTTTTTCCGAGAGCTTCTATTACTGGGCACCCCGGAAATTGCCGGTTGAGATCCGTTCACTCATTTATATCAATGACGAGCTTGGAGAAGATGTTCATCAACTTTTCCCGGATATCCGGCTGATCGGAAAGATCAGTAATCCGCTTGCGCGTGAATATGGCACATCGGTGTATCTAGGTATAAATCCGGTTGCGCGTTTTAATCCTTTCTGGGAAAAGAGGGTCAGGGAGGTCCGGAGTCCCTTCTGATCCTGCAAAATGAATGGCTTCAGCCATTACGGAATAACAAATTCTTTCTACTTTTACAGAAAATATATCTAAATTTTCTTCCATGGAAAAAATACTCGTCATTGGCTGTTCCGGGCAGATCGGTTCGGAACTTACACTCGAATTACGGAACCGTTATGGGGATCAAAATGTAATCGCAACCGATATCCGTCCTGCACCCGCAGAGATCGCTGAAACGGGCAAGTTTGAGATCCTCGATGTGATGGATACGGCAAAACTGCAACTTATCCTTGAACATGAAAGGATCACACAGGTGTACCATCTTGCAGCCATCCTCTCCGGGAATGCCGAAAAGCGTCCCCTGGCATCATGGGATATCAACATGAAGAGCCTGATCAATGTCCTTGAGCTGGCCCGCGAGCTGAAGATCAAAAAAGTGTTCTGGCCAAGTTCCATTGCTGTTTTCGGTCCCACAACACCACGTTACAATACACCGCAGTTTACGATCATGGAACCGAATACCGTTTACGGCATCAGCAAGCTGGCAGGCGAGCGGTGGATCGAATACTATTACCAGAAATATGGAGTCGATACCCGGAGTCTTCGCTACCCCGGACTGATCAGCTACAAGACCGAGGCCGGCGGCGGAACTACTGATTACGCCGTTGAGATTTTTTACGAAGCTGTCAGGAAGAAAAAGTATGAATGTTTCCTTGGTCCGCAATCGGATCTTCCGATGATGTTCATGTCGGATGCCATCAAGGCAACCATCGACCTTATGGAAGCGGATGCCTCAGCATTATCTTTGCGTTCAAGCTACAACGTGGGTGGCATCTGTTTTAACCCTCAGCAGCTAAGAAACACATCCCTGAATTTGAGATCACCTACAAGCCCGATTTCCGCCAGGCCATTGCAGATTCCTGGCCTGCCTGCATCGATGACGCCGTGGCCCGCAAGGACTGGGGACTTACCTGCGAGTACGATCTTCCTAAAATGGTTGAACTGATGATCACCGAGGTGGGGAAGAAACTTCAGAAATAACTCTTCCGGCAAAAGGAATACTCGAACATTCGATTAACGATTTTCGAAATCATATCTGAAATCAGAATTCGTTATTCACGGGTATGAACCCCAGGGCAAGCCCCGGAAAATTAACGCATGCACCTCAACCCCCGTCCCCTTCTCCTGAAGGAGAAGGGGTGCAGGGGATGAGGCTGATTCGATTATTCAAAAACCTTCACGGGATTTAAAAACTATTTCTTCTTCGGCGCTTCCGTTGGGGTCTCTTTCGGAGCCACGGTTTTCTGCTTCTTATAGGTAACTTTCAGGCCTCCGACCGGCAGGTTTGTCACAACCACAATACTTGTATCATTTATCCTGAGTATGTCGATGTTCATTTTTTTACCGGTTTCCTGGAGATCGACGATCAGTTTGGTTCCTTTGTTCTTCAGTTTCCACTTTGCATGAATGGTTTTTCCGGGAACTTCCTTGACGGCCGTTTTATCGGCATTTATGGTCAGGGTGGAACGTTCTTCTACCTGGATAATCCGGGCCAGCTGTTCTTCCATTTTCTTAGCCTGATTGGCTGCAGAAACTGTATCGCCGGGAGTGGCTTTGGCTTTTGAAGCGGGTGATGCAGTTGAAGAGGCCTGTGCCGGCATGCTAGGCATGTTATATCTTTCAACCTTGACGGCTTTCCAGGTTCCGATCAGTTTTTTCTGGTTCGGATGCGTGCCTGCATAGGATGTACCCACGGATGCAATCAGAACAACGATCAATACGGTCAATATTCGATTCATAGAATTAAGTTTTATTTAAAAACGATATCCGGCAGGTTTTATTATCTGTCTATAATTCCTTCGTCACATCGACTGTGGAATCCTGCGAATTAATGCTGACCTCAAATCCCCGCTTGCGGAAAACGAAGATCATCCGCTTGTTGTCGGTAGTGGTCTGGGCAATAAACCGCTTCAGGTTCCATGTACCGGCAATTTTAAGACAATAATCCGTCAGCAGGTTGCCGAGATCTTTTTGCTGCCAGGCATCTTCGATCAGGATCGCATATTCCACGTTCTCGTGGTCGGGATCGGCGATAAGACGTCCTACTCCGAGCAGCTTCTTTCCCTCCTCATCGTTCAACTCTGCAACAATTGCAATTTCCCTGTCATAATCAATGTAGCAGTACCGTGTGGCCACTTCGTGCGATTCCCAGTGGAAAAAATACCTGAACCGTGAATAGAGGCTCTCTTTGGTACAGCGACCGATCATCGAAAGCCAGAGGGGTTCGTCTTCAGGCTTGATGGGCCGCAGGATCAACCGGGTTCCGTCTTCCAGTATTACTTCTTTAACCAGTTCTTCCGGGTACGGATGAAGGGCGAGATGGGCATACGGATGATTCTCCTGCCGCACTATTCCCGGATCAATAACGATCCTTCCGTCCAGCGCGATTACCTCTTTGGATGTGACCAGCAGCGGATTGATGTCAAGCTCTGCGATCTCCGGGTAGTCGGCAGCAAGGTACGATAACCTTATCAGTACCTGTATCAGTTCATCGATCTTCTTCGGCTTGCTTCCCCGGTATCCTTTGAGCAGCGGATAAATCTTCAGGGATTCGAGCATCCGGCGGGCAAGGCTTTCATTCAGGGGCGGAAATCCAAGCGCCTTATCGCTGAACAGTTCAGCCGTGATGCCGCCCATGCCGACCATCAGCACTGTTCCGAAAATGTTGTCTTTTTTGATCCCGAGGATGAGTTCAACGGCATCCTTTGAGGAGATCATTTTTTGTACTGTAACACCCGTTATGCGTGCAGATGAGTTATGCGCAAGAACAGATTCCCTGATTTTCAGAAATGCATTCTTCACCTGGATACGATCTGAAATGTTCAGGATGACACCTCCCACGTCAGATTTATGTGTGATATCAGGGGAATGGATCTTCATGACCACCGGGTAACCGATTTGCTCTGCGGCAATGACAGCCTCTTCGTCAGTTGCAGCAATAATAGGCCTTGTGGTCGGTATCCCGTAGGATTCGAGAATGGTTTTCGAGGTCTCCTCCGGAAGGATGGCTTCATTCTGTTCGATGATCTGTTTGAATTCCTCTCTCAGGCGAATCCGGTCGACGCTGAACTCAACAGGAATATCACGGGGTGTTTCATACAGTATTTCCAGGTTCCGTGAATAAGAAACCATCGTCATAAAGGCACGGATGGCCTGTTCGGGTGTTTTATAGGAGGGAATTCCTGCTTCAACCAGGATGTCGTCGGCCTCATGCATGCTCTGTCCACCCAGCCAGGCAGCCAGGATGGGTTTCGTGGTTGATGCGGCAAGGAGGCTGATCTCTTTTGCCGTGGCATTCGGATTGGTCATCGCCTGGGGTGTAAGGATCACCAGCACCGCATCCACGTTTTCGTCTTCAAGAACAATTTGTGTTGCTTTTGAAACACGTTTTGCCCTTGCATCTCCGAGAACATCCACCGGGTTCCCGTGCGACCAGAAAGCCGGAAGGTTCTCGTTGAGCTTTGCCATTGTCACTTCCGACAGTTCGGCCAGCACACCGTTTGATGCCACCAGGGCATCGGTTGCCATCACACCGGGTCCGCCGGCATTTGTGATGATCCCCAGCCGCGGGCCCCGCGGATATTTATTTCTTCCGATCAGCTCGGCTACGCTGAAAATATCTCCGATCTCATAAACCCGGGCCAGTCCTGCACGCTGGAAGGCAGCGTCGTATACTGCATCTTCCGAGGCCATGGCCCCTGTGTGTGAGGCTGCAACCTGCGCTGATTCCGGGAACCTTCCTGCCTTGTAAACAATGATTGGCTTTTTTCGCGCAAATGCACGTGCAGCCGTCATGAATTTCCGGGCATTGGAGATCGATTCAATGTAAAGAATGATGCATTTCGTATTTTCATCTTCCCCGAAATAATCAATGAGATCGCCGAATTCCACGTCGATGCTGTTGCCGATCGATACAAACTGGCTGAACCCGATCTTCCCTTCCATGGCCCAGTCAAGTACCGAAGTGCACAAGGCCCCCGATTGAGAAATGAAGGCAATGTTCCCGGATTTGGGCATGGCTGCCGCAAAGCTGGCGTTGAGCTGCAATGAGGGAACGATGATCCCGAGGCAGTTCGGCCCGATGATCCGCATCCCATCGTATTTCTTCCTGATCGTACTGATCGACTCTTCAAGCTTATGTCCCTTCTCCCCGGTCTCCTTAAAACCGGCAGAAATAATGATCACGCCCAGGATGCCCTTTTCGCCGCATTCTTCCAAATATCCCGGAACCTTTTCTGCCGGTGAACAGATGATGCCAAGGTCGGGAACTTTCGGAAGGCTTTTGATATCGGGATAACATGGTATGCCCATCACGGCTTCATGATCGGGATTGACAGGGTAAACCACGCCGCGGAAACCGCTGCTGACAAGGTTGATCAGGACTTTACCGCTGACGCTGTTGGGGTTGGTGGTTACGCCGATGAGGGCAATCCGTTTAGGATTGAAGATGGGATCAAGATTGTGGATGTTCATTGAGTTCTGGGAGTACGGAAACAGCCGCAAAGGTAAGAGTTCTTGAGGAAATGACGGGATTTTTCACGTATTTTGCATCCCAAAAACACTCTGCTATGAAGCGAATCTTACCTTTTATCCTGGTTCTTACATTTTCTGCCGGTTCATTGTTTGCCCAGACAAAACAAGAGAAACCAGCTGCAGATACGCTGAAAACTGAAAAGGCTGAGAAAAAGCCGCCCCTGATCGGTTTCACCTTCTCGGGTTATGTAAAAACTGATATCTATTATGATTCCCGCCAGACGGTAAATTCAAGGGAGGGGCAGTTCCTCCTCTATCCCGACGCCATTGTAAAAGATGCCGAAGGAAATGACATCAATGCAAAGTCGAATTTTAACATGCTCTCCATCCAGACAAGGCTGGCTGGGGCTTTTACCGGTCCCGATGCCCTGAAGGCCAAAACCTCCGCCTATATCGAAGGGGAATTTTTCGGTAACACCAACGGTGCCATCAATTCCTTCCGGCTCAGGCATGCCTGGGTGAAACTGGCATGGACGCACACGGAACTGATGGTGGGACAATACTGGCATCCCATGTTCGTAGCCACCTGTGCCCCTGAGACCGTTTCATTCAATACCGGCGCTCCTTTTGTCGTCTTTTCCAGGAACCCGCAGATCCGGGTCACGCAAAGTCTCGGGCATTTTAAACTGATTCTCACCGCACTTTCTCAATTGGACTTTACTTCCAACGGTCCCGACGGACCAAACCCGAAATACCTGCGGAATTCCGTTCTTCCTGAAATGGATTTCCAGGTCCAGTACGGCATCAAGAATGAAACGAAAGGAACCGAATTCCTGGTCGGCGCCGGGGTTGATTACATCCTGCTGACGCCGAGACTTTCAACAGAGGTGGTCCAGAAAAAAGCATACGATACTGTTGTCGACGGACTCGTGGTTCATCATAATGCTGTTACTGCAACCTACAGATCCACGGAGACAACTTCAGGACTCTCCTTCAACCTCTTTTCAAAACTGCGCCTTTCGAAAATAACCCTTAAAGCAGGCGGATTTTACGGATCAAACAACTATGCATTTACCATGCTGGGCGGCTATGCGGTGAAAAACATTTCCAATGCCGGCAAAGGAACCGAAAGTTATTCTGCGTTAAGTACACTTTCTACCTGGTTTGAATTTTCCACCAACGGGAAAACCTGGGTTCCCGGGCTTTTTGCCGCTTTCAGCAAAAACCTTGGCGCCGGAGAAACCGTTACCGGTCCTTATTATTCCCGGGGAAGCAACATCGATTACCTCTACCGCATTTCTCCCCGCCTTATTCTGAACATCAAAAAATTCAGGATCGCCGCCGAGATTGAATATACAGTTGCGGCGTATGGCAAGACCAACGAAAAGGGCTATGTCTATAATCAGAGTGAAGTAGGGAACCTCCGCGGCCTTCTCGGAGTGTATTTCTTCTTTTAAAAAAATGTGATTTTCCGCATTACCTTTTGCTTCTTCACCTGATTAAGCAGAAAAAACATGGAAAACACACTTCCAATTCCAGCGGAAGAACTTGCTCAGCAAATCTATTTTCTGCGAGGAAAGAAGGTCATGTTTGATTTTGACCTTGCCAGGCTTTATGACATGGAGACACGCATTCTAAAGCAACAGGTCCGAAGAAACATAGACCGGTTCCCCGATGATTTCATGTTTGTATTGACCAGGGAAGAATGGGAGAAGGTTATCACAAATTGTGATAACCTCAGTGTTTACAGCCGTTTTAAGCCATTTCCGCCCTTTGCTTTTACCGAACAGGGGGTTGCCATGCTTTCCAGCGTGCTACGCTCAAAAAGGGCAATTATGGTCAACATCGCCATCATGCGGGCTTTTGTTAATCTTCGCAAATTGATTGATGCAAATAAAGATCTTATAAGACGTATTGATTCCCTTGAAGAAAAATATGATAAAAAATTCATCCTCGTTTTCGAGGCCATTAAAGAACTTATCAGGGAAGAAAATCAACCAAGGGAAAAGATCGGATATAAAATTGGGGGATCATCAAAATGATCAAACACCCTTTGGCGGAAGCAGTATTCAAATAAACCCAATAGAAACTCTACTTCCCTGTGTACGAAGCCGGATCAACCGCTTTAACATTCCACATTTTCAGGAAATTTACTACTTTGGAAGTATCATACCCCGGGGCTTTCGCGTATTCCAGCAATCCTGAATCCTGGATGTGAAGCTGTTTCCCGTTGCCGTCGAGGACGACAAATACCGGGAAGCCGAACCGGTTGGGATATCCGTATTCGCCATACAGGCCCATGTCGCGCTTGCTTTTCTCCCTGGGAACATTAGCAAGCACAAATACATAATCCTTCTTGATGATCGAGTCGATCTGATGCTCGCTGGAAGCAAGCTTGTGAAAACGAATGCACCACGGGCACCAGTTGCCGCCCCACTGGATCAGCACGTGCTTGTGCTGTTCCTTTGCGGTCTGAACGGCTTTCTTCAGGTCAGCCCTGATATCGGCGTTTTCATTGTAAGGCTTGTAGGTTTCCTGTGCAAAAATGAAGATGGAGGATAGAAAAAAGAGGATGGAAAAAAATGTTGTTTTCATAATAAATAGCGAATTAGCGAAAAGCGAAATGGCGAAATTAAAACGGAAGTATTTTCTTCCCCCTCGCCTCCTCCAGCACCTCCGCCATGGCAAGGTAAATGGCCGAGCTCCCGCAAAGAATGCCTTCATAGCCGGCAATCATTCCGAAGCTTGCCCAGCCGGTCCAGTCGCGCAATGCAAGAAGGAGGAAAAGGATCCAGAGGGATAAAAAGACAAACTGAAGCACCCGGTTCTTGTTCCAGGTACCAATCCACATGAAGAAGGTGAAAACGCCCCAGAGGAAAAGGTACCATCCCATGAAGGATTCATCCGTCTTGATGCCTTTATCAGCGCCAAGGTTCGGGAAGATCCAGAGGGCGACAAGGGTTATCCAGAAAATCCCATAGGATGTGAATGCGGTCATTCCGAAAGTGTTTCCTTTCCTGAATTCCATTATGCCCGCGATCACCTGGGCAATCCCTCCGTAAAAGATGCCCATGGCGAGGATCATCGCACTCACAGGAAAAAATCCTGCATTGTGGATATTCAGCAGGACCGTGGTCATTCCAAACCCCATCAGCCCGAGCGGAGCAGGATTAGCTAACTTTTGTTCCATGATTATTTTATTTCATAAATAAAAAGCGAAAAGCGATGTAGCGAGTTGGCGAAATTAATGTCAAAATTTTCGCTACTTCGCCAATTCGCTTTTCGCTACTTGAGCTTACATACCGTACATATCAATGATCTCCTGCTTGGTCTTGCCAAGGATATTGTACTTTGCTCCTACTTTCTTGAAGGCAGCCAGTGCTTTTTCAAGATGGTGGATCTCGTGGCCGGCGGAGATCTGCGTGCGGATCCTGGCCTGGCTTTGCGGTACAACTGGGAAGAAGAAACCGATGGCATAGATGCCCTCTTCATAGAGATCGCGGGAAACATCCTGCGAAAGCTTTGCATTGAAGAGCATCACAGGAACAATCGGCGTATCACCTTCTTTGATGATGAGTCCCATTTCAGTGAGTCCCTTACGCCAGAATTCGGTGTTCTTTTCCAATTTGTCGCGACGTTCGGTGGTAGCCGAAAGGATCTCGAGGACCTTGATTACACCAGCCACAACCGGTGGTGCAATGGTATTGGAGAAAAGATACGGACGTGCTTTCTGGCGGCACATTTCAACGAGCTCTTTCCGTCCGGATACACAACCGCCGGATGCGCCTCCAAGGCCTTTTCCGAAGGTGGTGGTGATGATGTCCATCCGTCCCATGACGCCGCATTTTTCATGCGTTCCGCGGCCGGTCTTGCCGATGAAACCGCTGGAATGCGATTCATCGCAGAACAGCAAAGCATCGTATTTTTCGCACAGGTCGGCCATCTGGTCAAGCTTTGCGGTATCGCCGTCCATGGAGAAGACGCCGTCGGTGATCACCATCTTCAGGCGTTTGTCGTTGTGCAGCTGGAGCTTTTCCTCCAGGTGGGCCATGTCGGAATGCTTGTAGGTATCATGCATGGCGCTGCAAAGGCGGATCCCGTCGATGATCGATGCATGGACCAGCCGGTCGGAGATCATCACATCGTCTTTGGTAAGAACGGCTTCGAACACACCGGCATTGGCATCCATGCAGGATGGGAAGAGGATGGTGTCTTCGGTTCCCAGGAATTTTGTGACCATTCCTTCGAGAGTACGGTGAATATCCTGGGTTCCGCAAATAAAGCGAACGGAAGACATGCCATAGCCATGGGAGTCGAGGCCTTCATGGGCAGCTTTGACCACATCCGGATGACTGGAGAGGCCAAGGTAGTTATTCGCGCAAATATTGATCACTTTCTTCAGAGGAGCTCCTGCCGGAAATTCCACTTCGATGTCTGCAGCCTGTGCAGAATGGATGTAGCGTTCAACTTTTAAAAGACCTGCGTCTTTCATCCCATTGATGATCTCCTGGTACGTTCCGCGTACTTTGTCGCTGTATGCCATAGGTTACCTCCGTTATTTTAAGTATTCATTCACCAGTAAACAGATCTTGTTGACCGAATCAAACGCCTCGGGTGTGGCCTTGTCATCCGGAATGGAGATCTTGTATTTATTCTCGAGGAACCGCTTGAGCGATACCATTGAAAATGAATCGACGATCCCGCCCGAGATAAGCGGCGTGTCGAAAGTGACTTCACTGTCATCTTCCACATATTCATTGATGACATACTGTTTAATGATTTCTTTCATGTCTTCCATCAGGTTTTCTCCTATTGTTTAATTTATAATTATGTATTTTTTCGCTATTTCGCTTTTCGCCTTTCGCTACTTTTTAATCATTTTCCAATGTGCTAGTATCCCCAATCTCCTCTCCCCACTCCTTCGCATGGAGGATCCTGCGCATGATCTTCCCGCTTCGTGTTTTCGGCAATGAATCGATGAATTCGATCTCCTGTGGCATGGCCAGCGGGGAAAGTTTTTTCCGTACGAAGTTCATGATGTCAAGATCCAGGTCTTTGCTGCCAACAAATCCTGGTTTCAGGGTTACAAAGGCTTTCACGACTTCCATGTTGACGAAGTCGGGTTTTGCGACAACGGCGGATTCAGCAACAGCGGGGTGTTCCAGCAATGCCGATTCAACTTCGAACGGGCTTACAAGATGTCCTCCTGTATTGATGACATCATCATCGCGTCCCACAAACCAGAAATAGCCTTCATTGTCGATGCTTGAACGGTCGCCGGGAAGATACCAGCCATTCTTGAATTTGTTCTTATAGGTCTCCTCGTTGTTCCAGTACATCCGCATCATCGACGGCCAGCCGGGCTTGATTGCGATCAGCCCGATTTTGCCGGTTTCGCCGAAGGGTTCGAACTTATCCGCATCGATAACCGTTGCCGTGATCCCGGGAAAAGGCTTGCCCATGGAACCGGGTTTGATCTTCATGCCGGGGTAATTCGAGATCATGATGGAACCGGTTTCTGTTTGCCAATAGGTATCGAGGAAAGGCTTCCCAAATACTTTTTCGGACCAGATGACAGCTTCCGAATTCAGCGGCTCTCCAACACTGGCCAGGTGACGCAGGCAGGAGAGATCGAATTTCTTGATCACCTCGTCGCCGGCTTTCATCAGCGAGCGGATGGCCGTCGGTGCCGAATACCACATGGTGATCCTGTGCTTCTCGATGAACCGGTACCAGTTCTCTGCCGAGAATCCTGAATCCATGACGCATTGCGTAACCCCGTTGCTGAACGCCCCGATGATCCCGTAGGAGGTTCCTGTCACCCAGCCGGGATCGGCCGTGCACCAGTAAATATCATCATCCTGCAGGTCAAGCACCCATTTCGAGGTGAGGTACTGTGAGATCAGTGAATAATGAACATGTTTCACCCCTTTCGGCTGTCCGGTCGTGCCGGAGGTATAATGCAGCACCGAAGGAGATTCAGCATAAGTGGGATGGATTTCGAATTTCTCCACCTTCGGAAGCTCCTCAAGATTCAGAGCGACTTCCCTTTGCTGTAAAGGCTTTGCAGGATCCTGGTCCACGATGATCAGGTATTCAAGCCAGGGCATCTTTTCAATGATCTTCCTGACTTTCGGTGCATGTTTCTTCTGGGTGATGACGGCCCTTGTCTGTGCATTTTCAAGGCGGATGAAAAGGGATTCATCGCCGAAGGCGGAGAAGAGCGGCTGCGCTATGGCACCGGTCTTCAGGATGCCAAGGAAACCGAGGTAGAGTTCAGGGATCTTGTCCATGAAGAGGCAGACGCGGTCTTCGGGCTTGATCCCGAGATCCCGCAGAAACTGTCCGATCGTGTTGGTGGCAATGCGGATGTCGTTGTAAGTGTATTTTTTTTCCACACCTCCCTGGCCTTCCCAGATCAGTCCCAGTTTATCTGCCTTTCCCATCTGGCAGATCCGGTCGGAGCAGTACCAGCCTATGTTAATGACATTCCCTGGTTTGTAATCCAGTTCCTGTTCCGCAATGGCCCAGGAAAAATTTTTGATTCGTTCGTCGTAAGAACCGATGTTAGACATAGTTGAAATCGCTGTTTTTAGTTAATACCTGTTGATTTATGTGAGTTAATTGGTTTTTGTCATATGTATTTTTCGTATGTCATATGTCGTATGACGTATGTCTTCTATCCTCCATTCTCCATCTTCTATTTTCAGACCTCAGATCTCGTTTTCTACAATAACGATCGCCGTAGCGATCTCCTTAACATGCGATAAAGATACATGAATTTTTGAAATCCTTTCACGCAGGGCGAGTTCTTCTGCTTTACCCGTAAGGCGGATCAATGGCTTTCCATATTCATCATGGTAAACATCGATATCGGCAAACCGGATCCCGAATCTCCAGCCGGTGCCAATGGCTTTCATGAAGGCTTCCTTGGCGGAAAAACGGGCTGCATAATTTTCGAATTTGTGCTTCTTTGTCTCGCAATAGGCGATTTCTCCAGGGGTAAAGATCTTTTCCCGGAAACCGATGTCGCGTTCCATAACCGTTTTGATTCGGGCGACTTCGATGATATCCGTCCCAGTTCCGTAAATCATGGGTGAATTCTTTTATGGATTGAATTAAATCGCTCCGAGTTTCTTTCCGACCATTGTGAACTTCTCAATGGCAAAGTCGATCTGGTCAAGCGAATGTGCAGCACTTATCTGTACCCTTATCCTGGATTTTCCTTTCGGGACCACCGGGTAGTAAAATCCGATCACATAAACGCCTTCTTCGAGCAATTCATTGGCAAAATCCTGTGAGAGTTTGGCATCATTGGGAAGATGTCCGAACAGTACCGGCACGATGGGGTGGATCCCTGCGACGATCCTGAAACCGGCCTGTTCCATGCCTTTTCTGAACCGTTCCGTATTCCTGAAAAGCCTGTCTCTGAGTACGGTGGTTTCCGAAAGCAGGTTCAGCACCTCCAGTGTCGCGCCGGTAATGGCAGGCGCAAGGGTATTTGAAAAAAGATAGGGCCGCGACCGCTGCCGCAACAGTTCAACGATCTCCTTCCGGCCGGAGATACATCCGCCGGATGCGCCTCCAAGCGCTTTCCCGAAGGTCGTCGAGATGATGTCAACCCGCCCCTGGGCATTGCAATATTCCACTGTTCCCCGGCCGGTCTTCCCGACAAACCCGGTGGCATGTGAATCATCCACCATGACCAGCGCGTTGTATTTTTCCGCCAGGTCGCAGATCTTGTCGACCTGTGCGATGATGCCGTCCATGGAAAACACTCCGTCGGTGACGATCAGCTTGAACCGGGCCTCACATGCATCCTGCAGAACCTCCTCGAGGTCCTCCATGTCGTTATTTTTGTATTTGAACCGCTGCGCCTTGCAAAGCCTGATCCCGTCGATGATGGAGGCATGGTTCAGTTCATCGGAAATGATGGCATCCTGCTCGCTCAGCAAGGGTTCGAAAACACCTCCGTTGGCATCAAAGGCCGATGAATAAAGGATGGTATCTTCCATCCCAAGAAACTCGCTCAACTTTGCTTCAAGATCTTTGTGGATCTTCTGTGTACCGCAGATGAACCGCACGGATGACATCCCGTAACCATAACGGAAAAAGGTGTAATTCGCACCCGCCATCGTCCTCGGATCATTCGATAACCCGAGGTAATTGTTGGCACAGAAATTCAACACCTTCTGACCCTTGTCGGTCTTGATCTCAACCCCCTGGGGTGTCGTCAGAATCCGTTCCTCCTTGTAAAGTCCTTCTGAAATGATTGCATCGATCTGCTTCTGCAGATGCTCCTTGAACTTACCGTACATATTCGTTGTTAATCAGGTAACAAAGGTAGAAAATAAGTGGTGATTTTCCTTACTTTTGTCGCCTATAATCTTTAACAACATTATGGAATCATTCATCGCTCATAACCCCACTTCCCTTCATTTCGGTAAAGATGTTCTTTCCGGACTGGGACATACGCTTCAGCTTTACGGGAAAAAAGTTCTTCTTGTTTATGGAAAAGGATCTATCAAGAAGACCGGCCTTTACGACAAGGTCATCGGAATCCTGAAGGAGATCCATGCCGAAGTTTATGAATACAATGGCATCCGGCCGAATCCGGTCATCGAGGATGTGGACGCTGCTGCAGCCGTCGGGCGTGAGCACGGGGTTGATGTCATTCTTGCCGTTGGCGGTGGCAGTGTGATCGATTCAGCCAAGATCATCTCCATCACGATCCCGGTTCAGCATCCTGCATGGGATTTCATCACCCGGAAAACAAAACCCCTAAAGGCAATTCCCCTGGTCTCTGTGCTGACACTGGCAGCAACCGGAACAGAGATGAATCCCTTTGCCGTGATCTCCAACCACGGTGAAAAATTCAAGGACGGGTACGGATCGCCCCTGATGTATCCTGTCCATTCATTTCTCGATCCGCAGCTTACCTTCACGGTTCCCCGCAATTATACGGCATACGGGATCGCCGACCTGATAGCACACAGTTTCGAAGCATGGTTTGGGGCTGGTGATGCTACCCTGTCTGATCGTTTCATCCTGTCGATCGTTAAAGAAGCCATGGATTACGGACCCGCATTGCTGAACGATCTTGAAAATTACACCCTCCGCGAGAAGATCATGTATGCCGCTACCATGGCCCTGAACGGACTGACCTTGCAGGGTAAGAAATCCGGCGACTGGGGCGTTCACAGCATCGGGCATATACTGTCCCTGCTCTATGATATTCCGCATGGTGCTTCGCTTACAATTGTCTATCCCGCCTGGCTAAAGCACATTGAGAAGAATTACCCTGACCGTATCGGATTGCTGGGCTCAGGTATTTTCAACGAATCCCTTACATCCCATGAATCGATCTGGCGGATCGAAGAGATGTTTCGTTCCCTTGCGTGTCCTGTGCGTTTGTCCGAAACAGGGATCAGTGCCGATAAACAAAAAATCTATGATACCCTTTTGTTTAATAAAGTGAGCGGGGCAAATTATGCGTTAAAGGCAGATGACCTTCACAGAATCGTGGAGTTGTTTATGTAAGTAGGGGCCGATTCATGAATCGGCCCTTTTATTGAATCACCCCTGCCTTTGCGTCCTTTGCGTAATTCTTTGCGCCCTTCGCGTGAAATTTTTATTTAATTGTCTTTAGGTTCAGTTTCCTCAGTTTCGGCGCCCATTTGGCGGTGGCTCCGACAATCCCCAGCGTCATCAATCCCCCGAAAATAACCGAAGGGATCAGTCCCATCAGCTTTGCAGCAACACCCGATTCAAAAGAGCCGATCTCGTTGGAAGAGCCGATGAAGATGCTGTTGACCGATGCCACACGTCCGCGCATTTCATCCGGTGTTACCAGTTGCATCGTCGACGCCCGGATCACCACGCTGATGTTGTCGAACATGCCGCTCAGGGCCAGCAATCCCAGGGAAAGATAAAAGTTCCTGGAGATTGCAAAACAGATGATGCTCAGCCCAAAGCCTGCAACTCCCATAAAGAGCAGCTTTCCTGCCCTTACCATCGGCGGACGGTAAGCAAGTATGATCGACATAAGAACAGCGCCAACCATGGGAGCGGCACGCAGAACGCCAAGCCCCTGCGGACCGACTTTCAGCACCTCCCCTGCAAAAACCGGCAGCATGGCCACCGCGCCCCCGAACAGCACGGCAAACATGTCGAGCGTCATTGCTCCCAGCAGGATTTGGTTGCTGAAAACAAACTGGATCCCGGTCATGAGCCGTGGTACTAATTTTTCTTTCTCATTCCGGGCCGGAGCCGGCTGGTTCCTCACAATACTCAGTAAAACAAATGAGATCAGCATCGAAACGATCACGGTCAGATAGGCGATCTTAACGCCAAAGAAGCCATATACCAGTCCTCCGATGGCCGGACCGGTGATAGCGGCGATGTGCCATAAGGTACTGTTCCAGGTAGCTGAATTCGTGTAAAGCGAACGGGGAACAATCTGTGCCATAAGTGCAATGGTGGCCGGGTAGAGAAAAGCGCGGGCAATGCCTGAAACGGCAACCCCGAGGTAGATCGGGACTACACCGAACCGCCCGATGATTCCGGCATGGTAAATTGTACAGATCAGGAGAAAGCTGCTGGCCAGCAGGAACAGGACATCAAACCAGAGGATGATCTTCTTCCGGCTGAAACGGTCGGCGATGTGACCAGCATAAAGCGCAACCGCAATAAACGGGAGGGCTTCTGAAAGACCGATCAGTCCGAGCGACAGCGGATCATGCGTCAGCTCATACACCTGCCAGCCTACGATGATGCTCTGCATCTGGGCTGCAATGGTCATGAAAAAACGGAACGAAAGAAACAGCCTAAAATCTTTCAGCTTTAGTACGGCATATGCATCGTGTTTCCTTCCGGGTTCTTCCATTTTACTTTTTCAATCAATTGAAACAAAAAACCCCGCCCGTTTTCCTCCCGGTAGTGGGAAGGCTGGGGAGGGGGTTTCAGGCCTGATAAAACTAGGCCTATTCTTCTTCCTTTTCCTGTTCTTCGTATGCTTTGAGCAGCTTGTCCTGCACGTCACTCGGTACCTGCGTATATTCGCCGAATTTCATTCCGTAGGTGGCGCGTCCGCTGGTGAGCGAGCTCAGCGCAGTGGAATAACGGTTCAGCTCGGCCAGCGGAACCTTTGCAAGGATCTTCTGGTAAGTTCCTTCGCTGTCCATGCCCATGATGATGGCGCGGCGGCCCTGGAGATCGGTCATCACATCGCCCATCTTTTCTTCCGGAACGATCACTTCAATATCATAAATGGGTTCCAGGATCTTGGGGCCTGCATTCTTGAATGCGTCTTTGAAGGCATGACGGCCTGCCAGCTTAAAGGAAATTTCATTCGAATCAACCGGGTGCATCTTTCCGTCGTAGATGCTCACCACGATATCCCGAGCATAGGAACCGGTGAGGGGGCCTTCTTCGATCTTTTCCATGATCCCCTTCAGGATGGCCGGTATGAACCGTGCATCAATGGCGCCGCCGACGATGCAGTTCTGCATGATCAGTTTTCCGCCCCAGTCAAGGTCGATAACATCTCTCCCGCGGATCGGGAATTCGTTCTGGTCTTTCATCCCTTCGCGGAACGGTTCGATCATCATGTGGACTTCACCAAACTGACCTGCACCTCCCGATTGTTTCTTGTGGCGGTACATCGATTTTGCAGGCTTGGTGATGGTTTCCCTGTAAGGAATTTTCGGTGCGATAAATTCAATGCCGATCTTCTCAAGGTTCTCCAGCTGCCATTTTGCAATGTTCAGGTGAAGCTCGCCCTGTCCCATCAGGATCACCTGCTTGAGCTCTTTCGAATAAAGCAGCACCAGTGTCGGATCCATTTTGGTCAGTTCACTCAGGAAGCTGCCCAGTTTTTCATCATCTCCCTGGTTTTTGGCCTTAACAGCAGCCCTGAATTTGGGTTCCGGGTAAACAATGGGTTCGATGATAAGATCAGCGTTCTTGGGCGAATTGAGGGTATTGTTGGTGAAGGTGTTTTTCAGTTTGATGGTGGCACCGATATCGCCGGCTACAAGTTTTTCGACCTTTTCGCGGTTCTTCCCGTTGATCACGAACAGCTGCGACAAACGTTCCTTGGAGTTGTTCCGGTTCGGGTTGATCATATCGATCGCCTCCGTGATTTCCCCGGCATAAACCTTAAAGAAGGAAACTTCACCAAGGTGCTGTTCAATGGTGGTTTTAAAGACGAATGCCGAAGCAGGTTCCGAAGGATTGCATTTCAGCTCTTTTCCTTCCTTTGTTTTGGTGCCTGGCATGACATCAGGTGATGGCACGCTGGCGGCAATGAATTCGAGGAGCCTTCCCACGCCCATGTTCTGTTTTGCGCTAACGCACATGACAGGAAAAAAGGAGCGGGTCACAATTCCAGTCCGGAGCGCTTTTGAAATTTCAGCCTCCGTAAGGGTTCCCTTTTCAAAAAAGATTTCCATGAGGGCTTCATCCTTTGAAGCAAGCTCTTCGATCAGTGCATTGTGCATCTCATCCACTTTGGCTTTTTCACCGTCGGGAACATCCGTGATCTCCGGTTTTCCTCCACCCTGCGGATATTTGTATAATTTCTTCTGCAGAAGGTCGATGATGCTGTTGAAGCCTGTACCGGCATTCACCGGGTACTGCATCAGGGTGACGTTGTTTCCGAATTGCTGGCGCAGCTGGCGGATGGTCTCGTCAAAATTGGCATGTTCCTGGTCAAGGTGGTTGATGACGAACACAACCGGGGTCTGGTTTTTATTGGTATACCTCCATGTGATCTCCGTTCCGACTTCAACTCCGTTCACGGAATTTACAACCATCAGCGCAGTGTCGGCAACCTTGAGGGCGGCTACCACTTCCCCGATGAAATCATCAAAACCAGGTGTATCAATGATGTTGATCTTTTTGTTGTCGTACAATGTGTAGAGAACGGATGCAACCACCGAATTCTGGCGCTCGAGCTCGATCGGGCGGTAATCTGATACCGAATTTTTGTCTTCAACACTGCCACGCCGGCTGATGATACCACCTTCAAAGAGCATCGCTTCCCCCAGTGTTGTCTTTCCTGATTTTGCACCCCCGATGAGGGCGATGTTCCTGATTTCGTTCGTCTGGAAAACCTTCATTTTCTGTTTTTCTTAGGATGTTGATTTATAGGATTATTGAAAAGGGTTGCAAAGGTAAAAAATGTGCCTTAATAATCAAAACTTTCCGAAAGATGAATGGATGCTCGATGCTGAATGCTTGATCCTGGTTGTGTGAGTGTGGGTGGGCCGGATTTCTGCAATCAGATCGAACTTCAAATATCCCTGCCTGCCGGCAGGCAGGGTTGATCGATTGTTCGATTGTTCACTTTAACCCCTCAATGATCTCCCTCCACTTTTCCGTTCCCATTTTCGACCCTATCACCTCGATCACATGACCTGCCAGGAGCGCTCCCATCTCCCCGCATTTTTCGAGTGAAAGGTCCAGCGATTGTCCGTAAAGAAACCCGGAGGCATAGAGATCGCCTGCGCCGGTAGTATCAACCGGGATTACGGAAATGATCCCGATCTCCACCACTTCATCCCCGCTTCTGATCAGCGACCCTTTTGAGCCGGTCTTCACCACGGCGATGTGCGCCATCCCGGCGATCTCGTCCAGCGCTTCCCTGGGTTCTTTGCCGGTAAAGGCCTTGGCTTCTTCCTCATTTGCAAAAACAATATCCACGTACTTCGCAACGATCTCCCGGAGGAAATCCAGGTTGGCCTCCACCACATTGTAGCTTGCCAGGTCGAGGGAGACCGTAAGTCCGTTCTCTTTTGCCAGGGATACTGCCGACCGTATGAGGTCATGGTTCTGGACGAGGTATCCTTCGATATGCAGATAATTGTATTGCTTAAAATTAAATTTTGTAAGATGATCTGCCGCGAGTTCGATGGCGGCCCCGAGAAAGGTGGCAAAGGTACGTTCCGAGTCGGGCGTTACAAGGGCGATGGCCCTGCCGGTTTCCTGCAGGCTGTGGATCATATGCGGTTCCACCCCGGCATTGATCATGTCCTTTACAAACGATCCGCCAAGCTCATCTTCCCCGATCACCCCGATGTACCCCGTGGGAATGCCCAGCATGGCCAGCCCGTGGATCGTATTGGCAGCCGATCCCCCGGCAGAAAAGCTTTTCGGGTGCTTTTCAAATTTTTCCAGCACGGCCTGGCTTCGCAAAGCATCCACCAGTTGCATGCTTCCCTTGGGAAGCTCCAGGTGGTTCAGGTATTGATCGTCTTCAAGCCGGATCATGATATCGACAAGCGCATTGCCCATTCCAAGGATCTTCTTCATGAATCGTATTTTTATTTCATCGCAAAAGTACCAATTATCAGGGAATCCGGAAATAATCCGCCGGTCATGAAATAAAATACCGTTTTTATCGTCTTTATTAAATCCGGATAAAATTTACTATGATACAGGGAAGATTTCTATTTTTGCTTTTTTTCGTTTTAATCACGGCCTGGGGCTGTACCCAGGGACAAAATCAAAAGACCATGGAATTCAGGAAACTCACCCCGGAAGAAGAACGGGTCATTGTAAATAAAGGCACGGAAGCTCCTTTCACCGGCAAGTATGAAAAATTTGACGGCAAGGGTGTATACACCTGCAAACGCTGCGGAGCCCCCTTGTACCGGTCGGATGATAAATTTGACGCCCATTGCGGCTGGCCCAGTTTTGATGATGAGATCAAGGGTGCAGTTAAACGGGTACCGGATGCCGACGGGATGCGCACGGAAATCCAGTGCGCAAAATGCGGCGCACACCTGGGCCATGTATTCCTGGGGGAAGAGTTCACTCCCAAAAACTCCCGGCACTGCGTGAATTCCATCTCCCTTGAATTTGTTCCTGAAGCATCAATTCCCAAGACCGATACTGCGATCTTTGCAGGCGGCTGTTTCTGGGGTGTGGAATATTACATGCAAAAGCTGAAAGGGGTGAAATCGGTCACCTCCGGTTATACCGGCGGTCATAAGGATCATCCCACCTACGAAGAGGTATGCACTGGGAAGACCGGCCATTATGAAGCCGTTGAGGTTGTTTTTGATCCTTTAGTAACTTCTTATGAAACGGTGGCCCGGATGTTCTTCGAGATCCATGATCCCACGCAGATGAACCACCAGGGTCCTGATTATGGCGAGCAGTACCGCTCAGCCGTATTCTATCGGAACGAAGAACAGAAAAAGGTCGCCGAAAAACTGATAAAACTGTTAAAAGATAAGGGATATAATATCGTCACCGAGCTCCGCAAGGCCTCCGTTTTCTGGAAGGCAGAGGATTACCACCAGGAATACTACGAACACAAAGGAACCCTTCCCTACTGCCACGGCTACGTCAAACGTTTCTGAAAATCGTTAGCTGAAAATCCATAATGAAATCGTAAATCGTAAACCGTAAATCTAAAATTATAAGCCATGCCCTACAACCAGGAATTAGCTGACCGGACGATTGAGATCATCTCTTCATCCAGTCATAAAGTCGAAATAAAAAAGATGTTTGGCGGTATCTGTTTTATGGTGAACGACAAGATGCTCGGCGGTGTGGTTCAGGATCGCCTGATGATCCGTCATGATCCCGACAGGGCTGAGGAACTGCTTAATAAGGAAGGCTGCAGACCCATGGATTTTACCGGCAAGCCGATGAAGGGAATGGTCTACGTGGATCTGAACGTACTGCAGAAAAAGGAACAGCTGGAATATTGGCTGAACGTAGCGATGGAGTTCAATACGGTTGCTAAGAAAAGTAACAAAGTGACAAAGTAACAGAGTGACAAAGTCAAGAAACAATTACCTCGCCAGTTCACCAGTTCACTAATTCGCCAGTTTTCGTCACAAATAAAAAAAACCCGGAGCTAAGCCCCGGGTTATGCTTTTCTTAAACAGTCTGCACTATTTACTGAGGATCACTTTCCTTGTCAGGGTTCCGTTTTCGCCGGTAATCTTGACGAAATAGGTTCCGTTCATGTTTTCTGAAAGGTCAACGATGAACTGCGAGCCTTCATTAACAGGTTTGTGCTGGATAATTCTTCCTGTAATGTCCGTGACCATAATGTCAAGTTTACTGTTGGACGGATCTGCAGGAACGATGTTAATGGCGCCTGAAGTCGGGTTCGGATAAATGAGGAAGTTGTTTCCGGATTTATTTGCAATTCCTGTTGTTCCACCCTGAGAAACTGTAACAGTTTGCGGTGAAAGGCCTGCAACATTAACAGTAATGGTTGCAACCCTCGGTGGACCTGAAGAATTGTCGGTATAGGTAGCCGTAAGTGTTCCGTTACCGGTTCCAGACGGAGTTACAGTGCACCAGGATTGATTGCTTGATGCAGTCCAGTCGGTATTTGAAGTTACCGTAAAATCAGTGGATCCGGCTGCCGTGGATACATTCTGGTTGGATGGACTGACGGCCAGTTGCCGCGGGGCTCCGTCCTGTGTTACAGTTACCACCTGCGCCGGTATACCGCTCACCGTAACAGTGATCGATGCCACACGCTGGGTTACATTAGGATTGCTGATATAAGTTGCCGTTATGGTTCCGTTTCCTGTTCCCTGCGGCGTAACTGTGCACCAGGCCTGGTTGCTGACTGCCGTCCAGCTGGAGTTTGATGTCACGGTAAAATTCGTAGTTCCCACAACAAAGGCAACATTCTGGTTCGACGGGGTGACGGTCAATGTCGGGATAAATCCTGAAACTGTAAAAGTTGCTGTCATACCCATTGACGCATGAGGTGTGCACTTATAGTTGAAGAGCCCGGGAACTGCCGGCACATATTCAAAGCTCGTAACCGAACTGTTGATAGGGTTATCCCAGGTTGATGCTCCTGCAGGAATAGTTGTAGAAGTTGTGGTATGCGATCCGCTCACCCATTCCCAGCGTATGGTATCCCCGAGGTTTACATTCGGGAGGCTGGCCGGGGAAAACTGAAAGTTGGATACTTGTACCACCCATTTTGTTGCATGTCCTCCGAAACTAAAGGTAAAGACCACCAAAAGGGTAAAAAAAGATCTGAAGTATATTGATGTTTTCATTGGTAAATTTCTTTTGTATTGTTTTTATTTAGACTAATTCTTTGCAAAGATAATGCAGAATCGTTCTAAAATCAAAATATTATTGAAAAAATTATTGGATGGGTTGAATCTTTCTCAGATCCTTCGTGGTTCTTCGTGTAATAATCTTTTTAACCACAGATTACACAGATTACACAGAACCTTTTCCATCCTCTATCCTCCATTCTCTTTTTTCCGACCTCCGACATCAGCCATCCGACCTCGTTATTTCTCACCACAGATCTACACGGATTAACACAGATTGGTCACAGATCTTCAGTCCTCAGCCCTCTGACCTCAGACTTCAGTAAAAATTGAAAGGAAAAGAATTGATTAGCGTTGCTCAAATGCCCGGATACCTTCCGGATCAAGGGGTTCGATCCGTTCGAAATTCTTCCAGCGGAAATCTTTGCGGTGGCCGTTCTCATCCCAGGAATAGACATTGTGGAAGATCCGGCCGAACAGGAGATCCGAAGAATCAAAGTATTTCGCAAAAGCCACCTGCTCCCCTGTTCTGATGTCATTCCCGATCACCGAAAACTTCATGTGAAGCCGGTATTTCCCCCGGAGCGCTTCCTGCAGGGCCATCCGCAGTTTATGGTGTTTGGGATCATCAAGGTTGATGTCATAATAGAGAATCCGCTCCAGGTCGGGCAATTCACGGCTGCTCTGGAATGCCCTGATCCGTGAATTATTTTCGATGGTCCATGCTTCAAATCTTCCTTTCAGGTCGATGATCGACCGCCCTTTGTTGCCCAGCCGGATCGAAAGCCAGTACGCCTCATCCCTGAAACGGATATAAATCTTATGCGTGGAGAAAATATCGTTGGGCCGCTTGATCACATAATAGACCAGCAAGCCGGAAAACATGGCCGTGAAGAAGATCGAAATGCCCGATTGAATCATAACGAGTGTCCGTCCCAGGTTGGTGATGGGATGGATGTCGCCGAATCCGATCGTATGAAATGAAACAATGCTGAAATAAAGCGCTTTCCCGAAATCAACTTTTTCTATATCTGTTGATGAATAAGCTGTCAGGGCAATGCTGTCAGTTACATAATAGAGCCAGGCGAAAACAAAAATAAAGAGCGCATAGCAGATGAAAGCATAGACGAGAAAACGGAATAACTCACGGGTTTTGATCGAAATATTACTGCGCATATGCTATGGCCTTTCGATCACCAAAGATACAAAACTGAATTACTTTTTATCTGCCCCCATATTGAGTTGAAGTACTTTAATTTTATCTTTTTCCGAAAGGCCTGATATCACTTCAATGTTGATCCCATCGGAGAGTCCCGTTTTGATCAGCCTTTTTTCAAATTTCTGCGGACCGGTTTCCACTTCCACGTAGGAGGAATCGCCTTCAAACAGCAGGTTTCCTTCCTTTATGGCAAGCACATTGGCTTTCCGCTCGAGAACGATATCTGCATTGGCGCTGTAGCCCGCCCGGATGAACTGATCCGCCTGGAGGTTGACATCCGCCTTGATCTCAAACTGCACGGCACCGTTTTCAAGCGCACCCTTTGGGGAAATGTATTTTAATGTAGCCAGGAAGGTGTCATTCTCAATCGCACCGATCGTCAGTAAAAGGTTCATTCCCGGTTTGATTTTCCCGACTTCCGTTTCATCCACTTTCCCCTGGAAGATCATGTCTTTCACATCGGCCACTGCTGCAATGGTTGTCCCTGCATTAAAGTTATTTGCCTCGATAACGCTGCTCCCGACTTTCACCGGAACATCAAGGATCATCCCGGCGATGGTGGAAGTGATAATGGTATTTGTCACTTTCCCTGATTTTTTATTGACCCCTTCACGGATCAGCTCAAGGTTGGCCTCGGCAGCATCCGCCTCCTGCTTTGCATTTTTGAAGGCAACCTGGATGGGCTGAAACTCGGCCTGTGCCACAACACCTTCCTTGAAGAGCTTCTCCTGCCGGTCATAGTTTATCTTGGCATCCTCGTAAGCAATCTTTGCCCTGTCGAGCCTGCCCTCTGCATTGTTCAGGTTCACCAGGTCGGGAATGATCCTGATCTTGGCGATGTTGTCACCTTTTTGCACGGTTTTACCGGCCTCCACATAGATCTCCTCAATGATACCCGAAACAACAGGCTTGATCTCAATTTCTTTCCTCGGAACAACCGATCCGGTAGCAACGGTTTTCCGGGTTATGGTTGTATGAAAAGGTTTTTCCGTCTGGTAAACGACCGGCTTCTGGCGTGATTTGTTGTAGAGGTAGACGATCGTCAGGATAAAAATTCCCAGGATAATGACAAGCGCCGCGATTTTCAATATCTTCTTCATCAGTTCAGTTTATTGAATTTTTATGTAATCTTTTATTCAGTTGTTTATGGCAATAAAGTGGCCTTATTCGTAATTTATTCGTACCTCAGTGCATCGATGGGTTTAACGGATACGGCCCTTCGTGCCGGGATAAATCCTGCAAGGGCTCCCGAAATAACCAGGATGACCAGCGCTGTGACAGCCACATTAAAGTTCACTCCCGGATGAACGAACATTTCGGTATTGGCCCCGGATTTTGTCAGCAGCCAGTTGATCAGTTCCAGCAAACCAACGCCGGCGGCCAGGCCGAAATATCCGGCAAATGTTGTCAGAACAACCGATTCTGTGATGATCTCGGAAATAATTATCCAGGGTGATGCCCCGAGTGCCCGCTGAATGCCGATCTCTTTCGTCCGTTCCTTTACGACTACCAGCATGATGTTGCTGACCCCGATCACGCCCGCCAGGAGTGTTCCTGTCCCCACAATCCAGACAAGCAGCCTGATCCCGAAAAACAACCCTGTCATTTTGTCGAATTCCTTTTTAAGGTTGAAATGGCCGATGGCATTTTCGTCGGATGGTGCAATGGAATGCTGTTTTTTCAGCAGTGAAATGACTTTATCTTCCATCGCAGTCATAGGGGCATCTTCTTTTGCAGTAACCGCAAAAAATCCAACAGCATTGCCGTAATTGAATGTCCGCTGTAGGGTTGTAAAAGGCATAAAAATCCGCTGGTTTTCCTGGGAGGCCTGTTCTCCCGTTCGTTTTGATGTACAGATACCGACCACCTTGAAATACATGCCGTTGATCTTGATGTACTGGTTCATCGGGTTCTCTTTCGGTTCAAAAAGGATTTCGCAGATCCTCTTTCCGATAACAACGACTTTTCGTTTTTCCTTAATGTCAAGATCATTGATAAACCTGCCCTGGGTTATATTCACCGGATCAATCAGGTTATAATCAGGATAATCGCCGAATATAGCGAACTCTCCTGATTTCAGTCCGCGCATCGCCGTGCTGCTTCCGTTAAAACCGCCGACATTTGTTCGCGGGGCAAGGTACTTGATCTCAGGAATACCCGCACGAATGGCATCTGCATCCCGGTTCTCGAAATTGAAGCTTCTTCCCCGTGAAAATCCTTTATAGGGAACCGATGTCTGCTGTGCCCACACAAAGATGCTGTTGGTGGCCATGTCGCCAAAATTCTGTGTAACGCCATTTTGCAAACCATTTCCCGAACCCAGCATTATCACCAGCATGAAAATGCCCCAGAAAACGCCAAAAGCGGTAAGGAATGTCCGCATCTTGTTCTTGCGCAACACATGATAAATCTCCTGCCACCGATCCAGATCAAACATGATATGTAGTTCGTAATTTGTATTTTGTAATTAAATTTACTCGTCTCTCAGCGCTTCCACCGGTCTCACTTTCGCTGCTTTCATCGCAGGAACAAATCCTGCAACGGCACCGGCCACGATCAGCAATATGGTGGCCCCGACCGCCAGCGAAAAATCGGCTTCCGGGTTCTGGAAGAAGTCGCTTGCCGGCATCTTTTTCGATATCAGCTCCAGTAATCCGACGCCCAGCACAAGCCCGATATAACCCGCAAATGATGTGATAACAATAGCTTCCTGCAGTACCAGTCCGACGATCGAAACCGGTGTTGCCCCAATGGCTTTCCGTACGCCGATCTCCTTGGTGCGTTCTTTCACCACGATCATCATGATATTGCTGACGCCCACCACCCCGGCAATGATGGTCCCGATCCCGATGATCCAGATGAACATCCGGATCCCGGCAAACAGGGCAGAAAACCTCCTGACATCCTCGCTTTTATTCCACACCTCGATGGCCCTCTGATCATTGACATCAAAGGTATGACGCCTCGAAAGCAGTGATTTGGAATTATCCACCATCCGGTTGGCCTCGTCCGGCGTTGCACTCCCGGTGGTGAAGGAGATCTGCTGTATGACATTATCGCCGTTGAAGACCCGCTGGGCTGTTGATATCGGGATGTAGATGCGCTTTAGCTCGTTGTCATTCCTGCTGAAATCCCTGAAAATTCCGATGACTTTAAACAACACCCCGTTAATGGTAATGTATTTGCCAAGGGCTGTGGTATCTCCTTTTTTGAACAGGGCAGTTTTGACCTTCTCCCCTATGGCGGCTACTTTCCTGTAATCCCTGATATCGATGTAGTTCAGGAACCTTCCCTCGATGAGCTCAATTTCCTTGATATAGCCATAATCAGGATGACAGGGTGAGAGAAAGAAGGATCCGTATTCATTTTTATACGACACCAGGTTATTTCCAAGGAACAGACGTGCTGAGATGTGGTCATGTCCCTTCACCGAAACATTCAGGGCATTGTAATCTTCATTGTTGAATTTGATCTCCCTGCCGACTTTCAGCCCTTTGTATTTCATGCTGGTGATTCCGCTTGTGATCCAGACCCCGTTCGTGGCTCCGCCCCTGAACTGTTCTGCCACGCCGTTCTCCAGTCCTTTTCCGGATCCCAGCAGGATGATCAGCATGAAGATCCCCCAGGCCACACTGAACCCTGTGAGGAACGTCCGGAGCTTGTTCTTCCTAACCGTGCTGTAAATCTCCTGCCACTTATCAATCTCAAACATAATTTTCTTTTCTCAGCCTGTCATTGCGAGGAGCGCCGCGACAAAGCAACGCTGTTCGCTGTTCGCCTTTTTGTCATTGCGAGTCCGCCGCAGGCGGACGAAACAACCTAATTATTAATTATTTCCGTGATCATCCCGTCGGTAATCCTTATGGTTTTCTGGGTACGTTCTGCGATGTCGTGCTCGTGCGTAACGATCAGCATGGTAATCCCGGTACGGTTGATCTCCTGGAGAAGGTCCATCATCTCGAGGGATGTCACTGAGTCCAGCGCACCGGTAGGTTCATCGGCCAGGATGACCTTGGGATTCGTGATCAGTGCACGGGCAATTGCTACACGTTGTTTTTGTCCGCCCGACAGCTCATTGGGCAGATGGTGCGCCCAGTCCTTCAATCCCAGGCGCTCCAGGTATCCCATGGCGATGATGTTCCGTTTTTTCCTGCTGACCTTCTGGTAATAGAGGGGCAAAGCGACGTTCTCCATGGCATTCTTGAATGAGATCAGGTTGAACGACTGGAAAACAAATCCCAGCAGTTTGTTCCGCATGGCTGCAGCTTTGCGCTCGCTTAGCTTCCGGATCGGTATTCCGTCCAGCGAATATTCGCCGGAATCATAGTTATCAAGGATCCCGAGGATATTGAGCAGGGTCGACTTTCCCGATCCCGATGCCCCCATTACCGAGATCATTTCCCCGGCTTTGATCTCCAGGTCGATTCCCTTCAGCACATGAAGGCTGTTCTGTCCAGTGACGTATGATTTATGGATTTTCTGTAAGGTGATCATGGTACACTAAAATATTTATTAAGGATGCCGGTCATTAGACTCCCGTATTTCCCAAACGTTACAGGGTCAGGGTACAAATTTCACCTCTGCAGGCAGAAACAGAAAATGTATTCGCTGTTATCCGGTTATTGGTCGATGAAGAAGCCGGTTCCGGGGTTATGGTCATTTCCTTTCAGGAAAACCAGTGTTTCAGAATGGGCGCAATGTAGGAATAAGCTGCTATGGCCAGGTCGGAATAGTTGGTCCAGGAAACCCGCGCCACCTGTTTCAGAAACGGCCACAGCCCTGAGTATCCCTGGCCGATCATCCGCACGACAATTCCGAGGAGGAACAGCCCAAGGCCGGCAATGATCAGGAATGCAAATATATATCCTACTTTACCGATATCCGATTTCGTTGGCTGGCGGTCGCCGGCAGCAGTAAAGGACTGTTTGGTCCACGATTGTTTTGTCTCTTCTGCGGTTGAGAAAAGATGGTAGGCAAAGGTAAAGCCGATGATACCGTCAAACCATGGGAACCATGTAGCTGGAAGAAATGGTCTTACGAGGACGGCAGCAAGTGAAAATGTCGGAAGGTAATAGGGCGCCATGCCGATCAGCAGGTTCCCGAATTCCCCGCCGAAGTTTCCCGAATATTGCACCTGTCCGCCTTTTTTCCAGGTTACCGTGAACTTATGGATCCTGCGGAAAAAGAGCAGCGCCACCAGTGCATGTGTGAGCTCATGCTCGAAGGTGGAGATGCCGGGGAGCCTTCGGATGATGAGCAGGTAAAGTAAAATCCCTCCTCCGAAACCTGCCAGTAAAGGGACCCAGAGCTGCGGATCGCGGGCAATAAGGATCAGCCCGTCCCAGCAGGCAACAGCTGATCCGGGGATGATGAATAAGGCAAGCAAACCAAGCAGAAACCGCATCCCTTAATTTTCGGTAAAGATAAAAGAGAAGTCAGAAGGCGGAGGGCCGAAGGCGGAAAAAAATTAATAATCCTGCGCTGAGCGGAAATTGTATTTCCGCTCAGATGAAGCAGAATTTAAAATTCTGCCGAAAGATTTGACAAGACAGGAAAGCGGCATTACAATTCGCTAAGCGAAGGGAGATAAGAGTGAAACGTTAGATTGGTTACTTTATAAAGGAATCGTCAACTATTATCTACTTGTTTTTCTTCTGTTTTTTTGAAATATCTTGCTTAATCTCTTCCAAGGCTAGATAAAGCGAGGTTGGAAAAACCGAAAGTGCAGATTTATAATCCAACACATCTTTCATTGACGTATTTTTCACTCCCTCTGTAGAACCACTTCCTCCTGAAAGCAGTGTTCCGTCAGGATAAAATAAAAACACCTCGGTTGTCACATAAATATGGTAAGTAACCATTACTTTTATTGAAAAATGTACATTGCAAACGGCAATAAGATCTGTTTGCAGTGTATGACCAATTTCGTCAATAATGGTTTGATAATTTGCAGGCTTGCTGAAAAACTTTTCGGCATCGCTGTAATAGGTGAGAAACGGTTTCAGGTCACCGGTATCAGCCACAAATAACGGATAGCTTCTTCTGGCATCCAGCATAACAGAAACAACCCTTTTATACTTTGGCTTTAGATTCCGGATTCCGGTCAAAGAATTCAAGGAATCGCCCCAAAGAACTTTTGCCCGAAAAGTATTGCTCAATTGTTGTACAGTGGTTTCCCTGATCCAGTTTAATCTGTCTTGTTCAACTTTAATGATATCCTCCAAGATTTTATCTATCTGGTTTTGAATTCTAACTGCATTGTCCAGCGGAAGTGAAGGACCTGTGGGTTTTTCCATTGTAGTTACAACCAAAGCAATCTTTCTGAAGTTATTCCATTCTTTACCTTCATTTTTAACGTCCTGGGACCAGGCCTGGTTCATGCTGACAATCATGAGCCCTGTTAAAACAAAGGGAATCAACAAAACGGAAATTGTTTTCATATTGGAAGAATAAATGAAAATATTAGGGCTTCAATAATACTTATACAAAAATAATACATATTCCAGGTAATTGTTTCTGTTCCAAGGAGGATGAGCTGAAATTGTATTTCCGACCGGAATGAAGCAGAATTTAAAATTCTGCAGGATGATATTACAGAGTGAAAGCGGCATTGCAAATGCCGCTTAGTTGTCTGGAACAAAATAAAAACATTATCTCTTCGCCAGAACAGCAATATCCTTCGCTTCCAGCACATTCTTTTCATAACCAAAAAGAACGCTGTTGATCATTGCAAGTCCAAGATCTTTCAGTGTTCCGAAATAGTTGGGGAAGAGCGGATGAAGCATCGGATACATCCAGTTGATGTATTTGTAAAAGGAAAGGGCATTTTTCAGTCCCTTCGTGGGAAGCATGAAAGCCGGGCGGAAATTGTATACTGCCTTGAAAGGCAGCTTTACCAGGTCATTTTCGGTTTTGCCCTTCACCCTTGCCCAACTCAGCCTTCCTTTTTCGGTGCCGTCGGTACCGGCACCCGAAACATAGCAGAAGGTCATCTCCGGGTTCAGCCTGCTGAGCGTCTGCGCTACATGCATGGTAAGGTCATAACTGATCCTTGTATATTCAGGTTCCTTAACCGCGAGGGAGGAAACACCGGCACAGAAGAAACAGGCATTGTATCCTGATAGCCGGTTTTCTATGGTCGAAAGGTTTAACAAATCGGGGTGGATGATCTCCTTCAGTTTCGGGTGCGATACGCCACAGGTTTTCCGGCCGATGATAAGGACCGATTCGACCTTGTCGCTGAGCAAACATTCATGCAGCACGCCTTCGCCGACCATGCCGGTGGCGCCTGTGATGATGGCTTTGATTGGGTTCATAGAAGTGGGATTATGGACAATCAAAGATAAGAACAATCGAATATTGAACAGTTCCTAACGCAGCATATTATTCCGTCTGTTGAATCACAATAAAATCAAAATTCTTATTGATGAAGCCTTTCACTGGTTTTTCATCGATGTCTGCTTCAGCCCAGGCGACCCCGTTGGAGAATTCACCGATGTACTTGAAATAACCGGGGGCCAGGATCTCGTTTCCTTCCGGCGACAGGATCCCCCAGGTCATATCATAACCGGTTCCAAGATCCCAATACCAGGTAATCCATCCGTTTTTCTGGACTTTGACAACGGTAGAATTCAGTTTTTTCACAGTATTGCCGGCTTTGTCGATGATCTCGTATCCTTTATTATTACGATATACGACAGCATGACCGTTTTTAAAATCACCGTTTTTCTGGTATCCGTTGAAGTTGAATGGAATCACTGTTTTACCAGTCTGATCGATGTATCCTACATCTTCAGCCGAATTCTTAACAGCAGCAAGGCCCTCAGAGAAATTTCCCGGTTTCGTCTTGTAATCGAAGGCGATCTTCTCTTCTCCCTTGGTGTTGATGTATCCCCAGTACCAGTTGGTCTTGTTCTGAACCGGCGCCAGGCCTTCGCTGAACTCCCCGGCATCGTTGTACTTTCCGGGCTGGATCGCCCATTTTGCCTGGGTATTGATAAATCCGACAGAGGAGGTTTTGCCATCATGAAACATGGCAACTCCTTCATGGAAAGGCAACAGTTTTACGCCGAATGACGTGGTGTTCGGAACCGCTCCCACGATCGGTTGTCCCTGTTTGTTGACGAAGCTGAAAGCAGCCGTATAGGACGAGTTTCCCTTTCCGAAAAGAGCAATTCCGCTCTCAAACTGGGTTCCTCCGACAAGTTTGATGGTCTTGAAAAGTTCCTGGCCTTTTTTGTCGAGGTATTTCGGAACATTCGCCGTTCCTTCTTTTACTGAAACCAGGGCGATGCCCGAGGAGAAATAGGGAGCCGTAAGACCTTGCCATGAAAAATACTTGAAATCGATCACTACATTCCCGAGGGTGTCGATAAATCCCCAGAGGTCATTCTTTTTCAGGGCGCAATAACCTTCGTGGAAAACATAATCGCCATCGGCATAAAAACGAAGTTCCTTGGCATTTGCGGTTGAAGGCTTGTGGGGCGTTCCCTTGGTGACTCCCTGTGCAGCAGTTGTCAAACTGACTGAACTTGTTGATACCGATCCTGATGAGGTTCCTCCTGTTTCGGGTGCAGCACCACCGGCAGTCACTATTCTGGACATTGCCGCGGGATCAGCGATGATCTTTTTTATCGCATCGGCCAGGGAATTGACCATTTTTTCATCGGCCTTCTTTGACGGTATTGTGGCATCTCCCCATTGTCCGGGGTCTACCCAGGCCTGCTTGTAAAGGATGGAAATCTTCACACTGCCATCCAGGTAAGTAAACGAAAGCTTTGCACGGTATTTGAATACCATGTTCACTGTGTACTCTTTCCAGTCGGTTTCAATGTTTGTTGCACAATTTGTCACATTGTAGTTGTTGTAGCTGAGTACTTTCAGTACAACAGGCTTGAATTCTTCCGGTTTCAGTCCGCTGATGGTCACTTCAGCCTGGCCCATCAGATTTTGCGCGATGAAGATCAATACTAAGAGCAGAGTAGTTTTCATCAAGGTTTTCATGGTTTTAATTTTAGGTGCAACATTTTTCTCGTAAAAGTAAAGTCCTGTCAGAACAGAAAAAAATAAAGGCCGACCGGATTTATAAATCGGCACCGTAATGACCCTGAATTGTCGTTCAGCACTTGTTGATCAATATTCGATTATTCAAAAAAAGTGAGGATCGGTAAAAGGTTGCTATATTTGCCTTTTCCTTCTACAACGGATTTAAGTAATTCCTCGCATGAAAAAATTTCTGATAATTTGCTTTTTGTGTGGCCTGATTGCAGGCTGCACGACCACAAAACTTACCTGGGTATATAAGGCTGCGGATTTCAACCCGGCCGTTTATAAAAAGCTGGCTGTTATCGCCATCGTTCCCAAAAACGAGGCGCGGATCGAGATCGAGGATGCCGTGGTGGCCCAGCTCAGGGCAAAGGGGATCAAGGCTGTTACGACCTGGAGCATCTTTGTTTTTGCAAACAATCCGGAATTGCTTAAAAAGGCCGGGTTTGAAGGGGACAAAAAAGCGGAGATCATTCGTCAGAAAATGGCTCAGCATAACATTGACGCCTTGCTGACCATAACTCTTTTCGACAAGAAAAATGAACAACACTATTCTTCCGGACCCACCGTCGGGATCGGGGTAAGTGCCCCGGCGTACGGATATCCTTATTCCACCTATTATACCTATGCTGTTGACCTGACCTCCCAGCCGGGTTACTACGAAACTACAACGTCCTATTTGCTTGAATCAAACCTGTACGACATCGCCTCTGAAAAGCTTCTCTGGACCGGGCAGACCAGCACCGATATGAATTATGACCTTCAGAATACAGTGGTCGGCTTCAGCCAGGTGATGGTCGGACGCCTGCTTGAGGACAGCAAGCCAAAGAAAAAGTAGGTCGTCAGGTATACTTTTTTGAAATTCCTAAACATTTCTTCGGTAGTTATTTTTAACGCCGGCAACTTGTGAGTGTAAAAAACACTCCGGGTTGAGGTTTCCCGGTTTTTCAAACATCAGCGGCTGAAACGATACAACAACGGCATACATTTGTGCTGCAAAAACTTGACTTTGCTTTTTCCATAAAGTAATTTTATAAAATATCCGGTTGGAATATATTTTGAAGATAACCTGATAAGAGAATTTTAATTAAGAGAAAGCAACAGTTATACTGTTCGTAATTCTGCGTTATCAGGAAGCGGGAACTTAATAATTCTATCAACATTTTTAATCAGCCAACCATGAAAAAAAGTCTGCTCATGATTTTTATGATCCTCTCCTCATTTTTATTGATGGGGCAGAAGAATGGGAATTTCCAGATGCATTTCATCAATGTCGGACAGGGTGATGCGGCGCTGCTTATCTCCCCGGGTGGCGAGACCGTGTTATTCGATGAAGGTGTTGTTGCACATTGTGATGTCCCCGTGGAGTACCTTGATTTATTAGGCATCACCTCAATTGACTATATGGTTACAAGCCATTACCATCAGGATCATATTGGGTGTACCAAACAAATTCTTGAAAAATTCCCGCTGAAGAAAATTGCATATGACAGGGGGGAGATGTATCCATCAGATCCTTTTGATCTTTATCAGGCTGCAGTGGGCACGAAACGGCAAAAAGCAGTTCCCGGTCAAAGATTCACGCTTGATCCCGGGAGTGGTCATGAAGTGGTTATTACTTTCCTTGCTCTAAACGGGGCCGGCATTGAAACAGACAACGAGAATGATCTGAGTCTTGTTTCATTAGTAAAATTTGGAGATCTTGAGATCATGATGGGGGGAGATCTTAGCGGATTCAACGCCAGCAATTACAAAGACATCGAGAGTAAATTGGCAGGCAATGCACCCCGGGTGGAGGTGTATAAAGTTCATCACCACTGCAGCCAGTACAGCAGTAACACAACGTGGCTCAACGCAATCCGGCCCCGTATCGGGATCATCAATGTTGTTGGCGAGTATGGAAAGGGATACGGGCTTCCTGCCGAGGATTGCATGGAACGGCTCCACAAAGCAGGTATTAAAACTTACTGGACGAATATTGGAGATGGCGCTGATCCTGACCCCATGTGGGATATTGTTGGGGGAAATATCGTTGTAGCGGCAGCCCCGGGAAGTCATAAGTTTACTGTCAGTTTTAACGGTTCCAATGTACACACTTATCCCGACTGGGGATATAATGATACTTCAGTTATCCAAACGGATGCGACTTACGGCTGGAGCAGGAATTCCGAAATTTATCATTATTTAAATTGTTCCTTTATAAAGAAAATCAAACTGCAGAACCTTGAGACAGGTTCAAAACCACCCGACGGAAAGACTCTTCATCCGGATTGTCCGAAATAATATTAAAGCTCAAACAGGAGAGAAAGAAAATACTTTTTGATTTATTTTTCGGATTAATTATTAAAAGAAGCCGTTCCAAAGGGGCGGTTTTTTTATCCTTTTTTGGAACACGTCGGATTATTTAGCAATCATAATCCCTTTCATTTATTATTTTTGTTACTGAAAACCCGATTTACAATTAATCTTCAGTTCAGTCACGTTAAAAACAGAAAATAGATGAAAACAAGAATCAACCCGATGATCTGCGTGATTGTGGCCATCATCCTGTCATGCAGTCTCTCGTCTTACGGCCAGTTTGCCCTCGGCATCCGCATAGGCTATAATGCCAACAAGCTGACAACCTATCTTGACTCCGTTAAATCCCAGTTTAAAAGCGGACTCCATTTCGGGATCTGGACTCATATCGGGAAAAGGTTTTATTTCGCCCCGGAACTCCGTTACAGTTTGAGCGGGGGTGTATTTTCATCGGAAAGCGGCGTATCAGCGGCCGACTGGAAACAGAGGATCACAGTCGGAACAATTGATGTTCCATTGCTGCTCGGATTTAAGATCATCCATTCAAAAGTGATCACCTGGAGGTTCGAACTTGGTCCGGAAGCATCCTTTGTGGTGAATGAGAAGGTTGAAGACATGAATGCCGTGCTGGGTCCGATTACGACGGGTGATATCAACTCGGCCAACTGGTTCATAATGGCAGGGACAGGTATTGACTTCCTGTTCATGAATTTTGATATCCGCTACCAGTACGGGCTGAACAGTATGATCCGGGATGTAACGGTGAATAATCAGTCATTCAGTGTGGACACAAAAAACAGTCTTATCGCTGTATCGCTCGGATTTAAAATCTTAGGAAAAAAATAAAAAACAGGGAACTATTTCCATCTTTCTCCGTTCACTCCCGGTAGCGATCGGGATCATTGTTCAGGCTGTCTTAAGGGCGGTTCTGATTTATTCTCTTATCTTTGCAAAATAGTAGTGAAATAAATACCTTCACCGTAACTCACTGACTGTTCAGTAAACACAGCCGGAAAATCATTTTAAACCAGATATCATATGGCGGGTTCACAAGAGACCTTTAACAAGAAAGACAAAGAGAAAAAACGATTAAAGAAACGGCTGGAAAAGCAGAAAAAACAAGCAGATCGTAAGGCAAACGCACAGGGAGGCGGTCCGGAGAATATGATCGCTTATGTTGATGAATACGGGCGTATCACAGATACGCCGCCCAATCCGGCAAACAGAAAAAGGATCGATGCCGGAAGTATTGAACTCGGCGTTCCGAAAAGGGATAAGGAGGAAGCCATCTCCATACGGACCGGCAGAGTCGATTTTTTCGACAGCACTAAAGGTTTTGGTTTTATAAAAGAAACCGATACTCAGGAGCGGTTTTTTGTTCATGTAAACGGCCTGACTGAAGAAATCAAGGAAGGCGATATGGTATCCTTTGAGACCGAACGGGGACTGAAAGGCATTAATGCCATCCGCGTTAAGAAAGTGTAATTGAATGTGCTTCTTGTCCTAAAATAGGTTTACACCAAAACCTGCGAAAGCCGCAACCGGGGATTTTCTTCCCCATGCAGATAAAATGTTTTATATTTGTATAGGTTTACGATCTTTTTATTCATAAAGATCTGTAACCTGAACGGGAACGACGAAAACCGGAAACAGAGTAGTCACCATTAACACTTCAGGTTATGATACTTTTAGCTATCTCATTGCTTGCTATTCTTGCCGGCACACTGTTGCTTGTTAAATTCAAGAAAGAGCCGCTGGGCAAATTCTTTGTTTTTATCTCCTGGTTCTTTGTCGTGGTAGGTTTCCTGCTTTTTATCGGTTTTATTGCAGGCGGTATTTGCAAACTTTCACATCATTGCTGTAAAGCCAAGACCGAATGCCGTCAGGAAATGATGATGAAAAAATGTGGTCCCGGGATGATGCGTGGTGCTGGCTGCCCGGAAGGCATGGGCAGGGGAATGTGCGCCAAAATGCCGGGATGCATGGGGCACGACACCATGATGATGAAATGCTGCCCGAAGCAGATGAAGTGTGATACGGTTAATGTAGAAGTAAAGGTGACCAAAAAACCCTAAGCGGCCATTTCTTTCAGTGCTTCTATAAGCTTATCCAGTTCTTCCGGCGTTGTATAGATATTCGGTACAACACGGCAGCCGTGAACGCCGGCGCCATCAATAGCAGCAGTATAGATTCCGTATTTTTTGAAGAGCGTATCGGACATCTCCGACGGCTTAATTCCCTTTATCCCGACATTCGCAATACCGCAGCTCCTTTTGGGGTCGGACGGGGTGTTCAGGATGATGTTCGGCAATGGCCTCACCTTGCTGGTCCAGTATGTCTGAAGATAACGCAGCCGCTCTTCTTTCCGCTCAGCTCCTACTTTCATATAGAAATCGATGGCATCGGCAATGGTCAGGTCGGTATGCACGGGATGTGTCCCCAGGTGGTTAAGCCGTGTGATATCGCCAAGCTCCTTGCCTTCTTCGGCAATAAGCGGCCAGATCGTGGGTATGTGTTCTTTCTTTATCCACAGCATGCCTGCCCCGAGCGGAACACTTAGCCATTTGTGCAGGCTCGATCCGTAATAGTCGCAGTGAAGATCGGGTATTTCATAGTTGAAATGGGCCACCGCATGCGCCCCGTCGACCATCACCTGCACCCCCCTGCTGTGGGCCATGTCACATATCTTTTGCACCGGCAGTATGTGTCCGGTGATATTGATCATGTGGCAGACCATGAGGAGCTTTGTCTTTCCCGTGATGGCATCGGCGTACACTTTTACCACCTCGTCGTCGGATCCGGGATCCATCGGAACAGATACCTTTTTGCTCACAACCCCGTACCGCCGTCCGACCATTTTGAACATATCGAGCATGGCCGGATAATCCTGCTCTGCCATCACTGCTTCGTCGCCTTCCTTCCAGGGGAAACCGCCGATGACCAGGTCGAGCGACTCGGTCGTATTGCGTGTGATGATCACCTCATCGGCCGGACAGCCCAGCATGGATGCTACTTTCCCCGCTGCAATTTTTTTATTGTCAAACTGAACGGTCCGCATGTAATAAGATCCCTGGAGGTTGACCTCCTTTATGTGACCAATGAATTTTTCCAGCGTTTCCTGCGGAAGAAAACAATAATACCCGTTTTCAAGGTTGATAAACCCGGGCCTCAGCTGGTATCCCTGCCGGATCGCCAGCCAGAAGTCCTCATCGGAAGCCAGGTCTCCGGCCGGCCTGTTTTCATTGGCTTTGAGCAATTCATCCAGGTTCAGCATTCCGGGAAAAGCCAGAAGGCTCATCAGTCCGAGCCGTTTTAAAAAGTTGCGTTTGTTCATAACGGGGTTATTTTTGTTTGACGGCAATTGTTTCGATTTCGATCAGCGCTCCCAGGGGAAGCTTTACCACCTGAACCGTAGACCGGGCAGGAGGATCGACTGCGTAATACTTTCCGTAGACTGCATTCATGGCTTTGAAATTCTCCATATCACTCAGGAAACAGGTCGATTTCACCACATCCTTGTAATCATATCCAGCAGCTTTCAATATCGAGCCGATGTTTTTCATGACCTGTTCTGCCTGCATCGTGATCTCTTCTCCCGCCATCTTATTGGTAACAGGATCGAGCGGCACCTGTCCGGAAATGAACAGCATGCCGTTGATCTCCACAGCCTGACTGTATGGCCCGATTACCTTCGGGGCCAGCGGGGTATTAATAATGTGTTTCCCACTCCCGGGCGGGTTTCCGCCAGGAACAGGCGGGCCATCCTGTGCCTCCGTAGTCATGCAAAAGGCGAATGCTAACAGCAATCCTGTAAAGACCTGCTTTTTCATTGTTTTCATGTTTGTGTTAAAATTAATTTTTTTTTAGATATCCCGATTGAAGTAAAATTATGTATTTTTGCATCCTGACCGTTTAGTATGTTTTATGAGCGACACAAAAGAGTACATCATCGACCAGGCTTATAAACTGTTCCTGGATAAAAGCTATGAGGCCGTCTCCATCAGCGATATAAGCAAAGCCATCGGATTCACAAAAGGTGCGCTGTATCACCACTTTATTAATAAGGAGGAGCTCTTTAAGGCTGTTATTGATAAATATCTGAATGTTATCAGCCTGAGGGATATCAAAGAGGATATCACACTGGCCGAGTTCATTGAGTTCAACATCTCTTATGTGACAAGGATCGTTAATACGGTTTGCATTGATGACCTTCCCTTCGTTCCCGTGAACTACCTGTCGCTCATGATCGATGCATTAAGGCACTATCCCGGTTATGCAGAAAAAGAAGAGCGGTTTTTCACCCGGGAGATCGATAAACTGGATGTTATTCTTAAGCGTGCAGTTAAGAATGGCGAGATCCGGGAAGATATTGACACCTATCTGATCGCACAAAACTTTTTTTCTATCACCGTTGGAATTGCAGCAGACATGTTCCGTCAAAATTCTCCCGAACAGGCCATCGCAGCCTTCAAGGACCAGATGTATCAATTGTATAAGCTTTTAAAAAGATAAGCGGCCATGTGTTGCTGAAGCCTGTTTTTTTTCAACAACATCATACCGTACGTTTAGTATGTATTACAATTTAATAAAGATAAAAATGAAAAAAGCAGTTTATTTCAGTCTGTTCATTGTTCTGGCTGCCGGATGCGCACATGAAAAGCCGCAGGAAACAGCATCTGCACAGAAGATAAAGGTAAATGTTGCCCGGGTAATTACAGCTCCGGGGGCAAACGAACTCACCTATAGCGGCACTGTCGAGGCATCGCAAACCATCCCGCTCAACTTCCAGACCACGGGAACCGTTGAAAATGTATATGTCGAAGCCGGCGACGAAGTGAAAAAGGACCAGGTTCTTGCAAGTCTCAACGACAAGGATTTGCAGAGCATTTATTCAACGATGCTTTCAAAATTCAACCAGGCTCGGGATGCATACGACCGGTTAAAAATGGTGCATGATGAAGGCAGTTTGCCCGAGATCAAATGGGTTGAAATGAAAACGAACCTCGAGCAGGCCCAGGCTTCACTTGACCTGGCGAGGAATAACCTTGACAAATGCAAGCTGGTGGCCCCGGTCAGTGGTATGGTAGGGCGCCGGAATATCGAGCCCGGACAGTCATCACTGAGCCTGGTTGCTGCGCCGATAGAACTGGTGCGCATCGAAAAGGTGCTGGTAAAGATCTCCGTTCCGGAGAATGAGATCAATCAGATACAAAAGGGGAAAAAAGCTGCGATCCTGGTAGCGGCCGTTGAGGGAACACGATTCGAGGGTGTTGTCACCAATATTTCACCGGTGGCTGAATTGATGTCAAGGACTTACACCGTCAAAATCTCGGTAGATAATCCCCGGCTCGTCCTTAAACCAGGCATGGTATGCGATGTCAGTTTAAATTCAGGGAAGGGTAACCCGGCACTGATCGTTCCCAACGGAGCAGTAAGCAAAGACAGCGGGGGGAACAAGTACGTTTTTGTTGTGAGTCCGGACAATGCTTTCGTGAAAAAGCAGGTGGTGACTGTTGGCAGGTACAACGTTTCCGGGATTGAAATTACAGGCGGGCTGACTGAGGGACAAACGGTTGTTACAGGCGGCCTTGAAAAACTATCGGACAACAGTTTAATCGAGATGTAAGATGAAAGGAAAAAAGACAGACATCATTGCGGCATCCATGCGCAATCATGTTATTATCATTCTTATTACCATTCTCCTGATGGGAGTTGGAATATATGCACTTGTTTATATGCCCCGCGATGAATATCCGCAATTCACCATACGGCAGGGTGTGATTGTCGGCGTTTACCCGGGAGCCACTTCGGCAGAAGTAGAGGACCAGCTGACCCGCACGGTCGAGAACTACATCTTCAGCTACCAGGAAGTTAACAAGGAAAAAACCTATTCGCTTTCCAGGGACGGTGTCATGTATATTTTTGTCGAGCTGAATGATAATGTCAAGAATGCCGACCAGTTCTGGTCGAAGATAAAGCATGGCCTGATTGAATTGAAAATGACCCTGCCTTCTGGCGTTCTTGCGCTTGTGGCAAATGCCGACTTCGGCGACACATCCGCCATCCTGATCACCCTTTCGTCTGATACAAAAAGCTATAAAGAGCTGGAAGAGCAGTTGAAAAAGCTGGAAGCAGCGTGCAGGAAAATCCCCAATACCTCGAAGATCAGGCATTACGGGCTCCAGAAGGAAAAGATATTTGTAAATGTAAAGCCCGAACTGCTGAACGAATACAGCATCAAATCCATCTCCCTGTTGGGTTCGTACCAGCTGAACGGAATGGTGAATTATGCCGGTGTTCTGAAGGACGGGAAGAACGATCTTGCGGTGCATCTTCCGGCAGGTTTTGCAACGGAAAAGGATCTTGCCGAACAGATCGTTTATGCTGATCCTGCCGGTAATGTAATCCGTCTAAAGGACATTGCTGTAATTGAGCGGCGGCTGGGCGATCCCGACAGTTACATCAGGCAGAACGGAATGAAAACCGTGCTTGTTTCCCTTGAAATGCAACCGGGCAATAACATTGTCAGATTCGGGAAGGATGTGGATAAAGCCCTGGCGGGATTTGAAAAGAGCTGTCCGAAAGAGATTACCGTTGCCAAAATATCCGAATTGCCAAAATATGTGGATGATTCGATCACCAATTTTATGAAGGAGTTCCTGATCGCCATCGCGGCAGTCATCCTTGTTACGATGATACTGCTTCCCTTCAGGATTGCCTCCGTGGCTGCAGTGACCGTGCCGGTATCCGTGCTGATCACACTGGGGATTTTATATGCCCTGGGAGTAGAGTTGCATACGGTTTCTCTTGCGACCCTTATCGTTGTGCTGGGAATGATCGTCGACAATTCGATTGTGATCATCGACAACCATGTCTCCCGGCTTGACTCGGGCGGGTCGCCATGGCATACGGCGATTTCCAGTGCCCGGGAATTATTCATCCCCATTGTTACAGCAACCCTTGCGATTTTCGCTGCTTATTTCCCCCTGAGATATTTTATGACAGGAACTGCAGGTGAGTTTTTAGAAACCATCCCCATTGTGGTCGGTGTGGCATTGACAGTCTCAATTCTCGTGGCTGTCCTGCTGGTCCCATACATGAATTACAGCTTCATTAAAAAAGGTTTGAAGAGAACCGGTTCTTCCTCTTCACGAAGAAGTTTCCTGGAAATACTGCAGGGATGGTACGATGCATCACTCGAAAAGGCTTTTCATTATCCTAAAACAACGATCGGTATCGGGATTGCTTCTGTTGCACTGGCGGGACTTCTCTTGTCCGGTCTTGACAGGCAGTTGTTCCCCACGGTTGAACGGAACCAGTTCCCGGTAGAGATCTTCCTGCCCACCGGAGCTTCCCTGGAAAGGACGGCCGCAGTGGTCGACAGCATGGCGAATATCCTCCGAAAGGACAAACGGGTCACCAATGTAACCAGTTTTGTCGGCACCAGCTCACCCCGGTTCCACACGGTTTACGCCCCGAATATGCCTGCAGCCAACTTCGGGCAGCTGCTGGTCAACACTACTTCCAACAAAGCAACCATTGAGATCATCAAGGACTATGGCGAAAAATATTCCGAGCACTTTGCCGATGCCCATGTGAAGATGAAAGAACTTGCTTTGCAGCCTACCAAAGATGCCATCGAGATCAGGATCTCTTCCGATTCGATAAAGGATATCCGGGCTGTGCAGGCACAGATCATGGAGGTACTGAAAAAGGACAAGGACGTCACCTGGATCCATAATGACTGGGATCAGCAGCGGCAGGGGATCAGGGTGAACCTCGACCGCGACAAGGCCAATCGCATGGGATACAGCAAGAGTTTTGTAGCCACATCGGTCATGATAGGCCTCGACGGAATCCCGCTGACCACGATCTGGGAGAATGACTACCCGGTGGAGGTCCTCCTGACCCAGGAGAACACGGGTCAAAAAAACATCCGGGTGCTGGAAGACCAGTATGTTACATCTCCGGTCAGCCTGAAAGCAATGCCCCTGAGGTCTTTTGCTTCATTTACGCCCGACTGGAATGAAGGGACCATTGTTCACCGTAATGGGGTACGCACATTGACCATCAGCCTCGACAATAACAGCAAAGTTGTGGCTTCCGCTGTTTTTGACCGGCTGAAGCCTCAGATCGACCGCCTTCAGCAGCCTGAAGGAACAACGATCAGTTACGGAGGAGAATACGAAGGACAAAAGGAAGTCTTTACGCCCATGACGATTGCGCTCATGCTGAGTGTTGTGGTGATCTTTTTCATCCTGATGTTCCAGTTTAAAAAAATGAAACTCTCGCTCCTTATCATGTCGACCATGCTGCTGACCCTGCCGGGAGCCGCCATCGGCCTGCACCTGATGGGATACCCCTTCAGCCTGACCTCCTTCCTGGGAATTACGAGCCTGTGCGGACTTGTTGTGAGGAACGGGATCATCCTGATCGATTATCTTGTGGATTTGCGTAAGACCAAGCGGATGACCGTGTATGAATCTGCACTGGCTGCCGGCAAGCGGAGGATGCGGCCGATTTTCCTCACTTCTGCCGCTGCCGCCGTTGGCGTTATCCCGATGATCCTGAGCAGATCGCTGCTTTGGGGACCGCTTGGAACGGTGATCTGTTTCGGTCTTATCCTTGCCATGGTCCTCACGCTGTATATCCTGCCTATTCTTTACTGGTTGCTTTACAGGAATGAAGACAAGAAGGATCCCGGCAGGGGAACTAATATTCAGGCAATCCTGAAGACGGCTGTGGTATCCGTCATTTTCATAGCCGGTTCCTCACTGGTTACGCAGGGGCAGACGACTTATTCCCTTGAGCAGTGCAAGCAACTTGCTTTTGAAAACAACATCCGGATCAAGAACGGGAACCTGGAAGTAGAAGCCTCGGAGCAGGTCAGGAAAGCGGCATTCACCAAATATTTTCCGACGGTGAGCGCAACCGGCCTCATGGTGAAATTCAACGACCCGTTGATTCAGCTCGATATTCCGGGTGGTAACCTTCCGGTTTATAACGGTGATCCCTCCACCCTTCCGTTTGCCACACAGTTTGCCTATTTCCCGGGCTTTTCATTTGCTATGATGGATGAGCTGACAACGGGCGTGGTAACCGCCACTCAGCCATTGTTTGCCGGCGGAAGGATCTATAACGGCAACAAGCTGGCACGCCTGGGCCGGGAGGTAAGTTCACGAAAACTGGCCCTTTCAACGAATGACGTGCTCTTCGAAACAGAGAAAAAATACTGGCAGATCCTTACACTGAAGGAAAAGATGAAAACGCTGAGCCGGTATGACAGCCTGCTGGAGAACCTGCATAAAGATGCAAACAGTGCTTTCAAGGCAGGTCTGATCCAGTACAACGACGTGCTCAAGGTCACCCTAAAGCAAAGCGAGCTGAAGATGAACAGGCTGAAACTGGAGAATGGCATCAGGATGTCGTACATGGCGCTCTGCCAGCACCTGGGCATCCCCTACGATCCGTTCATGTCCCTTGCCGACACCATGATCCTGGTTGCTGATCCGGCCGGTTTCCATGCCGATCATAAATCGTCCGTATCCGGCCGGGAAGAGTATAAGCTGATGCAGGACAATGTCAGGGCCGAAAACCTGCAGTACAAAATGAAATTAGGCGAGTACCTGCCGGAGGTAGGGGTCGGGGTCGGAGCGTTTACCTATGATATGAGCAATGAATGGAATAACAACCTGATGGCGTTCGGGTCGGTGACCATCCCGTTGACGAACTGGTGGGAGGCATCGCATACCCTGAAGGAGCATAAGCTGAAAGGGGAAATAGCCGCGAACCAGGCGAAATACGCGGCTGAAATGCTGAACCTTGAGATGGAAAATGCCTGGTCGAAAGTGACGGAGGCTTTCCAGCAGGTACAAATCGCAAACGATGCCGTCAGGCAAGCCGAAGAAAACCTGAAAGTAACCGGTAACAATTACCGGGCTGGAATAAACGGGGTGTCTGATCTGCTCGAAGCCCAGGCCGCCCTGCAAAGCGCTTCCGACAGCCTCTCGGAAGCCCGTTTTGCGTATTATATCAACATAGCCGAATACCGCAGAACAACCGGGAATTACAGGTAAAAAAAGTCGGGTCCGCCGGAAAGACCGGCTATCCTTTGGACAAAAAGAATCTGAACTCACTCCCCTTGCCGGGTTCACTTTCCACGTGGATGGTACTGCCGTGACGCTCTACGAACTCCTTGCAAAGGATCAGCCCAAGGCCTGTACCGCGCTCCTTTTCCGTTCCCTGCCGGGTGAATTTACTGTCGACCCGGAAAATCCTTGCCAGGTTCTCTTCGGCAATGCCGACACCTGAATCTTTCACTGTGACCTCAAATTTATCCCCGGATTCCCTGACCTGCACAGTGACCGAGCTCCCTTTCGCACTGAATTTTATGGCATTGGTAAGCAGGTTTCGCAGTACCGTGTCGATCATATTGACATCCCCCGATGCTGTCTGGCCCTCTTCTGCAGAATGTGTGATGCTGATGCTCTTTTTCTCCGCCTGGCTTTTCACCATGAATATATTTTCTTCGATCCGCTCCTTCAGATCAAAAGGAACCGGTTTGAACTCCAGGGTGCCGGTCTGGGACCGGGCCCAGAAGAGGAGGTTCTGAAGAAGTTCAAAGGCCTGGCGGGAAGAATCCTTTATATTGGTGAGGTATTTCTCGATCTTATCCTGGTCGTATTCCCGGAAACCGGACAACAGCATGTCTGAGAATCCCAGGATCGAATTGAAGGGACTTCTGAGGTCGTGGGCGATGATGGAAAAGAACTTGTCCTTCGTCGCATTCAGGTGCTCCAGTTCCTCCTTCTGGTGCTCGATCTGGAATGTTCGCTGCTCCACTTTTATTTCAAGAATCGTGCGCTGCCGGATGAGGTTTCGCTCCCGCCATTTGATATACAGGAAGACCAGGAGTGCAAATACAAGGAAATAGGAGATGTAGGCAGGCCAGCTCCTCCACCAGGGAGGGCGGATTACGATCCGCAGGCTTTTCCCGGTTTCGTTCCATTTCCCGTCATTGTTACAGCCCCTCACCGTGAAACGATACTCGCCGGCCGGGAGGTTCGTGAAGGGAACAAACCGGCGTGTACCGAGATCGATCCATGCATCCGAGACCCCCTCAAGGCGGTAGGCATAACGGTTATTCCCTGGGTTGGTGTATTCCAGGGCGGCAAATTCAATCGTAAAGATGTTCTCATTGTATTTCAGTACGACTTCCTCCGTGTTCCGGATATCCAGGAACTTTTTTATCCCTCCCGTAATCGTGTAAAATGAAGTGAACACGACCGGCGGAATAAAAGGATTATCCCTGATCGAATCGGGATAGAATGAATTGAACCCGTTCATCCCGCCGAAGAACATTTCCCCGTCCGGACTTCTGAAGCTTGCGCGCAGGTTGAATTCACGTCCCTGCAAACCCTGCTCAACGGTATATGTTCTGAAGGTCTTGGAGACCGTGTCAAACCTTGCCAGGCCATTTCCTGTTGCAAACCAGATAGTATGACGATCATCTTCCAGGATCTCAAAGATCCGGTTATTGGGCAACCCGTTCTCCTGTGAGTAATAGGTAAACAGGGAGTCTTTCTTTGTAAAACAGTTTACGTAGGTGCTCGTCCCGATCCAGATCCTCCCGGCATGATCTTCACAGAGGGTGATCACGAAATTATCACAGAGGGAGTTGGCAGATCCTTCAACCTTCCTGAAATGGCTGAGTTTTCCACTGCCCGGGTTATAGGCATCCAGCCCGTTGAGCGTGGCAATCCAGATGATGCCATCGCGGTCCTCAAGCAGGCAGTAGATCAGGTTGCTGCTTACCCGGTGGTCCTCTGCAGCCTCCTCGTAAAAACGTTCTGTGGTCCCGTTTGCGGTATTGATCCTGTAAAGTCCGTTCTGTGTCCCGATCCAGTAACTGCCAGCCCTGTCCTGGATGATCATGAAGATCCTGAGACCGCTCAGATCCGGGATCCGGCCATTCCTGAAATATTCATTCATTCTCAGAAAGCGGTGTTTCTCCCGATCAAAGATGAAAACGCCGTCGCGTGTCCCGATCCAGATACGGTGGCCGGAATCCCCGAAAACCACGTGAACAAAATCATTGGTGAGGTGATTTTTCCCGTGCATGCGGGTGGAGAAATGTTCGACATGTCCCGTTTTACGGTCAAAAAGATTCAGTCCCTGCCCCCAGTTCCCGATCCAGAGGATGCCGTTTTCATCCTTGTAGATCGAAGCAATGACATTCCCAAGAAGATTAACGGAATAAGGAGAATCGCTCCGGTGGTAGAGGTTGAATTTTTGTTTTTTCAGGTCGGCCTTGCTGATGCCCTGAAGGGTGCCGATCCACAGGTTTTCCGACCGGTCGATGAAAAGGGAATTTACAATATTGTGGCTTAGCCGGTTGTTTTCGCTGGTGAAGTTTTCAAAAAAAGGCTGATCCCCCTTCACGAAAGAGAGTTTGTTGAGACCGGTCCCTTCGGTCCCGATCCAGAAGTTCCCGGTGTTGTCCTGTATAACCGAACGAATGAAATTATGGCTCAGTGAAAAAGGATTCCGCGGCTCATTGTAAAAGGTAGTGAACTGCCCCGTCTTTTTATCGTACCTGTTTAACCCGTTGTTTGTACCCGCCCAGATGCATCCCTTCCGGTCTTCAAACAGGGCCGTAACGGAGTTATCGCTGATGGCATTCTTCCGGACGGGATCTGTCTTGAAATAACGAAAGGTTTTTGATTTCGGATCGAAACAGGCCAGCCCGCGGGTCGAGCCCGCCCAGATCAGCCCTTCGGTGTCTTCCAGGAGTGGTATGCGGTTATCCTTGACCGATCCGTCATATTCCAGGGCGCTCGTGAAATGAGTGAAGGTCTTCTTCCCGGGATCATATACTGTCAGCACGGGAGGTGTGTTAATCAATACTTTCCCGGATGAACTTACGATGGCATCATAAGGATAGTTCGTGACATCGTGCAGGTATCCTGTGGCATAATGGATCCGCTGGAACCTGTTCTCTTTCCGGATAAACTTGTTAAGGCCTCTTTTGGTGCAGATCCAGAGATCCCCGTCCCGGTCTTCGGCAACGGAATAGACCCAGTTGTTGGAAAGGGAATTCGTGTCGGACGGATTGTATGAATAGATCTCAAACGCATACCCGTTGAATTTGTTCAGCCCGTTTTGCGTTCCGGCCCAGATAAACCCCCGGGAATCCTGGTAAAGACAATTTACCACGCTTTGCGATAATCCCTCTTCGAGCGAATAGTTGGAAAAAAAATACTGCTGGGGCAGAACTGCCCGCGGGCACAGCAGAAAAGCAATAAGAAGCAACAGATTTTTAACCATTCAGGTTTTCGGTTTAACCGCTTGCATGATCCCCGGAACTGAACAAATGTACGACTATAGAATGTGAAAACCAACCAAATCCCGATGCTGTTGCCGAACATTGATCAACGATCTTTGAAGTAAGGTCGAAATTCAAACCTCGTTGACCGAATGTTCGAATATTCAGCTGAAGAATCCCGTCAATTGCGGAAAAATGAATTTTCAGGGCGGCTCTTTGTTTTATCCAAAAAAATTGTAATTTTGCACTCCCTAAAATTCCTCAGTAGCTCAGTTGGTTAGAGTCCCGCACCTGCGGGATTAATCAGAGGGCAAAGAGGGAAAAGGAAACACTCCTCAGTAGCTCAGTTGGTTAGAGTCCCGCACCTGCGGGATTAATCAGAGGGCGAAAAGGGGAAAAGAAATACTCCTCAGTAGCTCAGTTGGTTAGAGTCCCGCACCTGCGGGATTAATCAGAGGGCGAAAAGGGAAAAAGAAATACTCCTCAGTAGCTCAGTTGGTTAGAGCATCTGACTGTTAATCAGAGGGTCACTGGTTCAAGTCCAGTCTGGGGAGCAAATAGACTGCTGCATTAGTAGCAGTCTATTTTTATGTACTATCTCTATATTCTTCACTCAGCCGCCTCGGACATTTATTATATTGGTCATACGGATGATCCATGGAGAAGAGTAGTGGAACACAATACAAAACCGCATACCACCTTCACCTCAAAACATCGTCCCTGGGATCTTGTAACGGTATACAAAGTTGGTGAACGCAGAAGTGAAGCGATGAAAATCGAACGATTCATCAAGCGACAAAAAACAAAAACCATTATTGAGAAACTAATTTCAGGAACGGAACTATATGGGAAATTAGCTCAGTTGGTTAGAGTCCCGCACCTGCGGAATTAATCGAGGGTCATCCCGGGAGCGAAGCGATCCGGGATCCAGTCTGGGGAGCAAGAAAAGCCGCTGTTCGCGGCTTTTCTTATTTTGCACTTTACACTTTGCACTTAAGACTTTGGACTTTTTATTTGAACAATCGAATATTGACGATTTGTGAAATCGAAAATCAAAGATTGACTTGTCCTAAAATAGGTTTACACCAAAACCTATGAAAGATGAGAGAAAATTTCTTGCCTGCCCATCATGAATATCATAGATATTCAGAGGTAATCAAAAATTCAGTTATCAGAGAATACCAAGGCTCAGGCTGCAGT
>JAPLDJ010000014.1 GCA_026391805.1 Bacteroidota bacterium | reverse complement strand
GCCGAACCCGAACTTCAACGGAACTGACAACTTCTGCATCGAGGTATGCGACAACGGATCACCCGTGCTTTGCGATACGGCTCATTATACAGTTATTGTGACGCCCGTAAATGATCCTCCTGTTGCTGTTGATGATTATGCTACCACGCCGGAAGACACCCCGGTGACGATTGCAATTCTGAGCAATGACAGTGACATTGACGGCAGCTTAGATCCTGCAACGATTGACCTTGATCCTTCGACCCCGGGAATCCAGACAAGTTATACCGTACCCGGCCAGGGAACCTTCGTTGTGAACCCGGTAACGGACATTGTAACCTTCACCCCGGTACTGAACTTCAACGGGGTCGTAACACCAATTCCTTACCAGGTTTGCGACAACGGAACACCGCTGCCTTCGCAGTGTGCTCAAGCCGTAATACATGTTACGGTCACCCCGGTGAACGATCCGCCAGTCGCAGTTGTCGATTATTTTACGACTCCGGAAGACACTCCGGTTGCAGGAAATGTAACCGGCAACGATTCAGATGTGGACGGTAATATTAATCCGAACGGATATGCCATGGTTACCGGACCGGCTCACGGGACAATATCCTTCAGCAATAACGGTACATTTATCTATACCCCGGCACCAAACTATAACGGAACTGACTCGTTCATTTATTCCATATGTGATCTTGGAATGCCGGTCTATTGCGATACGGCAATAGTCTACATCACGATAACCCCGGTTAACGATCCGCCGGTGATCTTCAACGAGCAGGTTTATATCTGCATGGACGGAAGTATCGAAGGAAATGTTTTGACAAACGGTGATTATGATCCTGACGGAACTGCCCTTACGGTGAGCACAAGCCTTGTTTATGGTCCCAGTCACGGAACCTTCAGCGTAACGTCCGGCGGTGGTTTTTACTATACGCCAGCAGCGGGATTTACGGGACTCGATACGGTTGTCACCCAGGTATGTGATAACGGGATTCCGCAACCACCTGCCTGCACCAATGATACGGTATTCATTAACGTAGTAGCGGCGGTGACAGCCGATGCCGGTCCGAACCAGCAGCTCTGCCAGCAGTACAATACGTTCCTTACGGGTAACTGGCCACCGGCAGGCAGCGTGGGTAACTGGATTTTTGTATCCGGCCCTAATGTAGTCACTCCGGCTCCAGCCAATTCACCGATGGCTACTGTCGTCGGACTGATCCCGAGCCCGACACCTTATGTGTTCCGCTATACCATCACATCAACATTCCCCGGGAATACAAATTGTTTCAGTGAAGACACGATGAGTGTCATCAATTATCATTTCCCGAGTCTTCCTTATGCAGGACCTGATCAGAATCTCTGCCTGAGCAATGGAAGCAGCACCTCAACCGCAATGGTGGCCAACATCCCGCTTTACGGAACGGGTACATGGGTGCAGCAAAGCGGCCCGAATACGGCAACAATAGCAGATATCCATGATCCGGGCACAACCGTTTCAAATCTGATCCCGGGAGATTATGCATTCCTGTGGGAGATCGGAAACGGAGTTTGTGAGCCCAACCAGGATGAGGTATTCATCCATGTTTACACGCCATCCATTGCAAACGCCGGACCCGATGCAACGATCTGTGAAGGTTCGACCTATGTGCTGTCCGGTTCAACAGCTTCCAATTTTACAAGCCTTGTATGGGCCACCACCGGAACAGGATCCTTCAGCGATTACACCCTGCTTCATCCGGTCTACACCCCGAGCGCAGGGGATATTGCAGCCGGAAACGTCAGGCTTTACCTGACAGCTTTCAGCCATGCGCCCTGTGCCGCGAGCGTTGACACAATGAAACTCACCATCAACCGCCAGGCGATCGCCAACGCAGGTCCTGATGCGACAATCTGTGAAACGACAACATTTACGATCAGTGGTTCAGCAGCCCAGTATTACCAGACGATTGCATGGACCACGACCGGAACAGGATCGTTCAGCAATGCTGCCATCCTGCATCCTGTTTATACAGCAAGTGCAGCCGATATCGCAGCCGGTACTGTGAAACTGATTCTTACCCTCACCTCTGCATCACCCTGTGTGAACGCAAAGGATACTATGATCCTGACGATTTCACGTCAGCCGCTGGCCAGTGCAGGCCCGAATGCTACGATCTGTGAGACTTCGACCTATACGTTAAGCGGGTCTTCAGCTCAGTATTACACAACACTGAACTGGACAACTTCTGGTACAGGTACCTTCAGCAACCCTGCAACTCTGCACCCGATCTATACACCAAGTGCAGCTGATATCACGGCAGGTACTGTAACCCTTACCCTGACTGCCAATGCAAACGCGCCGTGTAATACAGCTACAAGCTCAATGACGCTCAGCATTACAAAAGCTCCTCTTGCAAACGCCGGCCCGAATGCCAGCATCTGCCAGGGAAGCACCTTCACGGTAAGCGGTGCCACAGCCTCGAATTATTCAACGATCCTGTGGACAGCTCCGGGTCCGGGTACACTTACAAATGCAGCTACTCTGACACCGACGTATACACCGACAGCCGGACAAACCGGAACTGTTGTTCTGACCCTGACAGCCAACCCGAACACAGGCTGTACAATTCCGGCAGTTTCAACGATGACCCTGACGATCACCGCAGCGGCTACAGCCAATGCCGGACCGAATGCAACGATCTGCGAAGGATCCGTCTATACACTGTCAGGAGCAACTGCAACCAATTATTCAAGCATCTTCTGGACGACATCCGGGACGGGTACATTCAACAACAACATGACCCTTAATCCTGTCTATACTCCGGGTCTTGCCGATATCACAGCCGGAACTGTCGTTCTGACATTGCATGTCAACGCCAATACTCCGTGTAACAACTTGACCAGTTCGATGACGCTTACGATCAACCGTCAGGCGATTGCTAATGCGGGTCCTGACGGAACGATCTGCGAGACATCGACCTTTACAATCAGCGGTTCGGCAGCTCAATATTACCAGACAATTGCATGGACATCAACCGGAACAGGATCGTTCAGCAGTGCCGCTATACTGCACCCGGTTTATACGCCAAGCGCGGCTGATATTTCGGCAGGCACTGTGAAGCTGATCATTACACTTACTTCGGCAGCACCCTGTGTGATTGCAAGGGATACGATGGTGCTGAACATCTCACGCCAGCCGCTGGCAAGTGCAGGCCCGAATGCGACGATCTGCGAAACTTCGACCTACACCCTGAGCGGTTCTTCGGCCCAGTATTACACTACGCTGAACTGGACGACTTCTGGAACAGGTACCTTCAGCAATCCTGCAGCACTGCACCCGATCTATACACCGAGTGCTGCCGATATTGCGGCAGGTACTGTGACCCTTACCCTGACTGCCAATGCTGCTGCTCCGTGCAATACAGCAACAAGCTCTATGACGCTCAGCATCACAAAGGCTCCTCTTGCAAACGCCGGCCCGAATGCCAGCATCTGCCAGGGAAGCGCCTACACGGTAAACGGTGCAACGGCATCGAACTATGCGTCGATCCTTTGGACAGCTCCGGGTCCGGGTACACTTACAAATGCAGCTACTCTGACACCGACGTATACACCGACAGCCGGACAAACCGGAACTGTTGTGCTGACCCTGACAGCCAACCCGAACACAGGGTGTACAATTCCGGCAGTGTCAACGATGACCCTGACGATCACTGCAGCGGCAACTGCCAGTGCAGGACCCAACGCAACGATCTGCGAGGGATCCGTCTATACACTGTAAGGAGCAACTGCAACAAATTATTCAGGCATCTTCTGGACGACATCCGGGACGGGTACATTCAACAACAACATGACCCTCAATCCTGTTTATACTCCGGGTGCTGCTGATATTACGGCAGGAGGCGTGGTACTGACATTGCATGTTAATGCCAATGCACCCTGCAACAACCTGACCAGTTCAATGTCGCTGTTTATTAACCGTCAGGCTATTGCCAATGCAGGCCCCGATGCGACGATCTGTGAAACATCAACATTTACCGTTAGCGGATCGGCAGCTCAGTATTATCAGACGATAGCATGGACGACAACCGGAACAGGATCGTTCAGCAATGCCACCATCCTACACCCTGTTTATACAGCAAGTGCAGCCGATATCGCAGCCGGAACTGTGAAGCTGATCATTACCCTGACCTCTGCAGCACCCTGCGTGAACGCAAAGGATACCATGGTACTCAGCATCTCGCGCCAGCCGGTTGCCAGCGCAGGTCCGAATGCTACGATCTGTGAAACGACGACCTATACCCTGAGCGGGTCATCTGCAACCTATTACACGACACTGAACTGGACAACCTCAGGAACAGGAACCTTCAGCAACCCTGCAGCACTGCATCCGGTGTATACACCGAGTCCGGCTGATATCGCAGCAGGTACTGTAACCCTTACCTTGACGGCCAATGCAAACGCTCCGTGTAATACGGTTGTCAGCTCGATGACCCTCAGCATTACCCGCCAGGCTTTAGCCTATGCAGGGCCGAATGCAACGATCTGCGAGACATCAACCTATACACTTGCTGCTTCCACTGCACAATATTATGCAACCATCTTATGGACAACTTCGGGAACCGGAACATTCAATAACACCGCAACCCTGCATCCTGTCTATACACCGAGTGCAGCAGATATTGCAGCCGGAAGCGTAATCCTGACACTGAACCTTACTTCCAATGTTCCGTGTGCGAACGCAAGCAGCTCAATGACGCTGAGCATCTCTCGTCAGCCGGTTGCCAGCGCAGGCCCGAATGCTACGATCTGTGAGACGACGACATATACTTTAAGCGGATCATCAGCTACGTATTACGCAAGCCTGAATTGGACAACCTCCGGAACAGGAACATTCAGTAACCCTGCAGCCCTGCACCCGGTATATACCCCAAGTGCCGCAGACATTGCAGCAGGTACTGTAACCCTTACGCTGACTGCCAATGCAGCTGCTCCGTGTAACACGATCAGCAGCTCGATGACCCTCAGCATTACGCGCCAGGCTTTAGCCTATGCAGGACCGAATGCAACGATCTGCGAGACATCAACCTATACACTTGCGGCTTCCACTGCACAATATTATGCGACCATTCTGTGGACAACTTCAGGGACCGGAACATTCAATAACACCGCGACCCTGCATCCTGTCTATACACCGAGCGCAGCGGATATTGCAGCAGGCACCGTGGTTCTGACTCTAAACCTGACAGCCAATAGTCCGTGTGCAAACACGAGCAGTTCAATGACGCTGAGTATCTCTCGTCAGCCGGTTGCCAGTGCAGGCCCGAATGCGACGATCTGTGAAACATCAACCTATACATTAAGCGGATCATCGGCCACATTCTACACCACGTTAAACTGGACTACATCAGGAACAGGAACATTCAGTAACCCTGCAGCTCTGCACCCGATCTATACACCGAGTGCAGCAGACATTGCAGCCGGTACTGTTACCCTTACCCTGACTGCCAATGCAAACGCTCCGTGTAATACGGTTACCAGTTCAATGACGCTGAGCATCACACGTCAGCCGCTAGCAAATGCAGGACCGAATGCAACGATCTGCGAAACGTCAACCTACACCCTGAGTGGTTCTTCTGCCCAATATTATACAACACTTTCCTGGACAACTTCAGGAACAGGAACCTTCAGTAATGCCACAATCCTGCATCCGATCTATACCCCGAGCGCAGCGGACATTGCCGCAGGCACTGTTGTCCTGACCCTGCAGGCCAATGCAGCAGCACCATGCAGCAATGTTACCAGTTCAATGACACTGACCATCTCGCGCCAGGCAATTGCAAGTGCCGGTCCGAATGCCACGATCTGCGAAGGCTCGACATATCAGCTGAACGGATCAACAGTACAATACGGAGCCGGAATTAACTGGACAACCTCCGGCACCGGTACATTCAGTAACCCGGCTGTACTGCATCCGATCTATACTCCGAGCATGGCAGACATCGTTGCAGGAACGGTCACGCTTACCATGACCGTGACGTCTGCATCACCCTGCGGGAATGCAGTAAGTTCAATGGTTCTGACCATCAACCGCGCACCGGTTGCTAACGCAGGAGCCAATTCATCCACCTGCCAGGGGGTACCGTTCACGGTTACCACCGCTACGGCGCAGTACTACAGCTCGCTGTTGTGGACGGCTCCGGGCCCGGGTGTGCTTACGAATGCAAACACCCTTAACCCGACCTATACCCCGGCGCCTGCTCAAACCGGTACGGTTGTTCTGACGCTGACCGTTACCGGCAATGCCCCCTGCGGACAGGCAACATCTCAGATGACCCTGACAATTGTACCTAAAGCTGCTGCTGATGCAGGTCCGGATGCGACCATCTGCGAAGGCTCGACCTTTACAGTGCTTGGTTCAACAGCATCCAATTACAGCTCGCTTCTCTGGTCGACCTCTGGTACAGGAACCTATGTCGATGCAACCGTTCTTCACCCGATCTACATGCCGAGCGCGGCCGACGTGCTTGCAGGAACAATTAAACTCAGACTGCAGGCTAACGGCAATGCTCCCTGTTCATTTGTGAAAGATTCGATGTACCTGACCATCACCCGGGCACCGATTGCCGATGCAGGCCCCAACGGAAGCACCTGCCAGGGCCAGCTCTTTATGGTTACCGGTGCAACAGCGTCGTATTACAATACGCTGCTCTGGACCACCAATGGTATGGGCACACTTGCCGGCCAGACAACACTCACACCGACTTATCAGCCTGCCCCGTTTGAAACCGGTACAATAACACTTACCCTTACAGTTACAGGTAATTCACCCTGCGGTGTTGTCGTGGACCAGATGACGATAGATATCGTCCCTGCCCCTGAAGCCAATGCAGGACCCGACGCCTCCATCTGCCAGGGTTCTTCCTATACGGTTTACGGAGCATCGGCTTCAAATTACAATTCGATCCTATGGACCTCCAACGGGACGGGAACATTGACCAACTCCAGTTCGCTGACACCGACCTATACACCAGGCACCAATGAATCAGGTACGGTCATCCTGTCGCTGACAGCTTACGGATACAGTCCTTGCGGAACCGCTGCAGATATGATGTTACTGAATATTTCACGGATTGCAACCGCCAGTGCAGGTCCCGACCTGTCGACCTGCGGAACGGCTCCGGTGACAATTGCTGCTGCTGCTGCCACGAACTACCAGTCATTGTTGTGGACAACCTCGGGCTCAGGATCATTCAACGATCCAACGATCCTGCACCCGGTCTATACACCAAGCCAGGGAGATCTCCTCAATGGTCAGGTTGTACTGACCCTTACGGCAATTTCTGCAGATCCTTGCCCTGAAACTACAGATGAAATGACGCTGGTGATTTCAAAAGAAGCAGTCGCCAATGCAGGTCCTGATCAGTCAACCTGCCAGGATATGCCCTATATGATTATTGGCGCTGTGGCTCAAAACTACGTTTCTCTCCTTTGGTCTTCCAATGGATTAGGATCATTAACCGGTGCCACCACACTTACACCGACCTATACGCCCGCTTCAGGGGAGACCGGACAGGTAACCCTTACGCTGACTGTAACGCCGGCAGGGCCCTGTGCCGTAAAGACCGACCAGATGGTACTGACCATTTCAAAGTCAGCCACAGCATATGCAGGAGCCGATGCTTCCAGTTGCGGGGATGTGCCATTTGCACTTTCAGGCGCTACGGCCACAAACTATTCGGGACTAACCTGGACCACAAGCGGAACAGGAAGCTTCAGCGATGCCCATGCATTGAACCCGGTATATACACCGAGCCCGGTGGATGTGCTTACGGGCCATGTCGTCCTTACACTGACAATCGATCCGATTGTTCCGTGTAACGTAACTACTTCACATATGACGCTGACCCTTGCAGGATCACCCCTGGCGAATGCAGGTCCGGACGGATCCTCCTGCCCGCATGCTCCTTTTACCGTAACCGGGGCCACTGCCCAGAACTACAGCAGCATTCTGTGGACCACAAGCGGTACAGGAACACTTTCGGGACAAACCACGCTGACACCGACCTATACACCCGGACCGGGTGAATCGGGAACGGTTACGCTGACCCTGACCATCCATGGTACCGGAGGATGCCTGAATTCCATTGCAACGAGCCAGATGAACATCGTGTTCCGCCAGTCCATTGCTGTGAATGCAGGCACTGATCAGACCATCCCGAAAAGCGCAACAACGACATTGACCGGTGCGGCTTCGGGAGGATCGGGGGCCTATACCTTCAGCTGGCAACCGGCCAACCTGCTCGTGAATGCTTCGACTGAAAACCCGGAAACAGTTCCGCTCGACAACAATACCACTTTCATACTAACCGTCACGGATGTATTGAGCGGCTGTCAGAATACCGACACAGTCCAGATCTTTATGGATGCCAATATCCAGGTGATCGCCGCACTGAACAACTATGACACAACGGGTGTGAACATCGCGATCGATGTGAACGAGCTGAACAACGACACATTTACCAGAAGCCAGTCCGTGTCGGTGACACTTTGCGGGGGACCTGAACACGGTACGGCATCCGTATTCAGCGATAACCAGATCCGCTACACGCCTGCAAGGGATTTCAACGGTAAAGATTCGCTCTGCTATATTCTTTGTTATAACGATTACCCGGAAATATGCGATACCGCTGAAGTCTATATTTATATCAGCACGGAATTAGCAGTTGACTGGCTGATCATTCCTAACGTAATCACGCCCAATGGCGACGGAGTTAACGATGAATGGATCATCGACGGAATTGAAAAGTTCCCGGATAATTCCGTCAAGATCTTTAACCGCTGGGGCGACAAGGTTAAAACCTTCGAAGGTTACAACAATACTTCCCGGGTATGGAGAGGGGAAAACGAACAGAACCAGCCTCTGCCCGACGGGACCTACTATTATGTGTTGACAATCAAAGACGGAGGAACACGGACCGGGTGGATCTATATCCGTGGAAGTTCCAGGTAACAAAGGTTTATGCCACTGTCTATCGATAATAATTGTTTTGAATGTTTAAGTTGTCAGATATGAAAAAAGTAATGATCATCCTCTCCCTGTTCATCGGCACATCGGCCTTTGCACAGCAGGATATCCTGTACACGCAGTACATGTACAACAAGCTTGCGCTGAATCCTGCATATGCGGGCAGCCAGGAGATCTTCGCTATGGACCTGCTCACCCGCATCCAGTGGGTGGGGATTGAAGGCGCCCCGCGGTCGATCTCCTTTACGGCCCATACACCGTTGCGGAATCCCCATATCGGCCTGGGGCTAAGCGCCTATCGAGACCAGCTGGGACCGTCGATTGAATACGGGGCCATGGGAACGTTTGCTTACCGGGTCATTTTCCCGACCACGAAATTGTGTTTCGGGATATCGGCCGGGTTTATGCATACCGACCTCGACTGGGCGTCGCTTACCCCAAAAACCAGTGGAGATTTTGAGCTGAACAGCCAGGTTCGCAACAAGGTTGTACCGGATGCTGATTTTGGGATTTACTACTATGGCACGAAGTTTTATGTGGGCGTATCCTCGAAACACCTCATACAGAGCCAGACCATGGTAGCAAGCTCAGCGCCTGCAGAAGGCGAATACAACTATACGAAACTTCTCCGGCATTTCTACGGAATGGCCGGAGGAGCTTTCCCTCTGTCAGAGCACCTGGTCTTCATGCCGTCGATCCTATGCAAATATGTCGCGAATTCGCCATTTCAGACTGACCTGAATGTCAACTTCCTGATATATGACGTACTGACACTCGGGGCCTCCTTCCGCACCGAAAAGGCATTGGGATTGATTGTCGGGGTCAACATCACAAAGAACCTGACCTTCAGCTATTCCTACGACATCTGGTTCAATGAGCTTCAGGCATACAACAAGGGATCCCATGAGATCCGCCTTGGATTCGGATTCGATCTTTTCAACAAAGACCGTATGCTCACCCCCAGGTATTTTTAATATTTAAAAGATCACCGTATGAACAAGAGAACATCAATATTCATCCTCATCCTTGCGATCGGATTTACCGGCGCGACCTTTGGCCAGATCAGCAAAGCAAAGAAGGAAATGTCGCTTTACAATTATTCAGGAGCCATACAGATCCTTCAGAAAACCTTAAAAAAGGAAGATCCAAAGACAAAGGATGAAGCCACGCTGCTTTTGGCAAAATGCTACCGGAAGCAGAATGACATGCCCAATGCAAAAGCCTGGTATGCGAAAGTCATCGGGTCCGGGAAGGGCGATTCACTAAGCTACTATTACTACGCCCAGGCATTGCGCTCCTGCGGCGACTATAGTAAGGCTAAGGAGATGTTCCTTCATTACGATTCGCTCGTTTCGAAGGACCGTCGGGGCAGGATCTTTGCCTCATTTTGTGACAGCGCCATTGCCTGGGAATCGAAACCACCCGCTTTCGACGTAAAGAATGCAGCGACCCTGAATACCAAACAATCGGATTTCGGACCGGCATTCTTCGAAAACGGCGTAATGTTCGCCAGCGACAGGATCCCGTCCAAAATGAAAACCCAGACATACGGATGGACAGGAAACAGTTTCCTTCACCTGTTCACTGCAGAACCGCTTGTCACCGATGATTATTATAATGACTTCAATGAACCGGCGCTGGCCCCCGGGCTGCTCAATCAGGAATACCATGACGGGCCTGCCGTTTCCAACAAGATCTGGTCGGAACTCTTCATCAACCGGACCTTCATTCACAAGGACAAAGGGAAAAAAGAGGAGAACAGTATACGCACTCACCTGTTGAAGATCTTTTATGGAAAAAGAAAAGACGGGAAATGGGGAAAACCAGAGCCATTCTTCCTCAACAGCGATGAATATTCCGTCGGGCACCCGGCCCTTTCACCAGATGCAAAGACCCTTTATTTCGTTTCAGATATTAAAGGTGGATATGGCGGAACCGACCTTTACATGTGTACGCGTGAAGGGGATAAATGGAGCAAGCCTGTCAACCTCGGGGAGCAGATCAATACCTTCGGAAATGAGATGTTCCCTTTTATAGCCGACAACGGGGATCTCTTTTTTTCATCCGATGGCCTGCCGGGATATGGCGGATTGGACATCTTTGTTTCCCATAACGTGAACGGTCAGTGGACGAAGCCCGAGAACCTCGGCAAGCCGCTGAACTCCTCCTTTGATGACTTCAGCCTCGCGGATTTCAGTAATACCGGGAAAGGGCTCTTCAGCTCGAACCGGCCTGACGGAAAAGGCAGTGATGATCTTTATTCATACAGACGGATTCCAACAAAAAAACCGCTGGTCCCGGTTCAGCCGATGATGATCTCAGGCTGTGTGAAAGACAAGGTGACCGGGGCACCCCTGCCGGGAGCTACCGTTTTCCTGCTGGAATCCTCATCCGGAAAAATACTGGTCATCAAAACGAATGAAGGAGGATGTTTCACGACACCGGTGAAAAAAGGATCTTCCTATGTTGCGAAAGCCATGGAAAGAGGATACATCGCCGATTGCCTGACCTTCACCATCGATCCGCTCGAAACGAAAACCGATCTGAAAACCCCCCGCGACCTGCTGCTGGACAAGCTGGCATTGAACCGCAAGTTCGTCTTGGAGAATATTTATTATGATTTTGACAAATCGTTCATCCGCAAGGATGCCGAACCCTCACTGAACAACCTGATCAGGATCATGAACGAAAACCCGATCTCTGTGGAACTGGGTTCGCATACCGACTGCCGTGGCTCCGATGAATACAACATACGGCTTTCACAGCGCCGTGCTGAATCGGCCGTGCAGTACATCATCTCGAAAGGGATCGATGCCAAACGGATCACCGCTCACGGCTATGGTGAAACACAGCTGGTGAACCGCTGCAGCAACGGTGTTCCCTGCTCCCCGGAAGAGCACCAGGCCAACCGGCGCACCGAGTTCAAGGTGACATCAGTCGTACAGGAGACCGCCGCTGATGCCTTCGACCCGCGTAAATTCAGGGACGGAGAGATCCTCGACAGCCGCTTCCTTCCCGACGGATTCTTCTCGATCTGCTATCCCGGGACAAAATAACAACCTAACCGGGAATTCCGGTCAGGTTGTGAAAAATGTTCAGAAGGTTAATTTTTTAATCCTTCACGAACTTACGGGTTGCACGTCCTCCATCTGCGTTAATAATCTCCAGCAGGTAAACACCGGATGCCAGATCTTTTACATCGATCCGCTGAACCGGACCCGGAACGATGTTCCCGGTCGAAACAAGACGGCCGGTAATATCATAGACCTTCAGGGAAAGCGGCTTCTCCTGTTCGCCGGTGTTCATATAGAGTATTGAGGAAACAGGATTGGGATAAACGCTTAATTCCTGGTTCTTTTTGACCTCTGATCCGACCGGGTATCCGATAGTATTTAGTGTTGTTTCTGTGATGACCGGCTGGTTGTAATCAAAGAAAATAGCCGCCGAATTCTTGATCTGAGTACCGATGGCCAGGTTCGGCTTCTGATTGATGGAGTAGGTCACAAACCCGTTGCTGTTGATCTCATTTTCAGCCTTCCAGACCAGGTGAATATTGCTGAAACGGAATTTCAGCACATTGGCCCCGGTAAGTTCGGCCGTATAGGGATGGCTTGAGCCCCCGAGACGTATGGAAGTCCAGTCCAGGTCGCTGTCGAGAGTGTCGATCACTTCGATATTTTCAGCATAATAGGTACCGGTATTCTGAAAATGTACAACATAATCGAGCACCGAATCATTCTTGCTGATGGTACCCTCAGCCCCGGTGCCTTTCGGTGTTACCTCCTTGAAGTTCGGGTCGTACGAACCTATCACTGCTGTCTGGAAATTATTAAGATTGTTCCAGGGGGTATAATCATCAAGCCAGTGGGTTATTGGCGGTTCATATGAAACATAGCTGGTATAACTCAGCAATGTACCCAATGGGATATTTGGAGGAACCGGAAATGAATTTGTGAGGAGTATATGCTGTCCGGGGTTCTTGGAAATACTGTTCGGATAGTTTTCCCAAAAGGAACCGCTGTTAAAAAGGATCGGCGGAATGGTGGTCATGCCAATCAGCTGAGGATCATCATAATAATTCAGGTAAATATCACCCTCTGCTATGGTTCCGTCATTTCCAATCAACAGCTTCTGCCTGTAAGTGTTTCCCGGTATTGCAGCGTTGTCGTTGAAAGTAATGACATGGGCATCGCGCAACGGGTTAACCACATTGAAAAAATTATGGGACTGACAGATTCCTGTGCCAGCAGTGACTGAAAAAGTCACAGGGTCGTTGTCCGTGCAAGGGGTTGTCAGCGGATAGGTGTACTGCACAACTTCCGATAACGTGTAGGTGCCGGTCGGCACGTTGAATGCAAAATGACCGGTGGCATCGGTAAAGGTGGACCCGAAGCTTGCAAGGTGCACCTGGACATGTTCAACACCTAATTCGCCTGGATCGAGGAAACAGGGAGTGACCCCGTTATCAAGTACGACATATCCTTCAACGGTACAGTAGCAGGCCGTGCTGGTTGCGCTGTTGCCGACAGAGCACCACCTTGCTTCTGAATAGCATCCGGTTACATTGTCATGGACATAGACCCAGTAATGCCCCGGTTTCAGTCCTGTTGCAGGATTTGATGTGGAACCGTTCGACCAGTAGTATGAATAACTCCCCGATCCCCCGGTCGGAACTGCAAGCAGGCTCCCGTTTGCCGCATATATGCAGTCGGCCGGCGTCGAGGTGATCCCGACACTGATCGGACTTTGAGCGGATAAATAGGTCCCTTTTGTCACCGAACACCCTACAATGTCTGTAATATGACAGGAATAATAGCCAAAAGGAACACCGGAGACCGTCGGAGTAATTGCACTGGTGGGAGTCCATAAGTAAGTGAAAGGGGGATTTGTTCCGGTGCATGCGACACCAACGGTGCCCGTTGTGGCCGGGCAGATCGGGTCGATGGAATAAGCCCCGGCATTTATGGTGCTGACGGGAAATACCCTGACTGAGCCTGTCTGGACGCAGCCATCGTCATCGGTCACCCTGAACCCATATAAACCAGGGGCCAGGTTCACTGCCGGATTTGTGGTTTGCGTCGGGTAGGTGTACCACAACACGTCGTAACCCGGACCCGGATTACCTCCGCTGATCGTCAATGTGGCTGTGCCCGTCGGAGAGGTGCAGGAACTAGGTGTTGAGGCATAAGAAACCATGATGGGGGTGGAACTGTACAGGTATATGCTTCCAGTACCGGTACATCCGTTATTGTCCGTAACGGTGACCCCCAGGGAGGTTCCCCCGCTGAGGCCTGTTGCCTCCTGGGTGTTCTGGCTATCGCTATACAAATATGAATAAGGAGATACACCTCCTGATCCAAAGCTCATCACTTTTCCGTTGTTTTGCAGGCAGGTAGGAATTTGTGTAATGACCATGTTCGCCCCGATCTGCACTGACTGGGGTACATAGACCCCGCCATAAGCCGTACATCCGTTATAGTCCGTAACGGTGACAGAGTAGTTACCGGTATGCAGCCCGGTGATCGTCGAAGACGGCCCCCAGGAGTATGTATATGGCGATACACCTCCGGTAGGGGTGACGGTCGCCGTTCCATTGTTGCAGTTGGCCGTAGTGGATGAAAAGGTAAGGTTGACGGGTGAAATGTTCTCGACCCAGATGAGTGAATCCGCGTACATGTAACAGGGTCCGTTAAACACCTTGGCATAGTATTGTCCGTTTGGCAGCGCCATCGGGTTCCCCGTCGCATAAGGAGTGGCACCTATTACAGACCCGGCAAAAGATCCCATGTTCGTATACCATTCCACCATGAACGGCGTTGCCGTTCCGCTGTTAATGGTCAGAGTCACGGTGGTGTAGGCCGGGCAGACCCCAGCTGTGTAGGCTGGATAATCGACCGTAAAAGGCGGAGTAAATCCTGTAAGAGCCCATGCATAATTACTATTAAAATCGACAACCATTACGTCATGAGAGTATTCCAGATAATAAAATGTGCCGCTGCTCCCGGAGGAAATGATTACGGTGGTACCATTGGGATCATTAAAGGTGCATGTAATCGGCGCCGTCATCCCGGTTGTATTTATTGTAAGGATGCCATCTCCGTTGCATGGGTTCTGAACAACGACGCAGGATGCGGTTTGCGCAGCCGCATTCAGCCAGGACAAACTCAGACATACTGCAGCCAGTAAAGAAATCATTTTCCCGGCTGAGGGGTAAAATTTTCTTTTCATGATGATCTTTTTTAACGTTAAAAAAAACGAACAGATAGTAATATGGAATAAATGCAGACTATTTGGATCCCGGTATGAAGAAATGCCGGGGAAGGTTGCGGTATTTTTTAACCGTCTCAAATATAATCCATTTTTTATTGAAAATCAAGTACTTTCTGAAAATAAGATTTTCCGTTTCAATACTATCTTTGAATATCAAAATCAATTTTATTCATTAATTAACAAAACAACAATGGCAGATGTAAATCTTTTAGCTCCCAAGATCTTCAAATGGGAAGGCGGGTTTGTAAATGATCCCGTTGACATGGGCGGTGCAACCAATATGGGCGTTACGCTGGCCACATGGCGGCAGGTTGGTTATGACAAGGATGGCGATGGCGATATCGATGTGGATGATATCCGGCTCCTTACGCGGGCAGATGCCACCATAGTCCTTAAAAAATTCTACTGGGACCGCTGGAAAGCCGATCAGATAAAAAACCAGTCGGTAGCCAATATCCTGGTCGACTGGGTCTGGGGTTCAGGGAAGTGGGGCATCGTCATTCCGCAGCGCATCCTTAATCTTGATGACGATGGCAATGTCGGCCCCATTACTATAAAGGCCGTCAATTCAGCCAATCAGAAGGAATTTCATGGAAAGATTTTAGAGGCAAGAAAAAAATTCATTGATGATCTCATTGCCAGTAAACCGTCACAGGAAAGGTTCCGGAAAGGCTGGCTGAACCGGATGAATGATTATACGTTTGCAGAAGGTTAAAGCTTTTTCCCGGCAGGGAAATAAATCAATCCGAATTCCGGGCCGGCTCGGGTTGGATATCCAGTCCTATCGTCCCCAATAACCTTTTGATACCGTTTTCCCGTTGCGGCAAAGGAGTAAAATTGTTGACCCGGGCAGGAGATGGATCGACATGAAAAATGGAATCTACCGGAAAGGTTTTCAGGGAATCATAAACGATCGGGATAAATGACACCGGGATATGAAAATCCCATGCATAGGTTTTTAAAGCCACTGACTGTCCGGGATCGGTGGCGACAGCAATCTTTTCAAACCCCAATTTTTTAGCCATCCGGTAAGAATAGACCAGGTTTTCCGTACTGTGCTCTGCTTTCATTTCAGAAAAAATGGCGGAATCAGGTATTCCAAGGGCAATGGCATGAAGGGCCATCACTTTTCCTTCCACATAAGGCGAATATACAGCATTTCCTGAAAAGATAATGTGCTTTGTGATACCCCGTGAATAAAGAAAACAGGCCCAGACCACCCGGTCCTTCATGATGTTGCTTTCCCATGTCCCGTTCTGATAGGGGATCCCGGGGACGATCACAACATCAAAAGGAGCTTTGGCAATTGCTTTATGGTAAGATTTCTGCGGTGATGCGCAGGAAAAAACCAGCGGTAACAAAACGACCAGGTATTTCAATAACTGTGATCTCATTATAGGCACAAGATACGGATTATTCTTTCTGCGTTTTGTACATTTGTTTGATAAACGGGTTATGATGATCAATTTCAAACAGACAGTGACCTTTCGCAACCTGATCCGCATTTTTCTGGCACTGATCATTGTTTATGTACTTCTATTGATCCCCTCTCCCTCCCCCAGGGTTCAACAGGTCAGGGAAACATCCATGACAAAGCCATTTATCTGGAACCAGGATCAGCGTTGGGATTTACTTGAAAAGAATTTTATAAGGGCAAGAAGATCGGAATGTGATTCCTTAAATCTGGTAATTAACAATGGCCTGGCTTCCATGGAAAAGCTTCTTGCCACCATTGATGCATCTTCCCTTCAGCCAGCAGCACGGGAATTTTTCGCGATTGAAGAACAATTTTTCTCCCTTGCCCCGCTGATGGGAGCCTGTCCGGAAAGGATCTCAGATTACACCGGGATTGCTTCAGGGATGCGGGATGCGGTCAAACGGCAATCGATCCGGTGGAACATGAATGACAGGTCGGCGCGCGAGACCCTTTACCGTCTTTTGTATGGTGAACGCAGTGCGCTCGAAGAGGTGATCCTTCAGTTGCCGCGCAAAAAACAACCATCGTCCCTTTTGAAAGGCCCTGACGAACCCTCCGTTACTCCTTCTGCCTTCCTGTTGAATGTTCCGGTCCACAGCGGGGATATCCTGGTTTCCCGAGGTGGAGCACCTACGTCAGCGCTGATCGCAAGGGGGAACGACTTTCCTGGTAATTTTTCGCATGTTGCGCTTGTTTATGTCGATTCATTAACCGGGAAGATCTCCGTCATCGAATCCCATATCGAGCGTGGTGTTGCAATTGCAACAGCGGAGGACTACCTCAGGGATAAAAAGCTCCGGGTGATGGTTCTCCGCCTGCGGCATGATCTGCCTGCGCTTAAAAGAGATCCGTGGCTACCGGAAAAAGCCGCCTCGCAAATGCTGGAACGTGCGCTCAGCGCGCACATACCCTATGATTTTTCGATGGATTATACGGATCCTTCCGGGCTGTTCTGCTCGGAAGTTGCCTCATCGGCCTACAGGAATCTTGGCGTGAACCTCTGGATGGGGATGTCGCACATCTCTTCACCGGGACTCCGATCCTGGCTGGCTGCCTTCGGGGTGACTCATTTTGAAACCCAGGAGCCATCCGACCTGGAGTATGATCCCCAGCTGAGTGTTGTTGCGGAATGGAGAGATGCAGAGACTTTGCGGAAAGACCACATGGACAATGCAGTAACCGATGCCATGCTGGAACGGGCCGAACAGGGAGAGCCCCTTCGGTACGACTGGTATATGCTACCGGTTGCCAGGATCCTTAAAGCTTATTGTGCCGTCATAAACCTGCTTGGTTTCGAAGGACCGATCCCTGAGGGGATGTCTGCCGTCTCTTCCCTGAAACATGAATACTATGCAGCAAAGCACAAAAAGATGACCGGAATGATCCTGAAAGATGCAGAAAAATTCAGAAGGGATCGCGGGTACGAACCACCTTACTGGGAGCTTTTACGGATGGCACGGAAAGCATATTGAATACCCGGTCATTCGATCAACGATAGTTGAAATGCGAAGCATTCATCAACACCATTGCGGGAATGTGCAGCGTCGGATCAGAAAATCAGCACCGCAACCAGGAGCAACAACAGAAAAAATAAGGGGAGGCCGATAAGCAGATACGACAAACTGATCAGAAGCATTTTTGCCATGGTCTTCCCAAATGCCTGCCCGTAGTATTTTTTCAATGCAATGAAGCCATAAACCAGGATGATCATTATGATGTAAAACAGATTCAGCGGGAAAATCAGTTCAATCAGCAGGTACATGACGAATAACAAAAAAATGAAGGCATGAAGGTGCAGTGAGAAAATCAGGTGTTCGAAGTACAGCTTCTTCCGCCGCAGATAAAACAATTTCAAGATGGCTGCGAAAACCGGGATAAATAAAAATATCAGCTTGGACGCGGTATGTTCAAGAACCGTTATGAAACTCTGTCCTGTTGAGATCATGATCTTTAAGGTCTGTCTCACCAATATTTTTATCCAGCCCGGCTCCTTTGCATAATGCTTATCAACATACCTTTTTAATCCGATGCTGTCGATTTCATTTTTAATGGAATCCCTGCCGGATTTAGTTAATTGAATACCCTGCAGGGAGTACCTGGCCTGCTTTAAATCGGTTTTAATAATGCCGGGCTGCAGCATGGTTGAGTCTGAAAACGCCGGACTTGTTTTTTTCGGCTCCGTCTCCTTGCCCATAGGCAGGAGAATGAAATAGATTACGCTGATGACCAGGAACAGTTTGAATGGTTCAACAAATGATTTCCGCTTGCCCCTCATGTATTCGAGGGTAAGCCAGCCCGGCTTATACAGCAGCGGTAAAATGGTCCGGAAGAATTTAGAATCAAAGTGGAAATAGTCCAGAAACGAGTCCCCGATCAGATGCCGGAATGACAGATCTTCCCTTTCCAGCCTCTTCTGGCCGCAATGTGAACAGAATAAATCGTCCTGAGAAAGATGTGTTCCGCAGTTCAGGCATGGGCCTGGCACGTGATGAGGCTTTTGCTTCACCGGCACTGCCGTTTTCCTTCGGAAGATGCTTTTCATTTGCCAAATTTAAGAAAAAGGGTATCAAATGTCAGATATTTTACTTTTTCTTAATTTCACCGTATATATATCATAAGCACCAAAAAACATGATGCCGGAGAATCTTCAGGAAATTATCGAATGTATCAGGAACGGGGATCGCACGGCATTCAGAAAATTCGTTACAATGTACCAGCAACCAGCATACCGGCTCGCATTCAGGATCCTCGGTAACGAAGAAGAAGCGAGAGATGCTGTCCAGGAAAGCTTCATCAAGATCTGGCAGAAGATCGGTTCTTTTGACTCCTCAAGGGAATTTATTCCATGGATGTACCGGATCATCGTGAATACCTCGACAGACCGGTTGCGGGTAATTCACCGGCACACAATGATCCCGATCGACCTGGTCTCACAAAAACTCGAGGCCATTCAAAAGAACGATGCGACAACCACGGCCGACAACCACGACCTGGCCATTCTGATCAAAGGACTCGCGGAGATGCTTCCTGAAAAACAAAAGCTTGTTTTCATTCTCAGGGACATCGAGGGAATGGCATCGGTTGAGGTAGAGGCGATCACGGAATTGACGGAAACCTCCGTGAAAAGCAACCTTTACCATGCACGGAAGAGGGTACGGGAGCGACTTTTAAAAATACTGGAAAAAGAAAGGACACTGAAATGAATTGCAGGGATGCCATCGAAATCCTGGACAGGATGATATTTGAGGAAGTTCCGGCAGATGCCGGCCTCAGGCAACATATTGATACCTGCCCCTCATGCAGTCAGGCGTACAGAGATGCTTTGAAAGCCCGGGAGGTGATGGACTTAGTCCGCCGTTCGGAGCCTGTGCTCAGGGACCCTGACGAGATCACGGACAACATCATGTCTGCTATACAACAAGGTCTGCCCAAAACAGTTGTTGTTCCGATGTTCCTTCAGCGCCTGCTTGCCGCTGCGTCGGTCGCCCTTTTTCTTCTGTTCGGATACGAGCAGTATGGTGTGGTCAGCAAGGTCACAGCACTGGAGACAACGTTCTCAGCGACCAGGGCGGATTCCCGTTTTTCAGATCCGCAGCGGCTGGCGTCGGCCTTTGACATCAACCGGGCAGGGATCTCCTTTACCGAGATCGGGAGACTTATCTCCACGGTGAAGGGAACAAACCCGCTATCTTTTTCATCCATTAAGAAACAAATGAATCAAAGAAAAACAGAATGAAAACACGACATTTAGTTATCGGACTGGTCATTTTGATCGTGGCCCTCAGCGCATGCAGGGAGATCACCGTCAGGACTACCGTGAACAGCGACGGCTCCTTCACCCGCATTATCACAGTTTCCGGCGATTCGGGAGATGCCTTCAAACAGGAGCTCCCGTATCCTGTTGACGCCTCATGGACGATGACTTCGAAAAAGGACACTGCAGGCAAGGACAAGTTCATCGTTACCTATACGAAAAATTTCAAGGATTGCGAAGAGCTGAAAGCCGGGATCGGCCGGGATACAAGCTGGCTCAGGCAACTGGTGCGTTCCATCGATATCAGGAAAAGGTTCGGGTTCTTTTACTCCTATGTCGAATACAAAGAGGTCTACCCTGCTGCCAATCCGTTCACCACCCTTTCTTACAAAGACCATGTTACAAAAGAAGAATTCCTCTGGCTGACCCGCAAGCATCCCGTTCAAAGTCCCTCCGACAGCATTAAAAGGAAGGATGCGGAAGATAAAGTGATGGCCTACCTTGTTGAATCTGCAACCGCCGAAGCCGAAAAGATCCTGGCTGAGGGTATCCGTAAACTGAATGATCCAAACCTTGATGAAAAAAAAGCAGGAGAATTCCACGACAGAATCAGCGCCGCCCTTTCGAAATGGAACTATAAGGATGCAGGGGTGTTGATAGATTCCTTGCGGATCTGGACGGGTAACAGTGCCGCTGAGCGTCTTAAAGAAATTCAGCCACCCTTGTTCCAGGAATTTAACCGGAAAGCAAAGTTTCTCGAAAACCTGTTACCGATGGAAGAATTCCATGCTGAGGCAGAGCTGCCCGGGCTGATTACCGGAACGAATTCATCCGTACTGAATGGCAACCGGGTCAGCTGGGATGTCTTTCCGATGGCTTTCCTGCTGGAAGATTATACGATGGTGGCCGAGTCGAGGGTGATCAATGTGTGGGCATTTGTCCTTTCGGGGCTGATTGTGCTGGGACTCCTCATCCTGCTTATCGTGAAATCCCTGAAAAGGTGATCTGTTCTCATCTCTGGATGGTTTGTCCTTATTTTTTTTCAATCCTGGCAGGGATCCCCGTATCACTTGCTGACCTGCAAAGCCGGAAACCCACATAACCGTACCGGTAAGAAGGATTGCCCTTTTCACGTTCGGTGATCCTCAGTCCTGTATGATCGTGAAACCAGCTACCCCCTCGCATTACCCTGAATGTGCCTGCCTCGGGTCCTGCCGGATTTTTCTTTTCCGATACCTCGTACCAGGTCGGGGAATACCAGTCGGAACACCACTCAAAAACATTCCCTGTCATGTCATAGATCCCCAGTTCATTTGGCTTTTTCTTCCCGACAGGGTGCGTGGTGTTTCCGGCATTCCCGTCTTTCCATGCAACAACATCAATAGTGTCACTCCCACTGAAAGCAAATCCTTTCGATAATTTTCCTCCCTTCGCTGCATATTCCCATTCGGCCTCGGTCGGCAACCTGTAGTTCAATCCTGTTTCCAGGTTCAGTTTTTCAATGAACTCCATCACATTGTACCAGCTTACTCTTTCGGTGGGACAGTTACCGCAGTTCATAATATACCGCTTGCTGGTATCCTGGTCCATGATCTGTTTCCATTGGTTCTGCGTGACTTCAAATTTTCCAATGTAGAAATCATCCAGGGTGACAACATGTCCCGGCTGTTCATCTTTAACGCCACGAATAGTTCCCATTTTAAATGATCCGCCCCTGACGAATATCAATTCAGGTTGGAATACCTGTGCGGAATTCACCAACGGCAAGCCAAGAATGATCAGGTACACGAAAAAATGTTTCATGTTTATGAGGATCAAAGTCACTCTAATTTACTTTCAATACAGGATGATAAGAAACAAAATCGGTATCCTTTCCGAACTGTCCGATAAGATGAGATCAGGGCAGGGTGAATCGGAGTAAATATTTATCAAAAATGCTTTGACCTTGCCAGGTGGAATTTGAAATGCTATACCCTTGCGAAGCAGTAATTCATACACCTAAACTTTGCTTCAAGATTCGGCCTTCGTTAATCATCCCGAAAGCTTTAGGAATTCCATATTCAATTCGTGGAGGAGGGAACCCTTTTTCAAAGATCCGCATTGAAAGCTTCAGGCTGGTTTAACTGTCGAAATTGTTAACTTTGTGATAACTATAAGATAATTTCCTTTATTATGACACAGATCCTTGTACCCGTTGATTTTGAGCCCCAGTCGCTCATCGCCCTGGAACAGTCATACAACCTGGCGCGACTGCTACCGGCAGAAATCGTACTGCTCTATGTGTATGATCCGCCGGCCGGAATCCGTGCGCTGTTCGGCGCTTCGCACGATGAGGAGATCATGAAAAAACTGGAAGAAAAGCTCGCGGAACTCTCTTCAAAAGTCAAGGCCGAAACGGGATTGAAGGTTTCGACCATACTGGAAACAGGCCGGGTTTATTCCAGGATCCTGGAAACATCCGATAAGATCCAGGCCCAGTTCATCATCATGGGCACGCACAGTCTGCCCGAGTTTCCCGGGGATGAGGTCGGCGTGCTGGGCGCCAACAGCTCGAGGGTGCTGCGGTCGATGAAATGCCCGGTCATCACGATCAATGCACGGCATCATTACGACGGTATCCGGAACATCCTGCTTCCCCTGGATCTTACCACTGAAAGCAGGCAAAAAGTTATGTGGGCTATCAAAATTGCCAAAATATACGGTGCGGGGATAAAAGTAGTTTCGGGGATCTGGAGCAAAAATAACCCGGACGTTCGCAGCAGGCTTAATTTCCTGGCCGCGCAGGTAAAACAGGCGATCGAGGGTGAAGGTATCCGGTGCACGGCAGAAATCGTTGAAGATGTTGAAAATGAGAAAGGACTCATCCCCACAGTGCTGGACTATGCGGAAAAACAGGGTGACATCGACCTTATCATGATCATGACCCAGGAGGAAACCAGCATGATAAAGTTTTTCGTTGGATCCCGCGCCCAGGAGTTCGTTCGCCTGTCGCCGGTTCCGGTCATGTCGATCGTGCCGAAAGAGCTGGGTTTCGTCTCCATTTTCAGCTAAATCATAGCTGCCGGATCGTTCCCGTTGGCGACAAACGGCCTATTCCGGATGATTCGTTTGCAGTGTGGAATAAAAAAAGCCGCTGGCCGCGGCTTTCTTTGCTCCCTTTACTGCTCAAAATTGCAACTGGATGGCTTCTGTTCTGCAGGGTTAAAGTGTTCTTTTTATGAATTTTCCGTTATTAATAATAAGCCCTATACCAAAAAATAATCAAATAGGCAAATAGTCTTAAAAATCCCGAAGGCAACGCCCAGAAAACCCCAAACTCTTACCGTAGTTGGTCCTGTACACATAGCTGTAGTCGTAGACCAGGCGCCGGTACCAGGCATCACCCGTACTGCTCCCAGACGAACTCCACCAGTAGCCGTAGTTGCCAACGTCCCAGAACGTACCATAGTCGCTGCGGAAGCCTGCCGGAACGGCTGTAAACCCACTTTCGTTGGTCGCCCCTGTATTTGGTGATAACCAATGAGCTGTTCCGGCCTCCTTCATCTTTCCTCCGGCAATATCTTCACCTCCTAAAAAATCGGTTAATACAGTCCATTCCCCATCCGTAGGCACATGCCAGCCGGCAGGGGCCAGTTTGCCGGTGTTTACTGCATACCAGTTATACAAAGCCCCATAGGTCTTTTTATTAAAAGCAGGCAAATTATTATACCAGCAATAGCCGGGAGTGGTTAAATTAGTCCACGCTGTCGCATCCGTCACCAAAGGGATGGAAGTACCATCGCTGTATTTGGTCGTTTTCAGGTTCTCGGCCATCCATACCTGTGTGCCAATCTGGACGATCCGGTAATGATTGTCATCGACATCGGCAATCGTGGTATCCATGGTTGTTATGCCCATTATACTACCATATCCCGTTCCATTACTGTTGGTGGCAAAAGCGCGTACATAATAATTTGTCTGACCTTTCAGGCCTGTCAATGTACCGTTGAAAGAACCAGCCCCATTTCCAAATACCATCGAATCATTCTGGATGGTGGGATTCTGATTGGCGCTGCTCCAGCAAAAACCTCGTTTCGTCACGAAAACTCCCCCGTCGCTCGTTATGCTTCCGGAAAAATGAACCGTACTGAGTAAAAGATTACTATGGTTAACGGTCACCACCACCGGAACCGGGCCTGTTACAACAGAATCTTCGTTTTTTTTCTTGCAACCCGCAGCAAGGATAAGACTTACAAGGAGGATTGCCAATGTTGTAATGACAGTAGTTGTTTTCATATCGATTATTTTTAGTTCATCACAATAATACGTACCTTACTTAGGATTTACGCGGAATTTGAATTACCCCGGACTTTAGGCCGGGGGGTCAAACAGCCAATAAAACCAGGGCTTCAGCCCGAAATAAACCTTTCAAATATCCCATAGCCAATAAGTTTTGGGCTAAAGCCATGCTATTCTGCATTTGTCCGACCCCCCGCGCTAAAGCACGGGGTAATTCATAATGTCCGCCTCCACAACACTTTCCCATCCTTCATATCTACAGCAAAGATCTCACGGTCGATATTGAAAAACATTTTCCCCTGGTCTTCGTCAAAAGATATGCTGACGACATCATGATGTGTGCTGCGCAAGATAAAATCAGGATTCAGGTCGGATTGTTTCAATTCCCATCGTATTTTTCCGCCATCCAGAGAGATGCAGGTGAGGATAACTTGTTCCTTTTTCGTGGTTTGATAATGAAGCACAACAAAAGAATTGTCTTTTAAATCAATTGCAACCGGGCGTCCATAAACAAATGCCACGTCTTTCAGCAGGATAGAATCCCTGCTGTTGTAAATATGTCGCTGTGGTTCATCATGACCTTTTAAACGGAGGTAAACTGAGCCTGATGCGCTGGATTTTCCGCCAACCCGGATGCATTCGTCATCCAGGTAAAATTTGGTTGCCGGTATGTTTTCAACAGGCGCTTTCGCATCGAAGCGGCTCACGATGCCGGTAGCGGTATTTAAAATCCATTTTGCCCCATCCGGGGTAATTGCCTGCATCAGCTCTCCATCGTGATTCAAATACCAGGTAAAACGCTCTATGCCTGCAGAAAATTGAGGGAATAAGGAGGGTAAAGTCTCTTTTGAATAGGTGACCATTCTTCGTCCGTCGGAACCGGAATAATAACTGATTTCGGAATCCCGGGAAATACGTGCGCTATCTCCATGCACGCTCAGCAAAGCTAAATCGGTTCCAATCCTGAATCGAATCTTTTTATCGCCTGTTTCCGCGTCAACCACATGTAGTCTGTAATATTCCGGTGGAACATAATATCCAAATTTAGAAGCAGAGCCTCCGGATTGAAGAAAATCCATCACATATACTTTCCCGTTGGCATACTGAACATCAGCAATGCCGGCAGGGCGGCCATATCCCCAATTATTAATATTGAAAGAATAGGTTATTATCACGATCATGGCAATGGCAACGACCACCGCTATTTCAATGAGGATGCTCATTTTTTTCCTGCTATGGTTTTTTTTAAGCGCGTCATTAATTTGATTACCGCTTTCAGCCCATTTTATATAGCGCCTTACCGAATAAATAAAATACAATGAAAAAAGCAGGATTGGAATGCCATACGATAACCAGCCGCTGCCGAACCAGGTATCAAGGAAATTGTTGTAGGTCATACGTGTTCATTTTTTGTAATGACCGAAGGTAGTAAAAAAGGTAATACGGAAGCGGAAAGAAGGTTTAAACTATGACAACGGCGGTGGTGGTGGGATAAATGAGGAGCAATTTAAGAAGTCTCAAATCATAATTCCCAGGACCGAAGTGCGAAGTGCAAAACAATAAAAAGCCGCTGGCCGCGGCTTTTTTGCTCCCCTTACTGATCAATGGAAAAGGCTGGCCGTTTTCTCAAGGAAGCCCATAATTCCAACATAATTCAGAAGTTAATGAAATCTTGACAATGCCTATCTGATTTTGTATATTTACAAAAAAATTGTCATGAAAAAGATCCTATTTATCATCGCAATTATCCTGATTGCCTTTTCTTCCTGTAAGAAAAAAAACCAATGTGCAACCTGTACTGAAAAGAACTCAGGTTACAAGGCTTCTGATTATTGTGGAACACCCACAGATGTGGATAAATACATTGACGAATTATACCGGCAGGGAGGGAATGCAGGTCAAAATTGGGAATGTTCTAAACATGATGAATAAATTAATCCTCTCAAAAAGATAATCCATCCTTTTCCTGCTTTTTTGTCTTGTGGAAAAACCGGAAGCCTTGACCACCCTGTGCCGATTATTGCTGACCACACTATCTTCTTAATAATCAATAAGGCGAGATGGTCAGATTGCTCCGGCGAAGACTGGTCAAAGCAAGCGTTTTTTCCAAATGCAGCGTAAATCATAATATTTTATAATTTTAAATGGGCCGAAAGACAGAGAAGCAGGCAACTGTCTTTTCAGAACTCATATCAAACAAACAATATGAAAAATTTACTCCTTGTGATATTGGCATATTTGCTCAATATTACAGTTTGTGTTTCTCAGGATGAAGGATCTCCCACCGGCAGTATCGGTTGCATGCTCCAGGTGAGCAGCGACAATCTGTTTATAAAGGTTAACAGGGTTATCCAGGGTTCTCCTGCAAATATGGCCGGATTAAAAGCCGGTGACCATATTATCGGCATCGACGGGGTGAGCGTGAGGGAGATCAGGAACCCGGTCGGCCAGGTCAGAGGCGTTCCGGGCACATATGTGAAACTTACGCTCAACCGTTACGGGACCAGAGGTCAGTTGGAGGTGAATGTCCCGCGAATTTCGGTTTCTTTATCTGAAGGGAGCAACTATATCACCGAAGGAGAATTAACAACAAGGATTTATACAAATGATTATTCCGAGAGGACCCAGATGGTGCAATCGTCGATTGCAGTCCTCGATGATGATGAAATCAATATTTTCAATTACAAGTCGTACGATTTTGATTACACTTCCGCCCAGGATCCACTGCTCGAGAAAGAACTTTTCAAGGAGCTTGGAGACCAGTTAAATACCAGGGGACTTAGAAGATCACAGGACAATCCGGATATGCTGATTGTGATGAGTTCCTATTCGGGCTCAAAAGAGCATTACAATCCTCCCCAGCAGATCATCAGCACGCGGATAAGCAATACCTTTGACTGGTACTGGGGCATCGTGCCCATACCCATCACAGAATCCACCACGCAGGGAGGCTATACCGAGGTGACTTATCTCTACACAATCTCACTGAAATTCCTGGATGCCCATAAGATCGGGCAAAGCAAGCTCCCGCCGGTGATCTGGTCGGGCTCGGTGTCTCAGTCTTCGAACTCAAAAAGCAACCTTGTCGACAAAAGCGGCGACCTGTTTGCTCTCCTTCTTTACCAGTTCCCGACCGTGTGGATTCCAAATTCGGAATATTACTTGCTGCTGCATTACGCTTATACCGGGATCATATATGATCTGAATGATATGAGAACGGTTGCTGATGTTATTCCAGGCTCACCTGCAGCAACTGCCGGGATCGGGAAGGGGGATGAGATCATAAACATAGTCAATTCCAAGGTCCCGGATAGATATTCCGACGCCGGCAAGGCCCAATGGAGCAACCTTCTGCATGGCAATAACAACGGTTTGCGGTATTTATTCCTCATGTCGAAACTCAAGTATAAGCCCTATACGCAGAAAGACATTAAAACCCTGTCCTTTGTGATCAAGCATAACGGGGACAGGATGAAGGTCAGCGTAACGCCCCAGGACAAACTGTATGTTTCGCTGGTGAAAAATTGAAGATAAATTGAAGATAAATTGAAGATAACTTACAGAAGACTTAGAGAAGACTTAGAGAAGACTTAGAGGAGGGTTAGACGAAAAGGAAAGACAGAATAAATTCAGGGCAGGTCCACATCTTTTTCGGTCACGTTTCCCGTCCTATGGGGCCACGCTCCAACCCGATATCCGTGATCTTTGGGGGATTCATATAATCCTTGATGGCCACCTGGTAGATCCCAATGTTGGGATTCTTCTTTTTCAATTTCCTGAGAGGCTCTTCATATTGAGCCCTTTGCAAAGGGTCGGCCAACACCCGGCGGGCATATTCCTTTGCCTGTTCAAACCGGCTGAGGTGTATTTTCTGTTTCCCGGAACGGACCCGTTTCGACACATCGGGAAGCGACCGCATCACCCCATCCTTCTGCAGGACCACTTTGCCAAGCTTCCCACTGTACGAATGGGTGATAATATTTCCCCTGCTGCGTGCCATGATCCGAGGTTATTTAATTCAACTTTCTCTTTAAAATAAACTTTCTTTATGCCTGGATTTGCAATTTATTTAAATGCCATTTTTCTGCAAAAATGATGCCGTTTATTAAAATAATTATTCTTGTGAATAATTCCGATCTAATTTCAAAGATCGTTGATCAATGTTCGATTGTTCAAACAAAAAGCCGAAATGTGATGTGTGTAGACTTGACTTCGCTCCCCTTACTGCTCAAAGTTGCATCATATCATTTTGTGACAACCATTTTCCTTGTTAAAATACCCCCCACAGATGATGTCAGCTTATAAAGGTATATTCCGGCAGGTAATTCAGAAGCATCGAATACGATTGAATGTTTCCCTTTCAGGAAGAATTTATTTTCAAACAGAACCCTTATTCTGCCTTTTGTCAGGGAATATATTTCAAATGAAATTTTTCCTGAATAATCCAGATCAAAGAAAAAGGTTGTTTGATCTCTGACCGGGTTTGGCTGGTTCTGATATAGTTTCAACTGTTCTGAGAATTTTCCTGCCTTATCAATACCGACCAGTACATGAAGGCTGTCTATAATATCTGCACTGATCCAGTATGGATTGTACCCGATATCTGCTGGTTTACCGGTAGTAAAGAACAGATATTGCTTATCCAGTGTCACAAAAGGAAAAAACGCACCTGTTGAATTAATTTCAAATCCCATGTTGATCGCATCCGTCCAGGTCTGGTCTTCATTCCTAAAACTGATATACAGGTCGGTCTGACCTCCATATCCAATTTACAACAGGTTAATGACCAAAACAGCGGTAGTAATTTACTTTTTTAACCACGGGTACCACTCCTGCCCGGGCAGGCAGAGTTTCCACAGATCAACATCACAGATTAATCTGTGTCAAATCTGTGAAAATCTGTGGAATCTGTGGTGAAATTTTAAATCCTAAATGTAAAGTCTGAAGTCTGAAAGGTGAAATGTGAATAAAAAAAGCCGCTGACCGCGGCTTTTTTGCTCCCCTTACTGCTCAAAGTTGCAACCACTCAGCAATTAATAATCTGACCGCTATTTTTTAATGTCGAATATAATCATATTGTTCGACATAGCCGAGTTTTCATGTCGAATGGACAAAGTAAATTGTACTTTATTGTCGAATTTATTACTTTTGTGCGACATCAAAATACAAAAACCGATTAGAATCGACATTTACTCTTTTTAATATCGCCGATTGCTTTAAAACCCGACATATATGGCCTTTGATCCGAAAATCCCGTATAACGATCTTCCCGATCTTCCCCCCGAGTTGAATGCGGCGACCCGCGAAATACTCCTGAACCATTTATTAATGGCCTCCCGCAGTCTGGCGGAACTTAAAGGACTTTGTGAGACAATGACGGGAGAGGCCCTCCTGAATTTGTTGCTCAATACCCTTGTTATTCAGGAAAGTCGCGACAGTTCTGCCATCGAAAACATTGTGACCACCCAGGATGAACTGTATCAGGCTGTACTGAATATCGAAAATGCCAATCCGGCAGCAAAGGAAGTCTTATCCTATCGGGATGCCCTTCAATCGGGTTTAGGGCTGATGAGAGAAAATCAGAATCTAATTACGACCAACCTACTGATCTTAATAGTTCAACGGATCAAGCAAAATCAGTCTGGGATCAGGGTTCAGCCCGGTACGGTATTGAAAAATTCGATAACAGGGGAAACCATTTACACTCCTCCCTGTTGCGAAGAAGAGATCCGCAGGAAAATGTCGGGTCTGGAACAGTTCATCAATTTAAATGAGCTGAGTCCCTTTGATCCGTTTATCAAACTTGCGATGATCCATTATCAGTTTGAGAGCATTCATCCATTTTCAGATGGCAATGGAAGGGTAGGCCGGATCCTGAATATCCTGTATCTGATCCAGCAGCAACTCATCACTCAGCCGGTGTTGTACCTGAGTGCATACATAATCGATCACAAGCAGGATTATTACCGGTTATTGAATGAAGTAACGGCTAAGGAAAACTGGCGTGACTGGATTCTGTTTATGACAACTGCGATAAACGAATCTGCGCTATTGAGCATACGACAAATCCGGGGAATTCTGGCATTGAAAAAAGAGATGGAACCCTTAATTTTTAAGACTCTTGAAAAATTCGGGAAGCGTAGCAAATTAATGGATTTGATGTTTGAATTACCCTATCTGAAAATTGAATTGCTGGTCAAAAAGGGGATCGCGCATCGTGAGACGGCCTCAGGCTACCTGAAAAAACTTGAACAGAATGGCCTGCTTACCGCCTATAAGGAAGGGAAAAGCACTTATTTTGTCAACCATCGATTGATGGAATTACTGGTAAGGCGGTCGTAAAAGTTGCAACTACAGAATCCTTTGCCAGTAAAAGAATAAGGCGATATTTCTGTCGCCTGGTCCAGTGAAGCTCCCCTTACTGCTCAAAGTTGCAACATGTCAATTTCCCCGTATAAGTATTTATCCGGATAATTACTGGTGTTTAATAAACTTCTCCATCGTGTCAAAGGATAATCCCATCTGATCAGAGCTATGATTTATAGGACTTTGCACTATATTTGCTATTCAAGGCAAACAAAGCAACCATGAAATATCCATAAGACAAATGTTCATGCAAACCGTGAATGATAATTATGGATATTCCATATGGCCCGAAAAAATAAATATTATCATATGAAATAGTCATGTTTGGAATAAATCACGAACCTGTGATGATATCAGATTCAATCTGGCGTATTCCCTGCCTGACGTCAGGCAGGCATCTGACTCATAAAAAACAAATAATAACAGATGAACATTTCAAAGACTAAAAAGAGGTGGGGCCTCATTTTGTCATTGCTTGCTGTCGTTGCCATACTGGCTTTATATCCGTTGCCGCCACAAGCTCCCATCCAATATTACGACAGGCAAAGTGGCTTCTTAAAAACGGAAAAAGTGGCTGGCGAAAAGTGGTTGGTGTGGCTGTATAATAATCCGGTTGGCGAAGCAACATTGTGGGCGCTGGCCAAAAGAAAGGTGGTTTCGTCTGTTTATGGCAATAGAATGGATCGTGCTTCATCGACCAAAAAAATACAACCCTTCGTTGAAGAATTTGATATCGACATGCGTACCGCCCAAAAACAGGAGTTCAACTCTTTCAACGATTTCTTTACCCGGAAACTAAAGAATAATGCCAGGCCGGTGGATAC
>JAPLDJ010000020.1 GCA_026391805.1 Bacteroidota bacterium | reverse complement strand
CCCGCGTAAATATTCTCGATGAAGCATCCGAATTATTAAAGAATCCGAAGGATCTGCTGAAAGGGCTGAAAACGGTCCTTGAAGAAAACCTGGAATTAAAAAAACAGGTGGCCGAATTTGACAAATTGAAGCTTGAAAAAGTCAGAGACGAGATCGCTGTAAAGGGGGAAAACATCAACGGCATCCGTTTTATCGCCGGGAAGGTGAACCTCAGTCCGGATGCGATAAAAAACCTTGCCTTCGACCTTGGCAAGACGATTGAAAACCTCTTCCTGGTCCTGGCTTCGGAGAATGAAGGAAAGGCCAGTCTCACCGTGATGATCTCCGAAAACCTTGTAAAGGAAAAAGGATACAATGCCGGAACCATCATCCGTGATCTTGCAAAGGAGATCGATGGCGGCGGCGGCGGACAACCGCACATTGCGACAGCAGGAGGTAAAAATCCTGCGGGTATCCCAAAGGCGCTGGAGAAAGCAAAGTCTTTCCTGAAATAATGTCTTATAACAGCAGATCAACGATACAGAGATCGACAATGAGCTGACGAAGCTCCAGAACAAAAGCAAAAATTCCGGAAAGAAAAGTAGTTATATTTCGCAGTGTGTGCCAGATACACAAATAGCGAAAGGCGAAAAGCGAATTGGCGAAATAATTGTGAATTCCGTCATTTTTCTCAGGGAATCATCGCCTTCATCTCAGTGGCAATGCTCTGTATGTCGCTTGAGTGGAGCTCGGTATAACCGTTATCGGCCAGGAATTTTTGTCCGTCGGTAACGATCCAGTAAAGAAATTCGACCATCTCCTTGGTACGCGGCTTCCCTTTTGTAACCAGGCTGAGATCGCGGATCAGCGCGTTGGGGTATTTCCCGAGCCACATGGCACGCTGAAGGTGATCGTAAGTACCGAAGATATTATCTTTCCCCTCGAAAGTACCCTTACCCCAGAAATCGATCGGGAGGACCTTCAGATCATCAAGGAATTTTTTTGTTGCAGGATCAAATGCATAAATAAAATTGCAATAGCTCAATGCCAGCGGATCTTTTTCTACCTCTGCGATCAGTTGATGCTCGCCTGATACCGCTGTTCCTTTAACCTGGTCGCGCGACAATGAAAGGTATTTTGCAAATACCGTGGCAGCGCCGGAAGTATCTCCCCGTTTGTACAGTTTCACAGGATCCTTACCGGGCCTGCCATAAAGGTCGCCCCAGGTTTTCTCTGTTTTCCCGGAAAACAGTCCGTTCAGAATTTCTTTTGTCATCCCTTTTTTCATGATCTGGTCAAGATAAGGGTTCTTTCCGCTGATGATCGGAACCACTCCCACCCGTGCAACCGGCACGACCCACAAGGCAGTATCGCTTCCTTTCGGAAGTTTCTCCGATATCATGGCCAGATCAACCTTCCCGGACAGGATATCCTTCAGCCCGCCACCCGAGCCATTGGGATTCAGTTTGAATTTAACATACGGATGTGTTTTCTGGAATTCCGCAATCCATATGGAAACAATGGGTGAAAGGGCATAGGCACCGCTGATGGTGATGATATCAGAATGTGAGAGGACTATCGTTTCCTTTTTGCCTGTTTTGGAGTTGCAGCCGGCAAGAATAAATACCAGCGATAAGATGAAAAATGTAAGTCTAGTTTTCATGGCAGCAAATATTAGAATATCGTTCACGAAAGGTAGTGAAATTTTTCCGATACGGCAAGCAAAATATATATTTTTTATGCTTCTGCAATCAACAGACGAATTTATACAATCTTTTAATGGGATCAGATAAAATAGTACAGGTAAGTGTTGTTACGGGTTCAGAATGTTTTTTGCACCTCTTTTTTTATTTCATCGAGAGCAGCATCGACAGCTGATTTCTTTTCTGAAAGGAGAAGATCCAGAAGAACCCTGATCATTTCAGAAGATTGCGCCGTTTCAGGAACTTTCGTCAGGGCCGAATTGATGAGCCGGATCGTTTCTTCTTTGGCATTCCTGACCATTTCCCAGGCTTTTGAAGAGATGTAAAGTTGCTGCGAAAGGTTGTATTCAAACTCCTCCCTGATCGTCCTTGTCATGGAAGCCTGCAACTGGGCAGCGGTCATCACCGGCCGGTTGACCCGCATGATCAGGCTATTCGGCGCAATCCGCTCCAGGAAGAGCACGATCCGTTCATACGCCTGTAACCGTAAAGGAAGAATGATCTTTGTATCTTCACCCTGGGGAGTTGAGGGAGTAACCTGTTTTTTGTGCGAAAAATAATACCTGAGCACGATCAGGGTTGCAACCATTGATAATCCGATGACGAGGATGATCTGAACGATCCCGTAAATGATAAAAACTGCTTCCATGAATGATTTTTTTACAAAGCTAATGAAATTTTCGCCCCTCATTGGGTTACTTCAAAGGTATTATTCTGTTTCACGCAGAGAACGCAAAGACTCCGCAAAGGCCGCAAATTATGGGCACCGAGACTATTATTCTTCGCGTTCTTTGCGAGATCCTTTGCGCACTTTGCGTGAAAAAATCTTAACCTGATTATTTGGAATTTTGAAAGCGTTCATTCTAATGTAAATAATCCGGTTAATAAATATTTCTTAATTTTCCGCCTGAATATTTCCAGGAGACACCACTGATCTGATCCATGAAAAAACTGCTCCCGGCCATTAAGAAACACTTTGCAGCCTGCCTGATCATGGCAGCCTGCCTGGTTAATGGTTTCTTCGTCTTCGGGGATTTCGGGATCGCATGGGATGAGCCCAACCAGCACGACATCGGGCAGAAGACTTACGATTATGTACGGGGATGGGATAAGGGACTCAATGATTTTAAGAACCGCGATTACGGGGTTGCCGTTGAAATGCCGCTGATCCTGCTCGAAAAAAGCTTCGGACTGAAAGATTCCCGTTCAATCTACAGGATGCGCCACCTGGTCATTCATCTTTTTTTCCTTTTCAGCGCTCTTTTTTTCTACATCCTGATCTGGAAACTTCATAAAAACAGGATGGTGGCAGTCGCAGGTTTGATCATGCTTTTGCTCAGCCCGCGTATTTTTGCCCAGTCGTTTTACAACAGCAAGGACATTCCCTTCATGTGCATGTTCATCCTGTGTTTCCTGCTGTTTGCGGTTTCTTTCCGCGACCGGAAATTCCGGCATTTCGTTCTCTTCGGCATCGTAACCGGGTTGCTGATCAACATCCGGATCATGGGTGTCATCGTACCGGGAATTGTTACTGCATTGGTCGCACTCGATCTGATAAAAGGTCATGGCCGCAAAGAGATCCTCCTGAATTATGGTATTTATCTTCTTATGGCCGTCGCTGTCCTTTATGTCTCCTGGCCATGGCTGTGGGAAGATCCTGCCGGCCGCTTCAGGATCGCCTTTGCCAACATGTCGAAATTCCGCTGGAACAACAATGTTCTTTTCAACGGGGAATTTGTAAGTGCTTCGGACGTCGGGTGGACCTATATTCCGCGTTGGTTCGGGCTTACCACACCGGTTGCATATCTTTTACTTGGATTTACCGGGTTCTTTGTCCTTGCCGTGCGTTTTTTCAGGAGACCTGGTTCTTTCCTTGACAACAATCCTGAAAGGAACCACCTTGTTCACCTCGCCTGTTTTGCCGGACCTGTTTTTGCCGTTATCGTTTTACATTCCGTTCTCTATGACGGATGGCGGCAGATGTATTTTATTTACCCGGCATTTCTCCTGATGGCAGTTTATGGGTTCTCTTCACTGCTGAAGAGCAGGATCTTTTCTTCCCTGTGGCTAAAGATCATGCTTGCTTCCCTTCTCATACTTTCTTTTGCAGGTACTGCATTTACCATGATCACAAGTCATCCTTTTGAAGATGTTTATTTCAATATCCTGTTATCAAAGGATGATCAATATCTCCGGAAGACATACGAGCTGGATTACTGGGGTACATCTTATAAGCAGGCACTGGAGTACATTGCGGCCAATGATACTTCATCTGTACTGAACATCCGGGTGGCCAATCTTCCCGGGGAATTCAACGCCATGATCCTGCGGCCTGAAGTCAGGAAGAGAATACATTATGTTGAGACGGATGAGCAGGCCGGCTACTTTATCACCAATTACCGCTGGCATCCGCAGAATTATCCTTATCCGGAAAACAAGAAAATATTTAACATTAAAGTCCGGAACAGCGATATCTGTTCCGCCTGGAAATTAAAATAAGAACCGTTCTTATGGAGCCGATCTGCATCGTCATTCCCTTTTATAATGAAGCCGTCCGTTTTCCCATGGACGAGTTCATTGAATTTGCAGGCGGGCATCCGGAGACTTCATTCTGCCTTGTGGATGACGGGAGCACAGACGGAACCCTGGCAATGCTTGAATCCATGAAGGAAAAATTCCCTGACCGGATCCTTGTGTGTGCAAAACCTGAAAACAAAGGAAAGGCGGAAGCTGTGCGGACCGGTATGAAGAGCGGATTACCGCATTTCCGGTCAGATTATTTCGGCTATTTTGATGCGGATCTGTCGACTTCGCTTGAAGAGGCTTTCCGCCTTCAGAAGTTTTTCAATGACAAGCCTTCACTTGAGTTTTGTTTCGCATCGAGGATGGCCATCGTGGGTGTGAAGATCGAACGTAAGCTTTACCGGCACCTGATCGGCAGGGTCATTGCAACGTTCATCTCCAACATCCTTCATCTTGTGGTTTACGACACGCAGTGCGGTGCAAAGCTTTTCAAAAGAGATCTGGCAGAAAAGGTATTTAAAGAACCTTTTCTTACCCGGTGGCTTTTCGATGTGGAGATCCTTGCCCGGATCATCGGAATGCACAAGGGTGAACGGATCGAAGATATTATGCTGGAGGTTCCGGTCAGTTCATGGATCGACAAGGGAGGATCAAAGATCAGCTGGACCTATGGATTCAGGGTTTTCTTTGATCTTTTGAGGATCCGAAGGAACTACAGGACGATTCTCAGGCGAAGATTAAAATCTTCTCGTGGTTGAGTTGTGACGAACAGATCAAGCAGACCCCACCCCGTCAGGGGCTGACCAATAAGTTAAAAAAATGAACTTTTTAGTCACCCCCCAAGGGGAGGAGTCAATAAATTGAAGGGGAGGGGCAGGGGGAGGGGGTCAATAATTTTGACAGATGAATCCTGTAATCCAATCGGATTTTTTTTTACTTTTGCTCTTCTTTAAAAAAGCTCATAATCATAACTTTAGAAACTATGCTCTCAAACCGGATCAACTACCTGTCAGAATCTGAAACCCTGGCCATGTCGAGAAAATGCCGGGAACTAACCGCACTCGGAAACAACGTTATCAACCTGAGCCTCGGTGAACCTGATTTCAACACTCCTGATTACATTAAAAATGCAGCCAAAAAGGCCATCGACGACAATTATTCATTTTATGCCCCGGTTGCCGGCTATGCCGATCTCCGCCAGGCGATCTGCCTCAAACTGAAAAGAGACAACAACCTGGATTATACCCCCGAACAGGTGGTCGTGTCCACCGGCGCCAAGCAGTCGATCGCAAATGTGGTCCTGTGCCTGGTAAACCCCGGCGACGAAGTTCTTTTACCTGCACCCTACTGGGTATCCTACAAAGAGATCGTTAAGGTGGCCGAAGGCAAATCGGTTTTCATTCCCGCCCCGGTCGACCAGGAGTTCAAGGTGACGCCGGCACAGATTGAAGCCGCCATCACACCAAAAACGCGGCTGATGATCTTCAGCTCGCCCTGCAACCCTACCGGATCCGTCTATTCGAAAGAAGAACTGAAAGGGATTGCCGAAGTGCTGGCAAAATATCCCCAGGTTTATATCATTGCCGATGAGATCTATGAACACATCAATTTCGTCGGCAAGCACCAGAGTATTGCACAGTTTGATTTCATCAAAGACCGGGTGATCCTGGTGAACGGGGTTTCCAAAGGTTTCGCCATGACGGGATGGAGGATCGGTTACATTGCCGCCCCGCTGGAAATCGCAAAGGCCTGCGACAAGTTACAGGGACAGTTTACCTCTGCTGCTTCCTCGATCGCCCAGCGGGCTGCTCTCGAAGCGATCCGCACCGATCCGGATACGGAAGATCTCCGGGTCATGAAAACAGCATTCCGTGAACGAAGGGATCTCCTTTTGTCGCTTCTCGGCGAAATCCCCGGGTTCCGGCTGAATCATCCAGACGGCGCTTTTTACCTGTTCCCCGATATTTCATATTATTTTGGAAAATCAGACGGAACCACAACCATAAAGGATGCCAATGATTTTTCCATGTACATCCTGAACAAAGTTTATGTTGCCACAGTGCCCGGCGATGCCTTCGGGGATCCCAACTGCATGCGGTTCTCCTATGCCACTTCAAAAGAAAAGCTGACGGAAGCCGTCAAAAGGGTGAAGATGGCAGTGGGGGAATTAAAATAGCGAAAAGCGAAAGGCGAAAGGCGAAATCTAAAGAAAAATTACAATTGAACACCGCAGGTGTGACATTATTCTAGCGAAAAGCGAAACAACGAAACAATAGTTATTGTCAAACAAGAAAAACAAAAACAGATGACACAAAATAAAAAACTAATCAATTGGGTAAATGAATGGGCAGCTTTATGCCAGCCTGACCATGTTCACTGGTGCGATGGTTCCGAAGCAGAGAACGACAGGCTGCTTGAGATGATGGTCAGCAGCGGTATGGCCGTCAGGCTTGACGATGCCAAACGTCCGAACAGCTATTATTTCCAGAGTGATCCCAGCGATGTCGCACGGGTCGAGAATCGTACATTTATCTGTTCAGCCAAAAAGGAAGATGCCGGTCCGACAAACAACTGGGTGGAACCTGCAGAAATGAAGAAAACGCTGACGGAAGAATACCGCGGATCGATGAAAGGCCGTACCATGTATATCATCCCGTTCAGCATGGGCCCGCTGGGATCAAGAATATCCCAGATCGGCATACAGATCACCGACTCTCCATACGTGGTTGTGAACATGCGGATCATGACGAGGATGGGCCAGCGCGTGCTGGAGATTCTCGGCGACGGGGATTTTGTTCCCTGCATCCATTCAGTCGGAGCACCCTTGCAACCGGGTCAGAAGGATGTAAAGTGGCCCTGTGCACCGATTGAAAAGAAATACATTGCCCATTTCCCTGAAACCAACGAGATCTGGTCGTACGGCAGCGGTTACGGCGGAAATGCCCTGCTGGGGAAAAAATGCTTTGCACTGCGCATTGCTACGAACATGGCCCGCCGTGAAGGATGGCTGGCTGAGCACATGCTCATCATGGGCATCACAAATCCGCAGGGGGTCAAGAAATATGTTGCTGCGGCATTTCCCAGTGCCTGCGGTAAGACGAACCTGGCCATGCTGATCCCCACCATCCCGGGATGGAAGGTGGAGACCGTAGGCGACGATATTGCCTGGATGAAATTCGGCGACGACGGCCGTCTTTATGCCATCAACCCGGAGGCAGGCTTTTTTGGCGTAGCTCCGTATACCTCCATGGAGACCAACCCCAATGCCATGCTCTCCTGCCGTTCCAATTCCATCTTCACGAATACGGCACTGACACCCGATAATGATATCTGGTGGGAAGGTATCGGCACGGAGATCCCGGAAGGAAGCATTACATGGACCAACCATGTTTACAATAAGGAAACCACCCCGGTTGCCGCCCATCCCAATGCACGCTTTACGGCGCCTGCCAAACAATGCCCGGTAATTGACCCCAACTGGGAAAGTCCGGCCGGAGTTCCGATCTCTGCATTCATATTCGGAGGCCGCCGTCCGGGTACTGTCCCCCTGGTTTATCAATCGTTCGACTGGAACCACGGTGTTTTCATGGGTTCTATCGTTGGCTCAGAAGTAACGGCAGCCGCCATCGGCCTCAAGGCCGGCGTACGCCGCGATCCTTTTGCCATGCTCCCGTTCTGCGGATACCATATGGGCGACTATTTCGGTCACTGGGTCAGCATCGGGGCAAATGCTCCTCACAAGGATAAGCTGCCGAAAATATTTAATGTCAACTGGTTCCGGAAAGGCACCGATGGTAAGTTCCTCTGGCCGGGATACGGCGAAAACATCCGCGTCCTCCAGTGGATTTTCGAGCGGACAGACAATGCAGGAGCTGCTGACGAAACAGCGATCGGTTATGTGCCTTCTAAAGGCGCCATCAACATCAGCGGGCTGACCGCAGTTGAAAAAAGCATGGATGATCTGTTAAAGGTTGATACTGCTGAATGGATTGAAGAATGCGGACTGATCGCAGAACACCAGGCTATTTTCGGCGACCGTTTACCAAAAGAGATGGCTTCACAGTTTGAGCTGCTGAAAAGCAGGCTCAGCAAGTAATCCGAACCATGCCCGACGAACGGAAAATTTATACCAAAACCGGTGACCTCGGGGAGACCTCTCTCCTCGGGGGCACCCGTGTTTCCAAATCGCATGAGCGGGTTGAGGCATACGGAACCATCGATGAGCTGAATTCCTTTCTCGGGCTGCTCCGCGACCAGCCTGTCGGGGATCATTACAAATCAATGTTGTTAAGGATCCAGGAAAATCTTTTTGTGGCTGAAGCCATGGTCGCAGCAGATCCGGGCCTGAGCCACAAAACACTGCCGGCACTGAAAGATGAAGAGATCCTGCTCCTCGAAAACGAGATTGATGAAATGAACAAATCGCTGGAAGAGCTGTCCCGTTTCATTCTTCCGGGCGGATATGCTCCGTCTTCCCTCTGCCACATCTGCCGTACGGTATGCCGCCGCGCCGAGCGTGCCGTGATCAGGCTTTCAGCAACCAAACCGGCCGATGAGATAATAATCCGGTACCTGAACCGTTTATCCGATTACCTGTTCGTCCTGGCAAGAAAAACAGCCAAAGATGCAGGAGCGGATGACACGCTTTGGATCCCTTCTCGGTGATCAAAAAATTATCGGTTGACTTTTTGATTCTTTTTTTTATACTTTTGCAAAAAATTCCAAACGGGATACTATGTATTGGACATTAGAACTTGCTTCAAAACTGGAAGATGCTCCCTGGCCTGCAACAAAAGACGAGCTCATCGACTGGGCCATCCGTTCCGGAGCGCCGCAGGAGGTGATTGAAAATTTACGAGAGATTGAAGACGAAGGCGAGACCTACGAGCGAATTGAGGATATCTGGCCCGATTACCCCACCAAGGATGATTTCTTTTTCCATGAGGATGAATACTGATCCTGTTTCAAGATATTTTGTAAGAAGCCGCCTCACAAGGGCGGCTTTTTAATTTTTGTCGAAATCGGAAACGAGGTCTGAGGACGGAGGTCTGAGGTCCGAAATCAGATATCCGACCTCTGACATCCGATCTCTGATTATGCCCGCTGATCTTTATCCTGGAAAAAAGTAAAATTCACATTGCCGTATTTCCGGTGCTGGCAGAAGCCCGGATGTTCTGAGAAATCATGATCCCGGGAATGTTCGAGGATAAAATAGCCGTCAGGGTAAAGGACCCCGGAACCCAAAATAAGATCGGGCAGGTTATCGATGCCTTCCATGTCGTAGGGCGGATCGGCGAAAACAAGGTCGTACTGGCCAAACGGATGCTTCAGGAACTGGAAAACATCCTCACGGACGGCTTCGAGGTTTTCCGCATCCATGATCCCTGCCGTTTTATTGATGAAGCTCACACATTGCGGGTCGCGGTCGATGGCGGTGACCAGCGCAGCTTCACGGGAGAAGAATTCGTACGAAATGCTGCCGGTCCCGGCGAACAGATCGAGCACCCGCAACCCTTCAAAATCCACCAGGTTGTTCAGGACATTGAAGAGGCTTTCCTTGGCAAAATCAGTGGTGGGGCGCACGGGCAGGTTTGCCGGCGGGTGGATCTGCTTTCCCCTGAACTTTCCGGTGATGATCCTCACACTACAGGATTTAAAAGTGAATAATAAAAATGATCCGGGATCTCGTTGAAGAGATAACTGTAACTGACGCCATCATTCCTCGCAGCAAATTCAATGTTCCGGATGTACCTGAAAAGCAGGTCATAAACCGGTGAATAGCGATCCACACTTCCCAACAGCGCCAGGCTGATCTCTTCGGGATTCAGGTTCAGCTGCTCGAAAACAAAGATCAGGTAATACGCAACATCTTCCGGGGTCATGAAATGAAAAGCATTGCAATAGATCAGTTGCCGGCCATCAAACACCAGCACATCGAACTGGCCGTCGCGAAGGTTCAGAAAAATCTTACGGCCGGTCATGTTCTTGACACTCACCCACAGGTTCCGGATCAGTACGGAAGAGATATGACCGATTGCAACTGCCGGAAAAAAATGGTCTATCTCCCGCCTGCTGTGTCCCGGAATCGAATAAACTGAATAGACCCCGAGGTGCTCGATCCGGTCGGAATAAACCTTATCTCCGGCTTCATGATCATGAAGAAATGTGAAATACTTTTCCTTCTCTTCTTCCAGGTAAAGATCTTCCGGGATCAGGGTAAACCTTGAATTTCCTATGATCCCTTTCACCGAGTGGTAGGGCCGTTGCAGCAAGGTATTGTGTGCTGCCACATCGGCCAGGTGATTCCGGAAATAACCGATCGCAACGTACCGGTTCTTTATTGTATCAAGGATGCTGTAACCGAACGATTTTTCCCCCAGTTCAAAGGTCAGGTCGTATTTCTGCGATTCGTCCGGATTAAAGGATTCATCGGACCGGTTCAGGATGGTGTGCAGTTCTTCCGCCATAGGAATAAATTAAATGATCCAGACAATAACGATATTCAGAAGGATGATGACAAGGAAACCGGTAATGAGGTAAAGCCATGACTTTTTTGTCGAGAAGAAACAGGCATAGATCATTTTCACGATGTTGTTCCCGATTATGGCCTGCAATGTTGCAACAGAAACGGCCGTCTGCAGGCCTTCATATTTCCCCTGGAACAGGTTGATCAGGAATGGATCTATATCGGTCAGACCGACGAGGAACGAGAGGACATTCAGCCCGGAAAGCCCGAACCGGTTCACCACGAAATGGGTGATCAGGGAGAAGGCCACGAACAGAATGGCAAACAGGATGGCAACTTTAAACTCCAGCGGGTTTTTCTCGACGACCGGCCCCTGCTGAAGGACGGTATGTTCCCTGTTCCGGAACAGTAAAATGACCAGTCCTGTAACCGCTGAAACTGCGAAGAGCAGGAGAAACCAGAGATAAAGATGCAGGAACAGGTCGTTGTTAAATATCATGATCAGCACGAGGATGCGCAGGTACATCATGGCCGTCGCAAAGATGATCGCGGCAATGTACTGGTTCTTCGATTGCGGGTCTTTGTCTATTTTTCGTGCGAGGATGATGGTCGTGGCCGTGCTGCTGTAAAGTCCGCCCAGAATTCCGGAAAGGATGATGCTCCCCTGCGGGAAAACAAATTTCTTCAGTAAATAACTGAAATAGGAGATGGACGAGACCACCACCACGGCCAGCCAGATCTTGTAAGGCGTAAGCACCATTTCACGGAAGATGGGTTCGTCGGGAACCACCGGCAGGATCACCCCGGCAATGATCAGGAACTTGCCAAGGGTAAGGAATTCGCCGCGGTCGAACCGCTGGGAGATCTGTGCGAAGGATTCTTTAAGTTCCGTAAGGATCAGCACCGTGACGATCACCAGCATGATGAGCCAGTGAGGCTGCGTGATCATCAGGGGACCGATGCAATAGGTGATCAGGGCGATCATGATGGTTGTCATTCCATGATCCTCATGACGAAGGATGTTGAAATAGTAGTTGATCCCCATGAAACAGCAGATCACAAGCCCGCCGCCCATGAAAAGAATGTAGCTGTCGGGGGTGATCCTGAAAAGCAGGTAACCCAGGATCCCGATGAAGGTAAAGGCTGACCAAAAAGTATTTTTTATTCTCGCAGAGTTTCGCAGATTAAATCGCAGAGTTTCGCAGATGACTGATAACGTACAAAATAACTCTGCGTAACTCAGCGAAAAACTTTGCGTAACTCTGCGTGACATTTTGTTTTTACTTTTTAGTCACCCCGGCAGGGGGTGGGGTCATATTATATTTATGCAATCAATAACCATTAATAACCATTTCCGAAAAGTCCGGACATTCCTTCAAAAAAAAATATTTCCCCTTCTCATGGTCAATTTTGCAAATATAGTGTTCCATTCCGTTGGTGATCGCAAGATACGGCACTTTAAGGGTCATGTTGTACATTGCTGCCTGGTCGAATACGGCCTGTGTCAGCGGAACTTCCGGGGCTTTGCATTCAACGATCAGGCGCGGAGTGCCGTCGGTCCCGTACACGACAATGTCGCTGCGTTTTTTCAACCGGTTGTATTTCAGCGAAGCTTCCACCGAGATCAGTGAATGCGGCACATTCCTGTGACCGGTCAGGTAATGGATGAAATGTTGCCGGACCCATTCTTCCGGTGTAAGGGCAATGAATTTCTTCCGGATCGTATCAAAGACTTCCGTTTTTTCTCCTTTTCTCCTGATCCTCAGCGCTGCATCCGGTAAATTCAGTGTCTGCATCGTGCCCGTTGAATTACAAACTTACATAAAAATACGATAAAATCGCTACCTTTGCCGGGTAAACTTGGTATATCTGAAGGTTCTCCAAAACCGTGACCGATGAAGACAAAGAAAGAGATCGTTGAAGACTGGCTGCCCCGCTACACAGGAACTGCTTTAAAAGAATACGGTGATTATATCCTGCTGACAAATTTTTCCCTTTACCTGGATCTGTTTGCAAAATGGCAGAAGGTTCCCATCAAGGGGGCCGGAAAAGCCATGCCCAGTGCGACTTCGGGACGAATCACCATGATCAATTTCGGACTTGGAAGCCCAAATGCCGCCACCATCATGGACCTGCTGGGCGCAGTCAAGCCAAAGGCCTGCCTATTCCTCGGAAAATGCGGTGGATTGAAAAAGAAGAACAAGCTGGGTGATCTGATCCTCCCGATTGCAGCCATTCGCGGCGATGGTACATCCGATGATTATTTCCCGGAACGCGTTCCTGCATTGCCTGCATTCAACCTTCAGAAAATCGTCTCCACCACCGTTGTCGAGCACAAGCGCAATTACTGGACAGGTACTGTATACACTACAAACCGGAGGGTATGGGAATACGACGAAGAGTTCAAGGCTGCCCTCAGGAAAACCCGCGCCATGGCGATCGATATGGAGACAGCAACGATATTTACCGTGGGATTCGCAAACAACATCCCTACCGGAGCTGTCCTGCTGGTTTCCGACCAGCCCATGGTGGCTTCCGGCATCAAGACCCAGGCAAGCGACAAGCTGGTTTCTGCAAAATTTACCGAGGAACACCTCCGCATCGGCATCGAAACCCTGAATCACCTGATCAGCCAGAAAGTGACGGTCAAGCATCTTCGGTTTGATTAACCCGGGAATCAATGGCTGCACCAAAAAACGCCGTCAGTTTCGAAAAGATCCTCCTCGATCTTAAAAACAGGATCTATTCCCCGGTCTATTTTCTTTATGGGGAAGAATCCTTTTTCATTGATCAGATCTCGGATTACATTGAAGAAAATGTACTGTCCGAGATCGAGAAAGAATTCAACCAGACCATCATTTACGGGAAAGACACTGACGTCCCTACGGTCATCTCCTATGCCCGCCGGTTCCCGATGATGTCGAACTACCAGGTGATCATCATCAAGGAAGCCCAGAACCTTGACAAGATTGAAGATCTGGATCCTTATGTCCTGAACCCGATGGAATCGACGCTGCTGGTCATCGGCTATAAATATGAAAAGATCGACCGGAGGAAAAGCTTATATAAGAACATCGAAAAAAAAGGCATCCTCTTCGAATCGGCCAGGATCTACGACAACAAGATCCCCGACTGGATCGCCGAATATGTGAGGAAGCAGGATTATACCATCTCCGCCAAGGCCTGTTTCCTGCTGGCTGAATTTCTCGGGAATGACATTTCCAAGATCGTCAACGAGATCTCCAAGCTGATCATAAACATTTCTGCCGGCCAGGAGATCACTGAAGAATTTGTGGAGAAGAACATCGGGATCAGCAAGGATTTTAATGTCTTTGAACTGCAGAAGGCGCTCGGGAAGAAAGACATCCTGAAAGCGAACCAGATCATCAACTATTTTGCAGCCAATCCCCGTGAGAACCCGCTGGTGAAGATCATCCCGCTGCTTTTCAGTTTTTTTTCAAAGATCCTGGTCTATCATCACCTCCAGGATAAATCGAGGAACAATGTTGCCGCTGCGCTTTCCATAAATCCGTTTTTTGTCACCGACTACCAGCAGGCAGCTTCCAGTTACAAAAGCAGCAAGGTTGTTGCGATCATTTCAGTGTTGCGGGAATATGACCTGAAGGCAAAAGGCGTCGATAGCAGCAGCACTTCGTTCAGTGACGGGGAGCTGATGAAGGAACTTATATTTAAGATCCTGCATTGATGAAACTGAAGTCGGCAGTCAGCAGTCGGCAGTCGGCAGTTGGCAGTCAGCAGTCAGCAGTCGGCAGTCAGAAGATAGACGATGGAGGATGGAAATGAATTTTCTGTGCCTTAATCTGTGTAATCCCTGCCGGCAGGCAGGCAGGTGTGTAAATCTGTGGTGAAGAAGACTGTTTCACGAAGCTCCACGAAGAATACACGAAGGACCACGAAGAATTTACTCGCCAGTTGACTATTTCCTGTAATCGAATTCAGCAGCGCGGTAAGTTTCCTCGATCAGCTGGCTGTATTTTTCGATGATAAATTTTCTTCTAAGTTTCAGTGTTGGTGACAATTCCCCTGAATCGATGCTCCACTCATCGGAGATCAGCCTGAATTTTTTTATCTTTTCTGTTTGCCCGAGGTCCTGGTTGTAGTGATCGATCTCACGCTGGATACGTTTGATGATCTTCGGGTTGTTTGCGGCTTTTTCCCGCGAGATGAAGTCGATCTCCTTCACATGGCACCATCCTTTCAGGTACTCGTAATTGGGAAGGATCAGCGCAGCAGCGTATGGCCTGTTCTCGCCGATCACCATGATCTGCTCTACAAACGGCGATTCCTTCAGTTTCTGCTCGATGACCTGCGGTGCGATGTACCGGCCGCTTGAGGTTTTGAACATCTCTTTCTTCCGGTCGGTGATCTTCAGGAATACTTCATCTTCCATCATGCCGATGTCGCCGGTATGGAACCATCCTTCGGCATCCATAACCTCCGCTGTGCGTTCGGGCCGGTTATAATAGCCCAGCATGACGCCCGGACTTTTAACAAGAATTTCCCCGTCTTCCGCAATCTTAACCTGTACGCCGGTCAGCGTCCCTCCTACCGTTCCGAATTTAAAGCCATTCTTACCAAACCGGTAACAGGTGATCCCGGGCGATGTTTCGGTCAGGCCGTAAGCCTCCAGGATGGGCATTTTTGCTGCCCAGTAGATACGGGTCAGCTTCGGGTGCAACGCCGCACTGCCGCATACGATGAACTTTACGTTTCCTCCCATCAGCTTCCTCCATTTGCTGAAAATAAGGAGGTTTGCGATCCATAGTTTGATGTCATAAAACCACCCGCGGGCATGATCCAGCTCATATTTATGACCCTGGCGAAGCGCCCAGAAAAACAGGACCCTGAGGGGAAGGTTCAGGGTTCTTCCGTGCATGACAAGCCGGTTGTACACTTTTTCAAGGACCCTGGGCACCGCCGCGAAACAATGCGGACTGACCTCTTTTATGCAAATGGCGACCTCATCAAGGTTCTGTATGTAATAGATGGCAACGCCGAACGACTGGTAAGTATAACCGGCTGTCCGCTCATAAACATGACAGAGCGGCAGGAAGCTTACGCAACGTTCACCCATCTCCAGCGGGGGGATCTCTCCCAGCGCCTTGTAGTTGGTGACAAAATTATGATGCGACAGCATCACCCCTTTTGGCTTACCGGTAGTACCGGAGGTATAGATAATGGTGGCAAGATCATCGGGTTTGATTTCCGCTTTGATCTTATCCAGTTCTTCAGGACGGGGGTAATTTCTCCCAAGTTCAAGGATTTCCTGCCAGTTTTTCACACCGGAAACCGGTTCAAGGCTGTAAACCTCCTTCAATGAAGGAACCTCTTTAACAATGTCCTTTACCCGGTTGAAGATCCCGCTGTCGGACACAACAAGGTATTCAACGCCTGCTTCGTTCAGAATATACCTGACGTTTTCATCGCTGATCGTCGGATATATGGGGATCTGTACCGCGCCGACCTGGAGGATGCCCATATCAAAAAAGTTCCACTCCGGGCAATTGAGCATGATCGTCGCGATCTTCATCCCGGGCTTTACCCCCAGCGACAACAAGCCGAGGCTGATCTCATTGCTGTATTTCACATAATCTGCGGCGGAATAACTGTGCCAGGTTTCGTTCTTCCTGTAGTTCAAGGCATTCTCAAGGGTGGAATATTCATCCTTGTACTGTTCAAGAAGATCAAATAGCCGGGTGATTGTTTTCATCAGGTTGGTGTTTGATTAATACCGGATCTTCCTATTTGAAAAGTTTTATAATCAGGGATTCGTATTTCTTGCTGATATAGTTCCTGCGAAGCTTCAGTGTAGGCGTCAGTTCGCCTGAATCAGGCGTCCATTCGGAATCGAGCAGCTCCCAGCTTTTGATCTTTTCCGTTTCCCCAAGGCTGGCATTGTATTTTTTCACCTCCTTTTTGAACCTTTCGAGGATCCGTGGAAGCCGGATCATCTCCTCGTTGGTGGTGTAAGGGATCTCCTTAACCCCGCACCATGCTTTCAGGAAAGTGAAATCAGGAACGATCAGCGCCCCGGCGAACTTCTGGTGCTCGCCCACAACAATGATCTGGTCGATAAACAGCGATTCCTTGAACAGGTCTTCGATGGGCTGCGGGCTGATATACTTGCCAAAGGAGGTTTTGAACAATTCTTTTTTCCTGCCTGTGATTTTCAGATGTCCTTCGGGTTCGATACGGCCCAGGTCGCCGGTATGAAACCAACCGTCTTCATCAATTGCATTTTGAGTCATTTCAGGTTCCTTGAAGTAACCAACCATCACATTCGGCCCTTTGCAAAGTATTTCTCCATCATCAGCAATTTTCACCTGGACTTCCTTTAATACCTTGCCCACGGTTCCGAACTTCATTCCGTTTTCGGTAAGGTCGTTAACCGCAATCACCGGGGAAGTCTCCGTTAATCCATAGCCCTCCAGTACATTGATCCCGGCACAGGTGAACATCCTGGCCAGTCGCGGCTGAAGCGCCGCACCACCCGATACCACTAAAAGATGCTTTCCCCCCAGGGCTTCCCTCCATTTCACATAAACCAGCCTGTCATAAAGTTTTCGTTTGAGTTCATAAAACCAGCCATTGGCACCTTTCAGCTCGTAACGCAATGCAAGATGAAACGCCCAGAAAAAGATATAACGCTTGACGCCTGTCAGTTTGTGGCCTGTGGCAAAGAGTTTATCATAGATCTTTTCCAGCAGCCGTGGAACCGTGGAGAGGATATCAGGTTTCACCTCTTTCATGTTATCGGTGATCGTTCCGATGTTTTCGGCATAATAGATCGAAAATCCGAGGTACTGGTAAAGGTAGTTGAGCATCCGTTCATATACGTGGCAGAGCGGAAGATAACTTACCGCCTTGGCTTCTTCTCCGAAAGGCGGAATGTATGAAGCTGCTTTCGCGTTCGAAAGAATGTTTGTATGGGTCAGCATAACACCTTTGGGATTACCGGTGGTGCCGGAAGTATAGATGATTGTTGCCACATCATCAGGCTGAATGGCACGTTTGCGTTGTTCAAGCAATTCCTTGTCGGGGTTCTGTTTCCCAAGTTCGATCAGCTCATTCAGGTGCTTGAACTCATGGTGGTCCTTGTATGTAAAAACACCCTGTATATGCGGTATCTCAGGAAGGATGTGCTGTATCTTCCGCAAAAGTTCAATCCCTGAAACAAAAACATACTTCACCTCGGCATGATTCAGGATATAGTTGTAATCTGATTCGCTGATGGTAGGATAGATGGGAACATGGATGGCTCCGACCTGCAGGACGGCCATGTCAACAAAGTTCCATTCGCTCCGGTTCGGACTGATCTGTGCAATCTTGTCTCCCGGCTGGATCCCCAATGCCAGGAATCCATAACTGATGTTATCAACGATCTCACGGTACTGCCTGATACTGTACTTGACCCATGCACCATTTTCCTTTGATGCGATCACATCATCCTTGGGTTTGAATTTGGATTCGTGATAAGGAAGGATGTCAAAAATTCGGGTAACTTCCATGTTATGAATTTAGAGTGCAATATTAGGGAAAAAACGGGTATGTAATCAATAACCTATTGGAGAACCAGTTTGTCAGAGATAATCCTGTCTTTCAGGATGATCCTCACAGTATACATTCCCTTTGGCTTGTCAGAAAAGTTAAATATGAGTACATTATCACGGCAGGTGGCCAGGTTGACCGACAGGATCATGTTTCCAGGCATATCTGTAAATTCAAGAAAGAGGGCTTTTGCCGGAATAGAGATATAAAAATAATCCCTGCAGGGGTTCGGAAATATCTTTAATGAATTGCTCAGGGGGTCTGCCGGAGAGATGCCGGAGCACGTGTCCATCCTGATCAGTTTATGATCCGATACGACCGGGCATGGTGGCTGTGGATAACCCATCAGCTCAAGATCAATGATGCTGTCGCTTCGGTCCTTTGGCCCGGTAAAATAAGTGGTGCTAATTGCATAAGGATCGGAAAATGTTCCGTCACCTGCCGTAATCCATTTCAGGAAGATGTAATTTTCAGCGCTCCCCGAAAGTGGTATCTCCGTAATGTACCTGCAGCTGATTGTATCATCACCGGCAAAAACTGCAGGCGGCGGTGTGATACTGACCTGAATGGTATCAGTTCTTGATTGGTTACCCGCCGTGACAGTGACAATGTACCTGGTCAGAAATTCCGGAGAAACCACCGGATTCTTCAATGTTGAAGTAAATCCATCCGGGATGGATGTCCAGGAGTAAGTATAATTTCCTCCGCCACCTGATAATTCAACGTCAAGCTGATCTGACTGTCCCGGGCAAATAGTAGGGTATGCTGCAATTGCATTTATTTGCAGGATATTTGCAAAAGAGAAAGAGCCGACCCTTGTGTGCCAGTTATAATCTGCCGTTACAGGGTAATATTGCTGTGTATACCAGAAAATGGAGGGGTTGGAAGGATCGACCGTCATTGAACTGTAATCACCCCATCTTGCATATGTACTTGCCGGATGTGTTTGTGCACCTCCACCTTCTATGATCGATTGCTCGGCAATGGTCATCTGATTGATGGGATCATTTTTCATTCTTCCTGTAAAGCGGATAGATGGATAAAGATTATACCCGGAGACAGAATATCCAAGGGCAATATTTCCGGCTGAATCCATCGCGATGCTCCCCATCCAGCGGGAATTGCTGTCGGGGGCGTAGGTCGACTCCTGGTATAGTGACCAGTTACCGGTAGTACGCCTCAATTCATACCAGCGGATCCCGGTATGGTGATCTCCTGCTTTGACCGTTTGATTCACGACCATGGACTGGTGATCAAAAAATCTCCTGTACTGCAGCCGGCACATAAGGTTGCCGGAATGCGGGTCGAGCAATACATCGGACCCTTTTTGCGGAATCCCCTCCGCATTGCCATTGTATAGATTAATGTCTATTTTCTTCAGATTTCCAAAGGTAGAATTGGATGGACTGACCCAGTCGGTATGAAATTCATACAGTCCAAGAAAATCAGCGTCTGAATAAGCAAAATAGCCGGGCGTTTCTGCAAAAGGGAACGGACCATCGCAATCCGCCGGAAGAAGGCAAAAGACGGATTGATTATGGATGAATTTAAACAACACCATGGTTGGCGAAGGATCGCCGGCCAGCATGGCTGCCCTGTCAAATGCTGCAGCTCCTATACCATCGAAATTGTTCTCTGAAAACCACCGGTTACAGGTCATAAAGTAAGCATCACGCCAGACCCCGAATTTCGGGTAATCGGGAATGTTGTCGAACTGGTATTCCCAGCGATACCACGACCCGGCAGGATCGGAAGTTTGTGATACCCCGATAAAAATGAAATAAGGAGCCGACGGATAGTTTGGCATGAAATAATTGGTGATAAACCAACGGTCGGCCTGATCGTCGTAAAGCAAAGTACCATCCCCTGAATTTCCCGCATTGGGTAAACCATTCCAGATAGTTTGCGTATCCATAGGTCCCAGGAGAATAGTCCCCGATTTATTGAATACAGTAAAGGAGAGATTCACCATATGAACATACTGGTTCCGGCCGACATCACCATAAGTATCCGGAGGTATAGCTGTATTGACATTCGGTGTGCCTTCAAAATTTTCCAGGGTTGAATCGGGTTTCATCTTACCGAAAACCCGCTGGATGAGTGATTCATCAGAATTAATCTTCGATTTGTTGTGCTTTAATTTCCACTGGAAGTAATTCCGGATCTCCCGTTCGCCTTTTTCAGCATCAGGTTGTTCCTTTTTTGAAGGTAATGAAGCATAAATGGAACTTAACGGTGGCGAGATATCAAAATAAACAGGTTTTTCAACAACAGGACCTGCAATTTTCTGGGCGTATGAACTCCACATCCATGCAAACCAAATGAAGAAAATGCATGCCGATCTGATTATGATCTGTCTCATACTTGCCGTTTACACCCGGATCAACTGAAATAGCATTAAGTTCAGGTGTAATAACAAATTTAAGAAAAATATCTGGACATTCTTCATATATTTGATATCGTTGATCGTTACATATGAAACGATTTCTGATCATCGCAGCAATCCTGCTTCTCCACTTCACCGCCAAATCGCAGTGGACAGAGACCAACGGTCCTTTTGGAGGCACGGTTTATTGCCTGGCTCATGGAGGAAATCAACTTTTTGCCGGGACAGCTGCAGGTCTCTACCGGTCGCCTGACAATGTGATCAGCTGGTCGTCACTGGAAAACGGAGCGCCCAAAGCGGCGGTTTATGCACTTACAATTTCGGGACAGAATATTTTCGCCGGGTTTTATGGCAGAGGAATCTATTTTTCTGCGGATTCCGGCACATCATGGACTGAGGCAAATAATGGCCTGACCAACTTAAATATATTTTCGCTTTTATCCGACGGAACGAATGTATTTGCGGGAACCGGTGAAGGGTTATTCATGTCTGGTAACCATGGAGCAAACTGGTTGCATGTCACCAATGGAATTCCGTCTGTGCCCGTGAATGCTATTATAAAGACCGGTAGCCGGATGTTTGCAGGGACCCTTGGACACGGGGTTTATCGTTCAGCCGACAATGGTTCCAACTGGCAACCGATGAATGATGGGCTGGGTAATCCTGACATTATCTCACTGGTTTCAGATTCATCGGGGGTTTTTGCCGGAACTGAAACAGGCGGTATTTATACCTGTGATCTCTTCGATACCATCTGGGTTTCTTCAAATACCGGTTTGCCGGTTAATGAATCCGTTACTGCACTTTCCGTTGCGGGATCACGGGTATTTGCCGGGACGGGACGGGAGGGTGTTTTTACCAGCACGGATGAGGGTCAGACATGGATCCCATTCAACCTTGGATTATCAAATTCCTGGATCCGGTCGCTCCTATGCACCACTTCAGATTTGTTTACCGGTACCATGGGCGGAGGTATATCTGCATCCCCGATTGACAACCCTTTCTGGGAATCGGTTAATACAGGCTTACATAATGCAAGGATTACCTCATTCGCAGAAAACGGGACCAATGTTTTTTGCGGGACATGGGGAGCCGGAGTATTTTATTCAACAGATTACGGAACCAATTGGGCACAGACAGGCAATGGAGTATTGAGTCCCTTTATCTCCTCCCTTGAATCAGCCGGTAATTCAATTTTTGCAGGAACTCAGGGACTGGGGGCTTTTCGCTCATCCGATAACGGAAACACCTGGAGCCCTGTCAACAATGGATTGGATAATCCTTATATCACAACAATTACTGTGGATGATACACTTTTATATGCCGGGACGATGGATGGGATCTACCATTCGTATGACTTCGGGAACAATTGGTTTAGAATTACCGGCCCTCCTGAATCCAATATCACTTCACTCATCATAAATAACGGGAAAATATTAGCCGGAACACCATCAGAAGGAGTCTATTTTTCTCCGGATGGAGGGACCAACTGGAATCAGCGTAACAACGGGCTGACCAGCCTGTCTGTTTTATCCCTCGGGAGATCCGGAAACAGCATCCTGGCAGGAACGCAGGAAGGCATGTTCATCTCAGACAATGACGGGCAGAACTGGATCCTGGTAAATAATGCGTTAGCCGGAAATCCCGTTACGTTTTTTTCAGCATTCAATACCAGCATTTTTTCCGGAAGCAACGTCAATGGGATCGTACTTCGTCAATCGGATGTAAGTGCCTGGACACTGATAAATGAAGGACTGGAAGACACTTCTGTAAATGCTGTGATCGTCAGCAGAGCATTTGCTTATGCGGGTACTTCAAACCGGGGCGTTTGGAAACGACCGTTATCGCAGATCTTTACACTCAATGTTGATCCTGACACATTGTTCTTAAGCCAGTTTTCCGGCATAAGCGATACACTTTTTATCCATACGGGAGTTACCTGGTCGGTCATCGGTACCATGCCCGACTGGCTGAACTGCGAACCGATGAACGGAAACGGAGAGGGATATGTAGTTTTTACGACCCTCAAACCTAACCTCAGCGCTTTTAAAAAACAGGCATCATTTTTCCTGTACTCCCCCTATTTATCTACGATCAGTTTCACAATCGTCCAGAAGGAGAAAACAGCAGGCACAAATGATGTTGATCCTGGATTCATCCGGGTTTATCCTGTTCCTTCTCCAGGGATTATAAAGATCGAAACAGAACAACCGGTAAAGAGAATGACGATTTACAATACATACGGAAAGAACATACAGGAGATTCATAATCCGGCTCCGGATTTTCAACCGGATCTTTCTCCAGAAGGTCAGGGTGTTTATTTCCTGAATCTTGAAGGAGAAAATTGGTCGGTCATCCGGAAAATTGTGATCATGAAAAAATAATTATCTTATGAAAAAAAGCTACACCTTTTTCCCGATTCCTATCATTCTGATGGGTGTGTTGTTTGCATCTCAGACGAGGGCGCAAACCCTCACGGCGGTTAACGACACAGTTGATCTTTATCCCGGAATTCCAAAAACAGTGAACCTGCTGGAAAACGATACCGTCCCCTATGGTGATTCACTAAAGATAACCGGTGGAGGGTCAGGAGGTAACCTTGTCACCATCACAAATACCAATATGGGTTTTTTCACTTTCCTGGTACAACCCGTCTGGGGGTTCAACGGGAACCTGACGGGAACGTACACAATTATTGATTATACACTCAGTAAAACCTCAAGTGCCCATATCCTTTACCGGATCCATGATCACAGCTACGATTCACTGGATATCAACAATGTAAAAGCAGGCATATCCGCCACCGGGAATGAATTCAGTTTGTGGGGATCGGGTCTTTCATTGTTCAGGATACCAAAGGAGAGCCAGAAAAGCACACTTTATACTTTTTCACTATGGATGGGCGGAAGAGGTGATGACAGCACCTTGTACCAGGCAGCAGAGATCTACCGCCAGGGTCCTTATGGCGGACAAGCGGGCATAAAACCTGATTTTTATGCCGGACCGGTAATGGATTCGGTAAATTACTCCATCTACCAGGATACCGTTTGGAGCAGGGTCTGGAAGGTGAAAAAATCGGAGGTCGAATACCACATTTCCCATTGGAACAGCTCCGGATACATTACACCTGTAAATATAAGAACCTGGCCGGGAAACGGCACCCCGGCTTACGGGCAGGCTGCCCGGCTTGCACCTTTTCATGACAGGAATAATGATGGAATTTATAACGCTGCAGATGGCGATTACCCGTTGATCAGGGGTGATGAAGCAGTTTTTACCATCTTTAATGATGACAGGGATATCCATAAAGAAACTCAGGGAAAAAAGATGAGGGCAGAGATCCACCTGATGGCTTACGCATTTGACATGCCCGGCGATTCTGCTTTTAAAAACACGATATTCTTTAATTATAAAATTTTTAACCGATCATCAAGAACGTATTTCAATACTTACTTTGGTACATTCGCTGACATGGATATTGGATGGTATACCGACGATTATATTGGTTGTGATGTTGAAAGGAGCAGTATCATAGGGTTTAATGGCACTCCTGTTGATGGCTGGGTTCAACCGCAGGCATACGGAGCACATCCCCCGGCACAGTCTGTAACGATACTTGGAGGTCCGTTCATGGATCCGGACAGGGTTGATAACCCAAGGTTTGATAATAGCGGTCAACAGTTATGCAATGAGAGTGTGAACGGAACCAATTTCGGAGATTCCATTGTGGATAATGAACGATTTGGAATGACACGGTTCCTTTACTATAATAACGATGCAACCATCCATGGTAATCCGGCGGTTGCTGCCGATTATTATAATTACCAGAGAGGGAGATGGAAAGATGGCCAGGTGATGACGTACGGTGGAAGTGGTTATAGCACAGTTGGACCGGAATGTTATTTTATGTTTCCCGGTGGATCGGATTCATTGGGCTGGGGCACAGGCTGTGTACCTGTTAATCCGGTCAACTGGACAGCAAGAACAGCAGGGCTCCCACCGGGTGATATCCGTGGAGTGGGGGCCATGGGGCCGTTTACGTTTAAACCCGGGGATGTCCAGGAAGTGGATATTGCATTTGTCTTTGCCCGGGATTACACCGGGCCGGACTCATTAAATCCGTCGGTGGACAAGTTGGGGCAGATGATCGATATCATCAGGAACAGCTACACCACAGGCAAGCTTCCCAGCGGAGATCCTTTCTTTGGCACCAATGACCTATCGGATCAGGCATCACCAGCATTTAAGATCTATCCGAATCCTGCGAATGAAACAGTCAATATCCTGTTCAGCAGGCCGGTCAATGGAATTGTGAGGATACGAATGATCAGCACCAGCGGTACCGAGGTATTTTCCACCAGCGTGATGCCTTCAGAAAAAAAAGTGCAGCTTGATGTCAGCAGACTTCCTTCAGGAATCTACATCATTAATGCGCAGGCAAAGGATTTCACGGCGAACGGAAAGATTATTATCATCAGGTGATTGACCCCTGCACCTCAACCCCCGTGGGGCTGACCAAAAAGTATTTTTTTTCTCGCAGAGTTTCGCAGATTAAATCGCAGAGTTTCGCAGATGACTGATAACGTACCAAATAACTCTGCGTAACTCTGCGAAAAACTTTGCGTAACTCTGCGTGACATTTTGTTTTTTTTACTTTATAGTCAGCCCCTGCTGGGGGATGAGGTTGATTAAACCTTGAAGAAGTTCACTGCACTGGCCTGGGCCGTTGGCATGATCACCAGGTCGTTGATGTTCACATGATCGGGAAGGGTTGTCACATAAAACACGACTTCTGCCACATCTTCTGCAACCATCGGCTGAAAGCCCTTATAAACAGCATCGGCACGTTTCTTATCGCCCTTGAAGCGGACCAGCGAGAATTCCGTGTCGGCAGCCCCGGGCGCAACCTGGGTGACCTTGATGTTATGCGACACCAGGTCAATGCGCATGCCTTTGGTAATGGCATCCACGGCGAATTTCGAGCCGCAGTAAACATTGCCCATGGGGTAAACCTCCTTGCCGGCAACCGATCCGATGTTGATGATGTGGCCCTTTTTCCGCTCCACCATAAGGGGTGAAACAAACCGTGTCATGTAGAGCAACCCTTTAACATTGGTGTCGATCATCCGTTCCCAGTCGTCGATAATGCCTTCATGGATCGGGTTCATTCCAACGGCCAGCCCTGCATTGTTCACCAGTACATCAATTTCCTTCCATTCCTCCGGCAATGATGAAATGGCAAGTTCAACCGCCTCCATGTCACGCACGTCAAAGCAGAGGGAAAGAACTTCGATCTTGTATTTTTTTCTGAGTTCAGCGCTCAGTTCCAACAGCAAGGCTTCCCTCCTGCCCGTAAGGATCAGGTCGTTACCATCCATGGCAAACCGCGTTGCTATTGCCTTTCCGAACCCGCTTGTTGCACCGGTGATTAAAATTGTCTTTTTCATCTACAATAATTTCACCCCGATGGGGTTTTTTAGTGTTATCACTTTCTCCCTGCTAGAATAATGTCACCCCTGCGGGGTTCTTAATTGTTCCTGCCATTTTCCTGCTAGAAAAATTTCACACCTACGGTGTTCAATAAAATTTTTTAGTTTCGCTATTTCGCTTTTCGCTATCTCGCTATTTATTTTCCACCCATCTTCTCGCATTTACGAAAGCTTCAACCCACGGTGTTACCTCATCAGATTCCCTGTCTCCGGGATAATGTGCCCATTGCCATGGCATGACCGAGTCTTCCAGGTGCGGCATGATGGCGAGGTGGCGGCCGTCAGTGGATGCAACACAGGCGGCATCATATTGAGAGCCGTTGGGATTTCCCGGGTATGAACTGTAAAGGAATTTTGCAGGAATATGATATTTGTCCTCTTCATGCGGGAAGTTGAATTTCCCTTCGCCATGGGCAGACCAGATTCCAAGCCGCGATCCCGCCAGGGATTTCAGCATGACGGAATGATTTTCCTGCACATCCACAGTCACAAACGTACATTCGTATTTATGCGAATCATTCCATGACATATATGGACGTCCTTCCGTTTCCGGGTAAAGAACGCCCAGTTCGACCATCAGCTGGCAGCCGTTGCAGATACCGAGGCTGAGGGTATCTTCCCGTTTATAGAATCGCTCCAGTGTTTCTTTTGCTTTTTCATTGTAAAGGAAGGCCCCTGCCCATCCTTTGGCGGAACCGAGCACGTCGGAATTGGAAAAGCCACCTGCAAACACGATGAAATTCAAATCATCCAGGCTCTCCCTGCCGGAAATCAGGTCGGTCATGTGCACATCCTTAACATCAAATCCAGCCAGGTAAAGTGCCCATGCTGCATCACGGTCGCGGTTGATCCCTTTCTCGCGGATAACAGCCGCCTTTATTCCTGTCGGGGTTTCCCGGTTCAGATCAATACCGTATTGTTGAGCTTTTCCGGTAAAGGTTCCGGGGAAAGAAAAGTCGAGGGGTTGATTTTTATAGTTGGAAAACCGTTCCAGCGCCAGATCCGGTCCGCTTTGCAGGCGATCGAGCAGGTAGGAGGTTTTGAACCATGTGTCGCGTAACGGATCGATATCGAAAGAAAAAACCTCGTTCCCGTTACGGATGTTTAGTTGCCGCTCCTGGACTGCTTTGCCAATGGAATGCCATTTAATTCCTGCCGTATCCAACAATTTACCGGCTTGTTCAAGCTCTTTCACCTGGATAACAATACCGGGATTTTCGCTGAACAAAAGTTTGACCGGATCATCCACTCTAAGCGTAGTAAAGTCGAGATCCATCCCGATTCCCTGAACCGGGAAGGTCATCTCGAGCAGGGTTGTGATCAGGCCACCCGAAGAGATATCATGACCGGAAAGGATCATTCCGGCATTGATCATTTTCTGGACAGCATTAAAAGCTTTAGCGAAATAAGCAGCATCAAGTATATCCGGGGTCCGCTCGCCAAGCTGATTGATGACCTGGGCAAAGCTGCTTCCGCCGAGTTCGAAGGTTCCCCCGGAAAAATTCATATATACAAGCATGCTGCCCGGGAAATCAATCAGCGCAGGGCTGATCACTTTTTTCACGTCGCTCACCTCACCGACGGCAGAGATGATGACGGTTCCCGGGGAAATGACCACGCTTCCGTCAGGATATTTCTGTGTCATCGAGAGCGAGTCCTTGCCGGTGGGAATGTTAAGACCTAGTTGGATCGCGAAATCGCTTGCCGCTTTCACGGCTGCATAGAGCCGGGCATCCTCTCCCGGATTTTTACAGGGCCACATCCAGTTTGCACTGAGCGAAACCCCGTTCAGCCCATGGGTCAATGGCGCCCATACCAGGTTGGTCAGGGCTTCTGCGATGGAGAGCCGTGATCCTGCTTCAGCATCGATCAATGCGGCCACCGGCGCATGACCGATGGAGGTGGCAATGCCTTTCTCCCCTTTGTAATCAAGTGCTGTAACGCCAAGATTGTTCAGCGGAAGCTGAATTGTGCCACAGGTCTGCTGCTTCGCAATTTTCCCGGAAACCGCCCGGTCAACTTTATTGGTGAGCCAGTCTTTGCACGCAACCGATTCGAGCTGCAAAACCTCATTCAGGTAGTAATGAAGCTTTGACTTCTCATATACAAGTGACGTATGACGCATGACGTATGACATATCACGTATGACAGTCTTTGGCGGCTTCCCGAAAAAATCTTCGATCTTCAGGTCGATGGGATTTGTTCCGGCTTTCCGGTCGGTAAATACAAGCTGATGGTCGCCGGTGGTTTCGCCTGCTTCATAGATCGGGGCCCGTTCGCGTTCAGCAATTTTCTTCATCAGCGGAACATCCTTCGGATCAAGCAGCAGTCCCATCCGCTCCTGTGATTCGTTGCTGATGATCTCTTTTGCCGACAACGTTGGATCCCCCAATGGCAGTGCATTGATATCGATCACGCCGCCTGTACTTTCGATCAGCTCGGAGATGGAGTTCAGGTGGCCGCCGGCGCCATGGTCATGGATCGAAACGATCGGGTTGTGGTCGGCTTCAGTCATCGCGCGGATCGCATTGAAGACACGCTTCTGCATTTCGGGATTGGAACGTTGAACGGCATTCAGCTCAATGGCGTTGTGGTATTCGCCGGTGGCGACAGATGAAACAGCCCCGCCGCCCATGCCGATACGGTAATTATCGCCGCCCAGGATGATCACCTTCTGGTTCACATCCGGCATCTCTTTCAGGCTGTCCTCCCTGCGTGCAAATCCGATCCCTCCGGCCAGCATGATCACTTTATCGTATCCGTAGGTCTTATCATCTTCCTCGTGTTCAAAGGTCAGTACCGATCCGCAGATCACCGGCTGCCCGAACTTATTTCCGAAATCGCTGGCGCCGTTGGAGGCTTTGACGAGTATTTCTTCAGGATTCTTATAAAGCCAGTTCCTGGGATGAACCTTTTTCTCCCATGACCTTCCCCCGTCAATCCTCGGATAGGAGGTCATGTAAACAGCCGTCCCGGCCAGCGGGATGCTCCCCTTCCCTCCTGCCATCCGGTCGCGGATCTCTCCACCTGAGCCAGTAGCAGCCCCGTTGAAAGGTTCAACGGTGGTCGGGAAATTATGGGTTTCCGCTTTTAATGATAATACGGACTGTATTTTCTTAAGAAAGAAGTAATCCGGTTTATCCTGTGTCCGCGGGGCAAACTGCTCGATCTCCGGTCCTTCAATGAAGGCAACATTATCACTGTAAGCGGAAACCAGCAGCCTGGGATGTTCTTTCGATGTCTTCCGGATCATGCCGAAAAGGGTTTCGGGCATCTCCTTTTCATCAATGATAAAAGTTCCGTTGAAGATCTTATGCCGGCAGTGCTCCGAATTCACCTGAGAAAAGCCGAATACTTCGCTGTCGGTCAGTCTCCGTCCCAGTTTACGGCTTAACAACTCCAGGTATCCGATCTCATCAGGACTTAATGCAAGTCCTGTTGACAAATTGTAAGCAGCAATATCATCGATGAAACAAACAGGTTCAGGCGTATGGTAGATGGTGAAGATGTCCTGTTCAAGTCCGTTGTAGACCTGCTCCAGCATTGAATCGTAAGGAGTACTTTGTACTTTGTAATTTGTACTTTGTAAATTGCCAATCGTAAATCGTAAATCGTAAATCGTAAATTCTTCGATCCTCTTAATCCCGCGGATGCCCATATTCTGCGTGATCTCAACAGCATTCGTACTCCACGGTGTGATCATTTCTTTCCGGGGACCAATGAATTTCCCGGCAACCATGAGGGTAGGAAGCAAACGGGCATTTCCGAAAAGCCAGGTGAGCTTCTGAAGGTCATTGTCGTTGAGCGAATGGTCTGATTCCACCGCGAAATACTTACCCGATCCTTCAAAGAAGTTTATCATGATTTATTATTAACCACAGATTCACACAGATTTGTCACAGACACTATCTTCCATCCTCCATCCTCCATCTTCTATTTTTCACCACAATAGACACAATAGATCACAATAGTTCTTCGTGGATTTTCGTGTCTTCTTCGTGGATTTTCGTGTAATTCTTTTAACCCCAAAGGGCAAAACATCTTTCTATTTTCTATCTTCTATCCTCCATTTTCAACTCGCCAGCTCATCAGTTCATCAGCTCGTCAGCTTCCCAGGAACCTCTCCGCCTCTATCGCCGCCATGCAGCCGGTGCCTGCTGCCGTAATGGCCTGGCGGTAGTAGTGGTCCTGGACGTCGCCAGCTGCAAAAATCCCTTCCACACTGGTGCGGGTTGAACCCGGAATGGTCTTGATGTAACCCTGTTCATCCAGGTCCAGTTGTCCCTCGAAAATTTCTGCATTTGGCGTATGGCCTATCGCGACAAAGAATCCGGTAACATCCAGTTTCCTTTCCTGGTTGTCTTTAACATTTTTTACAAGCAATCCGTTAACGCCATTATTGTCTCCCAGCACTTCCACCGGGACGCTGTTCCAGACCATTTCGATGTTCGGCGTGTTCAGTACCTTATGCTGCATGGCCCTTGATGCACGCAGTTCATCGCGGCGATGGATCATGTAAACCTTTTTGCACATTTTGGAAAGATAGGTGGCCTCTTCGGCAGCGGTATCACCTCCCCCGACGATCGCGACATCCTGTCCGCGGTAGAAAAACCCGTCGCAGGTTGCACAGGCGGAAACGCCCATCCCCCTGAATTTATTCTCGGATTCCAGTCCAAGCCATCGGGCTGTTGCACCGGTGGCAATGATGACCGTTTCTGCAAGGATCGTCTTTCCGTCATCTGCCACAGCAGTAAATGGCCGTGAAGAAAAATCAACTTTTGTGACAATCCCGAAACGGACATCCGTACCAAAACGTTCTGCCTGTTTTTTCAGATCCTCCATCATCACCGGTCCCTGGATGCCTTCGGGATATCCCGGAAAATTATCCACTTCTGTTGTGATGGTAAGCTGTCCGCCGGGCTGAAGTCCCTGGTAAACGATGGGTTTCAGGTCGGCTCGTGCAGCATAGATTGCAGCGGTATAGCCCGCAGGTCCTGAGCCGATTATAAGACATCTTGTTTTCTCTGTTGATTCGCTCATATCGTATCGTGCTTAGGTGCAAAGGTAGGATTTTTCAATGAAAATAGCGAAATAGCGAAATAGCGAAAAGCGAAGTAACATTGCGAGGAGCGCAGCGAAGCAACCTCCCTTATTACTAAAACATTGTTGTCGTTGCGATTCCGCTTAGCAGAGCCGGGGGAGGGGCTGTACATGCAGAATTAAATTTTCACCTCCCCACGGAAAACGTATCAGATTTTATTTGTATCTTTCAGGGTTAATTCCTGAATCAGGAGAAAAATTGAACAAGGAAAACATATCTACACACATTTCCTTTGCCCATTTCCGCCGCCGTATCCTCATCGGGGTACTGGTATTAATCTTCGCTCCGACGGTGATAACAGCCCAGGTCATGGTGAGCGCAACAGGAAAACCCTCGTCGCTGGTCATCTGCGGGGCGGATGGAATGTTTTCCCTCCAGGTTGCCAATACGACCGGGAGTACAATGACAGGCGCCACATTGCTGGTATCGCTTCCTACCGGTGCAAGGTATACACCAGGATCTGTAGTGGGTGCAACAGAATTAAACATCAGCAACCTGAGCCAACCGGTCTTTTCGCTTCCTGATATCCTGAATAATTCAGCCCATACAGTCACATACAATGCTGGACTGTTCTGCGGATATGCCAATACCCAGAATTTCAACTACACCGTCACTTACAACAGCTCCAATTATACAGGCTTTGACACTCCTTTGCAGAACTATTACTATCCCGAACCGGTCATCACCAGCATCGTGCCTGCTGCAGCGGTAATCCCGGTCAATACGACGGTCTTAAGGAATATCACCATCCAGCAGCAGGGGATCAATTCTACGCTGGATACGCTCTATATTCTTGACGAACACACTTCCGATATCCAGGTTCTGTCAACCACAATCGGTGTTCTTCATCCTTATGTCGGGCCCGGCCCGCTCAGGGTCGATACAATAATCCTAACAGGAAGCGATTTCCCGGGGGCAAACGGTTTGTTTGACGCGGGAGAAACTGTCGTGATCGGGGAAACGGTTAAGCTGGTCGGCTGTACAAATGGCCAGTCGACCCTCAAAGCCGCATGGGGATGCAACGGGCAGATCTGTAATTTCTATGCATCCTTTCCTTCCGTTTCACCAGCTGCCGGAACCACCTCCATCGGCATGGCCTTTACCAACAACAACGTCGGATGGGGTTTCATCGACAACCGCGGATGGGTCGAATTTACCGTAACGAACAACGGCACCGGCGCCGGTACTGCTTTTGACCTTTCCATCCTCAGCGGATTTTCTTCGGGCGGATCGACCTATTACCCGAATTCAAACTGGCTGAACAAGATCGATTCCTTTTCGGTGGCCGGGCATGCCCTGAAGGCCAGTTACAATTATGCCGCCGGCGCCCTCAACGGACAATATGCCTATTATACGAAGCTCCAGTATACAACCGATCCCGATGGTGCCGGGACCGGACTGGAGGATTCGGACGGTGACGGCTTCTTCGATGATCTTCCGGTTGGGAAAAGCATCACGATTAAAGCACACACCTATTATGACTGGGCTGCAGCTTTAACCTCCATCCCGGTAAAGAATACATGCGGAGCAGGATGGACGAACTCGGCCTGGCAGGCATTCCGGTACGGGTACAATTACAAAAACCAGTGCAGTATTCCCTTTGGCGTAAACTGGCTCCCCAATGGTAACCTGCTGATGCTTCAGACCTATGATACGCGGACCGTTCAGCATACGATCCCGTCTGATTTTTACAACCTCGTGCCGGTCTGGATGGAACACCTGGTCAATACAAGCACCTCTGTTGGCGCCGACGGCTGCCCGAACGACTCCGTGTTTTACAAGCTGATCCTCCCTCCCGGGGTGACGATTGCGGCGGGTACGGCCACTTTCAAGGGCGTAAGCATGGGCCCGCCGGATATTCATGGTGATACCGTCTTCTATTATCTCTCCAGAAGTAAGATTCTTACCGGGGGACTCTTCAGGGTCCCGCTGATGCTCGATTGCACTCTCCCCCATTCAACGACCGGTTTCGTTCATGCCGAACTGAAATTCTGGTGTGATAAGATCAGTTATAAGGATCGTTATTTCACCTACTGGTGCAGCAATTCACCAGTGTTTGCTTTGCAATGCCCCAATCCGTCCTGCACCGATCCGTCCATATCTTATTTCAAAATCAAACGAACCACCCTCGGGTGGACCAACAATCTTCTCACAGCGAAGGTATCGCCTGCTACCCCGGGGTTGCGTCTCGATAACGCCATGGCCCGCGATTCCATCTGCATCGTGGCCGCCGGAAAGATCAACGGCCCTGTAGACAGTCTGTACTTCAAGCTGTCACATACTTCTCTCGGCGGAGGCTGGGGAAACCAGCTCTTCTTTAATTACCTGGCCGACACACTCTTCTTCTTTGACAATGAAACATCCACCTGGCATACCTGTTCAGGTCTGAATCCGCAGATCACCAATGGCGCAACTTCATCGCTTGTCACCTGGTTCGGGAACCTGACAAATCCGGGGAATTGCCTGAGCGGCTATTCATTCACTGCCGGCGACTCAATCCGGTATGTGATTTACGGGAGTGTAAAAAACCTGGCCCAGACCAACTGGATCACGGTACCCACGTTCAGGGGCAGCTTTTACTGGACCGATACAAAAGTTTCCAAATCCTGCAATGATATTGGTACGATCTTTAATGTTCTCGGAAGCAAGTATAATTTTTCCGTCTCGACATTCTACCAGCAGATCGTCCTCCAGGGATGCACATCCTTCCTGTATGAAGGACTGATTTATACCTCCATGGAATCCTGCGGGGGCGATATTGCATTCCCGAATGAGATCCGGCCTTACAATGTTCTCGATACCCTGATCTTTACCCTTCCGGAAGGATTCGTTTATCAGGCCGGAAGTGCAAAGCATTCCTATAACCAGGATAACACTTCCGCCTATCTGACAGAAGTAATCCCGGATCCGCTGATCACTGTCGGTCCGACAGGCACCAAACTGACGTTTATCCGAACTCCCTTATGGAACTATTCCGATTATTATGATTGCTCTTCGGATCTTGACCGGATTATTTTTTATGCGGTGCCGTCCTGCAAGGCCACAGGAGATTATACATACTCCATGGATGCCCGGGGCCGGTACCAGTTTTACGCCGACAAGCAGGGCATCCGGGGAACAAGCACCTCCACCAAATCCATTTCCTACACCGCTCCATTGGTCAACCTGACACCCCTGATCATAACCGCGGAAGGCCTGACAGATACGGTCTTGTGGACCGTCCGTTTGTGCAATCTGCGCAGTTTCTCTGCCGACAATAACTGGCTTGCATTAGAGAGTACTTCAGGCGGAATCCAGGTGACCGAGATCTCCGACATCACGAATTTCCCTGTGATAGTGCCCGTGGCCATCAGTTCCTACGGTCCCGGAAAAACATGGGCCCAGCTGGGCTCCTATACCAGTAATGCCTGTCACATCTACCGTGTACGGGCGGTTTATAACAGCTGCAGTTACGATAGTTTGAAGGTCAGGAGCGGGTACAGCTGTTCAGGGTACCCGATGACACCTGAGCTCGGTTACCCTCCGTCAGGATTTTTATGTACAGAGAACAATGCTTACCTCTACCTCGATCCCAAGGAGATCAGCCTGAACCTTTCGATTTTATCGCCAGTAAACCCGGTCGAGCTGTGTGATACCCTCGTTTATGAATCGGAGGTCACAAATTCACAACTTTCCACTGCAAGGAACCTCAAACTGACGGTCGCCCTGCCCCCGGGAAGCGCGATCCTTGGCGGCCAGTCCGGGTTTAAATTTCCTTATACTACCGGAGGATGGAAAACACTGGGCGACCCGGTGAACCTTCCCGCGGGAAGCAACAAATGGGTGTACGATATCTCATCCGATCCCAATGGTGTTCCCGTCCTGAAAGGGGTCGACAGCATCCCGAAGAACGGCTACAGGCTGCGCTTCAGGCTGCTGACCGACTGTGATTACATATCCGGAACCTCGCTGAAAATTACTGCATCGGCAACAAATTCCTGCAGCGATGTAAAGACCCGGACATCCTATACAGAACCTCTCCTGATCACCGGCCTTCCCACGAATGTTAACCTTTATGTGATCAGCACCTCGACCAGTGATGCTTTTTTCACTTGCAGCGCCAATTCGGACGTCAGGGTGAAGATCATAAACCTCGGCCCGAATAACATTTCGAACATCGAAAAGCTCGGAATTACCATCGACGATGCTTATGATTACGTGAACGCCTCCCTGGTGAACATTCACAACGGCCCGTCAGGCGTGGCTTCCAATACGATCACCGGCGGTGACCGCTACATCCGCTTTTCCATCCAGCCCAACCTGACAGTGAACGACTCCATTGTCTTCAGCTTTGAGCTTCATGATATCGATCCCGGGACGCTGACCTGCGATACCCTGCCGATGGAAACAACCACATTACTGGTCGGAAAGGTTTATTGTTCGCTGACACCCGGCGACAGCTGTGTTATCCAGTCGATCACCGCCTCTGTCATTTCCCAGCGGCCGGTGATAAAGGATCACGTCGGGTTCACTCCGGTTTATTCGGCCAGTAGCATTCCCAACGGTACTATCGGTGAAATCATAACTGTACATTATAAAGTGAAGAACACCGGAATTGATCCTCTTAATTCCGCGGTTCTTAAGGTGGTTTTTGTTCATGACGGGAATAACAACGGAGTTGCCGATGATGTGGGTGCTGATTCGCTTTTCTCACAGAATGTCAGTGTTGCCGGACTTGCACCCGGCGATAGTGTCAGCGTGGTGGCAACCTTTCCTGCACCTGCCGGCAAGGTCTGTCAGCTGCTGGCCGGGTTGCGGCTGAACGATAATGTCTGTTCCTGCAGCGATGAAGCCCTGCCTATACCGGTTATTCACCTCGACAATGCCGGACCGGATGTGACGGCTTGCGTACAGGTCACAACGGCCATCGGCACACCGGGCATCACAGGTTACACTTATATCTGGATTCCTTCATCGTACCTGAATTCAAACACGATATCCGACCCCCAGTTCACCTATCCCGGGTTTGTCGCCCAGCCCGATACCCTGATCTACCAGCTGGTTACCACCCGCCCGGGCAACTGCCAGAGCCGCGATACCGTGCGCATCATTGTTCTGCCTGTCAGCACGGCCAACGCCGGCCCGGATACAACCGTCTGTTCCGGTTCATCCGTCCGGTTGGCGAATTCGTCCGCCCTGAATTATCTCTCCGTACACTGGCTGACCGCCGGTAACGGAACGTTCGACAACTCCAGCACGCTTCATCCTATCTATTCCCCCGGTCCGGCCGACCTTGCCAATGGTTTTGTGAACCTGTCGCTGATCGCTTCAGGATCTTGTGCTCCCGATACAGATATCGTAAGGGTGAACTATTCACCCGTAGCAACGGCAAATGCAGGAAGGGATACGCTGATCTGCGAACAGTTTAGCTATTCTATTTCCACTGCCACAGCATCGAATAATTCCTCTGTGGCCTGGTCGACAACGGGTAACGGTACGTTCTCCAGTACCAGTACCCTGTCAACGGTTTATACGCCCGGTGCAGGCGACATCGTTGCAGGCTTTGTCAACCTTGTATTGACCGCAAACGGGAATCCCCCCTGCGGCCCTGTCAGCGATACCATGAAACTGTTGTTCAAACCACCTCCATCACTGATCACATCTCCCTTAAGCCAGTCGATCTGTTCCGGTGATTCACTGATCGTCCTGCTTATGGCCAACCAGCCCGGGTCAACCTTCAGCTGGACGGCAGCCCTGGGATCCGGCAGCGTAACAGGTTTTTCAAACGGTTCGGGAAATTCGATCCGGCAGAAACTTATGAACCCGGGCATCGTGGACGGAACTGTCATCTATTCTATCACTCCTGCCAACGCAGGATGTATCGGCACGGCAACACCTTACACAGCGACCGTAAAGCCTTTGCCTTCTGTTACCAATAATCCGCTCTCGGAGACCATCTGCAGCGGCATGAATACCAACATTGTGCTTTCCTCCCTGCCGGCCGGGTCGACCTACAGCTGGACGATCACCGGCGCCTCGCCTTCCGTTACGGGGTTCGGCCCGGGATCAGGTCCCGTCATCAGCCAGGTGCTTTTCAACGGAGGAGTTACAAGCGGAACGGTCACCTATCATATTACCCCTGTGAACAGCGGATGCACGGGACCGGCTTCCGATTTCATTGTCACGGTTCTGCCAGGCGCTGCAGCATATGCCGGGAAGGATACCCTTATCTGCAACCAGTTCACCTATTCCACCGGTAATGCGACGGCAGCCAATTTTACCTCGGTAGCATGGTCGACGACCGGCAACGGCTCCTTCACTAACCCGAATGTACTTAATACCGTTTATACACCGGGACCAAATGATATTCTTGCAGGATTTGTCAGGCTGATCCTCACAGCCGCGGGCAATCCTCCCTGCGGGACGGTCACCGATACGATGAAGCTTTCTTTCAAACCGCCGCCAACGCTGACAACCTCACCACTCAGCCAGTCGATCTGCTCGGGTGATTCGCTGATCGTCCTTCTGACCGCCAACCAGCCCGGAACCACCTTCAGCTGGACCGCGGTACTGGGATCAGGAACCGTGACGGGATTTGCCAACGGGGCCGGGAGTTCAATCCGGCAAAAACTTACAAATGCGGGAGTAGTGAACGGAACTGTGATCTATACGATCACACCTGCCAACACCGGCTGTATTGGTGTGGCGACACCCTATACAGCAACGGTAAAACCATTGCCTTCGGTCACCAACAATCCGCTTTCAAAGAGCATCTGCAACGGAACCCCGACCAACATTGCGCTTACCTCTTCCATTGCAGGCACAACCTTCAGTTGGACCATCACCGCAGCATCGCCGTCGGTTACCGGCTACGGAGCAGGTTCAGGGCCTGTCATCAACCAGGTACTTTTTAACAGTGCATTCACGAATGGTTCTGTTACCTATCACATCACACCCGTTTGCAATGGCTGCACAGGACAGGCAAAGGACTACACTGTTATGGTTTACCCGGTTCCGGATGTGTATTTCAACCCTGCCGCCCAGACCATCTGCAGTGAAACGTCCTGCAACATCAGTTTGCTTTCGCATGTTGCCGGAACGACCTATACCTGGACCGCCAGCGGGAGTTCATTCAACATATCAGGATATTCTAATGGTTCAGGGAACACCATCGCACAGCTATTGAACAATTCGGCGAACTATCCCGGAACCGCCACCTACCAGGTCTCCCCCACCGCCAATGGCTGCCCGGGAACATCGGCCAGCGTAATTGTTACCGTGAACCCCTTACCGCCGGTTCTCTTCACGGCCTGCAACGACATTGTAACAACCTCCAATGCCAAGCTCTTCCGGCTGAAAGGAGGAACTCCTCTGGGAGGTACCTATTCAGGGGCCGGGGTAGCTGCAGGATTCTTTAACCCTGCTTTGGCCGGCGTCGGCAATCATTCGATTTCTTACTCGGTAACCAACCAGTACCTCTGCAGCGACCAGGCATTACTTTCCTTTACTGTACAGTCGCCACCTGCCTTTGCCTGTGACAATCCTTTTACCGATATCCGTGACGGCAAATCCTATCCCACCGTACACATCGGATCTCAGTGCTGGATGGCGGCCAACCTCGATCATGGCAATGTCATCGCGTCATCCGCCATGCAGCGCGACAACTGCGCATGGGAAAAATACTGTTACGGCGACAACCCCATGAATTGCGTCAGCAACGGAGGATTGTACCAATGGGATGAGTTGATGCAGTTTGAAGAGACCGAAGGAACCCAGGGCTTCTGCCCGCCGGCATGGCACGTGCCGACAGAAAACGACTGGAACATCCTCTTTTCAGTTTACATCAACAACGGTTTTGCCGGTTTCCCGCTGCTTTATTCCGGCTATTCGGGCTTCAATGCACTCCTCTCCGGCGCACGGCACATCAACTCCGGCTGGAACTTCCAGGGCTTTGCCACCTTCTTCTGGTCCTCCACGCCTCACGGGCCTTACAAAGCCTGGGCGCACGGGATGAACGACATTGACCCCAGCGTCTCTTATTATCCCTCCAGCCGGGCAAATGCGTTCTCAGTACGTTGTGTTAAAGACTGATCAGCCCCCTCCCCTTCAGGGGGTGACCAAAAAGTAAAAAAACAATATGTCACGCAGAGTTACGCAGAGTTATTCGCTAAGTTCCGCAGAGTTATTTTGTACGTTATCAGTCATCTGCGAAACTCTGCGATTTAATCTGCGAAACTCTGCGAGAAAAAAAAATTTAGTCACCCCCTGAAGGGGAGGGGGCTGAAGACTGAGGATGGAATTTATCTGTGTAATCCCTGCCTGCGGCAGGCAGGTGTGAAATCTGTGGTGAAAAATTGAAGATGGAAGATGGAGGATGGAGGATAGAAATTAAAAATTACCTTTACCATTGAATCGCTAAAACCAAAAACCTGTCCCTATGAGAAATCTCTCCCTTTTATTAATACTTGTGATGGCAGTAAATTCAGCCATGACGCAGAACCATTATGTGACCGGTTCAAAAGACCTTAAAGGCCGCGTGTTAGCAGAAAAGCAGATCTCCCCTGATGGAAAGATTCCGATTGCCACTCCTTTCATCCCCGGGCAGAAAAGCCGCAGCATTACTGCGATCGGCCAAACCTGGTACGATACCCAGACCTATAACTCAGGCAATGAAATGAACAGGATCTATGAATATCCTGACGGAACCATCGGCGCCACCTGGATCGGTAAAGGGGAAAGCGGCGTTCCTGACCGGGGAACGGGATACAATTATTTTGACGGCACATCATGGACCGGCGAGGTGGATCACCTGGGTGGCGATCCAAACAACGGATTTCCGAGCTATGCCCCATGGGGAGCGAACGGCGAAGTTGTGGCGCATTACCAGTATATTGCAAATACAGGCCCGATAAAGATTCTCAGAAGAGATAATAAGGGAACCGGCACCTGGCAGGAAAGCGTACTGTCTCCGCCGGCCGGCAATCATTCGTTGGTATGGCATTCGATGATCACCAGCGGACAGAATCATGAGTACCTTCATCTCCTGGCCCTCGTTTATGACGATCCTTATATGGGCCAGGATGATGCACTGCTCTATTACAGGTCGCCCGACGGTGGCCAGACCTGGGACATCAACGGTGTTATTATCGATGGCCTCGGCGTGGATCATTTTCTCACCATACCCGGTCTTAAGTATTCCTGGGCCCAGCCGCTCGGCGACACGATCGCATTTTGTTTCGGTTTCGACAGCTATGACGGCCTGGTGTTCAAATCGACCGACAACGGCACAACATGGCAGAAGATCGTGGTTTACCAGTCGCCGTTTACGCCTTTCAACGTCCCCGACCTTTCACCTGAATACGCCGGCGGGGATGGCTCTTCGGCCATCGCACTGGATTCGCATGGGAAGGTGCACGTCGTTTTTGGCAGGATGAACCACATTCACGATGTTGTGACAACCCCTCCGGGCGGCTGGTATTTTTATCCTGCCACAGAAGGGCTGATTTACTGGAATGAGGATATGCCCCCGCTCGATTCCACCATCATCAGTTCCTTTACGCTGGATTCCCTTGCCGCACACGGCAACCTCATCGGATGGGTATATCCTCCGGACACAGGCCTTGTGATCCCTTCCGGCCAGCCTAATTACGGCGTTGGGCTGACCACCGGCCCCCAGATCGGCGTCGATGCCGACGATAAGCTATTTGTGGTCTGGGCAGCCCTGGCCCCCCAATATTCTGACGGGACCTACTTTTATCGTCACCTGTACGGAACCTCTTCCTATGATGGCGGCATTACCTGGAATGGCATCAGAGACCTGAATACCGATCCCGTGTTTGCATTTTCTGAGTGTGTTTTCCCTGCCGTTGCACCCATTGTGGGCCAGAAGATCCAGGTGGTGTTCCAGGAAGACGACATCCCTGGCACCGGTGCAGGCAATAAAAATTTCATCGATCACATGGATTTTGACAAGGATTACTTTGTGGGTGTTCCTGCTGCCCCGCAGCCTGCCGGTTTTTCCGTCACACAGAATTACCCCAACCCGGTTATTAATTCCACTAGGATTGGCGTGCGGTTGGAACAGGTTGCAGCAGTATCGTTAACCGTGACCAACCTTGCCGGCCAAGTTGTTATGCAGCGCGATATGGGCAGGATGTCTTCCGGAAATAACTATATTACCATGGATCTGTCAGGCCTGGCAGGCGGTTTCTATTTCTATACCGTAAGGGTGAATGACCAAAGCGTAACGCACAAGATGATATTGGATGAATAGATGCTGACTGCCGACTGCCGACTGCTGACTGCTGACTGCCGACTGCTGACTGCCGACTGCCGACTGCTGACTGCAGACTGCTGACTGCCGACTGCCGACTGCCGACTGCTGACTGCTGACTGCAGACTGAGGACTTTAGATTTATGATTTTGCATTTTCCCATTTAATAAGTACTTTTGCACCTCAATCGGGGCGTGGCGCAGTTGGCTAGCGTACTTGCATGGGGTGCAAGGGGTCGGAAGTTCGAGTCTTCTCGCCCCGACCAATTAAAAACCGGCAAAATTGCCGGTTTTTTTATTTCAGGGAAGGAGCAAGCTTGCTTTCAGACTGACCTGGAATAAAAAAACAGGAGGCGAAGCCTCCGGTTTTTAATTGAAGCCCCCCAACGGAAGTCCGGCGAAGCCGCAGGCTGAGCCAATCTTCTCGCCCCGACTTCAAATTCAACCACTTACAGCGATCATATCAAGTAGGTGGTTTTTTATTTGCATATAATTTGCATATATCTTTGTGATAACTCCTAGGATAACTTTCCCTAAAGTCTAAATATCCTATTTATATAGATTTCTTCGGTTTTCAGTTGCTTATGTTTATTTCATATATTTGAACTGTCTGTACGCTTACTTTAAGGTTCGTTTAAAGTAATTATTATTTGACAGATGAAGATTACTTTAATATAACTGCATCATTTGTACCTTGTGGTTATCTACCCTTATTTAGTAAGTATACGTAGTAACAGCTTTTTCTAAAGTAATCATTTTATTTTCAATTGCGGTCACACAAACGTTAGGCGAAAAACATTATAAACAGGAGATATGGTATATTCAAGTATTGAAGAGGCAGCACTACATGTTCTTGGGAAATACTGCAATTATGTTAATAGAAGCGGTACAGAATATGTAATAATTGGAGGTTGGTCTGCCTTCTTATTAAACTCTAAACCCATTGCGCATCCAGGAACAAAAGATGTAGATATCTTGTTTCGAGAAGCCACAACTCCTTATGCATTAGCAGGAATAATTGAGTTATCAATTTCTAAAGGGTATTTATTATCAGCAAAACATCCTTTCCAACTTTTTGAAATACTCAATGTCTCAGACCAAGAATTTGTATTCAATATTGATGTGATGCACCCAAAGGAAGAAACAATGAAAGAACTGTTCCTGGACCAATTTGATTTAACTGTATTTTTAGATAAAGAAAGAAGTAAAAAAGCAAAGGCAAAATCAATTATCGGTCCAAACTCAGATATTTTATTCCATAACTTATGTTGTGAACCACATATTATTTTATTTAAAGATGATGACAGACAGATGAAATATTGTAGAATTAAAATTATTAATGAGTTAGGGTGTCTTTTATCTAAATCTGTAAGTTGTCAAAAACAAAAACGAGAAAGAGACTCCCTTGATATATTTCTTTCTATAAAACAAGCAAGAAATTATGGTAAATTAATCGAGTCAATAAAAATTTTAAGGAAAGGTCGTAATGAAATATTTAAAGCACTAGCTGAAATAAGAAAGGCACATGAAGCGAATATTTTATTACCAAATATAAGGCAATTTATTACGGTTGTAGATGATGATTACTATAAAACTCTTAACAACTTCTTTATTGATTTGGATTAACGATAATGTTATTCGCATAACGCACCAGTTGCCGCAATGCGGGTCACCCACGAATGCCAGCCCTCACCCTACCGGCTGGCGTCCGAGGACAAGAGAAACCAGCAACAGGTAACTCCCGCAGTTCGGCAGCCGGCCCAACGTTATAAGAAATAGGGCTTTTTATGGATCCTGCGATCATTTATAATACATTAGTCAAGGCCAGAGAAAATCTGAAGGTTTTTCAATATGATCATCTCCTTAGGGTTATAGATTCGATTCCAATGTCTCACATGCTTGGTGTCCGTATACTAAAAGGATCCATGATCTTTAGATCAAGACCAACAGAAGATTATGATTTTTCCACAGTTGAGGAACTTTCCTATAATAAAAAAACAACTTCTTTTGGACGCGCTCATAGACCTGGGTTCCCTATTTTCTATGGGGCAATTGCAACACGTCCAGATGAAGACTACCTAGAACAACTTGCACAAGTATATTCGGAATCATTAGAACTCATTAGAAATAAAATTACCACAAAGGGTGAAAAAAAGTTAACGATTGGTAGATGGATCAGTGATGAGGATTTGTTTATAATCGTTATGGTATTTCATGAACCATTCATTGATATGAATAGTCATTTAAGAGAGCTCTATAATAAATATTTACCTTATATCGCGCAATTCACGAAAAATGATTTGAATCTGAAAATCCTAAAACTCATATCAAATGAATTTGTAAAAACAAATATTTTAACTGATGATGATTATAAAATTTCATCTGCGTTCGTTGAATCAATATTAAAAAGAAGTTTAATTGAAGTTGATGGCATAATTTATCCAAGCGTACGCTGTGATGGAGAAAATTTTAATATTGCACTAACACCAAAATGCATTGATTTAAGACTTTCTTTGACAGATGTAATCACAACAACATTATATTTCAAGAATGATGTTGTCGTTTCAGATTATGAAAAACAAGCACGGCTTCTGCCTGGGGAAAAGAATTTTATATTAAAAAAAATAACAGATCCAAAAATACATTTGGGTAAGGAAAGAACTCTCAAAGCTTTAGAAGAGCAAATAATAGTGAAAAATCAATTGAAAATTTAAAAAGCCCTAATTCTTATGACGAACAGCTAAGGCCAATACCAGGGTTTTCCGGATCGCTTACGCGATCCCTATCATACACACAGGCCATAGCTGCGGGACGTTGGCTGCAATGCTTTAAAGATCTTTCATTCCTAATGTGGTAACTATAAAGACAATGGTACAATCAAAGATTTCTTCAACATTATTTGAACTTATTAAGACGATAAGGGATTCATTAATAGATTTTAAATCTTTTAAAAATAATGAGGTCGTACATTTGGTTAATATGTCTCTCAAAACTTCGAGAAAAATAGTTTCATACGATCAAGGAATAAAACAATCTGAAGGATCAAGCGAATATATTGTAAAAAAAGATACTTACTGGAAGGATTTTAAAGCGTATTTTAACAGGTTAAGTTCAAAATATCCAATTTTTTCAACTTGCCTTGCAGAAATAAAAGATGAATTTCATTTATCTGATGAACAAGCCGAATCCAATCTAAATTCGTTACTTCAGTTTGTGCTTTTTAAAAATGAATTAGAACTCATAGATAGTACCATAATTGAAATTGTTGCAGTTTTTATTAATGACTTAAATAAAACTGCACCACTTTGGAACATAAAACTTTTTGTAGATGGACTTTGGTTAAACGAAGAAGTTATCAAATTGTCCAACAATATTTTAATACGCAAACCTATTGATTCTGATTTTGATTTTATCCAACCTGTATCTCTGTTAAATATCGTGGGGCCAAATGAACCTGATTCATGTGCATCAATTATTGAGTTTGCAGGCAAGTTTGATTCTGAAAAAAAGGTAAACCAGTATGTAGATAAGATTATTACTTCATTGAGAATTTTTAATCTCGGGTCAATTGAAATAAAAAGCAGAATTTATATGCCTAATTCAATTTTAACTCGTAATCCAATATCTTCAAATCAGAGTTCTTTCTCCCAGTACAAATATGAATTAACATCGACGAATTCTGAAAATTTAAACCAATTTATCAATTACTTTTTAGAATTTCTACCAGCAAAAAGTTTGCAGAAAGATATTCATGAGCTAAACCCCATATATATAGGAATTGATAGATATATGGAGGCAATCTCAAAATCCGTATCACAAGAAAAGCGAATTACTTCAACTATCACAGCTCTTGAAGCGTTATTATTAAAAGGTAACGAACGATCTGAACTTAGTCATAGGCTTTCTCAAAGGGTTTCATATTTATTAAGATACTTTAATGAACACCCCGTAAAAGTATATAATACGATTAAAAGAGCTTATGACATACGGAGTACATATATTCATGGTTCAATTTTGCCTCCAGACGGACGAAAAGATTTGGCAGATATTCAAAATAAAGTTTGTTCAGCTGTACGACGCGTACTGTTAATATTTATTGAATTTACTAAAACGATTAAAAAAGATGAATTAATCTCAAAAATTGACAATGCCATTATTGATGAAAGTGCTCATAAAAAAGTTTCGCAGGAAATTTCCAAATTAGAACTATTAAAATTAACATCAGATAATACTGGGTTTATTAATATGAATTCACAGAATGAATCAAAAAAGAAATAGATGTGATCTATAAAAGCACTGCTGCCAACGAACTCGCAGCTGAGCAACCTTATTCAAGAAACACAATATAATGCCCAATATCAATAGGCGTATGATAATAGATGTAACATGTGCCATAATCATCAAACAGGGCAAAATATTGGCAACTCAAAGAAGTGAAAAAATGAAATTACCATTAAAATGGGAATTTCCTGGAGGTAAGATTGAGCATAATGAAACAGCCATAGACTGTATAATCAGAGAATTGAAAGAAGAACTGAATATTGAAATTGAAGTATTGAAGAAATTAAGTCCCCATCCTTATGATTATGGTGAATTCATAATCAACTTAATTCCTTTTGTCTCTATTTATTTATCCGGAACGATTGTTTTAAACGAACACAAAGAATATAAATGGCTTTCGAGGGATGAATTAAAGTCTGTTGATTGGGCACCTGCAGATATTCCTGTATTGGCAGAATTTTTAAACACAGATTTATGAAGCAACAAGGTATTTATCTCTCTGGTATCCAAATAGAGCAGAATTACAAATTATGCCATGTTCTTAAGCGGCTTTGAACATGCCCAGCAGTGGATTTAAATTATTTCAAAACCAACCTCTTTCAGATATTCAAAGGTCGAATTATAAAAACAAGGATTCCTTGTTGGATCTTCTTTATCTCCTTCTGGGACTACAATCACCATTCCTTGTCTAGCACGTGTAAGCAGAACTCGATATGCATTCTTTAAATATTGTTTCCGCTCAGATTTGTTAATGTGATTCCATTTATCCCCGACAAATGACCAATGTTCCCAACCGTCAAAGGAATATCTAAAATCAGCATCCCATGCAACGCAAACCCAATCAAGTTCTAAACCCTGAATAGCAAATTCCGTGGCGACATCTTCTAAATAATATGAGGAACGTACATCTTCTTTTTCATCAAGAAACCAATGGATCGGGTCCATTGGAGATTTTACATCTATCGCATAAGGTTTAAGCCTTTCGGCCTGAGAGGACACAACGATTCCATATCGCTCCGAACCCCTCGCTTGTTTCTTTAACCATTTCTTTGCTGAGTTAAGGTCCCTGGTGAGAACAATTGGGTATCGGGGGCTTAATTGCTTAAGAGTTTTTTGAGATTCTTCCTGTTTGATATCAAGAATGTTCTTTACCAATAGTGAAACATTTTCAGCCCTAAAAGACCGCATTGAGATAGCTAAGTGTAATTCCTCTTTAAAAATAACATTTGACCGGCTTTTTAAAGTTTTTAGAATCTCATAAGCGTTGTATTCACTGTCATTCATTCTTTCAGAGATATAAACATGCCAATCGGGATAGGAGCGTTTAAGGGCTTCAATCCATTCGCTAATCCCTGCTTCACCAGTATTGATCTCTTGTCCACCTCCAACAAGACAAACTATTACTGCCCAATCATCATGACGATCTAAACATGAAATAAGGAAATCAGGTTCCGATTTATTGAAGTCGGCTATTCCCTTTTTAACTCGCATAAATTTTGATGTTTGTTCCAGGTTCCAAGCGCGCTGTGCCTCATCGAATAACGTCACATGTTCAATAGGAGGTCTGTCAGGATCAACAAGACATTCATCACGAAAATTGTGCACATTCTGGATAAATGCCTTAACTTCACTTCTAGCCTGTCCAATTCTCAACTTTCCAAGTCGTTCTTTTTCTCGAAAAACTTTATCACGCGCTAATGCTTCACGTAAGATTGCAACCAAAGGCCCATTACCTGAAAGGAAAACACTATATAATGCATTGGATTGATCAAAGTGTGTAGTTGCTATATTGAGACCCACTAATGTTTTTCCTGCCCCAGGAACTCCGGTTACAAAACAAATTGATTTTTGAGAATTCTCTTTTGAAAAGCGAATAATCTGAGAAACGGTATCAGACGTTTTTGTAAGATTAATGGCGCTCGCATCATTCCTGGAGATCTCAGTGACTGAGTGTCCATTATATAGTGCCATGGCCGCTTCGATAATTGTTGGCGTCGGACAGTACCGACCTTGTTCCCAGAAAGTAGAATCAATCTTTTCTCCATCGGAAAATGACAAAACTGTTTTTATTACATCGGGGAGATTTACTGTATTACTCTTTATCGGAAGAAATGTTTTATCGCTTTCGGGAGTAGTTGAGATAAATGTGAACGAGGCATCTGCCCTCGTTGCTATTAGAACAGGTGCAATAATTTGTTCATGACTCGTTTCATGAAAATTCTTCAGGTCCAATGCATAATCCCAAACCTGATCAAATGAATATGATGTGAATTCTGACTCGCCAATTTTAAATTCAAGAACAAAAATGACTGATCCAATTATTAGAAGAACATCAATACGCTTCCCCATTCGAGGAATATTGTATTCAAAATAGATAGCACCGCTGTATGGCTGGAGGGTTTCTTTAAGTATTTTAATCTCTTCTAACCATGAATCGCGCTGAGTTTGAAGAAGTGAAAATTCATTTTGTTGCTCTAGTTTGCCAAGAATCTCATCTGTTGAAGAAGCTAAAAAATCATGAATAGTTGATGAATAGTAGGAGCGCGGCATTTAATCATACTTTGTTAAATCAAAAATAACTCTTTCCATTAATCTTCAGAAGAATTTTCTTAATTATATTTCTTGACATAACTGGAAAAATCAGTCAAACTGACCACCTCATGCCGGTTTATGTTGACCACTATATTCTCATGAGAATCACGGGTATGAACCCCAGGGTCCCGGATATCCGGGAGACCCTTATTCCGACACAGAGCGGGAATCTACCCAGGCACCTCAACCCCCGTCCCAGCTGAGCGGCATTTGTAATGCCGCTCGGATCTTTGGATAATATTCAATTATCCAGAAGTTCATTTTACTTTTCTTTCTGCTGTTCCTGTATTGCATATTTCCAGAACCAATAGAACATGTACCGATAATTCAATTTGCTTTTGCTCTATTTTGATTAGCAATTTTACCCGTTGCCATTTAGAGCAGAATTTCAAATTCTGCTATGTTCAGAGCGGCATTACAATTAGCTGAGCGGGGGGTGCTGTAACATCTGCACGGGAACAGGCGAAATGCCTTGAGATGAAAGGTCAGAAGCTGGTTATAAGGTTGTGCCCAAAACGAGAAGTAAAAAAGGCGTTTTGAAAAGGAGTAGGTTTCGGTAATTTACAGTGCCATAATCTGTCAAGTGTACAGAAATAAAAATGCCGCTTGTTTAGGGCGGCATCATTATTTAACGAGGGGCAAAGTCTTACTTGACTTTTTTTGTAAGTTCTGCGCCAGCTTTAAACTTTACAACTTTCTTGGCGGCAATTTTGATTTCTTTACCTGTCTGGGGATTGCGACCCTTGCGGGCAGCTCTTTTGGAAACGGAGAACGAACCAAAACCCACTAAGGCAACTCTATCGCCTTTGCCTAAAGCTTTTGTGGTAGAAGAAACGATAGCTTCTAAAGCCCTCTTAGCTTCTGTTTTGGGCATTTTTGCATTTACAGCTATTGCTTCGATTAATTGTGCTTTGTTCATTTTTTTAAAGTTTAAGTTAATACGTTTAATAAAAATCCCTGCAAAGATACGGCTTCTGGAAAAAATGTCAAGGTCTTTATTCCTAAAACACCTGAAATTGTTGATAAATCGAATGATTTGTTAATATCTGCATTCTCAAAACGATTAAATACCAAAGGTTTCAGGAAATATTCATTTAAGGTATCTCTGGAAATCCCTGCTATTCTTGACCTTTCGTCCAACAATAGGAAACCATCAAAATGGATAAATCTGAGTTCTGGTTTTCATCCACATTATTTTTTCACGGGTCTGAAAATGCAGGAATCATTCAGGATATAAGCCTTCGCAGAATCGAAAGAAATCTGACCCTTCCCCTCTTCATAGACAATGCCTTTCTTACGCACGACCACCTGTGTGGAAAAAACAGTCAAACTGACCACCTCACGCCGGTTAATATTGACCACTATATTCTCATGATAATCTAAAAGGTGAAGAGGTGAGGTTACTCCAGCGGAGACTGATCAAAGTGAGCGTTTTTTTCAGCCCGGCAGCTGATTATTATTTTACCATAAGATTTATTGTACATGTATTAATTTTTTCTGTTAACCATGATCTTCCGTAATAATATTCGAGTAAATATCTCCCTTTAAATAGCCCTGAAAAGGTATACGTGGATATCCATTTTCCACCTTTGGGAAAATCCCCAGCCATTAATTCTTTTTTTGATAATTGAATTTTAACTTTTGTTGAATCACATTTTACTGGCAGATACCAGGTGTAACCTGTACTGGGCCAATCCAGAAATTTCAAATCGAATGATTCATTCACATTTATTGTCTTACTTATTAATGTGTCAAAATGAATTATGTTTTGACTTAAAGAGAGAATACTAATCAGAGATAGACAAATGATCGATAGTATCGTTTTCATGTTTAATGTTGTGATTCTCCAGTTGCCAATAAAGCCCGGCCGACAGCCGCAGCAAAGGTGAAACCTTTGCAATGCAACATTGCATAAGCTTTGTTGCGTTTGACGGAACATCAGGTCGCGTGAATTTTATATCTTTTAATCAATTTGAATTCTTTTTGCTTCTTTTCCATTTCTTCCTCAATATCATAATCGGTTTGAAGCCCAAGCCAGAACTTTGCAGAGTTCCCGAAATAATTACTCAATCTGATCGCTGTATCAGCTGAGATTCGACGATTTCCTTTAATAATTTCACTTACCCTTGTTTGAGGAATTCCGATATCTTTTGCCAGGCGATAAGCGGAGACATTCATGGGAATTAAATATTCTTCCTGAAGAACTTCTCCCGGATGTACATTTTTTAATCTGAACATTTTGTTATGTTTTAATGATAATCAACTATTTCGACATTCGTGGAATGGCCCTTTACCCATTCGAAAATAATTCTCCATTGATCGTTTATCCGGATGCTATGAAAATCTTTAAACTCTCCTTTAAGCTTTTCCAGTCTGTTGGAAAGAGGTAAAGTTAAATCTTTTAAATGAACCTCCTCGCCGCAGAGCGGGGAATTAACCCAGGCACCTCAACCCCCGTGAGGTTGACTAAAAAGAAAAAGGATGCAGAATATTTTCCTTTGTGCGACTTTGTGTGTACCAGAATATTTTCCTTTGTGCGACTTTGTGTGTACCTGCCTGCCGGCAGGCAGGCTTCGAGTCCTTTGTGGTTCAATCACTTAAAATTTAACCACAAAGGCCACAAAGGTCTTCACAAAGGCGAATAAGGACTTTTTAGTCAACCCCTGCAAGGGATGAGGCTGATTAAAATTTTGGCGTTACAGGATTGGGGCAAGGGCATCATTAAAAAAAATCGTTACCTCTTAAACAATTCCCGACTTTTTTTCATATATTTGCCCTGTTTCACATCTCTGTCAGGAAAATTCCTGATGGAAGAACCCCCAGCCAGCAATGGCGGGGGTTCGTCTTTTATAGCACGGCACCTGCCCGGAAACCTGAGCGAAAAAAAATGTAATTACAATGGTTGAAATTCGTACAAATTATCTTATATTTGCATCTGATGAACATGCTTGCGACGATAAAGCATTCCTTCAAAAAAAAACACCACCCACCTTCTCTAAGTCTTCTCTAAGTCTTCTCTAAGTCTTCTCTAAGTTATCTTCAAGTTATCTTCAATGTCCCGTCCTTGTCCCGTCCTGAAAAAACTATGCAGGTAAATGGGTTTGTACTGAAATGACTTTACATGTAGATTTCAGACTTTTTCCCCGGAACTGCCTCTATCGCTTCCCGATTGCTGGCGGGATCGCTTTTGGCCATTTCGGTATTTATCTTTTTGATTATCTGCATATTGACTTCTTTTATTCAGCACCTTCCATGTTTTATTAAGATTAATTTAACTTAAAAAAGAACCAATTTCCCCATTTTGATATTACTTTTGCGCTGAATTAGTCTTTAATTAGTCTGATTTAAATTTAGCTGCAGATTCAAAATAAAACAAATAATGTTAATCAATCACGGGTATGAACCCCAGAGCATGTTCTGGGGAATTAACCCAGGCACCTCATCCCCTTCAGGGGGTGATTTAGAAGTAGTTTTTTTATTTTCTCGCAGAGTCTCGCTGATGAATCGCAGAGTTCCGCAGAAAATTGATAATATGAATTTTAACTCTGCGGAACTTAGCGTAAAACTCTGCGAAACTCTGCGTGACATATTGTTTTTTTACTTTTTGATCACACCCGCGGGGGTTGAAGTGGAAATATTAAAAAAGTGGCAGAAAGATAAGTGAATACATCAACATAGTATGGTATTCAAATATTTAGATAAAAAGAAGATGAATAGTAAACCCAAAATTCTGACAGTTACAAATCAAACGAGGAATACAGATCAACTCCGGCAGAGTAATGGTCCTGAGCAGGAGAACGGTAATGGAGAAATAGCAGAAGCAGAGCTGATCAGGGCCCGGAAGATCGCCGAAGGCGCGGCCCATGCACGGCTTCAGTTCCTCTCTGTGATGAGTCATGAGATCAGGACACCATTGAACGCCATCATCAACACCACGCACCTGCTGATGGACAGCACCCCGGGAGATGATCAGACCCAGCACCTCGGAGTTTTACAGTTTTCAGCGGAATCATTGCTGCAGCTGGTTAACCGGATCCTCGAATATTCAAAAATCGATGCGGGCCGGATAGAACTTGAGGAAGGTGATTTTGAGATCAGGGAACTGATCGATCTTGTTCACCAGAGTCTTGAACCGGAGGCATACAGGCGTGGCATCTTTATCGAAGCTGTTACCGGACAAAAGGTTCCTGCTGTCCTGACCGGAGATCGTGCACGGATTACTCAGATCCTGATGAATCTTGTCGGGAACGCCATTAAATACACGGATTTCGGTAAAGTATCGCTGTCGGTTGATTTGCTGAAGAACCACCGCGACAGTGTCGAAGTGATCTTTAAAGTGACCGATACCGGGATCGGAATTCCAGCCGATCAGCTGGAAAACATATTCGAGAATTACACGCAAATTGATCCTTCAGGAACGCGGAAAAACGACGGGGCCGGGTTAGGTCTTGCCATTACGCGGATGCTGGTTGAGCTCCATGGCGGAAGATTGAGGGTTGAAAGCAAACCAGGTCAGGGAAGCACCTTCTCTTTTTCTCTTAAACTCGGGAAAACAGGAAAAGAACATATGCCTGAGTCGATCGCCTTCTATAAGAAGTTCCGCAGTCTTAAGGGAATGGATATACTGGTGGCCGAGGATAACATCATAAACCAAAAAATCATGAATACGATTCTCGGAAAATGGGATGTAACATCCGACATTGCCGAGAACGGAAAGATTGCCCTGGAAAAAATCCGGAATCATCATTATAACCTGGTCCTGATGGACCTCCATATGCCTGAAATGAACGGTTATGACGCCACACGTGCCATCCGTAACATGAAAGGCGAATATTACCGCAATGTGCCAATCATCGCGCTTACGGCAACTGCATTTACCGAGGAACGCGCCAAGTTTGCCTCCTTCGGACTGAACGGCTACATTATCAAACCCTTTACACCGCCGGAATTGTACAGTACAATCTCCCATTTTATCAAGTAACATTCACGTGAACCGGAAAAATCAATAAAAGGTAATTTAATAAACAGTCATTTAGAATAAGTCTTATTTAACTTAATAAATTAATGAACCCTACAATCCTTGTTATCGATGATGAACGCACCATCTGTCTGCTGCTCGAAAATTTTCTGTCGGGCAAATACAATGTGATCTGCATGGCCAATGGCCTGGAAGCTCTTGTATGGCTTGAAAGCAATATCCCTGAACTTGTGATCTGCGATATCCAGATGCCGGGCATGGACGGTTATGAATTCCTGGAGAAGCTGCGTCACCGGGGATATACCAGGCACACGCCTGTGATCATGCTGTCGGGCGCTGAAAGCAGCAAGGAGAGGATCAAATGTTACAGGCTGGGGGCCCAGGACTTCCTGGTCAAACCGTTCAACCCTGAAGAGCTCGGGGAGCTTATCCGCAAGAATCTTTTTCCCATTCACTATGCAGTTAATTGGTAACAGTGCAAACTCATTTTCTATGGAAACATTGACAAAAGAGGCAGTAAATAAACCCATAGCCCGGGAAAAAAGCAGGATGATCAAAGTGCTTTACGTCGGAAGTTCTAAACACATGATCAGTTACTTTGGAAAGAATACAGATTTCGAGCTGACCGCAAGGGATACGCTCTATTCCGCACTGAATTTTCTCGATTCAGGAGGAAGTCCCGAAGTGATCTTTTGCGACGCCTGGATCCCGGAGGGAACCTGGATGGAAATGCACCGGCTGGTAAGGGAGCAATTACAGCTTAAAAGTACAGTGTTCATCCTTGTTTCAGAAGAGTACAGTGAAAATTTGTACAAATCTTCCTTTCAGAACAAGGTGGACGACTATTATATCCTCCCCCTTCCCGGATACGATGACCTTTATGACAGGCTGCGTTTTCTTCTAAAGTACCGTTTGGAAACCGCTAACGGACAGCTGCCCGAATTGACAACCCGCCGCTCCATGATGTCGGTTTCGAAACGCATGTTTGACGTGGTCGTTGCTACTTCGGCATTAATCCTCTTGGCTCCATTGCTGATCATTGTAATGATAGCCATCCGCCTTGAATCAAAGGGAAAGATCTATTACACTTCAAAACGGATCGGGCAGAAGCCGTTTGATTTTTACAAGTTCCGGTCGATGCGCACCGGCACCGACAGCGAGCTTGATAAGCTGGCTCAGAAGAATAACAAATACAGCGCAGGACAGGAGATCAGCAAGATCGACTTTGAAGGTCCCTGCCGCATCTGTCCTCCTGTCCGTAAGAAAAATTGTTCAGATGTTCTGCATCTTGACAACCATGAAATCTGCGAACCCTGGTATCAGTACCAGAAGACAAAAATCGCACGTTCGAACGCTTCCTTTATCAAGATCACGGACGATCCGCGGATCACACGCGTAGGAAAGATCATCCGCAACCTGAGCATTGACGAACTCCCACAGCTGATCAATGTGATCAAAGGCGACATGTCGCTGGTGGGCAACCGTCCCTTGCCCGTTTATGAAGCAGAAAAGCTTACGGATGACAAAATGGCCCGGCGGTTCCTGGCGCCGGCCGGCCTCACAGGATTATGGCAGGTTGAATTAAGAGGCAGGGCCGGAAAAATGTCGGAAGAGGAGCGGAAACGGCTGGATAATAAATATGCCACCATGTACCTCAGGAACAGGTATTCCTTCTGGTATGATATGAAACTTATCCTGCGGACCATTCCTGCGATATTCCAGAAAGACTCCGTATAACAATCATCATCTAATGATAAAAATGAAAAAATACGCTTTGACCTTTTTTATTGCACTGCTGTTTCCCGGAGCATTTGTCTCCATGGGAAGAGCACAATCCAGTTCTTCTTTTGACATGTTCAAAGACGACATAAGTGAAAAGCTTCCGGGTTTATCCAAACTGATCGATTCGGCGGTGGCCAATAGTCCTGAAATGCAATTCGGCAACCTGCAGGTAAGCATTGACAAGAGGAACCTGCATACCATAAAGTCCCAATGGACCAACAATTTCGGAGTACAGGCCAACTACGGATATGGCACCTTTGATTATCTCTATAATTCCACTGCAGGCGGAAATACGCCCCCGACGTATACTTTAAATTCGAGTTTGTCTCAATATGGTGTCGGAGCTTATCTCCGCATCCCCTTTGATCAGATTTTTAACCGCAGCAACCAGGTCAAGATGGGACATGAGGTGATAGAACAGGCGAAAACGCTGGTTGAGACGGAAAACCGGAAAATCCGGGACCAGGTGATCCATTTATACAACGACCTTATCCTGAAGCAACGTCTTCTGCAAATCAAATCACGATACCTCGAAACATCGAGGATCAACATGCAGATGGCGGAGAAGGGATTCCTGAACGGCACTGTTTCCATTGACAACTATTCACAGGTAACGGAGATCGCGACCCGAACTGAATCCGACTTTGAAATGGCAAAAACGGAGTTTCTCACTTCCTATATGATGCTGGAAGAGCTGACCGGCATGAAATTCAACATTTACAATGAAATCCATAAACAATGATAAAACCACATGACATCATCCGGCTTGTAAAGAAGCACATCATCCTTCTTATATTGATCCCTGCTTTGCTTGGAACAGCTGTCGCCTTTCTGACAACGAATGTTTACCAGTCGAAAACAACGCTGTATACCGGAATGACTTCCGGTACGAACGTCCAGATTGACCAGTCGTTCAACCTGTTTACCTCCAACGCAGCGTTCGATAACCTGATCAACATCATCCAGTCGCGGGAAACTTCCCAGGAAGTGTCGATCCGTTTGCTTGCCCAGCACCTTATGATGAAGCGCGCAGATCCAAGGTACATCTCGGAGAAGTCGTTAATGAAATTAAACCTCAGCCTCCCGGCAGAGGTCCGCCGGCTGGCGGTCAGAACCATCCCGAAATCTGATGGACCGTCTGCTGCTGCCTTCAGGGCCGATTCTGCCTGGGCAGATACCGTTTTTTCGTTCAACCAGTTCAACGACATTAACTCCCTGAACCTGCAGCCGCCCTATCTTAACAGCAAGGCTTATGAACAGACCGTCATCAACCTCAAAAATTACCTTGCAAAGAACGACACGAATTTCATTTACCGGCTCATTAGCGGCAGTGATCCGCATTATTCCATTTCGGCTATCTCCGCTGTGGATGTTCACCGCATCGGGGCCAGCGATCTCATCGAATTACGTTACACATCCGATGATCCGGGGATCTGCCAGCAAACCCTTGCCCTGCTTACAGAGTCCTGCATGAAAAATTACAGGGCGACCAAGGAGACACGGACTGATGCCGTGGTCAAGTATTTTGAATTCAAAACCCGCCAGACCTACGAACGCCTTGCCCAGGCAGAAGCACATCTTCAGCAGTTCAACCAGGAACACAACATCATCAATTATGCTGATCAGAGCAGGTCGGCAGCGGGCATGAGTGCAAGCCTGGCGGGAGAACTCCAGAACAAACGAATCAAGCTGATCGGACTCGAATCCACCGTAGGCCAATTACAGGAGAAGATGAACAGCCAGCAGAAATCCCAGCTGACCAGCACCAATCTCATCGAGAAACGCAACCAGCTGGCCGATATCAATGCCCGGATTGCGACTGCCAAAAGCATGGGGACTGGTGGCACAACCGGAAACCAGGATCTTGAAAGCCTCAAGGACCAGGCTAAAAAACTCAACGAAGAGATTGGTGATGCCATTTCCGAACTCTACAATAACAGCTCTTCGGTGCAGGGAATGACAGGCGGAACATTGCTTGAGACCTATCTTACCAATGTAAAAGAGCTGCAGGAAACAAAGGCTTCCATTGCCATGCTTCAAAACCGTATGCGGGAATCGCAGCAGGAATACAAATCTTACGAGCCCGCCGGGGTTGACCTGAAGCGGATCGAACGGGAGATCACCATTGCCGAGCAGGAATACATGGAAACGCTGAGGGGGCTCAACCTGGCGAAGCTAAAGGTGCAGGATGTCGCCCTTTCGTCCAATATCAAAGCGGTAGATTCGCCCTATTTTCCCAAACAACCGAATAAATCAAAACGGCTGATGCTGATTGCTGCGGCAATATTGTTCGGATTGATCCTGGTTATTTCGGCCATTCTGATCATGGAGTATTTTGATGAAACATTGCGTAACCCGCAGAAAGCCTCCAAAATACTGAACCTGAATCCTGCGGGTGTTTTCCCTAGAATAAGCGGGAAGAACCGGGGCGGACTGATGCGCCTGGTGACCAGCCGGCTGGTGGAAATGATCATCCAGCAGGTTGAACTGCACCCTTCAGGGAAGCCCATTCATTCAGGTCCGCGGACAATCCTGCTTTTCAGCACGCTGAGCAATGAAGGAAAGACCGTGTTAATGGATAACGTTACTTACAAACTGAAACAACAGGGAAAGAAAGTGCTGGCGTTCAACTTCTCCGGTGACTCCCTGCTGGAATCAGAGATCCGGCGTCTGGATCAGAAAGCGGTACGGTCAAAACACAAGCAGCAGGACCAGCTGGATGCAAATCCCGACGACATGGCCATTGCGCTCGTGGAAGAAGATCTTTCTTCAGACCCCGATCAGGACGGCCTCAGCCTCGGCATTCGGGATGCGGGCGAAACCTCGGAAGAACACCTTATCTACAGGGTGGATCAAAGTTATTATTCAGTAAACAGTTACCTGGACCTGTTGAACGGGAATCCTTTTAAAGAGAGCCTCGCTCCTGATTATGTCCTGATTGAACTCCCACCCCTGCTCTATCATTCCTATCCGGCAGAATTGGTTGCCTCATCGGATGTTGCGATCATGGTATGCCGGGCCAACCGTTCGTGGTCGGAAGCCGACCAGGGTGTTCTGAACACATTCATGAAACTTTCGCCGCATGATCCTCTTTTCATCCTGAACGGCGTTGAGCGCCAGGTTGTAAAATCCTTTATCGGCGAACTGCCAAAGAAAGAGAAAAAGATCCGCAGGAAAATGAGGAAAACTGAAAAGGTATGACTGCATTTGGCAAACTGACAAGAGAAGCAAATTTCCTCTCCCTCGCCGGGAATGTGGTTATGTCGTTTTTCGGATTTGCAGGTTTTGCCCTGCTTGCCCGGAGATTTCCCATGGATGTTTTCGGGGAGTGGGTGCTTTATATTGCCGGTTCTGCCCTGGTTGACATGTTTCGTTTCGGGATTGTGAACACTGCCATTGTGCGTTACCTGTCGGGGGCTGATGCTGAAGAGCGCCCCCGGTTTATCGGCTCGTTTATTCTCCTGGTGATCATCGCAACAGCGGGAATAGCGATTATCATGACCGGTTGCCGGTTATTGTTCCCCCAGGCCATTGCCTCTGCAGGATATGGCCTGTTCTTCACATGGTATCCCATTGTTTCCTTTGTCAATATCCCCTTTTTCACTGCAACGGTCATCATGCAGGCTGACCAGCGGTTCGACAGAATATTGCTCGTGAACGGTTTGTTCGGGTTGGCCTTTTTCAGTGTGATCCTGGCCAATTTCCTTTTTTTACACCTTACCCTGACACAGATCGTACTGGCGCAGATCGCTATATCCTTTGTTTTTTCAGTTGTCTGCATGGCACTTGGGGTTGACGGTTCACGAAACCTGTTTAAGGCCACCCGGAGAACCAACAGGACAATTCTTGATTTTGGCAAGTACACTACGCTGACCCTTATCGGAACTAATCTGCTGCGCAGCGCCGATACGCTGATCATCAGCTTAAGCCCACTGGGAACAGCTGCAGTTGCCCTGTACAGCATTCCGATGAAAATAACCGAACTGCAGCAGATCCCGCTGCGCAGCTTTGTGGCAACTGCGTTTCCTCGGATGTCGAAAGCAAGCATGCTTGGAATGAAGCAGGAGGTTAAAAGCCTGTTTTACACCTACGCAGGGGCGATGACGCTGTTATTTGCCGTGATGAGTCTTGGCATTTTCTTTTTCGCCGATTTCCTGGTTCTGACACTTGGCGGAGTAAAGTACCTCGGCACTGATCCTGTAACGGGTGCAAATGCAACCCTGCTGGTAAGGATCTTCGCTCTCTACGGTCTGCTTTTGCCGATCGAACGGATGACGGGCATCGGGCTGGACAGCATAAACCAACCCGGCCGTAATTTTCAGAAAGTAGTTTACATGGTCATTGCCAATGTTATCGGAGACCTGGTGGCTGTATTCCTCTTTAAATCTCTTGCAGCCGTGGCAATTGCTTCTATCGTGTTTACGGCGTTAGGGATCTGGATCGGATTTTATTTCCTGAACCGCGACCTGGGACTTAAGCAGAGGAAAATTTTCAGTTCCGGAATAGAGTTCTACCGGCAAATGATTTACAAATTCCGGAAGCCGGCACAACAATTAATTGACTGAGATCAATGGGATTCATGCATCACACTACCGATCCATTTAAAGCATCCACCGGTTCCGACCGTCTGGCGTCGCCCAGGTACCTTGTGATCCTGTTCCTGATCACGGCCGGCGGGATCCTGGCGATTTCCCGGCTGGGGATGGTTGCAGGGGTTGTGTTGCTTGTTACCCCCCTTCTGATCATCTTCTTGTATAACCTTTATATCCGCCCGATCACGGGTCTTTATACCGTCCTGGTCCTGGGGTTTGTCCTCCTTGGGAGCGGCCGTTACATTCCTGATGGCATCCAGATCGGGCTGGTTCTGGACAGTGTACTCCTTCTGACCTACATTGCATTGCTGCTGAACCGGTTTTATGATAAGGTGGACTGGAAGCCGGCAAAAAAGGATGTAACGCTTCTCGCTTTCATCTGGTTCGGGTATTCCCTGCTGCAATTCTTCAATCCTGAAGTGCAGAGCCGTGCAGCCTGGTTTGCGGGGGTCAGGGGAATCTCGGTATACATGTTAATGATCATACCCCTGGTACTGTTGTTTTTTAATGACAAGAAAAAGCTGGATAATTTCCTGATCATCTGGGGGGTGTTCTCCATTCTTGCAAGTCTTAAGGGGATCATTCAGGTGACCCTTGGCCCTGATCCGTTCGAGCAGAAATGGCTGGAAACGGATGCCGGGCTGACCCATATTATCTTCGGGAACCTCCGGGCATTTTCATTTATGAGTGATGCCGGGCAATTCGGGGCAAATCAGGCCTATTCGGCCGTTGTTGCCACCATCGTTGCATTCGCCGGGAAGAACACCCGCCTCAGGCTGTTTTTCCTCACCGTGGCTGGTCTTGGATTCCTCGGCATGTTCCTCTCAGGGACCCGCGGGGCGATCAGTATTCCCCTTGCCGGCTTCTTCCTCTATTTTGTTCTGCGGAAGAATGTATATGTGATGATATCCGGGGTCGTGCTGCTGATCATGGTAATCGCATTTTTCAAATTCACCTACATCGGCCAGGATAACCAGTTTATCCGCAGGATGCGTTCCTCTTTCGATCCCAATGACCCTTCCCTCCAGGTAAGGTTTGAAAACCAGAAGAAACTGAAAACCTACCTTGCCTCCCGGCCTTTCGGCGGTGGTATCGGGCATGCAGGGGTCAAAGCAAAAGCATACACACCGAACAGCTTTCTGTCGAACATTGCCACCGACAGCTGGTACGTGCTGATATGGGCAGAGCAGGGCATCGTCGGGCTCATCCTGCACCTGTTCATCCTTTTCTACATCATCATCAAAGCAGCCCGGATCATCATGTTCAGAATCCGGGATCCGGAACTAAAGATCAAGATGGCCGCCCTGGCGTCGGGCATGATGGGCGTCATTGTGGCTTCCTACGGTAATGCGGTCCTCGGGACCATGCCGACCAGCATCCTGATCTATTTTTCAATGGCGCTGATGCTGAATGCCAAACAATTTGATATACCCGAACCGGTATCCGAAGAAACAACATCTAAAAAGAACAAAAGATGATTACAGCGCGAACAAAAAAAAGCGATGGCCTTTATCCGCTATCCTCGTCGCAGGCCCGGATCTGGTTTATGGAAAAACTGGACTCGGAGATCACATCATACAATATTCCGCTTGATTTCCGGATCACCGGTAACCTTGATATTCCTGTTCTCCAGCAAAGCATTGATCATCTTGTTCGCCGGCATCCGGCATTGCGGACGATTTTCCCGAACGGAAACGGACATCCGACCCAGAAAGTTCTCCGCGAATTGCCATCCCCCATCAGGATCGTGAACATCGAGGCGGAACCCGAAGAGGTGCAACAAGCCATCATCGCCAGGAATTCCATTGAAAATGCAACCCGGAAATTCAACTTCCTTGATGGCCCCCTGTTTTATTTCGAGCTGATCATTCTCGGCAAAAATGAATACTATTTCCTGGCCAATTTTCACCACCTGGTATCGGATGCCGCTTCTGTAGCAATATTCCTGGAGGAACTTCAGACCGTATATACCTCCATTGTCCAGAAGAAGCCTGACGGACTTAACGAGCTGACGGTCCATTATACTGATTATGCGCTCTGGGAAAAGGAGTGGCTGACCTCTTCAGGATTTAAAAAACAGCTTGAATACTGGAAAAACGAGTTGCAGGGCGCACCCGAATTGCTGCAGTTGCCCACTGATTCGCATCGTCCGAAAATGCAGACGTATCGTGGAGCGGAATATCATTTTACCCTCGGCAAGGAACTGCGCGAAAAGGTTCATGCAATCAGTAAAATTCACGGCACAAGCATGTTCGTCCCGTTGATGACCGCCTATTCTGTGCTTCTGTCGCGTTATGCTTCACAGAACGACCTGGTCATTGGCGTTCCGGTGGCCAACCGAAGGGATGAGGCGTTTGAATCCATCATGGGGGTGCTCATCAATACCCTGCCTGTCAGGCTTACCTTCCCCGAATCCTTGTCATTCTCCGGAGCCGTCGATCATGTCAAACAGAAGTTTCTCTCAGGCTACGAGAACCAGGAGGTTGCTTTTGAACGGCTTGTTGAGGAGCTGAAGGTAAAACGAAATACGGGCGTCACCCCGCTTTTCCAGGTGCTGTTCAATTATCTGACCGGGTTCTATAAGGAATTCGAAATGTCAGGAGCCAGGTTCAGGATGGTGCATGCCGAGCGCAGGTCCTCAACGGTGGATCTGACACTGACCATCAGTGACCAGAAAACGGAACTCGACTGCATTCTCGAATACAATACCGACCTGTTCCGTGAAGAAACCATGAGCAGGCTGGCAGGCCATTTCAGGACGATCCTTGAATCGGCAACTGCGAATGAACACCAGGATATCCGGGAAATTCCACTGCTGACTTCAGAGGAAAAGCAACTGATGCTGGGGTCTTGGAATGATACCGGTCTCTCCTATCCGGCCAATAAATGCACGCATCATCTTTTCGAGGAACAGGTCGTGCGCACACCGGATGCCGTTGCGCTTGCAGATGATCATTCACAATTCACCTATGCTGAACTCAACGCGCGCGCCAACCGCCTCGCCCATTACCTTGCCGCACAGGGTGCCTGCGAGGATACCTTCGTTGCCGTCTACCTGGACCGCAGCGCCGATTTCATAACCGGGTTGCTGGCGATTGCCAAGACCGGAAGCACCTACCTCCCGCTGGATCCTATCTTTCCGAAAGCACGCATCGGGTTGATCCTTGATGAAGCAAAGCCGGTGATCCTTTTAACACAAAGAGCCCTTGCCGATGACCTTCCGCCCTGCCAGGCGAAAACTGTTCTGATCGATGAGCCGTCATTGTTTGACGGCGAACCCGAAACAAACCTCGCCTTCGGAAATCCTCAGAAAGCTGCTTATATCCTTTTTACATCAGGCTCCACGGGCAAACCAAAAGGGGTGCTTGTAAAGCACCATTCAACCGTCAACATCGTAAGGGCCATCTCCCGGAAAATGGAAGTAACGGAACAGGATGTTCTTCTTTCGGCCACCACGTTCACATTCGATGTGGCCGAAATGGAGATGTACCTGCCGCTGTTTAACGGGGGAAAGCTTGTAATGGCTTCGCAGGCTACGGTTTCAAACGTGGAGTTTCTTAAACAACAACTTCAGAGTTCCGGAGCGACGTTGTTCCTTGCCACCCCGGTGACCTTTAAAATGCTGATGATGAGCTCCTGGGAGGGGAAACCCGACCTGAAGGTCCTCTCGGGAGGTGAAGGCTTGCCGAAAGAACTTGCCCGTGAAATGCTTTCCCGCTGCAAAATGGTCTTTAACGGCTACGCTCCGACGGAAACAACGATCTATTCACTCCTGAAAAAAGTAAATCCCGAAGACCTGGAAGGTGAAGGGTATGTATCCCTTGGAAAGCCACTGGACAATAACATTTTGTATGTGCTGAATTCAAACAAGGTTCCGGTACCTGCAGGAATCCCCGGGGAGCTCTATATCGGAGGTGCAGGCGTATCGGCAGGTTACCTGAACCTTCCCGAACATACGGCCGAACGGTTTGTACGCGATCCGCTGGGCATGGATCCGGAGGCCATGTTCTACCGCACGGGAGACCTCGTGCATTATACGGCAACAGGAGATGTGATTTTTCTTAACCGGATTGATTTCCAGGTAAAGATCAGGGGATTCAGGATCGAGCTTGGTGAGATTGAATCCATGCTCACCCAGTATCCGGGGATCAGGGAAAATGTAGTTGTGGTCAGAACCGATGCATCCGGAGAAAAGATGCTGGTGGCCTATCTTATCATGGATGACGGAATCACGCTTGATCCTGCTGCGCTGCACCAGTACCTGAAAAACAAGCTTCCCGACTACATGGTTCCATCGGCATTCGTGACCATGGACCGTTTTCCGCTGACCTCAACCCTCAAAGTTGACCGCAAAGCATTGCCTGAACCAGGATCAGTCGTATCGGCCTCGTCGCGCAAATACACAGAACCCACGACTGAAACTGAAAAGAAAATGGCGGAAATATGGAGTTCACTGCTTCACATCAAAAAGATCGGCATTCATGACGATTTCTTTGAGATCGGCGGCCATTCGATGATCGCTGTTTCACTGGTTGTGAGCATCGAGAAAAAACTCGGGATCCGGATTCCGCTGGCTTCATTCTTCAGCCGGAGTACAATTTTTCATCTCTCCGAACTTGTCGACCAGGGTGCTGATTCATTGCAATGGCGCTCGCTGGTCCCCATCCGTCCTGCCGGCATTAAAAAACCCCTGTTCCTGATCCATGGAATGGGACTGAACGTATTGCTTTACACCACGCTGGTCAATTACCTTGACCGCGAACAGCCCGTCTACGGCCTCCAGGCAAAGGGGCTGAACGGGAAAGACGAACCGCTCGATTCGATCGAAGCGATCGCTACCTATTACATTTCAGAGATCATAACCGTTGATCCGGAAGGTCCTTATGCCATGGCTGGTTTTTCACTTGGAGGAAGGATCGCTTACGAAATGGCCAGGCAGCTGAACGCCATGGGAAAACAGGTCAGGTTCCTGGGCCTCTTTGATGCAACCGCTGATGGTTCATTGGCATACCTGCCATTTTTCGAAAGAAACAACCGGAAGATGATCCACATTGCCCGGTATATCTCATGGAACCTTTCATCCTTTTTCCAGGCAAAGGATACAGGCAAATTAACGATCCTCCGCCGCAGGTGGAAAGGCCTGAAGAAAAAGATCAGGGGGCTGGATTTTGATATTAAAAATGCGGATACCATCTCCTATGGCAAACGGAAGGAGCTTCCCAAATACCTTCGCAAGGTTCACCACGCCAACAGCCATGCCGACCGGAATTACATCATTCGCACTTACCCCGGCACCGTCCACCTTTTTAAGGCGTCAAGGCAGACCTTTTACATTCCCGAACCGATAACTTACGGCTGGGATAAAGTGGCACTTGGAGGAGTTGTCGTACATGAGGTTCCGGGTGAACATTCCAACACCTTTGCGCCCCCGAATGACAAGATTTTTGCCAACCTGTTGCAAGCCTCTTTAAATGAAATTGAAAACCTGTAATACGATTAAACTATGACCACACTTCAAACTGATATACCCACCGGCAGGTACGTGTTATCTTCTGCCCAGAACCGCTTCTGGTTCATTGAAAATATGGAAGCGAATATTTCCGCAAGTAACAACCCTCTGGATTACCATATTTCCGGCGAACTCGACCCGGCACTCCTTGAACAGAGCCTCCGGGTGCTTGTCAGCCGTCACGAAGCGCTGCGCACAGTGTTCACGAACGGATCCTCGGCGCCATCTCAGAAAATCCTCGACCAGTCTGATGTCACCCTTCACAGGGTTGACCTTTCAAAGGAGACACCGGAAATGCAGAAAGAACTGGTGGCCCTTTATTCGAAGGAAAACGCTTCCCGTAAATTCAATTTCAGCAAAGGTCCCCTCTGCCACTTTGAGCTTATTACATTGGGTAACAATGAATATGTGTTCCTGATGAATTTTCATCATATCATCTCCGATGCGGGATCGATCGATACATTTCTCGACGAATTAAAGACTACTTACCGAAGCCTGAAAGAAGGCAAACCCATTGACCTTCCGGAAATCGGATTCACTTACAAAGATTTTGCACTGCGTGAAAGCCAGTGGCTTGAAAGCAAGGATTACCGTAAAAAACTGGATTACTGGGTCAGTGAGCTTGCCGGCGCCCCCGATCAGATGAACCTCCCGTTCGATTTTCCCCGTCAGCGCATTCAGAATTTCAGGGGAGACGAAGTGCGGTTTTACATCGGCAAAGAGCTGAGGGATTCGATTGCTGAGCTGAGCCGGAGCCGTTCGGCCAGCCTGCCGGTCTTCCTGCTGACCGTCTACGGTGTATTGCTGAACAGGTACTCCATGCAGGATGATATGGTCATCGGGGTTCCCTTTGCCAACCGGAACCAGGAGGAGTTATTGTCGCTGTTCGGTGTTCTAATAAATACCCTTCCCATCCGGATCCCGGTTCGTGCGGAAGAAACATTCAGGGAACTTCTGGGAGAAATAAGGAACAGGTTCCTGACCGGTTATGAAAATATGGAAGTCCCCCTGGAGAGGATCGTGGATGAAATAAAAGCGAAAAGAATACCGGGCATGAACCCCGTTTACCAGGTACTTTTCAATTACCTTACCGTAAATCACAAGGTGATCGACCTGCCGGGAGGAACCATGACGCTGCAGGACGGTGTCAGGAAATTTTCCCAGGTGGACCTGACCCTCACCATTCATGATGAACGTGACCGTCTTCACTGCGTCTTTCAATACAATACCGACCTTTTCAGTCAGGATACAATTAACCGCTTTGCCGGCCATTTCCTCACGATCCTGAAGTCGGTCGTTGCCGGGATTGAAAAGCCTGTTAAGGACATTCCGTTGCTGACCAGTGCTGAAACCCGCCAGATGACAGGCGAGTGGAACGATACCACGGTGGCATATTCTTCGGATCAATGCATCCATCAGTTATTTGAAAAGCAGGCCGCCAAAACCCCGGGTTTTCCTGCAGTTGCAGATCACCGGAAGCAGCTCAGCTATTCAGAACTTAACCAGGGCGCGAACAAACTGGCGCATTATCTCCGCCGTCGCGGGGTCGGGGAAAATACGAAGGTCGCCATCTTCCTTGAGCGGTCGGCAGAACTTGTGATGGCGATGCTTGCCGTTTCCAAAACCGGCGCAACCTATCTGCCCCTCGATCCGATCTTTCCGAAAGCGAGGCTGGAAGCCATCCTTGAAGATGCAGGCGCGCTCTTTCTGATCACGCAGGATTCACTCCGTGAAAGCCTGCCGGCATCGGGCGCAGAAACACTTTATTTTAACCAGTCTGTCTGGGAAAAGGAATCATCTGACAACCTGCCGCCAGCCAATCCGCGTGGTACTGCTTATGTCCTTTATACTTCCGGATCGACCGGAAAGCCAAAGGGAGTCCCTATCAGGAAACACTCAGTAGTGAACCTCCTGGAGTCTTTTTCCCGGCTGCTGGATGTAACCTCGCAGGATACGCTCCTGGCCATAACAACCGTTTCCTTCGACATTGCGGAACTGGAGATCTTCCTTCCGCTGATAAACGGCGCCAGGCTGGTGATGGCACCGAAGGAAGCAGGAATGGACATGGAGATCCTTAAACGACTGTTAACGGATTCCGGTGCAACGATCTTCCAGGCAACTCCTGTAACCTACAAGATGCTTCTCCAGAGTGGCTGGATTGGCAATCCAAACCTTAAAGTGGTGGCTGGGGGAGAAGCGTTTCCAAAAGATCTTGGGAGGTCATTGTACAGCGGTTGCAAAGAGGTATGGAATGCCTACGGCCCCACGGAGACCACGATCTATTCCAGTGCTAAAAAGCTGGACGAAAACGACCTGAAGGGAGAGGGTTTTATCCCTATCGGCCGCCCCATTGCCAATAACACATTTTATGTTGTTAACCCGGGTGGTATGCAGCCGGTGCCCATCGGCATTCCCGGGGAGCTCTATATCGGTGGTGAAGGCGTATCAGATGGGTATCTTAACCTGCCCGTGATGAATGCGGAACGGTTTGTTCCAAATCCATTCAGCAGTAACAGCAGCGAAAAGATTTACAGGACAGGCGACCTGGTAAAATACCTGCCCGACGGCAACGTGGTTTATCTCAACAGGGCCGATTCACAGGTTAAGATCCGCGGGTTCAGGATCGAGCTGGGCGAGATTGAAACGGTCCTTTCACAATGCACCGGGGTAAAAGAAAATGTGGTTATTGTAATCGACCAGCCTTCGGGCGGCAAGATGCTGGCCGCCTATTATACCCGGTCAGGAACAGACGCTGTGGATCACGCATTCCTGCGTCAGTCACTTAAAGTGAAATTGCCCGATTACATGGTGCCTTCCATTTTTATTGAAATGGAATCCTTACCGCTGACGGCCAACAAAAAAGTGGACCGGAATGCATTGCCCAGGCCGGAATCCATCCCGGTGCCGGATTCTGCGAAACACGTGGAACCATCCACCCCGACCGAAAAGGCACTTGTGAAGATATGGCAGTCAATCCTGAACATTGAACGGGTAGGCATCCATGACGATTTCTTTGATATCGGCGGACATTCCCTGATCGCAGTATCCCTGATCCAGAAGATTGAAAAAGAATTCAAGGTCAGGCTGCCGCTTGCTACTTTATTTGACCGGAATACCATCCACCGCCTGGCCAGGCAAATCGACGAGGGCACGGACCCGGTTGTCTGGAGATCGCTCGTTCCAATCCGTCCTGCCGGTACAAAAAAGCCGTTGTTCCTGATCCATGGCATGGGTTTAAATGTGCTGCTTTACACCACCGTGATCAACCATCTTGATCCGGATCAGCCGGTCTACGGGCTCCAGGCCAAAGGGCTGAGCGGATCTGAAGTCCCGCTGGAATCCATCGAAGCCATTGCCTCATATTACATTTCCGAAATCATGACCGTTGATCCGGAAGGACCCTATGCCCTGGCAGGGTTTTCATTCGGCGGGAAGATCGCTTTCGAAATGGCACAGCAGCTTACTGCAATGGGAAAGAAAGCAGCGTTCCTGGGGCTGCTCGACACCACTGCCGATGAATCTTTCAGTCACCTGCCCTGGCCGGAGAGCTCAATGAAAAGGATACAGCATATGTTCAATTATATGTCATGGAACATCATGGCCTTCTTTTCTGAAACAAATGAAACCAAGATGGCATTCCTGCGACGCAGATGGATCGGCCTTCAGAAAAAAATCAAGGGACCTGACTATAAAGGCGGCAAAGATGACCTTGTTTCAAAGGGAACGAGCAGCGAGCTGCCGAAATATTTACGGAAAGTGCACAGCGCAAACAGGCGGGCGCACAGGAAGTACGTTTTAAAACCGTATCCCGGATCTGTTCACCTCTTCAAGGCGAAGGAACAAACCTTCTACATCGCCGATCCTGTTACCTACGGTTGGAATACAGTAGCCTCGGGGGGAGTCACCATCCATGAGATCCCCGGTGAACATTCCAGCACCTTTGCTCCTCCGAACGATAAATTCTTTGCAACTGTTTTACAGAAGAACCTGAATGAAAGCTTTTAAATCAATTCTGAACCAAACCATGTTAACCATATCAACCGAACCCGGAATGAACGGAACGACCGCCCCGGAAAATATAGAATTCTGGAAGAATTACCTGTCCGGTATTCCTGAAATGCTTCAGCTTCCGCTGGATTTCCAGCGTCCGAAACAGGATCAGAGGAGCACTTCCGACTTTCGTTTTTCCCTCCCAACCGAACTTTATGACCGCCTGAAGACGGTAACCGGGTTTACGGAAACATCGTTCCATGACATATTGCTGGCAGCTTTCGGCGTGTTGATTTCAAAATACAGCCTCCAGGACGACCTTGTCATCGGCTGGTCGGATCCTGAGAAGGAAAACAGTCCTGTGATCCCCATGCGGCTGATCATCCCGACAGGGATGTCATTTACAGATGTGGCCGCAGAAGTCATTAAACAAACTAAGTTCCTGCCATCCGATGCCCGGGTGCCATTTGAAGAGGTTGCTGCGGAACTGAACCTGAACCGGAACGCCAATGTTCACCCCGTATTCCAGGTGTTATTTAATTACAGGTCCGAAAGTGGGAACAGCGATGTTCCTTCTTTGCCTGTCGATCTGTCATTCAATGTTTCTGAAGTGAACCGGGGATTTGACTGTGTCGCCACGTATGATGCCGGCCTGTTCAATAAGGTCACGATCGAACGGATCGCCGGACACTATACCATGATCCTGAATAAAATATCTGCCAACCCGGCCATTCCCGCCGGGGAAATTCCAATCCTGACCAACGATGAGTTCAGCCAGATCATTTATAAATGGAACAGCACCCGTACACCTTATCCAAGAGAAAAATGCGTACATCATCTTTTTGAGGAACAGGCTGCCAGAACACCTGATAATATTGCCGTTGAAGATGATCATACACGGCTGACCTATCGTGAGCTCAACGAAAAAGCGAACCGTCTTGCCCGTCACCTTCTGAAACATGGTGCGGGCGAGGACAAGGTGATCGGCGTGTTCCTACACAGGAATGTGAACCTGCTGGTTTCCCTTCTGGCTATTTCGAAAACCGGGTCCACTTACCTTCCGCTTGACCCGATCTATCCCAAACCACGGCTCGAACTTATCCTGAACGATGCAAAACCGGTCCTCAGCATAACAGAGCATTCATTGCTCGGTCATCTCCCCGATACCGGAGCAAACCCGATCCTGCCCGACGAAGAACAATACAGTTCGGAATCTGCCGAAAACCTTGCACTCGGAAATCCGCTGAAGCCGGCATATATCCTTTATACTTCCGGATCGACCGGTAAGCCGAAGGGTGTTCCGGTCCTGCAGCATTCCCTGGTCAACCTGATCAATGCCTTTACAAAAATGATGAAGATTGTGCCGGAGGACATCTACCTCTCTGTGACAACCATCTCGTTTGATATTGCAGAACTGGACATGTACCTCCCATTGTTCAACGGGGCCAGGGTTGTGATCGCCTCCCAGGAAACCGCAATGGATATGGAATTGCTGATCAAACGGTTCGAATCAAGTCAGGCGACGCTGTTCCAGGCCACTCCTGTGACTTACAAGATGCTTCTGCTGAACAACTGGCAGGGGAAATCCGATCTGCGTGTCATTACAGGTGGAGATGCCACAACCAAAGAGCAGGGACGAAAACTCCTGGCCATCTGCAAAGAAGTATGGAACTGCTATGGTCCTACCGAGACTACCATTTATTCAACGGGAGGAAGGGTTATGCCTGAGGATGTTGCCGGAGAAGGGATCGTAAACATCGGACGCCCGCTTGACAATAATTTCATTTATATCCTGAATTCTTCAGGGATCCCTGTTCCCGGGGGAATTCCGGGGGAACTGTACATCGGGGGCGATGGTGTTTCACCGGGGTACATTGACCTGCCGGAATTGACTGCCGGCCGCTTTGTCCCTGATCCATTCTGTGGTGGCCCCGACGGGAAGATGTACAGATCCGGTGACCTTGCCCGATTTCTCCCCGATGGCCGTCTGGCTTTCCTGAACAGGGTCGATTCACAGGTAAAGATCCGGGGTTTCCGGATCGAACTGGGTGAAATTGAAACCGTCTTGTCGCAATACCCGGGGATCCGTGAAAACGTGGTAATGGTCAGGCAGGATCCCTCCGGGGAAAATATGCTTGCAGCTTATTATACCTGTTCAAAAGATGATGAAATCAACTCCTGTGAAATTCGGGAGTTCCTGATGGATCGCCTTCCCGATTACATGGTCCCGGCAGCATTTGTCAGGATGGAAAAATTTCCGCTCACTGCTAATAACAAAGTGGACAGAAAAGCCCTTCCTGACCCTGAACCGCAGTCCGGAATTGTTCCCGGAGCCGCAGACGAAACAGGCACTCCTACTGAGGCAAAACTGACCGAAATCTGGAAATCGCTGCTCAACATCGGGCACATCACCATTCATGAAGATTTCTTCAGGATCGGCGGTCACTCACTCATGGCCGTTAACCTGATCATTAAAATTGAAAAGGAGTTCGGCATACGGCTTTCACTGATCCATCTTTTTGACAATCCCACTGTTCACCTTCAGGCAGTAGTCCTGGACAAAGCCAACGGCTCCGGACAAGATAAAACCCTGGCCGTTGCATAGTAATGACAGCTGAATAAAATATTTTTTATGGCCAGACTAAACATACTCGCAAAGCAACATCCGCAAATCTTCGGGATGAATTCAGGGTGCCATGTAAAACTCACCAGGAATCAAACTGAGGTATTCCTGGTTGAGAACAGTAATTTCGGGCAGGAACAGATCGAACCCCTCCGCAGGTTTCTCGATCCTGTCGAAACAGCCAGGTCTCAGCGGTTCCGGTTCCGCGGTGATCACGACAGTTTTGTTATTGTACACGGCTTGCTGAGGCTGATCCTGAGTTATCAGCTCGGTATATCGCCGCGGGAAGTGAAGCTCGACTATAACAAATACGGAAAACCCTTGTTGTCGGGAAAGCAGAACAAGATCCGGTTCAGTCTTTCGCATAGCTGCGGTATTTCAGCGCTTGCTTTCAGCTTGGGATACAAAATCGGGGTTGATGTGGAATACATGAATTCTGACTTTAAGTACGGGGAGGTCTCTGAGCAATTCTTCACATCGGAGGAGAATTCATTTATCAATGCCGGAACGGAAGGAGCCTCTGACCGCTTTTACCGCCTGTGGACGAGAAAAGAGGCGCTCCTGAAAGCCATTGGAACCGGTCTTTCCGGGAAGCTGGATGTGGACGTTCTCCAGGATATCAGGACCATAGAGCCTGATTTTGAGAGTAAAAGCATCTCCGGTCCGGATCGTTATATCCTCTCCTCAACACTGTTCGAAAACGATTACATGGTATCACTTGCCTCCGGGGACGGGCTTGCAGGCATCCGCCTGCACCTTCCCTCAGGATTAACCACTAAACTCACCTGAACCCTTATGGCAACACCACTGGTATCCATCATCACCGTCAATTACGATCATGCAGAAGAGACCTGCCAGCTGCTGGCTTCGCTGCAAAAGATCACCTATCCGGCGATTGAGGTCATTGTTGTCGACAATGCCTCACCGCACCAGGATCCTTCTCTGATAGAAACGCAGTTCCCGGAAGCGACCCTGATCCGCAGCGGAAAAAATCTCGGTTTTGCCGGTGGCAACAACCTTGGTATCCGGCATGCAAAAGGGTCATATATCCTTTTGTTAAACAATGATACTGAAGTTACACCCGGGTTCCTTGAACCGCTGGTAAACAAGCTTGAATCGGATCCTTCCATCGGGGCCGTAAGTCCCCAGATCAGGTTTTTCCATCACCCCGATACGTTTCAGTATGCCGGTTCCGCTCCTGTTCATCCGATTACGGTACGCAGTCATGGAATCGGATACCTGGAAAAAGACCATGGGCAGTACAACCGTGATGCGATGACCGCATTTGTACATGGCGCAGCCATGCTGATCCCCGTCAGGGTGATCCGCAAAGTGGGGCTGATGGCCGAATGCTTCTTCTTATATTATGAAGAACTGGACTGGGGAATCCGCATACGCAAGGAAGGATACCAGCTTTGGTTTGTTCACGATTCGGTGATCTACCATAAAGAATCCGTGAGTACAGGCAGGATGAGCCCGCTGAAAACCTACTACCTGAACCGGGGGCGCCTGCTGTACCTGCGCCGGAACAGTTCGGGAATTCCATTTTTCATGGCCCTGCTTTTTCAATTGTTCGTCGCCGTCCCCAAAAACACCCTCAGGTATTTATTCAGCAGCGATAACGGACATCTGGCTGCATACCTGAATGCAATATTCTGGCATATCCGGAACAGTTCTGCAAAAGATATCCATACAAATCCTGTTTTATGACCTCAACCACACATTTCCTCTTTGATGCTCTGCAGATCTTGGTACTGGTCTTACTCGGATGGCCATTGCTCTACCTGCTGTTCTTCGCAATTGCAGGCCGGTTCTACAAAGCCCCGAAGAGTGCAGCAGTCAGGCCGGCGGGAAAGATCGTGGTCCTCATTCCTGCCTACAGGGAGGATTCAGTCATTGTGGATGTAGCACAGGATGCACTCCGCCAGGATTTCCCGAAAGAAAAGTTTGAAGTGGTCGTTATTGCTGATTCCCTGCAGGAGCAGACGCTCAGCAGTCTGCGCAGGCTTCCGGTCACGCTGATTGAAGTCAGGTTCGAACAAAGCACCAAAACCAAAGCTCTGAACCGTGCCATGACGGTCCTTGGCGATGGCTTTGACATCGCGGTCATCCTGGATGCCGACAACATCATGGCCCCCGATTTCCTCCGACGGATCAGCGGCTCATTAACAGGGGATCTTGTTGCCGTCCAGGGCCATCGCACCGCGAAGAACCAGGATTCGCCGCTCGCGCTGCTGGATGCTGCAAGCGAAGAGATCAACAACCACATTTTCAGGAAAGGACATGTTGCCGCAGGTCTCTCATCCGCCATCATCGGTTCGGGAATGGCATTCAGGTACGGCTTCTTCAAGGAACTTATGTCGGGAGTGAAAGCCGTCGGCGGATTCGACAAGGAGATCGAGCTGAAAATACTGCAGCAGGGGTTCCGGATCGGGTATGATTCAGAAGCCCTGGTTTTCGATGAGAAGATCCGGAAGGCCACCGCCTTCAAGAACCAGCGGAGAAGATGGCTTGCGGCACAGCTGACCTATTTTAAAACTGATATCGGCCAGGCATTCACCGACTTGGTTACTCGGGGCAACATAGATTATTTCGATAAGGCGGTGCAATTCATCCTCCCGCCGCGCATTCTCCTGCTTGGAGCCGTTTTTCTTTCGATGGCGCTGTTCCTGCCCGCAAACATTATCCTTGAAAAGCCTGCAGTATTGAATTTTTTATGGATGATGGCAGGTTCGATGTGCATCGCTGTATTTGGACTCTCGCTTCCCCGGTCGTTTTATCACAGGAAGACCCTCCGCGCACTTCTGACCCTGCCACGGGGAATGGTTTTAATGCTTGTTTCCCTTTGGAGGATCAAAGGGGCAAACCGGCAGTTTCTGCATACCGAACACGGAACGGGTTTCGTCACTAATCATAAAATGAACTGATATGAGGATCGGGATTGAAGGACAACGGTTATTCCGCCCGAAAAAGCACGGGATGGATATGGTGGCACTGGAGCTTATCCGCAACCTTCAGCTCATCGATCATGAAAATGAGTATGTCCTCTTTATTCGTCCGGATGTTGACAATACCGTCATCCGGGAAACCCCGAACTTCCGTATCGTTGGTCTTGAGGGCGGGTCTTATCCTCTCTGGGAGCAGATCTCACTGCCAAAGGCCGCAAAAAAAGAGGGATGTGACCTGCTGCACTGCACCAGCAACACGGCTCCTCTATCAACCGATATTCCCCTCGTGATCACCCTGCATGACATTATTTATATGGAGAAGGGTTTTGTCAGCCTGCTGAGCGGCAGCGGAACACCCTACCAGCGGTTCGGGAATGGCTACCGCAGACTAGTGGTTCCCGGCTTAATAAAAAAGAGCAGGAAGATCATCACGGTATCGCAATACGAACGTCAGCGGATCAGCTCCTTTTTCGGAATGAAGGATGATCCGAGGCTTACTTCTGTATATAATGGCGTCAGCGAACATTTTCACCCGGTAACCGATCCCGGAGTACTGGGAAAGATCAAAGCAAAATATTCCCTTCCGGATGATTTTTTCTTTTTCTTCGGAAACACAGACCCCAAGAAAAATACCCGCGGAACAATTAAAGCATTTGCCGATTATATCACACGGACCGGCAGTAAGAGCATGCTCGTCATGCCTGATTTCGACCGGCAGGAGCTGGACAAGATCATCGCGGAGACCGGCAATGAATCGCTCCATGACAGGATCAAGCTGACCGGTTACATAACGAACACCGATCTGCCTGCGATCTACAGTCAATGCAAGGTATTCCTCTATCCCTCCCTGCGTGAAAGCTTCGGGATTCCGATCCTGGAAGCCATGGCATGCGGCGCCCCGGTCATCACCTCCAATACCTCTTCAATGCCGGAAATTGCAGGCACTGCTGCGGCAATAGCCGATCCGTACAACCCCTCGGAAATTACCGACAGGATGATTGCGCTGACAACGGATACAGGCTACCGGAACCAACTTATTGAACAGGGATTCCTTCAATCCGCAAAATTTACCTGGCGGTCGATGGCGCAGAATGTCCTTGAGATCTACAGGGAAATCGGAACAAAAACTCCCAATACCAACAATTAACCAACCCCGATGATAGTAAACCGCGACATAGTAATAATCAGTCTTCAGGCCTGGGATATCGGAATCGGCAGCAACTGCAAGGATATCGCCAGGGAACTCTCGAAATACAACCGGGTGCTCTATGTGAATTCGCCGCTGGACCGGATGACCAAATTGAGAAAAAGGAGCCTTCCTTCTGTGAAGCGGCGGATTGATATCATCAACGGAAAAAGCGAAGATCTTGTTCCCATCAGCGACAACCTATGGACGCTTTTCCCACGCACCACCCTTGAGTCGGTCAGCCGTTTGCCCTGGAACTGGCTGTTCGATAAGCTGAACCTGATCAACAACCGCCGGTTTGCAACCCAGATCCTCCTGGCGATCAAGCGGCTGCATTTGAGCGACTACATCCTGTTCAACGACGGGAATATGTTCAGGGGCTTATACATGAATGAACTACTTCATCCAAGGCTTTCGGTCTATTATTACCGTGACAACTTCATGGCCATGGATTTCTGGAAGGTGCAGGGCCACCGGATCCAGCCGGCCATTATGGCCAAATCCGACATTGTGATGGCCAATTCCGCATACCTGGGAAAGGATGCGCAAAAACATAACCCGAACACATACGTTGTCGGGCAGGGATTTGATCACCATGTTTACAACCGGCAGAACAGCGATCCTTGTCCGGAGGATATCCGGTCCATCCCCCACCCGGTTATCGGGTATACCGGTGCACTGCTTTCCCTGCGGCTCGATCCGGGAATTATAAGGCACATTGCCCAGATCCATCCCGATTGGAGCATAGTCCTTGTCGGGCCGGAGGATGAAACCTTCCGCGACAGCGATCTTCACCGGATCCCGAATATCTATTTCCTCGGGCAAAAGGATCCTTCACTTATTCCTTCGTACATAAAGCAGTTTGATGTCGCTATCAATCCACAGAACCTGAATGAACTGACACTGGGCAATTACCCCCGGAAAGTTGATGAGTACCTCGGAATGGGGAAACCTGTCGTTGCAACAAAGACTGAATTTATGTCGATGTTTTCCCATATCACCTCCCTCGCGGAAAGTCATGAGGATTATGCAACCCTTATCGAAGCGGCATTGAAGGACAATTCACCGGAACTGGAAGTACGGCGCGAGGCTTACGCGATGACCCACAGCTGGGAGAGCAATGTGGCTGGTATCTCGGAAATTCTGGATAAACAAATGAACTACACGCAACAATAACACGAAAAAATGATCTATCTGAAAATATTTTTCTGGCTGATGCTGTTTACGGTTTTCTATGCATACATAGGATATGGCATCCTGATATTATTGATTACGAAAACCCGGCGCCTGTTTGGTTTAAACCGCCGGAGACCGTCGCAGGAGCCGGATGCCGAGCCAGCCGTTACATTGTTTATCGCCGCTTACAACGAACGCGATGTTGTAGCCGAAAAGATGAAGAATACCTATGAACTCGATTATCCCAGGAACAAATTGCACATCCTCTGGGTCACCGACGGTTCCGATGACGGAACCCCCGAGCTTCTGTCCGGGTACGAGGGAGTCCGGGTCCTGCATCAACCCAAAAGGAACGGGAAGATCGGGGCGATGAACCGGGGAATGAAGTTTGTGAGAACCCCTATCGTCGTTTTTTGTGATGCCAATACCATCCTGAATGCTTCATCCATCCGGCGGATCGTTAACCTTTTCTCCGATCCGGTTGTCGGATGTGTTTCCGGGGAGAAGCGGATCCTTGCTCCTGGCAGGGCTTCTGCAGCCGGTGCCGGAGAAGGGCTTTACTGGAGGTATGAATCCACGCTGAAACGCCTTGACGCGGAACTGTATTCAGTGGCCGGGGCGGCCGGGGAACTTTTTGCAATACGAACCGGCTTGTATAAGGAGATGGAGCGCGACACGCTGCTGGATGATTTCATGATCTCCCTGCGTGTCGCCCAGCAGGGCTATACAATACAGTACGACCCCGAGGCGTATGCCATCGAAGCGCCATCGGCCAACGTGAAAGAAGAGCTTAAGAGGAAAATCCGGATTTCTGCAGGCGGATTGCAATCAGTGATCCGCTTACGGTCGCTCCTGAACATCTTCAGGTACGGCACCCTCTCCTTCCAGTATTTCTCCCACCGGGTGCTCCGGTGGACACTGGCACCGCTTTCACTTCTGCTGCTGATACCGGCAAGCGGAATTCTCGCCATGAACGAGCGGATATCCGGGTTGGGAATTTACACTACCCTCTGGTGGCTGCAGGTGGTTTTTTACATGGCGGCTCTCATCGGCTGGTACCTTGAAAACCACCTGGTGAGGGTCAAAATACTGTTTGTACCATATTACTTTTTTATCATGAACCTCTCTGTTTTCCTGGGTTTTCGACGACTCGTCAGGGGCTCGCAATCGGTGAACTGGGTTCGTGCAAAAAGAAGCGGTAACTGATCCGGCAGATTCCGGCCATTTTTTCGAACTCTTTCATATGAACTCAATACGAGTTATAACAATCTCAGTCTTTTCGCTTCTGGCCATACTTTTTGCTGCCGGCGGCGCCAATGCCGGTTCTGTGATTGTTGAACCAACCCTCCTGTGCATTGACGGAACAGCTTACGCTTTCAAAAACCTGAATCCGGGTGATACGATTAAGCTGAAAGCAGGTGCCCGTCCCTATCTCCTGATCCGGAACTTTACCGGGTCATTAGGCAAACCCATGGTTTTCATCAATTATAACGGCCCTGTTACCATCAACACCGACTGGTACTACGGGATTGTCTTCCGGAATTGCAAATACATCAAGATGACCGGAACCGGTTATACGAACAATTATTACGGGTTTATGATCACGCGGGTGCAGGGCGGTGCAGGGCTGAGCATCGGAGATCTTAGTTCGTATACGGAGATTGATCATGTCTATATTGACAATGTAGCCACCGCCGGCATTTATGCCAAAACCGACCCCGATTGTTCATTAACCTCCACACGCGATAAATTCACGCAGTACAACACAATTATTCACAATTGTTTCGTGGGACATACAGGAGATGAAGGATTTTACATCGGGAGCAGCTTTTACAGCGGCAAAACCCTTGCCTGCAACGGGAAAGATACCGTTGTCCTGCCCCACCTCATGGATGGGGTAAAGATTTATGACAATATTGTCATGCATACCGGCTGGGACGGGATCCAGGTGGGATCGGCCTCAAAGAACTGCCAGATCTTTAATAACGTAGTGATGTACGACAGTGAGGATGGAACCCTGTACCAGATGTCGGGGATCCTTATCGGGGGTGGATCACAGTGCGATTGTTACAACAATTACATCGCAAAGGGAAAGGGCGACGGGATCGAAAGCCTCGGCCTGGGCGATTACCGGATCTTTAACAACATCATCGTGGATGCAGGCAGAAATTATTACCCGAACGACCCGACCAAAATGAAATACGGCATCTATGTGAATGACAATTCGGCAAGGGCGGGATCCTCTTTCAGTATACTCTTTAACGATATCATCAATCCAAAGTCGAACGGGGTGCGGTTTTCGAGTGATGTCTCCCGGAATAACCTGATTGCCTCCAATGCGATCATCAATCCCGGTCAGGGCAGCACCGGGTATATTGTGGTTACCTGTTTGGGATCCAATGTGGCGGTCAGGAACAATTACCAGTCCATGAGTTCAGGCGGGGCCGGATTCATTGATACACTTTACAGGCTCACCCCTAACTCACCCCTCATCAATAACGGGTACACCGATTCGCGGCGGGTAAATTTCGACTTTTTCAACCACCAGAGGCCCGTCGGAACCAGGTATGATATCGGCTCATATGAATACGACCCGTTGCATCCAAACGGAAGCGTAAGAGGGGAAGAAGTTGAGCCACTTGATCTCACCGATTCTGCCAGGTCTCACTTTTCCGTTGATCCTGTGCCGTTTCCGAATCCTGTGAGCAAGAACCTCACCATCACCTTTACCACCAATGAAATCTCAAATGTGGAACTAATCATCTATGATATGAGAGGCAGCGGTTTTTACCATGAGGACCAGAATAATCTGGCCATCGGTGTACATAACTTCAAGGTGGATACGGAATCATTTCCGGTAGGGGTTTGCCTCTTCTCGATCCGGACAGAAAAACATACCTATACCGGCAAATTCTATAAAGTCAAAGAATAGAACGGCCATTCTGAATCCTGCTGCGGATATCTTCAAGATCCGCGGCCATTTCTTCAATTAATGGCTTTAATTCCGAATACAAGGCAGGTATTTCCGACATTTTTCTGTTGTGTGCCTTTTCTTCCAGGGAAGCAGCGATGACATGGGGAGCCGGCGCTGTAAATGTCCCTGCCAGCCCTTTGATGCTGTGGGCATGCATGATCACATTTTCAGGATCACCTGCACTGATGGCCTTCTGAAGCTTATTCAGCAAAGGTTTATAGGTTTCCAGGAACAGATCTATGATCTCTATGACAACTTCCTTGTCATAATAGCTGAAAGCTTCCTGGAAGTCAACTCTGTTTATCATTTTGCGTGAATTGAGATTACCCCGAAATGTGTAACTCCCCGGGAGCAAAGATAAATCATTCTGCATGAATGAAAACAGACTGCTGCTTGACATCCGTTATTTCCGACTTCTGATTTCAGACCTCAGACCTCTGTCTGCCGAAAAAGTTTTCACCATTATCTGTTGAAAACATAATTGCACCCCGTGTTAGGGTGTCCCAAAATGTCCATTAATTTAAGTTGAATTTAAAAAATACAGCCACAATGAAAAGCGGACATCACAAAGCCAGCATTGATACCATCGATAACAGGTTTGAAGTGTCGAACCACAAGGTGGCGGTTCCCAAGGCAAAACTTTCATCCGGATCAGTGGTGAACAAGTTCCCGGTCGTTCTGGATGATGGCCGGACCATCATTTTTATTTCTGACAAGAGCCGCGAACGGGAGATCCGTCTCCGGTACGCCCTGATGAGGAAAGGCTGATCAGACCTTCTTGTCATTGCGAGTCCCGATTTCATCGGGACGAAGCAACCTCCATCTTCCATCCTAAGTCGGCAGTCTTCGGTCCTCGGACATCAAACTTCGGACCTCCGACCTCAGTCTGCCATCCAGGAAATATTTTCTGCCAAGACGTTAATTTAGACTAATTCCGGGTTATCTTTGTGTCTTAATTTACTTTTTGCATTTCTGCAATAGAAAGTTCAATTGTTGTATTCACAATCTTAAAAAACCTGATATGAAATATATAATGAAAGTTCAGATGTCCATAGAGAAGGGCAACGAAGCGCTGAGAGATCCTCAGTTCGGACATAAAATGAGTGAACTGCTGGCCGAAATAAAGGCAGAAGCAGCCTATTTTTCAACCATCAACGGCCAGCGGGGAGCCTATATCGTCGTGAATCTGAACGATGCCTCCGAAATGCCTGCGGTTGGGGAACCATTTTTCCTCTGGTTAAATGCCGATGTTGAATGGATCCCGGTAATGAAGCCTGAAGACCTTGGCAAAGCAGGTCCTGCGATAGGCGCTGCTGTCAAGAAATGGGGATGATCCCGTTCTAACAGTTAATCAAATCATCCTAAAGGGTGTCTCTATTTTGGGGACATCTTTTTTTTCACCACAGATTTCACAGATTACACAGATATTTATTTCTCCTCCTCGCCTTCAGGAGAGGGGGCCGGGGGGAGGTGAATCCATTCTCCATCCTCCATCCTCCATTCTCAATGATCTGACTTCAGTCTTCAGTCCTCAGACCGCGGATCTTAGATTTCAGACCTCAGACCTCCGGCAGAAAAAAAGCTGATCGCGAAAAGGACTATTCCTGAAATATCCTATATTTGAAACGACAATTAACTATCAGACCCTATGCGTTCAATTGTTCTCTCTTTAATCGCCGTCCTGTTGCTTGCTTCATGCAAGAGGCCTCCGGTCCTTGAAAATACCGGGTTTAACAAGGATCCGGGAAACAAGACAAAAGTTTTTTACACGATAGAATCCGCGTATTATGTGACCAGTTATAGTAAGGGAGTAGGTATTACAACCAGCCAGGGCTTTACCAGGAGGTATATTAATGCCGTCAATCCGGTGAATGGGGAAAAGATAAAAAGTGTGAGGGTTAAAGGAAAGACAGAATATATCGGATCAGCAGGAGGAAAAGCCTGGTTTTTTTCAATCGATCCCAAATTAAAGTTTCATGCGCGGGACCCTTTATCGCTTGACATCGTCGTATCATCTGGAGACATCCTGAAAAAAAACCAGGATCTGAAATCAGGTTTATCTGATCAGGCCGGAAATTATTCAATGGATACCACCGGGAAATATATCTTTTTCACCGCAAATGATGGTTATTACTACCTCCTGGATCCTGTCAGCTTAAACGTGAAGAAAACCGGACAGGAAGCCGGAAGGAGCTATTATGAGTTGTCGAACAAAGAACTTATCAATACCACGCTGCGGATCAGTGATTCAATGGAAGTTTATTTCCGGGGAAATACAAGAGCGTCACTGGTACTGGAGAAACAAAAGACGATTTACACTGGCAGGGTTTACAATGTGAAGAGGCCGGGAAGTGACAAACGGGTGGAGATCAGGGAAAAGGATATAAAACCGGTAACGGAAGAGCTGAAGGATATCAGTCTCATTGATCCCGCTATACTGGCAGACATAACAAAACCGATCAGTGTTAAACCACAGACATCCATATTCCATTCAAACCCTTACCTGTGTGATTCAGGAACAATTTTTATCCTTTCACAAAGCACCATTGACTTCCATACTTTTAACTGGATTGTTACCGCGCTGGACCTTGATTTTTATAAGGCCGGAATTTTATGGCAAACTGAGATTGGTCAGACGGAAAAGGTCAATTCTTTTGACAAACAGTTCCTGGGCTCGGCAATTTCAGATGATAACCTGGTTATGGTTTTCAAAAACATGCTGCTGGGGATGAATAAAAAAACAGGGAATATTGTATGGCGTAAAGACTACATTACAAAATCAAGGTGATGATAGCTGCTGAATTCAGGTATTAAAAAAGGAAAGCAAAACACGGAATATGAAAACGTACTTTCAGAGTAATTTCAGGAAGGTGATCATCCTGTCATTAATCCCGGCAGTTTTACTGGTGATCGTATCCGTTCTTTTTGCAGTCACTGATCTGCAGGGAATTATCATAGATATTGCCGGAGAGGAGACCGTGATCGTATTTTTTGTTATTCTCTGCATTTTGCCTGCTCTGGTTCCATTGATTCTTGTCGGCAGAATGTTCAAAAAAAAGAAAAGAGAGACGGCCTATATTGCCGAAACCGGTGAAAATGCGAGGGCGATCATTCAGAACATCAGCATGTCCGGTTCAAGGCTCATGATGGGTGCGGATGAACGATGGGGCGTCATCCTTGAATTGCAGGTATGCCCCAAATTCGGCGACAGTTACATCGCAAAAGTTCAGTGTTATATCCCGGTTCTCCTGATACCGCAATACCAGCCCGGAAAGGATATTGCCGTTAAAATTCATCTCTATGACAGGGAAAAAGTTATCATTCCGGAGCTGGGTTGATTTTCGCTGATCCTAAAATAAAATCGATAACATAATAAATTGGTCCGATCAATCAGGTTGCACCTCACCCTCCTTTCTGATAATCCCTTCTCATCTCCCGGCACCTCCACTTGCCGGTTTCGATTAAAAAGAAAAATATGCAGAATTTTTCTTTTTTTGTGACTTTGGGTGTACCTGCCTGACTGCCGGCAGGCAGGCTTCGAGTCCTTTGTGGTTGAATCACCTGAAATTTAACCACAAAGGCCACAAAGGTCTGCACAAAGGCGAATAAGGACTTTTTAATCAACCCCAGGGGGAAAGGCTAAAAAAGATTAAAGAGAGGGGTACCAATGGGGTGAGTTTTTGCCTGATTCCGAATCATCACCGCAAAAAATACTTTTATTAATTGGAATTAATCTTATTAAGCTTAACTATCTTTGTTGTGCTATACATAAAAAACAAAGACATGAAAAAGTTATCCATAATATTTTCAATCTTAATGCTTCTCGGGGCCAGTGCTATGTCACAATCAAATTGTCCCGGGAACCTGATCACGAATTCCACCTTCTCGGCCGGGATGACCGGCTGGTCGCAATACGGAACAATAACGACCGCGGGCATCTTTAATTTACAAAACGGTTGCCTTGACACCTGCCTGATGATGCAGGCCACAACGAACAGCAATTGCGGGGTACAGCAGGCAATAAGTTTACGGCAGGACAGTTGTTACCGGCTTTGCTATTGCGTCCAGTTCCCCGGAGGCACTTTCAACACAAAGCTGACAATTGCTGCAATAACTCCCGGAATCACGGTAACACAATTGCTTTCGGGATCATTTACACCGTCACAGGCCCAGATTATTGATGTCCTGACAGCATCCTTCGGGTTTCCTCCCTATACCCGATGCCCCTCGAGTTTCAAGGCCACGGGAAATTTTACCGGGTTTGTGATCGTCAACCAGACCATCGGACCGTATGGTTCGGATGTCAGGGTCGACAACATTTGCCTTAAACCCGACGTATGCCCGCCTTCCTGTGCAAACGTCAACGCATACTTCAGCTATTCAGGAAGTGGAACAACCGTTAATTTCACGGATCTTTCCACGTTCAATCCCGGGGATGTACTTTCCTGGATGTGGAATTTCGGCGACCCTGCCAGCGGTGCATCAAATACATCGACATTGCAGAACCCGACCCATGTCTTCACTTCAACCGGTGCTTTTGTCGTATGTCTCTATCTGACCGCCATGTCGTCGATCGGGGTGACTTGTCATGACACCCTCTGCATAGACCTGAGTGTATTCACCAATGGCATTATTGAAAACAGCAAAGGGAACTGGAAACTTTCACCCAACCCGGCCAATGACTGGCTGAGGGTTGACGGATCCTCCCCCGACGACCGGTTCATCCTCCGCAATGCGCTCGGACAGGTGGTGATGGATTTAATGCTGACGGAAAAAGTCATCCAGCTTCCGCAATCACTGCCGTTCGGTGTTTATTATGTTACGATAAGCAACAATGATGCAACGGTTGTACAAAAGCTGGTGATCAGGAAATAGAATATTCCCCTCATCCTAAAAATTGATTGATTGCAGAGGGTGAGTTTATTAGGTATACAGGTACCTCTTGATCTTCTGGGTTGGGGTTTTTTCGAAGGGGAATTCCTGAACAACGATCCTTTGGACCTTTGAGAACTTGTTTACCCTGGTGTTCACGTAATGCAGAAGCTCCTGCTGGAGTTCGTCGATCTTGTGCTCCACATAATCTGAAACATCCTGTTTGAGTTGTGAATAGCGCTCTTCAATCTCTTCCCGGTTAAACTGGACCAGTGCAACAAGCCGCTCCTGCTGGAGAACCACCAGCGAATCGACCACATGGTGGAAATTGTTGATGATGGATTCGATGTCTTCGGGGTGGATGTTCTCCCCTCCCTGCCCGATGATGGTATTCTTCAACCGGCCCTTGATGAAGAGGTATCCGTCTTTATCGAAGATCCCAAGGTCGCCGGTCCTGAACCAACCGTCTGGGGTGATCACCTCTGCCGTCAGGGTAGGTTCTTTGTAATAGCCTTTCATCACATTCGGTCCGCGTGCCCAGATCTCGCCTTCTCCTGTCTTATCATCGGGGTTATTAATGATCAGTTCGATCTCTTCGATGGCCGGTCCGGTAGATTGCAGCCGTGCATTTTGAGGATTAAAGCCGGCCAGCAATGGAGCAGTTTCCGTAAGACCGTAGCCGACAGCATAGGGAAATTTCGATTCGATGAGAAACTTCTCAACCGTGCGGTTCAGCTTTGCTCCGCCGATACCAAAGAACCTCAACTCGCCGCCAAAGGTTTCCATTAATTTTTTTCCTGCAGCTTTGTTGAGGATTTTCCTGAGGAACGGAACATGGATGGCTGCATGGAGCAATACGTTTTTCGTAAACGCAGGCTGAATACTGTTCCTGAAGATCTTTTCAATGATGATGGGGACGGTGAGCATGATGGTTGGCTTCACCTCCTTGAGTGCGGGAAGAAGGATGGATGGCGTGGGTGTTTTGCCCAGGTACCAGATCCCTGCCCCCTTGAACATGGGCAGCACCATGCCGATCGTATTTTCGTAAGTATGGGAGAGCGGAAGGACGGAGAGAAAACGGTCGGTCTCTTTTATCTCCTGCACACGCCCGCTTTTTTCAGCGTTGAAGCAGATGTTGCGGTGGGTCAGCATGACGCCTTTTGATTTGCCCGTGGTTCCGGAAGTATAAATGATCGATGCCAGGTCGTCCGGTTCAACGGTGTACTCATTTTGCGGCTCTGCTGTGGGATCAAAAACCGGATCGCCGGTTTCAGAAGACAGCATCGAGAAATCTTCGATCCTGATCCTTTTTGATGAAATCTCCGGCGGAATTGAATCGATCTTTGACTGCTGGTTCGAGGATAAGAAGATAGCTTTTACTTCAGCATGTTCAAGAATATTCTTTACTTCACTGGAGTGGAAATCAGGAAGAACAGGAACCGCAACAGCCCCCATGAAGGTGACGGCATAATAGCTTGCGCCCCAGTTGGGCATGCCCGCGCTCAGGATCGCCACTTTGTCGCCCTGATGAATGTCAAGTTTTTCCAGGAAAGCAATGATCGCCCTGATCCGCAGGTTCATGTCCCCGTAAGCTAGCTTTTCACCCCCGATCATAGTCATGGCAGGACGATCTTTGTGCTTGCCAAGAGTAAGGAGAAATGCTGAAGGAAGAGTATTTCCGGCCATAGAAACCATCAAAAGTGGTTATATGAGGAAGCAAAGATACAAATAAATAGTCCGGATGCCAAAATCAGTCTTATCCCGGGCAGATGGTAAGATGGTAAGATGGTAAAATGGTAATATAATCTTACGATTGTCCCATTTGTTTTTGTGATCAGGAGTATGACATTGAAGATATTTTTAACTTTGATCGACATTAACCTGATAAAATTTATCTCCCCACAAAAACCCGGACCATGAAAAAACTTTTATCCATTCTCATCATTTTGGCTGCTTTCGGATCGACGGTTCAGATCCATGCCCAAGAACCCCGCAATGTCGCGTCGACAATCTTCCAGGAAGATTTCAACAATTGGACGCAGGATTCCCTTACAGCCAACGGCTGGTCGACGGTCACAGTAAACTGGAATTACATTACACCCCAGGATGACCTGATCCAGTATTTCAAGCAGGTGAATGCCAACTGGATGTTGCTCGTAACACCCGGCATCGACCTGACCGGCGCAACCATGCTGATCTTTGACCAGCAGCGCTATTCAACAATTGCAGGCATGAAGATCAAGGTCGGGTTGATGTCCACCCCTACTGATACCAATGGCTTCCAGATGCTCGGGATCTTTAATGTGACCAGCAGTACCTGGGTTACTGACACGATCTTCCTGAGCGGCTATACGGGAACCTATTACATCGGGTTTAACTGTATGGGGCCGATTCCTTATACGCTTTTCAACATCGACAATGTGGTCGTAAAGGGAGATGTGGTCCAGGCCAACTGGCCCATGTTCGTCACAAACCTGCATGCAGTGCCGGGGCCGGGTTCCAACAATTATGCATTTGTATCCTGGACAAATCCGACGAAAGAGGCCGACGGTGACCCACTGACCGATCTTGATTCGGTGGTCGTCCTGGCGAACGGTGTTCATGCATTCACCCTGATGAATCCCGTGATCGGCGGAGATACCACGGTCCAGGTCAATGTGCCGGCAGCCGGATTTTACCAGTTCACGGCCACAGCCTACAACACCGCAGGGGCAAGCGATCCGATGAGCACGGATACCATCTGGGTGGGACTGGATACGCCCGGCGCCGCGCAGAATGTCATTCTGACGGTTGTGAATGATTCGACGGGCAAGGTTGATTGGACACCACCAATTGCCGGAGCGCATGGCGCTTACTATAATAATGTCGTTGATTCCTATAAGGTGATCCGGGCCGACGGGACTGAATTTACCGTTAACGGAAGTACTCTTACATTCTCGGAAACGCTCACCGTACCGGGAACATATAATTATTGGGTAATTCCAACCAATGCTTCCGGCCAGGGAACCCCGGCAGCCTCAAATGCCGGCGCCTTTTATTTCCAGGGATTTCTTTTATGGGAAGATTACTGGGTGGATGCCCCTGCTTTCGGATGGACGGAATCAGGAGCGGGACAGAGCAAGGAGTGGTTTCAGGATTACTTTCAGTACACTCCCGGAACACCACCCGAAGCCTTTTTCTGGCCCAGGGACTGGTTACCCTTTACCGGAACACACAGGATGGTCTCACCGGTTCTGAACACAACAGGTAAGACGGCCATATCCCTTGATTTCCTCTATTATGCAGAATGGGCTGCAAACTCCTATATTTTCAAAGTGGAGACGACCAGCGATGGCGGAACAACCTGGCAGGATGCCTGGGTCAGCAATGTCACGCAGACCATCCCTGCTGAAGACGTTAATGTCGTTCTGAAAAATTCAGATGTGGGCTCTCCCAGCTTCCAGTTCTCTTACACGTTCGTTGGTCACAACCTGAATGCAAGCGCAATCGCCATCGATCAGATCAGGGTATATCCCACGGTTGCCGTGGATGTCGCACCCCTTTCCCTGACGCTTCCCGATTATATCAGGCCTGGCGACATTGTTATTCCGCCGGCCGAAATCAAGAGCTACGGATCGCTGGATACAACCTATACTGCCAGGCTTACGTTCAGCCAGGGAACAGATACTGTTTATACATCAACACGCACAGGTCCGATCGCTGCCGGCGCCACGATGCCGATAACCTTTGATAGCTGGACCGCTGCTGAAGGTACTTATGTTGCTTTAATCAAAGTTTCCTGTCCGGGCGACGAGAATTCATCAAATAACACCAGACAAAAGAACTTCGGGGTTTACTCTTCGGTGGGCTCAAGAACACTTGTTGTATGCGAAGAATTCACCGGCACATGGTGCGCCTACTGTCCGGGAGCGGCCATGGGCCTGGATGACCTCGTATCGAATACATGGCCGGTTGCCGTCATTGGCTACCATGTCGGCGATAGTTATGAGAATCCCGCTGCCGTTACACGAAAGGATTATTTTAACATCCAGGGCTATCCCACGGTATTCTTCGACGGGATCGATGGCATTGTGGGCGGATACGCCGCGCAAAGCATGTACAGTGAGTACTGGCCGGTTGTCCAGGCAAGGATGGCCATCAGCTCCGATGCCTCGGTAGCGATTGCAGACCTTGCCATTTCCGACTCAACAGTAAGCGCAAAAGTCAAATTGGGATCGGCCTCCCCCATTGCAAACCCAAACCTTGTCCTTCATGCCGTGGTTACGGAATCCAAGATCCAGGAATCATGGCAGAACCAGGATCATCTTGATTTTGTGGAACGCACCATGGTAGGCGGCCCTGCAGGCATTCCCGTAGACCTTTCCCCTAAGGCGGATTCCATTCCTGTTCAGTTTATCCTCTCACATGCATGGAATAAATCAAACTGCCTGCTAGTCGCATATATCCAGGATACGGTTACAAAAGAGATACTGAACGGGAACCAGGTCAGCCTGAAAAATCTTGGCAATGGTGAACCCGAGATCAATACAGCCCTCTATCCGGTTCCTGCACACGAAAAGCTGATGATCCTGGCTGAAACGGAAATGAAGACCATCGATATCTTCAACATCATGGGGCAGGCTGTTTATCACGCAGATCCAGCTGCCAGGTCATTCCAGGTCAACACTTCAGGATTCAATGCAGGGATTTACCTTGTCAGGATCAGCACTGCAAAGGGAGTGGCGCTGAGAAAAGTGGTGGTTGAATAAATTTCATATACCTGATGACCCCACCCCTTCTCCCCTCCCCTTGCAGGGGAGGGGTTGGAGGTGGGGTTAAAAAAGATTAAACCGCAAAGGACGCAGAATGTAATTTCATATCGCCAGGTCCTTTGCGATCTTTGCGACAATTCTTTGCGGCCTTTGCGTGAAACAAACTGAAGGATTTGAAAGCATCATGAACCCGGTTGAAACAGACGATATATACAGGAACCTCCCTCTGAATGAGATTCCGTGGAACATAGAAACTCCCCCGGAGGAGCTGGTTCAACTTGTCAAAAGCGGAAAAATTAAGCCTTGCAAGGCCATTGATCTCGGATGCGGTGCCGGAAATTATGCCATCTGGCTTGCCGGTTTGGGGTTCGATGTTACAGGCATAGACATTTCACCAAGGGCAATAGAATTTGCAAAGGAGAACGCTGAGAGGAAGAAGGTCGCCTGTGATTTTATTGCTGCCGATGCCTGCGCTGATCTTACGAAGGTCGTAAAAGGAACTTTTGATTTTGCTTTTGAATGGGAGGTTTTGCACCACATCTATCCGGAGGAAAGGCAGAGGTACATTGAAAACGTACATCGCATTCTGAATCCCGGCGGCAACTATTGTACAGTCTGTTTCAGCGAGAAGGACACTTCGTTTCCCGGTTCCGGGAAATACAGGAAAACCCGGATCGGGACTGTTCTTTATTTTTCATCGGAAGAAGAACTGAAAAGCATTTACAGCCCTTACTTCAACATCCTTGAATTGAAAACCATTGAGATCATAGGCAAATCGATACCTCATATGGTGAATTATGCATTGATGAAAAAGAAGACCGAGGTCTGAGGTCTGAGGTCTGAAAATAATTTCCGACTTCGGAACTCGGTCCTCTGACGTCGGATTTAGAACTCCACCTTGTAGCTTAGCAACGGAATGATCCCCAGCGATTTTTCAGGTTCGACCGACCGGGTGAAATCATTGTAAATATAACCCACATCCGGCGTCTGGTTCAGCAGGTTGCGGACCTGCAGCGCCCAGATCCCGGAGAACTTATTGTGGTTGGTCCGGTAAGTGACCGTCAGGTCCAGGTAAAAGAAGGGCGAAAGCTGCGGCTTGTATGCATTCGCTTCATCGAGTACCTCCCTGTGCTGTTCAATCGATTTCTGAAGATTGATCGGAACATAATGTTCCCCGCCCGTAAAGCTTCCTTTCAGGTTCACGCCAAGAATGTTTTTCTGGCGTATTGTCCATTCCTTTCCGCCCAGCAGGTTGATCACATAATTCGAATTAAACCTTGTACTCCGCTCAATCCCGTCTCCTCCCCTGTAAGTTGAGGAGAACAAAGATACTGTAGCCAGGTAATAATATTGGTTTGTCAGAAACTTTTCAAAGGTAAGGTCGATTCCAATATTTCTTCCTGAACCGGTGTTCTGAAGCGGTTCGCTGAAATAATCGCCGGTGCTGTTGATCAGCGAATAATAGCTTCCCTGCATAACAGGAATATCATACAGGACTTGGTAATAGGTCTCGGCCTTCAGCCTCAGATCCGCACGGATCAGGTAGTCATACCCGATGACAAAATGATTTGCACGGCTGAAATTCAGAGAAGTATTGGGACTGATTGTTCCACCATCAGCCGGAATTTCGGCGAGGTAAATGCCCACATCTTCAAGCTGCGAATGAAGTCCGTACCCGAAACTCAGGGCATGCTTTGATGCAACCTGCCACCGGCAGGCGATCCTGGGTTCAAGTGCATAATGGCTGTTCAGGAGGAAATACTGAAAATTCAGGCCGGCCGTAACAGAAAAGTCGTTTGTGAAATCGATCCGTGTCTCCGTGAAAGCCTGTAGCAGGTTGGTATTGCCACGACCTTTGGCAACCTGTCCGAATTCTCCGGTGAACGGGTTCCTCCCCTTCATATCGAGTTCATAAAACAGTTTTGTAAACGTGATACCACCCATCAGCGTATACCGGGTTCCAAATTTCTGGTTGTAGTTCACCGACCCTGTAACCCTGTAATTCCGGTGCTTTGTGCTGTCTTCCGGAAGAAGTGTATAACCTGAGGTATAAAGTTCTGCACTGGAAACAATGTCATTGTAAGTAGTCGAAATATAAGAACGCAAAAATGCATGCTTCGTAACATAAACCTGGTGGACCAGCGCCAGGGCTCCCATTTTATTGTCGAGCGTCGATTGGGAGCGGTCTTCCATTGTTTCCCACGCGGCCGAATCTTTTTCAGCCACGGATGTGACACGTGATGTGCCCCCGATGCCGACAATGCTGAAGGTTCCCGCTTTCGGTGTTGGTAAGTGTATCTTGAATGAAAGATCCTGGAACTGCGGGATCTTGTTCTTCATCCACGGATCGATGTACTGAAGAAAATAAAGTACAGAATAACGGTAATTGAAAAGGTAGGAAGCAGTATGTTTTTTACTGAAAGGACCTTCCGCTGCTACATCCAGTCCCTGGAAACCGAGCTGCAGGGCATATTCATGCCGCGTCGTATTCCCATTCCTGAACCGCATGTCAAAAACGCCTGAAAGCGCATTCCCGAACTGCGCAGGGAATGCGGCTGTATAAAAGTCGGAATTGGTCAGCACCTGGCTGCTGAAAATGGTAAAACCGCCACCGGATGTCCCCACAAATGCAAAATGGTTGGGGTTGGGGATATCCATTCCTTCCACCCGCCACAGCAATCCTTTCGGGGAATTGCCACGAATCATGATTTGGTTGGAGCTGACCCCCGGGTTGGATACCACCCCGGCAAAATTTGATACGGCCCGCATGGGATCGTCCACCGAACCTGCATAACGACGTGTCTCATCCACGTTGAACGACCGTGAACTTACCATTGCCATGGGGTTGATCGTCTTGTCCTTGCTGACCCCGGCCTTTATCTCAACCTCACCGGCTGTAACCGCCATCTCTTCAAGGTCGATGGTCAGCACGGTCTCTTTACCTGATGAGACCATGATTTCAGGAATAACGACCGTTTTGTAGCCGACATAACTGACCTTTATTGAATGCCTCCCGACTTTAACCTTCTCAATCTTAAAAACACCTTTAACATCAGTTGTGGCCCCCAGCAAGGGATCCGTGTTCAGAACTACCACGTTTGCGCCTTCCAAGCCCGTACTTGACGCCGCATCGATGACCTTGCCCCGGATGGATTGAGTCGGAGTCTGCGCCAGGCCTGTAAAAAATGAAGCCAGGAGAACGAGGAGAAGTATCTGGGTTTTGAACATCAATATCCGGAGGTTAGAGGTCGGTGGTCAGAGGTCGGAAATCCGAATTCGGACCTCCGACTTCTGACCTCTGACGTCGGACCAAACAAGCAACTCTAATATTTAACCGTCTTTACAACTCCGCTGATCTTTTTCCCTTCCAGTGAGATGAAATAGATACCGGGGGATAAAGAGGCCATTGCGGTAAGCGATACAGATTGTGCTCCTTTTGATAAGGTTCCCTTGTTCAGGATTGAAACCGTTTGTCCATTGATTCCCGTAATACGTATAATGACATCTTCATTCCAGGGGAGTTGAAATTTCAGCATGCTGGCTGTGGTGAGCGGGTTCGGGGAAACCGACAGGTTCAGGCGGGTAATTCCCGGGCGACCCGGAAATCCGGTATAGATATCATCAATGCTGGCCGACCAGGTAGAGAGCCCGTAGGTTCCCGCCACCACTTTCCGGGTCAGTGGATGGAATTTCAGTGCGGTTACGGCAACAGCCGGAAGATCTTCCCAGATCCAGAACCAGGAAATTCCGCCATCGGAGCTCCCGAAAACACCGGCATCGGTACCCACGATGATCCTTCCCTGCACCATCGGATCAAGGATGATGTCATCCACAGGCAGGTCAGGCAAACCGGAGGAGATATCCGTCCAGGACTGCCCGAGGTTGCTGGATTTCATCACATGAGGCTGGGGTTCGTCCCAGCGAAATCCCGAACAGGCAGCGTAGATTGTATTGACATCAAAGGGATCGGTGATCACGCGCATGATCCAGCGGTCGGGAAGTCCGGCGGAACGATCGGTCCAGCTCAGTCCTCCATTGGCCGAAACCTGTACCTTGCCATCACCCGTACCCGCAATTACGATCGATGGATTGATGGTTGAAATGGCAAGTGTTGTAATGGTATGAAAATAGCTCGGGCCGCCCTTTGTAAGATCACTGCTTACAGTAATCCAGGTATTCCCGCGGTCATATGTTTTCCAGACGCGGTAGGTCCCGAAGTAGAGTATCGCGGGATCAACCGGATCCATGACCAGTGGCGCCGACCAGTTTACCCTGTCACCCGACATGAGAGACGAGATATAATTCATGTTGTTTCCAAGGTCATCCGACCGGTAAAGGTTCCCATACTGGTATTCTGCATAGATGATATTCGAATTGGTGTAATCCACCAGGGTGTACATTCCGTCACCTCCCAGGATGGCCTCCCAGTCGTCGGTATTGCCGGTTAGTGTGCGGATGGAGTTGTTATCCTGGGTTCCCCCGTAAATACGGTCTGGTGAAAGGTAATCAATGTCGATTGCATAGAACTGCGTAATCGGGAGATTGTTGATCTTTATCCAGCTGGTGCCTGAATTTGTGGAGTAGAAAAGCCCGCCATCATTGCCTTCAAGGATGCGGTTGTTTATCTCATCAAAGAACATGGCATGCTGGTCCGCATGAAGGGTGCCACTGACCGCATTCCATGAATTGCCTCCATCGTTGGTACGGAACATTTCAACGCCGAATATAAAGACCTGGTTTTCATTTTCAGGATTCACCCGGATCTGGCCGAAATACCAGCCAAAATTGCTGAAGAGGCCATACAACTGGCCGTCCAGGGTGCGGCTCCAGGTCTCGCCTGCATCATTCGTCTTGTAAACCCCGACTTCATAATTAGGAAGATCAAAGGAAGCATAGAGCAGATCAGGATTGGTTTTGCTTATGGTAAGCCCGATCCTCCCGACATTGGTTCCTGTCGGAAGTCCGTTCGTCAGCCGGGTCCAGTTATCACCGCCATCGGTACTTTTCCAGATCCCGGATGTGCTTCCGAAAGAATTGCGGTATTCAAGCCCGCGTGTGCGTTCCCACATTGCCGCATAGAGCACCTCAGGATGAACCGGGTCCTGCACCAGGTCGACAGCTGCAGTGGAATCCGTTAAATAGAGCACCCGCTGCCAGGTCTGACCCCCGTTAGTACTCCGGTAAACGCCGCGCTCACTGTTATAAGAAAAGAGTTGACCGCAGGCAGCCACAAATACCCGCTGGGAATTATTATAATCTACCAGAACACGTCCGATGTAGGCGGAATTGGTCAGACCGCTCTGCTGCCATGTCTGGCCGCCATCGGTGGTTTTGTAAATTCCGTTTCCAAGAAATGAATAGCTGGAGGCATTGGCCTCTCCTGTACCCACATAAATCGTCGAGGTATTATTCGGATCAATCGCAATATCGCCGACAGAAATGACCGGCAGCGAACCAAAGAGGTTGGTCCATGTTGCGCCGAAATCGGTGGATTTCAGCACCCCTCCCGAGGCTGCACCCAGGTAAATTGTGTTCATGTCATCGGGCGGCACCTCCACATCGGTGATGCGGCCCCCGATGTTGGTGGGGCCTGTAAACGTCCAGGGGGTTGTCATGGCTACACCCGCATCCCGCATCGTCTTTACCTGCTCCATAGCGGCAAGCACTGCTTCCGGGTTGATGTGGTTGTACGGATAGGTACGCTGCATGGCCATCCAGTCATTGGGTTCCATTTTTTTCTTTTCCATCCCCTGTATACAAGGCCTGGTAAAGAAAATGGAAATTGTAACTGCACAGGATACCAACAGCCCCGCGGCCATCATAGCAGCCCGAAAATAAATCAGTCGGAAGATTTTCATTGTGTATTTACTTTATCTTATTTTCTTTTCACTTTTCACTCTTCACTGTTATCTGTTCACTGTTATCTGTTCACTACCTTTAGTATTCCTGCCAGCTTTTTATTTCGAGATCTTCAAGCCTGAGTTTGCAGAACGCCATGACGAATACATTGGCGAGGTTTGCATTGGTGATCAGGGGGATGTTGAAATCGATAGCGGCCCGGCGGATGGTATAGTCGTTATAGAGTTCATCCTTGGAAAGGTTTTTAGGGATGTTGATCACCAGGTCGATCTTGTGGTCTTTTAAGTATTCGATCACGTTGGGAGAGGCCTCTTCGTCCGGCCAGTGAAGGATCGTCGATGTGATACCGTTGATTTCAAGAAATTCGGCGGTTCCTCGTGTGGCGAAGATGTTATACTTCTTTTCAGCCAGCATCCTGCATCCCTCGAGCAGGATGGTTTTTGATTTTATTGGTCCGGATGAGATCAGAATATTTTTTCCTGGAATACGGTAACCAACGGATAACATCGATTTCAGCACGGCATCGTAGATCGTATCGCCAAGACAGCCCACTTCACCGGTCGATGCCATGTCGACCCCCAGCATCGGATCAGCTTTCTGAAGACGGGAGAAGGAGAATTGCGAAGCTTTTATTCCGATGTAATCGATATCGAAAAAGGATTTGGCAGGGGCTTCGAACGGCAGCCCGAGCATGATCCGTGTTGCGATATCAATAAAATTAATTTTCAGGACCTTGGAAACGAAGGGAAAGCTCCGCGAAGCCCTCAGGTTACATTCGATGACCTTGATGTCGTTGTCCTTGGCAAGGAACTGGATGTTGAACGGACCGGAGATCTGCAGCGAACGTGCAATATCCCGGCTGATGCGCTTGATCCTGCGGATCGTTTCAACATAGATCTTCTGCGGCGGAAAGATGATGGTTGCATCTCCCGAATGCACCCCGGCAAATTCAATGTGTTCCGAAATGGCGTAAGCAACGATTTCTCCCTCCTTTGCCACAGCATCGATCTCGATCTCCTTTGCTTCCTGGATGAATTCCGAAATGACCACAGGGTGTTCCTTTGAAACATTGGCTGCCAGCGTCAGGAAATGTTCCATTTCACTCCTGTTCGAAACAACATTCATGGCAGCGCCGGATAGCACGTATGAAGGACGGATCAGGACAGGGAATCCGACCACTTCCGTGAATGCAAATATGTCTTCAAGGTTTGTCAGCTCTTTCCACCGGGGCTGGTCAATATCCAGCCGGTCGAGCATCGAGGAAAATTTATGACGGTCCTCGGCATTGTCAATGGAGTCAGCAGAAGTTCCGAGCACCGGAACGTGCTGCCTGTGCAGCCGCATGGCAAGGTTGTTCGGGATCTGGCCGCCCATCGACAAGATGACCCCCTTCGGCGATTCCAGTTCGATGATATCCATTACCCGTTCAAAGGAAAGCTCATCAAAATAGAGCCGGTCACAAATATCGTAATCCGTACTGACCGTCTCCGGATTGTAATTGATCATGACCGACCGGTAGCCGGCATCCCTTATGGTGTTCAGCGCATTGACGCTGCACCAGTCGAATTCCACCGAACTGCCGATACGGTACGCTCCGCTTCCCAGGACGATCACTGACCTGTTGTCATCTGCAAAATTCACATCATGCTCACTGCCGCTATAGGTAAGGTAGAGGTAATTTGTCTGAGCCGGATACTCGGCTGCAAGGGTATCGATTTGCTTTACATAAGGAATGATGCTTTTTGTTTTCCTGTAATTCCTAACCATAAGCATTTCCGGTTCCGGGTTTCGTTTCCCGGTCTTGTAGATCAGTCGTGCCAGCTGGAAATCGGAAAAGCCCAGCCGCTTGGCTTCCAGGATCAGTTCATCCGGCACCTCATGAATATCGTGATAGTTTTCAAGGGAATGGCCGGTGTCAAAGATGTTCTTCAGCCCGTAAAGGAACCATTTATCGATGCGGGTCAGGCTCCACAGACGCTCGATCGGGTATCCCTCCGCCAGCGCCTGCGCGATCAGGAAGATCCTGGTATCAGTCGGATTTGCAAGTTCATTTTCGAGGTCATCCACATGGAGTTCCTTGTTCCCGATGAAGCCGTGCATCCCCTGCCCGATCATCCGTAACCCTTTCTGAATGGCTTCTTCAAAGGTACGTCCGATGGCCATGATCTCACCGACACTTTTCATGCTGGAACCAATCTGCTTGGACACACCGACAAACTTTGCCAAGTCCCATCGCGGGATCTTGCAGACAATATAATCCAGGGCAGGTTCAAAACAGGCAGTGGTGGTTTTGGTTACCGAATTCTTCAGCTCGTGCAGGCCGTATCCCAGCGCCAGCTTGGTGGCGACAAACGCCAGCGGGTAACCTGTAGCCTTGGACGCAAGCGCCGATGAACGGGAAAGCCGGGCATTCACCTCGATCACGCGGTAATCCTCGGAATCCGGGTTAAGGGCATATTGAATGTTGCATTCGCCAATTACTCCCAGGTGACGGATCACCCGGATCGACAATTCACGCAATTTATAATACTCAATGTTTGAGAGCGTCTGCGAGGGAGCAACAACAATGCTTTCTCCTGTATGGATCCCCAGCGGATCAAAATTCTCCATGTTGCAAACGGTAATGCAGTTGTCGTAACTGTCGCGAACTACCTCGTATTCGATCTCCTTCCAGCCTTTCAGCGACTCTTCGATCAGGATCTGGTTTGAATAGGAAAAAGCTCTTCCTACAAGCAGTTCAAGTTCCTGCTCATCGGAACAGAAACCGCTCCCCTGCCCGCCCAGCGCAAAGGCAGCCCTGATGATCAGGGGAAAACCAATTTGTGCAGCCGCCTTTTGGGCATCTTCCGGGTTTGTCACTGCAACACTGCGCGGGGTGCGTACCTGGATCTCATCCAGTTTCCTGCAAAACAACTCCCTGTCCTCGGTACTGATGATTGTATCAACCGGAGTTCCCAATACCCTGACATTGTATTTTTCCAGAACGCCTGACCGGTAGAGTGATACACCGCAGTTAAGTGCGGTTTGCCCGCCGAAGGCCAGCAGGATTCCGTCAGGTTTTTCTTTCAGGATGACCTCTTCCACGAAATAAGGAGTGACCGGAAGAAAATAGACTTTGTCGGCGATCTTGTCGGAAGTCTGGATCGTGGCAATGTTCGGGTTGATCAGCACGGTCTCTATGCCTTCTTCTTTCAGTGCTTTCAGCGCCTGTGAACCGGAATAGTCAAACTCGCCGGCTTCACCGATCTTGAGGGCCCCCGAACCAAGGATGAGCACTTTATGGATACCTTCGGTCATCTTCTGATCATTTTATGTTCCTTAACCAGATTCATAAAATCATTGAAAAGGAATCGCGTATCGGTAGGACCGCCGGAAGCTTCAGGATGGAACTGTGTCGAGAAAAATGGTTTCGTCTTATGCCGTATCCCTTCGTTGGTGCCGTCGTTCAGGTTGATAAAAAACGGCTCCCAGTCGGCACCAAGATTACTGTCATCGACAGCAAAGCCATGATTTTGTGAAGTTATATAGGCTTTGTTGGTTCCCACTTGCAAGACAGGCTGGTTATACCCCCGGTGGCCGTATTTCAATTTGAAAGTCGAAGCTCCCGCAGCCGAGGCCAGAAGCTGGTTCCCGAGACAAATGCCGAAAATGGGTTTCCCGATTTTTATAGCTGTTTCAAGGTTGCGAATCGTTTCACGGCAAACCTGCGGGTCGCCCGGGCCGTTCGAAACCACCAATCCATCATAATCATCTTGTGTAAAATCATAATCCCATGGAACACGGATAACTGTAGCTCCTGTATCCATGAGGCAGCGGATGATGTTGTTCTTCACCCCGCAGTCGACCAGGATGATCCGGTTATCGTTGCCGGGATAAGTGATCTTCTCCTTTACACTGACAAGATCAACAAGGTTGTCTTTATTCGGATCATAAAAATCGACTTCTTTCTCATCCTCCTGGAAGAGTTTCCCAAGCATAGTGCCATGTTCACGAAGCCGTTTTGTAAGTGCCCGTGTATCTATTCCGCAGATCCCGGGTACATTGTGTTCGAGCAACCAGTCGGAAAGATTTCCAAGGGCATTCCAGTGACTGTATTCGGCAGAATAAGTAGAGGTGACAAGTGCCGAGATATGGATCCGGTCCGATTCGAAATCCCTCGGAAGATGTTCCCTGATTGTCCTTCCCGGAACACCATAGTTTCCGATCAGCGGGTATGTTAAAACAAGGATCTGGCCTTTGTAAGAGGGATCGGTCAGGCTCTCCGGATAGCCGGTCATGGCCGTGTTAAACACAACCTCGCCGGCAACGGAACGCAGCGCCGCAAAAGGCTTTCCTGTTATGCGTGTTCCGTCATCAAGCAGGAGCTGTGCCACCGAATCTTTTTAGGTCATAAAAATTTTCGGTGATAAAAGTACGAAAGAATCCTACTGTTTAGCACACCCAATTTCTTTCGACCGGATTTTGAATGAACTAATTTTATCATTCACGCCGTTATTGACAAGGTTCAAAAGGTCGTTGATACAGTCCTGATTCCCGGATATTTCGGTTTTGCCACCTTTGTAGTTTATGTCAATCCAAAATGTAAGGCAAACATTTGTCCCTATCTTGATGGAAGAAACCTTGTCATTCCAATTAGCACCATCCCAGTAACGCATGTCGGGGACATCGTTGTCGACAGAAGCGATCTTAGATGATCCCTGGAAATTCTTATGCTCATAAAAGATGACCTCGTTCTCCCCTGGTTCAGCACCCCCGCAGTCTTCCTTTGTTGTAATCCTGAAGGAGCTCATCTTATCATTCCAGCCAAAGTCAACGAGGTTCGGTATATTACGGACACAAAGTCCATTCCCGGTAAACCACCAGGCCCCCCCACCGTAATTTATATCCTGGAAGGCCTTAACACAGACATTCTTCCCCAGTTTAATAGAAGAGACCTTGTCGTTCCAGTTTACACCACTAATATTCCTCATATCACTTACATCCGCACTCACGGTAAAACTGGTTCCTCCATAATTTGTATTTTCATAGAAAGTAGCTTCATCGTCACCGGGACCGGGCGAGGCGACTGTGACAGGGACAGGTGCTTTCTGAACAGGGTTTTCGGCCGGTACGATAAATGTGCCAGCGACGAACAGGCCTACGATCATAACCATGATCCCAGGAATGAGTACATTCTTTTTCATAGACATATATTTTGATGTATGTACCAAATATAGATCTATTTTTCCGGAAAGTCAAATCCTGAGGAAGAAAGTTCGTTCGTAAGGCAGAAAACGGAGATCAGAAGTCGGAGGTCTGAGGTCTGAGAATAGAAGATGGAGGATAGAAAAAAAAGAGAAATATTCCAATTAACACCGTAGGTGTGACATTATTGTAAATGCGAAATAGCGAAAAGCGAAAGGCGAAAAGCGAAGTTAAATATCCAGCTTTTTTTGCAATTGTTCAGAAAGCGTCCACAACCTTTGCCCATTGCCAGGATCGGCTGCCATTTCATTTACCTCCTTGCGGCTCATCAGGAAAAGATAATCAAATGTTTTATCGGCTACATCCCCGGAAGTGGCAAGGTAAATAACCGGCTTTGAGGCTTTCTCCGGAGACCGGAAAAAAATGGCAAAGATCATTTTCATCAGGGGCTGGAAGATCTTCGGGGCTTCCCTCCCGATGTTGGAGTTAACCGGGCCCGGACAAAGGGCAAAAACGGGAAATCCGGCTGATCCCTGATTCAGACGCCGTGATAACTCCACGGCAAAAGTTGTCAGCAACAGCTTATAATAACCATAAAGTTCAATGCTCTTCTGGATGGTGTAATCTTTATAAACGCCGAAGGAATCCCAGTCAAATTCCTTCGGATTCCTGTGAGTCTCCGAAGCGACAAAGATGATCCTCGGGTGAATCAAGTTAAAACAACCCCTCTCCAGCAATAAATTGACGAAAACGAATTTTGAGAAATAATTGACCATGAACATCTCTTCCAGTCCCTGAGATGTTTTCCTGCTTTTTTTCGGGACGATGCCGGCATTGCAGATCAGGATGTCGATGGAGCCGAACTGATCGTGGAGATCCGATACCAGTTTACGGATCGATTCCAGGTCACTGAAATCAACAGGAAGCATATGGATATTTTCAGAGCCGGAACGCCGTTTCGCTTCTTCTCCTTTTGCAGGAATTCCGCTCCGGCAGGCCATGATCACTTTTGCCCCTCTCCTGGCTACCTCAACGGCAACTGCAAAGCCTAACCCGGAGCTGGCGCCGTCGACAAGCACCGTTTTTCCGTCGAGGCGGTCGGTCGGCTTCACCTCTCCTGCCGGTTCGTGTTTCCGGAACAGGTCGAGGATACCGGTTATTGTTGCAGTGAAAGGATTGTCGTAATTTTTCTCTTTCTTATCGGCCATAATGTTCTGTCATGAAGTTCTGGTACCGTGCTGTATGCTGGTCAATATCGGCTTCGGTCAATCCGAAATCGCCAAGAGAATATTGGTGGGTTCCGTATTTCCGGTGAGGATGCTCCTGCTCATGCTTTTCAAACAGGGAGATCAGCTCTGGCGTCAGGCCACCGTTCAGGTTATAAATCTTTGAGAGTTCGCCAACTGAATTTCCTACAAGATCCTTGTAATAGATATCGGTAAATTTAGAAGAATTAAGGCTGTTCTGGCGGTAATCCAGGGCCTTGTTCAGCATGTACCCTGTCTTCTTTACCCAATGCCTTGCGACTCTTTTTTCATCCACATGATCGCTGAAGATCATCTGGTTATAGGTTACCATGCTCAGGAAGGATGGCACCGATTCATAAATGCGCCGGTGCGGCCAGAGGAAATGTACCTCCCCGAAATGCTTTTCGATCAGATCCGGGAATTCAAGGTGATGGGGCGTTTTCAAAACCCAGCGTTTCGCAGGCCGCTGCCACTGGAGGAATTTCAGCAGCTTCACCATGTAGGCATAAGCAGCCGACTGATCTGTCTTCTCCAGCCATTCAGCATACGACGGGACATGCATCATGGCTTCTGGCGTTGTGCTCATAAAACTGACATCCAGCAACAGGATATCTTCCTCCGGTTCGTAAATCTCAATCGGGTGAATGGCAAAGAAACCCGGCGACATCAGTTTCAGCGCCTGCACGGATGTCTTGGCGACTGCAATTCTTTTATCAGCTTTGTTTTTATTCGGATTTAAAGGTACCGGATTGATCACCTCCCAGCTCGGGATCACGCGGTGATCGGGATCGACGGCCAGAAGACGCTGCAGTTTTGTCGTCCCGGTGCGCTGCAGGCCGATGATGATCCATGCCGGATACAATGGCTGCTCAAGGATCTCCGGATGTCGTTTAAAATAGTATTCCGCCCTGAGGCGTATATTCAGCAGGCTGATAAAGCGCCGGCGGGTGATGAACCTCCCGACAGGATGGAGGTCTGCTTCTTCATTTACAGACCGTAAAAGCCGTTCAAGTGGCTCGTCAGTAAAATCATTCCCCAGGTCATCCAGACCGGTAGCTTTTCTGGCCGACCGTATCAGATCATCCTTGTCAAGTTTTATTTTTGTTCCCAGGAAATAGGTGCTACCCCATGCAGCGTTCAGCAGGCTGAATCCTAAAGGCCGTTTCTCAAAATTCCGGGAATGGGTGATCTTTTCCTGGTTCATCTTTATCTTTAATTTCTTTTTTGTTTTACGGATTCTTATGCCCGGCGAGATCAGCGATCTTCACCACCCTGCATTCCGGTTGAATTGGCTCTGCTTCCGGTTTCAGACGGTACCAGCGCCAGCACATGGTTCCCTCCGCGTGATGGCAGGTGTCGATCCAGTTCGGAAGGCAGGGATCGGAATGGGCAACTACCAGCCTTATGCTGCCGTCGGGATTGTACTTTGCACTTGCCTTGTTGATGCATACATTAAAATACCGGTAATCGAGCGATTCCATCCAGTAGTTGTTGAGCTGGAAATTCCAGGAATCGCACGCAGGAGCTTTTACATCGATAACCAGGACCTCTTCCTGTGCAAGTTTCCAGTGACTGTGGTAATAGATGATCGCAGGATCGCCTCCGGCCTTGTTCGAGGTGTCAGGATCAAAAAGCGGAAGCTGGTTTGTATGCTTCTGAAATCCGTTCGCCCAGCGCGAGAACAGCAACGGGGCGCCGGCTATAAAAAGGGAAGCCGTCTTCAGTCCTTCATCAATCATTTCGGGTGTAATGGGATCCGGAGCCTTTCTGCCATCAAGGTTCTCAATGTAAATCTCGGCGGGTATTTCGGTGGTATGATCATAGAATGTTTGCCGTACCATCACCAATCCTGTCTCATCTTCAATCCTGAGCCAGTTCTTTCCTTTTTTCGTCTTGCTCAGGATGATCTCGAAACTGCCATCCGGCATCAGTTCAAGATCGGTATCTTCCAGTTTCCCGCAGGGTTCAAGCCCGCCGGTTGTGCCGTAATTCCCGTTCTGTGTAAAAAACCCGATGTAATGAATCGTATTTCTTTTCCCGTAGATCCTGTATTCATAGTTCCCGCTGATCTGGGCGTTGAAATAATGGTTGTCGGGGTTATCCGCTCCCATTTTCACCGTTTCATGAACCATCCTGCGCAAGACTGGAAATGAAGGATCATTGTATTCGACAAAGGCTTCCAGTCCGGCTCTTGTCAGCCGTGTAAGGTAACGCAATCCTTCAGCCTGCTGGAATGCATCGGCCGGAGCTCCGGGATACATCAATGCGCCGCCGGCGGTTTTCAGCCGGTCGCAAAAATCCTCCCATGCCTTTCCGGTCACAACTCTCCTGGCATGGATATCGTTTTCACTTACTCCCCTGATCTTTAACCCAATCCTGCGAAAAAATTTCAGGAGACGCAAAATAACCGTTAACAACGCATTCATAATAAAAAGAAATACCTATAATTGCACCCGGCCGGATGAACGGCAAAGATAGAAATTAATATGGATCTGAAATCCGGAAGATACGGGGAATGGGCAATGGTTGCAGGTGCGGCAGACGGTATCGGATCAGCCTTTTCGTCCATCCTTGCAGAAGGAGGGATGAACCTTATCATGATCGATCACAATCTCTCATCGATGACATCTCTTGCAGATGAGCTTGAAAAAAAACATGGAGTCCGGACGGTCAGGATACACAAGGACCTCGCGGAAAAAGATGCTGCCGAAGAATGCCTGGCGATGATCAATGACCTGAATTTCCGGTTGCTGATTTATGTCCCGGCTTTTAGTCCTGTCCGCAGGTTTATGGATCATTCGCCGGAAGCGGTTGAACGGTTTCTGTCGCTCAATGTCAGATCTCCTTTAAAGATGGTTCATGCTTTCCTGCGCCGCCAGGAAAAAGGAAAACGGGCAGGGATCATCCTGATGTCTTCCCTCGCAGGAATGATTGGCCCTGCCCTTGCAGCACCTTATTCGGCGACCAAGGCCTTTTCGATGATCCTTTCCGAATCTTTATTTTATGAGCTAAGGGAAAATCCGGTAGATGTTCTGGCCTGCTGTGCCGGTCCGACTTCTACGCCCACCTATTGGTCCAGCAAACCGGCAGGAGTAAGCAAATTGGTGGCAGTCATGGAACCCGATAAGGTAGCCAGGTATGCTTTAAAGAACCTGGGGAAAAAACCTGTTTGTATTCCGGGGTGGAAGAACCGTTTATTTTATTTTATCCTTACCCGTATTCTTCCACGCAGAATGGCCGGCCGGATTGTCAGTGATTCTATGTTTAAAATGTACCCATAAAAAAAGGGCTCTGAATCAGAGCCCTTTTTTTATGAATCCGGGGGGTTAGTAAAAACTCGGGCATTCAAGCGGAGAGTTGTTCCGCATCGAGCGGCCGGGGATATTACCACCACCACCGCCCCCACCAAAGAGGGTAAGCTTATCAAATTCAAGAACCAGGCTGATCTCATGTGCGCCGCCCATGCCCTGCAGGTTTCCCGAAATGGCAAGGTCATAGCTGTACATGAACTTAATGCTCATATCTTCAGCAAAGGTGTAACGATATCCTGCAACCAGTGCCATGGAACTCGTAGGATTGTGGTTCAATCCCGTTCTGTACCATGCTCCGAGATAGATATTAAATTTAAGCATGTTGAAGCCGGCCTGCAGGAAGCTGACCTTATTCTGGCTCTGATAAATAATTCCGGGGTTGATCTTCAGCGGATCATTGGTTCCTCCTGATGCATACATGGAAGAAGAGGAGCCACCACCTGCAGCAATCACAGCATCCAGGTGAGCTACCCACTTTCTTGGCAGGGGAGCCGTTGTGGTTGACATGAACGATTCATCGGGTCTGAAAATGTGATCAACGGCAAAACCAGCTACCCCGCTGACATTGCCTTCAGGGTTTGAAAATTGCAACAATCCACCTGCTCCGAAATCCGGGAAAACCTTCTTATTTGAACTCGGCGGCACAAATGAGCTCTGGTAAATATTACCATACTTTTCACTCAGCTGATCACTGAATACAAAATCATCCCAGTTCACTGTCTTTTGCACGACGGAGGCTTTGATCCCCACCTGTGTAACTACGGTTGAAGTGATCGGGATGCGGACGCCGATTCCCAGTCCGATGGAAAGGTTCTTGATGAATGCAAGACCTTCGTTATCCGAATTGACAATCAGCCCGATTCCCCCTGCTCCGGGTAAACCCCGGTCACCAAGATCGGCCGAGAAATAGTAGGAACGGAAATCTGCCGGCAGATTTGGCCACTGATCCCTGTAATCAAACCTAACCCTTACCCCGGTATTTATTCCAACATAGGCCGGATTGTAATAAAGGGGAGTACTGAAAAACTGTGTATAGTTAGGATCCTGTCCTCTTGCTGAAGACAAGGAGAACAGGAATCCCATGAGAAAAACCGAAATAATTAGAAGTTTTTTCATTTACGAAAATGATTAAGTATTATCGAATTATGGTAACAGTCCCGAATGTTTTATATTCGCCCTTGCCAATGTCAGATCCCTGCCATTCAGTGTTATCAATGAATGTTGCGCTGACTTTCCACAGGTAGGTTCCGGACGGTAACACATTCTTTTCACTGTCACGCCCATCCCAGTACTCAGTAGGCCTTCCCATAAGGTCAAGCTCAGTGGAACTCCACATCATATGGCCCCAGCTATCGAACACTTCAATCTTGTATTTTTTAAGATTGATCCCTGCCGGCTTGAAGTGATTGATCGCTGCATTATCACTGGCCGGTGTAAAGGCATTCGGTATATAGAGTCCTTTAAAGATGAATTCATACTTATAGTAAGAGGTATCTGAACACTCATACTGGTTGGTAGAAATCAGCATGATGGTGTATGCTCCGTCATTGGCATATTTCACCACCGGATTTTCATCTGTCGAGTTCTGACCGTTTCCAAAATCCCAGTAATAGGTGTCTGCGCCGGTTGATTCATTTGTAAAGGCAAGCTTACCGGTCATATTATTGACATTCTCGCTGAAGATAAAGGCACTTAACGGTGTGACATGAACTGTGACCGTTGAATCAACAGTATCATAGCATCCGTTCTGATCCCTGATGATCAGGCGAACCAGGTAGTCACCCACATTCTTATACTGGTGATCCGGATTCTGCAGATTGGAAGAATCCTTCTTTGCGATGCTATCACCGAAATTCCATTTCCAGGCAACGAGGTTGGCCGTGTCAGCAATCAGCGACATATCAGTAAAGAAGGTTGGATTGCCGCTGCAGGCAACGGAATTGTCAAAGATGGCCGTCGGGATCTGGAAGACCCTGGTGGGTTTGATCAGTGAATCCTTACAGCCGAAACGGTTCATAATAACCAGTTTGGTGTTATAAACGCCGGCAGAATCGTATTTGAAGGTCGGATTCTTAACGTAGGATGTGTCTTTCGATCCGGCCCATGATTCACCAAATGTCCATCTCCATGAACTGTTCGGTTCGCCGAAGGTGTTCGAGGTATCCTTGAATATGGTCGTTTGCAACCGGCAAACCGATTCGTTAGAGAACAGGGTCAGCGGTGTCGGATGGATCACGATCGCCTGTCTTGTCGTATCTGTAAAGGTCCTGCCGCTGCCGGGAACCGTGGCATGAATGATCAGCTGAACATTATATGTGCCCGCGTTGGCAAATGTATGATGGATTACAGGAGCATGACTGTTATAAAGGGTGTCTGGTGTTCCGTCGCCGAAGATCCAATGCCAGTTATCGATGATATTCACAGGTAACGAGCTGTCGGAAAGTGCGATATTATAACGGGCACACATCAGGGTATCACTGTGGGTGAACGATGCAAAGATACACGGGAACAATTCAGCCGATTTGATCAGGGTATCCGAACAGCCGAAGCTGTTGGTTACCTTCAGGACAACATTATATACACCCTGGTTCAGGTAGATGTGTGAAGTGTCACCGGGTCCGGGTGCAAAGATGGTATCGTTAAGCGAGCCATCGCCATAACTCCAGATCCATGTGGAGATCGCTCCGCTTCCCGCGAATGACGAATCCCTGAAAAGAATGACACTGTCACATGGCTGGGAAATAACGTTGAATGCAAGTGCAGGCAATGCGTGCACCGTCACCTCCTTGTATATGCTGTCCGTACAGTTATCCGAGTCGCTCACTTTCAGTTTGACAATGTAAACGCCAGGCTGTGTGAATGTGTGCTGCGGTGCAAACATATAAGAGATGTTGTTCGGGCCGGAAGCCAAATCGCCAAAATTCCATGATACATTGTAAAGGCTGTCGCCTTGTGCAAGGTCAACGGCTGTAAAATGGGTCGGGTTCTTGAAGCAAACCGTATCATTCCTGAAGGTGAAAGCAAATCCCGGTTTAACATGGACGCTGTCAGCAATAGTATCCATACATCCATAGCTGTCGGTAACGATCAGTTGCACAAGGTATGTAGTGTCGGTCTGACCGAAGATATAAGTCGGGTTTATCAGGGATGAGGTCGATCCGGGTTCAAAGATCCATTCGCGCTGTACAATGGCTGCTCCGGTGCCTGTCGACTGATCCTGGAACACAACCTGTCCTGCCGGGCAGAAGAAACTGTTGTAGGCAAACTTTGCAACCGGTTTCGGACGAGTAGTCACAGGGATCACGATGGAGTCTGTACAACCGCTGAGGTTCGTCACGCGCAGCATGACATTGAATGTAGCCGCTGTTGTGTATTTATGTTTCGGATTCTGGATCGTGGCACTTCCGCCGTCACCGAAATCCCAGTACCATGCTGAGATACCGCTTCCCGGCGCGATCGAAAGATCGGTGAAGGAAGTAGAATCGTCAACGCAGGCAACACTGGCCTGGAACATGGCCTGTGGCTTTGGATTGACCGGTATCTGGATCGTTGTATCACGCATACAGCTGTTGTTATTCGTTACCGTCAGTTTTACTGAGAAGGTTCCGGGTGTGCTGTAGGTATGGGTCGGATTCTGCAGTGTGGATGTATTATTGGTTCCGGATGAAGGTTCACCGAAATCCCACACCCACGATACGATGCTTGTGGCATTTGAAACCGATGCATCTGTGAAGTGTGTATCTCCCGCAACGCAGGCTGTATCAGCAGTAAAGTTGGCCTGCGGTGAAGCATTTATGGTCACTGTTTTGCTGATGGAATCGAAGCAGCCCGTGGCATTGGTCACCATCAGGTTAACACTGAAGGTACCACTGTGGGTGAATGCGTGCGTGGGATTTTTAACCGTCGATGTATTGGCTGATCCGGATGTCGGATCACCAAAATTCCACAACCAGAGTGTGACTGCAGTTCCTCCGCCCGTCTGTGAAAGATCGTTGAACTGCACCGGCATCATTGCACAACGTGTTGTTCCGAAGTCGAAGTTTGCTGCCGGGGCTGAATTGATCTGAACCGGGATGGTCTTTATTGAGATACAGTTATCCGAAGTGGTTATGGTCAGTTTCACATTATAGGTTCCGCCATTCACATAGAAATGGTTTACGTTGGGTGAAGCCGGGAAGTTGATTGTGGCAGATCCTCCGTCACCAAAGTCCCAGACCCATGTTACGATGGTTCCGTGAGGTGTGGTTGAGAGGTCGGTGAACTGCACGGAATCACCTGCACACGTCGGTGCAGTGGTTGTAAACAATGCATTTGGTTTGGGAATGACAAGCACTGACTTGGTTGTATCTTTCATACAGCCTTCGTTGGTCACGACTGTCAGTTTTACGCTGTATGTCCCCGATGTCGCATACATATGCGTGGGGTTAGTCGTGTTTCCCGTCTGTCCGTCGCCAAAATCCCAGTGCCATTGTGTGATGGTTCCTGTTCCGCCAGTCAATGCGGTAAACGTTGTAAGTGAGCCGAGACATACCGTATCGGCCGTGAAATTAACCGTTGGCAATGCAATGACTGTAATCGTTTGGGTTGTTGTGTCACTGCAGTTGGATGCATTGTAGACAATTTCCGTTACAGTATACACCCCTGGACCCGAGAACAAGTGCGCCGGGTTCTGCGATGTGGAGGTATTTGTTACACCGGATGCCGGATCGCCGAAATCCCAGTGCCATTGTGTGATATTACCTCCGCCGTTGGCCTGGGAAAGATCGGTAAATATGATCGACTGCTGGGCACAACTGCTGGTCGGGAAACTAAAGCTGGCAAGCGGTGAAGCCATACTGTTGACCACGTGCGTGATCGAGGCAGTACAACTGTCGGACGTTTTAACCGTTAGTGTCACGTTATGGGCAAGTGAAACACCCGAAAAAGTGTGGGTTACATTCGGATTTCCGGGGAAGTTAACCGTGGCTTGAGTACCGTCGCCGAAGTCCCAATGCCATTGTACAATGGAGCCAAGATAGCCGACGACCGTGGTTGACTGGTTCGTAAACTGCACTACGGCACCCATACAGTTTGGCGTGGAATAGGAGAATGCAGGAATGGGTAACGGATGTACCAGCACCTGTTTGGTCGTATCTTTTATACATCCGTTGGCGTTGGTCACCGTCAGTGTTACATTAAATACGCCATAGCTTCCAAATGTATGCGTTGGATTTTGTAAGGATGATGTAGGTGTTGCGTCACCGAAATTCCAGTTATATGTTATAATACTGGCTGAATTTCCAATGGATGCATCCGTGAATACTGTGGTCGAACCAAGACAAACCGTATCTGCCGTGAAATTGGCAGTCGGAAGCGCACTCACGGTAACAGACTTCACCATGGTATCCGAGCAATTGCTTGTGTTATGAATGATCAGCGTAACGGTATATGTACCCGGACCCGAGAAGAAATGCACAGGGTTCTGAGCCGAGGAGGTGTTATTTACCCCTGTTGGCGGATCTCCGAAGTTCCAGTCCCAGGAGATGATTGAACCTCCTCCGTTGTTCTGTGAAAGATCGGAAAACGTAACTGATTGAGTTGTACAGGTGATCCCCGGGAAGCTGAAATTGGCAAGTGGTGCGGGAATGCTGTTGACAACATGTTCCACGTATGCCGAACAACTGTCGCTGGTGTAAATGGTGAGCCGGACATTGTGCGACAGTGCCGCTCCCACGAAAGTATGAGTTACATTCGGGCTGGCCGGGAACAGGATGTTTGCTGTTGTACCATCATTGAAATCCCAGTGCCACCTTACAATGCTTCCAAGATATCCGGGTACTGTTGTGGAAAGATTCGTAAAGTTCACAACCGCGCCGAAACAGTTCGGTGTAGAGAAACTGAATGCAGGCAGTGGCAAAGGATTGACCAGGACCTGCTTGGTTGTATCTTTTGTACAGCCATTGTTGTTTACAATCGTCAGTTTTACGTTTTTAATGCCATATGTCGCAAAGGTATGCGTTGGGTTCTGCAAAGATGATGTTGGCGTTCCGTCACCGAAATCCCATGTATAGGAAATAATGCTTGTGGAATTTGGAATGGAGATGTCGGTGAAGGTTGTCGGTGACCCGAAACAAACCGTATCTGCTGTATAGTTGGCAACCGGCAGCTGGCCTACGACAACCGATTTCACGATCGTATCCGAGCAACTGCTGGCATTGTAAATGATCAGCGTGACATTGAAGGTGCCCGGACCCGTGAAGAAATGTACCGGGTTCTGTGTTGATGAAAGATTGTTAACGCCACTGGCCGGATCACCAAAGTTCCAGCTCCAGGCTACGATCGAACCGCCACCGTTGTTCTGCGACAAGTCGGTGAACAGGACAGACTGATTCTGACAACTGGTTGCAGGGAAGTCAAAGTTGGCAATCGGTGCCGGAATGCTGTTGACTACATGTTCAACAAAAGCAAAACAACTGTCAGTAGTATAGATCGTCAGGCGGACATTGTGCGAAAGCACTGCGCCTACGAAGGTATGGCTTACGTTCGGGCTGGCCGGGAAATTAATCGTCGTTGTGGTGCCGTCATTGAAATCCCATACCCATTTTACGATACTGCCGAGGTAACCTGGTACCGTAGTTGAAAGGTCGGTATAATGTACAACAGCGCCAAAGCAGTTCGGCGTTGAGAAACTGAAAGCCGGAATGGGTAACGGGTTGACCAGGATCTGCTTTGTGGTGTCTTTTATACATCCGTTTGAATTCACGACGGTCAGTTTGACACTGAATGTGCCGTATGTTGCATAGGTATGCGTCGGATTCGGCATGGCCGATAACGGAGTACCGTCACCGAAATCCCATGAATAGGTAATGATGTTGGCAGCATTCGGGACCGACAGGTCGGTGAACTGTGTCGGGTTGTTCAGACAAACCGTATCGGCATTGAAATTTGCTACCGGCAGATCGTTCACAGTAACTGTCTTGACAATGGTATCATGACAGCCTGTTGAATTCTGGATGATCAATGTTACAGTGTAATTGCCGGACAGTGCAAAGTTATGGGACGGGTTCTGCTGTGTTGAAAGATTGTTAAACCCGGATGCCGGATCGCCGAAATTCCAGCTCCATAAGGAAACGCTTCCGCCGCCGTTCGTTTGCGACAGGTCTGTAAACTGTACAGGCGATCCTTTACAGGAAACGGTGGAATAGGAGAAATTGGCGATGGGTGATGGTACGCTGAATATGACATGTTCTTTGAACTGGCTGCAACTGTCGCTGGTCCATACCGTCAGGCGTACTGTATGCGTAAGGGTCGGGGTAACAAATGTATGAGTGACACTGGGCGGATTGGGAGTAACAACCGTCTGGGTTGTGCCGTCGCCGAAATCCCAAAGCCATTTTACGATAAAACCTGTATATCCTGCAGGAACTGTTGACAGATCGTTGTATGTGATCGGGCTGTCGGTACAGGCCGGGGAAGTCCAGCTGAATTCCGGCAGCGGCAGCGGGTTCACCTTGATCTGGTGGGAAACGGTGTTCTCACAGCCATGATGATCTATAACTGTCAGTGTGGTGATGTAGGTACCGGGTGCAGTGTAAAGATGCGAGGTGTTTATGGGGTCCGTGCTGAAGGCCGATCCGTCGCCAAAATCCCACTGCCAGGTGGCAATTGAATCCGGAATCGTGATGCTAAGGTCGGAATAATAATGAACCAGCTGATTCAGACAGGCCGTATCATGGGTAAATTCGACCGGGGGTGAGGGGAAGATATAGACCGGTTTTATTATCGTATCTACGCAATCATCAAAATTGTGGATGATCAGCCTCACATTATAGGTTACTCCGCCGGTTGCAAAGATGTGGGTCGGATTCTGCTGATTGGATATATTGTTGGCCCCGGAGATCGGATCATCAAACAACCAATCCCAGGAAATAATGTTTCCTCCGCCATTCGGGAAGGAAGCATCCGTGAACTGGATCAGCTTGCCGGCACAACCGGTAGTGAAATAGAAATTGGCGATCGGAAGCGGCAACACGGTCTGATCGTGGCTGTAAGTATCATAAAACCCAAAGTTATCCGTCACGGTAAGTGAAACGGTGTAAGTTCCCGGAGTTGTATAGGTATGGCACACATTGGGGTTGTTCGGGAAATTAACGGTTACTGTTCCGGATCCATCGCCGAAATCCCACACCCATGTCTGAATGAAACCGAAGGGCGGTGAAGGAACTGATGAAAGGTCGGTAAAGCACATCGGGTTGTTCAGACAGACCGGAGAATTACTCGAGTAGAAGGCCATCGGGATTTCAGGCACATTGATCGTATGGCTCATTGAATTCGAGCAACCGAGTGTGTCGGTCACCGTCAGTGTGCAGATCCAGTTATTCGCACCAAGATAAGTGTGAACGGGATTATGACCGATACCGTAGGTTCCGTCGCCGAAATTCCATGAGCACATATAACCGACCAACCCGAGGTTGGTAATGGCCGAATCGATATGAAACTCGATCTGGTTATTGATGACCCCGACGTTCCAGGTATATTCTACGGCAGGCTTTTCATTTACCGTTATGACTTTCCTGACAGTATCGGGACACCCCGTCGTATTTGCAATAGCCAGTGTTATTGTGTACGTACCTGAAGTAGCGTAGACATGTTCACCATCCACCTGGGTCGAGTTGTTATTTCCGGATGCCGCGTCACCATAATCCCAATAGTAGGAAACGATGGCGGGACCGTTGTTCAGCTTGGACTTATTCTGGAATTTTGTCGTATCACCGGCACAGGCAATGCCCGGCAGGAAATCGGCGATCGGGGAAGGTGTCAGGCTGACCGTATGAAAGGCTGTGTCCTGGCAACCCTTGTTACTGGTCACAATGAGTTGAACCGTATAAGGTCCCAAAGCCGGGAAAATATGTGTGACATTCGGACTTGCCGGTGAATTGACAATCACGGATGCTGTGCCATCGCCAAAATACCATGACCATGTAACAATGTCATTCCCGGCCGGGAAGGTTGAAGCATCGGTAAAGAAAACAGGGTTGTTTTCGCATGTGGGCGCAGAGAAACTATATCTTGCAGTCGGAACCGACTGGACTACAATCACCTGGTGTGAAATAGTATTTTTGCAATACCGTTCATTGGTAATTTCCAGAGTAACCGTGTATGTACCAGGGCCTGAAAAGAGATGGCTTGGAGACCAAGCTGTTGCACTGGAAATAATATTGTTCGCTCCCGAGGAGGGGTCCCCGAAATTCCAGTCATAGTGAATGATCGCCCCTGTACCCAGAGGGGTTGTGGAGGCGGAACTGTTGAAAGTGACCGGGTCATAAGAACAACTCGGTGCAACAAATGAAAATTCAGGATGAGGAATGAACTGATCGGGATTTACATAACATGCATCAATGATGGTATCCTTGAACCCTTCGTTGTTTGTAACGATAAGGGTATCGGTATAAGTTACATTATAAGGGGGAAGATAAACGTGCCCCGGATTCTGCAGGCTGGAGAAGGTACCGTCACCGAACCTCCAGTCCCAGCTGATAATTGGCTTTGTGGGATCATATACCGATGCATCATGGAATGAGATCGAGTCCCCGTAACAGGATGTATTCGTATAATAGAAATAAGAAATCAAAAGAGGCTGGATCTTTATGGTTTTGGTCACCAGCGATGAGCAGGGAATCGACGGGTTCGTCTCCGTCAGGCTCAAAGAACCAGCACCTACAGCGCCCCAGTTTACCGTTATCTGGCTTGTTGTACCACCCGAAGTTATGCTTCCGCCTGCAATGGACCAGGTATAGGTATGGCCTGGTATACTCGGCGTCGAATAAATAACTCCGGACTGGTTGTTACTTACTACCTGCGTTCCTGTAATGACAGGCTGCGTGTCTGCACAGGGTTGCGCTGAAAGCGAGGAGATGGTTGCAGCAAGGAGCAGGCACGAACATGTTAGGGCACGTAAAAATCTATGAAACATATAATAATTATTAGAATGTTTGATTCCCATGCAAAATATTTATACTAAATTATACTAAAAATGTTTCAAATCCGGATTGTTCAACGGTAAAAATGTTAACTTTACCAATATCCAACAAAAATAAAACATTATTATTAATAATCAAAATATGAATGTAAGACATCCATGAATTAAATTGGTTGCCTGAACAATAATTCAAAAATATATTTTGTTTTTCAATTTATCATATTATTTTTGCATTCGTTAACTTGGTCAATATGAAAAATTTCATTTTGTTTCTTTCCTTGTTGTTTCTCTCGGTTATCATCTTAAGTTCCGGATGTAAGAAAAAAACGGAATCTACACCCTGTGACGGTAAAGGAACCTTGTGCATTGAGAACAAACTTGATTCGACCATAACCATCACTCTTAAACCTTCCCAATCTACTTTTGATCTCCAGAAAGATTACATGCAATGCTCTGATTTAACAGGCGACCAGACATATACGATCAACGTTTCCGGAAACGGGATTGACAGGGATACAACCATCACCGTTCTGACCTGTGATAAAAAATTATTGATCATTCAGTGATCTGTTAAGGATTCCCTTCCGATTCCCGGCTTAGTCAAATCTCACCTTCGTTATATAATAAACCAGCCTCTTCTTATCGGAAGCATTTATGCTTTTGATCTCCTGGTAGCCATAGCAAAGAAAATAGGGCCCATACCAGGAAAGCATGTTGTTTTTGCTGTCGGTGATCATTTTATCTTCCGGGTTGATCAGATCGAGTGTGGAAAAATCAAGTTTTTCAACCACTTCATCTTTACGGATGATTTTAGAGGCGATCCTGCCTTCGCTTGAATAGCAGAGCACTGTTGTATCAGGTGAGGGAAAGTATACCATCACTTTCGGAACCAATTCAGGAGAAATCAGGTTCCTGATCTCCATCGAATTATCCCAGCGAAGATTTCCCGATCTGTCAAAGCCGGCAATCAGTGCGTTGTTGTACCGGTATCCATCAAAAACATTGTAGGTGCTGACGTATGGCCGGCCATAAAAATCGAATTCCGTCATGTTTTCCGAATGGTATTCGGGGCTGTAACTTTCACCGAGAAAAATGACCTGATCCTGGCAACAGATCAGGGGGTGCGGCAAAATGTTCAGCTCCGGGGCATATTCAATGGATGATTTGTTTTTTTTCGATGCTTTCTTTTGCATGGCCAGCAGGTCCTTCTCCCCGATGATATGTGAAGCACTCTTCAACTCAGGAAAGCTGCGGAAACGGAGATCCGTTTCGGTCCCGTTCCTTACGATGCAGGAAAAGATACCGGATGACCCGTTCATGTTGTCGCTTTTTCCGGAGGATCTGCTCTTCACTGCCCTGAACATCGACAGGACAAGAACTTCATCGGCATTGTTCAGGATCAGCCGGGGTGTCCGGATCTCCCAGCCCGGGGATATTGCACTGATGGTTGTTTCCGCGAGTATTGTTCCGGAATAATTCAGTTTAAGCAGAATACATTCAGTAAAATTTTTGGAAACAGGTTTACCGATGGTGGCAAACACAGTGCTGTTTACCGTATCGAGAATAAAACCGGTGAATACCGATGCTGTTCCGGAAGAGGTCAGCGTATGATCAGATATTTTCCCTGATTTCAGATCAACGACCTGCAGGTGAGCAGGTTTATTTTTTATGTTGTACCCCGCGAAAAAAAGATCACCGGAAACCCGGCATTTTGCCTCTGTGACGTATTCCGGCAGAAAATTTTCGATGGCTGTAAATTTTGCGGAAAAACCGTCCATGGTCAGAATCATTTCAGTGTTCGTCAGGCCTTTGGTTTTCTCACCCGCAAGAAACAGGAAGGAAATTTTATTGTTCTCATTGCAATAGTCCCGAAATTCCAGTCCGGTCCTTACCGGCACACTTTTGATCCACCGGAGGCGAAGGTTCTTATCATACAGGGAAAAATACCACTTGGTCAGCGAATCATGAATCGTTTCAACACTTTTGAAAAAAAGCAGAACACCAGTTGTATCAAGGGGTACGATACGGTACGTCTCTTCTGTCGACCGGGCCGGAATTTCAATCCTGAGGGGTTTGTCAGGGCCGGAGGTATTTATTGTTTCCTGGCCCTGCAGGCGAAAGGCCGGAAAGAACAGGACGACCAGGAACAGATAGCCTGTAATGCGCTTCTGCATTGCAGAGAATTTGTTCCTGCAAAAATACGGATTATATCCTGAACAAGGCGGTCCTGAATACAAATTCAATTTTTATGGAATAAAAGAGTTGCAATCCCACGACATTGGGATTGCAGCTCTTGATTTATGAAATGACAGTACAGAATAATTGATCTGTCATTTCTTTAAAATCATTATCGGATGATCAGTTTTTTGACTGATGTTTTCGAGGTCGACAGATCTGTAACCTGGACGAAATAAATGCCTTTCTGCATGCCGGAAAGGTCAATCTGGCGTGAAGTCTGGTCTGTTGTTTCCTGGAACACCTTGCTTCCGATCACATTCAGCACAGTGATTGATCTTTCACCCTTGATACCGAACGATAATCTGACAAATTCCTGTGCGGGGTTAGGGGAGAGGTAGAATTCAGCCGGGTTGGTTTTTTCACTGATGCCTACAACCGGTGTCCCGACAATCAGGACATCATCAAGTTCCCAGGTCGAGGAAGCAGTGGCATTGGATGTATACTTAAAAGCAATGTATACGGCCGCGCCATTGGTTCCGGAAACATCGATGTCGCCTGAATTAGCATAAACCCATCCGCCGGGTGACCAGGTGGCCGAAAGATCGGTCCATGCAAATGCATTGGGATCGCCAGAACCGTCATAATTTGAGGAGATCTTGGCAACCAGCGGATCGCCGGTATAATTATAAGCGCTTTCGAAGGAGAAGATTTCACTTGTATACTGGTCAAAATGCATGGAAGGGGTGATGATCCAGTCTTCGTTTACATTGTTGGCACCGTTTGCGTACCCGCTCATTTTGGCACATCCGGAGGCAGATGTTCCATGGGTCGTATCGATCTGCCAGACCTGATCGGTTCCCTGGATATTTTTTGTGATCATCGGAGCGATGGCAAGATCATTGAAATCGCGGTGGAAAATGACAACGCCATTCGGAGTTGTAGCATTGACGGCAGGTGCCGTTCCATCTGTTTTAAAATCAATCAGGGCTCCTGAGTTTGTGTAAGGATAAATAGCAAAATAATAGGGTGTGTTGCTGACCAGTCCTGTAAACATGCAGGTTTGTACTCCCTGTAAAATGTTCAGGGCAGCGCTGCCGTCGGTGAGGTTGGGATCATCCGAAACTGGTGTTCCGTCAACCGGGGCTACAATGTTGTTGGCATTGCTTGCGAGGATAAGATAGGCCGAAGGCACCTGGCTGCCGGTGGCGTCTGTCCAGTGAAGGGTGATCTTGAAATAACCCGGGGTTGCAGTAAAACTGGTCGGATAATTCGTGGGTTCGGGCAGAATCGTACTGTTTCCCGTCCAGGAAATATTGTCAATGGAACATTGACCGGAGGTGGTTGAATTCTGCTTGAAATCCAGAATGAAATCACCGGCAACATTTACATTGATGGTTCCTGAATTTTTCACGACACCCTGGTCGCCAGAGGATGAGGTAACATTTTTTACCAGGATTCCATTGACAAATACATCCAGTGATACAGTGGTAGTGAACACCTGCTCATAATCAAAACTCAGGGTTCCGCATCCGCTGTGAATGGTTCCTGAAAAAACTTCTGCGGTCGGGGTCCTGCCTTTGCCAAGGGTCGGGGTGGGGGCAACAATAACAGAGTCGCCGCGGCACTGGTTATAGGTCCATAAGGAACCGTCCTGACCGGTAAATGTCCCGTTATGATAGGCATTTGAAGTCTCAGGATAATTGTTGAAATTTTCAAGTCCCTGGCTTTTTCCAGATTGCACAAAAAGCATCAGGGAGCAAATAAAACTGAGTAAAAGTAATTTTTTCATATGATTCTGATTAAATTAATAATTTGCAAAGATAGGATGAAAATGATAGAATTTATTGGATAATAAGTTTTTTAGAGACCGTCCTGCCGGTTACTTCATCGTAAACCTGCACTGCATAGATCCCCCTGGAAAGTCCTGCCAGGTCGAAAACAACCGTTTCTTCTGAAGACCTCTTCTGTCCGATAATGTTGCCCAGGCATGAAATGATCTTTATTTCATAATTTCCTTTTTCATGAAAGATCACGGAGAATTTGCCTGACGAAGGGTTCGGATAGAGAACGAATGCATTTTTCTGATCCAGCGCTGAGGTGCCGGTGGTACCGACTTCAATGTAGTTGGTTTTGAGTGTTGTGTTCTGGCCGGCAACATTTGATGCCGTAAGGGAAACATCAAAGGTGCCGAATGTTTTATATTGAACCGGGGGCGGGATCAGCAGGTTGGACGAAGCCGGGGTGCCTCCTTCGAAGGTCCAGCTCCAGGCGTCGACCTGTCCGGCAGAAGAATCGGTGAACTGAACAAAATCGTTGAGGTGGATGTGCGTGGCGCTGGCTGTAAAGTCTGCATCCGGAGGGTAAGAACACCCGGCGCCCGGAGAAGCCCAGATCGTATCGCCGGCGAAATTGACCGCGGCATATTTAACGGAATGGCGCCAGTTTGCGGGAAGGCTGTTGTTCGAGTTGGGATCGCACAATTCGAGCGAAGGGCCACGTCCGTTCGCAAGGCTGTCCCACGGAGCAACGATTCCATATTGTACCGAATCGACGGTTGCATTGAAACGGTCTTTCAGTTTGATCAGCGTGCCTGAATTGCTGAGGGATCCGCTGGCCCACTGCAGGGCTGTCACCCCGAAGGTGTGGTACATGGCCGATGCGCTTTTTGCCACCAGGACATAGGCCTGCGGCCCGACCTGGAAATTCGGGAAAGTAAAGCTGAACGGGTTTGAAAAAGAAAAACCCTGCAGGTTGACAGTTGCCGTATCATTGTTGTAAAGTTCGATGAATTCAAGCGAATCGGTGCCTGATTCGGGAGGGTTGTACATGATCTCCGTGATCACAAACTTGGAATTCAGCGGGCCGTTTACGGTGATGTAATCATTTTTACAAAGGATGTTTGTCCCGTAAGCATTGGTCGTCGTGAGGCAGACATTAAATGTACCTGCATAGCTGTATAAAATGCCTGTCGGATTCTGAAGGTTGGATGTGTTCGGGGTTCCTCCTATAAAGGACCAGTTCCAGGTTGTCGGGCAAAACCGGGTGGAATCAGAGAAGTTGACCGATTGTCCGACCATGATGCTGGTATTGTTTGCCGCAAAATCCGAGACCGGGGGGTTGGGTTGACACAGGGTTGAAAAACCCACGTCACCGCCATATCCTGTTCCGAGAGCGTTTGTGGCATAAGCCCTGACATGGTAAAAGGTATTGGCTGACAAACCGGTCATGTTGCTGGTAAACACCCCGATGGTGCCGGGTTCCGTGGTATGGTTCCCGGTGATGGTCGGGTTTGCGCTGGTAGACCAGCAGATGCCCCTCGCAAGGATTGGCGATCCGCCGTCGGAGATGACATTTCCCCCGCCCACGGCTGTTGTTGTCGTGATTCCTGTTACCGCGCTGGTTGTAACGTTGATCAGTACCCCCGGGGGTGTGACATCGGCCCATGTGGGTCCGACACGGATTTCATCAACCTCAGCTTTCGGAGTCGTCGCATTGTTCCGGAGACAAATCGAGGCAAAAGTGGCAAAAGTTCCTGTTCCGCTGCTGTTCGAAACCGATCCGGAAGGTTCAGCTCCGCCAAGGCTGGTTGGATTTACCCATAGGCTGGCAGTTGTGGGTGAAGTGCCCTTGTTGTATTTTACCACAACGAGGTACGTGGTTCCGAAGCTGCAATCCATGGCAAATTCAGTGAACGTCGGTGTTCCGCTGGACGTGTTCTGGATCATGAAACGGTAATTTGCCCCCGAGTTCACCGATTTAACCCCCAGTCTTCCGCCAAAAATAGTGACCGCTGTACCAGAAGTTGCTCCGAAATGCATAAAATAATCGCCGGTTGTCGTTATCCCGGAGTTGTCGACCACATTTAATAACACTGAGAAATAGAGCACATTGCCACCGGAATAGGTGAAGGCCCGGTTGATGTCCCTTGAGGTCAGGTTACCATTTCCGAACATCGACACCTTGTAGCCATTCGGGGGAAAAAGACCGGTATAGGATAAATTGCCGCTGACAACGTCGATGGTGGTTGTCTGACCGGAGGTTACGCTGTGCGTGGTCCAGTTGTTATTCGTACTGCCGGCATTTCCGTTTCCGCCTATATTGGCCGGCGGGGTGTAGTTGAAATCCTCATAGAGAACAACCTGGGCATGCCCGGTTCCATGAAGAGCGATGAACAAAAAAACCAAAAGAGGGAGGGCAACCAGTGTAAATCTTTTCATAGTCTTATCTTTCCAATGTGTTGTTATATTTTCTGAAAGCTGATCATCACGGTATCGGTAACAGTAGCCAGATCAACGAATCCGGATGCACCCCGGCATCTTTTTACAACGCTCGGATGATGGCTAAAACACCCTTAAAAAAGGAAGTATTCCGAATAAACAAATGTATAAAGAATTTTGGTGACCCCGGTTATTTTATGTTTAAGAAAATATTAACAAAAAAGAGAAGAGCTGCTCCGGCTGGAAAAACTCCATCGAAACAGCTCATTTCTTATGCAGGTATCTTTCCGGGAGGATTACTTATCCTTTACCTCTTCAAAATCAACATCGGTAACCTCATCGTTCGGGGACTGCTTTTTTTGTTCAGCGCCAGGCTGCGGGCCGGCCTCCGGACCACCCTGCGGCGGTTGCTCGGCATGCTTGTACATCTCCTCACTGGCGCTCTGCCAGACTGCGTTCAGATTGGCCAATGCCTTTTCAATGCCTGGAAGATCTTTGCTTTTGTGTGCTGTTTTTAATTCCTCCAGCGCCCGGGTGATCGGTTCTTTCTTGTCTGCAGGGATCTTGTCTCCGAACTCCTTCAATTGTTTTTCTGTCTGGAAGATCATCGAATCGGCAGAATTCAGCTTATCGATTTCCTCTTTCATCCTTTTGTCGGTATCTGCATTGAGCTGTGCTTCTTCCTTCATCTTCCTGATTTCAGCTTCCGACAGTCCGGAATCTGCTTCAATCCTGATCTGCTGTGATTTTCCGGTAGCCTTATCCCGTGCGGCAACATTCAGGATGCCGTTGGCATCGATGTCGAACGTCACCTCGATCTGCGGGATGCCACGTGGTGATGGCGGGATGCCATCCAGGTGGAACCGGCCGATGCTTTTGTTCAGGTTGGCCATGGGGCGTTCACCCTGCAGGATATGGATCTCTACCGAGGTCTGGCTGTCTGCAGCCGTTGAGAAAACCTCCGATTTTTTTGTCGGGATCGTGGTATTGGATTCGATCAGCCGGGTCATAACGCCGCCGAGGGTTTCGATACCCAGTGAAAGCGGTGTGACATCAAGCAGAAGAACATCTCTTACCTCACCGGTAAGAACACCGCCCTGGATTGCAGCGCCGATAGCGACAACTTCATCGGGGTTCACCCCTTTGGAAGGTTCTTTTCCGAAGAAATCCCTGACCAGTTTCTGAACCGCAGGAATTCTTGTCGAGCCGCCCACGAGGATCACCTCGTCAATGTCGGACGTTTTTAATCCTGCATCTTTCATTGCCTGTTCACAGGGAGGTATTGTTGAACGCATCAGCTGATCGATCAGCTGTTCAAATTTAGCGCGCGACAGTTTTTTCACCAGGTGCTTCGGGATCCCGTCAACCGGCATGATATAGGGAAGGTTGATCTCGGTTTCGACCGAACTGGACAATTCTATTTTTGCTTTTTCGGCAGCTTCTTTTAAACGCTGGAGGGCCATCGGGTCTTTCCTCAGATTAATTCCTTCATCTTTCAGGAATTCATCGGCCAGCCAGTCGATCACGAGGTGGTCAAAATCGTCGCCCCCGAGGTGAGTGTTCCCGTTGGTTGACTTCACTTCGAAAACGCCTTCTCCAAGCTCCAGGATCGAAATGTCGAACGTTCCTCCGCCAAGGTCAAATACGGCGACCTTCATGTCCCTGTTCTTTTTGTCAAGGCCATATGCCAGTGCTGCGGCAGTAGGCTCGTTGATGATCCTTTTCACGTCAAGACCTGCGATTTCGCCCGCTTCTTTTGTTGCCTGGCGCTGCGAATCGCTGAAATAGGCAGGAACGGTAATGACAGCTTCCTTGATCTCGATTCCGAGATAATCCTCTGCCGTCTTCCTCATTTTCTGAAGGATCATGGCAGAGATCTCCTGCGGAGAGTACAATTTCCCGTTAATGTTAACACGCGGTGTATTGTTATCACCATGATCGACATGGTATGGAACACGTTTAATTTCTTTTTGAACCTGGTCCCAGGTTTCCCCCATGAAACGTTTTATGGAAAAAACGGTGTTTTGAGGATTTGTGATGGCCTGACGTTTTGCAGGATCGCCGATTTTCCGTTCACCGTTTTCGGTAAATGCAACGATCGATGGCGTTGTTCTTCTTCCTTCGCTGTTAGCAATAACAACCGGTTCGTTCCCTTCCATCACGGCAACGCATGAGTTGGTAGTTCCAAGATCGATACCAATGATTTTTCCCATTTTACTCAATATTATTTATGATTATTATTTTATTGGATTTGGTCCTGCTTTGTCAATCATTATGCCAAATCAGATTTGAATGGCAGATCGTGACAAAACGACAGAAAAGGGAAAGGGGCAGTATGTCAGAAACCCAGCGAATCGAGATGGATATGCATCTCGTCAAGTGTGGCCTGGCTCAGGTTGACGGTATCCAGTTCGTTTACATACCGGCTTGCAAACAATCCGATACCATTGGTGATATTGGAAAACTGGGGACGCTCCTGGATGATGGTCATGGAGGGTTCGGTAACTTCCATATAGGTATTCATATCTTCGGAAGCCACGGAGAAGATATAATCCACATACCGGGCCACCCGGCTGATGGCGTCACCTTTAACTTCCCTTCCGACAAAATTGTAAAAGGATTCACCGGGTAAAGACCGGGTGATCGGTTGGGCATTCACGGCATACGGATCCGTTATCTGCAAATTGTTGAACACGATCCAGTCGACCGCTTTTTCGACGGTTCCGGATCCCGTCGTTTCCAGGTAGTGAAACCGGATCAGGAGCTGATAGCGTTTCCCGCCATAAGCCGGATCCCATTTAACGGTAAAATCCTGATCGGGCAGAAATTCCGCCTGTTTAATAAAGGGATCAGGGTTTTCAATTTCAAAGTGGTGAACCAGCGGACTCGTCGCCGTAATGATCTTGCCCGTCTTTTTATTGGTAACAGTTAATTTATAGGTATAACCTTCATCCAGTTTTCCTGTCGGATAATAATAGACCAGCTGATCAGGATAATAAAAGACTGAATCACCAGCCTCCTTGGTATGTATGGTGATCGTATCAAAGAAAGCATAGGTTTTTGCAAGCGTATTGTCTGACCAGGCCTCCATTTTCACTTCGAGTTTATCAGGATAGATGCTCGAATCCGGGATCTTTGCAAACTGCATGGCATCACCCGGTCCAAGGAATGCCTTGGTGATCTTAATAAAGGTGGTATCTTCCGCCTGGTTGAGGATCCCGTAAACAACGGTAATGTCAGTCCACTCAGCGTTTATCTTCAGTTCTTTATCACAGGAATAAAAAAATGGAAGCGTGAGGAGGAAAATCAGGATAATTCGTTGGTAACGCATGGATATTCTTATCGGAAAAGGGCAACAAAAGTACATAAATTTTAAATATTTGTCGTAGTTTTGCGATAAATAGCAGAAAAATGTCGACATCCTACCGGAATGTTCCCAAAGTGACCACCCATGTGCTCCAGGAAATGAAACTCCAGGGAGAGAAGATCGCAATGTTGACGGCCTACGATTATTCATTTGCAAAGATCCTGGATGGGACGGGCATTGATGTTATTCTTGTCGGGGATTCCGCATCGAATGTAATGGCCGGACACAGCTCCACCTTGCCCATCACGCTGAATGAGATGATCTATCATGCATCTTCTGTCGTCAGGGCGGTAAGAAGGGCGCTGGTGGTGGTCGACATGCCCTTCGGCACCTACCAGGGCAATTCAAAGGAAGCGCTCTCCTCTGCCATCCGCATCATGAAGGAAAGCGGTGCCGATGCGGTAAAACTGGAGGGAGGAAAAGAGGTCATCGAGTCGGTTGACCGGATCCTTTCGGCGGGGATCCCGGTCATGGGACACCTTGGCCTTACGCCGCAATCGATCCACAAGTTCGGCACCTATGTCGTCAGGGCCACAACCGAAGAGGAAGCAATAAAGCTGGTGGAAGACGCCCATCTGCTGACCCGTTCAGGCTGTTTTTCCATTGTCCTGGAAAAGATCCCGGCGAAACTGGCTGCAAAAGTCGCCAGTGAGATAAAGATCCCCGTAATCGGGATCGGCGCCGGCAGGGATGTCGACGGGCAGGTACTTGTCCTGCATGATATGCTGGGAATCACGATCGACTTTTCACCGCGTTTCCTGCGTCGGTACAACAATCTTGCGGAATCGGTCCAGGGTTCCGTTACTGCCTACATCAACGATGTGAAATCACTTGATTTCCCAAACGAACGGGAACAATACTAGGATGAACAAGGCATCGATCGGGGATGATATTCTTTTTGAAGACAACCACCTCCTCATCTTTAATAAAAAACCTTCCCAGATTGTCCAGGGTGACAAAACCGGTGATGCACCCCTCAGTGACCTTCTGAAAGCCTTCATCAAGATCCGCGATCATAAACCCGGAAACGTTTTCCTGGGTGTCGTTCATCGCATCGACCGTCCGGTCAGCGGCGTCGTTATTTTTGCAAAAACGAGCAAAGCCCTGACGCGGCTGAACGGGATGATAAAGGATGGCCAGATCAGGAAGAGTTACTGGGCCGTGGTGGGGAACCCGCCGCCGGAAACCGAAGGCCATCTCATTCACTACCTGAAAAAGAACGAGGAGAAGAACAAATCGTTTGCCTACGAAAAGGAAGTGGAGGGCTCCCGGAAAGCCGAGCTCATATATAAGGTGATTGGTCACAGCCAGCGTTATTTCCTCCTTGAAGTGACGCTGCTTACCGGACGGCATCACCAGATCCGGTCGCAGTTGTCAAAGATCGGCTGCCCGATCAAAGGGGATCTGAAATACGGATTTGACCGGTCGAACCCCAACGGCTCCATTCATCTGCATGCAAGGCAGGTGGAATTTATCCATCCCGTAAGCAAAGAAACAATAAAGGTCGTTGCCGATCCGCCGGAGGATCCGCTCTGGTCGGTATTTCTTGCCCAAAATTCAAACAACCCCTGAAACTGCATTTCCGATCCTGATCATGAAGGCCGCTGAATCCATATTTCCTGCCGACACCCTCCTTTTAAAAGAAGGGAAAATGCAATTGCTGAAATTCAGTACCGATTCAACGGATAATTTTCAGAGCCTTCTTTCGGACGGCAGACACACGGAATACTCGTTCTTTAAAACTCATCAGCTCAAACCCGGCGGATTCCATCCTGTTACATTTAAAAAATATCAGCCCGACTGGATCCTTGGGATTCTCTTGCTGGGCTTCATTCTTGTGGCATGGGTGCAGGTTTTTTACCGGCGCCGTATCCGCCAGGTGCTTATGGCTCCCTATTCCAGGCGCTTTCTCAGCCAGCTTGTCAGGGACGGCGACCTGCTTTCTGAACGAATCTCCCTTGCCCTGGGTTTTCTTTACTTCCTCACGGCATCCCTCCTGCTTTATCAGTCCTATGACCTCCTGATCATGAATAAAATAGTGTCCTTCCCTGAAGGGGCGCTGGTTTATGCCCTGATCGTCGCAGGATTGTCTGGATTCTGGATTCTGAAGATCGGCCTGATCCGGTTCCTCTCCTTTATTTTCAGAACCCGGCAGGCAACCAATGAATACGTACTCAATATATTTATCTTCAACATGATCACGGGCGTGTTCCTGCTTCCGATGCTTGTTTTTGTCGTGTACCTGAAGTCACCGTTTTTTCTCTGGACCGGCGTCGGGATTTTCATCCTTTTCTTTATTTTCAGGATCATCAGGGGGTTTTTGATAGGAATTTCTATTCCAAAATTTCCCCATGTATTTTTATTTGTGTATCTTTGCAGCCTCGAAATATTACCCCTGGTTATTTTGGTAAAAGTGCTTTTCAGCTGCATCTTCTAGGGAATTTTGAATACAGTCACAAAGGGTGAAACGATAAAATACGCATTGCTTTGAAAATAAAGAACATTCTTGTTTCACAACCCCAGCCTACAGATTTGGAAAAATCGCCTTACACCGAGCTGGTGAAAAAATACAATGTTAATGTTGTATACCGGAAATTCATCCGGATCGAAGGAATACCGGCAAAGGAATTTCGCAAGGACCGGATCAATATCCTTGATTATACCGCTGTTATTTTTACCTCCCGCAATGCAGTCGACCATTTTTTCAGGATCTGTAAGGAGATGCGGGTGGAGGTGCCTGACACCATGAAGTATTTCAGCATTTCTGAATCCACGGCCTATTACCTTCAGAAATATGTTCAATACAGGAAAAGAAAGGTCTTTCACAGCAAAGAGAGCTTTGCCAACCTTGCTGAACTGACCAAGAAGCACAAGACAGAAAAGTTCCTGGTGCCCTGTTCCGATGTTCACAAGCTGGAAATCTCAAACATGCTGGACGAAAACAAGATCCTGTATAAAAAAGCCATCATCTACCGTACACTGGCCAGTGATCTTTCGGATATAAAGATTGAAGATTATGACATGCTGGTGTTCTTCAGTCCTTCGGGGATCAAATCCCTGTACAAGAATTTCCCGAATTTCAAACAGGATACTACTGCCATCGGGGCATTCGGATCCAGTACTGCAAAGGCAGTAACGGATGCCGGTCTTAAGCTGAATGTCTCCGCACCCTCAAAAACGGCGCCGTCAATGATCATGGCGATCGAACAGTACCTGCAGTGTGAGTTGAAGAAAAAATGACATGAGGCAAACTTTCACAAAGGATGAAAGGTTGTGCAAGAAAGTCCTGATCGCAAAACTCTTCCAGGAAGGTTTTTCATTTTATTTACATCCTTACCGCGTCACGTTCCTGGAAACCGCCTTACCGGGCAAGTTCCCGGCGCAGATCCTCATCAGTGTTCCCAAACACCTCGTGCGGAAAGCCGTTCACAGGAACAGGATCAAACGCAGGATCCGGGAAGCCTACCGCAAAAACAAAGGGATCCTGTATGAAGGGCTCACCGGAAAGCAAAAGCAGATGGCCTTTTGCATCACATACACCTCCAAAGAAATCCTTCCATACGGCCTGATGCAGGAGAAAATAATATTACTTTTACTGCGTTTAAGGGAAGGCCATGCGGAAGCTGCTGGGTGAATTTTTTATCCTGCTGATACGGTTTTACCAGGGTGCAATTTCGCCCTACCTGATGCCGTCGTGCAGGTATACGCCATCCTGTTCAGCTTACGGAATTGAAGCCATCCGGAAGCATGGTCCGTTAAAAGGAGGATGGCTGACCCTGAAGAGGCTGGCGCGCTGCCAGCCATGGGGAGGAAGCGGGTACGATCCGGTGCCGTGACAAGAGCGAAGTGCGAAGTGTGAAGTGTGAATTATATTATAAAATGAGAGTGATACGAGATATGAGAAAAAATAAAGCGCTTTTTTTATTACTTATCCTGTTTTTTGGAAGTATCCGGTTTAGCTATGGACAATCGCCGAGCGAGCAGGGATTTGAGATCCTGAAAAACCTTGACATTTATTCGAATGTCATAAAAGAGCTGAACACGAATTATGTGGATGAGATAAAGCCGGGTGAACTTTCCAAAACCGCCATTGATGCCATGCTGGAGTCGCTTGACCCCTATACGAATTTCATCACCGAAACCGAGATCGAGGATTATAAATTCATCACAACCGGTGAATATGGCGGAATCGGTGCGCTGATCCACCAGCAGGGTGAATATGTTGTCATCTCGGAACCCTATGAGGGATCGCCTGCACAGAAGAATGATCTCCGTGCCGGGGATATCATACTTGAGATCAACGGCTTGTCAGCAAAAGGAAAATCCTATGCCGACGTCAGCGCCATCCTGAAAGGACAGGCAGGAACACCCATCACCCTGAAGCTGCAGCGTCCGGGCGAAAGTGCACCGATCGAAAAGACCATTTCCCGGGAAACCATTCATATCGACAACATACCTTATTCCGGCATGGTTGATAATAATATCGGTTACATTAAACTGACCAGCTTTACCCAGAAGGCCGCTGCGGAGGTGAAACAGGCATTCATCAAGCTGCGGGAAAAGAATGAGCTGAAAGGGATCATCATCGATATCCGCGGCAACGGCGGGGGGTTGCTGAACGAAGCTGTGGATATTACCAACATTTTCGTCGACAGGGGACAGGATGTTGTTACCACCAAAGGGAAACTGCCCGATAAAAACCATACCTACAAGACCATGAGCGCCCCGGTCGACCTGACGATCCCCATCGCCGTCCTGGTTGACGGCTCGAGCGCCTCCGCCAGCGAGATCCTTTCGGGGGCCATGCAGGACCTCGACCGCGGAGTGATCATCGGCCGCAGAACATTTGGCAAAGGCCTTGTCCAGAATGTCGTCCCGCTCAGCTTTAACGCCCAGATGAAAGTCACGGTTGCCAAGTATTATATTCCCAGCGGACGCTGCATCCAGTCCATTGATTATTCGCATAAGACCAAGGAAGGTGTTTTCGGGAAGATCCCCGATTCGCTGATCGCTGCGTTCAAAACAAAAGACGGACGAACGGTTTATGAGGGCCGCGGGATCAAACCCGATATCCATACCGACCGGAAAGCATACAGCAACATCGCCCTGGCGCTCTATTCAAAGTACCTGATCTTTGATTATGCGACGACTTTCCGCAGGGAACATCCAACGATTCCCTCTCCGGAAAGCTTTGAGATCACCGATTCCATTTTTAATGCGTTTGTGACCTATATTTCTGACAAGAAATACGATTACAAAACAAAGACCGAGGAAGCCCTTGAAGATCTCAGGCAGGATGCAGAGAAGGAGAATTATTTCAACGCGATCAAACCCGAGTACGAGGCGCTGAGGAAGCAGATGGATACTGATAAAAAAAGCGACCTGACAAAATTCCGGTCACAGATCGAGGAATTGCTGAAACAGGAAATCGTTTCACGGTATTATTTCCAGAAGGGCAAGATCCTATCTTCGATTAAAACCGACAAAGACATTGCTGAAGCCAGTAAAACACTGCTCAACCAGGACCTCTACCGTTCGATCCTGGCCGGCACATACAAACAGCCGGGAGATACCGGTGATAAAAAACCGGCTGAAGATGATTCGGACGAAGAGGACGATCCGGGAATTAATTAACCAATAAACCACCTATGGAAAAGAAAAACTTTTCCCTCTCCTATCTTGAATTTGATTCGGCTGATGAACTGCCTGCCCCCGACCGCGAGCTGCTGGACCGTGCAAAGGGTGTCGTGGAATCCGCCTATGCACCCTATTCGCATTACCGCGTGGGCGCTGCTGTAAGGATGGGAAACGGCCAGATCTGCACCGGTAGTAACCAGGAAAACATGGCCTTCCCTTCGGGACTTTGCGCTGAGCGCGTAGCGCTTTACGCCGCTGCATCGACATACCCGGGGGTACCGGTCGAAGCCATCGCCATTACGGCCCGGTCGGAACAATTCCCGGTCGACAAACCTGTTCCGCCCTGCGGATCCTGCAGGCAGGCCATGATCGAATACGAGATGCACAGCCGGCAGAAGATCCGGGTCATCCTCATGGGTGAATTAGGGAAAGTGGTGGTGGTTGAAAGCATTGATACGTTGTTGCCGCTCTCGTTCAGGGAAGACGGCCTTAAGAAATAAGTACGAAGGAAGAAGTATGAAGGACAAATTAATAAAAGAAACCCTGACTCCCCTTCTCCTTCAGGAGAAGGGGCCGGGGGATGAGGTGCATAAATTGAATTAACCATGAAAATAAAATCGATCATCGGTGGATTAGCCATTATTGCATTGCTTACAGGAGCGAAAAGCGACCGGCCGGCTTACAGGGTTTTCAATGCAAAAGGTCATGTGTCGAATTATGCGGATATCCTGAAAGAGGCCCGGGAAGCGGATGTCGTTTTCTTCGGAGAGATCCATACCAACCCGATCTGTCACTGGCTGGAGCTGCAGCTCGCCAAAGATCTTTCGCAGGTAAAAGGCAAAAAACTGATCATCGGCGCAGAGATGTTCGAGCGTGACAACCAGCTCCTGCTGAATGAATACATCTCGGGGATGATCCGGAAGAAGGACTTTGAAGCAGAAGCCAAGCTGTGGGCAAACTACAAGACGGATTATGCGCCACTCGTTGATTTTGCAGCGAAAAACAAGATAAAATTCGTTGCCACGAACATCCCGCGGCGTTATTCAGCCATCGTGAACCTCAAAGGTTTCCAGGGGCTCGACAGCATCAATGCCGTGGAGCGGGGGATGATGGCCCCATTGCCGCTCAAGTATAATCCTGAGCTGCCCTGTTACAAAAAGATCGGGGAAATGATGGCCGGTTCACCGATGCACATGGGGGATAATCTTCCCAAGGCACAGGCGATTAAGGATGCAACGATGGCCCAATCCATCTTTAAAAACCTGGAAGAAGGTGCCCTTTTTTATCATGTGAACGGTAGCTATCATTCAGAAAACCATGAGGGCGTGGTATGGTACCTGAAAGAGTACAACAAGCGCACCGCGAATGACCTGAAGATTGTGACCATTACTGCCGTTGAGCAGAACGACCTGGATAAACTTGAGAAAGACAACCTGGGGACGGCCGACTTCATCATCGTCATCCCTGAAGACATGACCAAGACCCAGGAAAGCTCAGCTCCGCCCATTTCCATGCCTCCCGCTGCAATTGCAGCTCCCGGACCTGTAAAAATGGCAGCGCCGGATACCATTAAAAAGGATACGGTCAAACAGGATACCACCAGTACGGAGGGAGGAGAAGAGGAGGACGACGATTGATGCAGTATCCGCCTCAGGCGAAGGTAAAATAGGCATTGATCAGGAAGTTCCACAATGTCACGATCAATGTGGCAACCAGCTTTGAAAGGTAAAAATTCACCTTGAATTTCCCGTTCATCAGCCAGATAATGGCGCTGTTGATCCCCAGCCCGATCAGGGCAATCACAAAAAACCTTGAGAATTCCTGTACAATGTGCGGGTTCGTGCTCTGGAAAGTCCATACGCGATTCAGCAGATAGTTGGTCGTTGCGGCAAGGGTAAACCCGATCGCATTTGCAACATATTTCTGGACCTTCAATACTTCCTTGAAGAAATAGGTAGTTCCGAAATCAACAAAGACACCCGAAAATCCAACAATACAGAACTTGATGAATTTTAAGAGGAATATTTTATCCATAAGCTGATTCAGATCCATAGTATAAAATTACGAATTACGGATTACGAATTACAAGGTCAGAGAGGAATGATAAGTACGATGTTTTTCCCGTTCCGGATCACTTCGACGCTGATGGTTTGACCCTGTTTCAGTTTTCCGAGCCGTGCCATGTAATCATAGATGTTCCCCACAGACATCCCGTTGATCGAGATGATGATGTCGCCCTTAAGCATGCCGCCTTTATCGGCAGGTCCTTCTTTTGTAACCCCGTCAACACGCAATCCTTTTTTCTCGGTTCCTGCAAAATCCGGCATGATGCCCAGCGTAACCTTCATCCTGCGCCCTCCCCTTCCTGAACTTTCCTTTTTCCCCGATTCACGAAATGTCAATGCCTGGTTAAGATTGTCAATGTTCATGATAAGATTGTAACCCAGGTCACCGATCTCCTTTTCCTTTTCGTAATCCAGCTTTTCAGCATCATCAAAAGGAGTATGATAATCGGTATGCGCTCCTGTGGTAAAATAAAAAACAGGTATGTTGGAAGCATAGAATGCGGCATGGTCGGAAGGGCCATAACCATCGGGTGAATGGGTCACAGTGAAACCGACATTCTTTTCAAATATGCGGATGATGGAATCTCCTTCGAGGGAAGTGCCGGTTCCGCTAATGCTTATGGAATTCTTTTCTTTATCAAAGCGTCCTACCATGTCGAAATTGAACATCGCCTTGATTTTTTTCATATCGACGGGGCAATGGTCGGTAAAATATTTTGAACCCAGCAGGCCCATCTCTTCTCCCGTAAATGAAATAAAGATGATGCTTCTTTTCAGCCGGTTCTTCAACGGACCGAACTTTCCTGCAAGTTCCATGACCATCGCTGTTCCGGAGGCATTGTCATCGGCACCATTGTGGACGGCCAAGGTATCGGGCATCCTTGATCCTGACCCCTGTCCGCCAAAACCGAGGTGGTCGTAATGGGCGCCAACCACGATGTATTCATCTTTCAACAAAGGATCATTGCCTTCAAGCATTCCCACCACATTTTCAGTCCTTGCTTTTTTAAGGACTAAATTGGCAGAACCGGTAACAATAACCTGAAGCTGCAAGGAATTTGGTTTTCTTGAATTGTTCAGGATCTTTTCCAGCGAATCAACTTTAAAACCTGAAGATTTGAGCAGCATATTTGCCACTTCGCGTTTGATGTTGATGACCGGGATACCGGAGGTGACATCATTGTTTTCGGTGTGCAGCCCGATCAGCTTATCATCTTTATCCACGCCAACAGGGGTTACAACAAGCACACCGGCGGCGCCGTGATCTTTTGCCACGAGCACTTTCCCCCGGATTTCTGTAAAAGGAATGAACTTGCTGTCATTTTTATCCAATTCCGGATCACCCCGGAAAAGCATCACCCATTTTCCCTTCACATCCAATCCTTCGTAATCCTTCCATTTCAGGCTGTCCTGATCGATATCAAAGCCATATCCCGCAAAAACAACAGGATTGCTGACGCTTCCGTTGGAAGAATAGGCCACCGGCATGAAATCTTTCTTCAGGTTCCCCTGGAATCCTTCAAACGAAAGGGCATTGCCATCGCCGAGGGTGACATCGGTCACAATTTCAAAATACTGAAATCCGTCCTCGCAGATGAGCTTCAGTCCTGCTGCTTTGAACTGGTCGCGAATGTAACCGGCAGCCATATCGGCTTCCTTTGTTCCCGGCTTGCGGCCTTTCAGGGAATCGGAGGCGAGGAAATATACATCAGCCTTCAGATCCTTTGCAGTAATCTCAGGAGTGTGCTGGGAAAAGAGTGTACTGGAAAAGGATAAAGCAACGAACAAAAAAGAAAACAAGTTCTTCATATTTACGATTTACGGTTTACGATTTACGATTTTAATTTTTTTCACCACAGATTAACACAGATATACACAGATTTGTCACAGAAAATTTCGCTTTTCGCTATTTGATTACCTTCTCAATCACTCCACCTCCAACCACCATTTCTCCCTGGTAAAAAACTGCTGACTGTCCCGGGGTGATGCCTTCATTCGGAATGGCAAAGGTCACTCTAACAGTATCCGTTCCGGCTGGTTCAATCAGGGCATCCGTCTCTTTCTGTGCAGAACGGATCTTCACCTTAACGTCGAGCGGTTCGGTCAATGATTCGATGGCAATCCAGTTGAGATCATTCACGAGGAAAGAGGTGTGAACCGTTTCGTCATGGGTTCCGACGATCACCTGGTTCTTATCTTTATCGAGACGGAGGACATACAAGGGTTCGGTGTAAGCAACACCGAGACCTTTCCGCTGCCCGATGGTATAGTTCCAGATGCCGTTGTGCCTGCCGAGGACATTGCCTTTCTGGTTCACGATGTCGCCCGGCGTATCAGCAACATCCAGCAGGTCTTTATAATCACCGGTATAGAAATCCTGGCTTTCTTCCTTTTCCGTCAACGGAATATGAATGGTGCCTGCGATTTCCCGTACCTGGTTTTTTGTCAGATCCCCTAATGGGAAAAGGATCCCGGAAAGCTGTTCCTGTGTGAGGCGGTAGATAAAATAGGTTTGATCTTTTTTAGAATCGGCTCCTTTCAGGAGCAGATGGCGTTTCCGTTCTTCATCCCATTCCACCCGGGCATAGTGGCCGGTGGCAAAATAATCAAATTCCAGCCCTTCGCTTTTTGCCACTTCAGGAAGCATCCCGAATTTGATCAGCTGGTTGCATTTCACACAGGGGTTGGGGGTACGTCCGGAAAGATATTCCTTCTTAAAATAATCCAGGACCATTGATTTGTACCTTCCCGAACAGTCGTAAACATGATAGGGAATGCCGAGAATACCGGCCAGTTCGCGGGCTTCAGCGATCTCCTCATTTTCATCAGGCCCGTAACAGGCATGCTTTCCCGAAGAAGATGCCAGCCCGGGTTTTCCGTCCCAGATGGCCATTGTGACGCCGGTTACCTCATAACCTTGCTGTTTCAAAAGGTACGCGGCAACTGAAGAATCAACGCCTCCACTCAATCCTACAATGACTTTTTTCCTTTGCATACTGCCATACCTCACCCCCCGGCGGGGATTTATTTTGGGCCGCAAAGGTAAGAATTATCGGGTAATTTACCTGACCAGCACCATTTTCCGGATCACCGATGATGAAGAGGTCGTAAGCCTGACCAGGTAGGTTCCGGAAGACAGGGAACTTTTTGAAAGAGAAATGGAATAATTTCCGGGTTCCATGAAGCCGTTGACCAATGTCATTGCTTTTCTTCCCTGGGAATCATAGATCTCCATGGAGATGTTACTGCCTTCCTCCACCCGGTATGTGATCCATGCATTATCAGTGACAGGATTGGGCCGGATCAGCAGTGAATTTTCTGTTGCAGCATTTTGGGGAGGAACCGCAGTAACCGGCGAACAGGGCGAAAACTGGACGCCATCCAGCCAGAGCGTGTATCCGTAATCCCAGGTATCGGCATGAAACTCGACATAATTGACATTATCCAGCAACATGGATCCAACCATTGAGCGGCTGAACTGTGAGTTTCCCGCCAGGGGAACCTTGTATTGTTTCCAGACAAGGTTTGCCGAGGTAAGCAGGTTCGGAGAAGCTGTATATTTATAGTAGTTGCCGGCAATATCCCCGACCCTTATATGGAAATACTGGAAACCAATCACAACATTCGGGATGGTCCTGACCCAGAAATAAAGCGTATCCTGTGAGGTCAGCGTCCATTGGGAAAGCGAATCATTCGCCGGGCGGTAATTCAATGCCACATCCCAGCCTCTTCCGGCAACCAGTTTCACCGAAGCATACCCTTTCACCTTCTGAGTGCTGTCGAAAGAAACAGAGTCTGGAATGCGGGGGCCGGGGTAACCGGTTTCGGGATAAGCATACCAGACGGAGGAAGGCTCAGCCATGTCGCAGGGCGGATTGTCCTGGAACTGAGGAGCCGGGCCGGTGCCGGCAGGATACCAGATAACCCTGCCTTTCAGGCTGTTGTCTGACTTGTCATAGATCTTTGCGGCGATCAGCGCCGAATCGTTCGGTTCAAAATTATTCGCCGGAGCATAGATATCATTGGACGACCAGTTTTTCATGTGATAAGATGTAGGCATCCTGAAATCATTGTTGCTGATTGTATCTGAGGTTGAGGTTAATTCGAGGTAGATCGACTGGTTCTGATTATAATTAAACTGGTTGCCCGCAGCCACCAGGTGCTGCGTATTGATGGCAGAAATTCCCTGAGTATTGCCTTCAATGACATTCTGGTTTATGACATAATCCTTCGAGAGCTGGTTTTCGTATCCTGTGATCGGGTTGCCTTTCCACAATTCAATGCCGGTGGGATTATCGCTGATGGTATTATGGTTGATGGAATTGGAATAACCCCGGTCGATGGCAATGCCGGAATGAAAATTCCCTTTGACTTCGTTGCTGTCGACAATACTGTTAAAGGAATATCCAAGCCATAGCCCGTAATCACTGTAGTTACAATTGTTGTGCTTGTAAACATTCCCGTCAGCGAACGTGGCTTCGATGGCATTGTGCGGGGACCAGGAACATTCGTTGTAGGCAAAATAATTTTTGTTCGGGGTGCCGGAATGCTGGTACTGCCCGAGAAAAACGCCGTCGCCCGACCAGGAAAGGTCGTTGTTTTCCACCCTGTTATTATTGGAGACGATCATCAGCAGGGCGCCGCAATCACTGGGATCGGTAAGCGGGCGATTGATGTGGCTGGCCAGGTTGTTGTAAATTTCACAGGAATCGGTCCAGAACATGCGGATGCCATAAGAGGTGTTCCAGGCAAAATCGTTGTCGTGGAGACGGATGCTGTCACAGTGGTACAGGGCGACCCCGTCATTCTGAAACTTCATGGTGTTGTTGTATATGTCTGCAGCCCTGCACTGGTACATCATAACCCCGCCGCCGAGCGCCTGCGTGTAATCCGTCCACACATCAATCCAGCCAGCGGAGTCAACCTTATTCCGTGAAAAGTCATTCCCGTTGATGATGATATGGCTCGAATTGTTGACATATACCGCATATTTGTAATTGAAGACAGAGTCAAAATTCTTGATCACGATGTTGCTTGAGTTGCTGATCTTGATCATGTAACCCGTGAAATTTGTCCCATCCACGGTGCAACTGTCCCCGTCCAGAATGATATCATGTTTCCCGCTGATCTGGATCACGCCATCCAGGCCGGGATCGGAGAACACATAGTTTCCGGCCATGAATTTTATGTTGGAATTATTTCCGATGGTCATGTTGTTGGTGATGGGGATCCACGTTTGGGCGGCCAGGGAAAAAGTCAGAAAAAAGGCCATGAAGCCAATCCTCGTCTTCATAATTGTTTGATTTTGTACCAAGCTAAATTACGAAGAAAATGCTTATTTTCAGATAAATTTCCCCTGCGGCAAGTGGTGGGGAGTTAACCCATGCACCTCAACCCCCGTCCCCTTCTCCTGAAGGAGAAGGGGTGCAGGGGATGAGGCTGATTAAAAAATCATGCAGTCCGGAAGGGCAATACCCGTCAGCCTTTCCTCTTTCTGAGGATCAGAAAAAGGTAGATGACGACGCAGAAAACCCCGATCCCGGAGACCATAAACATGGCTTTGGGACCGATTGAATACCAGAGAATACCGGCAAGCGAACTGGAGAGGAGCGCAAAGATGCTGGAAAAGCTGTTAAAGAAACCGATGGCTGTGGCTGTATCACTGCTGGCAGCCAGGTTTGAGATGAGGGCTTTGGAAATCCCTTCGGTGGAGGCCGCATAGATCCCGTAAAATAAGAAAAGGATCCCGAAAACCACTGTTGATGCTGCAAATCCGAAGAAAAAATAAACGAATGAAAAGAGAACAAGTCCGGTGATCAGCATGGTTTTTAACCCGATCCTGTCGGCAATGGCTCCGACCGGATAGGATAACAGGGCATAGACTAGGTTGTAAAAGATATAAAAGCCGATCATGTGCGTATCGGATATCCCCTGGTTCTTCAACGCCAGAAGAAGGAAGGCATCGGAGCTGTTGAAGAGGGCGAACAGCAGGAGCCCGATAACGAGGTAACGGTAGCGGGGGGTGGCTTTTTTCCAATACCTAAAGTAGGAAAAGAAGCCTGGTTTATTAACTGGTGAACTGGTGAACTGGTGAACTGGTGAGTTATGTTTGTCTTTCAGCAGGAATGTAAGTGAGATGGCTATTAATCCGGGGAAAAAAGCAATTATGAACAGCCATTTGTAGTGCTCCGGGTAAAAATAGAGGAAGACCAGGGCAAAGACAGGGCCGATGGCGGCACCGACCGTGTCCATCGACCGGTGAAACCCGAAGACCTTTCCCTTGTGCTCCGGCGTGGTTTCATCGCTCAGCATGGCATCGCGTGCGCTGGTGCGGATGCCTTTACCGAACCGGTCCATGGTTCGAGCAAAAAATATCCACAGGGGAAATGTCCAGATGGCAAGCAGCGGTTTTGAAATTGCAGAGAGAACGTATCCTCCCCGGACGAACGGAACCCGCTTTTTCAGGATGTCGGAAAGGTTCCCGAAATATCCTTTCGACAGTCCGGCCGTAGCTTCCGCAACTCCTTCAAGAATTCCGATCAGCAGTACCGAGAATCCGATCGAACGCAGATAGACCGGCATGATTGGGTAGAGCATCTCGCTGGCGATGTCAGTAAACAAACTGACGAAGGAGACAAGGAGGATGGTTCGGGTAAGAATTTTGGACATGTTCAGGATGCTGGATGGTGCACGGTACACGTCATACGTCATATGTCATACGTCATATGTAATATGTGATTCGCAATATTTAAATTTCCCTTAAAAACTCGCCAGTTCACCAGTTCACAAATTCACCAGTTTGTATTATTTCCCGAAATAAGTCAGGTACTCCTTCGCTGCGTCCCTGAGTTTGAAGTTCCAGTGAATGCTTGCGGAACGTGCGTTTGCCAGGACGGTTTCATCGGTATACATCAGTTTCTTCAAAACAGAAAATGCATTCATCCGGGTTTCGAATTCATACTTCGGTCCGGAATAGTCGATCAGTTCGGGAAGGAACTCTTTTTTACCCTTTCCCACGGCAATTTCCAGCCATTTCATGCGGATGTTCAATCCCCTCCAGCCAATGAGGTTTTTGGCGGAATCGAGATAACGCTCTGTATTCTCAGGAAAACTCTGACAAAGGTTCTGAAGGGCCAGCTCCTGGTTCAGGTAGGAGAAATCGTTCAAAGCTTTTTCAGCATCAGCTTTAAGTGAATTCGGGATCGGTGTGACATCTTTAAGAAACGTCTTCCGCACATTCGCATCAGGATCATTCAGTGCCTGGCGGAACAGATCGATGGAATGATCATTCCTGTCGGTGGCAAGCTGGTCGATGATCTCCGATTTGGTAAGATGAAAAGTCTCTTTTTGATAGCATTTAACCAGCAGATCGCGTTTCTGTGACAGGGGTATCAGCCTCATCGCATAGAGCGCATCGTAGCGGTCGATCATGTGCGGGGCTTTCATCGCCTGGGCCGAAAGCTCTTCAAAGCTCTTTTCAAAGGTGACCTTTTTCAGTACTTCCCGGCCCGGATCGAACAGTACAAAATCGATGATTTTTTTTCCCGAATTGGGGATGATGATCTCATTGTATTTATTTTCTATCCAGGAAACGGCCGAGTCGACCTTCCCGTCCTTATAGTGAACCTCAATATCCACAGGCATTTTAAACAACCCGATAAGATTGTTTGTTTCCTGCACCTGGGTCACGCTGATGTGTGTTGACCGGCGCCCGGTGGTATCGTCAAGTACCGTATAGGAAACTTTATAATCAGGTTCTCCGCCATGCAGGACCCATTCTTCAAAGAACCAGTTGTATGATTTACCGGTGGCGTCGTAAATGCAGCGCAACAGGTCGGCGGTTTGCGCATATTTAAATCCATACCTGTCGAGGTACAACCGGACGGCATCCTGAAATTCCCTGTCGCCCATTACCTTCCGGAGCATGGCCAGCACCAGCGATCCTTTCTGGTAGATCCTTGGATTCCCGCCCATCGAACCGCCAACCGGGTAATTATTCTGTTTTGCCGCATTCAGCGCAAGGTTCCGTTCATCGTTCATGACGTTTTCGTAATAATCCTCACCAAAGACTGAACGTTCAAAGATCTTGGCATAAAAAGTTGCAAAACTTTCGGTAAGCCAAACGTCCTTATTCACAAAGTGAGCGATATAATTCCCGAACCACTGATGCGCCATCTCATGCACGTTGGTATTGATGTAATTCCGCTGCCAAAAGGCATGCGGATCGATGAAGATAAAATCGCCGAAAACCGTCGATGTCGTGGTTTCCATGGCGCCGTACATGTAGTCGATCACGGGTGCCTGCCGGTAAACAGGATAAGGGTATTTCAAACCGGTTTCCTTTTCAAGAAAATCCATCATGGCGCCAGTATACTGGTAGGTAGGCTGTACTTTGTCTTCCTGGCCTTTGTAGTACCAGAATTCGAGCGGAACGCCATTCCCGGATTTGGAAGTTTTATAATCATAATCGCCGATGACCAGGGCCGTGGAGAAATAAGGATGGTCTTTTGCCATCCGGTAATGCCAGGTCCGTGTGCTGTCGGGATTGTCTTTCACTTCCATTCGTTCGCCATTCGCAAACACCTTGTAATTCCGGTCGAAGGTAAAGTACATGTCCATCGTGATACGCGCATCCATGTATGGAAGCCATCCATGCGGACGGTGCGCCCAGATCTCTTTGCGTTTGCCTTTCTCTTCCGGTCTCCATCCGACGAAGTAAACCGCTCCTCTTCCTGGGTGGGCGGTGTAGTCAATGATCAGCTCATATTCTGTATGAATTTTTAAAAGAGCGGAGGGCGGATAAAGCACCAGGTTTGATCCCCTAAGAATCCATTGGTCGGATGTCAGATCAACTGAAAAATCTTTGCCTGATATCCGGATTGACTTTATCGTGAATTCAGGAGTATAGAATACGATGGAGTCGGTCCGGTAGCGGTTCGGGAAGAATGAAAATTCTGTTTTTGCCAGAACCAGGGTTTCTTCCGGCTTGAAACTGACATTGGCCCTGATGTGTTTGAGTGTTATCGCCAGGTCGGGCGGATCGGAAGAAGGGTCGGTCAGGTAAGTGGTCGTTTTATCCTGCGCGCGGGAAGTCAGGATGGTGACGAGTGCTAATAAAGTGAGTACGTATTGTTTCATTTCGTTTTAGTTTTAGCAGTTACACGTATCGCTTAATGCATAGCGCTTTGCGCTTAGCGCTAGGCGCAAAGCGCCTAGACAAACTCTTTCTTTAACTCTTCTACCCAGAATTTTACCCGTTCGCCTGTGAGATCGCTTTCAAATTCCTCGTCGATGGCAAGTCCGACAAGATTTCCTTTGACCAGGGCCATGGAGCCTGTGAAGCTGTAACCTTTGCGGGAAACGAATCCCACAATTTTCACCCCTCTTTTCTTCAGCCATTCGTAAAGAATGCCCATTGCATCGACGAAGGAATCGGTATAAGTACTCTGGTCTCCAAGCCCGAAAAGGGCCACTTTCTTTCCTGAAAAATCAACTTTTTCAAGGACCTCGAGAAAATCCTCAAAATCATCCTGCAGATCACTCACACCCCAGGTCGAAACCCCGAAAATGATCCAGGGATATTTCTGAATATCCTCCGGTTCCGTAATATCCACATTATAAATGCCGGCATTGTCTTCACCGAAAGCCTGCTGAATGAGGTTCGCAACTTTTTCCGTGTTGCCGGTGGTGGAGCCGTAAAATATCCCGATATTTGCCATGTTTTTCAGGTCATTACCGTATTTGAAATCCCTTCTGCTCCCGGTTATCCGGAAGCCACAAACCAAAAGTAGCAATTTTCAGTTGAAAAGCGTCACCCTCAGCGAGAAACTTATCCTCTATTTTCTGTGCCTCGGCCTCGGCACCATCTTCCTTATCAGCATCTATTCCTATAAAAGCACCCAGCAGGCTTTGATGAGCCGCACCTTCGACCAGCTGACGTCACTGCGGATTGCAAAAAAAAGCCAGGTTGAGATCTTCTTCAAGGACCGGATAAAGGACGTGTTGCTGCTGGCGGGATCCGATGATACGCGGGTTCTGGCGGAGCAATGCGATAAATTCTCCAAACCGGAATTTCAACAGGGCTTTTCGGAATTTCTTGATAAATATAAGTCGTTGACCGGGTATTTTACAAGCCTGACCATTACCGGGATCAGCAAAAATTTTATCTCCGGTCATACCGCAGGCAGCGGGATCAGGAACGGCAGGGAATATAACGGTCCGGGGCTTTCGGGAAGCGACACTGCAGGTAGTGTCACGATCCTTGATGAAAGCCTTGATCCTGTTTCAGGCAAAGTGAAGATGTTCATGGAGGCACCTGTTTTCTCCAGAAATGGACATATGGCTGGTTGGATCATCCTGGAACTGCCGCCCGACGCCATCAACCGGATCATGCTGAACAAGGATCCTGGGAACGGCCTGGGCCGGACGGGCGAAACCTACCTGGTCGGGATCGATTACAGGATGAGATCTGATTCCCGTTTTATCCATAATTCCATCCTCCGGACACGCGTCATGACAAAGCCTGTGATCAGTGCGATCCATGGCGAAGAAGGACAGAGCGAAACCGTTGATTATCGTTTTATCCCCGTGCTTTCATCCTACAGCAGCATTGCCATCCCGGGCCTGAAGTGGTTCATCCTGGCGGAGATCGACCTGAAGGAAGCCATGATCCCGATCTCCCGGATGCGTAACAGCCTGGTGCTCCTGAGCACCCTGATCTCGGTCATCTTTTTCTTTTTTGTCTTTATCATTTCCAAACGGATCACGCGTCCCATTGATCAGCTGAAAGAAGCCGTGCTGAAGGTCGGAAAGGGCGAGTACAACATCGAAATACCGGTCAGGTCGAACGATGAGATCGGATCGCTGACGCGTGCATTCAATTCCATGTCGCGTCAGATCGAAGAAAAAACCACCGAGCTGCAATCCGAGCGGATGGGCAGGATCAGATCCGTGATCGATGCTGAAGAACAGGAACGCCAAAGGCTTTCGCGTGAGCTCCATGACGGGATCGGGCAATCCCTGGTCGCCCAGAAACTCCGGATGGAAAGCCTTCTTTACCTGGATGACAAGGAAATCAAGGAACAGATAAACGTTCTGAAAGACCAGTCTGACCGGACCATCGACGAGATCCGCAGAATTTCCAACAACCTGATGCCTTCCGTTCTTGAAGTGTTCGGCATCGTCATCGCACTAAAAAATCTTTGCGAAGAAACCGAAGAGCATACCGGAATTGTGATCCGTTTCAGAGCCGACGGGCAACCTGAACAGATCAGCACCAGGATCACAACCTACCTTTACCGGATCGCCCAGGAGGCGCTGAACAACATCATCCGGCATTCCGCTGCAAAAGAAGTCGAACTGATCCTGGCAAGAAAGGAAGATAATGTTACCTTTATCATCCGGGATGACGGCAAAGGGTTTGACAGGGAAGATAAAGCCTTTGAAAAAGGGAACGGCCTCCACAACATGCGCAACCGCGTCGCCCTTTTGCAGGGAACCATCGACATCGCTTCTGCAGCCGAAAAAGGAACCACCATAGAGATCAACATACCTGCCTTTTAATATGGAAAAGATCAAAATCATTCTAGTAGATGATCATCAGCTGGTCAGGGACGGGATCAAGGCCCTGCTCGGGGGCATCCCGGAAATTTCCATCATTGGCGAAGCTGCCGACGGTGAGGAATTGTTCTCAAAACTGGATACCCTTAAGCCGGACTTGCTGATCATGGACATTTCGCTGCCCGGCGTTTCAGGGATCGAACTAACGAAGAAGATCTGCTGCTCGCACCCAGGGATAAGGGTCCTGATCCTTTCCATGTACAACAATGAGGAATTCATTTTTAATGCTCTGAAAGCCGGAGCCAAAGGATACCTGCCAAAGAACACCACGCGGGATGAACTCGTGGAAGCCATCATCGCCATCCGGAATGGCGGGGAATATTACGGGGATTCCATCTCGAAGATCATGTTGAAAAGCTATGTCAAGCGGGCCAGTGATGAAGAGAAGCCCGCGGTAAAACCCGAAGAGCTTCTGACCTGCCGGGAAATTGAGATCCTCAAACTTTACGCTGAGGGATTCATCAACAAGGAGATCGGCGATAAACTTGGCATCAGCATCCGGACGGTTGAAACCCACAAGAACCACATCATGCGGAAACTCGGGCTGAAATCGACCGTTGAGATGGTTAAATTCGCCATCCGCAATAAAATTGTGGAAATTTAAATATCGCCCACGCCTCAGAGACCCATCCCTGCAACTTTTTCCATCCTCTATTCTCTATCCTCAAATTTCACCACAGATTACACAGGTTACACAGATTTTTCAGATCTCAGTCCTCAGACTTCTGACATCGGCCCTCCTTCTAAACATACGTGTTTCTCTTATTTCAATATCAGTACTTTACGGGATTGTACAAGATTTTTATTGGCGGTAACATTGCCCTGTTAAAATTTTAACAGATCTAGTGTTACTTCTATGAGCAGACGACTTAAGGCTTACCTGTTGACGCTGACCATGTTTTTTGTTTCCCTTCTGGTCAGTCCTGCGTTTTCCCAGACCGACAGTACCGGGGTGAACGCTAAAAATTCCGACAACCCTCCTCAATTCAGCCTTGGTGCTGATCTGGTCAGCAGGTACATCTGGCGTGGCAAGGATTACGGGAACTCCCCCGCCATCCAGCCCAATGTTTCCTTTTCTGTGGCAGGTTTTAAAATCGGTGCCTGGGGATCCTATGGTTTCATTTACAACCCCAATAACGGGAACTATGCGGAATTTGATCCCTCTGTTTCCTATACGTTCAAATGGTTTACGGTCGGCATCACCGATTATTTCTTCCCGAACGGGGTCACCCCGAATGAGTTTAACCATTACTTCAATTACGAAAATAACAAGACCGGTCATGTTTTTGAAGCTTCGCTCACATTCAACGGCCCTGAAAAATTTCCGCTTCAGTTCTTTGCCGGAACAATGGTTTACGGGGCTGACAAAGGAAAAGACAGCACCGGAATATACGGACTGGGAACAAAAAACAACTATTCGACCTATTTCGAGCTTTCCTATCCGTTTACGGTAAAAGGGATCGGTGTGAAACCCTTCGTTGGGGGGATTCCTTTCGGTTCGGCCATTTATGGCCCTTACGGAGGAGTTGTAAATGCAGGGATTACCGTTTCAAAAACGATCCGGATCACAGAGAAGTTCGGACTGCCGGTTTATACTTCCATCATTGCCAATCCACAGCTTGAGAACATATTTTTTGTTTTCGGGATCACGCTTTAATCAACATTCCATTATAACAACTCTTTCAATTTTCAATCACTTTTAATTCAATTCTTATGGGACAATTTGATACCGGCTCCACAGGGTTTATGCTATTATCGGCAAGCCTTGTAATGCTTATGACACCAGCGCTGGCCTTCTTCTACGGAGGCCTCGCGACCAAACGAAACATCCTGGGGATCATGATCCAGAGTTTTGCTTCACTCGGCTGGACCACGGTTTTGTGGTTCGCATTCGGGTATTCGTTGTGCTTCAGTGGCGGCGCCGGAGGTTTTTTCGGAAATTTTGAAAAAGCCTTTCTGCACGGGATTACACTTAATTCTGCTTATGCCGGGAACGGTAAGATCCCTGAAATTGTTTTTATTGCCTACCAGATGATGTTCGCCATCATCACTCCTGCCTTGATCACCGGGGCTTTCACGAACCGGGTCACCTTCAAGGCTTACATGATCTTTCTCACGGCCTGGCAGATCCTGGTCTATTACCCGTTCGTTCATATGATCTGGGGTGGCGGACTTCTTGCTGAGTGGGGGGTTCTCGATTTTGCAGGCGGTATTGTTGTTCATGCTACAGCCGGTTTCGCAGCCCTGGCATCGGTATTTTACATCGGTGCACGCGTCGATAAAAATTCCACCCCGAACAGCATCCCGCTCGTTGCCATAGGATCGGGTTTGCTGTGGTTCGGATGGTATGGATTCAATGCCGGAAGCGAATTGCAGGTCGACAATATCACGGCCATTGCCTTCCTGAACACGGACATTGCCGCTTCTTTTGCCACGGTTGCATGGGTCGTTATTGAATGGATCCGTGAAGGGAGGCCGAAACTGCTTGGCCTGCTTACCGGGTCGATCGCCGGACTGGCAACCATCACCCCCTGTGCCGGGTTCGTTCCCCTCTGGGCCTCGCCGATCATTGGTATTGCAGCAGGTTTAATGTGTTACTTCGCCGTGCAGTGGAAAAACCGAATGAAATGGGATGATGCCCTGGATGTCTGGGGCGTTCACGGTGTGGGAGGTCTCCTCGGAACGATCCTCCTCGGTGTATTTGCAAGCAAGCTGATCAATCCCGCAGTTACGGTTAACGGGCTTGCCTTCGGAGAATCCTCATTTTTCCTGAAGCAGCTGATCACCGTGGTGGCTGCAAGCGCCTACGCATTCGTGTTCACATACATTATGCTCGCGCTGATAAACCTGGTTGTACGCGTGAGGGTCACAGAGCAGGATGAAAAACTGGGGCTTGATATTGCGCTTCATGGTGAAAAGGCTTACGACGAAGGAAGTCTCTGATCTTAATGATCCACCACATCACCCCTTCCCTTAGATGGGAGGGGCTGAAAAAGATTTACCATAAAAAGGTTCCGGGTATCCCGGAACCTTTTTATTTGGAGGATTCCTATAAATAGTGCTACTTTTGACTGCGCATTTTGAAGGCCCCATACATTGACCCAGGTGTAAATGAAAACATTTTCCATTACAAAAGAGCTGGTCAGGGTACTTAAAAAGGAACGTGACACCGGCAGATCGGTCGGGTTTGTTCCTACCATGGGGGCATTGCATGAAGGACATCTCTCCCTGTTGGAAGAATCCAAAAAGCACAACGACATTACCGTTTGCAGCATCTTTGTCAACCCCATCCAGTTCAACCAGAAACAGGACCTTGAGAAATACCCGCGCAACCTTAATGAGGACCTGCGCCTTCTTCTATCGGTCGACTGCAATTATGTTTTCGTGCCGACAGAAGAGGAAGTTTACCCTGGTGGCATCCCTGAACTGAACCTTAATCTCGGCCGGCTCGACCGGGTGCTGGAAGGGAAATTCCGACCCGGGCATTTCAAAGGAGTCGCCATCGTTGTAAAGCAGCTGTTCGATATCGTAAATCCAGACAAAGCCTACTTCGGAAAGAAGGATTACCAGCAGTTGCTGATCATCCAACACATGGTCTCTGAACTTAACCTTCGCATTCAGATCATTCCCGGCCCAACCCTCCGGGAGCATGACGGGCTGGCCATGAGCTCACGCAACCTCCGCCTGACCATCGGCGAACGGGAGGTGGCACCAATGATTTACGAAACCCTCTGCAAAGTGAGGGATAAAGCAGGAGAAATGCCGGTGAAGGAGCTGAAACAATGGGCCATACGGAAGATCAATTCAAATTCCCTTTTCCAGGTTGAATATCTTGAGATTGTGGATAAGGATGATCTGCATCCGATCGGCAGCTGGAAAGAAAAAAACAATGCCATCACCTGTACAGCCGTTTTTCTTGGAGATGTGAGACTGATCGACAATATTGAACTTTTTTCGTAATTTTGCCGCATGATGCAGATTGAAATTTTGAAATCCAAGATCCACAGGGCCACAGTGACCCAGGCGGATATCAATTATATCGGCAGCATCACGATCGACGAGGATCTGATGAAGGCTGCCAACCTGATCGAATTCGAGAAGGTTCATGTGTTGAACATCAATAATGGCGAGCGGATCGAGACCTATGTGATCAAAGGGAAGAAGGGAAGCGGGATCATTTGTCTCAATGGCGCCGCGGCGCGGAAGTTTGTTGCCGGCGATATCACCATTATTGCCTCCTATGCCATGATGGATTTTGAAGAAGCGAAAAAATTCAAGCCTCAGCTGGTATTTCCCGACAAGAACAACCGGATACCGAAGGGTAAAAAACGCAGATAATGGCATTCTTCAGCGCTGAATCCACCCCCCTCAGGAATAAATTCCTCACCACTGTCAAATTCATTTTCTTCCTGGGGCTGGGAATTCTTATTATCTGGCTTTCGGTAAGAAACCTTTCAGCGGATGAACGTCATGAGATCATTCATTCATTCCGGATCGCCAATTACAACTGGGTTATTCTAGCCATCATCCTGGGGATCACAAGCCATATCCTGAGAACCCTGCGCTGGATGATGTTCTTCGAACCCATGGGCTACGCGCCCTCATTTAAGAATACGTTCTATGCCGTGATGGTCGGCTATTTCGCCAACATGGCATTCCCGCGTCTCGGAGAGGTGACCCGTTGCGGCATCCTTGCACGGTATGAGAAGATCCCGTTCAACAAATCGTTCGGGACCGTGGTCACCGAACGGGCGCTGGATCTGATCATTTTCTTCCTCCTGTTCCTTCTCACCATTGCAACGCAGATCGGAACCATCCATGATTACCTTGATAAAAATGTCTATCCCGGGCTTCATGGGAAATTCATCAATCCACTTTCCAATCCGCTAATTATTGCAGGTCTTGTATTGGTCGTTGTTATTCTTGTACTGTTTTTCATTCTGTTCCGTAAGAAGATCGGTAAAAGCAAGATCTACCAGAAGATCATCCACCTGATCCTTGGATTCTGGGAGGGTTTTAAATCCCTTGGACTGATCCGCAAACCGGTTCTTTTCATCCTGTATTCCCTGCTTATCTGGTTTCTCTATTTCCTGATGGTGTATGTCTGCTTTTTCTGTTTTGCTTCCACAAGTTCATTGTCGCCGGGAGCCGGGTTGTCATCGCTTGTGCTCGGAAGCATCGGGATTATGATCACCCCGGGGGGGATCGGACTTTACCCTGCCATCATCCAGGAAACACTGATACTGTATGGCATTGCCAGGACAACGGGCCTGGCCATGGGCTGGATTGCCTGGACCGCGCAGACGGTCATGATTTTTATTGTCGGAAGTTTATCACTGATCATGTTGTCCTTTAACAAGAATCTGAATGAACAAGCTTGAAATTCTTTCATCAAAGATCTTCGACCCGGGGCAACTGGGACGGGCCCTTGCCACCTGGAATTTCAAAAATAAAAAAATTGTTTTTACCAACGGCTGCTTCGACATCCTTCACCTCGGGCACATTGAATACCTTACCAAAGCCGCAGACCTCGGTGATGTCCTTATTGTCGGTATGAATTCCGACCACTCCACGCATGGCCTGAAAGGAAAGAACCGGCCCATCAACGATGAACATTCAAGGTCGATCGTGCTTGCTTCGCTGCGGTTCGTTACCGCAGTTGTCATTTTCGATGAGCCCACGCCTTATGAGCTGATCAAAGTTGTTCAGCCTGATATTCTTGTCAAAGGAAAAGATTATAAAGAGGAAGATATTGTCGGTTATGACATTGTGAAGGCAAAAGGCGGAAAGGTGGTGACCATTGAACTGACCCCGGGCTACAGCACAACCGGGATCGAAGAGAAGATCCTGAAGCTTCATCATAAATAATATCTGATTTATCCAACTCCATGGCAAAGACCAGGACAACTTTTTTCTGCCAGAATTGCGGGGCACAGTCACCAAAGTGGCTGGGGAAGTGTCCTTCCTGCGGCGAATGGAATACATTCGTGGAAGAGGTTGTTCAGCGGGAAGAAAAAGGCACCCGGTGGAGTTCCATGGGAACGGCAGGAAGGGAGCGGAAACCGCAACCGGTAAGTGAGATTTCCTTTGATACCGACCAGCGGATCAATGTGCACAATGCCGAACTGAACCGTGTCCTCGGCGGCGGACTTGTCCCCGGATCTGTCGTCCTGATCGGCGGTGAACCCGGGATCGGGAAATCAACCCTGATGCTCCAGGTTGCCCTGAACTGCAAAGGTATAAAAGTCCTTTACATAAGCGGGGAAGAGAGCGAACAGCAGATCCGGATGCGGGCCGAACGGATCGGCATCCGGAACACCGATTGCTTTATTTTAACGGAAACTTCCACCCAGAGCATCTTCCAGCACCTTGAAGAGCTCAAACCCGGGATGGTGATCATCGATTCCATTCAAACCCTTCATACCGACAGCATTGACTCCTCGTCCGGCAGCATTTCACAGATCAAGGAAACGGCAGCAGAGATGCAGCGGTTTTCAAAGATCACCAATACACCGGTCTTCCTGATCGGTCACATCACAAAAGACGGTAGCCTCGCCGGGCCGAAGATCCTTGAACACATGGTGGATACGGTCCTGAATTTTGAAGGCGACCGTAATTACGGCTACCGCATCCTGAGGGCGGCTAAAAACCGTTTCGGTTCAACTTCGGAACTCGGGATCTATGAAATGCAGGATACCGGTTTGCGTGAAGTTTCCAATCCTTCCGAGATCCTTTTATCACAGCGGGATGAAGATGTAAGCGGGATCGCAATTGCAGCAACCATCGAAGGATTGCGGCCCATGCTCATTGAAACCCAGGCACTGGTTAGTTCTGCTGCCTACGGAACCCCGCAGCGTTCCTCGACCGGCTTCGACACCAAGCGGCTGAACATGCTGCTGGCCGTCCTGGAAAAGAGAAGCGGGTTCCGGCTTGCATCCAAGGATGTTTTCCTGAACATTGCCGGCGGCATCAGGGTCGACGACCCTGCCATCGACCTGGCCGTGGTGGCCGCTGTGCTTTCGTCAAACCAGGATCTGCCGGTCGATTCGAAAAGTTGTTTCGCGGCCGAAGTTGGTCTTTCGGGTGAGATCCGGGCCATCAACCGCATCGACCAGCGGATCACCGAGGCCGAGAAACTGGGATTTGAGCGGATCTTCATCTCGAAATACAACCTTAAAGGCATCGATACGAAGCGGTTTTCGATAAAGATCATCCCGCTCAGGAGGATCAGTGATCTCTATGCCCAATTATTCAGCTGACCATGAGACACCGTTTTCTGACCGACCGCTCCGAGATGGGGGCAATCATCCGCAAATGCCAGGTCTGCCATATTGCCATGGTTGATACGGAAGGACTTCCCTACCTGCTTCCGTTTAATTTCGGCTTTGACGATGGCGTGATCTATCTTCATTCATCGCGGATGGGCAAAAAGATTGCGATCCTTGAAAATAATCCCAATGTCTGCATCGAATTCAGCACTGACTACCTTCTTCGTTTCCACGACCAGGAAGTGGGTTGCAGTTACACGATGAAGTACAGGAGCGTGCTTGCTTACGGGAGAGTCGAATTTACCGAAGATCCGGAAGAGAAAATCAGGATCATGAAATTGATTATGCAGAATTATACTTCCGGTGATTTTACTTTCAGTCCCCCTTCCATAAAAGAGGTTTGCTGCTTTACCGTAAAGCCCGAACGGATGGAAGGCAAGATAAATGGCTATTAACACCCGGCCATTTGTTTTTCATTACCTTCTCTGATCAGAAGGGCTCTTCAAACAGGATTCCCCGTTTTTATTCAGGATGCTTTCCTGAGTTCACTCATGTAGGCGACAAACATCTTTGTAACCTTATCGTACTGTTCCGTCGTGAATTTCACGGCATTTTCAATCTCATGCTTCTGGCACAATTCGATAAAATGATTGAAATGGGTCACCGGGATGGTCCCTTTGTAAGGTTTTGTGATGACACCTTGTAAAACGGGGATGTTCCTTTTCAGAAACTGTTTTGCAAGGTTGAAGGTATAATTCAACCCGGCCGGGAAAAAGATCACTTCTGCAAACTGCATCAGCAGATCGATGCTTTTTTCAGCATCGGTGGTTTTTTCCATTTCAGCCGTAATTGATTTAAGCTGATAATAGGTGATCTCCGTATATCGCGGGATGGCCCTTGTCAGCAACTGAACACACAGGAACCTCATGATGTTGTAAAGTTCGATCATCTCTTCCGGGTTCACCTCGCGGACCGTATAGCCCGCGAATTTCCGGTGAATGACGAATCCTTCCCCTTCAAGGATTCTCAGCGCTTCCCTTACGGGAATATGGCTTGCCTTGTACTTTTCCGCAATCTCCCGTTCAATGATCTTGTCGCTGGGTTTTAGCCTGCCAAAATTGATCTCCTCGCGCAGGGAATCTGCAATCTTGTTCGATGTTGTGGATTCTTTTTTCTTTTTCATGGCCTCGTTTTTTGGTTTTACGATAATCTGCCTGTATCATGTATGGAAGATCCGCGATGATGTCTCACACTGCGAAGAAGAGGCTTTTTAGCAGGTTCTTCATCCGGGATCTGAGGTTTGTCTGTTATTCATTTTTTAATTGGTTGATGATGGTAACGAAGGACTTTGTCATTTTTTCAAATTCTTCTAACCAGCACTGAGTTGCTTTTTGAGTCTCTTTTTTCTGGCATAGTTCCATAAACTTTCTATGAAAATCGGTGGGAATCTTTCCTCCGTATATTCTTTCCACCATTCCCTGGATGATCGGGATATTCCGGTGCAGGAGCTGTTTTGCAAGTTCCATGGAATAGTCCAGGCCGGCCGGGGCATAGGCTGTTTCAGCAAAATCAATCAGCAGTGATACACTTTTATCGGTATCGGTTGATTTTGTCATTGCTTCGATCAGGCTCCGGAAACGATGATAGGTCAGTTCTGTATAACGGGGGATTCCCTTCGAAAGAAGCTGTGATGAAAGGAACTGGCTGATGTCATACAATTCAACCATTTCTTCCGGATTGATTTCCCGCACTGTATATCCTGAAAATTTCCTGTGAACGATAAATCCTTTCCCTTCGAGGATGCGTAGGGCTTCCCTGACAGGGATATTACTGGCACTAAAACGTTCTGCTAACTGACGTTCTATAAGTGCTTCACCGGGTTTGATCTTTCCGTAGTTGATTTCGTCCTTCAGGATCTCTGCAATCTGGTTTGTAAGCGTAACTGATTTTTTTTCTTTGGATCCCATGTCTCTGCCTTTATTCATAAATAAAAAGTAACCCACGAACTTGCTGTTCCCAGGGGGTGGAGTGAAAGAAATAGTATTAACCTTAGCAGCTATATTGTCAAATTCCGACACACAAAGATAAGGCATAAACTCATATATTATTTCCCAAGACAAAATATTTTTTGATTTTTTTGTGCGCCCCTTGCCTTCATACTATTAAATGGCCGGATTTATTGTTATCATCCATAGCCCGGAAACTTTTACATAAAAATCATGTTAATATCAGGTCTGATCTTGTATTTTTGTAGGATACAAGAAAATCCTGGTGAATTATTCGTTGGTTTTCCTGGTTGCTTTTAATCGAATGATTGATTCATATGGTCTGTAGAATAATTCTGATCCTTTCTTTTTCATTTGCTTTCCTTTGCGGAACAGCACAGGAAAAGAAACTGGATTATTATGTTCAGCAGGGACTGAAAAACAGCCCGGTGGTCCGGGATTATCATAACCAGGTCCGTTCGGCTTCGGTTGACAGCCTGCTGATCAAAGCGCTGAACAAGCCCCAGGTCGGGTTCAGGGGATATGCATATTATGCACCGGTGGTCAACCATTACGGTTACAGCGATATCCTCACCAACATTGCAAACCTGACTACCGTTATGAACGTTTCGCAGCCGATCTTCAACAAAAGAACGGTGGAGGCCAACCTGCTGAAAGCCGGCATTCAGAGCGAATCCCTCTCGAACACCCTGCGTCTTGCAGAAAAGGAGCTGAAAAAGTCAATCACCGATAGTTACCTGGAGGTCTACTCAACATTTACGGAGATCACGCTTGACCGGGAACTTATATCATTTGCAAAAGAAGAGGGAAAGATCCTGAAATCCCTGACTGAAGAGGGCCTCTGCAGGCAAACCGATTACCTATTGTTCATGATCGTTTTGCAGGACCAGGAGATGTCGCTCCGCGAGCAGCAGATCCTTTACAGGAGAAAGATCTCCGAACTGAACCTCCTTTGCGGGATCGCGGATACCGTCACGATCACTCCTGTCAAGCCGGACCTGGGGGACATACCCCTTGTCAAACCGGGGCATTCCCCGTTCTTCGAACGGTTCAGGATCGACAGCCTCCGCATTGCGAATGAACAGATCCTGATCAACCGCAACTATAAACCCGCAACCAACTGGTTCGCCGATGCCGGACTTATCAACAATGATCCGACAGTCATTTATCAGAATTTCGGATTCAGCATCGGGCTGAATTTTACGGTTCCGGTGTATGACGGAAGTCAGCGGAAACTGAACTTCCGGAAGCTGAAATCGGAAGAAGAGAGCAGGGCAGGTTATGCTTCAGCATTTAACCTGGAATATAACCAGAGGATTCAGCAATTGCTCAGGGAACTGGATGAGACCTCCGCCCTTCTTCCGCTGGATCAGTCGCTAACCAGGAATTCAAAACTGCTGGTCAGCCAGCAGCGGGAGTTGGTGAGACAAGGGGCAGGAACCATCATCGATTACCTTCTCGTCGTTAAGAATTATCTTTCCGTACGCCGTACTATGAACCAGCACGAGCTAAGGTTACTGCAGATAAGGAATGAGATCAGCTACTGGAAGAATTATGAATGATGAATCAGGAATTATGAGGGATTTGGGATTTGGGATATGGGATTTGGGATATGGGATATGGGATATGGGATATGGGATATGGGATGTGGGCTAAATAAGTTTTGAAAAATAAAGTATGATGATCAGACGATCTGGTATTTTAAAATTATTGCCGGTTCTGTTCCTGCTTTCAGGATGCGGGGCGGGGGAAGATCCGGTGGAAAAGGAGCTCCGGCCCAAGGTGCCGGTGACGGTTGAAAGCATTCATGCCGCCGATGTGTCGGATTACCTGGAACTGACGGCAACCTCCTCGTTCCTGACAAAATCGCTGATCAAGTCACCCGTATCGGCTTACGTTGAGGAAATCTCTGTTAACCCCGGCGATGCGGCGACCCGGAACCAGGTGCTGTTCAAACTCCGCACAAAGGAATCCACGGCCCTACAGCATGACTCATTGAATCCCTATTCCTTTTCCGGACTGATAACGATCAAAGCCAACATCGACGGGATCATCCTTACCGTTGATCATCCGCGCGGCGATTATCTCCAGGAAGGCGAGCAACTGGCAACGATTGCAGTACCTTCCAGCTTTGTTTTTTTACTGGATGTGCCGTATGAAAACATACCACTGATAAAGATCTCGTCTTCCTGCGAGATCGTTCTGCCCGACGGACATTCGATCAGGGGCACGATCCAGTCGCGGTTGCCTTCGATGACACCGGGGGCACAGACACAGCGGTTCATCATCCGGCCGGCCGAAAACCGGAATCTCCCCGAAAACCTGATTGCAAACATCCGGATTGTGAAAAAGATCATCCCGCATGCGACCCTGCTAAGCAAATCCTGCATTCTTGCCGATGAAGTGATGAAAAACTTCTGGGTGATGAAGCTGGTGAACGATTCAATGGCCGTAAAGGTTCCTGTAATCACAGGTCTGACCAGCGGGGATGATGTTGAGATCACTACACCGGTGTTTTCAGCAACCGACCGGTTTCTCAACTCAGGAAATTTCGGGCTGGGAGATACGGCGATTGTAAGTGTGGTTAAAACAGTGAAATAATTGACAATGTCCGAAAAGCACTACTATCGGATCTTCCATAAGCCCATACTGTTCATCCTGCTGGTGATACTGTTGTTCGGGATTTTTTCTTACCGGAGGATGCAGACCTCGCTTTTCCCGGATGTGGTATTTCCTAAAATAACTGTGATTGCCGATAACGGGGAACAACCGGTAGATAAAATGATGATCACGGTGACGAAGCCGCTCGAGATTGCGATCAAGCGTGTGAACGGAATTGAAATGGTCAGAAGCAGCACGAACCGCGGGAGCTGCACCATCGAAGCTTTTTTCAAGTGGGACCTTGACATTCAGCAGGCAAAAATTCTGCTCGAATCACGCATCGCAGAGATCAAGAACACGCTTCCTCCTTCTGTCAATATCGTGGTGGAGGCCATGGGACAGAACATCTACCCGGTGATCGGGTACACGGTGGAAAGCGAAAATCTCGGCCAGGTGGAGCTGAAAAAGAGCGCTCTTTACCTGATCCGGCCTCTCTTTTCAATGGTTCCGGGAGTTTCCAATGTCGTTGTGAGGGGCGGAAGAACGAAGGAATTTGTGATCACCCCCGATCCGCAGCAGATGATCCGTCTTTCGGTAACACCACAGCAGGTGATGGCTGCCATGGGAAGCACCAATTTCGTCGAGTCGAACGGGTTGTTGTCGGATTACCGCCGGCTTTATCTTTCCCTTACGGATTCGAGGATAAAGACACTTGACGAAGTGAAAAATGTGGTGATCCGTAACGACGGGCACCGGATCATCCGGATATCGGACATTTCCAAAGTGACGCTGGAGGAGCAGCAGGAGTTCATACGGATCAACGCCAACGGCCGCGATGCGGTCATCATCGACCTTGTGAAACAACAGGGAATCAACCTCATCGATTTCGCTGAAAATGTAAAGCAAAAGGCCAAGGAGATCCAGCGTCAGTTGCCGCAGGGGGTTCACCTGAGGCCCTATTATGACCAGTCGGCCTTTGTTTCGAGGTCGATCGGCAGCGTGCTTGAATGCATTTACATCGGGCTGATCCTTGCGATCTTCGTGGTGATCCTGTTTCTCCGCTCCTTCCGGGCCAGCCTGAACGTGATCCTGATCATCCCGGTCACGCTGGCGCTCACCTTTACCGTTCTTTACCTGTTCGGGATTACGCTGAACATCATGTCGCTTGGAGCTATCGCAGCAGCCATCGGGCTGATTATCGACGATGCCATCGTTGTCATCGAACAGATCCACCGGAGCCATGAGGAAAACCCTGAACAGGATAAACATGCGGTGGTAAAAGGAACCATAAAAATGCTGTTCCCGGCCATGATCGGTTCTTCGTTAAGCACCATCGTCATTTTCTTTCCGTTCGTCATGATGAGCGGTGTGGCCGGAAGCTTTTTCAGAGAGCTGACGCTGACGATGGAGATCACGCTTGTCTGCTCTTTTCTTGCCACCTGGATCGGCATGCCTGCGCTGCACCTCCTGTTCGGTTACAAGCCGCACCGCAAGCTTGCATTCCTGACCCGGGAGACCGTGACCGGGAAAAGTCACCGCCTGTCATGGCTGGTCTGGTTCTTCGACAAACCCTTCTATGCGCTGGGTTTCGTTGTGGCTCTGATTATTTCTTCCGCCTTCATGATCAACCAGCTGAAGACCGGGTTCCTTCCGGTTCTCGATGAAGGCACGATCGTGCTGGACTATCTTTCACCTCCCGGGACATCCCTGAATGCTTCCGAAGCCATCCTCCGGCAGGTGGACACCATCGTGATGAAACATCCCGATGTGACTACCTACATGCGGCGCACGGGAACCAACATGGCCTCCAGCATCAGCATGGCATCCGGCGTCATCCCCCCGAACGAAGGCGATTACCTGATCCAGCTGAAGCCCGGCACAAAAAAGAAAACCGAAGAGGTGATCTCCGAACTGAGGGATCAGGTCGGATCAAAAGAGCCGGCCCTCAATATTGAATTCGGACAACGAATTGCAGATCTCCTCGGCGACCTGATCGGCAGGCCCGAACCGGTGGAGGTGAAAATATTCGGGGATGATCTTGAAAAACTTAGAACGGTAGCTTACCAGACAAAGGCCGTTCTGCAAAAGATCCCGGGCGTTGCAGACGTCCAGAGCGGGATCATCGTCGACGGCCCCACCATCACCATCGTGCCGAATCCTTCCCTGCTGGCGCAATTCGGCTTGTCGCCGGCAGATTTCCAGGAACAGATCAAAGCCTGCAATGAAGGCGTCGAGGTTGGCCAGGTCCAGGAAGGAGAGCAGATGCTGAGGATCCTGATGCGCTTCACGAATTTCAAAGAGAATGACCTTGAAAGGATCAAACGGCAGATGATCTTTTCGCCGGACGGAAGGTACAGACCGCTTTCCTGGTTTGCGAAGGCCGAAGTATCGGCCGGCGATCCGGACATTACCCGCGAAGACCTGAAATCCAATGTCGTTGTAACGGCCCGGCTGGAGAACCGGGACCTGGGCGGCGCGATTTCGGAGATAAAGGAAATGATCCGGAAAAATGTTCACCTGCCGCAGGGTTCCTACATCGTCTTAGGCGGGACCTATGCCCAGCAGCAGTCTTCCTTCAGCGAATTGCTCCTGATCCTCATTACAGCCATCCTGCTGGTGTTTGCTGTCCTGCTTTTCCTCTTCAGGAACCTCCGGATCTCGTTGCTGGTCATTTTCATCTCCATTGCCGGCATCGGCGGCAGTGTCTGGGCGATCTACCTGACCGGGATCCAGCTGAATGTGGCCAGCTATACCGGCATCATCATGATCGTCGGGATCATTGCCGAGAATGCCATTTTCACAGTCAACCAGTTCCTGGTTACACTGAAACAAACCGGCGATGTTGATGCATCGATCCGGTATGCCATTTCGCTCCGGATCCGGCCCAAGCTGATGACGGCCATAGGGGCCATACTTGCGCTCTCTCCGCTCGCGCTGGGCTTCGGCGTTGGCGCCCAGATGCAGCAGCCGCTGGCCATTGCCGTCATCGGCGGGTTCATTATTGCAATGCCGCTTCTCCTTTTCGTATTTCCATCTTTTCTGCGCTTTTTGTTTAAAAAATCATCCGTGTATTGATCCTTTTTTGAAAAACATTATCTTTACAAAGACATAAACAGATCAGCCATTTAAAAATACAACCATGAAAAAGACATTCATTATCCTGCTGGCTCTGCTGGTTTCATTTCCCTGCTTAAAGGCGCAGAATGCCGTAACCACTGAAACAAAACCACCCGCCAAGAAATCACAATCGAATATGCCTAATGAATTTTATGGCGGTTACGGAGCGCTATCAATCTTTTATTTCACAGGAAGGATGAGGCACAGTTCCGATTATCCGACCGAGACCACATATTACAATGGCAATTACTATCATAATACGGATTACACCGATACAAAATCGCCGGGAACTTTTTACGTGGGTTTCGGCCGGTCGCTGAACAAGGTGGTTTCCGTCGGATTCATGTTCGGTTACCAGGACATTAAGTACACCGAGACCTACAAATTGAACACCTATGATACTACGGAGTATAAAATCAATGCCGACGACCAGCTCCTGACAGGCATTGCACGCGTCACCTTCACCTATCTGAACAAGCCGACCATCAGGATGTACTCGGGGATCGGGATCGGGGTCACGATTGATTTCGGAAAAGCCTCCGGTGACATTGATACCAAAACCGAACGCCGGCTCTGGCCGGGCGGCCAGCTTACCTTAATGGGACTGCGTTTTGGACGGGCTTTCGGAGGATTTATTGAATTCGGCTTCGGTTCCTACGGGATCGTAAATGCCGGGCTAAGCTACAAGTTTGCGGATTAAATCTCCCATTTAGCCCCACCCCTGCCCCTCCCCACCCAGGGAAGGGGTCTTGGTTCCGTGAAGTCAGGATTAAAGTTTAGTGGGGTCAAGCCAAAAGATATTTTTTCTCTGTGAGCCTCTGTGTCTACTCTGTGGTTCTCTGTGTAATAAAAAATTGTTTCACAGAGGTTCACTGAGAAGACACAGAGTTACACAGAGATATTTTTTTGAAAAATTCAGACAGGGAAGGGACTACGATACCCTTCCAGACAAGCAAAAGAAAAGTACAGGAAAAAATAAAACATATCGCCCGTCAAATTATTTCCGCAAACCACATAAGGGTAAGATCATATTCAGGTGTATTAGATAATGAAACCCGGATTTATGAGATTTACTCCTGATAGTCCCAACGCCCAAAATCCCGAAAACCCTTATTGGGACAATACAAACCAATTGTCCAAAATTCTGTACCGGTGGAAATCGCATGGAGCCTTGTTCAGTAAAGCTCTCCGGAAAAATGTCTCATTAAAAAGACTTCTGATCACGCGGTTTCCTTTCCGGTTCCACGATAGCCTTTATCCGCCCAGCATGCACATCGAATTCACCGATGCCTGCAACCTCAAATGCATCTACTGCAACAATCCGCATTTTCCTTTCCCCCGTAAAATGATGGATGATGAAACATTTAATAATCTGATTACCCAAATAAAAAATTCGAAAATCGACAGGATTTGTATCGGAGGCGGAGAAGCAACAATTCATCCCCGGTTTAATGAATATGTTACAAGGCTCGCCAAAGTGTCGAAGATCCTGACCATTGTAACCAACGGACATTGGAAGGGTCAGGAAATTTCCTACTCCTTGCTAAGTGCACCAGTTGATTTTATTGAGTTTTCGGTTGAGGCGGGAACAAGGGAAGACTTCGAAAAAACCAGAGTTGGCAGCGATTATGACCTGATCATTCATAATCTGACGGAATTAAACCGGGTTAAAAGGGAATTAAAATCAACGTCTCACATCAATCTACGCTTGATGGTAAGGCCATCACAAAAGGGGAAGACAGAAAGGGAAAGCATCCGGTTCTGGAAACAATTTGGGAACACAATTATGCCTCAATATGTTTTGAAAACAGAAGGGGTAAATAATTCTTCAGATGTTTTTCTTCCAAAGCCCATGAGCACGGGAGAATACCCTGAATGCTCAATGCCTTTCCGGAATATTCAGATAAGAAGCAATGGAGATGTACCCATATGTCAGGTATCAGGAAGTTCGCTCAATGTTGAAAAGAAATTGATCGCAGGAAATATCAATGACAATTCCATCAATGAAATCTGGCAGGGATCACTTTTCCGACAATATCGCACAGGACACAGGTATAGGAAAACAGAATTATTACCAACATGTAAGGGATGTAAAGGTTGTTAAATGACGACTCACAAATAATTCCCAATGAGGATAGTATTTGCAGGGAGGGATAACAGTTTTAACAGGAAATTTTTCACGGAAATTTCGGAGGATCATGAAGTATTGTACTGTCTCTTTCTGGAACCCGGCAGAAAAAACGCAAAAGATAAGTGCAAAAGAATAGGAAAAAGGTTAAGAAAATATGGGTTACTGAAGGTTATAGATGAGCTTGCTTTTCATCTTTTCGACAGACTTTTTCTCAGAAAACCTGAAATAACATTTAAAAATTCCCAACCAGAATATTTCAATACCAAGGTCGAATTACCTTTCCCTTCCTATACGGTTGAAAATATTCATGATGCCGGGTGGATAAATTTCATTAAACAATCTTCTCCGGATATTATTTTCAGTTTGTGTTGCAGTGTAATATTCAAACCTGATCTGACAAGCATCCCGAAATACGGGACCTTCATTCTCCACGAAGGATTAACTCCGGAATACAAAGGACTGCACACCACTTTATGGGCTTTATTGAAAAAAGATTATAAATCTGTCGGCTACACATTATTCAAGGCGAATAATGATATCGACGGAGGTGAAATTTTGGTTCAGGAAACCTATACACGAAAATACGGAGAAGATTACAGAACGTGGAGTTGGATAAGTCATAATGCACTCATTGAAGGATTGGATAATATAAAAAGGTCGTTAAAAAATCTAGAAAAAAACGGAAACTTTGAACCCATTGAAAAAGGGAGCAGAGAATCTGGCGTATATACCTGGATGACATTAACAAAATTCCTATATCTTCTGTATTTTAATAATAAAAAGTTACGGAATGATTTTATCATTTCTGAGTAATTGGCATTATTGTTCAACATCTCCCTTTTTTGCATATTAAGCTGGTACTATGAAAAAGCTGTTCGTCCTTCTTTTTATTTTCATGCTGGCTCATACATTCTCCTTTTCTCAGAAGATCGATAGCACTGTAACGACGAGCACCAAGCCAAACCAGTCAATGCTGAAAAATGAAATCTACGGCGGTTACGGGGCAGCATCAGTTTATTATTTTCTTGGAAGGTTATCCCATCCTTATCAATCATCTCAATTATGGCTGATTGGAAATCCCTATTCAAATCCAGAGTCACTTGGAACCATTTATATTGGTTATTCAAGGAAATTCAGCAAGGTGGTTTCTATGGGCATCGTGATTGGTTATCAAAAGTTCAGCTATACAGGGAATGTTGCCAGATTCACATATTCCGACTATAAATGGACAACCTATTCCGGAAATTTTGACGACAGATTGATCACTGGAATAACCAAGGTTACTTTTCATTACCATAATAAGCCGAAATTTTCAATCTATTCCGCAATCTGGTTAGGTGTTACTTTGGACCTGGGCACGTTAACTTACAATGGTGAACATTCCGTTAAAAACGTCGGATATCCGGCCTGTCAGCTAACTTTTGTTGGATTTCGCTTCGGCCGGGATTTCGGAGGATTCCTGGAACTGGGGGCGGGGACTCTGGGGATTGTCAATGCCGGGTTAAGCTATAAGTTCACGCAGCAAAAAGAAAGAAAACATCGGGCCGATACAACGGTGAAAGTCTTCTCAGTTCACTCCCCGGCAGTGAAATACAATGATCTCTATGCCGGTTACGGGATTCTCTCGGTCTATCACGATGTAGGTAAAAGTGGTGCTGGATCCAGATATAATTTTGACAATCCTCAATCCTCCGGCTCCTTCCACTTAGGTTATTTACGGACACTTAATAATGTGTTTTCAGTGGGATGTGATTTAGGATATGAGGATTTTCACTATGGAGGAACAGAAAGTATTAACTATAATCATCAGGATACGATCTGGGCAGTCAATTCAGAAGATCAGCTGTTCACAGGAATTGCCACAGTTCAACTCACCTATATCAATAAACCCTTTATCCGCCTATACTCCAGGCTTGGCGTAGGAATTAGCATTGATGCATACACAGGGGTCAGTCCGATATATAAATCCACAGAGATCCTTAAAAGACCTGCATTCCAGGTCACATTGATAGGATTGCGGGTCGGTCGTGCTTTCGGAGGGTTTGCTGAATTCGGATACGGATTCACCGGAATAGTGAGTGCCGGCTTAAGCTATAGGTTCGCGGGTAAAAAGAAACATGAATAACCTTGCTGTAGAAATTGATTTACGAATATAAGCTAAAAAGCCGTAAACAAACATTAAACATTTTCACCCTAAAGACCTGTCGAAAATGAAACGCATTCTTTTTATCATATTTCTTCTGTTTGTAAATGTTCTTTCCATAGCTGCGCAAACAGATACGGCCAAAACCCATAAAGCTCCTAATCAACACTTGTATAGGTCAGGAACAATTATGGTTATAACACAAAATTCGGGGAAGCTTTATTATGATGACAAATACATATTCAGCATCAAAAAGTTCAATTTAATTAAGATTTGGGGCATCAAACCCGGTGTTCATTCAATTGCCATGAAAACCGATTCCGACTCCATCCGTAAAGAAATTACTGTAAAAAAAAGATGGAAATATACCGGCAAGATAAATGCTGATAGTATGATTGTAAAAGAAAGATCGTCAACAGACCCTCTTCTTACCAAGAAAGTACATACGAAGCTATACAGTTATGTGCCAAAAATAAGAGGTTTCTATAACGTTACACAGGTTGGGCTGATCAGTGTCGGAATGATTGCAACTAACTATACTTCATTTAGTTCAACGGATAAAAAAGACCTTATTAATGCAGATGGTTATTACCCGTTAAATTCCATCAGTACAATTTGCGGATACCGGTTTTCACCCCGGTTCAGTATGGGGCTCGGAGCGGGATTCTGTCAGATGAAATCCGGAAGAATTTCGTTCGTATATTACGGCGGTAATGGTTACGATAATTTTGGACCCTCAACTTATAATTATGGAGGAACGGTCGGATTTTTCCCGGTTTTCTTAGATTTCAGGTCTGACTGGGCTTTGAAAAAAGTTTCTCCGTTTTATTATCTGGATCTTGGACTAATCCTGGTGTATCATCAAGATATTGCGCAAATTGAGTATTACGCGTCGTATACTCAGCAATATGTGACTGTTCCGATCGAAATACCTTCTAAAATCGGTCCTTATCTTTCAACCGGTTTCGGAACAAAAATATATATACACAATGGCCTGGCTATCCTTCCTGCAATTGAATTTTCATATAAACGATTAATATATTATAATAATGGATCTATTTACAGTGACTATCCTCCATCTCTTACCTTTCTTACTTTAGGATTGGTTTTAGGGGTTTCATTTTGATCCCCATCAACAGCCCCACCCCCGGCCCCTCCCCACCCGGGGAGAGGTTTCGATTTTCTCCCATAAAATTCAAGAGACGGTTTTTGTTCTTGGAAAACCGGCTGTGGTCAGCAACGAATAGTACAATTACAGTCGCCGCATAAGCAACCTTGGCTGGGGTAATCGAACGGAGTGAGATTATCCCAGGCGCAGCTGCGTTGCGGCGACGAGGCCCGCCCGGCCTGAAGGCAGATCAATAAAAACGTTGAAGGTTGGCACGCGCCAGATAACGAAATTCTTTCTCTGTGAGCCTCCGTGTCGACTCTGTGGTTCTCTGTGAAACAAATAATTTATTACACGGAGGTTCACTGAGAAGACACAGAGTTACACAGAGAAATTTTTTGTAAAAATTCAAAAGGAAATCGATGCCTTTTTAGATACGCAAAAGAAAAGTACAGGAAAAAGGAAATCAGCTTTTCTTTCTTATTAAATTTATTGATACTGCTGCCCCTTTCCAGAAAAGAAAACCAATTATTCCTCCCGCAATCCATCCGCAGAGAATATCCCCCGGATAATGAACCCCGAGGTAGATCCGTGTATAGGACATAAAGACCGACCAGAGAAGGACCGGCAGGATCACATACCATTTTCTTCCAAGAAGAAGGATCACGAAAATGGCGACCGAAAATGTATTGGAGGCATGGGCTGAATAGAAACCAAACATTCCGCCTTTGTATGCATCAACGATATGAATAAGCATTCCGGGCTGGTGTGACGGGCGCAGCCGCTGGACCGAATCCTTTACCACATTTGAAAGCTGATCGCTGACGAGGATCATCAGTGCCGTGAGGACAATGATCAGAAACGTATTCCATTTGTATTTCCGGATCACCAGGAAAAGAAAAAACAAGTATAACGGGAGCCAGATCAGGGATTTTGTTCCATCATACATGATCCGGTCGAAAAAGGGATTGTGAAACCCGTTCAGGAAAAGAAAAAAGGTCCGGTCGATATGATCAAGAAAGGAAATCAACTGAAGTCGGAATTGATTCGGTTTAGTTCATCCCAGAGCATGCTCTTCAGCTTGTTCAGCCCGAGTTTCTTGTGGGAAGAGATAAAGATCGACGGAACATCCGGAAGCTCCTTTTTTAATTCCTGCGTCAGCTCGGCATCGGCCAGATCAGCTTTGGTTATTGCAAGAACCCTTGTCTTATCAAGGAGTTCGGGATTAAACTGCTTCAGTTCATTCAGCAGGACCTGGTATTCCTTCTGGATATCGTTGCTGTCGACCGGGATCATGAACAGCAGGAGGGAATTCCGTTCAATGTGCCGTAAAAACCTGAGCCCGAGGCCTCTTCCTTCATGCGCACCTTCAATGATCCCCGGGATATCGGCCATAACGAACGACCGCTTTCCGGTGAAGGGAACAATTCCAAGGTTCGGTACCAGCGTGGTGAAGGGATAATCGGCAATCTGCGGTTTGGCGGCTGATATGACAGACAGCAAAGTTGATTTACCCGCATTGGGAAATCCCACCAGCCCGACATCGGCGAGCAGCTTTAATTCCAGGATCTTCCAGGTTTCGATCCCCTCTTCGCCCGGCTGGGCAAACTTCGGCGACTGAAAGGTAGCGGATTTGAAATGATCGTTCCCGAGCCCGCCCCTGCCGCCGGGGACAAGGATAACCGTCTGGCCGTCCTCTGTAATCTCACATTCATACTGGCCGGTTTCTGCATCCTTTGCGACCGTTCCAAGAGGAACTTCAATGATCACGTCATCGCCGTTGGCGCCATGCCGGAGCTGCTTAGCACCATTTTCGCCATGTTCTGCCCTGAGGTGACGTGTATATTTAAGATGGATCAGCGTCCAGAGCTGCTTGTTCCCTTTCAGGATGATGTGACCTCCCCTGCCGCCGTCGCCGCCATCCGGCCCTCCGTGCGGAACGCCGCGCGTGCGCAGGAAATGCGCAGAACCTGGGCCCCCGTGACCGGAAGCACAGAATATCTTGACATAATCGACAAAGTTGGATTCAGCCACTGGTGTAAATTGAAAAATGAAACAGCAGAATTTTAACCTTTAGATACTTTAATGGCATTGCAAAGCTCATTGAAGATATCATCGATGCTTCCGACGCCGAAGACTTCTTTCAAAAGGTTTTTCTCCCTGTAATAATCCACAAGCGGCTTGGTATGCTGGTGATACTGCACCAGACGGTTCTTGATCACCTCCTCGGTATCGTCTTTCCGTCCCTGCTCCTGAGCACGCTTGAGAAGACGCTTTACCAGTTCTTCCTCGTTCACTTCAAGGGAGAGAACCAGTGAAACGTTAGTATTGAGTTTCGTCAGCATCTGGTCGAGTTCCTGTGCCTGTTTCAATGTCCGGGGGAATCCGTCAAGAACGAAACCACCGGCACTGCCGTGTTTCCGGAAGACCGACTCCATGATCTCGATCAGTAGTTCATCGGAGACCAGAACGCCGGCTTCCATCACTGCTTTTACCTTCAGCCCGAGGGGAGTTCCCTGGTTTACTTCTGCTCGTAGGATATCTCCGGTAGAGACATGGATCCATCCGAATTTTTCTGCGATCTTTATCGCCTGCGTCCCTTTGCCAGCGCCCGGGGGACCAAAGAGAATTAGGTTGAACATCCGGTGTTAATTATTATGTTGGTGTTGTTAATTATCAGATGCTAGATACTGGATGCTGGATAATGGATTTTCGCCATTTCGCTGTTTCACGATTTCACTATTTTATAGATGTCCGGAAGATTCCTCCCATACCCGTCATAATCCAGCCCGTACCCCACAATGAACTCGTTGGGAATGGTCATCCCGAGGTAATCGATCCGGAATGATTTTTTGAATGCATCTTTCTTAAAAGTAAAGCAGGCCAGTTTTACACTTGCCGGCCCGGCTTTTTCAAGGCTGTTGAGAAACCCGTCAAGGGTGATGCCGGTATCGACGATGTCTTCGACGATGATCACATGCCGTCCTTTTATATCTTCATTCAGGCCGATCAGTTCGGTGACATTCTCCGTGGTAGCTGTTCCGCTATAAGATGAAAGTTTAACGAAGGAGATCTGGCAGGGAATGGTGACCTTGCGGATCAGGTCGGCGGCAAAGACGAACGAGCCGTTCAGGATTGCAAGGAACAACGGGTTCTTTCCTTCATAATCGCGGCTGATCTCTTCCGCCATCTTCTGAACGGTCTCTGCAATGTCAGAAGCCGTAATGGAGATCTCAAATACCTTGTCTTTTACTTGTATTGTTGACATAACAGATTCAGAAATATCACTAATTTTGTCAGGAACCAGCAAAGATACGCAAATGGAACCAAAAGTCAGCATTATCATGGGCAGCACCTCCGACCTTCCGGTGATGGAAGCAGCAGCAAAATTCCTCAATGAGATGAAGATCCCGTTCGAGATGAACGCGCTCTCTGCCCACCGGACGCCGGAAAAAGTTGAAGAATTTGCACGGAATGCACATGCACGGGGAATCCGTGTCATTATTGCGGCAGCAGGAATGGCAGCCCATCTTCCCGGTGTGATCGCAGCCATGACGACACTGCCGGTGATCGGCGTTCCCATTAAATCATCCCTGGAAGGACTTGACGCCATGCTTGCAATCATCCAGATGCCCCCGGGGATACCAGTCGCCACAGTAGCAATCAATGGTGCGCAGAATGCGGCAATCCTGGCAACTGAGATCCTGGCAACATCAGACCCTGAATTGCATCAGAAGATGATCGCTTTCAAGGAAGATCTGAAAAAGAAGATCATCAAGGCAAATGAAGAACTTTCTGCTGTTAAGTTCGACTACAAGGTTGGCTAAGCAATCTTCCGAATAACCATTAATCCATCCCGCACAGGAAGGATTAGATTCTCCACCCTTTCATCCTGCTGAACGAACTCGTTGAATTCAATGATCCCTCTCGTATCACGGCTCCGGGTTTCGGGTTTGAGGACCTTGCCGTCCCAAAGAACATTGTCGGCCAGGATAATTCCACCTTTCCTGACATTGTCAAAAACCAGGTTGTAATAATTCAGGTAATTGGGTTTGTCGGCATCAATAAAAACAAGGTCCCAGGTCTCATTAAGTTTCGGAATAACATCCATTCCCTGCCCGATATGCAGGATCACCTTTTCTTTTAAACCCGCTTCGTCAACGTACCGCGTGATGATCTCTTCCAGTTCAGGATCAGCTTCAATCGTATGAAGGATCGCGTTCTCCGGCATCCCGCCGGCCAGGCAGATCGCCGAATAGCCGGTAAACGTTCCGATTTCCAGGATCCTCATGGGCTGTACCATGGCGCTGAACATCCTTAACAGTGTTCCCTGTAAATGTCCTGACAACATCCGCGGATAAACCTGCGAAAGATGGGTCTCGCGATAAAGTTTTGCCAGGACCGGGTATTCCGGCGTGGTATGCTCATCCGCATATTTTTCCAGTTCAGGTGTCATCTTTTTTGATGTTAGGATTGAAAGATCAGGCTGCTCAGCCGTTCAGGAGCGAGGATCTCGTTCGCTGCTTCCATTAACTGTCCTGAAGTGATGTCTTCAATGATCCGGATGGTTTCATCAAGACCTGTGTATTGATCCATAACCAGGTAACTTTTCCCGATGGCCAGCATCTGGTTAAGTTTTGATTCCTGAGCAATGGTAACCTGCCCGACCAGCTGCTGCTTGGCGATTTTCAACTGATGCGTGCCTAATGGTTGCTGCCGGAGTTTATCGATCTCTTTCCTGACAAGCATAAAGGCCTTCTCCACCATCTCGCGGTTGGTTCCGAAATAAACGGAGAAGATCCCGCTGTCGGAATAGGGAATGAAATTCGATTCGATATGGTAAGTGATTCCGTTCCTTTCACGAAGTGCGATGGAAAGTCTCGAATTCAGGATCGGTCCGCCCAGGATGTTGTTCAGGAATGCCAGCACGTAGCGTTTCGGGTCGGTCATGGAATAAGCCGGGGCGCCGACGATGCAGTGCGACTGGAAGATCTTCCGTTTCTGAAGTTTGTTTAAAGGATGATATACCGAAAATGGTTGCCGTTCAGATTTCCTCCTGTTTACCGGGACTTCCGTAAAATACCGTTCAACCAGTGCAACCATCTTTTTCATGGTGATGTTCCCGACGGAACTGATCACGATCTGGTCGGAATGATAATTTTCCAGGATGAATTTACGGAGATCTTCACCGGTAAACCGTTTTACATTCTTCGGGGTTCCGAGAATGTTTTTTCCGAGCGGATGCCCTTCGAAAACAAGGTCCTCAAAATCATCAAAGATCTGGTCGCCGGGCGTATCCTGGTACGACTTGATCTCATCGATCACGACATCCTTTTCCTTGTTGATCTCCTTTTCGGGAAAAGTGGAATGAAACAGGATGTCGCTAATCAGTTCGAGGGTGCGCTGGTAATAGACGGGAAGAAAAGTGGCGTAGATGCACGTCTCCTCTTTTGTCGTATAGGCATTGAGGTCGGCGCCGACATTTTCCAGCCGGTTCAGCACCTGGAATACATTCCGTGTTTCGGTTCCTTTAAAGATGACATGCTCGATGAAATGGGCGATGCCGTGCTGGGAAGGCGTTTCATCGCGCGTTCCTGCATTGATGAAGACGCCGCAATGAGCAACTTTCGCCGCAACGAAGGAATGCACGAGGCGGATCCCGTTCGGCAAGGTATGAACCTGTAATTCCATCGGCTATTTCCTGCTTTCGATAAGGATCTCCAGGAGTTTGATGGCGGCATCGGGGATCACTGTTCCCGGGCCGAAAATGGCAACGGCTCCTGCCTGGTAAAGGAAGTCGTAATCCTGCGGGGGAATCACGCCTCCGACGATCACCATGATATCCTCACGTCCCAGTTTCTTCAGTTCCCCGATCACCTGGGGAACAAGGGTTTTATGGCCGGCCGCAAGGCTTGAAACGCCAAGGATGTGGACATCGTTTTCAACAGCTTGCTTTGCTGCTTCCGCCGGTGTCTGGAAGAGCGGGCCGATGTCGACGTCGAACCCGATATCGGCATAGCCGGTGGCCACCACTTTGGCCCCGCGGTCATGCCCGTCCTGGCCCATCTTTGCAATCATGATGCGGGGACGGCGTCCCTCGAGCTCGGCAAACTTATCAGCCATTTCGCGGGCCTTTATAAAATTATCATCATCCCTCGACTCCGAGGAATAGATTCCGGAAATTGAACGTATCACAGCCTTGTACCTCCCGTAAATTTTTTCAAGGGCGAAGGAAATTTCACCCAGGGTCGCCCGGTTGCGGGCTGCTTCGATGGACAGTGCCAGCAGGTTGCCTTCGCCGGTTTCTGCCGCCTTTGTCAGTGCATTCAGCGATTTTTCAACCGCTTCAGCGTTTCTCTCTTTCTTCAGTTCATTAAGGCGCCGGATCTGGGAGTCCCTCACCGCGGTATTATCTACTTCAAGGATCTCGATGGGATCTTCTTTCTCCAGGCGGAAAACATTCACCCCGATGATCTTGTCCTTACCTGAATCAATTCGGGCCTGTTTCCTTGCCGAAGCCTCTTCGATCCTCATCTTGGGAACGCCGGTCTCGATGGCTTTGGCCATACCGCCCAGCTCTTCCACTTCACAGATCAGGTCCCAGGCCTTGTGCGCAAGCTCATGGGTCAGCGATTCAAGGTAATAGGAGCCGGCCCAGGGATCCACAGATTTCGTGATGCTGGTCTCCTCCTGCAGGTAGATCTGAGTGTTGCGGGCAATGCGTGCGGAAAAATCGGTCGGCAGCGCGATCGCCTCATCGAGCGAATTCGTGTGCAGCGATTGCGTATGCCCGAGCGCGGCCGCCAGCGCTTCGACGCAGGTACGCGTAACATTGTTGTACGGATCCTGCTCTGTTAAGCTCCATCCGGAAGTCTGGCAGTGCGTTCGCAAGGCCATCGATTTAGGGTTCTTCGGGTTAAACTGCTTTACGATCTTCGCCCAGAGCAGCCGGGCTGCACGGAGTTTTGCGATTTCCATGAAATGGTTCATGCCAACGCCCCAGAAAAAGGATAACCGCGGAGCGAAGGAATCGATGTCCATTCCTGCATTGATGCCGGCACGTAGGTACTCGAGTCCATCGGCCAGGGTGTAGGCCAGTTCAAGGTCGGCTGTGGCGCCGGCCTCCTGCATGTGATACCCGCTGATGCTGATGGAATTGAATTTGGGCATGTTCTTCGCGGTATATTCAAAAATATCCGCGATGATCCTCATCGAAGGCGAAGGCGGATAGATGTATGTATTCCTCACCATGAACTCCTTCAGGATATCGTTCTGGATGGTTCCGGTGAGCGATGCCATCGGTACCCCCTGTTCTTCGGCAGCAATGATGTAAAATGCCAGGACAGGAAGAACAGCCCCGTTCATCGTCATCGAAACCGACATCCTGTCGAGCGGAATGTGATCAAACAGGATCTTCATGTCGAGAATGGAATCAATGGCTACGCCCGCTTTCCCGACATCACCTTCCACCCGTTCATGATCCGAATCATAACCCCGGTGTGTGGCAAGGTCGAATGCCACGGAGAGGCCCTTCTGACCTGCAGCCAGGTTGCGGCGGTAAAAGGCATTGGATTCCTCGGCCGTTGAAAAACCAGCATACTGGCGGACGGTCCAGGGACTCATCACATACATCGTCGAATAGGGTCCGCGGAGAAACGGGGGCAGACCTGCTGCATAATCCAGGTGCTCCATTTCTGCAAGGTCCTCCGGCCCGTAAACCGGTTTTACCGGGATTTGCTCCGGGGTGATCCATGTTTTCCGGTTCCCGTTCAGTTTTTCCCATTCCCCGAAAGAGAGGCTTGTCTGCCTGTTCTTGCGAAAATCTACATCTTTAAAATCTGGTCGCATAGTATTGTAAACTCGTTAGCGGTTGTAGTAAATTGAAAATTCTGCTACTATAAGATCCCGTATTTCTTCTGAAGGTTTACCAGGAATTCCAAAATGTTTGTCCTGACGTGGATAAAATCATCCGTGCCCGTGGCTTTCAGCGCATCAACGACCTCCTTCGGATACCCTGCAACGATGATCTGAACTTCTTTGTTTTCTGTTTTGATCCCGGAACAGATCTCCGGAACAAGTGCTGCATATTCATCGTCCGAACTGCAGATAACAATGATCTCAGCTTTGGACTCAAGCGCTGCCTTCACACCTTCTTCAACATTCCCGAATCCGGAATTATCGATGATCTCATAACCGGCACAACCGAAGAAATTAGTGGAAAATGACGCTCTTGCCCTCCGCATACCGGGGTTTCCGATGGGCAGAAGGAATACTGATGGTTTTTTTCCGCCAGTGGCGGCAAAGTTTTCGGTCGCCAGCCGGAGCTCTTCAAAAGCCATTGCGCCGCGGTAAATTTTCAGTTTCTTGTATTTCGTGGCTTCCGTACCAGTTTTCCTGAATGGCTTTTCAATGGAACCGGTCATCGACTCCAGCGGGTTGGCATACTGGTTGGTCCCAAGGATCAAGGTTTTCCGCTGGGCAATGTCCATGTCTTTTTTGGCACTGGACCGTTCGATCTCATCCTGGATAAATCCTGATTTGATGCACCCGGTCATTCCGCCTTTTTCTTCAACGGTACAGAAAAGGTCCCATGCATGTGATGCGATGGAAGCCGTCAGGTTTTCGATATAGTAAGAACCAGCTGCGGGATCAACGATCTTGTCGAGATAAGATTCTTCCTTCAGGATCAGCTGCTGGTTCCGGGCAATGCGTCTTGAAATTTCATCCTCTTCCTTATAGGGAAAATCAAAAGGAAGGATCGACATCGAATCAGTGTTCCCGATCGCGGCAGACATTCCTTCCGTGGTTGTCCTCAGGAGATTTACATAGGGATCAAAAATGGTTTTGTTCCACAACGAGGTGGTGGAATGGATGAACATCCTGCAGCACTCCTGTTTTTCAGGATGGTATTGTTCAACAATCGAAGCCCACAGCAACCGTGCAGCCCGTAATTTCGCAATTTCCATAAAGTAATTGGAACCGATGCCGAAGGAAAACTGAATTGAGGAGGAAACGGTGTCGACGGATATTCCTTTTGACGACAGGGCACTCAGGTATTCATTGGCAGATGCAAGGCTGAACGCCAGTTCCTGGACAATTGTAGCGCCGGCATTTTGAAAGAGGTGCCCGTTCACGGTAATTGCACGGAATCCGGGGATGTGCTTCCGGATCGTCTGAAGCAGGTATTCGGCTTCATCCATGTTGCTCTCTTTCGATTGATAAAAGTCGCCGTGAAGCAGCAGCCAGGCAATGGAATCAAAGTTAAGGGAGCCACAGATTGTTGTTCCGTCAATGCCGCGGCCGGTAATCTCATAGATAAAGAGTTCGAGCGTCAGCGGGTACGACCGTGAACCAATGAAGTTAATGCCGGTTTTCAGGAGATCGATGCCCTGCAAAAGTTGCTGCATCTGCTTGTGTGATGTGATCTCCTTTGCATTGAACCCGATGGCGCCGGCACCCCTGCTGATGGCGTCAAGCGCGATCCGGTTGGCTTCGGTTATGTCAGTGGTATAGATATCCTGGCGGATGATCCAGTCGTTCTTCTCTTTTTTAACGCCGCGGACAAAGGGTTTATCACCCGGCAGGGCCGACAGGTATTCAAGTCCTTCAAGGTCTTCCGCACGGTAATAGGGCCTTACATTGATCCCTTCATCGGTCTTCCAGATCAGTTTCTTTTCGTAATCGGCTCCTTTCAGGTCGGTGATGATCTTTTCTTCCCACTGACTGGTCGATACCGGCGGGAATTCCGTAAACAGTTTGTCATTTTGATCTTTCTTTTCCATGATCGAGGTTGAGTAGGGATTGAGTGTAGGTTTACAGGACGACAAAATTAATCAATTGTTCGTATATTTACGTGTAAATACTATGATTTATGCAGCTCAGCATTAGTGGTTCTACAGGACTTGTAGGACGCGAACTGATCAATAAACTGACTGGCGATGAGTGGACTTTCAGGATCATCAGCAGGGACTCTATAAAAATGCCCGATGAGGAATTCCTGGAAAAAAAGATTGAAGGGGCAGATGCCGTGATCAACCTGGCCGGGGCGCCGATTATTAAGCACTGGACAGAGGCGTATAAGAAAGAAATTCTCGACAGCCGGATCAGCACGACACGGAAAATTGCCACAGCCATCCGAAATGCAAAAGTCAAACCCCCGGTTTTTATTTCCGCTTCGGCGATTGGCATCTATGACAGTGTTAACACGCATGATGAAGAGAGCACATCACTGGCTGATGATTTCCTTGGAAAGGTTTGCAGCGAATGGGAAGCGGAAGCAATGGCTGTGAGTGACCTGACACGTGTTGTCATAATCCGGCTCGGGGTTGTTCTGAGTTCAAAGGGTGGCGCCCTGAAGAAAGCACACGGTCCTTTCAGCTTCGGCCTGGGAGGCGTTATCGGCAGCGGGCAGCAGGCCTTTTCATTTATCCATATCCGCGACCTGATAAAGATCTACCAGGCCATCCTGGAAAACAAAAACATCACCGGCGTTGTCAATGCGGTTGCGCCTGAATCTACAAATAACTATCATTTTACAAAGACACTGGGAAAAGTGCTGAACCAGATGACGATCTTTAAAATTCCCGAATCCGCTTTAAGGCTGATATATGGAGATGCTGCCGTTACGCTCACGGAGGGACAGAAAGTGGTACCTGCAAAGCTCATGAAGAACGGGTTTCAGTTTGAATTCCCGACCATCGAAAAGGCGCTGCTGAACATTTACCGGGTCTGATTACCGGATGATGTTCAGTTCATCGATCAGTCTCTTCGATCCTGCAAACTTATCGATCACAAAGAGGCAGTAACGGATATCAAGCGTGATGTTCCGGCACTGATCCGGGTCGTACATCAGGTCGCTCATGGTGCCTTCCCAATTGCGGTCGAAATTCAGCCCGATCAGGTTGCCTGTCGCATCCAGCACCGGGCTGCCTGAATTTCCGCCCGACGTGTGGTTGGTCCCGATGAATGCAACATGCAGTGTTCCGTCACGATCGGCATAGGGACCAAAATCTTTATCCAGGAAAAGCTTTTTCAACTTCGGATGGATCGCATAATCATAAATGGAGGAATCTTCTTTCTGGAGGATCCCGGTGCTGGTGGTAAAGTAATTGTACTTCACGGCATCGGCAGGTTTAAATCCCTGCACTTTTCCATAGGTGATCCTTAAGGTTGAATTTGCATCAGGATAAAATATCCACCGGCCCATGGCCATTTGTGCTGCCATATAGAACCGCTGGAGACTGTCGATGGCTGCAGTGTATTTTTTGGTTTGCGGAATGACATCTTTCAGGTAGCGTCCATAGATGCTTTCGCTGAGAATATACAGCGGATCCTTTTCAAGCTTTTTATAATCAGGCGACTCGAATACCCTGAGAAATTTATTCAGACGGGCAGAATCCGGGAAGACTGAAAGGCTGAAGTAATTTTCTGCACATGCAGAATAATCGTTCTTGTATTTTTCACCGAGCGTTGCAATTTCTGAAGGAAGAAATTTAGGGTCCATCTTCTCCTTCATCTCCTTTATCATGATCGCAAAGACCTTTTTGTCGATGGCCGGCTGATAATCTTTATAGAATGTCCTGGCTGCACCTTTTAATTTCTGAACGGCCTTATCGATATCCTCTTTTGTAGAAGCCCTGTTTTTGGATTTCTTTACAAGATCTGCAAAACCATCTGCGAACCTGACGATCTCAATCCCCATCCCGGCTTCGGTCAGATAGGTGGCAGCAATGTCAAAGGGCTTGTAATCACGGTATGTTTTTTCGAATGAAGGAAGAAGCCCGGACACAGGATTCTTAGCGATGTTCATGTTTTTACTTCCAACGGAATCGGCCCATGCCTGAAATTTCTTCTCGTAATCCTGTTTGATTTTAACGGCATCCATTCGTTTTATTCCCTTTGTCTCTCCCATCATTTTCTTCCATCCGTTTGCGATTCCCTGGTGCTTTGAAGTATACTGTATTCTGACCAGTTTGCTTTGATTCATCGCTTCATTGAAGATGTCGAGCCGCTCCTGGCGAAGGTTGATCCGGATGGGATTTTCACAATCAGCGATCAGGTCGACGCCCCAGGAGGTCAGGTATTCACGCGTGGATCCCGGGTAGCCAAAGACAAATGTAAAATCACCCTCCTTGTATCCTTTCAGGGAAACCGGAAGAAACTTCTTCGGCTTGTAAGCAATGTTATCTTTTGAAAATTCCACTGGCTGATTGTCTTTATTGACATAGACGCGGAAAATCGAAAAGTCCCCGCCATGCCGCGGCCACATCCAGTTATCGGTATCACCGCCAAACTGGCCGATTCCCGAAGGCGGCGCTCCCACCAGCCTGACGTCCCTGAACGTTTTCGTAATAAAAAGATAATACTGGTTCCCGTAATAGAAGGGCCTGATCTTCGCTTCGCATAAAGGTTCCAGAGCAACATTTTTCTCAACCTCCGCCATGTTCTTCCGGATGATCTCGGAACGCTGGTACTCAGGCATTGCATCGGTGACATTCTGAAGAACCTTGTCAGTCACATCTTCCATGCTTACAAGCATTGTTACAGTCAGCCCGGGACACGGAAGTTCTTCTTCCTTTGATTTTGCCCAGAAACCATCTGTAAGGTAATCATGGTCCGGGCTGCTCAGGCGCTGGATCGTACCAAGGCCGCAATGATGGTTAGTAAAAAGAAGTCCTTCGCCGGAAACAAATTCCGCTGTGCATCCCCCGCCGAACTGTACGATGGCATCTTTCAGCGAAGCATGATTGATGCTGTAGATATCTTCCGCGGAAAGCTTCAGCCCCAGGTCCTGCATCTGTTTGATGTTCAGTTTCTCAAGCAACATGGGTATCCACATGCCTTCATCAGCGATAACAGGAACACGGAGAGCGAGGATAAAAAGAAACAGGAATGATAATTTTTTCATAGTACTATATTTTTCGGTTTAGTCTGAACTTCACATAGCAGATCTTCTTTCCCTTCTCCAGCCACATTCTCTCATAATAGGTCCGGATCGTGATGACATCCTCCGCAAGATCACAATGGTAAAGATCATCTGTTGAGTAAAGAAGAATATGCTGATGCTGTTCAATGATTTTAAGTGTGTACTGAAAAAAATCCGGATTATCTGTTTTAAGATGTATGATGGCATCGGGCGTGGTGATGATCTTGTAACGGTCCAGGAAAACGGGTGCCGTTAACCGTTTGCGTTCTTTTCCCGGCTGTGGATCAGGAAAGGTGATCCAGATCCCGGAGACCTCCCCGGGGCCGAAGAATTTTAATATGTGATCCACCCGGCTGCGGATAAAGGCCACATTATTCATTGCCTTATCCTGTACGGTTTTTGAACCTCTCCATAACCGGGCGCCTTTAAGGTCGATGCCGATGAAATTTTTCTCAGGATATTTATAAGCCAGTCCTACGGTGTATTCTCCTTTCCCGCATCCGAGCTCAGTAATAATGGGATGGGAGTTTTTGAAAAATTCCTCCGCCCAGTGCGTGCGCAAAGGGAATCCATTTTCAAGATCGCGGTAATTGGGCTGGAAGAGATGCGGAAATGTAAGATTTTCCTCGAAGTGGATCAGCTTCTTCTTGGGCACGGAAACAAGTTATTTTGACAGCAGCCAGGCAGCAGAATAGTTCTGGTTGCGGACTGCTGTAAGTTGACCGAGGGCCTCTTCTTTGCTCTCGAAGGTTCCGACCGTCACCCTGAACAAACCTGTTTTTGTCACATCAAAGATCCCCGCTTCATAACCCTCCTGTTTCAGTTTCTCAACGAGGTTCACGGCATTTTCCTTAAACCGGAATGCCCCTACGATGATGGCGAACGGTTTGTTGGCGGCAGGTTCCGGTGTCTCCTTCATTGTTGTTGCAACGGGAGAAGGTTCTGTTTTTGTTTGCGGAACAGGATTCGTAATCTTTGCAACAGGCTTGACTGCTTTTGCCGTATGTCGTATGACGTATGTCTTCTTTGCACTTTCTGCCTTCTTTGTTACAGGTGCAGATTTCGGAAAGAGGAAGGTGGAGTAACTTTCACTGAGATCCCGGATCTGGTCCATGTTGGTCACGCTCAGGTATACGGCTATGCCAACCGGCAGGGCCATGATGGCAGCCCATTTCAGGCTCCTTGACAATTTCCGCTGCCTTCCGTCAGGCGCATTGATGTAACGGTTGATCTTTTTCTCGATCTTGTCCTGCATTCCCGGACGGCGGATTGCCGGTGAAACGAACGAACTCAGTCCGAAAGCTTCCGGCAGGTAATTCACCGAATGATCCTGTTCAAACTGGAGGATGCCATCGGTTTCTCTTACGATCCGTCCGACCTTGTCGATGAGCAGATCTTCGCCCTTTTCCAGCAGATCATACCAGTCAACCACCATCATGCTGATCCGCTCCAGCGCTTCTTCGTACAGGATCTTTTCCCCGTGCGCAATCCTTGCAGCCAGCAGGCCGTCGTTCTGTTTCAGGTGGATGTTGAAGAGCAGCGATTTATACGGCGGATAGAATGTATGGTGTACCGGGTTGATCACCGCCGGAGAATAATTCCCGATAAATCCGCCGAACCCCGGAATGATCACGCAATCGTATTGCGATAAAAGCTCGGGTATGTATTTTTCAATGGCGTGTTTCATTGTGAAAAAATAATGCCGGATACAAAATATCGTATTCCCGGAAGGTGCTAAGATATGAAAAACCCGGACAGCCTTTCAGGTTATGTTCGTAATTTTTAATAAATCTCCCGGCGTGTCGATGGCAATATTCTCATACTCAGTCTCCCTGACATGGATAGAGTAACCGTTTTCCAGCCAGCGGAGTTGTTCGAGTGATTCGGCTTTTTCAAGCGGGGACAGTGGCAGGCGGGTGATCCTGCTGAGCGTTTGTGCCTGGTATCCATAAATCCCAACATGCTTATAATAATTCCTCTCCTTATGCCATTTGCCGATCTCCGTTCCGCGAAGAAAAGGTATGGCATGCCGGCTGAAATAGAGTGCCCGGAAATCCTTGTCAAATACTACCTTTACGACATTGGGGTCGGTCAGCTCTTCGTTCCGGGTTATTTTTTTTACCAATGTCCCGATGAACACCTCCTTTTCAATGAACAATCCGGCCAGTTCTGATATCTGCTGCGGGTCGATGAAGGGTTCATCCCCCTGGATGTTGATCACCACATCAAACTCGTTTCCCCCGGTCATTGTTTCAACCACTGCATTGCACCGCTCAGTGCCGCTGCCCAGATCTTCCGAAGTCATCATCACGTTCCCGTTGAAGGTACGAACGCAATCGGCGATCCGCTTGTCGTCGGTGGCAATGATAAGTTCATCCAGTTCGGGGCATTGCAACGCCTGCTCATAAACCCTCCGGATCATGGGTTTCCCCTTGATCTCAGCCAGTGGTTTTCCCGGAAAGCGGCTTGAACTGTACCGTGCCGGTATGATCCCTAAAATTTTCATCCGCTAAAAAAGCCCGTGAAGTTCAGCATTGATCCGGTCGATGACATTGCCAAGGTGCTCCGGATTTTCCGCAATGTTCAGGTTGTCGACCTCCACGATCATCAGTTTGCCCAGGTCATACCCGGAGATCCAGTCTTCATAACGTTCATTCAGCCCTTTCAGGTAATCCAGCCGGATGGCATTTTCATAATCGCGGCCCCGCTTCTGGATCTGGTTGACCAGCGTGGGAACACTCGCACGCAGGTATATGAGCAGGTCAGGTGCCTGGATGAAAGAGCTCATCAGGGTAAAGAGGGATGAATAATTATCAAAATCCCGGGTACTCATGAGGTTCATCGAATGCAGATTGGGCGCAAAGATGTGCGCATCTTCATAGATGGTGCGGTCCTGTACCACCGTTTTCCCCGACCGGCGGATCTCGACGACCTGGCGGAAACGTGAATTCAGAAAGTAGATCTGGAGGTTGAACGACCAGCGCTGCATATCCTCATAGAAACTGTTCAGGTAAGGATTCGTGTCGACATCTTCATAATGTGGTTCCCACCCGAAATGTTTGGCGAGCAATCCGGTCAGCGTCGTTTTTCCGGATCCGATATTTCCTGCAATTGCAATGTGCATATTCCGATTTTAATTAAAGTCAAATCTACAGAAAAAAGTCACACATCAAAGGAAATGTTGAAAACTCCTTCGGGTTCATTTCAGAATATCCAGGATCTCCCCGATGTATTTCCGGTCGTTGGAAAGACGCGGAACCTTATTCTGGCCGCCCAGTTTCCCCTTCATCTTGAGCCAGGAATAGAAGGTTCCCGCCGGCATTACCCGGATAATGGGTTCGCCCAGGATCATGTCGCGGTACCGTTTCGCCTCGTAATCCGAATTCAGCGATTTCAAGGCATTGTCGAGTGCAACGGTAAAGTACCCGACGTCATCAGGAGGCTGTTCAAACTCGATCAGCCATTCATGTGCGCCGCGTTCTTCTTTATTAAAATAGACCGGGCCGGCCGTATATTCTGAAACGACCGCCTTGCATTTTTCACAGGCAATGGCCAGTGCTTTTTCTGCATTGTCGATGATCACCTCTTCCCCGAATGCATTGATAAAATTCTTCGTTCTTCCGGTGATCTTGATCCTGTAAGGACTCAGTGTGGTGAAGGTCACGGTGTCCCCGATCATATAACGCCACAGACCTGCATTCGTTGAGATGATCATCGCATAGTTTACATCCATTTCCACCTGGTCCAGCGTCTTTGTTGCTGTTCCCGGCGAATCCAGCCGGTCAACGGGGAGGAATTCATAATAGATGCCGTAATCCAGCATCAGCAACATATCATCAGCCCGATCCCGGTCCTGGATGCCGAAAAATCCCTCGGAGGCATTGTACGTTTCAAGGTATGTCATCTTCGGGGAAGGCAGGAGTTTTTTGAACTGTTCCTGGTAAGGAATAAAATTTACCCCTCCGTGAATGAAGAGTTCAAACTTCGGCCATACCTGGAGAATGTCAGATTTCCCCGTCATCTCCAGCACCCGCTTGAAAAGCAATAAGGTCCATGACGGAACACCGGATGCACTTGTAACATTGTGGTTGATGGTTTCGGCAGCCATGCGTTCGATCTTGCTTTCCCATTCATTCATCAGGGCGATGGAAAGGTTTGGCGTGCGCCTGAATTCAGCCCAGAACGGGAGGTTCTGGATGATGATGGCCGACAGGTCGCCTTCGTTATAGGACCAGTCATTGCTGACTTCCATAACCTGGTGGCTGCCGCCCATGGCAATGCTTTTTCCATCAAACAAAAGCGTCTCCGGGTGATTGTTGCAATAGATCGATAACAGATCCTTACCTCCCTTGTAATGACATTCTTCGAGCGATTCCTCGCTGACCGGGATGAATTTGCTTTTTTCATTGGTCGTTCCGGAGGATTTTGCAAACCATTTGATCTCCGATGGCCATAATATGTTTTGCTCACCTTGCCGCAACCGGTCAATATATGGCTTAATGCTTTCATAATCGCTGACGGGCACCCTCGATTTGAATTCCTCCGGCCGTGTTATTGATTTGTAATCATATGTCCGGCCCCATTCTGTATTTTTTGCCTGGCTCAGCAGATTGGTAAACCAATCGAGTTGTACCTCATGAGGGTATTTCATGAAAAGCTCCATCTGGTGGATTCTTTGCTTCATCAGCCAGGAAAGAACAGAATTTATCAGCGCCATGAGGATAACATTGAACAGATGTCAAAAATACAACATAGGATGGCTCGCGACCCATCCCGGTTATATTTTAATTCATTCCAAATAACCGGATCCTGATACCCTAACTGAGGTTATCGCCATGATCTTGAATGTAACCAGCGATAATGCTATTCACACGTGATAAAGTAAATTATTTTTAATGGCAGATTTGGAAATAGTACCTGTTATTTCTACCTTTGACCGCCCTAACATTGGGGTCTCTGCTGTGAACCCGTTCCTGAACTCAAATATTAACTAACTGATAAGGTAGAAGTCATGAAAATTCTCGTATTGAACTGCGGAAGTTCATCCATTAAGTACCAGCTCATCGACATGAGCAAAGAGTATGAATTGATTGCCAAAGGGTTGCTCGACAGGATCGGCCTGGAGAGCAGCCTGCTTACACACCAGGTTCCCGGAAAAGACAAATACCAGATGACCCAGTTCGTCCCTGATCACCAGGTTGGAATCAACCTGATCCTCAGGACCATGAAAGATCCTGATTATGGCGTGATCCAGGATGAAAGCGAAATCGCTGCAGTAGGCCACAGGGTTGCCCACGGAGGTGAAAATTTCAAAACCAGCGTAAGAATTGATCCTATAGTAAAAAAGGACATTGAAAAATGCATTGAGATGGCGCCCCTTCACAACCCTCACAACCTGAAGGGCATCCTTTCGATAGAAGCAATCCTGCCGCACGTTCCACAGGTTGCGGTTTTCGACACATCTTTCCATCAGACCATGCCACCCCATTCATACCTCTACGCTATTCCCTACGAGCTTTATGAAAAATACAAGGTAAGGAGGTACGGTTTCCACGGCACATCGCACAAATTTGTCAGCCAGAAAGCCTGCAGGTACCTGGGAAGGGATTTCTATAACATCAACATCATCACCTGCCATCTCGGGAATGGTTCTTCGGTTGCAGCCATAAAAAAAGGGCAATCGATCGATACCTCCATGGGATTTACACCGGTGGAAGGACTGATGATGGGAACGCGCAGCGGCGATCTCGATCTCGGCGTCCTTCTTTACCTGGCGGAAAAGGATAACCTGAGCATGAAGGATACCAACAACCTCTTCAACAAGAAGAGCGGTGTGCTCGGGGTTTCCGGCATATCCTACGACATGCGCGACGTTGAAACGGCTGCGGAAAAAGGGAATGCCCGCGCCCGTCTTGCACTTGAAATGTTTGCCTACCGTGTGAAAAAATACATCGGTGCGTATGCTGCAGCCATGGGAGGCGTTGACCTGATCGTATTTACAGGCGGGATCGGGGAAAATGATACCGAAACCCGCAGAAAAATCCTTGAAGGGCTGGAATTCCTCGGCATCGAATACGATAACGAGCGGAATTCCCTGACCAAGGGCAAGGAACTCATCGTTACACGCCCCGGATCGAGGGTGACGGCCATGGTAATGCCGACCAATGAAGAGCTGGTCATTGCGATCGATACATTCAACATCGTTACAAATTCGGATCTTAAATTTTAATGCCTCTATCATACCAGGATATTATTTATGATGAATCAACCTCTAACCAGTAAACTATGACAAAAATCAGTCTTTATATTGTCGAAGATGAGAACATCATCGCCAATGATCTGAAAAACAAACTTAATGGTTTCGGCTACGAAGTGCTGGGAATCGATGCGAAAGGTGAAAAGGCTGTAGATTCCGTTTCGGCGCTGGCAGCAAAAAATAAACTCCCCGATATCATTCTGATGGATATCAAACTGGCAGGAACCATTGATGGAATTGAAACAGCGAAACAGATCACCGACAAATACAGCTGCGGCATTATTTTCTTTACCTCGCTGAACAAAAACGAAGTGTTCGACCGGTCGTTTTTCCTCAAGCCTTATGGTTACCTTTTCAAACCGGTCGATGTAGACCAGTTAAGAATGTTGATAGAAGTGGCCAATTACCAGCGTAACCTGGAAATCGGTTATACAAAAGCCATCGATGAACTGAAGAGCGAAGTCGAAAAGCGCAGGAAAGCTGAAAAAGAGACAGAACAAAGGCTCCATGAGAAGATCAAGGCCGAGCAGAAGGTGAACCAGTTGCTGAAGAGTAAAAACCAGATGGAGATGGACCTCATCAACCGGGAACTTGCAACCTCCTCCATTTTCATTTCACAGAAGAACAAGATCATCGGACTGATCCGGAAAGACGTGAACCGTCAGCTGAGAAAGGGAAAAGCCATCACCAAAAGCGATTTCTCAAAAGTGCTGAAGACCATCGATGAGAATGTGAAATTCGAGAACGACTGGTACAGGATTAAGGCTCATTTCGAAAAGATCCACCCGGGCTTTTTCGACCGGTTGCGTGAACAATTCCCGCAGCTTACACCCAACGATCATAAACTCTGCGCGCTGCTGCGCATGAACCTCAGCACAAAGGAGATCTCACAGATCCTGAAGATCACGGCGCCAAGCACGGAGATCTCGCGCATCCGTTTGCGCAAGAAGCTTGTGCTTCCGAAAAATGTGAACCTTGTCCAGTTTATCTGCAGGGTCTGACACGTGCCTACATTTCTTCCATCAGCTCATCGGTGAGGGTGAGGTTGTGGTATACATTCTGCACATCGTCATCTTCCTCGATGATATCAATCAGTTTCAGGACTTTCCTGGCAGAGTCGATGTCCAGCGTTTCTGTTGTTTTCGGGACCCGCTGCAGGGAAGCGCTTTCCGGCTCAATGTTTAACTGTTCCAGCTTTTTCATCATGTTGCCGAAATCTTCCATGGCCGTAGTGATCGTGAACATCTCATCCTCCAGGATAATATCTTCGGCGCCGGCGTCAATGACCTCCATTTCGAATTCATCCAGGTTCAGATCGCCTTTCGGAATGACGAAGATACCCTTACGGTCGAAGAGGTAGTTCAGCGACCCGTTCTTTCCCAGTTCGCCGCCGTGTTTGTTGAAATAGGCCCGGACGTTGCTGACGGTCCGCTGGATGTTATCCGTGGTGGCATCCACAAAGATGGCAATCCCGTGCGGTCCTTTCCCTTCATAGGTCGTTTCCATCAGGGCGGCCGAATCTTTATCGGAACCCTTGTTGATGGCCCGCTGGATGGTTTCCTTCAGCATGCTGGCCCCTTTGGCATTCGCAATGGCAAGCCTCAGCCGCGGATTGTGTTCCGGGTCGGGACCGCTTTCCTTGACCGAAATGGTAATATCCTTAATGATTTTAGAAAAGATCTTTGAACGTTTCGCATCCAAAGCTCCTTTTTTCCGTTTAATGGTTGACCATTTATTGTGCCCTGACATAAACTGTTATGATTGGAGGTGATACTATATTCTTCTGGTTATTCTGGTTTTTCCGTGTAAAAATAGTAAAAATTGGGTTATTTATACAAAAACCCTTGGTAAATTTGGTGCGCAGTAATTCGAAAATCAATCACAATCAAGGTGATCCGTTCAACCAGTTTTTTTCTTTGCGGCCTGTTTGTCATGCTCTTCATGAACCGGTGCGCCAATCCTATCGCGCCGGAAGGGGGCAGGAAAGATCTCACGCCCCCGAAAGTGGTTGAATGTATTCCTCCTGCACTGACCCTTAATTTTAATCAAAAGGAGATCAGGATCACATTTGATGAATTCATCCAGCTGAAAGACCAGAACACCCAGGTCACCGTATCCCCGCCGCTGCTTCCCCGCACTGAAATCAAGCTTCGCGGGAAATCCATCCTCATCAGCCTCAACGACAGCCTGCAGCCAAACACGACATACTCCGTTAATTTCGGGGAGGCCATTGCCGACCTGACGGAAAGCAACATTCTGCATGATTACTCCTATACCTTTTCGACGGGTAATTATATCGATTCGCTCAGCCTCACCGGTAAGATCATCAGTGCTTTCGATCTTACCCCTCAGAAGGATGTCTATGCCATGCTTTACGTCAATGAGAACGATACCCTGCCGCTGGATTCACTGCCGCTTCATGTTGCACCATATTACATGGCGAAGACCAGGGAGAATGGTGAATTTTCTTTCAGGAACCTCAGGGATGTTCCTTATCTGCTGTTCGGACTGAAGGATCTGAACGGAGACTATTTTGCCAACCCGCCGGTTGAAAAGATTGCATTTTACGACAGCCTGGTCAGGGGAATTTATGTTAAACCTGCCGGTACGGACACACTGAAGGAAGACACACTCCTTAGCGACACCCTGAACCGGGATACACTGGCAAAAGAGACCGTGGTTCCTCATGACACGGTCAGGCAGAAGGATTCCTCGCTGGTGAAAAAACCGGCCCTCCCTTCGTATACACTCAAACTGTTCGAGGAATCAGATTCAATTCAGAAGATTCTCAAAGCCGACATGGTCAATGAAGACCAGGTTGGCATCGTTTTCAGGTTTCCTGCATCAAAGCCTGAATACATACCGTTAAATTTTGCGCTCCAACCCGGCTGGATGGCGCCGGAAATAAATGCTACCCGGGATACCGTTTATCTCTGGATGAATAAAACCGGAACCGATTCCCTTTACCTGCGGATCCTTGACAATGACAAGACCCTTGATACCGCCAATATCAACCTGAGGAAAAAGGATTCGAAAAAGAAGAAGAACGAACAGGGAGCACCGGTGGTACTGAGACTGAACCTGTCCAATAATCTTATCAATAACAAGCTCAATCCGTTCACCCAGAACCCGGTCTTCACTTTTTCCTATCCCTTGTCAGGATATAATTTTTCACGGATCTTACTTGTGGACGGCAAGGACACGGTGAAGCCAAAAGTCACATTTGCCGATTCGGTTAAAAGAAAGTTGCAGATAAATTATAAGTGGAAGGAAGACAAGCCATACAGCCTGATCTTCCCGGATTCGATCTTCCATTCGATGAACGGCCGCTCCAATGATACCATTATAACCGCCTTCAGAACAAATTCATTAAGGGATTTCGGTTCCTTCCGGATCACCATTGCCACAAAAGATTCGTCCTGCAATTATCTTGTCCAGTTAATGGATGAGAAGGAAAAAAATTATCTGCAGAAGATCCTTCCTGCCGGCGGAACAGTAAAGTTTGATTACATTTTACCCGGAAAATACAAGATCAAGGTTGTCTTTGACCTGAACAGGAACGGGCGCTGGGACACCGGAAAATATTCGGTCCGGCTTCAGCCTGAAGAGGTAAGGTATTTCCCGAAGACAATTGAAATCCGCGCCAACTGGGACGTTGACGAGAACTGGGAGTTGTAACCGGGATCTGTTAGCTTACGGTGCAGCGGTTAATGCAATCGATCACCTCCGTAAGGTGTTCGAATTTCAGGGAATAATAGATCATCTTTCCGTCACGCTTCGAGTCAAGCAACCCTTTATTCTTCAGAATATTCAGGTGATGAGAAGCAGACGCCTGCTCGAGATTCAGATATTCATAGATTTCCGTGACCGTCATTTTCGGATTCACAGTAAGCAAATCAATGATGGCAATACGCATCGGATGTGCAATTGCTCTTAATTTGCTGGCAGCCATTTCTAATTTTTCGACGTCTAATGTTACTTTTTTCATGGGCAGATTTTTTAATAGTGGTCGTCAGTAGTTTAAGGTTGAATAGTTAATGTACAAATTTATATAAAAAAACATTAAACACAAATAAATATGTAAATATTTATTTTGTTATTCAAAAAGTCCGGTAAAGGAAAACTTTTTTCCGTCAAATAAGCCTTTATCACTCACCTTCAGCTCCGGGATCACCAGGAGCGCCATGAACGATAATGTCATGAATGGCGCCTTGAGCGTGCTTTTCAGCTCTTTTGCACGGGCATCAAGAAGCTTGTACTGTTTCGCAACCTCATAGCCATCTTCCTTCGACATGATCCCGGCCACAGGAAGAGGCAGAAGGTGGACATCGTTTCCATCGCACACCGACACACCTCCCTTTGACTCAACAATGGCATTGATGGCCCGGATGATCGATTCATCGTCGGCTCCTACGGCAATGATGTTGTGACTGTCGTGCGCCACGCAGGAAGCAATCGCGCCCGAATTCAGTCCGAACCCCTGCACGAATGCCACTGCAGCAGGAGCATTGAAGTACCTGTTTTTAACGACAATCTTCAGAATGTCATTTTCGGGATCCGGAATGACCTCGCCGTTTTCGATCCGCGCGTCAAAAGACCGTTCAGGCGTTATCAGCTGCCCGTCGAGGGCCTGAAGCACTCTGATCTTCCCGCCGCCATGATGAATTATGATCTCTTCCCTGGAAATTTTATCTGTATTGAACCTGTTTACGGGAGTTACCGGAACAGAGTGAATCAATGTCTGTCCGTTCTCAGCCACCTTTTGACCTCTGATATAAGTTGTCAGGATGTTAAAACGATCAAGGTCATCAACAAGAATAAAATCAGCCGCATCACCCTGCTGCAGCAACCCTGCATCCAGCCCGTAATGCCGCACCGGGTTGACGGTGCAGCAGCGGATCACGTCCATCCGGTCGAATCCCATGCTGAACGCCCTTTTTACAAGCTGGTTGATGTGTCCTGAAACGAGGTCGTCGGGATGTTTATCATCCGAACAGAACATGACCTCGGCCGGGTATTCCCTGATCAGTTCCGCCAGCGCGTCAAAGTTCTTGGCAGCGCTTCCTTCCCGGATCAGGACTTTCATCCCGTACCGGATCTTCTCAACGGCTTCCTCCAGCGAATAGCATTCATGGTCGGTGGAAATACCGGCTTCAATGTATTTTTTTGCGAGCTCGCCCGTCAGACCCGGAGCATGACCATCTACAGGTTTCCTGTATTTTTTCGCCAGTTCAAGTTTTTTCAATACGTCTGAATCCCCGTAAATCACACCGGGAAAATTCATCATCTCGGAAAGGTACCAGATGTCATCCGACTTCAGCATCTCCTCCAGTTCTTCAACTCCAAGGCTCGCGCCGGCCGTTTCAAATCCGGTGGCGGGCACACAGGAAGAGGCTCCGAAATAAAACCTGAACGGGACCTGTTTCCCGTTTTCGATCATGAAACGCACGCCTTCCATGCCAAGCACATTGGCAATCTCGTGCGGATCCGACACCGTGGCAACCGTTCCGTGAACCACTGCCAGCCTGGCAAATTCCGATGGCACCAGCATCGAACTCTCGATGTGGATATGGGCATCGATCAGCCCCGGCAGGATATACCTCGTTTCATTGTTTTCTTCTTCAAGGATTTTATCAATCCTGCCGTTTATTACGATTATCCTTCCTTTGAATACCCGCTTCCCGACAACATCGACAATGCTTCCTGAAACCTCGAATGATTCTGATTTCATATTCCTTACTTTTCGCTTTTCCCTTTTCGCTTTTCGCTATTTCTAAGTGCCAGCTGCCCGCATGCAGCATCGATATCCTTGCCCCTGCTCTTTCGCGTGTTTACAATCATGTTCCTGCTTTCAAGGAATTCCTTGAACGTCCTCACCTTTTCCGGGTCGCTTTGCCCGAACCCCGAATTTTCAACCGGGTTGTATCCGATCAGGTTGATCTTTACCGGAAAGCTTTTACAGAAGAGCGCCAGGCTTTTTGCATCCTCAAGGCTGTCGTTGAAATTCCTGAACAGGATGTATTCAATGGTAAAACGCTTCCCGGTCTTTTCATGATAATATTTCAGTGCTTCCGTAAGTTCCTGCAAGGGATGTTTTTTGTTGAGGGGGATGATCTGATCCCGTTTTTCATTGGTTGCTGCATGCAGCGACAAGGCGAAATGGAATTTTACATTATCATCTGCCATTTTCCGGATCATCTTCGGTATCCCCACGCTGGAAACCGTGATCCGCTGGGGCGACATTCCCAGGGCTTTGGCCGAAGTGATCTTTTCGATGGACCGTATCACGGCCTCGTAGTTCATCAGCGGCTCGCCCATGCCCATGTAAACGATGTTCGAGAGCGGCTTTCCATGGAATCTTTCCGACTGCTGATTCAGTATGACCACCTGGTCAAAGATCTCGGTGAAGGTTAAATTCCGTGTAAAACCGAGCATGCCAGTGGCGCAAAAGCGGCATGCCAGGGCACACCCGGCCTGTGAGGAGATGCATGCGGTGGTGCGGCTGTCGGCAGGGATCAGCACACTTTCTACAAGCGCACCGTCCGGCAGTTTAAAGATGGATTTTACAGTTCCGTCGCTGCTGACGGATTCCCCTGCCGGTTGTAAAACAGAAAAATGGAAATTTTCCTCCAGTAACGTGCGGGTTTCCCTGGAGAGGCTGGTCATCTCACTGAAAGAACGGCAGTTTTTTTTCCAGATCCATTCGTACACCTGTTTCGCCCGGAACGGTTTTTCATTCGTTGAACGAAAAAATTCTTCAATTTCCGGCAGGGACAAATCCCGGATATCTTTTTTTTCTACCATTCATCCTTTTTTATCACCTTGGGTTTCATCCCCTCTTTCAACGTTACAATGAGGTGTTGCATGGTGGTATCCACCTGGTAAAGGTAATTTTCCATCTGGGGATTATAGGAGGGATCATTTTTATTCATCCATTTTTCAAGGGGAACACGGGAAGCGCCTTTCAGTGAAAAGTTGGTGAGGGTGTACCGGAATTTGTCCGGTTTGAATTCCAGGCGGAAATCATAGTAAATCATCCCGGCATCGGTCCGTACGTTTTCAGTATTATCGAAAAAAAGCCGCATCCGCCCGGTTCCTTCGATCTTCCCGTTCACCCTATCCTGGACCTTTGTCACACTGCCGGGGTTCAGGTAATATGCCCTGACCCATTCGGCTCCGCGGTCGTAGAGCACATCCTTGTTTCCCTCCTGGCTTACCACATCCCGGTACATAATCATTTTCGACTCCGGATCAACCGGCATCTGTGGTGACGGCTGGGTGGTTTGCGCAAACCCGGTCCCCGTTATCAGGAATAACAGTACACTGCTGAAAATTCGTTTCATAGAATTCATATTGAAGAAATCGTCGCAATATTATATTAAAATACGTTCATTTCCAGTCTTTATTGCAGGATTTTTTCAACTGAGAAATTACCATACAGATGGGGGTTGCTTCGGCACTTCGTGCCTCACAATGAGAAAAACTCACATTTTTCTTTGAATGATGTATTACCTTTTACCTGTTCAGCCGATTAATATTTTTCTCGCAGATTTTCGCAGATTTAACCGCAGATTCACGCAGATTTTTATATTATGACAGAGAATGAAATTTCGTTTATTATCCGGGGATGTGCCTTCAGGGTTTACAACAAACTGGGACCAGGGCTTCTGGAATCGGTTTATGAAAGAGCATTGTCCCATGAATAAAAAGCAGAAGGACTGATTGTCATCAATCAGGTCGGGATCCCAATGTCATATTATGATCTATCATTCGACATTGGTTTCCGTCTTGATATTCTTGTAAATGATCAGGTGATCATCGAGGTGAAATCAGTGGAATCACTAATCGACATTCATTATAAACAACTTCTGACCTATCTGAAACTTACCGGTAAGAAACTTGGATTGCTGATCAACTTCAATACGACCTCTCTGGGTAAAAACTCGATCATCAGAATTGTAAACAACTTATAAATCCGCGTGAATCTGCGGTTAAATCTGCGGAAATCTGCGAGAACGAAAGAAACCGTTCAAGGCCTGGGATTAAGTAGCGAAATAATCCGGAAAATCATCAAATAAAAAACCCCTTCCCGGAAATCCGGGAGGGGTCTTTTCAGGTAAAGCAAAATAAAAACGATTAGTACATGTCACCCATTCCGCCGTAACCACCGGGGTTCATCAGCATTTTGGGTTCTTTTTCTTCTTTATGGGTAGCGATGACACATTCGGTCGACAGCAGCATGGCAGCGATGGAAGCTGCATTCTCGAGTGCAATCCTTGTCACCTTGGTCGGATCGATCACACCTGATTTGAACAGGTTCTCGTAAGCTTCTGCGCGTACGTTGTAACCGAAATCATCTTTGCCTTCTTTTACTTTCTGGGCTACAACGGAGCCGTCAAGACCGGCATTCTCCATGATCTGGCGCAGCGGCTCTTCGAGTGCGCGCTTTACGATCATGATACCGGTTGTTTCGTCGTCGTTGGCTCCCTTCATTTTCTCAAGGACAGGAATGGCACGGATCAGCGCAACGCCTCCGCCGGGAACGATACCTTCTTCAATGGCAGCACGGGTTGCGTGCAGTGCATCATCAAAGCGGTCCTTCTTCTCCTTCATCTCGACTTCACTGGCTGCTCCGACGTAGATCACGGCAACGCCACCGGCTAATTTAGCCAGCCGCTCCTGCAGCTTTTCCTTGTCATAATCAGAAGTGGTAGTGCCAATCTGTGCTTTGATCTGGTTGACCCTTGCATCGATGTCAGATTTATTTCCTTTTCCGCTGACGATCGTGGTATTGTCTTTATCAACGGTTACTTTCTCGGCCTGGCCAAGGTACTGCAGGGTTGCATCTTCGAGTTTGTATCCTTTTTCTTCGGAGATCACGGTACCGCCTGTGAGAACAGCGATATCCTCGAGCATCTCTTTTCTGCGGTCACCAAACCCCGGAGCCTTGATGGCAACAACTTTCAGGGATCCCCTGATCTTGTTCACAACAAGGGTAGCCAGTGCTTCGCCTTCAATATCTTCCGAAATAATGATCATCGGACGTCCGGTCTGAACAACCTTTTCCAGTAACGGAAGAAGGTCTTTCATGATGGAGATCTTCTTGTCGTAGATGAGGATGAAAGGATTCTCGTAAACGGCTTCCATCTTTTCCGTATCCGTAATGAAATAGGGAGAGATATAACCGCGGTCGAACTGCATGCCTTCAACAACCTTAACCGTAGTTTCGATGCCTTTGGCCTCTTCGATCGTGATGACGCCTTCTTTCTTAACCTTGGTCATTGCTTCAGCGATCATCTTTCCAATGGTCAGATCGTTGTTTGCTGATACGGAAGCAACCTGTTCGATTTTTTCGAGGCTGTCGCCAACCTGTTTTGTCTGTTTCTTCAGGGAAGTGATCACTTCGGCCACTGCCTTGTCGATACCCCTTTTCAGGTCCATCGGGTTGGCGCCTGCGGTCACATTTTTTAATCCGGTCACAAAAATTGACTGTGCCAAAACAGTAGCGGTGGTGGTTCCGTCGCCGGCCAGGTCGCTGGTCTTGGAAGCAACTTCCTTCACCATCTGTGCGCCCATGTTCTCAACCGTGTCTTTCAGTTCGATTTCCTTTGCAACGGTCACGCCGTCCTTTGTGATGACAGGTGCTCCGTAGGATTTGTCAATGATCACATTGCGACCGCTCGGGCCCAATGTCACCTTGACAGCATTTGAGAGCTCATCAACACCTTTTCTTAGTGCATCTCTTGCTTTAATATTGAATAAAATATCTTTTGCCATAGTCTTTGAAGTTTTAATTATGATTTAATGATGGTTCGTTAAAAATCAAATGATCGCCACGATATCGGATTCGCGCATGATCAGATAATTTGTTCCTTCAACGGTGATTTCAGTACCGGCATATTTACCATAAAGAACAACGTCTCCGACCTTTACGGTCATCGGTTCATCTTTTTTACCATTCCCCACTGCTACAACGGTTCCTCTTTGCGGTTTTTCCTTGGCGGTATCGGGAATAATGATACCGGCGGCGGTTTTTTCCTCGGCGGCGTCTGGTTCAACTAATACGCGGTCGGCCAAAGGTTTAATCTTCAATTTTGCCATACATAATTATTTTAAGGTTTAACATGAAAGAAAAGTTTCTGATGAAATAGAATGCAGTGTATAGTCAGATATTATGCCAAATGGAATAGAAGGGGTTTTTTTGGACAATTTTTCAGGATTTCGATCTATACAAAAAAAAATGTCAGAATTATATGACATTCTGACATTTCCCGATTGGTTTTTGACGGTACCGTCCTTATTTCTTTGCAGGAGGAACCGGAAAATCTTTTGCAGGAGCTTTTGTATTGTTGATCTGCTTCTGGATTTCGCTTTCCTGAGTTTTGACCGTCCCGGTGTTCTTCGGGATAATCAGGATGGAAAAAAGACTGAGGACCAGAAGAATAACTGCCAGCGTCCAGGTTGTTTTTTCAAGGAAATCGGCGGTCTTCCTTACACCCATGAATTGGTTGGAAGACTGGAAATTGGATGCAAGGCCTCCTCCTTTTGAATTCTGTACCAGAACGATCAGGACCAGGAGAACACAGGTGATCAGGATGAGAACGGAAATTAAAATGTAAATGCCCATAAAAATATTGCTGTTTTCAATGAATTATAATGCCTTTCCTCTCAGCGGGATTGGCTTTTACCCCAATTTTTGAATTTGGGCTGCAAAGTATCTGCTTTTTTCCGGAAAAAGCAAACTTAATTTCTCGTAAATAAGGATGGCCTTGGCGACATTTCCCTGTTCAAAGTACAAACGTGCCAGTGTTTCGCTGACAATTTCGGCTTCATCCGTACTGCTCCTGTGAGCCGATTCGGAAGGCGTGAAGAAGGTTACCCTGGGTGCTGAGATGCGGGGTTCTTCACGGATGAATTTTTCGATGATTTCTTCCCTGGAAAGAGAAGTTTCCTGCTCCTCCTCACCAGTCATGTGAGCAGTCGGAACTGGTTCTTCGGGAACCGAGGATGGAGGATGGAGGATGGAGGCCGGAGGTCGGAGGCCGGAGGTCGGATCAGTAGTTTCAGGAACAGGTTCAGAAGCTGATCCAGTAACCATTTCTGATTCCGCCGGTACTGTCAATGAAGGAACCTGGAAAGCATCGATCAGCTCTTTAAGTTTCTTCCGGCTGGTGGCGTAGGCGGCGGATTTTTTCAGCTGCTGCGCGAATTCATGGTCATTGCCCGAATACAACAGAAGGGCATAGAGAACCTGTACGGAAGAACTGTAGGGATAGCGCCCGGCCAGGTCGCGGAGATCTTCTTTCAGTCCGCGGTCAAGCATCCGGGGGTCATGGATATAATTTGTAAAATCCTGGCGGTTCATGGCTTACCAATTAACAACAGCCTGGTTGAAAACATCCTGGACCAGCTGGTCGTTGATCTGTTTGACAAGGCCGTCCTGCACTGATGCAAGGTTGAGCTGACTTGAATAATCCTGGTACCGTGCAAAGGTCTTGTTCTCGAAGTTCTGTTTTTCGTTCTTTTTATTGGTGAACGTGACGCTGATGGTGATCGTAATCCGGTTCATCGCGGCGGTTTCGTTTCCCTGGATCGCCACAGGTGTGTTTGTAAACCCCGTTACCGTTCCCTTGATGTTCAGGTCACCGTTGCGGTCAACAAGAATGAGATTGGACTGCGATGTAAAATAATCCTTCATTGCATCTGTCAGCAGCCGGGTGAGCGAGGGCATCACCATCGTTGCCGTAGTTGAAAAATATTCGATGGAGACCGTTTTTACATCCGGGGAGATGGAGGCTCCCGTGAACGAATAGCTCGTCCGGCAGCTGCTCTGCAGCACCACCAGAAATAAAAGCAGGAACCATCCCGTGAGGGTAGTCTTTTTTCTGAGCACTGTTTTCGGCAGAATTTTCACCGGTTGTTTTTTGATTGTTTGGAAAATCAGAAAAGATCAGCTATTCGATGTTGTATTCCTTGATCTTCCGGTACAAGGTCCGTTCGGAGATCCCCAGTTCCTTTGCCGCATCTTTCCGTTTTCCTTCATGTTTCTGTAGGGCTTTCCGGATATAGTCCATCTCTTTTTTGATCAGCGAAAAGGATTCTTCCACCTCTTCCGGTTCCTGGATGGGTTCTTCCGGCATTTTGTCATGCGGCTGAACAATGATCGGATGTTCCTGCGGATAGCTTCCGGGGAACTCTTGGTAGAGGCGCTGTATGATGGGAGAATTCTCTGCCGTTGCAGGAGTTCCGGATTCATTCTGCATCAGGTTGCCGACAAGCTGCTTCAGATCGTTAACATCCTTCCGCATGTCGAACAACACCTTGTAAAGCAGTTCCCGCTCGGAGAAATGCGTAGATTCCTGACCTTTGTAAAGAATCGGCAATTCACTGACCGTATTCTGCGGAAGGTACTTTGTGAGTGTTTCTGCGGTAATATTCCGGTTCTTCTCGATGATGGAGATCTGTTCGGTAATGTTCTTCAGCTGCCGGATGTTTCCGGGCCAGCGGTAATTGACCAGCAGTCGCTGTGCTTCCTCGTCCATTGAAATGGCCGGCATCCGGTACTTCTCTGCCGCATCGGATGCAAATTTCCGGAAGAGCAGGTATATATCTTCCTTCCTCTCCCTCAAAGCAGGTACGAAAATGGGGACGGTATTCAGCCGGTAATAAAGATCCTGCCTGAATTTGCCGGTATTGATTGCATCCGGGATGTTAATGTTCGTTGCACCAACAACGCGCACATTTGTTTTCAGCACTTTGGATGAACCCACACGCATGAATTCTCCCGATTCAAGCACGCGCAGCAACCTCACCTGGGTGGAAAGCGGCAATTCTGCAACTTCATCCAGGAAGATCGTTCCGCCGTTGACCACTTCGAAATAGCCTTTTCTCGCCTCATGTGCACCGGTGAAGGATCCTTTTTCATGCCCGAAAAGTTCCGAATCGATGGTCCCTTCCGGGATGGCACCGCAATTCACGGCAATGTATGGCCCGTGTTTCCGGGAACTGAGCTGGTGGATGATTTTCGGAAAAAACTCCTTACCGGTGCCGCTTTCGCCCGACACCAGCACAGTGATATCTGTTGCAGCAACCTGGCGCGCAATATCGATGGCCCTGTCGAGCAGTACCGAATTTCCGTTGATCCCGAACCGTTGTTTTATTGCCAGAACGTCCATTGAAAAGATTTTCGCCGGTGCAAAAATACGAAATTTTAGCGCTTCTTTTCTTTCACTTCCCGCTTTAACCTTGCAAGATGTCCCCGTCCGAGGGCCTTGACTTCGCAGCCCAGGCGGAAATAGGTCCTGATCTGATCGTCTGTCAGGATGCCGAAGGCGTCGATGACGGCAATCGGACCTCCGGCCCATTTCACGATATCTTCAGGCTTCAACTTCAGGTACGGTGCGTGAGGAACCGCCAGGATCAGCGCTTCAACGCCTTTGATCGCTTTCTTCAGGTCTTTCTGAACAACGCTGTTCTTCAGGAGTTCCTGGTTCCTGAAAAAGCGCTTCCAGGAATGTCCCGGAGCAGGATATTCATCCTGGTCTTCTAGTTCGTACCAGTGATCCACATAGGGATCATGGATCCGGATTTCGGCGTTCATTTCCGTCAGTTTGCGCACCACCATTTCGCTTCCGCTGTAACGGGTATCGCCCACATCCTGCCGGTAGCTGGCGCCGCACAGGAGCACCTCTGCGCCTGCAATGTAGCGTCCCATGTTGCGCAGGGCATCGCGTGTGAGCTCTGCAACGTGGAGTGCGCGTGTATCGTTGATGTCGATGGCCACCGGGGTAAGCTGGAAGATCTTGTCGCCATCCTCAAAACCGAGAATGTGTTTGTAGGCCCAGTAACCGAGTCCGCCGTCCTTGGGCAGGCAATAGCCACCGATCCCCGGTCCGGGAAAGATCATGTTGCTGTGCGTCGGGCGCATTTTAATCGCATTGATCACCTTGATCAGGTCTATTCCGTTCCGTTCCGAGAAGAGGCTCCATTCGTTCAGGAAGGCCAGGATCGTTGCACGGTAGGAATTCTCGACAATTTTTGTTGTTTCCGATTCGATCGGGCGATCCATTACTGTTAGGGGGAAATCTTTTGTATTAAGGACTTCGTGAAGGAATTTCTCCACCCTTTTCCGGGCGATCTCTTCACACCCTGAACAGACACGCCAGAAATCACGGATGGAAGCAACATATTGCTTTCCCGGCATGACCCGTTCAAAACTATGTGCGAGCAATGGTACCTGCCTGATTCCTCTCTTGACAAACGCCTTTTTCAGGATCGGCCAGGCAACGAATTCGGTGGTTCCGGGGGCAACAGTGGTTTCAATAAGGACAAGGCACTCAGGCGGGATCTTGTCACCGATGGTTCTCATTGTATCTTCCAGTGCAGCCATATCGGCCGTGCCGGTCTTCATATTGCCCAGATCCTTCTTGGAAAAATCACACTGAACATCCACCACAACACAATCGGCAAACTGCAGAACATCGCTGTTATAAGTGGCAACCAGCGTTTTTGATTTCTTCACGCAATTCTTGATGAGACTGTCCACTTCCGGGTCTTCGGCTTTGACAGGGCTGATCCCCTCGTTGATCATCGGGATCTTCCAGTAGCTGCGCGCACTTGGCCGCTGGCAGCCGATCACGAGTTTCGAATGGTTGCCCTTTTTGTCTTTGGTATCTGCAACAATGGCAGCCATCACGGCTCCCACAAAGCCAAGCCCCATCACGACGACGATCTCTTTTTTCTCTTTACGGGCTTTGCCGACAAGATCTTTGATCCGTTTCAGTTCCTTGTCATATTCACCTTTCTGTGGTAATGCATATTTTTCCCCTGAGGGACTCAGCGAATAACGAATAGCTTCTTTTTCCATCCTTTTGAAATTTATGAGTTGTTATTATTTAGTTACCGGATAATGGCATTCAATTTTTCGGCATACACTTTTATCAGACGGTTCATGACCTTGTCGATCTGCTCATCGGTAAGGGTTCCCTGGTCGTCCTGAAGGATGAACCACAGGGCATAGGACTTCTTTCCTTCCCCGATCTTTTCGCCTTCATACACATCAAATAGTCCGACCTCCTTCAGCAGCTTCTTGTCGGTGTCAAAGGCCAGTTTTTCCAGCTCGGCGAAGGAAACGGAACGGTCAAGCAGCAGGGCAAGATCGCGGCGGACCTCGGGGAATTTCGGAAGCTCGGCCACCTGTTTATCACTGCCTTTGAGCTTACTGAACAGGTAGTTCCAGTTAAAATCCGAATAAAAAATATCCTGGCGGCTGTCGAATTGCTTCAGGAGGTTTCTCGAAAGAATACCCAGCGTGACGATCCTTTCATTTCCTGAAAAACAGGCAAGGCCTTCCCTTAAAATTGCCGAAGATTCATTTTTTGTTTCCAGTGAAGAAAGGTCCATTCCTGCACGAACGAGAACCATGTTCACAAATCCTTTCAGGTCATACAGGTCAATTTTCCGGTCGGAGGCATTCCAGTTCTCCTTCTGCTGCCTTCCTGTCATAAATAGTGCAAGATGATATTCTTCCCTGTATTTCTCAAGATCGTTCCCCTTCTTTTCCCCCGGAACCAGTGAATAACAGTTTCCGAATTCAAACAGGCTGCAATCGGTAATTTTCCGGTTCTGGTTGTAGACGATGGTTTCCAGTCCGCCATACAGAAGTGTCTGCCGCAGCACATCCAGCTCCCGGCTCAGTGGATTCAGGATCCGGACATTTTTTTCCGAAGGGTATTCAGGATTATTTTCATAATAGGATGACCGGGTAAGTGAATTGTTCATGATCTCGGCGAAACCGTTCGCACAGAGGTAATCGGAAACAGCATTCTTCACTTTTTCCGGATCAGGTTTTGGAGAAGTGAATATGGCTGACCGGATCGCCTCAGAGAATTCAATGTTATTGTATCCGTATATGCGAAGGATCTCCTCGATCACATCGGCTTCTCTTGTTACATCGACCTTATAGGATGGTATCTCCAACTCCAGGCCTTCTTGTGAAGAGCTGAGGATCTTAATGCCAAGGGAAACAAGGATTCCGCTGACCATTTCCCGGTCAAGCACTTTACCGATCAGCCGGTCAAGGTGGGCATAGGACAATGAAACTAAGGCAGGTTCAAAAGGCTGCGGGTAAACATCCACGATGCCGGATGCAATCTCGCCCCCGGCGATCTCATGGATCATCAACGCTGCTCTTTTCAGGGCATAGACCGTGATGTTGATATCCGCACCGCGTTCGAACCGGAAGGATGCATCGGTCTGAAGTCCATGGTAACGGGCAGTTTTTCTTATGCTGCGCGGATCAAAACAGGCGCTTTCAAGAAATACTGTTGTTGTTTTTTCCATTACACCCGATTCAATTCCGCCGAAAACACCGGCGATACACATCGGTTCTTCGGTGTTGCAGATCATCAGGTCCTGGCCGGTGAGTTTACGGTCGACCTCATCCAGGGTTTTAAAAGGGGTTAAATCCGGAAGCCGTTTGATGACCACTTTCTCCCCTTTGATCCGGTCGGCATCGAAGGCGTGCAGAGGCTGACCCAGTTCGAGCAGGATGAAATTTGTAATGTCCACGATGTTGTTGATGGGACGAAGCCCGACTGCGCTGAGCCTGTTCTTCAGCCAGGCCGGCGATTCCCGCACTGTAATCCCGGTCATGGTAAGCCCCGAGTACCGCGGGCATCCTTTTATATCTTCAATTACCACATCGATCCTGCGACCCTGTTTTTCAACCTTGAAATCAGAAACATCAGGAACCAGAAGCTTTGATGCTGCAGTCACATCGCCACCCGGTTGATAATTCAGAACAGATGACAGATCCCTGGCAACGCCGATGTGGGAAGCTGCATCCGACCGGTTTGGTGTAAGCCCGATCTCGAAAATAAAATCCTCTTCAACATTAAAATAATCCTTTGCAGGCGTCCCGGGAACAGCGGAGGGATCCAGCACCATGATCCCCGCGTGGGAGGTTCCGAGGCCGAGTTCATCTTCCGCACAGATCATCCCTTCCGAAACTTCTCCGCGGATCTTTGTCTTTTGCAGTGTGATCTCCTTATCATTAAAATAAAGTGTCGTTCCGACAACGGCAACAGCTACTTTTTGTCCGGCCGCCACATTGGGAGCACCGCAAACGATCTTCAACGGCTCGCCCTGGCAGGTATTAACCGTGGTCAGGCTCAGGTGATCCGAGCCGGGATGCTTCACACAGGTCAGCACTTCCCCGATAACCACGCCCTGAAGTCCTCCTTTCACAGAGTGGTAAACCTCCAAGCCCTCTACTTCCAGACCACAACCGGTAAGCAGCTCAGCCACTTTTTCCGGTCGTGGAATATCCGAAACATATTCCTTTAACCAATTGTAGGAGATCTTCATACTGACAAAAATTAACGGGGTGTAAAAGTATTGAGAATTTCCTGAATCTTAGCTGATCAGCCCCCAATTTTCACTGTATTTATTCATGATTTTGAGGTGACGGGAGAGAACAGCATTGTTTTCACTGATAAGATCGGGGTCGTCATGGATAATATCTGTAGCCAGGTTGCGGGCATATTTCAGGATCTTCTCATCCCGGATGATATCGGCGATCTTCAGGTTCAGGATCCCTGATTGCTGCGTTCCTTCCACATCTCCGGGCCCCCGCAGGCGCAGGTCGGTTTCGGCGATGATGAAGCCGTCATTGGTTGCCACCATCGTTTCAATGCGCTTTTTTGCTTCGGTTGTCAGCTTATAACCGGTCACCAGGATGCAATAGGACTGGTCGGCTCCGCGCCCCACCCTTCCCCTCAGCTGGTGAAGCTGCGAAAGTCCGAAACGTTCGGCATTCTCGATCACCATCACCGAAGCATTGGGAATGTCAACGCCGACTTCAATGACCGTCGTGGCAACAAGGATCTGGGTCTCTTTTTTAAGGAACCGCTCCATGGCTTTGTCCTTTTCCTGCTGTTTCATTTTCCCGTGGACCATTCCGATGTGGTATTGCGGGGAAGGAAAAATAGTCTTGACAGACTCATATCCTTCCATCAGGTTCTTCAGATCAAGGGTTTCAGATTCCTGGATCAGCGGAAAAACAATGTAAACCTGTGTGCCAAGACCGACCTGTTTTCTGATAAATTCAAAAACCGGATCGATCTTCGCGTCAAAAACATGTTTCGTGATGACGGGTTTCCTGCCGGGCGGCATCTCATCGATGACGGAATTGTCGAGGTCGCCGTACAGCGTCATGGCCAGGGTGCGCGGAATGGGTGTCGCAGTCATGACGAGCACGTGCGGCGTAACGGGATTTTTCTCCCACAGCCTCGCCCGCTGGGCCACTCCGAACCGGTGCTGCTCGTCGATCACAACAAAACCAAGGTTCCTGAACTGAACATTTTCCTCGATCAGGGCGTGGGTCCCGATCAGGATATGAAGGGTGCCGTCGGTCAATCCCCCGGCAATCTCTTTCCGTTTTGCGGGTTTGGTCGATCCGGTCAGTAATTCTACTTTCACATCAAGCCCTGAGAGCATCTTCGTGATGGTTGAGTAATGCTGAAAGGCCAGGATCTCCGTCGGGGCCATCATGCAAGCCTGGAAATTGTTGTCGAGGGCGATGAGCATGGTCATCAGGGCCACAAGGGTCTTCCCGCTGCCGACGTCGCCCTGCAGCAATCGGTTCATCTGTTTCCCCGAGCCCAGGTCGCCCCGGATCTCTTTGATGACCCTTTTCTGTGCATTGGTAAGTTCGAAGGAAAGGTAATGATGGTAGAAATCATTCAGGTAATGACCTACTTTCGAGAACGTATGCCCGCTCTGTTTCCGTGTCCTGTTGAATTTCTGTTTCAGGAGGCGCAGCTGGATGTAAAAAAGCTCTTCGAATTTCAGCCGGGCCTGGGCTTTCTGCAACATCTCATGGCTGGAAGGAAAATGGATGTTGAGGAAGGCCTCCTGCCGGTTCATCAGCCTCAGGTTGTCGAGAATTGAAGGAGTGAGTGTTTCCGGAACAAAGAACCGGTCTGACTGGACCAGTGTCCGCATCAGCCTTGACAGGCCCCTGCTGTCGAGTCCTTTTGATTTCAGCTTTTCGGTGGAACTGTAAAGCGGGCGGAACGTGTCACTCACGAGGACCGGCTGCTCTCCGGGTATCTCAAGCTCGGGATGGGCGATGTTAAGATGACCGTTGAACCAGGAAGGTTTCCCGAAAACAATGAATTCCGCCCCGATCTTAATTTTACTTTCCACCCATTTGATCCCTGCGAACCATACCAGTTCAATTTCGCCGGTATCATCCGCCAGGGTCGCCACCAGTCGTTTTGCATGGAGTTTCCCCAGCGTTTCAACAGAAGTGATCTTCCCCCTGATCTGCACATATGCGGTATCATCTTTCACTTCCGCAACCGGAAAGATCTTGCTCCTGTCGATGTACCTGAAAGGGAAAAGTGACAACAGCTCACCGAAGGTCCGGATCTGCAGCTCTTTCCCCAGGATTTCCGCCCTGGCCGGGCCAACTCCTTTGAGGTATTCGATGGGTGTTTCAAGAAAGGTTGCCTGCATCATTCCCCTGTTTGAACCAGAACAAAGTTATGGAATTTACAGGATCATCCATAAAAAAACCCTCCTTTGAGGGGGAGGGTTTTTGAAAACAGCATCCGGTTCTTTTAGTATTCCCAGAGGCTCATTTCAAATTCATGCAAAGTTGTCTTTGCCCGTTCGGCCTCCAGCAATGCGTCAACACCGATTGCATAATCGGAGATCCGGCGGTCATATACGTTTTCTTCCTTATAAATGAAACTGGCGAACATCCTTTTCATGAAAACATCATCGTAGGATAACCTTCCGGCATCGCCGTTCTTCAGGTTGAACTGTTCCATCTTGGCGAAGATGTTCCGGCATTCGGGGAAATAGATCCAGAACATGTCCATGTCGCCCCTGTATTCACCCTGATCGGTATAGCTTTCCTTCACCGGGCAGATTCCCAGGATCCGGACTTCAAGCACGGACCGCTGGCGGTCAAAAACCCACTGTTCCTTCAGCTTTAGCTTCGTCACTGCAGTGGACTGGAAAGTTTCCACATAAGAGGTATCGTATTCGATTTCCGTTCCGGGACGTATCAGGGTCTTCTTGATCGTTTTCTCGGATGATTTCATGATCTCATTGTAATTCCTGGGAAGAATGAATTTATCATCTTCATAGGCGGTGATCGTACCTTCCTTCAGGTTGTCGAGCACGATCTGCATGAAACTCTTCCATGAACCCTGCGGTGTTTCAGGATAATAGAACGGCTGGTTCAGTTTCTCCTTCATGTTGATTTCGCGCCAGATCCTTCTTGACCAGATGACATCGGCTTCACGAAGTGGCACATAAGGGATCGGAACCATCTGCAGAATCGCAGTTTTGTCATAGATCCCATCCCTGGGTCCTGTATCGAGAACCTGGGAATATGAGCTGGCGGCAAGCATGATAAACAAGCCGATCACCAGACATCTTAATAACGTTTTCATAAATCCTCCCTTATTATTAATCGTATATAACGGATTTATTTGAATTTATAACTGATATTC
>JAPLDJ010000022.1 GCA_026391805.1 Bacteroidota bacterium | reverse complement strand
GTGGCCGATGTTCAATCGGACTACTAATAGGAGATTGAGATGTTTAGTAAAAAGCAAGAAATTTTGTATATTTGGTATGGTATGGCAAGAGAATGACTTTTAGCTCACTCACCAAAACCTATTTTATTCATAGGAGAGTTTCGCAGATAAAATCGCAGAGTTCCGCAGAGAATTATAATATGGATTTTAACTCTGCGAAACTTAGCGTATAACTTTGTGTGAAATATTGTTTTTTACTTCTTATGCCTTAGGGTTTGAGGCGGCAAGGATTTGTTCAATAGATGTAGGCGAAGATTCCGTTAAAAGCCAGGCGCAGAAGTGAGCCCCGTGATCTGCACTTTCAGGGGTCGAGAAAAGACCATATGGAGGGGCGAACGGCTTGCCTGGCTTAGGAATCGAGTAGTTTGCTCCGCCGAAAACCCAGGCTGTCTTTTTCTTTTGGTACCTTTTCTGGCGCCTGTCCCGCGCAGCGGGAGACACGCAAAAGAAAAGTACAGAATAGAAACCCGCCCGGCCTGAGGGCAAGACAAGCAAAAGAAAAGGACATGTAACCAAAAGCAAAAATCCATTCTGCCAGTTTTGAATCCTTTTCATAAATTTGTAGAAACGCTGAACCCATGAATCATTCACCGATAAAAAATCAGGACCTGTTCAAAGCCATTGTTTTAAAGGCCGGACTTAAGCAGGAAGTCTATGCCACCACCATGGCTGCTTTCAATGAGTTCAAACAAGAGACGATCAGCATCTGCGAAGAGTACCACAGGAAGATCAAGCAGAAAAAATGGCCGATCCCGTTTGAATATAAGGATCGCGGAACATTTGAATTTGAGCTGAAATTCGGCGGCGATGTTCTTATCTTCTTCATGCACACCAATATTTTTGAATTCTCGAGGGACCATGAGGTTATGAAAACCTCGTATATCAAAGCTGACAAGACAAGATCCTATTGCGGCATCATCCACATCTTTAATTTTCTTGCCGATTCATTCAAGTATAACCGTACAAACGACGTAGGATACCTGATCGGCCGTGTTTTCATCAACCGCGAAGGCCATTATTTCATTGAAGGAAAAAGAGAGATCGGCCTGCTCTATAACAATTTCTCCACCTCAACACTCGATAATCATACAATCACTTCCATCCTTCAATCATCCATTCTCTATACACTTAATTTCGACCTGTTAACTCCTCCTTATGATAATTTGAAAGAGGTCACACTCCAGGAAATGCTGACAACAATCGACAGTCTGCAGATCAGAACGGGAAAACGATTGGGGTTCAGGTTTCAGGCGGATAAACTTAGTGACGGGTGACAGGGGACAAAGTAACAGAGTGACAGAGTAACAAAGTGACAGAGTTATAAAGTGACAACTTTTTTCTGTGTTTGGTCTGTGTAAATCCGTGTAAATCTGTGGTAAAAACAAATAGCGCATTGCGCTTGGCGCTTAGCGAATATTGAGAATGAAGATATTCTTTGAAAATCGGACAATTGAACTTGCTAACTCTGCACCAGATCAGATTCCGCCGGCTACACGGCTCATAGAATTCACGACCGAGGATGAGTTGAACCAGATTTTGAATGATTTCCTGATTGACCAGAAATCGGGTAATCTTATCCTCTGGTCAAAGAAAGAGGAAGAAAAATGGAAAAAGCAGTTTTTTAAACTCTTTAAAAAGATTGATGCAGCAGGAGGAATTGTTAAGAATGAAGCGGGTAAGATCCTTTTTATCTTCAGGCTCGGGAGATGGGATCTGCCAAAAGGAAAGCTGAAGAAGGGAGAATCTCCTGAAGATGGAGCGATCCGTGAGGTCAGAGAAGAAACAGGGCTTCAGCAGGTCGAAATCCTCCGGCCATTGCCGGACACCTATCATATTTATCAATTGAACGGAAAGACGATCCTGAAACGTACATTCTGGTTTGAAATGCTAGCGGAAGGATCCCAGCATCTTTCCCCCCAATCAGAAGAAGATATCAGTGACGTCGCCTGGATTGAGATTGAAAAACTCAGTATTGTGTTAGAAAATACATATGCTTCCTTACAGGATCTTTTGAAGTCGTACCTTTGTTAACCTCACATCTCACATCTCACATCTCACATCTCACATCTCACTTTTCACCGTTCACCGTTCACCGTTCACCGTTCACCGTTCACCGTTCACCGTTCACCGTTCACCGTTCACCGTTCACCATTTTAAAATAACCTTTACCTTTACCCCCAAATTTCCACCTTATGATCTACAACAAAACCGTCTCCCTGCAAACAGCAGAATACCTTCTGGGGATAAAAGCAGTAAAACTCAGTCCCAGAGAGTTGTTCACCTGGGCATCCGGGATCAAATCCCCGATCTATTGCGACAACCGCGTCACGCTTTCATTTACGGCCATACGAACATTTATCAAAGAGAATTTTGTCAACGCCATCCGGGAAAATTTTCCTTCAACCGACCTGATCGCAGGAGTTGCAACGGGAGGCATTCCACAGGGAGCGCTTGTTGCAGAAGAGCTGGGATTGCCGTTTGTTTATGTCCGTACAAGTAAAAAAGATCATGGACTAACAAATCTCATAGAAGGACGAGTTGAAAAAGGGCAGAAAGTCGTGGTTGTCGAAGACCTGATCTCAACCGGCAGCAGCAGCCTGGAAGCAGTGAATGCTTTACGCGAAGCCGGATGCATTATCAATGGAATGGTCGCGATATTTACCTATAACCTTCCTTTATCAATCTCCCGTTTTGAAGCAACCGCCTGCCCGCTGATAACCCTGACGGATTTTGATATTCTGGTAGAGAATGCTGTGAAGACAGAATATATCACGCAGGATGATCTTCAGATCCTGAAGGATTTTAAAGCAAGCCTTTCAAAGTAAAATCTCGCTTTCGGTTTTTTCACCACAGATAACACGGATTTACACAGATTAGTCACAGAAAAACTTTGTGACTCTGTTACCGTTCACTTCTCACCGTTCACCGCTCACCAAAAAGATGGCAAAAAAAAACTGCCCCGATTCTCATGGGACAGTTTTCTTAATCGTTTCTCAGGTGGTTACCTGATCTTCAACGCTTTGCCGAATGACTGGCCATAACCATAGTCCATCCTGACAAGGTAAGTGCCGGAAGGCAATGACCCGAGAGGAAGCGTCCGGGTATACTCTCCCGACTGCTGGTTGCCATAGGTAGTCGAATAGACCAACCTGCCGGTCAGATCATAAACGGCTACATTAACATTGGATGTTTTCGTGAGCCTGTATGCTATGGAAACATTTTCCGTAAACGGATTCGGCTGAACCTTTAATGTGTTTTCCGTAGCAGGTCTGCCATGAATCGGTTCAACCCCAAGGATAACCCCGAAGGTGTCATCAAAGAAGAGGCCTTGGCCGTAACTAGCCAGGTAAAGATCTCCGTAATTTCCGGGACGATAATAATAGATACCGGAATTGGTCTGCTGCCTGATCTCTGTGACCGGCACATTTCCGGTACCGGAATTCTGGGCCCCCCAGACCGGAGATCCGGCCGATATGGCATCGGTTGAGAAAACACCGAAATCCGTTCCGAGAACGACAATGTCCGGATTGGTCATTTCAAACAAACCTGTATAGACCGGCATTGCGGGCAAGGATCCCTGGACCGAAGCAAAGGCCGGTGTCGCTGCAAGGCCGTCAATGCTCTTGTAAACATAGGTTGAATTCCCGTAATTGCCAAGTGTTATCAGCACGGTTTGATTATCCGGAGCAAGGGCAATTGAGGTAATATAGCGGTTTTTAAATTCAGTGTAGACGGTACTGTCAAAGGCTGCATGACCGATAACACAACCAGCACTGTCGGCCATTGCCGTGGTACTGTCGTTTGCATACGTGATATTGGTCAGCCTGAACAGTTTACCTTTTGTTGTTCCGGCCCAGAGCACGCTTAAATCCTGTGAGACAGTAATAGCGGAGATGATATCCCCCGGGTCGATATTCCCGATCCTGAACCAGATCGGATCCTTTGAGAACTGCAGTGCCTGTTTGGTCATGTAGATACCGGGTTTCCCGCCAAGTGTTCCTGGCATGAAGAACCTTGAATGGACCACATCCTGCACCTGAATTGTGTCGGTTGAATCAATGGCAACTGGAGTAGTATAGTGCATCGGGAATTTTGCATTTGCACTCGGAACAATGATCGTGGAATCAGCCTCAATCCGGCCTGATTTGTTGATGTAAGCAACACTGTCCACACTCGCTGTGAAATTAAAGTCTTCCCACAATACGAAAGGTGTGAAATTGGCATTTGTAATAGACCTCAGGAATGTCGGAGACAGCGTAACACCCAGGTCTTCTGAACGGATCAGTGGTTCTGCAGACGTACCTGTGCCGAAGAACAAAGCTCCCGGACTGATCATCGACCAGCCGGCATCTCCGCCATAACCGGAATTGATCTGTTGTCCGTTTTTCGGTTGGTTCAGTACATTCCCTCCGGGAATATATTCGGTTCCGATATATACTGCACCTCCGATGGATGATTCCGGATTCATGCTGAAAGCAACAGAATTGAACTGGGAAATCATGAGGTTTGTAACCATGTGCTGGAAGGTAATCACCGAGCTGCCGATTGTCCCGATAGAGATTCCATCATCTGTAGCCACCGCAAACTTGTTGCTGGCTTTAGGATTGAATACGATCTGGTGATCGCTGAATGGCAGCAGGAAAGGAAGGAGGGTATAAAATCCTTCATCATAATTTCCGAAAGAAACCTGTTCCCAGTTGTAATAACCGGTGGCCTGGTATTTTTTGCCGCGCCAGATGTCATTACCACCGAGGAATATCTCGTTCGCATCATTCGGGAAAACTGCAAGAGAATTGGCATAACAACCGTTAACACCCAACGGATTGTAGGTGTTATTTCCCGGAAAGACCACGAACCAGGTGGTGCCTTTATCTTCCGATTTGTAGACATTCAGCAATCCTCCGCTGGCATTGGCTAAAGAAGCATACATGATGTTGGCGTCACTGGGCGCAATGGCCAGTTCGACACCGTTAACTCCGGTGTTGGGAAGGGTTGTGGAAGTGTTTGTGGAAACATCCACGAAATTACTGACATCACCTCCTACCGCTATGTAAACAATATTTTCTATGCTGACCAGAACGGTTCCGTCGGGTCCGACTGCCAGATTGTTAACCTTTCCGCTCTTTGCCAATGACCAGTCTGTTCCGTTATCTGAATATTTTAACCCCGTATTGGTGCCTGCAAAGATTCTGCCTGAAGGGGCAAGAACCAGTTTTGTAATATAGGCCCAGTCGGATGCTGGATCATTCGAAACAGGCTGTGTATTTGGAATAACAGTAAAAACCGAATCATCATCTGAGCGGTAAATCCCGCTGCCGATGTATTTATCATTGCCGCAATAGGATTCACCGGTTGCAGCATAGATGGTACCGGAGGCAGTCTGAACCATGCTTGTCACCCTCAGCACCTCATTGTTCTGAAGATTCATCTTGTGCCAGGTCAGTCCAAGGTTCCTGGATTTCCAGATGCCACCTGTAACCCCACCGGTCAATATGGTTTGGCCACCGGCATCTTTATTACTGAAGATGACAGTACGGGTTCTTCCTGCCGCGTTATCCGGACCTAACTGCTGCCAGTTTAAAGTAACAGCGGATGCTGATTTTTCTGCCGAAAAACGGTTTACCTGTTCCTGTGCCTTCAGAATATCGGTCGCAGCAATTTTTCCTGTATTCTGGTTAACCCGCATCTGCTGAAGATGGTCGATGGTTGTTTTATCACCACCAGGATTACCGGCCAGCGTCATGGTAGCGAAGAGGAAGGCAGCAGATCCGAGTACGAAGGAAAAAACGCAAAAGGGTAAAAATCTTCTTTTCATATTTTTGGGATTAATTTATTATGGCTGAATATGATATCTAATTGGTGGAAAATCAGCATAATCAAACAAAAGCCACTACTGGCAATAACTTCAACAAATATAAATGAAAAAGTTTATTCTGCAAAAAAATTTTCCCTGAAAGCCGTCATGCAACTAGTTTCAGGACGAATCGAACGTCGGGAAATAGCAGATATGACAAGCCTTGAAGAGGTAAAAAAGAGCCTAATATTGAATTATTCTATATTCGTTCAACGGATGAAGCCGGTAACCATCCGATGCTGCCGTTGGCGATCCGGATCTCGTACCAGCCGCCGATGTTGTCCATCAGCTCGACTTTAGCGCCCTCATGAAGAACAAACAGGTCAATGCTTTTCTCATCCGGTGAACTTTTGATGGTCACAGTTGGTGTAAAAATAATGGCGTTCTTCCTGTTTTTGATCTCATCATAGCCCTGCCAGGCAAAGAGAAACGACAAAATGCTCATGAGCACAAGGATGACCCCTATCCAGAAACCCGCTTTCCGGATAAAAAGGTGCCGGGAAATCACATAGAATAAACCCGCGATCAGCCCGAGAACCAGTGAAAACAGACCGATCCGGGCCCATTTATCCACCGAATAGGATTCTACAAGGCCCCTGTACCACCTTTTATAGAACAACTCGGGCAGGGGTTCGATTTTATCGGTTATCTTGGTATTTACAATCCTGAGGTTAAAATTTACATCCTCATTGCCGGGATCAAGTTTCCTGGCTTTTTCATAGTAAAGGATCGCAGCGGCGAAGTCATTCAATTTGTAGCAGGCATTCCCGAGGTTGTAATAGAGTTCGACGGATTCATCGCCCCCTGCAATCACACTCTTGTACAGTTCAACCGCATTGGCATAATAACCATCCGAATATGCTTTGTTCGCTTTGGCAATCGTCAGCTCCGGATTCGCAGCAAAGGAAATCCCAGAGCACAGCAGCAACAAACCGATCAAATATTTCTTCATATCCTGCATTTCCGCATTCCTGCATTCCTGCATTCCTGCATTTTTTTATTTAAGCTCCCTTTCGATCCGCGTAATGATTTCCAGCGCTTCATTGTAAGTTTTTCCCATCACCATGGCTTTCTCCCCGGGCGCAAACCTCGCAAATTCAGTATTGTTCAAGGTTTCAATAAACTGTTGAATGATCTCATCACTTACGTTTTTCTTCACAAGCGCATCCCGCACCGAATCAATTGACAGGTCGGCCAGGGGAATCCCGAATTTATCACTCAGGTAACCCCACAGTGCCTGGGAAATCTCAACATAAAACGGTTCCTGCTTCTGTTCCTTCAGGAATCCGTTCGCTTTTTTCAGCCGTTTAATGGCAACCCTCGTAGCCTTGCGGTTTTTCATCAGAACGGTATCGCTGCGCCTCACCTCCTGCTTTTTCCAGAAAATGATAAAGATGATTACCAGCATTATCGGCAGGAGAAGGAACAGGAAAAAATTCGTGGATGCAAAAAAGAAGGTATTGATTTCCTGAAGGTTGAAAGGCAGGTTTTTGATGTGCCTGATATCACTTCCGATGTACTTGATATCTTCCTTGCCGGCCCCGGAATAGGTTACACTCGTATTCTCACCGGTTCCTTTATCGACATTAATGGTATAGGACGGACTGCTGACCGAAACATACCTCTTTTTTTCAAGGTCGTAATAGCTGAAGGTTATAGGCTTAATGGTAAACTTACCCGGTTTCCTGGGAATGATCAGGTATTCAAAGGTCTGGCTTCCCGAGGCATTGTTGGCTGCCGCATTGAAATTGCTCGTGATCTTCGGATCATAGGTTTCAAAGTCAGGGGGAAAAGTCACATCCAGTTTATCGATCAGCTGGATGTTGCCTTTTCCGGTAACGGTGCATTTGAGGTTGATCGCATCATTGGCTGTTACACGATCCTTATCCAGTTCTGTCTTGAATGTAAAAGTACCGACAGCCCCGCTGAAATCGACCGGTTTTTCAGCCGTGGGAAGAGGCTTGGCATTGATCACAAGGGCATTGGATTTCAGCGACTTTTCAACATTTGCATAAGAATTATTGAAAAAGCTGTCGTTAAAGAAATCGTCAAAGAAAGGATCTCCCGTTTTTGACTTTGTCTGACGTTTTATCTGTGCAACGCATTCGAGTTCAAGAGGATCAATGGTCATCCTGCCGCTTTTCAGGGGATAAAGCAAATATTTTCGGATATCGACCACCATGTATTGCTGGCCATCGATCATCTGTTTATAGGTTTGTGCCTTGGTATTGTCGTTGGTGTTTTTCTGTGACCAGAAACCTGTCAGTGAAGGCTCTTTGGTTATGTTGAGGTTCCCGACATTCACCTTGAAGAACAATTTGAAGGTTACATTGATGCCTTCTCCCTGGAGAGGATTTGCATTGCTCACGAACGCTTTGACAAAAACATCGTTCGAGCTGGATTGAACGGCATCGTTCTGCCCACCTGCATTCCCCTGATTGCCTCCCTGGTTTTGATTCTGGCCGCCACCTGCATTTTTTTCCACCTTGATGGAAACCGTGTTCGATTGGTATTGTTTGCCGCTGACTGTAACGGAGGCCGGTGAAATATCGTAGGTGCCTTCTTTGGTCCCGCGAAGAATATAGGAAAAGGTGTAGGTGATCGACATGGAGGTCCTGCCGCCAATGGCCTGGATGTTTGAAGAGGTTGAGGTGAACGGACCCGAAAGAATATCAAACCCTTTTATGGCTGGTCCCCTGAAATTTTCCGCCTGTGCATTAACAGTATAGGTAAGATAGAAGGTCTCCCCGATCCCGACAACAGATTTCGACGATCCGGTGAATTGGATATTCTGTGCCTGTGAGACCGTCACAACAAAAATCAGCATCAAAAAAATCCAATATAACTTCTTACTCATATCTGTACTGAAATTCTTTACCAATTCATTTTCTCTTTTTGTGTCCGAAGAAGTAGTTGGCTATTACCAATCCTTCTCGATCATAACATCCTGGACCTTTGCCTTTTCTTTCTTCACTTTCTGAAGGGTTTTCTTCTCATCATTCTTCATGGCTTCCAGCATGCGCTGGGCATCTTCCTTGCTGATCTTTTTAGGCTGTTCCTGTTGTTTGTTTTTCTCCTGTTTCTGATCCTTGTTCTGGTCGTTTTTCTGTTTATCCTGCTTGTCCTTGTTCTGCTGGTCCTTCTGTTGCTGCTTTTGTTGCTGCTGCTGTTTTTTCAACATCTGACGGGCATATTCCAGGTTGTACTTGGTATCCTTGTCGGAAGGGTTATTCAACAGGGAATTCTGGTAAGCCGTGATGCTCTTCTCATAATCCTTTGCGCCTAGAAGTGAATTGCCAAGGTTATGAAAAACCTTTGCTTTCTCCTCTCCGGAGAGGTTTGTTCCCGCAAGATTACCGAAAATCTTCGAGGATTCCTCAAAATTTTTCTGCTGGTAAACTGCATCCCCGAGGTTGAAACTGCCGATCGTCGATTTTTTATTGGCATCGACCGCTTTCCTGTAATTCATTTCGGCATCCTTGAATTTTCCGTTTTCATAAAGCTTGTTTCCTTCCCTGATCAGCCTGATATCCTTCTGAGCATAGGAAACGCCAACAGAGATGAGGATCAGCAACGTCATGATTAGGATCGATCTTATAAAGAAAGATTTTCTTCCCGGACAAGGACCATCAACAATCTTTTTCACAGCTTTTATTTTCATGCCTGACATGATCCGTCAAAATTTCATTCTATTTTCCGAACAAATTGAACCGGCTGTACCACTGGTTCTTTTTATCAAAAACAAACAGTTCAAATATAAGGAATAACAAACAAAACCCCAGGAAATACTGATAACGGTCCTCATAGTCCGAAAATTGCCTGCCCTCGATTTCCGACTTCTGAAGCTTGTTCAGATCATCGAAAACCTGCTGCCAGCTTTCCTCTGAATTATTCGCCCTTACATACATGCCTTTGCCAACCGAAGCTATTTTTTGCAAAAGTGTTTCATCAAGATGCGTAATGATGACCGCTCCGGCCTGGTCTTTCTTATAACCTGTCTGGATATTCCCGTTATAAATCGGAATCGGTCCTCCTTCAGGCAATCCCATTCCAACAGCATACACGGTAATCCCGTTTTTTGCGGCAGCTTCGGCCTTCTCAAGCACGGCTCCCTGGTGATCTTCACCATCTGTAATAACGATGATAGCCTTACTGTGGGTTGACTGTCCGAAGGAATTCGTTGCCATCTCAATCGCATCGGCTATGGCCGTTCCCGGAACCGGAACAACATTCGTATTGATGGCTGATAGAAAAAGCTTGGCTGCCCCGTAATCGGTCGTGATCGGCAACTGGTTATATGCTTTCCCGGCAAAAACAACAATCCCGATCCTGTCACCCTCCAGCCGGTCCACCAGTTTTGCAATGGCCTGTTTTGCCCGTTCCAGGCGGCTCGGACGAATATCCTCGGCAAGCATACTGGTCGAAACATCCAGTGCGATCATCACATCGATGCCTTTCCGGTCAATTTTTTCAAGCTTTGACCCTGTTTGCGGATCAGCGAGTGCGACAACAAGGAATGCATAAGCGATCATCAGCAGGATGAATTTTACGATCAGCCTTCCGGTCGAAAACTCCGGGATCAGCAGGCGAACAAGCTGAAAATCTCCATAACGGTTCAACGCTTTTTTTCTCCAGACAAGATACAATACGAGCAGAACGGTCAGCGCCGGTATCAGTATGAGCAGATAGAGATAATATGTATTGGCAAACCTGAACATCTGTTTTTATAAGCTTATTTTCATTTCTGATGATATTTTATCATGGAGCATTCCTGAACACGGTGTACCGGAGAATCACTTCCAGCGCAAGAAGAACCAGTACTATCAGTGCTAAAGGAATAAATTCCTCACGCTTTTTACGAAATTCGGTAACGTCGATCTTTGATTTCTCAAGTTTATCGATTTCCTGGTAAACCTGCCGCAGCTTGGTATTGCTGGTAGCCCGGAAATATTGTCCATCCGTCTCTTTTGAGATCTGCCGCAACAATCCTTCATCGATCTTTACCTCCATGTTCATGATCTGTGTTCCGAACATGGTCGGGACAGCAATGGGGGCAACTCCAGTGGTTCCCACACCGATGGTGTAGATCCTGATCCCGTACAATTTTGCAATTTCCGCTGCTGAAAGCGGATCGATGGAACCCATGTTATTCACACCGTCGGTCAGTAAAATAATGACTTTGGAAATGGCCTTGCTTTCCCGTATCCGGTTCACAGCCGTTGCCAGGCCGTCGCCAAGAGCGGTTCCGTCTTCGATCATGCCGCTTTTAATGTCTTTGAAAAGATTCTTCAGTACGGAATGGTCAGTGGTAAGCGGGCATTGTGTAAAGGCTTCACCGCTGAAGATGACGAGGCCGATCCTGTCGTTCGGCCTTCCGTCGATAAACTCCATGGCGACGACTTTTGATGCTTCAAGCCGGTTGGGCTTGAAATCCATGGCCATCATACTTCCGGAAATATCCATGGCCATTACGATATCGATCCCTTCAACTGTGATGTCTTTCCTGTTTTTGCTCGACTGCGGCCGTGCCAGTGCGATGATCAGGAGGATGAGCGCCAGCATCCTGAGAATATAAAGGCCATGATAGAGGTACAACCTCAATCCCTTTTTAACGCCATCGAATCCTTCCGTCGTTGAAACCCTCAGATCAGCATAATTCAATCTCTGCCTGTAAAAATACCAGGCCACCAGCAGCGGTACCAGCAGCAGGAGGTAGAAAAAACCGGGGTTTGCGAATGTGATTCCTTTTAACATGATTAATTCAGCTTTTCTGTTGCCTGTTGGCTGACAGATTGTTGTCCTGTGCTTGCATTGTCAGTCAGAGATGCGTCCACAACAGTTTTTTCTTCCTGATCAGGACGATCCTTAATCGTATAGGTTGAAGTGATAAAACCGACTGCATCTTCCATACATTTTTCATTATCACCCGGTCCCGGAAAAAATTTGGCAAATTTTACCAGGTCAGCTGTTGAAAGAATCTCACCGAGCTTCATCCGGCTTTCCGTCGGGAAGCTCATGACCTCTTTAATATCTTCCAGGATCTCTGCAGTGGTGCTTTCCAAAGCTTTAAGGTGAAACCTGTCTTCGATGTATTTCCGCAGAATATCGGTCAGATCCGTATGGTATTCCTTCACTTTACCGGCCTGCCAGAGCTTTTTCACGCGCAGTTTCTCGAGTTCCATCAGCGCCCATTCATGCGGCAGATATTTGATTTTTGGCTTGAGCGTGAATATGGGTTCACCTTTCTTTCGGATCAGGAAATAATAGATAAGGAAACCGATGACGGCAACAAAGACCAGCCCGGCTATGATCCATTTCAGGTACTCGATCCATGAAACCGGGATCTTTACCGGCCCCTTGATGGGTTTGATCGCCTGGGTGGTATCGACCGACAGGGTATGAACGGTCAGAACCTGTAAGTCTGTCTGCTCAAAACGGACGGTGGTATCAGGAAGAACCCGGTAATAAAACCGGATCGGAGGTATTGTATAAAACCCTGAATCGAAACAGGTCAGCCGCAGCTTTTGCGTCAAAACAAGGTTTTTCTTATCTGCCGACCATGCCGAATCGATTTTTGTCCTGTCAATCACCCGAATATTCCCCAGGATCGTATCCTTAATGGATGGCCAGAGAACCTGCGCTTTCGCCGGGAAGGTGAAGCTGAGCTTCATGTTCACCTGGTCGCCGATCAGGATGTTCGTGCTGTCAATCTTTGCGGTCGCACGAAACTCCTGTGCCTGGTTCACAATTACCGGCATCAAGAACAACATCAACAACAAATATTTCCTGACGATCATCAGCACAACTCCATATTTAATTCTGCATGTTGCATTACTGCATTCCTGCATTTCAGTTATCTTCTGGCTCCTTTTCTCTTCTTGAACAAATTGATCAGCGGTTTCACATAATCCTGGTCCGTCCTGATCCTGACTGCATCAACGCCGCTTTTCAGGAACGTTTCGTTCAGGTACCGGGAGTGGTTGTTCGACCAGTCGCGGAAAGCATCCCGGACACTCCTGCTGGATGAATCGACCCACATCCGTTTCCCCGTTTCTGCATTCCTGACCCTGATTATTCCCATGTTGGGAAGCTCCGTTTCCCGTTCATCAAAAATATTCACTGCGATCAGGTCGTGCTTGTTATTGGCGATCTTGATCGCATCTTCAAATCCTTTATCCACAAAATCAGAAAGGAGAAAAGCCGTACAGCGTTTTTTTATGGCATTGGTAAAGAAACGGAGAGCCTCAGCCAGGTTGGTTTCTGAATGTTCCGGATGAAAATCGATCAGCTCGCGGATGATGCGAAGAATGTGCGTGGTTCCCTTTTTGGGGGGAATGAATTTCTCAACCTTGTTGCTGAAAAAGATCACGCCAACCTTGTCATTGTTCTTGATGGCGCTGAATGCAAGCACTGCGGCAATCTCGGTGATCATGTCCTGCTTTATGCTGTGCCTGGTTCCGAACTGGTTCGATCCGCTTACATCGATCAGCAACATGACTGTCAATTCCCTTTCTTCATCGAAGATTTTAATGTACGGATGATTGAAGCGTGCCGTCACATTCCAGTCGATGTTGCGGATATCGTCACCGTACTGGTACTCCCTGACCTCGCTGAAAGCCATACCCCTCCCCTTGAAGACGCTGTGGTATTGTCCTGAGAAGATCTGGTTGGACAACCCGCGTGTCTTGATCTCGATTTTCCTGACTTTTTTAAAAATTTCGCTACTTTCCATTGACTCGATTGTCGATGCGTGTTGGGCGATAAAGGTTTCGCATTACCTCAATCCATTTTTGCTTTTCGCTTTTTGATTAGGGCACTTCAATCGTATTCAGAATCTCGCTGATGATATCTTCCGTCGTGATGTTTTCGGCTTCGGCTTCATAGGTAAGGCCGATGCGGTGACGCATCACGTCGTGAGCAACTGCCCGTATGTCTTCAGGTATAACGTATCCGCGTCGTTTGATGAAGGCGAATGCCTTTGATGCCAATGCAAGGTTGATGCTGGCACGCGGAGAGGCTCCGTAAGAGATCAGTCCTTCAAATTTCTTCAGTTTGAAGTCGCCCGGGAACCTGGATGCAAAAACAATATCCGTAATATAGTTCTCGATCTTTTCATCAATGTAGACCTCCCGTGTTACACTTCTTGCCCGGGTGATGTCTTCCGGTTTCAGGATGGTGCTGGTGTTGACCTGTTCATTTGAAATGTTCTGACGGATGATCAGCTTTTCTTCTTTCTGGTCGGGATAACCGATCACCACCTTCAGCATGAAGCGGTCCACCTGTGCTTCCGGAAGCGGATAGGTACCTTCCTGCTCAATCGGGTTCTGGGTGGCAAGAACCAGGAAGGGTTCCGGCAGCATAAAAGTTTCATCGCCGATCGTGACCTGTCGTTCCTGCATAGCTTCCAGCAAGGCGCTCTGTACCTTAGCCGGGGAGCGGTTGATTTCGTCGGCCAGTACAAAGTTTGCGAAGATGGGGCCCTTCCTGACCTTGAATTCTTCTTTCTTCTGGCTGTAGATCAATGTACCGATAAGGTCGGCAGGCAGCAGGTCGGGCGTGAACTGAATGCGGCTGAATTTCGCATCGATGATGTGGGCCAGTGATTTTATCGCAAGGGTTTTTGCAAGTCCGGGGACACCTTCAAGGAGAATATGACCATTGGAGAGCAAACCGATCAGCAACCGTTCGATCATCTGTTTCTGGCCAATGATAACCTTGTGCATCTCCATTGTTACCATGTCGACAAATGCACTTTCTTTCTGAATGCGTTCATTCAACGCTTTGATATCCGTTTCAATCATGGTCTGGGTTATTTTTTAAGGGTGCAAATTTATGCAATTGAAAAACCTGTAAAAAATTTTTATGTTAATATTTGTTAACCGTCTAGTTAAAGAAATGTTAAGGATTGACAAGGTTTCCCGGTTGTTTTATTCATGGTGGTACGATTCGTTCCGGAGAATGGTAAGGGCCCTGTATAACTGTTCGAGAAAAAAAAGACGGACCATCTGGTGGGAAAAGGTCATGCGGGAAAGTGATAGCTGGAAACCTGCCATCTTCCTTACCGAATCATCAAACCCATAAGGGCCGCCGATGATGAACACCAGGTTTTTGGCGCTTGAGCTGAATTTCTGATTCAGGAAGGACGAGAATTCAACTGAGGTCATCTCTTTCCCTGTTTCATCAAGGAGAACAATGATATCCGACGGGGACAGGAACGGCAGGATTTTTGCAGCTTCCTTTGCTTTCCATTCCTGCTTACTAAGATGAAGCGCATTTTTCAATCCCGGTATTTCGACCATTTCAAAAGAAAGGTATCTTTTTACCCGGCTTTCGTATTCGTCAAGCCCTTTTCTTATGTACGGTTCATCGGTCTTCCCGATGACCAGCAATTTGACTTTCATAGTGTTAATACTGGCAAATCCTTACGATATAAATCAATTCTTCCTGATCATGAAAATTGTTCATTTTTTCGTAAGTTTGCATAATTAGTGTATTTTTCTTTAACTACCAAGGATTATGATACACCCATGGAAAATGATTCCGGTATTGCTCCTGGTAGGGATCCTGTTCCCGCGCCTTTCAATGTCCTCTTCTGTTCCCGATGACCCGCATAAACAGATCATCGCGGCGCTCACGGAAGGAAATGCGACCGCATTATCTGAATATTTTAATTCCATGGTCGATCTTGGAATTTCCGGAAATGAAGACACTTACAGCAAGACCCAGGCAACCCAGATCCTGAAAGACTTTTTTATAAAAAATCCGTTGAAATCGCTGAAGATTAACCGCCAGGGATCATCCACCGACGGATCCCTTTTTGCCATTGGCGAAATGAAAGCAGGTGCAGATAACTTCAGGGTCTATTATCTGCTGAAAAAGGTATCAGGGAAATTCCTGATCCAGCAGCTGCAGATCCAAAAGGAGAATTAATTCAACCAACCATTTTATGAGCCTGGATGAAATTATTGAAAATGCCCTGAAGGAGGACATTGGCGAAGGTGACATTACTTCTGTCACCGTGATCAAAAAGGGCGTTCAGGGGAAAGCACAGTTAAAGATAAAGGATACCGGGATAGTTGCTGGTATTCCCATTGCTGAGAAGATCTTTCAGAAAGTTGATCCTTCCTTATCTCTAAATTTATTCATGAAGGATGGCGATCCGGTCAAACCGGGTGATATTGTATTTGAGGTTCAGGGGAATATCCATTCCATCCTTGCGGCCGAGCGGCTGGTTCTCAATTTCATGCAACGGATGAGCGGGATTGCCACACAAACATCCAAGGTGGTTAAAAAACTGGATGGATTGAACACGAAGGTACTGGATACCCGTAAAACCACACCGAATCTCAGGGAATTCGAGAAATATGCCGTCAGGATCGGTGGTGGTTTTAACCATCGGACAGGATTATACGATATGATCCTGGTTAAGGATAACCATCTTGATATAGCCGGAGGAATTGTGCCGGTTATGCTGGCCCTTGAAAAATTCAAAAGAGCCAATAAAATATCTCCTGTTAAAATTGAAATCGAGGTCCGCAACTTTGATGAACTTCTGGATGTGATGAAATACGGGGAGGAGATGGTTGACCGGATCATGCTCGATAATTTTTCCCTTGAAGATCTTGCCGATGCCGTCCGGATTATCAATGGCCATTTTGAGACCGAGGCTTCGGGCGGCATTGATCTTTCAACCGTTCGTAAATATGCTGAAACCGGTGTCGATTTTGTTTCCGTCGGCGCCCTTACGCACAACTTCAGAAGCCTGGATATGAGCCTTAAAGTAATCAGGAAATCGTTCCTTGATGATTGATCATGAGATGGCAGACATTGTATGAACATTTCTTCCGGTGGAAGCCCGTGGCTTTTTTGATCCACCTGTCGAAGAAAATCATTCTGCCCGGATTTGACGGGATGCCGCTCTATGATGTTACCGTTTTCTTTATAAAGGGACTCACCCGGGGATACATTACCTCGCGCGCATCAGCCATTTCATTCAGTTTCTTCCTGGCGATATTCCCTTCATTGATTTTTTTCTTTACCATCATCCCCTTCATCCCGATCTCCAACTTCCAGCAATCGCTGCTTGAAATAATCCGGGATTTCCTTCCCGATGAGGCGTATGCAGCAGTCAGGGAAACGGTCGAAGACATTGTCATACGCCCCCATGGAGGACTGTTGTCGCTTGGGTTTTTTCTTTCGCTGTATTTCGCCACCAACGGAATCAACAGCCTGATGGAGGCATTTAATAATACTTTCCACACCATTGAGACCCGTTCGGCCTTTAAACAGCGGCTTTATTCCATTCTCTTACTGGCGATTAATTCAATCCTCCTGATCATTGCCATCGGTCTCATCACACTGGGATCCAAGGTTTTATCGACGATTCTCCCCCACCAGATCCTCGAGAGCCGGTTTTATTTCAATGCCATCCTGTTTCTGAAATGGCTGATCACCGTCGGAATGATCTTCCTGGCCATTTCGTTCATCTATTATTTTGCACCCGCCAAACGTCGTCAGTTCCGCTTTATCTCTGCAGGTTCATCCCTCGCAACCCTCCTGATCATCATCATCACCCTTGGATTCAACTTCTATGTAAACAATTTCACCAAGTACAATGTCCTCTACGGGTCGATCGGCACCCTGCTTGTCGTCATGCTGTGGATTTATTTTAATTCCTTCAGCCTGTTGATCGGGTTTGAGTTGAATGCGAGTATCTTGAATGTAAAGAAGGACAAAATCGTCTCGAATTAGTCCAGGGAATTCATTTTTTTCAGCAGGAAAGCTGAAATGGACCCAAGGAATTTTATTCGAGTCCCCAGAAAATATAGGTGTTCAATAAATGTCAGATTGGAACCCGCTTGGGATTTCAGCCAGTAATACGCTGCCCTAACTAATTGAGCATCTTTTTGAATAGTTGAATATCGTAAGCTTTTTTTATAGAACCCCTCCAGAACTTTCATGCGTACTATTTCATTGCATCCATATCGTTCAATAAAATAGTTTTTCACTGCCTGGGTGGAAAGAAAAAACTGGTAGCGTTTCTGGAAATTACTGGTATTTCGAATGCTTTTTGAATGTATTCGGTAGGTTGCCAGGCTTTCATCTAGGTATCCTATTTTTGTATGCTTGGACAGTTCAAGCCACATCGGGTAATCTTCCATCGGAAAACCCAGCCTACTGTATTCATTGAAATCCACATGCTGCCTAATCAGGGCAGTCCGAATACAGGTGGTGACGGCGAGGATGAAATTGTCGATCAACAGGGGTTCGAAAACGGATCCCGTTTCTATCTTTTCGCCAGTCGCTTTTCGGAATGCTAATTTACTTCTCCCTATCGGCTCAAACAGGTAATTGGCATCGGAATGGACAACCCCGAAATCAGGATTGGATTCCAGGAAAGTGATCTGTTTTAAAAGTTTCTCCGGATCATGCCAGTAATCATCCCCGGCGCAGACTGCGACGTACTCTCCGCGGCATTTCTCGAGTGAAGCCCTGTAATTCTCAATGACACCGTTGTTCTTTTGGGAAAAATTCAGTGTGATCAGACTAGGAAACCTGGTTTTAAATTCATTGATGATCTTCCGGGTATTATCTGTGGAAAAATCATCTCCGATGACGATATCCCTTGTAAAATCTCCCCGTTGGTCCAGCACGCTTTCAATGGTCCGGGCAACATATTCCTCTTGGTTGTATGTGAGAATAAGTATTGAAACCAGCGGTTTTTCCTCGTTCATGGGTAAAGTTGTAAAGTAGCAAGTTGCAGATTCATCTATAGGCATTGACAGCCGAGATGACCTGTTCAGTCTCTTCTTCTGTCAACACCGGGCTAATTGGCAGGCTTAGCACCTCCGCATGGATCTTTTCGGTCACCGGCAGATACAGTTTATTCCAGTCTGCATAGGCTTTTTGTTTGTGCGGTGGAACCGGATAATGGATCAGGGTTTGGATGCCTTTTTCCCCAAGGAATCTCTGAAAACCATTTCGGTCAGCCGTCCTTACGACGAAAACATGCCAGACATGTCCTTTCCTGTCCACGACATACGGCAAAATGATCTTTTCATTCCCTATAGAAGTTAAATATTGTTCCGCAACCCCTCTCCGTTTAGCATTGTCTTCGTCAAGATGCCTGAGCTTCACCCGGAGGATGGCTGCTTGGATCTCATCAAGCCTCGAATTCAGCCCCTGGCAAGAATGTTCATACTTCATCATGGAACCATAGTTTCCGATGGTTCTGACTATACCAGCCAGAATATCGTCATTGGTCAATACGGCACCTGCATCGCCGAAAGCCCCAAGGTTCTTGCCGGGGTAAAAGCTCACTCCGGCCGCATCACCTAGTGATCCTGTTCGGCTGTCACGGAAAAAGGCACCTTGTGCCTGAGCATTGTCTTCAATCACTTTCAGATCATATTTCCTTGCAATCCCTGCGATTTCTTCCGTAAAACCACATTGTCCATAAAGATGAACGACCATGATCGCCTTTGTACGAGGCGTGACGGCTTCTTCTATCCTTTTGTAATCGATATTATAGGTTGTCAGGTCAGGCTCCACAAGTACCGGGACTAGCCTGTTTTCAGTTATCGCAAGGATCGATGCGATGAAGGTATTTGCTGCGACGATGACTTCGTCACCCTCTTTCATTACTCCTGTTTCCATATAAGCACGCAGGATTATACGCAGGGCATCGAGGCCGTTGGCAACCCCAATGCAATGTCTCACCCCTGAGAACCCTGCAAATTCATCCTCGAAACTTGTCACTTCATTTCCCAGGATATACCAGCCGGAGTCAACAACCCTGCGAACGGCTTCCATGATCTCATCCCCGTGCCCTGAAGTTATTTTCTGAAGGTCAAGAAATTTTATCATTGCTTAAGAGTATACCGTTTTGGAAAATGTATTTGTTTCCATTTTCATCCTTCATATCTATCCCAATAAGGATGCCCTCCTTTGTGATATATCCCTTGTGTTTTGCAGGATTTCCGTACCAGACTGTGAACGGGGGCACATCTTTAGTAATAACGCTACCTGCCCCGATGAAGGAGAAAGACCCGATGTTTTTCCCTGGCAAGATCGTCGCATTCGCCCCGATGGAAGAGCCTTCCCCGATGACCGTCCGGAGGAACGATTTCGGGTACACTTTTGAATGTGGAAGTGGATCGTTAGTGAAAGTCGCATTGGGACCTATGAAAACGTTGTCGCCGACCCTGATCCCGTCCCAGAGTTGAACCCCAGATTTAACGGTCACGTTGTCGCCGACCACGACATCATTCTCAATAAAGACATAACAATTGATGTTGCAGTTCTTGCCGATGACCGCATTTGGCAGCACGACTGAGAACTGCCAAACAACAGTTCCTTCTCCTATCTGGGTTGATTGCACATCGGCCAAAGGATGTATCCTGATCATATGTTCTTGAATTCGGTAAACCGGTTGTAGTCCCTGATGTAATCCGATTCACTGTACCTGAGGGACGCAAGGACAAGGCAGATAGTACCAGATGAGAAGTTGACCAGTTCCCTCCAGATGCCTGGAACCACCAGTAGCCCGTAGTTGGGCCAGTTCAGAGTGACCGTTTTCTTTTCCCTGCCATCGTCGAGGATAACTTCAAAGCTACCGCTGGCAGCCACGATCAGCTGCTGTAATTCTTTGTGGGCATGTCCGCCGCGGCTTTCACCGCTCGGAACATCGTATAGGTAGTAAACCCGTTCCACGTTGAAGGGAAGGTCAACAAGGTTGTTAAGGGCAGTAATATTCCCCGCAGGATTATGGATCTTGGGTAATTCTATCACCCTGCAGTCATTCACCTCTGTCTTTCCAGACTCAGCCATTGGCAAGCATTTTAAAAATCCGGTAATCGTAAAGGTACTCCTCTTTATTATAATGATCGGAGGAAAGGATCAGGCAGAGCGAATTGGTTGAAAAGTTATCGATAGACCGCCAGATCATCCTTGGAACATAAAGTCCGTAATAAGAGCGATTCAGCGAATAAATACTTGACTCTCTGCCATCGTCAAGATGAACGTCAAAACTTCCAGACAGGGCAATAATGAACTCATCCAGCGTCTTATACGCATGTCCGCCCCTAACCTCGCCTCCAGGAACGTCATAGATCCAGTAAGTTCTCCTGATCTTGAACGGGATGTGTTTCTCCTCTTCGATAAATGACAGATTCCCCCTGGGATCGGGGATCTTCGGTAGTTGGATGATCTTAACATCTGAAAGTATTGCCATAGCGCGAAGGTGTTACACTTAACGAGATGTTCCTTCGTTTCCTAAAGGATGTAAAAATACACATTTTTTCGTCATCGGTTCACAAACAAATGGAATATGAGTTGCCTGATTGACTTGAACGCAGGTTTGGTCAGGGAAAAATAATCAGAATGTTCTTTTATTTCTTACTAATTTTGGCTCATGATAAGCAAGAATTTTATCAAATCCTCCATCACTTATTCACTGGTCGGATCCCTGCCGCTTGCTTCCGGGTTCATTCTCCTGCCCATCTTCGCCGTTCACCTCGGCGCCAGCCTTTATGGGCAGCTTGCTTTGTACACTGCATTCACAATGCTCATCCAGATCATTATCAACCTCAGCCTGGATTACGGTTTGCAGATCACCTACTTTGAGAACAAGACCGAAAAGATTAATCTTAACAAGCGTCTTGGCACCCTTGTGTCAGGAATGCTGATCGTCGGCACGCTTTTTATTATCCTTTTAACGGTCACGGGATCCTTCCTGTTCCGGAACATCTTCCCAAACTCGGGGCTTGAATTCTATCCGTTCGGGTTCTACAGCCTCATCACCGCATTCTTCAACGGTTTCAGCAAATCTTACAACAACCTACTCATCAACCAGCAGAAACCGGTGAGGTTTCTGTGGATCAACCTGCTGAATTTTTCGCTTACAGTTGTATTGACCATCATCCTGCTACTTAGGTTCCCGAACACGCTTACCGGGCCGATCACCGCACGGGCAATTGCTGCAGGGATTGTGTTCCTGCTATCTTTGTGCCTACTCATAAGGCAATATCCCCTGAGCTTTGATTGGGTATTTTTCAGCACGATGGTTGTCGTATGCTTCCCAGTCCTTGTAAATTACCTGCTCAACTGGAGCCTCGGCTACAGCGACAGGTTCATCATCACAAGCTTCCTGTCGACAAGGGAAACCGGGATCTTTGATTTTGCGCTAAAGACAACGTTCGCAATTGATATTTTCCTCACCGGGATCTACAGCACTGTGAGCCCGAAGCTGCTGAACCACCTGATAGGGAATGATATCCGGAAAAGCGATAAATACTACAATTCATACTTCAACGCTATGACCGCCTTCATAATTCTGCTGATTCCCTCAACGATCTTGGCTGTCCAGATCATCATTCCGATGTTCCATGTGAAGCCGGATTACCTGTTTTCTTTAAAGTACGTGGGGTTGATCAGCATTTCTTTTCTTTTCAGAGTCCTAGGCATGATGTATTCCACCCCGATTTACGCCTTCAAGAAAACCCGGCTGTTACCGAAGATCTTCGGCATGGCGGCAGTCATCCAGATTATCCTCAGCATCATCCTGATAAAATATTTCGGAATAATCGGTGCGGTGGCTAGCATGATCCTGAACAGGCCAATACAGGTCCTACTGACGGCATGGCAGACCCGGAAGATCTTTGATTTTACCTTCAACCACAGGAAAATGATCACGTTGCCGCTGATCTATTTTGGCATTTTCATCGCCAGCGAGATCCTGACAATTAACAAGCCGCACCTATGGCTCTATTGGATCGAAATGGTCCTTGCGGTCGTTCTTATAATCATCTTCTTCCGTAACGAAATCAGGATCATGAAGGATGAGCTCATGAAAAAACTCCTTCCGACAAAATAGTTTTTAATGCATTCGTCCCGTGTGAACAAAGCATCATGAGGAACCACGATTGATTATAATCAAGACCGGATTAACCAGAATAACCTTTAATGCAGGCAGCAAGGCCTTGTCCCAGCCCAGTTTTGGGTTGCCATTTCAATGCATCTGTAATCTTCGAGACATCAGCGAAAAGATCAAAGATCTCCAGCGGTCTTTCTGCATTTGCTGAAACCGTTACTTTCATCACCCCTGAGATGTTGCTTAACAGGTCGATTAGTTCACCGACACTAACGGAGTAACCGCTTCCGACATTGTATATGCCTTTCGGCCCATCCATTGAAAGCAAGAGCGCATCTACCAAGTCGTCGATAAATATGTAATCCCTCTTTGGTCTCGTATCTGAAACTTCGATGATAGGATTTGCTTTGTCAAATATTTTGCGTATTAGTTCAGGTATCAAAAACGGTTCTGACTGACCGGGTCCGTATGCATTGAAGGGTCTCAGTATTGTCATTTGGACCCCGAACTGATCCCGGTAATATCCGCAAACCTCCTCTGCAAGAATTTTTGTGTGGCTGTATGGATTGTATGCGTTCAGAGGATGTGTTTCATCGATCGGAAGGTACTGAGGGGTGCCGTAAACGTACGAGCTGACATAAGTCAGCATAGCTCCAGTTTTCCTACAAAAGTCGAGTACGTTCTGGGTCCCTAGAACATTTACCCTGTAAAATTCCGAAGGATTTTTCCAGCTGTCAGGAACAAATGTTTTCCCAGCTAGATGAAAGACATAGGAGATATCTTCCTTTTCAAAAAGTCCCAAGGCATCTTCATTTGCAATATCTCCATCCTCCTTATCAATTCCAATAACCATTTTACCAAGAAGGGTTAATCTTTCAACAAGCCTTCTCCCCATGAATCCTCTTGCCCCGGTCACCAAGATTTTTTTCACAATAGTCCGGAAATTTTGTAAATATCCTCATTGGCCCTTTCATAATCTTCGGGCCGGCCAATATCGAGCCAATAACCTTCATACTGATAAACGGAAATGGGGTGTTTGTCTTCCAGCATTCTGAGCATCAGGTGATCGAATCCAAACGGCTCATTTAAGGGGACAAAATCCAGGACCTTCCTGTTCATGGCATATACACCCATGCTTACATCAAAATCAAATTCAGGTTTTTCCCTGAATCCCACTGCAACTTTGTGATTACAATCAACATCAATGACTCCAAAGTCGATCTTTGATGTCCGTTTGTAAGTTGCAACTGTGAGCATGGAGTCATTTCCCTTATGATGTAAAAAAAGATCACCGAAATTGAGGTCTGTAAGAAGATCTCCATTCATGACAAGAAAATCTTCGGGGAGGTCATGAATAAGTTTAACAGGAGCAACGGTACTCAATGGACGGTCCTCGACGGAATAATTGATTCTGATATCAAACTTGCGGCCATCACCTAGAAAAGCCATTATGAATTCAGCAAAATGATTCAGGCAGATAAAAACCTCATCTACTCCGCTATTCTTAAGCCTGTTTAGAAGGATCTCAATTATGGCCTTCTCTCCAACCGGGACTAATGGTTTTGGAATAGTCGTTGAATAGGGTTTCAGCCGGGTTCCCTTTCCGCCTGCCATAATTACTGCCTTCATAATTCAAATGTTATAAATTTCGTGTTTGTAGAAGGACAAGTTTTTTTTATCCGAGAACCATCTTATAGTTTCCCGTAAACCTTGTTCAAGATTAACCAGCGGTCGCCAACCGAGTAAACTTTGGGCTTTCGAAGGATCAGCAATCAGCCGCTCAACTTCACTTTTTTCAGGTCTTAACCTTTCCACAGAAGATTCGATTGCGATCTCTTTATCCATCAAACCAGCGATCATAATGGCAAGATCATTGATAGAAATCTCTGTACCGGTTCCAAGTTGAATTACCTCGCCGACTGAATTGTCAGATTCTGCTCCCTTTATAAAGCCTTGAACGGTATCTCCCACAAAATTAAGATCACGGGTGGGTGTTGTGGCCCCTAATTTAATTACAGGATTCCCAGCCAGGATCTGCGTAATAATAGCAGGAATAACCGCCCTGGCCGATTGCCTTGGGCCATATGTGTTAAATGGCCTTATTACTGAAACCGGGGTGCCAAATGACCGGAAAAAAGACAATGCAAGAAAATCCGCACCTGACTTTGTTGCAGCGTATGGAGATTGAGGATTAACGGGGTGTTGTTCTGTTATGGGAACAAATTGTGCGGTACCGTATATCTCGCTCGTAGAGGTGTGTATAACTTTTTGAACATTAAGATCACGCGCTGCCTGAAGAATATTCAAAGTCCCTTTGATATTTGTATCAATATAGGTATCAGGTGAATGATAAGAATAAGGAATTCCTATAAGTGCTGCAAGATGAAAAACCACTTCTGAATTTTTCATTGCATTTCTTACCCCGTTAGGATCACGTATATCACCAGTAAAAACATGAATCTTTTCCTTCAATTCCTTATTAAAGGAATCAATCCAGCCCCAATTATTAAAAGAGTTGTAATGAATAAAGACATTAACATTACAATCCAGTGTCAGCAATTGTTCAACTAGATGACTACCTATAAAGCCTCCACCGCCGGTAATTAAAATCTTTTTTCTTTCAAGTTGCATTATTAAACCTATTTGATTATTTTATAATGATTTTACCTGCAAAATTAACATAATCCTAAAGATCTGAGTTATAATCTTAATATTTGATACATTTGCGATTATAGTATACTTAAATCAAATGAAAAAATATTCCATATTTCTAGCATTAATTCTATTATTGTTATCGATTGTATTTCAGGGCTTTGGGATTAATCTGCCAAAATCAGACAGCGTAATTTCCAATAGAGAAATAATAAAAAGGAAAAAGATTATAGTTAACGTATTAAATGAAAACGCCTATTTATATAGATTATCCGCTGATAGCATATCTTATAAACTTGCCAATAATGCACTCAAACTATCCAAAGAAATTAACTATTTGATAGGAGAGGCTTCAGCAAATAATAATATTGGATTTTTCTATTACAAGCATCAGAAGTTCTTAAAAGCAATAGAACATCTCAATGCGACTTTACTCCTTTATCAGCAGCAACCAGGTGATACGGTATTAATGTATGCAAATCAGTTATGTGGTAGCATTTTTTATAGTCTGAAAAGGTATGATCGCGCTGAAGTTTACCTTAGAAAAGGCATTTCATTAGCCAAGAAAAAGAATAACGTCGAAAGGATTATTAATCTTTCTATTGGTATAGGATTGATCATGAATGAAAAAGGGGAAATGAATGATGCCCTAAATTATTTTTATTATGCTTATTCGTTAAGTAAAACTAAGGCGGATATAAATTTTGAAGTCTGGGTTTTATTAAATATTGGTAACTTATACTTATCACATAACCAAGTTGATTTAGCCCTATCATTTTATAAGCAAGCAATTAATAAAAGTGATCAAGCATTACAAGTAGTAAATGGCAAATTATACACATTAGTTGGCCATATTTATGAATTAAAATCTGATTATACTAATGCATTAGAATACAACAGAATCGCCCTGTCAACTAGAAGAAAAAACGACTATTATAATCTGGTTGCTAGCTCCTTAATAAATATTGGTCATATTTATTTAAAAATGGGCATACTTGATTCGTCTTTATATTATTTACAAACCGGTCTTAAAACTGCAAAAAATTCAAATGCAAATGATTTTAAAGAAAACGGTTATCTCAATTTATATGAGTTATATAATCTTAAAAAGGATTGGCACCATGCTTTTTTAGCTTTAAAGGATTATATTGTTTCAAAAGAAATATTCTCATCTGAAATCAATCAGAATAAAATCTTTATTCTGGAGACCAACAGGATTATTAGCGAAAAAGAAAAGGAGACACTTTTATTAAAAAGCGAAAATAATATTCAAAGTCTTCAGATGAGGAACAGGGGCCTTCTTATATTGTTATTTGTTTCTCTGTTCTTCCTGACACTGATCGTTGTCGTTTTTATCATTAACCTTTTCTTAAAAAACAAAAAAGAAAAACAAATTGTCGAAGAAATCAATACTCACCTCCAGGATGAAATCAAAGAAAAGGAGATCGAAAATGAGGAATTGAGCAAGAGTGAAAAACATTTCCGGTTTCTTGCCGATAATGCTGCCGATCCGATCGTATTGATGGATAATAATTTCAAATGCCTCTATGTCTCTCCTTTCAGTGAACTGGTACTCGGCTATACTCCTGCCGAACTGACAGAAATGAACGATTTTCGGGAAATCATTCATCCTGATTCGCAACGAGCGTTTCAGCGGGAGTTTGATACAATGCTTGAATTCGGTGATTCCTCCCGGTTTATTTATCAGGCTGTAAAAAAAGATGGTTCGTCGTTCTGGGCTGAAAGTACGATTAACCCGATTCTTAACGAATCAACGAAAGAACTTAAGGCAATGCTTGCCATTTCAAGGGACATATCTCATAAGATCGACCAGGAGGAGGCAATGATGCAAGCCACTTCGCAAAGAGAGATGATGATCAAGGAGGTTCACCACCGGGTTAAAAACAACCTCGCAATCCTGGCAAGCATTGTGAGCATGCAGCAGAGGGAATTCTCCGACACTAAAACCATCAATGTTTTTTCAGATCTTCAGTTCCGGGTTAAGGCGATGGCTCTCGTTCATGAGCAGCTATACAAGAGCCGGGACATCGAAGAACTGGAGATCCGCGGATACATCTCAAACCTCATTCAAACTGTTTCATCCACATTTGGTAACAGCAGGATCAAGGTGCACGGGGAAATCTATGATGAAGTCCTGGAAGTTGAAACGGTGCTTTCTCTTGGGCTGATTCTGAACGAGCTACTCACAAATGCCTATAAATATGCATTTCCTGATAACAGGGAAGGAAATATCTGGGTCATTTATAAGAAGACCCGCCGTCAGAAGAGATCCCCTTACCCGATGAGGCAACTTACCGTTAAGGATGATGGCATTGGGCTGCCTGATAATTTCACCCTGAAAGACAGGACATCGATGGGGAGTCAGATCATTGACCTTCTGTCTGAACAACTGGAGGCTGACCTTGTGATTGACGGCACCAACGGAGCAAGTTTTTCCTTAACTTTACCGACCAGACGGTAAACAAAATTCCCTGTTTCCTCCGGGAAAACCTATGCAAAAAGTATATCTACGGATATTTTTCATGCTTCTGATTGCCTCCCTCTTCTCTGCGATTGGGCGGGCACAAACAACTTTGAATTCTCAGAACCATCAGTGTTCAGCCAATTCTATTTTTAAAGAGAAAATGAGGATAAATATCCTCAACAAAATTGCAAGTGATTCAATGGATTTCAATGACAGGCTGGCATTTCAACTTGCTGAAAAAGCATTAACATCATCCAGGAAGATTAACTATTCCGTTGGACAGGCAACTGCAAATACCATCATTGCATGTTTTTACAACCTTCACAGAATGCCATCGAAGGCATTGGAGTACATTTTTGCAACGCGGGATATTTATGAGAATTTGCCAGGTGATTCAGTGTTAATGTATGCCTACCAGATTGGCGGTATTATTTTCCTCGACCTTAAACGGTTTGACCGTGCAGAAGAGTACATGAAAGCGGGGTTGTCTCTGGCGACACGTCAGAAAAATACTGTTCGGATCCTGAAGTTTTATGTCGGTTTAGGAGACCTTCTTAAAGAAAAGGGTAAATTCAAAGAAGCGTTGAATAATTATTATTATGCACTCTTTATCAGTAAAAGGCATCAGGATTTCGGCAATGAAATATGGACGATTATTCACCTTGGCAACCTTTATCTTTCGGATTATCAGTATGAAAAAGCACTCGCTTTTTACCAGGAGGCAGTCCATAAAAAGAACTTTGACCATCGCATTGACTATGGCACCCTGTATACACTGATCGGACATATTTATGAAATGTGGTCTGATTACGACAGCACATTGTATTATGACAAAAAAGCATTGGCCTCAAGGGAAAAAACCAAGTTTAGATGGTTAGTCCCCAGTTCATTGATGAACCTCGGGCATGCTTATACTAAAATGGGGAAGCTGGATTCTGCACTTTTCTATACGAAAGCAGGCATTGAAATGGCGATTAAGAATAACTCGACGAATTTTAAAGCAAATGGCTATAACAATTTGTACCAGATCTACTTTCAGAAAAAGGATTGGCAAAATGCATTTCTGGCATTCAAAGAATACATTGATTTAAAAGAAAAGCTTTCCTATGAAAGGAATCAGTATGAGTCGACAATCATGGAAGTCAACAGGATCATCACCGAGAAAGAATTGCAGACACGTCAGTTAAAAACTCTGAATGCTATCCAGTCACTGCAGGTAAAGAACAGGAACCTCCTGGTACTTCTGTTCTTTTTTCTTCTCATCCTGATGATTTTTATCACTGTATTTATTATGAGGCTTTTTATTAAAAAGAAGAAAGAAAAAGAGAATGTCGAGGAAATTAATTTTCAACTCAAGGATGAAATAAAAGAAAAAGAGATCCTGAATGAGGAATTAAGCAGAAGTGAGCAACAATTCCGGTTTCTTGCCGATCATGCTTCCGATCCGATCGCACTTCTGGACTCCGATTTCAAAATCCTTTACGTTTCCCCATATTGTGAGCAGCTGTTTGGATACACTGCCGCTGAAGTCCTGGAAATGGATGCTCTCAATAAAATTCTTCATCCTGAATCCCTTAAAGAAGTCAGGAAGAATTTCCATGCAATGCTGGAATACCGTGATTCGACAAAATTCATCTGGCAGGCGATAAGAAAGGACGGTTCGGTATTCTGGGCGGAAAGTACGATCAACCCGATTTTTGATGATTCCACCAACGAATTGCAAGCTATGCTCGCGATTACAAGGGACATCTCCAAAAAAATCAATCAGGAAGATGCTCTGATGGAAGCTGCAGCGCAAAAAGAGATGCTGATCAAAGAGGTCCATCACAGGGTCAAGAACAACCTTGCGATCCTGGCAAGCATGGTAAGCATGCAACAAAGGCAGTTTTCCGACACCAAGACAGTTAACGTTTTTGCTGATCTTCAGTTTCGTGTACGGGCCATGGCACTCGTGCATGAACAGCTTTATAAAAGCAGGGATATCGAAGTATTACAAAGCGGCGAATATCTCACTAACCTGATAACCATTGTCGCATCAACTTTCGGCGATGATCGTATCCATGTTCACCTGGAACTCTTAGATGAGATTATGGAGGTAAAAATCATCCTTCCGCTCGGGCTGATCCTGAATGAATTGCTCACAAATACTTATAAATACGCTTTTCCGGACAATCAAGAAGGTAATATCTGGGTCAGATATGAAGTCGTTACCGATGAAAATAATTCATTATTTCCGATGAGAAAACTCACAGTGAAAGATGATGGAACAGGATTACCAGATAATTTTACTTTTAAAGGCAGGACATCCATGGGCAGCCAGATCATCGATCTCCTTTCACAGCAACTGGAAGCTGAAATTGAAATTGACGGAACCCATGGAGCTTGCTTTTCTTTATTTTTGCCCGTGAAAAGGTAAACAAGATTCTTAGAAATACGCTATGCCACAGAAACCGCTGAACATTTCCATTATCGGCGCCGGAACGATCGGAACTGCCTTAGGCAACATTCTTGCCGAAAAAGAATCTTTCACGGTGAAGCTTTTCTCAATTGAGAATGAGGTTGTGCATTCGATCAACTCAACCGGGATCAATCAGAAATATTTTCCCAGTGTGCGTCTTCATCCGGCACTGAAAGCTACAGTAAAAATTGAAGAAGCGCTAAATGCTGATATTATATTCCTGGCCATTCCTTCAATTGTATTAATTGATTACATGCAAAAGATCCGGACCTCTGTTCCAACACATGCAATATTAGTCAATCTGGCCAAAGGTTTTGGATCGGAACACAGGACCATCGTACATTGTTTAAAGCAGCGTTTCCCAAATGCCATATGTGCCATGAAGGGCCCCAGCTTTGCAAGGGATATCATCATCCGGGTTCCAACCGGGTTTACCATTGGATGCATTGATCCGGAAGCGGGAGATCTCCTGGAAACTGTATTTGAAGGCACGACAATCTACACCGACCGCTCTGACGATATTGAAGGTGTTGAAATCTTAAGCATCCTGAAAAATATTTATGCGATATCCCTGGGTATTGTTGATGCACATTTCGATTCGCCCAATATCCGATTCCTGGTCCTGACAAAGGCGTTTAATGAAATGCGGAAGATCCTGCTCCACTTCGGCGGAAAGGAAGAGACCCTTTTCAAGTATTGCGGATACGGGGATTTCACCCTCACTGCACTAAACGACCTGAGCCGGAACAGGACATTCGGATTACTCATCGGAAAAGGATTCTTCACTGAACATGTGTCGCACGATCTTGTTCTTGAGGGAAGGGTTGCCGTGGATGTCTTTTATGAGGAAATATCAAAATTCCTTGATGTCGGGAAGGAATTTCCGATCATTGCAGAGCTTTATAAGATTTTTCATACCAAATACGACCTTTCTGCCTTTGTCGGAAAGCTGCTGGCGTCGTGATTACCTTATATTATCGTATCTTTGCTCCCGAATTCCATAAATTGAAATTATCGGGGTTGACCGGTTTTGACAGCAAGGAAGTGGGATTGCAAGCATGCCGGGCGTTGAGAACAGGTCCCGCTAAAAGCCAATTCTCACAGCCAATAAATGGCGACAATTATTCTTACAGACTGGCTGCTTAATTTTAGAAATTAAGTGCCTCTTGTCTCCCGGGAAACCTTTCTCAACGGTGTCCCGTGCGAGGCATCGCAAAAGTTGAGATGGTCCTGCCAGGGTTCCGATGTCAGGATGAAATTTAGGAAATAAGGTCAAGGTGGGCCTGCATCCGGCCAGCTTTTTCCCGACAATCAACCGGTTGCTAAGCATGTAGAAAACAATTTTGCTGCTTGTTTGGACGAGGGTTCGAATCCCTCCAACTCCACAACAAAAGCCCATATATCTCTTATTTAAACGATATATGGGTTTTTGTTTTCTTTTTACAATACCCCCTATCCAAGTTGAAGATAATATCCAATGATGCACTTGCCAATCATTAGAATTATTTATATCTTTACAAATAAACGATAAGATGATGTAGCATCATTACTTCTCGGATTGTTACTTTTCCTACTTTTATATTGTTTCCCGCAATGTGAAATTAATTATTAGAATTCTGGTATAAAGTATTGTATAATTCAACCCTTTTAATTATCACTACTCTTTACTACAATGCATCGTCTCCACATCTGATGAAAACAAAGTTGATCACCGGGCTGATAACAATCGTTGCTGTTCTTCTGTCAATAAATTCGTTCTGCCAGCCAAATAAATGGCTGTATTTCCCCATAAATACCACGAATAACAGGATTGACATTGGGGACTTAAGCGTTTCCGGAAGTTCAATAACAGTCGAAGCTTTGATCGTTAAACAGATCTCCTCTCCACCAGCTTACTACAACATTGTTTCCAAGCATTTCGGTCAGGTTGACTGTAATTACTTGTTACGACCTGCAGATTTTGAAGTGACTACGTCCTCCGGGTTTACAACTCTTGCAAACCCGTTTGCTCTTTGTTTTGATTCAACTTATCATGTGGCTGCCACCTATGATGGAGACACCATTAAATATTTTTTGAATGGAGTCCGAGTAGCATCAAAACATTGGACAGGTACGTTGGTACAAAATGCCCATACAACCGGAATCGGGAACATGAGTTCAATATCCGCTTTTTATGAGCAATTTATAGGTTATATTGACGAGGTTCGTATATGGAATGTTGCACGTACACAAGCTCAAATTGCCGGTAATATGTACAACCTTCCAAATCCGACTACTCAAACCGGCTTGCTGGGTTATTACAAGTTCGATGGAAATTATAATAACATCCAGGGCAATTCCGCTTATAATGGAGTCCCTGTAGGCACAATGCTTCGCGATACAATAAATACCCTTTTTGACGGATCGGTGTCAAATCCAACTGCTAATGTCAGCGTTACAATATCTGCAACAAACACCTCGGTCTGTTCGGGAACTCCGGTAACTTTTTCTGCTGTTCCTTTAAATGGCGGCAGTTCACCGGTGTATCAATGGAAAGTAAACGGCAATAATGCCGGCACAAACAGTCCAAATTATACGTACACTCCTTCCAACGGAGACGTGGTGACATGCAGGCTTACTTCCAGTTTAGCCTGCGCCACGAACAACCCGGCCACCAGCAACCAGATTGTGATGATAGTCAGCAGCACTTTACCGGTGAGTGTTACCATCACATGTTCAGCAAATCCTTATTGCGAGGGAACATCTGTCACCTACACAGCGACACCCGTTAACGGTGGCACATCGCCGGCGTACCAGTGGAAAGTGAACGGAAGTAATGTTGGTTCAAACAGTCCGTCCTATACTTATTTTCCTGTGAACGGAGATATAGTGACTTGTATGTTAGCTTCGAATGTAACATGTCCATCAGGAAATCCGGCGATATCAAATCCGATTACGATGACCGAAATCCCGAATTCTCCGGTAAGTGTTTCCATTAATGCTTCCGCAAACCCGGTTTGCAGCGTAACTTTGGTGACATATACCGCAACACCAACCAATGGCGGGACAATTCCTTTTTATCAGTGGAAGGTCAACGGGTCCAATTCAGGCACGAATTCAACATCTTTTATATATACGCCTTTGAACAATGATGTTGTAACCTGCGAGCTAACATCTTCGCTGACCGACTGCATTTCAAACAACCCTGCTACTTCCAATGCCATAACGATGATTGTCAACCCGGCTTTGCCGGTTTCTGTCGGCATTTCTGCTTCTGCTAATCCGGTCTGTTCGGGAACCTCTGTTTCTTTCACGGCAACACCTGTCAATGGCGGATCAACGCCGGTTTACCAGTGGATGGTTAATAGTTTGCCGGTCGGGACAAACAATCCTGTCTATACCTATGTTCCATTAACCGGGGATGTTGTCACCTGCACACTGACATCGGATGCATTGTGCTCAACAGGAAGTCCTGCAACAAGCGCACCTGTTACGATGATCGTTAATGCCAATATGCCGGTTAATGTTTCGATTTCTGCTTCTTCCAATCCTTTCTGCCAGGGATCGACCGTGACTTTCACTGCTATGCCCACAAATAGCGGTTCAACACCTGCCTATCAATGGAAAGTAAACGGGATCAATGCCGGCACCAACAGTTCATCCTATTCATATATTCCGAACAATGGTAATGTTGTTTCCTGTGTCCTGAATTCAAATATTGCATGCCCGATCGGGAATCCGGCCAATTCTAACGTCATTACGATGATTCAGAACAACACTGTTCCGGTCAACGTTTCAATTGCCGCTTCTTCAAATCCGGTCTGTGCAGGAACATCTGTTACATTTACGGCAATACCGGCTAATGGCGGTGGTGCACCGGTCTATCAGTGGAAACTCAATGGTTCAAATACCGGAACAAACAGCCCGACTTATTCCTATTTACCGGCCACTGGAGACATCGTCACCTGCACGCTTACATCGAATGCCGCATGTGCAAGCGGGAACCCGGCAACTTCCAATTCTGTGACCATGACCGTCAACCCGAATCTGCCAGTCAGTATATCTGTATCAGCTTCTGCCAACCCTGTTTGTGCGGGAACTTCTGTTACTTATACAGCCACCCCCGTGAACGGAGGATCATCACCATCTTACCAATGGTTTGTCAACAGTAATCCTGTAGGGATGAATAGTCCGACATATTCCTACATTCCGAATAACGGAGATCTTGTCAGTAGCACATTGACCTCTTCTGCAATTTGTGCTATAAATAATCCAGCAACCAGCAACCAGCAACCAGTATCCGTTAACCCGAACATGCCTGTCAGCGTCACTATCACAGCTTCCGCAAATCCGATCTGTTCAGGAGTTTCTGTAATTTTCACGGCCATTCCTACCAATGGAGGATCCACGCCGGTTTACCAATGGAAAGTTAACGGTACTAATGTGGGAACAAGTTCAGCGACTTACACCTACAATCCGGTTGCCGGTGAGCAGGTAAATTGTATACTTACCTCGAACATTGTTTGTCCGACCGGAAATCCTGGTACATCCAACACGATTACAATGAATGTTGCCGCGCTTGCGGTTGTGACTTTTCCGTCCTGCTTCGACACCATCACAACTGTGAACGCCAAACCCATAAAACTTAAAGGGGGTATTCCTCTTGGCGGCACTTATTCCGGTCCCGGAGTCAATTCGCTGACAAGTGTCTTTTCACCCTCACTTGCTGGCGGCGGCACACATACCATCACATATTCTTATACCAACGCCTCTCTCTGCACTGCCGCCATGACAAGAACGATAAACGTTCTATCAGCACAAGCGTTCATTTGCGGCAACAACCTTTCGGATATCCGCGACGGTAGAAGTTATCCTACGGTCCAGATCGGAACACAGTGCTGGATGGCCGCAAACCTCAACTTTGGCTCAATGATCCCTTCAAACACAGCCCAGAGGGATAACTGCACCTGGGAAAAATATTGCTACAATGACCTTTTATCAAATTGCGGATCTCAGGCATACTACCAATGGGATGAGCTGATGCGTTATGACGAGACGCCCGCACAGCAGGGAATTTGCCCGCCTGCCTGGCACATCCCCACGGAAAATGAATGGAATACCCTGTTCCTGAACTGGACCAACAATGCTTTTGCAGGAGCGCCTCTAAAGTATTCGGGCTATTCCGGCTATAATGCGCTTTTGTACGGCGCCGATCATCTGAATGTTCAGTGGGATTATGCAGGATTTGCATCCTTCTTCTGGTCATCAACCCCGCGCGGCAATACAAAAGCCTGGGCACACGGGATGAATGATTTTGATCCAAGCGTAGCTTCCTATCCTTCCAGCAGGGTAAACGCTTTTCAGGTAAGGTGCATCAAAGATCAATAAGGGGATTAATACAGCGTCATCGAATATCGCTCAACATCTGCCGCTGTTATCTTTCCATCACAAAGTATTACCAGCCGTTCGATCACATTTCTCAGCTCCCGGATGTTTCCGGTCCATTTGATGGTTTTAAGTGCTGTATAAGCATCATCAGTGACCGGAAGCGGGGCTTTGCCCTGGTGTTCGCAGATCTCGGCTATAAATTGTTTTGTTAGTAATGGAACATCATCCAAACGCTTCGAGAGGGGCGGGACATCGATCAGGATCACGCTTAAGCGGTGGTAAAGATCTTCCCGGAAATTTTTCCTTTCCAGCTCTTCCTTGATGTTTTTATTGGTTGCAGCAATCACTCTGACATCCACAGGAATCTCTTTCTCCCCTCCTACTCTTGTAATTTTATTCTCCTGCAATGCTCTTAAAACTTTTGCCTGGGCGGAAAGGCTCATGTCGCCGATCTCATCCAGGAACAGGGTTCCTCCGGTTGCCAACTCAAAATCTCCTTTTTTCTGTTTGATCGCAGATGTGAAAGAGCCTTTCTCATGGCCAAAGAGATTGCTCTCGATCAGCTCGGAAGGAATGGCTGCACAGTTCACTTCAATAAATGGTTTTTCTGAGCGGTTGCTCAGGGCATGAAGCCAGCGGGCCACAAGCTCCTTCCCGGTTCCGCTTTCGCCTGTGATCAGTACACGGGCATCCGTCGGGGCCACGCGGGCAATGAGATCCTTCACCTTTTGAATCTCTACGGATTCACCGATCATCTCATGAACACCCTCGATCTTCCGCTTTAGCGTTTTGGTTTCATCCACGAGGATCGATTTCTCCATTGCGTTGCGGATCGTGATCAGCAACCGGTTCAGATCAAGTGGTTTTGAGATGTAGTCAAACGCTCCCTTCTTGATTGCTTCCACTGCGGTATCGATCGTTCCATGTCCCGAGATCATGACTACCGGGGTGTCGGTCATTGGCTGGATCTTTTCCAGAACCTCGATGCCGTCCATCTTAGGCATTTTAATGTCGCACAGGATCACATTGTACTTGTTGATTCCGAGCAATGTCAGTCCTTCCGGTCCGTCAGCAGCAAGGTCAACTTCATATTTCTCGTATTTCAATATCTCCTGCAACGTATTGCGGATACTTCGTTCATCATCGATCACCAGAATCCTTGACATAGCGATGTGTTATTTGTATCAAAGGTAGGAAAAGTTTGGATACTTTTGTTCCATGGGAAGGTTTTGGCGGTCTCTTGTTGCAAGCAGGTTTGGACATCAAAAGTTCAGATCCGGCCTGTTGCTGGTGATCTTTGCTTCATTCTCCTGTAATCCTGTTTTCAGCCAGAATCTGCCGGATGTGCCACTGAAATTTCCCTGGGCCGGAGGTATGAATTCCTGCCAGTTCGGATCCATCGATATTAACCTCGACGCAAAACCCGACCTGATCATTTTCGACCGTTACGGAAACCGCATCCTTCCATTCATCAATGAAGGATCAACGGGTGAAATAAACTATTCTTTCCATCCTGAATATTCATCCCTTTTCCCTGATATTCACGACTGGGTGATCTTTGCAGATTACAATTGCGACGGCAAACAGGATATTTTCACCTACTCGGTCGGCGGAGTAAGGGTCTTTAAAAATGTCAGCGACACTTCACTGAAATTTCAATTGATCACTGATCTTCTGACCTCTTTTTATTATACGGGGAAAGTCGGAATTCTTGTCACGCCGGTTGATTATCCAGCCATTGCAGATATCGATGGTGACGGAGACATGGACCTGCTCACTTTCTTCGGGCTGGGTTCTTATGTTGAATATCACAAGAACCTATCGATCGAGAAAAACGGGAATTGCGACAGCCTTGATTTCAGGCTTTCTGATAAATGCTGGGGTGATTTCAAGGAGAGTGAAGGTGGGAACAAGGTGACGCTTGATATTACCTGTCCGTATAAATTTTCAGGAATATCAGGGTTATCATGTAACCCGTCCGCGCCAAAACATACCGGCTCAACCCTTCTTGCCGCTGATCTGAACGGGGATGGCATGAAGGATCTGATCCTGGGCGATATCGATTTCCCCAACCTGATCTCTCTGACAAATGGTGGGACCCTGGATTCAGCCCATATGAACAGCCAGGACAGCACCTTCCCCGGAAATCCTTATCCGATATGGCTTTTCTCATTCCCTTCCTGTTCATATCTTGATTTAGACAATGACGGCATCCGGGATCTCGTGGTCTCCCCTTTCGATCCTTCCCTTTATAAAACAGAAAACAAATACAGCTGCTGGTTCTATAAGAATACCGGAACCAATGATCAGCCTGTTTTCGAGTTCCGGACACACAATTTTTTCCAGAACGAGATGATCGATGTCGGGACGAATTCCTTTCCTGTTGTTACAGATGTCAACGGCGACGGATTGCCCGATCTGCTGATCGGAAACTACGGATATTATGATTCTTCCTTTTATTACCAGGCCACATTACAATCAGTTTTCAGCACCCGGATCTCGTATTATAAAAATACCGGTCCGGTGAACAATCCATCTTTCCATCTCGTAACAGACGATTTCGGGAACCTGTCGGGGCTGAAGCAACTGGCAGCTTATCCTGCTTTCGGAGATCCTGATGGCGACGGCGATGTGGATATGATCACAGGCAATGCCGACGGAACATTAAGTTATTTCCAGAATACAGCCGGTACGGGACAAGACCCTGTATTTACTTCGCTCCAGACCCACTATATGAATATTGACGCCGGGGATTTCAGTGCGCCTCAATTGTATGACCTTGATGCTGACGGTTTGCCTGATCTTGTGATCGGCAACCAGAAAGGGAAGATCGTTTATTATCATAACGAAGGAACGGGTTCTTCTCCACTGTTTGTTCATGTAACCGACAGTCTCGGAAGAGTGAATGTGACCAACTACTCGATTTCGTACGACGGATTCAGCACCCCTTATTTCTTTAAGGATCTTATGGGCAAAACCTGCCTGATCGTCGGGTGCGAGGAAGGGAAAGTTCATCTTTTTACAAACATTGACGGCAATCTTTCCGGAATCTTCACACAGGCGGATTCTCTTTTGCCTGACATCTGCGGAACTGCTGTGCCTTCAAGTTACGGATACCGGACCGCGGCGACAATCGCCAATCTCCAGGATTCAAATTATCCTGATCTGATTGTCGGAAATTTCTCCGGAGGATTGAATTACTTCAGCCATAAAAGCCAGCCTGTTGTTTATACAGGAACCGGTGATACAGAATCGACCCAAAAGCTCAATTTCACAATCTACCCCAATCCTGCCAACCAGTTCGTCATAATAAAACCTTTGAAGCAAAACAATAATGGTCCATATGAAATCCTTGTAACAAACACGCTTGGACAGCCTGTATACAGGTCATCGGTAAATACCGGAAATTCTGCTTCGGTTTCACTGGAATCCTTCCCCACCGGTTTATATTTTATCTCTATCTCTCCACAAACGGAACAGGGCACATTCTATCGTTTCACCGTTAAATTGTTCGTGATCCGCTAATACTCCCTATTTTTTAATTAACAACGATATTAACAGTATTTTTCAAAATACTGATTATATGATTATTGCATGTTAATTTCATATTTTTATTAACAATTCATAATTTTAATGGTGGGGACCAGTGGGGATTTGTGGGGAATTGTAATATATTTACAACCTCAAATCATTGCCCCCCTGCTATGACGATCCTTCACGGAGAATATGAGTGCCGTATTGATGAAAAAGGCCGGATCATCCTGCCCGCCGGGTTAAAGAAACAGATCCCGCCGGAAGCACAGGAGAAATTCGTCATCAACCGGGGGTTTGAGAATTGCCTGACGATGTACCCTCTGAATGAGTGGAAGGAAGTCAGCCAGGATATAAATAAATTAAACCTGTTCATTAAAGACCACCGCAATTTTGCCCGGAATTTCAACAGGGGGGCAACGGAACTTCAGCTTGACGCCAGCAATCGTGTCCTTATACCCAAAACTTTACTGGACTATGCCCTTATCCAGAAAGACCTGATTTTATCGGCTTTCTCTAACCGGATAGAGGTATGGGCGAAGGAGGAATATGAAAAGAGCCTGCAAATCTCTTCAGAAGATTATTCCGATCTCGCCGAAAAAGTAATGGGTAACCTCCAGAAACCTGAAGAACCAGAAAATGTTTCATAACAGCGTTCTGCTCGAAGAAAGCATCAGGGCACTGGCGATACGGCCAGAGGGGATTTATGTTGATGCAACCTATGGCGGAGGGGGGCATTCAAAGGCAATATTAAAAGAGCTGCAAGACGGAAAACTGTATGCTTTCGATCAGGATGAAGACGCCATGGCCAATAAGCCGGAAGATGATCGACTGACATTGATCCACAACAATTTCAGGCACCTCAGGAACTTTCTCAAGTTGTATAAGGCTGTTCCGGTTGATGGAATTCTCGCTGATTTAGGCGTTTCGTCGCACCAGATCGATAATCCCGAAAGGGGATTTTCCACACGGTTTGAAGGGGTTCTCGATATGCGTATGAACAGGGACAAAAAAATGTCGGCCCGCGAAGTGGTGAACGAATACAAGGAAGATAAACTGGTGGCCATTTTCAGGGAATACGGGGAGTTGCACAATGCAATGAAAATCACCAGGCTCATTATCTCAGGGAGAAAAGAAAAACTGATCAATACCACGGAAGACTTGAAAGAGATACTGATGCCGGCTGCAGAAAGGGGAAAGGAGAATAAATTCTTTGCACAGGTATTCCAGGCACTCAGGATCGAAGTGAACCAGGAACTGGATGCCCTGAAAGAATTTCTTATCCAGGCCACGGATGTGCTTAAGCAGGGCGGACGGCTGGTGATCATCTCCTATCATTCACTGGAAGACCGGCTGGTCAAGGAATATTTCCGGTCGGGAAAATTCTCGGGCAACATAGAAAAAGATTTTTACGGGAACCCGATCGTTCCGCTGAAGGTTCTCAACAGGAAGCCGGTTGTTGCGACAAAAGAGGAAATCGCATTGAACAGCAGGGCCAGGAGCGCCCGGTTGCGGATCGCTGAAAAGCTATAAAGCAAGATGGAAGAAGAAGTGAAAAATACAGCTTCGGAACCTGAAAAGGAAAAAGAAGAGGTACGCCCGGTCAGAAAGCAGGGGAAGATCACACATGGGATCCAGAGTATCATGGGCGGCGACGTCCTGTCCAGGCGTACTGTTCTCAGCAACCTTCCCTTCCTTGTCTTTCTTGCAATCCTCGCGATGCTTTATATCGCAAACACCTATTATTCTGAGAAAACATTCAAGGATATCGAAAAAACAAAAAACGAGCTGAAGGAGTTGCGGTACCAGTACATCACGGCAAAAGCGACCTTGTTGTATTACAGCAAGCAAACAGAGATCGCCAAAAGGGTTGAACCACTCGGGATTTCAGGGACCACTAAACCGCCGTATAAGATTTTTTATTCCAAGGCTTTATTAAAAAAACAAACTGATTCCACCGGTAGAACGCCATGAAAGACATCCGGAAAGACATATTGCTGAGAGTTTATCTCGTTTATTTCGGCATCCTTCTCTTTGGGGCGGCAATCCTCGCAAAGGCGATCTATATTCAATCGACGGAAAGCAAAGAATTGCTGGAAAAAGCCAGGAAGCAGGAGATGAAGTTTGTTACGGTAGAGGCTATCCGGGGAAATATCTGTTCCGATGACGGGACCCTGCTTGCAACCTCCATCCCGATTTTCGACGTCTATATGGATGTAGGTTCCGACCTGATCACCGATGAACTTTTTCAAAAAGAGGTGGATTCACTTTCACTGAATCTTTCACAGCTCTTTAAAGATAAAAAGCCTTCCGATTACAAGAACATACTCTGGGAAGGAAGGCGAAATGGCGTAGGGTACCTGCCGATCCACAGCAACCTCACGTATCCCGAACTGAAACAGATACGGAAGTTCCCGATTTTCAAGCTGGGCAAATACAAAGGAGGCCTGATCGTTGAACCGCAATACCAACGGGAGCTTCCTTTCAAGGGACTGGCCAGGCGCACCATCGGGTATGAAAATGCAGAGGCTGCTGAAAAGGTTTATGTAGGACTGGAAGGATCATTCAGCAAGAACCTGCAGGGAACCGGGGGAAAGCGGCTGATGCGCAGGATCGGCAATGCTGCCTGGATGCAGGTTGACACGGAGAACGATGTGGAACCGCAGAACGGTGATGACATTATCACAACCCTTGATATCAATTTACAGGATCTTGCAGAATCAGCCCTGCGGAAGGAGCTGATCGCCGACAGCGCCGACCATGGATGCGTCATCGTCATGGAGGTCAGAACGGGTTATATCAAAGCAATTGTAAACCTTGGAAAAGGTCCGAAGGGCGGGTACGAAGAGCGATTCAATTATGCCATCGGTGAAAGCTCGGAACCGGGATCGACCTTTAAACTCGCTTCGTTCCTGGTCGGAATGGAAGATGGGAAGATAAACCTTGACCAGCCGGTCAGCCTCGGGAACGGAAGCGTGAACTATCACGGCCGATCAATGACAGACGCCCATAGAATGACAGGAACACTGCTTGCCCATGAAGTTTTTGAAAAGTCTTCGAACGTAGGCACCTCCAAACTTATTTACGGCGCTTATGCTGATGATCCGCAAAAATACATCGACGGACTTTACCGGATGTCGATCAACCTTCCGCAGCAGCTTCAGATCGGCGGGGAAGGCAGGCCTTACATCAAGAATACAAAGAGTAAATGGTGGTCGGCTGTATCCCTGCCTTGGATGTCGATCGGTTACGAGGTTTCCCTGACCCCTTTGCAGATTGTCAGTCTCTACAATGCCGTTGCAAACAATGGCGTCATGGTAAAACCTTTGTTTGTAAAGGAGATCCGCAAGAACGGACAGCTTGTACAGAGTTTTCCGCCGGTGGTCATCAACCCGAGAATCTGTTCACCGGCAACGATCCGGAAAGCTCAACTTTTACTCGAAGCCGTTGTGCAGCGCGGAACCGCTACATCGTTAAAGAACCCGGTTTACCGTATTGCCGGAAAAACAGGAACGGCACAACTTGCCCTGAACAACAAGGGTTATGCTGCAGGTACGAAAAACGTCAGGTACAAGGGATCGTTTGTCGGCTATTTCCCGGCCGACAATCCGCGGTATTCCATGATCGTGGTCATTAACAACCCCTCGAAGGGAAAATATTACGGAGGCGCTGTTGCAGCTCCGGTATTCAAAGAGATCGCCGACCGTGTTTATGCGGATCTTCACGATATAGACAATCCGCCTCCAAAGGATACGACCGGGTATTTCATCCCGCAGGCCTATGCCGGGATCCAGAAGGACATTGAAGACACCTATTTCTGGCTGAACATTCCTGCAAAACCGGTTAACCCGAAAGCAGAATGGGCCGTTCCGGTTTCGAACAGTTCATCCGTAATGCTGATGCCGTCGAACCATTTCAACGGAACCATGCCGGATGTGACCGGGATGGGTGTAAAAGATGCAGTCTTCCTGCTCGAACAGATGGGATTGAAAGTTGTTTTGAACGGGAAGGGATACGTGATCAGACAGTCGGTAGCTCCGGGAAGGATGTACATGAAGGGAACTTTTGTGACGCTGGATTTGGGGGGCGGGAAGGGATAATGCGGGAATGAAGAAATGCGGGAATGAAGAAATTATTGAATGAGGAATGAGGAATGAAGAAATGAGGAGTTTAAGAAATATAGTGGGAAGCCTGGAAGTGGTTGAGGTTATTGGGAACCTGGACCGGGACATTTCATCGCTGGAATATGATTCCAGGAAGGTGGCTCAGGGATCACTTTATTTCGCGGTCAAAGGAAATACATCCGACGGTCATCAGTATATCGATAATGCTGTTAGTGCAGGAGCGGTTGCTGTTGTATGTGAAACAATTCCTGAAAAAAGGGATGAAGATATTACTTATGTCCGGGTTGCTGACAGCGCATTTGCAAAAGCTGTCATGGCATCGAATTATCTCGGAAATCCGTCTGCCCAACTAAACCTGGTTGGGGTTACCGGCACCAATGGTAAAACCACGATTGTAACAGTTCTTCACCAGCTTTTCCGCAAACTTGGTTACAAGGCAGGACTGGTTTCGACGATCCGGAATAAGATTGCCGATGTTGCAGTTTCATCCACACACACAACCCCTGATCCAATAGAATTGAATGAACTGTTATCCCAAATGGTGAAGGAAGGCTGCACGCATTGCTTTATGGAGGTCAGCTCGCATGCAGTGGTTCAACAGCGGATAGCTGGCCTTACATTCAATGGAGGCATATTCACCAATCTTACACACGATCATCTTGACTACCACAAAACCTTTGACGCTTACCTTAAAGCAAAAAAATCTTTTTTTGACGAATTGCCTGAAGGTTCCTTCGCCCTTATTAATAAAGATGACCGGAACGGGATGGTAATGGTCCAGAACACGAAGGCAAAGGTTTCAACATACAGCCTGCAATCCATGGCTGATTTCAGGTGCAGGATCCTTGAGAACCAGTTCCAGGGGCTTCTGCTGAACATGGACGGCGTGGATTGCTGGTTCAGGCTGATCGGCAGCTTCAATGCCTATAACCTGCTTTCTGCATATGGAGCTGCAATGCTGCTTGGTGAGGACAAACAAAATGTCCTTCAGGCACTGAGCAGTTGTGATCCGGTTGACGGACGGTTCAACTATATCCGGACCAGGGATAACATCACTGCCATTGTTGATTATGCCCACACACCGGATGCGTTACAGAATGTGCTTGCAACGATCCGGTCGATCCGCACGATGAATGAAAAATTAATCACCGTGGTAGGAGCAGGAGGCGACAGGGATTCTGCCAAACGTCCTGTAATGGCCAGAATAGCCTGCAACCTCAGCGACAAGGTTATCCTGACTTCCGACAATCCGCGTTCGGAAAAACCGGAAGCAATCATTGATGACATGAGACAAGGAGTTGAGGTACAATATAAAAAGAGTGTCCTGGAAATCGTGAACCGCAGGGAAGCCATCAAAACGGCCTGTGCACTTGCACAACCGGGCGACATCATCCTTGTTGCAGGTAAAGGTCATGAAACTTACCAGGAGATCCAGGGTGTGAAGTATCCCTTTGACGACAAAGAGGTTATAAGAGAAGTATTTGGGTTGGAAGCAGAACAGTTTTGAAAATCAAACATTATGCTCTACTATTTATTTACCTGGTTGCATGAGGCCTTCGATTTCCCCGGGGCCGGAGTATTTAAATTCATCTCCTTCAGGGCAGCATTTGCGCTTATTACCTCCCTTTTTATCTCCATGATCATCGGAAGACGACTGATCGGATACCTGCGGAAGAAGCAGGTGGGCGAAACCATACGCGACCTCGGGCTGGATGGGCAGACGGCCAAGCAGGGAACACCAACCATGGGAGGGCTGATCATTCTTGCAGCCATCCTGATCCCTACGCTTCTTTTTGCGAAGCTTCAGAACATCTATATCGTCATCATCCTGATTTCAACAGTATGGCTGGGTACAATTGGTTTCCTGGATGATTACATCAAGGTATTCAAGAAAGACAAGAAAGGGCTGGCCGGGAAATTCAAGATCACCGGGCAGATAGGTCTGGGACTGATCGTGGGATTTACCATGTTTTACAGCAAGGACATCGTGATCCGCGAGAAAACCAGCCGGCAGTCATACGTTTCATCCTCCGAGATCTTTAACGTGGAAGGTAATGCCGACAGGGCAAAGATAAATACGAAACCACCGATCAAATCAACCAAGACTACAATCCCTTTCCTGAAGAACAATGAATTTGATTATTCCGTCCTGATCTCATGGATCGGGAACGATTATAAAAAATGGACATTCCTGATCTTTATCCCGATTGTCATTTTCATCATCATCGCAGTTTCGAATGGTGCAAACCTGACTGATGGGCTGGACGGACTGGCGACCGGGAGTTCGGCCATCATCGGCCTTACGCTGGGAATCCTGTCAGCGCCTTCGTCGGAGCCTGCATTGGGTTTATGTGGTACAATTCATACCCGGCCCAGGTCTTCATGGGCGATACGGGCAGCCTGGCGCTGGGCGGCATCATTGCGGTCTTTGCCATTCTCATCCGCAAGGAGATCATGATCCCTATTTTCTGCGGGGTTTTTCTTATTGAAAACCTTTCCGTGGTCATGCAGGTCGGCTATTTCAAATATACAAAACGAAGATTCGGTGAAGGCCGAAGGATTTTCCTGATGTCGCCGCTTCATCATCATTACCAAAAAAAAGGATACCATGAATCAAAGATCGTGGTCAGGTTCCTGATCATCGGGATCATGCTCGCCGTGCTTGCAATTATTACACTAAAACTGAGATAACGAAGCAGTCATTCATATTAGAACTCTATAAAACTGAAAACATGATTCTCGAAACATTGGCTTTACAGGGACACCCGGTTGTCCGCAGCTCTATGGCAGCCTCCATTACTGACCGTATAAGGGATGTCAGGAGTAATTTTATAAAGGAATGTTTTTGTGATTTCAAGCACCTGGAGTTCCGGATTGAATCCGTGGCCAACGTTCATGGCATTGAATTCATCAATGATTCCATGGCCACGAACATCAATTCAACCTGGTTTGCGCTCGAAAGCATGACCAAACCTGTAATCTGGATCGCCGGGGGCATGGATGCCCGGATGGATTACACGCTGCTCAAGCCGCTGATACGCAACAAGGTCCAATCGATCATCTTCCTTGGCATGGACAGCGATCATTTCATGTCTTCTTTGTCAGATCTCGATATTCCGATCACCGATGCGGTGAGCATGGAAGAAGCGGTCGACCTGGCCTATTGTGCAGGTAAAACAGGAGATGTGGTTCTCCTTTCACCGGGATGTGCAAGCTTCGATCTCTTTAAAGACTTTGAAGAACGGGGAAGAGCTTTTAACCATGCCGTCAAACAACTTTAATCGATCCGTTTATGATGAAATACATTAAAAATGCAAAAGGGGATGTTGTGATCTGGGTCCTGGTGATCATTCTTTGCATTTTTTCCCTCCTGGCCGTTTACAGTTCCACCGGAACCCTTGCCTATAAAAAGCAGGGAGGGAATACCGAATACTACCTCATAAAACATTTCATCATCCTGATGTTTGGCATCGGTCTTATGTATGCCACTCACCTGGTAAAGTACACCTATTTCTCAAGGATCTCGCAGATCGGACTGATACTCACGGTTCCTTTGCTGCTGATCACACTTTTCTCCGGCACCAGCCTGAACGAAGCCAACCGCTGGCTTACGGTTCCGATCATCAACCTGACCTTCCAGAGTTCAGACGTCGCCAAATTGTTCCTGATCATGTACCTGGCCCGGGTTCTGAGCAAGAAGCAGGAGGAGATTAAAAACTTTAAAAAGGGATTTCTTCCCGTTATTTTACCTGCTTTTGTTATTTGTGCCCTGATATTACCGGCCAACTTTTCAACGGCGGCCATTTTATTTGTCACCAGCCTGGTTCTGATGTTTACCGGAAGGATCTCCCTGAAGTATATTTTCACGCTGATCGGGCTGGGAATCGTTGCCATGGTCTTTATCTTCACCCTTGCGAAAACGGCTCCCAATCTATTCCCGCGCGGTGGAACCTGGACCAGCAGGGTGGATCATTTCCTGAACAAGGAAAACGCGGATGAAGATGCGAATTACCAGGTTGAACAAAGTAAAATTGCCATTGTATCGGGTGGGATCCTGGGGAAATCACCCGGGAAGAGCACACAACGGAATTTTCTCCCCCACCCCTATTCTGATTTCATTTTTGCGATCATCGTTGAAGAATACGGAATTGTCGGAGGAGCTTTCGTATTGCTCCTCTATTGCATCCTGTTTTACAGGGTAGTGCGGATCACCACGAAAAGCCAGGGAAATTTCGGTGCATTTCTTGCGATCGGGATCGGGTTCAGCCTGGTCTTCCAGGCATTGATCAACATGGCGGTGGCGGTTCACCTGTTTCCCGTTACCGGTCAGACGCTGCCGCTGATCAGCATGGGAGGAACCTCCATCTGGTTTACCTGCATTTCTCTTGGGATCATCCTGAGCGTCAGCCGGAAGGTTGAGATCGAAACCAAAGATGGAACGGAAATCGAAGTGCTGGGTGAAGGAAACCCTGTACCGGCGGTCGGTTAAAGAATAGTTATTGAAAATATGAAAAGGATCATCATCAGCGGAGGAGGAACGGGAGGACATATCTTTCCTGCCATTGCCATTGCCAATGCACTGATGAAGCAGGAGCCGGATGCAGAAATCCTTTTTATCGGGGCAAAAGGAAGAATGGAGATGGAAAAAGTGCCTGCCGCCGGGTACAAGATCAAAGGATTATGGATCAGTGGTCTCCAGCGCAGGTTAACCCTGAAAAACCTTCTTTTTCCGGTTAAAGTCATCACGAGCCTTGCCATGGCTGACCAGATCCTCAGGAAATTTAAACCGGATGTGGTCATCGGCGTTGGCGGATATGCCAGCGGACCGACACTGAGGATGGCTGTGAGAAGAAAGATCCCGGCATTGATCCAGGAACAGAATTCTTATCCCGGAATAACGAATAAATTGCTGGGGGGTAATGTCGACCGGATCTGCGTTGCATACGAGGGCATGGAAAGGTTCTTTCCGAAAAAGAAGATCATACTCACCGGTAATCCTGTAAGACAGGACATCCTGATCAATAAAAATAAGAATGAAGCGCTGGATTATTTCAAGCTGAACCATGAACAGAAAATCATTTTAATCATGGGCGGAAGTCTTGGCGCAGGAACGATCAATAAAAGCGTGATAAAATACCTTGAAAGCATTGCTGAAAAAGATAATATTCAATTGCTCTGGCAGACCGGTAAGTATTATTATGATCAGATCGAATCCAATCAGGCCGTGGTGAACATGGAAAATGTCCGCATTTTTCCGTTCATCGACAGGATGGACCTGGCCTATACCGCAGCTGAAATCATTGTTTCGCGGGCCGGTGCTATTGCCATTTCGGAATTGTGCATCGTCGGGAAACCGGTCATTCTCATTCCTTCTCCAAATGTTGCCGAAGACCACCAGACAAAGAATGCGGAAGCCCTTGTAACGCAGTCCGCGGCATGGATGATTAAGGACCGGGAAGCAGAGGAAAAGCTTTTTCCCATGGTGAATGAACTTGCTGCAAATCAGGAAATGCAGCACGAATTAAGGAAAAACATCAGGATGCTGGCCATTCCCGATGCTGCAGACAGGATCGCAGAGGAATCTTTAAAGCTGATCACAAAAGAATAATTAAAAGGGTATGTTAAACGAACAGTACAGAACGGTTTATTTCCTGGGTATCGGAGGGATCGGCATGAGCGGACTGGCCCGGTATTTCCACAGGAACGGCGCTGCTGTTTCAGGTTATGACAAAACCCCGACCACCCTGACAAACCAGCTTATCGTAGAAGGTGTTCCTGTTCATTTTGAAGACCGACCTGACCTTGTCCCGGACAAACCGGATCTTGTCGTATATACCCCTGCCCTGCCGAAGGATCATAAAGAGCTCAGGTTTGCCATTGAGAAAGGTTACCCGCTGAAAAAACGGTCGGAGGTGCTGGGAATGATTACCCGGAATACGAAGACCATCGCCGTGGCCGGCACGCATGGCAAGACCACCATCACCACGATGATCGCCCATATCTTAAAGACAGCCGGAATGAATATGGTTGGCTTTCTTGGCGGGATCTCGAAAAATTATAATTCTAACCTGATCATTTCAGGCTCACCGGAAAAACAATCTGTTTCTTTACCGGAATATTTTGTCGTTGAGGCTGATGAATTCGACCGTTCTTTTCTCCGGCTTTATCCTGATACGGCGGTTATTACTTCCACCGATGCTGATCACCTCGATATCTATGGCGATCTGGCTGAATTGCGGTCATCCTTCGAGGAATTCACATCACATATAAAAGATAACGGAAGTCTGATCCTGAAAAAAAATCTTCAGATTAAGCCGTCGGGAAGCGACAGGTACTCCGTAAGGACATACGGTCTCGGGGAGGAAGCAGATTTCTGTGTAGAAAATGTGAGACTGGAGAATGGCCGATTTGTGTTTGATCTTGTTACGCCAAAGAAGGTGATCAGCAATCTTAAGCTGGGTCTTCCAGGGAAGTTCAATCTTGAAAATGCGATTGCGGCTTCAGCCGTGGCTATCCTGCTGGATATTCCGGCCGACATCCTGGCCCGGTCGCTCGAATCCTTTGCAGGTGTTCAGCGGCGTTTTGATTTCCAGGTACTCCGCGATGATTTTGTCTATATCGACGATTACGCCCATCATCCTGAAGAGCTGAAAGCCTGTATCCTTGCGGTCAGGGAGATTTATCCAGGAAAGAAAATCACCGGGATCTTTCAGCCTCACCTTTTTACCCGGACACGGGATTTTGCGGATGAGTTTGCAGCGAGCCTTGAATTGCTCGACGAGCTGATCCTGCTGGACATCTATCCTGCAAGGGAAAATCCGATCGAAGGCATTACTTCGGAAATGCTGCTGGATAAGGTAAGAATGAAAGAAAAAATGATCTGTACAAAGACCGGTTTGCTACAGGTGCTTTCTGCAAAAAAAACCGAGGTATTGCTGACACTCGGAGCCGGTGATATTGACCAGCTGGTAGAACCCATCCGGAACCTGTTTATGAATGCACGTTAAAATGAAAAAGTTTCTGAAAATCCTTGAAATTGTCGTGTGGGTCCTCCTGGCGGGAGGTCTGGTTACACTTCTTGGATTCACCACCATTGAGCATAACAGCAATGTATGTAAAAAATACATCATCAAGATCGACTATGGCAGAGCCGATGTGCTGGTAACACAGGAGGATGTTTACGACGTTATAAAGGGAACTGGAAATCTTCTCAAAGGCGAGGCGCTCGGCAACATTGATTTTGAAAGGATCGAACGGGAACTGAAAAAGCATACCTATGTTGCGGATGCCCAGGCTTACATGTCGCTGGAAGGTGTTGTTGAGATCGACATTGTTCAGCGTCAGCCCATCCTGCGGATCTTCAACCAGAAAGGTGAAAGCTTTTACCTCGACGGAACCGGCAGCCTGATGCCGCTGAACCCGGCTTTCTCCGCAAGGGTGCTCGTCGCTACCGGATCGATCCCGGAAGCGTTTTCGAAAAAAGTCTGTTACCTCAAAGACTCAGTAAGCAGGAAAGATTCCATTGAATGCCGGTCGGTAATGAACAATCTCTACAAGGTAGCCGCTTACATCGTCAAAGATAAATTCCTGAAAGCCCAGATCGAACAGATCTATGTTGAACCCAGCGGAGAATTTGAACTGATCCCCCGGGTGGGCGATCATATCATCATCCTCGGGGGAGCGGATAACCTGGAGGATAAATTTGAACGGCTCCTGGTATTTTACCGCCAGGGCCTCAGCAAAACAGGATGGCACAGATACAATATCATCAATATAAAATTCAAAGATCAGGTCGTTTGTTCAAAAATCTAACGTAAATATGAAAACATCAGAAATCATTGTAGGCCTTGATATCGGCACAACAAAAATTGCAGTCATCGTCGGACGAAAAAATGAATTCGGAAAGATCGAGATCCTGGGGCACGGCAAGGTCCCGTCGATCGGGGTCAAGCGCGGTGTGGTCTCAAATATCGAGAACACGGTTCAGTCCATCAAGGATGCCATTAAGGAGGCTTCCCAGAAATCGGGGGTGGATATCCGGTTCGTGAATGTCGGTATTGCCGGACAGCACATAAAAAGTCTTCAGCATCACGGCAGTACCATCCGTAAAGACAGTGAGATTGAGATCTCCAGTGAGGAGATCGAGACCCTGATCAACAGCATGTATAACCTGAACATGAACCCCGGGGAAGAGATCATCGAGGTCATTCCTCAGCAGTTCAGCCTCGACGGAGAACCTGTTGTAAAGTCGCCCAAAGGAATGATGGGCAGTTCGCTGGAGGCGAATTTTCATATCATCGTCGGACAAACGGCTGCTGCAAAGAACATTTACAAATGCGTAAGGAAAGCCGGGCTTGAGGTGGTCGACCTGATCCTTGAACCGATTGCCTCGGCAGAAGCCGTTCTGAGTGAAGAAGAAAAAGAAGCAGGTGTCGTACTGGTGGATATTGGCGGCGGAACATCCGATATTGCCATTTTCCATGAAGGGATCATCCGCCATACGGCGGTTGTTCCGCTTGGGGGCGACATCATCACGGAAGACGTGAAGGAAGGCTGTTCGATCATCAAGAAACATGCAGAAGAGCTGAAGGTGAAATTCGGCTCTGCGCTCGCCAGCGAAAACCGCGAAGAGGAGATCGTTGCCATTCCCGGCCTCCGGGGACGTCCGCCCAAGGAGATTAGCATCCGGAACCTCGCCAACATCATCCAGGCAAGGATGGAAGAGATCATTGAGTACATCTATTTCGAGATCAAGAACTCAGGCTATGAGAAGAAGCTGATCGGCGGGATCGTTCTTACCGGTGGCGGCGCACAGCTGAAGCACATCGCACAGCTGGCGGAATTCAAGACCGGCATGGATACCAGGATCGGGTATCCGAACGAACACCTGGCCAATGATGTGATCGAGGAGATGGCCAGCCCGATGTATGCAACCGGTATCGGACTCGTCATCGTAGGGATCGACCGATACGAAAAAGAGAAGGAGAAGATGAAACCCCTGGAGGTTGAAGAACCGGAAGAACAACCGGAAGTTCCCGAAAAGGTTAAAAAAGTGAAGAAAGTGAAAGAGAAAAAGATCAAGGATCCGGACAAGGAAGGAAAGAAATTCACCGATTCATTCATCCAGAAGATCCAGAAGTGGTTCGATGAGGAAAACGAGTAAATTAAGCTATTAACAGCGATTCTGTTAATAAAAAAAAACAGCGTCCATTTTTCAGGTATTCTTTCTGTATAATTTTAAAAAATAAATCCCCAACCCTATGTTGAAATTCGATTTACCCAAGAATCAGTCCTCAATCATTAAAGTGATTGGTGTAGGCGGAGGTGGCAGCAATGCCGTAACGCATATGTACAGGCAGGGTATCAAAGGTGTTGATTTCATTATCTGCAATACGGATATTCAGGCAATGGAATCAAGTCCCGTCCCTACCAAGATTGCTCTTGGAGAGAATTTAACAGGAGGACTTGGCGCAGGCGCTGTTCCTTCGGTCGGAAAAAATGCAGCACTGGAAAACATCCAGGAACTGCGCACCATTCTTGAAAAAGGAACCAAAATGTTGTTCATCACCGCCGGGATGGGCGGGGGAACCGGAACAGGTGCAGCACCCGTTATTGCCAGTGTTTCAAAGGAACTTGGCATCCTTACCGTCGGTATCATCACGATGCCGTTCTCTTTTGAAGGGAGGAAACGTAAACAGCACGCAGAACAGGGGATTGCTGAACTGAAGAAACACGTGGACGCTGTACTGATCATCAACAACGACAAACTGCGCGAGCTTTTTGGCGACCAGCGGCTCTCTGCTGCATTCGGTCATGCGGATGACGTCCTTACGACGGCTGCCAAGGGGATTGCCGAAATCATTACCGTGACCGGCTACATCAACGTCGATTTTGAAGATGTAAAGACCGTGATGAAAGAAAGCGGTGTAGCCATCATGGGTTCAGGCATCGCAAACGGTCCTGACCGCGCCATCAATGCCATTGAAATGGCCCTGAGCTCACCCCTGCTGAACGACAACAACATTGAAGGAGCCAATAACCTGCTGCTGTACATCACCTCCGGCAAAGAAGAGATCACCATGGACGAGGTGACCGAGATCACCGATTACATCCAGGAAAAGACAAAGAATTCCGCAGAGGTGATCTGGGGTAACGGGACTGATGAATCGCTGGACGATAACATCAATGTGACCATCATCGCCACGGGATTTGATGAGGAGCATAAGAGGAAACCTGCTCCGCAGGAAAAAGCTTTTGTCGTTACTCCCCTTTACGACCAGCCGGGTCAAAAAGCCCCGGTACCATTGGAAACTCCGGTGATGATCAAACCGGAACCAGAGGCACCTGTCACACAGCCAGAGCCGGAAATATCGGTCAATTACGAGATGCTGGAAGAGATCCGGATCGTTTCACCACTTCCGGAACCCGAACCCGAGCCAGAACCCATGACTCCCGTATTTGAAAAAGAACCGGTGATGGATGAACCGGCTCCGCAGCGTACCATCGTCTTTGACCTCGGACACCAGGAACCTGAACCCCGGAAGATTTACCATGAAGAACCTACCGAAGAGTCTGCTTATAAAAGAGAAGTAGAAGTGCCTGTGTCGGAAGTGCTTTCCAGGCCATCATTCAAGCCCGTTGAAAAGACTGTGGAAGAGGCCAAGAAAGAGCACCCGGAAATGGAGAAGATGATGAACGACCGGGTTCAGAAACTCAGGGCGCTGAGCGAAAAGCTGAAGACCCATCCTCCGCTTGAAACCCACCTGGCCGAGATCGAAAGCGTACCGGCATACAAGCGCAGAAACGTTGAGCTCGCCGATGTTCAGCCTTCATCCGAATCACAGATCGAACTCTATACCGTTACGGATAAGGATAAGAACGTCGAGATAAAGAAAGAAAACTCTTTTCTGCACAATAACGTGGATTGACCATGGAACTTGAAAAGCTGATCAACGAGGACATAAAAAATGCAATGCTCTCGAGGGATCCTGAAAAACTGGAAGCCTTAAGGGCCATCAAAGCGGCATTGCTCCTTGAGAAGACCAAGGAGGGAACCACCGGGGAGATACCTGAATCGGTTGAACTGACGCTTCTGCAGAAACTGGTAAAGCAACGCAGGGAATCGGCCGATATTTATGCAGCGGCCAACCGGGAAGACCTGGCAACAAAAGAACGTTTCGAGGCATCCATCATCGAGAAATACCTTCCGCAGCAGTTATCCGAAGAGGAGATTTCGGAAAAGATCAAACAGATCATAACTCAGACAGGTGCATCGTCCATTAAAGATATGGGAAAGGTGATGGGCATGGCATCGAAAGAGATGGCAGGAAAGGCAGATAACAAGAAGGTGTCGGAGATTGTAAAGCGTTTGCTCGGAAGCTGAGATCACGCCCGGAATCCTTTTTTCAGGAAGTTTACTTCTTTTCTTTTTTCAATGATCCCTGCAAGGAAGCACACGAGGGGCCACAAGTGTTTCCATTTGCCAAAACCATTACGTACATCTTTGTACCAGCGTTCACCGCGAAGGACTTTCCCGAATGCCCTCCATGCACGATCGCTGTCCCTGACAAAAGAATGGATCTTCAGCGGAACTGCATTAAACAGATGCTTGATCCTGTTGGCTTCTAAGAGCTCTGCCATCAGTTCGTCATTGACCTTTTGAGAATAGACATCCAGGTCTCCGGTCTTTCCTGAAAGATATTCCATGCAGGCTCCGGCTGCAAGTTTCCCGCTTCTGACGGCATAGTAGATCCCTTCGCCGGTCAGAGGATCACCAAGGCCGGCGGAGTCACCGGTCACGAGAACATGGCCGTTGTGGAATCTGGATTTTTTCGTCCGAATTGGAATGGGCCATGAATGTATGGATAGGGTTTCTTTGAACCTGATGTCTGAGGTCTGAGGTCTGAGGACTGAGGACTGAAGACTGAGGACTGACGACTGAGGACTGAGGACTGAGGACTGAGGATTTTGAACTCCGATTGACGACATGAACCTGTCATAATAAGGCATCATCTGTTTTGAAAAGACCGCAGGACCACCCACGCCGATTGAGAAATGATCCTTTTTCGGGAAGACCCAGGCATAGCCGCCGGGAAGTGTTCCCCAATCGAGAAAAACAGTCTGGGCATAGGTTTTAAGATCATCAGGATCAGCCGTCACCTCGGCTTCCCATGCAAGCCCCTGTTCGATGGAATCCCGCAAACCGGCCACCCTGGAGACAATCCCGGATGCGCCTTCTGCCCCTATCAGCAACCTGGAACGGTAAGACCTTGCTTTGGTTGTGATTGTGATCCCGTTTTCTTCCTGAATAAATCCTGTGACCTGCTCACCTGTAAATACATTTGTACCGGCTTCAGCGGCTTTCTGCAGAAGAAATTGATCCAGGTCGCTGCGCATGGTGCAATACATCATGGGCTCGTCAGAGGTCCGTGTAAAAACATGTTGGAAAGCATGGGAAAAACGGATCGACCTTATCGTCGTTTCAATCGTCCCGGAAAGATCAAATGGAATTTCAGCCAGGATCTTGTGGGTCAGTCCTCCTCCGCAAACTTTGTACCTTGGGAAAGCTGACTTTTCCAGCAGGATGACAGAAACACCTTCAGCAGCCAGGAAAAAAGAAGCCATGGAACCCGCAGGCCCGCCGCCAACAACGATCACATCGGCATCGAAAGACATCAGAGAAGGGCAAGTACCTCTTTGAGAAGCTTATCTTTACTTACAGGGGATACGCCTACCTCCTCGCACACAAGCCCGCCCGCCAGGTTTGAAATGTAGGCGATCTCATACGGTGAGCATTTGCAGGCAAGGCAGAGGGAAGCGACGCTGATCACCGTATCGCCGGCGCCTGAAACATCCGAGATGGACCGGACATGTGCAGGGATGAAAATGTTCTTCTCATCCAGCGTATCCTTCATGCTGATCAGTACGCCCTGCTCCGACATGGTTGTAAGGATGTATTTGCACTGCAGCTTTTCACGCAGGGTCTTCACGGCATCAAGCAGCTTCTCCCGGTCACTGGGGTCAAAATCAGCCTTCATCCCTTCTTTGAGCTCCTTCAGGTTTGGCTTGAAGAGCGTCACGCCCACATAGTCATAGAAATTCTTTTTCTTTGGATCGACCGTTACCGGGATATTGAAGGCCGACGTGCGGTTGACGATCTCCGCGATCAGTGCGGGATTGATCACGCCTTTATTGTAATCCTGGAAGATGATGCAGTCAATTTTTTCTGTTGAGAGGATCTCGTCGATGGTGTTCAGGAGGCTTGTCCGGTCCGTGTCGGAGAGGTCACTCTGCACCTCCTCATCAACCCGGAGCATCTGTGTGCTGTTTCCGAAGATCCTGAATTTCGTCGTGGTGATCCTGCGGGAACTCTGTAAAATCCCCTTTGTCTCTATTTTTTCCCGTTTGAGGAGATCAAGGAAATTTGCTCCTTTCTCATCATCACCTATTACCGAGCAGAGGATCGGCCTTGCGCCCATGCTCTTAATGTTCATGGCAACATTTGCCGCACCGCCCATCCTGTTTTCCCGTTTCTTCAAGGCAACGATCGGGATCGGGGCTTCCGGGGAGATCCGCTCGACCTTTCCCCACAGGTAGGAATCGACCATCACATCCCCGATGATCATCACGGTAAGTTTATTGAAGTCTTCGAAAAGCTTTTTGTAATTGTGCTGCTTGTTCATGAATCACAGGGGCATTAAGATTCCTGTTGAACCAGGTTGTAATCCGCTATGGTTTTTATCTTCGGGTTGATCTCATCGGATGATATCTTCCCGTCCATCAGTCGGATGATGCGGTGGGCGTGCATGGCGATATCCTCTTCGTGCGTAACAATGATGACCGTATTTCCCATCTTGTGGATATCTTCAAGCAAACCGAGAATTTCGATGGAAGTCTTGGAATCGAGGTTTCCGGTAGGTTCGTCGGCAAGGATAATGGCCGGATTGTTTACCAGTGCGCGGGCCATGGCCACACGCTGACGCTGTCCTCCTGAAAGTTCATTCGGCTTGTGTGCAATACGGTCGGAAAGCTTTACTTCGTCGAGCACTTCCGTGGCCCGTTCAATCCGTTTTCCCTTGGTCACCCCGGCATAAATGAGCGGCAACATGACATTTTCGAGGGCGGTGGAGCGGGGCAACAGGTTGAAGGTCTGGAAAACGAACCCGATCATCCGGTTCCGGATTTCGGCGAGGTGGTTGTCGTCGAGTTTACTTACATCCTCACCGTTCAGAAGATAAGAGCCGCTGGTGGGTGTATCCAGGCAGCCGAGGATGTTCATCAGGGTCGATTTGCCCGACCCGGAAGGACCCATGATGGCGACAAATTCATTTTTCCTGATCACGACCGAAACGGAGCGCAGGGCTTCGACGGTAACCGTACCAACCCTGAAATTCTTCACAATATCAACCAGCCGGATGACTTCTTTTTCCATAAGAACAGTTGTTATAACCGGAATATCTGTATATCAGCAAAAATACAATAAATCTTAAAGATGAAGGATAAAATCTTCCTTGCTCAGACCGGTATTAAAAAAGACCAACCCCATCCTGAACAGGTCAATGGTGACGGTAACCGACGGATGCGCCCGGATCTCATCCCAGGCTTCTTCCATTTCCTCCGACCAGTGGATATCATCCAGAATAAGAACGGAATCGTTGTGAATGTGTTGCAGGCACTGGTTAAAATAATTCAGGGAAGGGGTTTTCCGGTGGTTTCCGTCAATGAAAAAAAGATCGACTTTCCCCAGTTTCCGAAGCAGCAGCGGAAGCACTTCATCAAAGGCGCCAACTACCTGCCGGATGTTTGAAAGGCCAAGATGCTCAAAGTTTTTTCTTGCTGCTTCGGCAGTTTCCGCACACCCTTCTACGGTGATCACCTCCCCCATCGGGTTTCCTGTCGCAAGATAGGAAGTACTCATACCGATCGAAGTTCCCAGTTCAACCATGACGGCCGGCTGAAACTGCTTCACCAGCCGGAAAAGGATCCTGCCAACCGGCGCACTGACACAGGATCTGCTGATTACCTGCTTTACCGGAACCAGTTTGTGACACCATGGAATGTCACCGGCTCCGGCGCCCATATCCGACATCTTAATGTACCCGGGATCCCGGTGAAGCTTTCTCCTGGTCTTTTCAATGGCCTGTAATTCTTTAATGCTCGTTTTATTCGTCAGGATCTCAGAATAGATCTTGTAGACAAAAGGGGAATGAAGCTCAAACCTCGATTTTGACCTGAACCTGTGTTTTATGTAACGTATTGCGGCTTGTGAAGAAGGTCCCATGATTTTGAAAAATCGAACAAAATTAGCGTTTTTGGCGGTATGATGTTCTGTTGGAACAACTATTCCAAAAACAAAGGGCGGCTAAAATTTGTACCTTTGCAGTACAACACGAATGTCATGATCTTTCACAAGGGCTCGAAAGTATCGGATTATTTTGCGCTGGTCAAGATCAGCCATACGGTCTTTTCCCTTCCGTTTGCACTGATCGGGTTCAGCCTTGCCGCGCATGAAAAGGGTGATGCCCTGAACTTCCGGCTCCTGATCCTTGTATTGCTGAGCGTGTTCTTTGCGCGGAATGCCGCCATGGGGTTCAACCGGTTCGTCGACCGCGAAATTGACCAGAAAAATCCCCGGACCTCCTTCCGGGAAATTCCGAAAAAGATCATCCGGCCGGGTTCAGCACTGCTCTTTGTGCTCCTGAATGCGATTCTATTTATGACTGTTACCTGGTTCATCAACCTGGTTTGTTTTCTCCTGTCTCCTATCGCCTTACTCGTAGTTCTTGGCTATAGCTTCACCAAGCGGTTTACCTTTTTATCGCATATCTTCCTTGGAATCGGTCTTTCGCTGGCGCCAATCGGGGCTTACCTTGCCGTTACCGGTCATTTTACGGTACTCCCGGTCATCTATTCATTCGTGGTTATTTTCTGGGTGGCAGGGTTTGATATCATTTATGCCCTTCAGGATGTTGAGTTTGACAGGACCGAAAACCTGAAGTCGGTTCCGGAATCCTTCGGAAACAGAACTGCGCTTACCGTTTCGGCATTGCTGCATTTCTTTGCCGTATTACTCATTATTTATGCAGGCTGGTATGGGCAGTTTCATTACCTCTACTGGACCGGGGCCATCATTTTCAGCCTCATCCTTCTTTACGAGCATCTGATCGTCAAACCGTATGATCTTTCCCGGGTCAATATGGCATTCGCCACCATGAACGGCATGGGAAGCGTGGTGTTTGCTGCATTTGTTATTGGGGATATCTTATTGAGGTAGATCCTTAGTAAGGTGGTGCAATGGTGCAAGCTGTTTCGGAAAGAAAATTCATGCTTTTTCATACCCTGAGAAATAAATACCAATGACCATATTTTCATTGCTGTTAATGCTATTTTAGGTTTAATTGCGTATTTTTACCTTTTGAAACACCTAAAGGAGCATGACCATGAAAGGATTTCAGGAAACCCAGGGATTGCTGTTTAACAAGATTAAAACCACCCTGCCGTCGAATCTGTCGCTGGTAGATGTGATGTCAGACCTCCTGCAGGTCAGCTCCGACAGTGCCTACCGGAGAATACGGGGGGAGACTCCGTTGACGCTGGACGAGATCATCCTGATCTGCAATCACTTCAAGGTATCATTCGATGCGCTTACTTCACTGCAGGCAGGAACCGTAAATTTCAGTTACAATAAGGTTGAAAAAGAGGCTGATTTTATCCGCTATCTTACCGAAATAAGGGATGAGATGACACGGATCAGCAGGGCATCTGAAAAAAGCATCACCTATACTGCAGTGGATATTCCCATTTTCCACTATTTCAGGTTCCCGGAGTATTTCTATTTCAAGATGTTTTACTGGCTCAGGTCCGTGGCTTATGATCCTGATTACCTGACCAAGAAATACCGTGTGTCGGATGTTCTTCCGGAAGTGGTTGATCTTTGCAAACAGCTGTCCGACCTGTATGCAATAGTCCCGTCAACGGAAGTCTGGTCCGACAGTATCCTGAACAGCATCATCAAACAGATCATTTATTACTGGAATGCGGGATTGTTTGAGTCAAAGGATGATGCGCTGAAACTGATTGATGGTGTAAGAAAAACACTTGAGCACGTCCAGCGGGAGGCGGAGATGAACATGAAGCTGCTGGTAAGCGGAGAAACGAATAATTTTGACAAGAATTTTCAACTCTACTACAGCGATATCGAGATCGGCAACAACTTTATCATTGTTTCGATCGGTCATCTTAAGGTCGTTTACAGCAGTTTCCACACCTTCAATAAAATGTTTACCACGAACAGGGATTTCTGCGACCTGACGGAATACTGGACAAACACCCTGATAAAACAGGCTAACCTGATCAGTGGCGTCGCTGAAAAACTGCGGTTTCAATTCTTCAAAAGAATGTATTGCCAGCTGGATGCTGCAGTACAGACGATCGAGAAAGACCTGTAGGGGAATCCGGGAATATGCGAATATGGGAATGTCCTGAGTAGTATAGGCATCCAGTATTCAGCCAACAGTTATAACAGCTCAAATTCTTTTCAGAAGAGTCCTTCCACGGAAAAATACCGTTCTCCGGTATCGTAAGCAAACGTCAGTATACGGCTATTCTCAGGGACCTCGGCTATTTTCTGGGCGACAGCTGCCAGGGATGCTCCGGTGGAAATACCTGCAATGATTCCCTCTTCTTTTGCCAGTCTCCGGGCATATTCGAAGGCTTCTTCCTTGCTGACTTTGATAACCCCGTCAAGCACTTCCATATGAAGGTTTTTCGGAACGAACCCTGCGCCGATCCCCTGGATCGGGTGCGGGCCCGGGCTGCCCCCGCTGATGACGGGAGAGAGTTCGGGTTCAACGGCAAAGACCTTCAGGTTTGGGAAAGAAGCTTTCAGCGCCTCTCCTACTCCTGTAATATGTCCGCCTGTTCCCACACCGGTAATCAGGAAATCGAATCCTTCCGGAAAATCACGGAGAATCTCTGCTGCCGTTGTTTCTCTGTGGATCCGGATGTTGGACGGATTGTCGAACTGCGACGGGATCCATGAACCGGGGATGGAAGCTGCCAGCTCGAGTGATTTCTCAATGGCCCCTTTCATCCCTTTTTCGCGGGGCGTGAGCTCAAACTGGGCGCCGAACAGCGCGATCATGCGCCGCCGTTCGAGCGACATGCTCTCAGGCATGACCAGCAGCAGTTTGTATCCTTTCACGGCCGCGACCATGGCAAGCCCGATCCCGGTGTTGCCGGAGGTCGGCTCGATGATGATGCTTCCGGGGTTCAGCTTCCCCTCCTTTTCCGCATCTTCAATCATGGCCAGCGCGATCCGGTCCTTGATGCTGGCGCCGGGATTGGCCCGTTCCAGCTTCATCCATACTTCAGTTTTATCCGGGAAAATCCTGTTTAATCTTACATGAGGAGTATTCCCTATTGTCCCAAGAATATTTACTGCTTTCATCCGTAACTAATTTTAATTTTATGGGTCGGATGGAACTCGCATGTGAGATTTTCATCCTTGTTTGTGTTTAACGAACATGCTCGTTTCATTTTTTGAATTGTTTAAATAGTGTAATCAACTGGTTCATCAAATTTCCTGATCTTGATCTGCGAGGTATTGTAAACCACCGAATAGGGAGCGACACTGGAAGTCAGCCAGACATTTCCGCCGATGACGGAATGATGGCCCACTGTGGTGTTCCCGCCTAGGATGGTACATCCCGCATACAATGCCACGTTGTCCTCGATCGTTGGGTGGCGCTTGATGTTCGATCCTGACTTGTTCACGATCAAAGCACCCAGGGTGACGCCCTGGTAGATTATGACATGTTTCCCGATTTCAGCAGTTTCACCAATTACAACACCGGTTCCGTGGTCGATGGCGAATGGACTCCCGATGGTGGCCCCGGGATGAATGTCGATGCTGGTCTTACTGTGTGCATGTTCCGCGATCAGGCGCGGAAGGTAGGGTATCTTTAGCCTGTTCAGTACATGAGCAAAACGGTGAACGGCGATCGCATAAAAGCCAGGGTATGTTATGATCACCTCGTCGCGCGACCGCGCTGCGGGGTCAGAGGCTTCGATGAAGGCTGCATCCTCCAGAAGCAGGCGGTAGACAGGGAGAAGGGATTCGAAAAAATGTTCTGCCAGGGTTCCCGCATCATCCTCTGCAGCACCACAGCAAACCTTCAGGATCGTTTTCAGTTCGTCTTTTACCCCGGAAATGCATTTCATGATGTAGGCTTCATCAGCTGCGCAACCCTGCCCGAAAAGAAGCCCCATCAGGTTATCAATGAAGCGCTCAGCCATAACACGGTCCGGGATGATGGCCAGCGTCTCTTTTTTTGTGTGGTAGATAATTTCCGCTAATTCATTATTCTTTTTCAACCGGAACAGAATTTTTATTTATATTTAGTCTAATTATATGCAAATGTATGGTGCTATTTAAAAATTAGTATGCATTTTTTAAATTAATTTCTGCGGATAGTTAAATTCATGGTGTTTGTCCGGGGACGATGAGTTTGTGATATCTCAACTTATTTCTTTAACCACAAGGCGAAAAAGGATGCAAGTTATTTCCCCCAATTATCCCTATCCAGTGATCGGTACTGAATGGCCTCCGCCAAATGGGATGCCTGTATGTCGGCTGCTTTATCAATGTCGGCAATGGTCCGGGAAACTTTGAGAATGCGGTCGAAAGCGCGTGCCGAAAGGCCCAGTTTTTCCATTGCATTTTTCAGCAAAAGATTGCAGGCATCATCCAGGCTGCAGACCTTCCGCAACATCTTTGACGATATCTGTGCATTGCAATAAACACCGGGAACCTCTTCATACCGCTTTTCCTGGATCTGCCGTGCTTCGATCACCCTTTCCCTTATCACTTCACTCTTCACAGAAGGCCGTGCATTGCTCAGTTCCCGGAACGGAACAGGAATTACCTCCACATGAATGTCGATGCGGTCGAACATGGGACCTGAAATCTTGTTCAGGTATTTCTGAACAAAGCCAGCCCCGCATTTACATTCGATGCTCGGGTGATTGTAATAACCGCACGGGCATGGATTCATGGCAGCCACGAGCATAAAGCTGGCAGGGTATTCCACCGAAAATTTAGCCCTTGAGATCGTCACGACACGGTCTTCCAATGGCTGCCGCAGCACTTCCAGCACCGTCCGCTTGAATTCCGGGAGTTCGTCCAGAAACAATACGCCGTTATGTGCCATCGAAATTTCCCCGGGCTGTGGCACCCCGCCTCCGCCGACAAGCGCAACATCGCTGATCGTATGGTGCGGTGCCCTGAATGGCCGCACCGAGACCAGCGAATGGTTGTGCGACATCTTGCCGGCGACTGAATGGATCTTTGTCGTCTCCAGTGCCTCCTGCAGATTCAGGGGGGGCAGGATCGAAGGCAGCCTTTTTGCCAACATCGTCTTACCAGCCCCCGGCGGCCCAATCAGAATGACGTTGTGTCCCCCTGCTGCTGCAATTTCCAACGCCCTTTTGATGTTCTCCTGTCCCCTGACATCTGCAAAATCGTATTCATATTCATTCAGCCGTGCAAAAAATTCTTCTTTTGTATCGACGACAACCGGTTCCAGTTTCCCGGTATCATTCAGAAAATCGATGACCTGCTTTATATTTTCGACACCATATACATCAAGTTTCCCGACAATCGCGGCTTCCTTTGCATTCTGCAATGGAAGAATTATTCCTTTAAACCCTTTCCGCAGGGCCTCGATCGCGATTGGAAGCGCTCCTTTCATCGGCTGAAGACTTCCATCAAGGGAAAGCTCTCCAAGGATCATGAACGACTCCAGCTTTTCCATCTTCACGATCTTGTCTGCAGCGAGGATTGCAACGGCGATCGTGAGATCATACGCTGAACCTTCCTTACGGATATCTGCAGGCGCCATGTTGATCACGATCTTCTTCCCGGGGATCTTGTACCCGGTATTCCGCAGCGCCGAATCGATCCGCTGATGACTCTCCTTCACCGCATTATCGGGTAAGCCGACCATGAAGAAATTGATCCCCTGGTCGATGCAAACCTCAATGGTGACGGTAATGGCGTGGATCCCGTACAAGGCACTTCCATACGTTCTGACTAGCATAGGGCTGAAAGGGATAAGAATTAATATCCCTTAATCGGAAAAAAAGAAAAAGGTAATACGTTTTGGCGAACTTTTTTTCAACAATTTATTTTGTGACCGCCTGCTGGAATCATTTTTTGGGCTTATAGCCTGATTTGGAAAGGACCTTCTGGGAATCTTTTTCCTGCATCATCTGCTGAAGCGTTATGCCGGGGTTATTCTGCATCCAGGCACGTATGATCTGCACGCCGATCCATTCGCCCAGACGGGGCGGGGAATCTTTCGTAAATTCCATGGTACAGGGTCCGTCGGAAAGAAACATGCGGAAATACTGTCCGTCGGTGGAATAGAGCATGCGGTTTTCGATGATTGCCGCCCAGACGTGGGCTTCATTCTTCTGAGCCCATTCATACTGCTCTTCAGTGTAATCCATCTTCAGGTAACCTGGAACTTCCGGGATCATCGCCTCCACCAGGTAAAGCCGTTTCCCTGCATCCACCATGGCATCAAGCAGCGTCATTGAAGCAGGGTTTTCAGGATACAATGAGCTGATAATCGCGGCAGCACAATCGGGAACGATGTGATGCTTGGTCATTCGTTCTGCTTTATAGGCGGGAAGTCCGTCGGTGAAATAGGGTTTAAAATCCTTCCCGAGATAATTATCCAGTGCAATGATCATCACGCTGTCGGCCAGCTGAACGGAATTGGGATAATCACCACCTGAGATATAGGAGTAAACCCTCGGGATCTTTGCATCCGGAAAATAATATCTCAGATGGCGAAATGTTTCCGTCAGTCCTTTTTCAACATCAGACAGGTCCTTATACTGGTTCACGCAGGCCTGGTGGAAATCGATGTTCCTGGGATTTTCCAGGTAGGCACTCATTTCATCGAGTTTCTTCGGATCACCGAGGTTCGTTCCAAGAAAAAAATAATACTCATTCTTTATGGCTTCCAGTCCATTTTGAAGATCCGGGATCCGGATCTTAAACAGATCTACATCATACCGGTGAATTTTAACATCAGGTACGCTGATCTTCGATACATCGACCTTCAGCCTGTCGCTGCGCCAGTTGCAACTGGTTGCAAATAAAATGATGAATAAAGAAATGAACAGATAGCGATATTTCATGGTTCCGGTTTTTAATGATCCTCCCCGCCCATAGCGGTATTAAATTGATCCTTATGACCCCACCCCGTTGGGGTTGACTAAAAAGAAAAAGTATGCAGAATATTTTCCTTTGTGCGACTTTGTGGGTACCTGCCTGCCGGCAGGCAGGCTTCGAGTCCTTTGTGGTTTAATCACTTAAAATTTAACCACAAAGGCTACAAAGGTCTTCACAAAGGCGAATAAGGACTTTTTAGTCATCCCCGCAGGGGGAGGGGTCAATGTAGATTAAACGCAAGGTTCAGATGGATAGTATTTTGTTTCAACACTGAACGGACATCCTTCCCCCGAACAATAATAAATAAAAAGTCTGAATTCAGAAAATTTCGAACGATTATCATCCGTTGATTACTTTTGGATAAAATCCCGGGAATTACATTCTGATACGCTGATGAAAAATGTATTTTTGCTGAAAAGCAGCATCATACCATCAAAAAACTCATTGCATGAGAAAATATATCCTCCAAACCGGGTGTCTCCTTCTACTGCTGGTCATCCCGGGAAAATTGTTTTCACAGGATTCAAAGATCCATCTCGGACTGAAGATCTCACCTGCCATTTCCTGGATGAACCCAAATGAAAAAAATTACAGCAGCAAGGGAGCGGCCGCAGGGATCGGATTCGGCTTTATCAGTGATTTCTATTTTACGGAACACTATGCATTTTCCACCGGGTTTAACTTCTCTTTTCTTTCAGGAAATCTTCAGTTCCCTTATGCCAGTTCTCCCGACACCGGGGTCATGAAGCGGAAATACAGCTTCCGTTACCTTGAGATCCCGCTGATGATCAAGATGAAGACCAAGGAGTTCGGGGCATTCAGCTTTTTCGGACAGATTGGTTTCGGAACAGGGTTTAACCTCAGGACAAAAGCCAACGATGAGTTCATGACGGATGAAAACAAATCGCTTACCGACAAATACAATCTCTCATCCGGTGAAACCACTCTTATCCGTGAAGCCATCCTGGTGGCATTGGGCACCGAATACAAGATTGATGAATCGGTTTCGTTATTATTATCGCTGGGGTACAGCAACAGCCTCAACAATGTTCTGCATGGGAGCAACAGCAAAGATCCCGGCCTGGAGAACCGGAGCAGCCTGAATTACGTGGAACTGAACATCGGTGTTCTCTTTTAAACTATCCGAAGATGCGCATTGCGCTTGCACAACTGAATTACCATATCGGGGATTTTGAGTCGAATGTCGCCCGCATCCGGTCTGTCATCAAAAAGGCGAAAGGCGAGCCGGCAGATGTTGTGGTGTTTTCGGAGCTTGCGGTCTGCGGCTATCCTCCGCGCGATTTTCTTGAATTTGATGATTTCAATTCCAGGAGTCAAAAAGCCATTCTTTCCATAGCGAAAGAATGTCATGGCATTGCAGCCATCGTGGGAGCTCCGTCGGTAAATCCTTTCGAGAAGGGGAAACCCCTTTACAACTCAGCCTATTTTCTCGCGGAAGGAAAAATAAAAGCTGTCTTCCATAAGACATTGCTTCCTAACTATGATGTGTTCGACGAATACCGCTATTTCGAGCCCAACCGCATGCCTTACCAGGTGGTCGAATATAAAAAGTACAAGTTTGCGGTCACCATATGTGAGGATCTGTGGAATATAACAGATGACCCGCTTTATGTCAGGAACCCGATGGATGAGCTGATCAAACTGGAACCCGATCTTGTCATTAACATTGCGGCTTCACCTTTTCATTATAACCAGCAGGGCATCCGGAAAGATGTGCTGATCCGTAATGCAAAGAAATACAAGCTGCCGTTCTTTTACCTGAATCATGTCGGGGGACAAACCGAACTTCTGTTTGACGGAGGATCAATGGTGCTGGGGCCGGATGGGAGCGTGTTCGATGAACTGAATTATTTCGAGGAAGATTTCCGGGTGTATAACCTGAATGATTTTATTTATAAGGAAAAGAAAGAAAACCGCCAAGACGCCAAGACGCTAAGTAAGATAGGGCTGATCCACGATGCGCTGGTCATGGGGATCCGCGATTATTTCGGCAAGATGGATCTGAAAAAGGCGATCCTCGGATTGTCTGGCGGGATCGATTCCGCCGTGACGCTGGTCCTTGCTGCCCGTGCACTGGGAAGTGAAAATGTCAGGGCGGTCCTGCTCCCGTCGCGTTATTCATCGGAGCACAGCATCAGCGATGCGGTTGAGCTTGCCGATAACCTGAACGTACAGCATGACATCATTCCCATCGACCAGGCTTTTTCTGCTTTCGAGGATACCCTTCAGCCTTTGTTCGGAGAACTGCCGTTCGACATCACGGAAGAGAACATGCAGGCGCGTGCGAGGGCCGTCATCCTGATGGCTCTATCCAACAAATTCGGGTACATCCTCCTTAATACTTCAAATAAAAGCGAAGCTGCCGTGGGATACGGAACGTTGTACGGAGATATGTCCGGGGGACTTTCCGTGCTTGGAGATGTTTACAAGACCCAGGTTTATGAGCTTGCTGCTTACATCAACAGGAAGAAAATAATCATCCCAAAGAATTCAATTGATAAGCCGCCTTCAGCAGAGTTGCGGCCCGGTCAGAAAGATTCTGATTCACTGCCGGAATATGCCATTCTTGACGATATCCTTTACCGTTACATAGAATTACGGAAAGGACCCGGTGATCTTGTGAAAGAAGGCTTCAATGAAACGATTGTAAAAAGGGTGCTTAAGCTTGTGAACACCAGCGAATACAAGCGTTACCAGACGCCCCCGATCCTGCGGGTCTCCCCGAAAGCATTCGGGACCGGGCGCAGGATGCCGATCGTGGCAAAATACCTGTCGTAACAAAAACCGCTGCTATTCAATCACTGATTCCACCGAAGCGACCTCGGGTAACACCTTTTTCACTGCGGCTTCGATACCGTGTTTCAGCGTCATCTGGCTATGCGGGCAGTTGCCGCACATGCCGAGCAAACGGACACTAACGACCTTGTCGTCGTTCATTTCAATGAATTCAACATCTCCTCCGTCGGCCTGAAGATAGGGACGGATCTGTTCAAGTACATTTTTAACTTTATTTTCGAGTTCCTGGTTCTCTGCTGTCATGCTATTCTTATTTATTAATTCGACAATCTGTTTCTTTCTGAATCCCGGATTTCAATTCACGCCCAGTGATTCCCTGATGGCATTGTGAATGGCCACCTGCTGTGCGACCGTTTCTGCCAGCCGTGCAAATGCCTCCGAAACCGGAGAGCCTTCTTTCATGGATGCCGGTATTCCATTGTCGCCTCCGTTTGAAATAGCCGTTTCGATCGGCAACTGACCCAGCAAAGGTATGGAAAGTTCCTTTGCAAACCGGGCACAGCCGCTTTCGCCAAAGACATGGTATTTCTTCTCCGGCATGTCCGGCGGAATAAAATACGACATGTTCTCCACCAGTCCCAGGATCGGAATCCTGATGGCTTCCGTATTGAACATATCAGCAGCCTTGCGGACGTCGGCAATGGCCATCTCCTGGGGTGTGCTTACAATGATCGCCCCGGTAAGCGGGAAATTCTGGATCAGCGTCAGGGGAATATCGCCGGTTCCCGGCGGAAGATCGATCACCATGTAGTCGAGTTCTCCCCAGATCGATTCCGTCAGCAATTGCTTCAATGCGGAAGAGATCATCGGACCGCGCCAGATGAGCGCTTTTTTCTGGTCAACGAAAAACCCGATCGAAAGAAGCTTGATGCCATATTTTTCAAAAGGGATGATCCAGGTTTTACCGTCACGGTCGGTCATACGCGGCGGTACATTCATCAGTCCGAACATCATCGGGATTGAAGGCCCGTAAATGTCGGCATCCATCAGCCCCACCTTTGCACCGGTTCTGGCCAGTGAAAGGGCAAGGTTTACGGCAACCGTGGATTTCCCGACGCCGCCTTTTCCGGATCCCACTGCTATAATGTTCCTGACATCCTTCAGCATCTCTTCAGCCTCTTTTCTTGCACTTGTCACCTTTGATGAAAGTTCAATTTCCACTTCGGCATAAGGATCTGCATACTTATGAATGGCTTCAATGCATTTTTTCTTCAGGAAGTCCTTCAGGGGACAGGCCGGGGTTGTCAGTACAAGGGTGAACTTCACCTTCTGCCCGTCGATCTTAATATCCTGGATCATATTGAGTGTCACAAGATCCTTCTTGAGATCAGGATCCTGAACATTACTTAAGGCGTCTAATATTTGTTTTTGCGTTATCATTATTCGTTATTATCTGTTCGTTGTTAGTTGTCAGTCGTTCGTTTTTAATTGCTCACTCTTTTTTTTCACCACAGATTACACAGATTAATCTCCGTTACTCAAATACCCTTCACCCTTCACTGTTCACCGTTCACTTTCTTAATTCCTTTCTGGGATTCCAAAAGACCTTTTCAAATCCTGCTATCTGGTCATCTTCAACTTCGATCCCTTCACTTTCCAGCAGTTGCTTCATCACATTCTGACCGCCGAAATGATGCTTGCCTGTCAGTAAACCGACCCGGTTCACCACGCGGTGGGCCGGAACACGGGAGGTTTCCGTATGCGAGCTGTTCATGGCCCAACCCACCATCCGGGCCGATCCCCTTGTTCCGAGGTACTCTGCAATGGCGCCATAGGTGGTCACTCTTCCATACGGGATCCTGCGGACAATCTTATATACTTTTTCAAAAAAGGATCCCTCATTCTTTTCTGCAGGATCCTTTTTCATGGAAGATCATTCTTTAATTCGAGAAGAAAACCTTTTATCCGCTTCAGCGAATCAACGATCTCCACCTGCCTGTCGACATCCTCCAGATTATTGGTGATCTTTTCCTTTGCACCCTGGAGAGTATAGCCTTTTTCCTTGACCAGGTGATAAATGATCTTGATCTTATCGATGTCCTGTTTGGTAAACAGCCGGTTCCCTTTTTTATTTTTATGGGGATGAAAAAAATCGAATTCTTTTTCCCAGAAACGGATCAGTGAAGCGTTCACTTCAAACAACTCCGCTACTTCCCCAATGGTATAGTAAACTTTCTCAATCTTCCCTTCCTTATTGACCATTGCAGGTTTACTGTTAATCCATGGTTTGTGAAGGCCGCGATGAAAGGTCGAGCATCATCTGGTACTGATCGGCGGTAAGATCGTTGAAGAAGAAATAGATCGGGTTCAGGGGGATGCCGTTCTTCCGGACTTCATAATGAAGGTGCGGAGATGTTGATTTTCCTGTATTTCCGACATATCCGATGATCATGCCCCGTAAAACCTTTTGTCCGGGCTTTACAAAGATCCTCGACAGATGGGCATAGACCGTTTTATAACTGTATCCGTGATCGATGATGATTTCGTTGCCGTAGCCTCCGCCTTCGTCACGTCCGGCCATTTCGATCATCCCGTTGCCGGTGGCATAGACCTCGGTTCCGATGGAAGCCGAAAAATCCATTCCTTCATGAAACTTCCGGACCTTATAGAACGGGTCCATCCGTGTACCGAAATAGGATCCGATCCTGCGGAGGTCTTTGTTGCTCACGGGCTGGATGGCCGGAATGCTCACCAGCATCCGTTCCTTGTTCTTGGCCAGGTCAAACACCTCGTCAAACGATTTCGACTGAACATATAATTTCCCGAGGATCTGGTCCATTTTCTTTTCCGTCTCGATGATCAGTTCCGAATTCTTGTATCCTTTCAGTTTTTCGTACCGGTCGACGCCGCCGATCCCTGCTTCACGGATCGGTCCGGGAATGGGTTCCGATTCAAAGATCACCCGGTAGATGTTGTCATCCCTGTCCTGCAGATCGGCCAGTACCTTTGTTACACGGTCGAGCTGGTCGTTCAGCATGCGGTACTGAAGTTTCATCTGCTCAAGTTCGCGTTTCTGTGCTTTTTCTTTCGGCGAATCAATGAAATTGAATGCAAGCACAAGCACGACCGCTGCAAATACAACCCCGGTGGAAAGGTGCGTAAAGAAATAGAGCAACCTCTTCCGGAAGGTGGTTTGCACCCGGTCGAATGTAAGCGACTTCTTGTTGAACTTGTACTTTACCTTGCTCATTTAGGCTAAAGAAAGAAAATAAAGGGCTGAATTCAATGGCAGCCGCAAAATTACTGAAATAAAGTAACTTTGCAGCCGTTTACCGCCCGGATAATGTTAAAGATTGTTAAACGATTAATATTCCTGTAGTTAGATGAATTCTTCCACCATACGCCAGACGTTCCTTGATTTTTTCAAATCAAAGGGACATTCCATTGTTCCCTCCGCCCCGATGGTCATAAAGGATGACCCGACGTTGATGTTCACCAATGCCGGGATGAACCAGTTCAAGGAGATCTTTCTCGGCAACACGGATGCAAAGGTTCCGCGTATCGCAGATACGCAGAAATGCCTGCGCGTTTCGGGCAAGCATAATGATCTTGAGGAAGTCGGGCACGACACCTATCACCATACCATGTTTGAAATGCTCGGCAACTGGTCGTTCGGCGATTATTTCAAAAAGGAAGCCATTGAATGGGGATGGGAACTGCTGACGAAGGTTTATAAAATCGATGCCGACCGCCTTTATGTCACGGTATTTGAAGGCGATGAAAAGGAAGGCCTGTCGAAGGACACGGAAGCGTATAATTACTGGAAAGAATTTGTTCCTGAAGAAAAGATCCTGATGGGATCGAGAAAAGATAACTTCTGGGAAATGGGCGATACCGGTCCCTGCGGTCCCTGTTCTGAAATTCATTTCGATCTGAGGGATGATAAAGAGCGAAAGAAAGTACCGGGGAAAGATTTGGTCAACAAAGGGAATCCTTTGGTTATCGAGATCTGGAACCTGGTGTTCATCGAATTCAACCGGCAAACCAGCGGGCAGCTTGTTCCCCTGCCGGCGAAGCATGTAGATACAGGCATGGGATTCGAGCGGCTCTGCATGGTGATGCAGAAGAAGAAGTCGAACTACGACACCGATGTTTTCCAGCCGCTGATCGCTGCCATCGCGCAGAAATCAGGGATCCGGTATGGTTCCGATCCCAAGGCGGATGTGGCCATGCGGGTGGTCGCCGACCATCTCAGGGCCATTTCTTTCGCCATTGCCGACGGACAGCTTCCTTCCAATGTAAAAGCAGGATACGTGATCCGCAGGATCCTGCGCAGGGCCGTACGATACGGGTATGCATTCCTCGACATGAAAGATGCATTCATCCATGAACTGGTTCCGGTGCTGATCAGCCAGATGGGAGAAGTATTCCCGGAACTGACAAAACAGAAAGATCTGGTCATGAATGTGATCAGGGAAGAGGAAACAGCATTCCTCCGCACGCTTGCGACAGGCATCTTGAAGTTTAACAATTACCTGGAACCAAAAGATCCAGCATCCAGCATCCCTGCCTCGCCGGCAGGCGGGCAGCATCCAGCATCAAAAATCATTGATGGTGATTTTGCTTTTGAACTGTATGACACATATGGCTTCCCGATCGACCTTACGCAGCTGATGGCAAAAGAGGCCGGATGGGATGTCGATATGGAAGGATTCAGCAAAGGACTTGCTGAGCAGAAAAACCGCTCGAGGCAGGCAGCACAGGTCAACACGGCCGACTGGACCATACTCAGGCCTGAATCATCCGGAAATAATTTCATTGGTTATGACACCCTTTCTGCCGAAACTGAAATTGTCCGTTACCGGAAAATAAAATCGAAGGAAGGCGAGTTTTTCCAGGTCGTTCTGAACGAAACACCATTTTACGCTGAATCCGGCGGACAGGCAGGCGATCGTGGTTGGATTGTTTCTGCAGGTAAAAAAAATGAGGTTCTCAATACACTGAAGGAACATGAACTGATCCTTCATATTGTTAAGACCCTGCCGGAAGATATTTCTCTTCCTGTCGTTGCAGAAGTAGACGGTAACCTGCGCAGGAAAACAGCAAATAACCACACCGCCACGCACCTGATGCATGCAGCATTGAGGAGTGTCCTGGGTTCGCATGTCGAGCAAAAAGGTTCACTGGTGGATGATGAACATCTCCGCTTCGACTTTACTCATTTTGCAAAGATGACGGAGGATGAGATCAGGAAGGTGGAAGATATCGTAAACCGGAAAATCTGGAGCAACATTGCATTGACCGAAGACCGTGCCATGCCGATCGCAAAAGCAAAGGAGATGGGCGCTATGGCGCTGTTCGGTGAAAAATACGGGGAGACGGTCAGGGTTGTTATTTTCGACCAGGATTATTCCATTGAACTCTGCGGCGGAACCCATGTTCCCGCCACCGGACAGATCGGCCTTTTCAAGATCACCTCCGAAAGTGCGATTGCTGCAGGGATCCGGAGAATTGAA
>JAPLDJ010000021.1 GCA_026391805.1 Bacteroidota bacterium | reverse complement strand
TCAACTTCTTGTACAAATTTGTCAGTAAAAGTTATTAACCGCCGGTAAACGGCTGTAAACGATATTTAATATGATGTAGGAATAACGGGCATTACAAAGATATTGACCTGATTTTCAGTTTGCCATATATGACCCCTTCGGAGTCACACTTAGATTAGTAAACCATTGTAATAGATTATTTTACAAAGATTTTTTCTTTTTTGGTACAACATAGGTACGACATTTCAGAAAACCCTTATTCCATAGGGCTTTTAACAATGAGCTACTTGGTGCAGTATTGCGGAATGGCCCCTAAACTCAAGATTAAGCATTTACAGCCACCTCAAATTTTATCTTTCTGACAAGTTTATCATCAGAGGAACATGGTAATCACTTCCCTTCGAATAACTTGTCATACCAAGAAGGTAATTCATAGATTCAGATAATACTTCTTGGTAATAATTTAGGTAAACTTTCTCAAGAAAAATTGTGCATAGTGGATTCATTCGTGAAAGATGCAACTATTTCATAAATTTGTCAAGATGTAATATCTAAAGAGACTAAAACAATGAAAATAACCTGTTTTATTACTGGCAAAGAAAGAAACGATACACCAGAAGAACGTGTACGACAAGAAGTCTTAAAAAAACTCCATTATGAGGACCAGAAAGAGCCATTCTCACCTAATACAATCAGTGGTAAAGCGCTTGATAAATATTATCTCAAACCATTAGGCCTTACTAGGGATGATGTTTGGATTACCGATATAATTAAGTGCAGGTATCCCAAGGAAGAGCCTCTTGACATTTATCACAACAAGGTTAAATTCAACAAAGAGATTCAAGAAACTGCTGAGAAATGTTGTGAATTATGGTTAGTAGAGGAAATAAAGCAGGCAAAACCAAAGGTGATTGTAACATTATCAGATAAGGAAGTATACCAGAGGCTAAGGAGGGTGTATAAGCTAAAAACCCCAGTAAAGATTGAAGATGCAGTTGGTAAATCCCATAATGTTACCGTTGCAGGACATTCAACGATCTTATTCCCAATGATACACCCTGATATAAGCAGACCCGAGGGAGATGGGGATAACCGGAAATTAAAAGCGAGAAGAAAATGGTCTGTATTTCATGAAAAAGAATATATTCCTAATTTGAAAAGTTACTTACTTGCTTATTCTATAGGAAAGTAAATAAATAAGTAAGTTCAAGACTTACTTGGAATTAGGTTTAGTGAAATTACTGTGGGAGCTGAGCCAAATCGTCAATCCTGCACACAGCGTACCGAAAAACCGTCTGACTTGTAGCTGCCGTCACGGGACACGTTCTCGCCATTGTAGGGGAGATTCCTGTTCCAAAAGTATGGTGAGGCGTACTCCGTTGACGAACAGATGGCGGCGTTGTAAGTGAGAACGGTGAACTCTTGAAAGTTGTTCAGGTAGCCGCCTGGAAGGGCAGTAAAGCCGCTGCTGTTGGTTGCATTTGTATTGGGTGACGACCAATGAGTTGTGCCTGCTTCCTTCATTTTTCCACCTGCTATAGCTTCACCACCCAAAAAAGTCGTCAGGGTTGTCCATTCGGCATCGGTTGGCAAATGCCAGCCTGTAGGGCATATTCCTTTAACTCCTGGCGTTGTTGAGTATTGCATCGCTTCATCCCACTGGTAAAGGCCTCCATAAGTATTGCAGTTGGCGTCATTATTATCATAACAGTACTTTTCTATGATACTGTTATTTGCTTGGTTAACACTGCCAGCTACTTTAGTGCCTACGTTCAGGTTTTGGGCAAACCAGCATTGGGAGCCTATCAAAACGGTATTGTATGTTTTGCTGTCCCGGCTATCGGTTATAGAACAACCGCAAGACCAAGGTGGCGTAGATTGTGTTAATGTAGTTGATGCGGAATAGCCGCAACCATTGTATGCACAAACATATCTTGTGTAGGCAGTGTTATAGGTAAGTCCTGTTTCTATTTGTGTTGTATTCGTTCCCATGTCTGTAGCGGAAACATAATCATTTATGATATTCCATTTATAACCGAGGGAGATGGGTACGGAGTTCCAATTCCAGGTTATCTGCGTACATGTAGATATATGAGTTCCTGTAGCAGGATTTGATGGCGTTTCACATAAAGACGATAGACTTAGCCACTTTCCAGTAAGATAAACAGATATAACAGGATTGCCAGAGGAGCTACCATTCGTACAAATTACAATGAGTCCTTCGGCCGGATTAGCAATAGCATTTCGTTGTACATAGGTCATTCTGGGAGCAAGGAGTCCTTTATTTGTTGACATTACATCCAGCATAGCTGAATTATCCGGTGGATTGTTGTCAGTACTAATTTTAACTTGTGCATTGGTACTTGATTCTGCTACAAGCAATAATACTATAAAAGCTGAGAGTTTCAATAGATGTTTTTTCATAAGTCCTAGTTTAATATGCTTCTCCCCCGGAAGGCAAGTTACTTGGGACAGGGATATTGATTTCAGGAACATATTATTCTTAATCATATTATAGAACGCCAAATATAATAAATAAATCAATGAATGTCAATAGTTTGCTGAAAACAAATGAGCTACCCTCTGTATTTCAAATCATACAATTGTCTGCAAAGCTGTAATACTGTTCTCCACCGACAATGATGTGATCTAACACAGCAATATCAAGCAGCTTACCAGCATTCATTAATTTATCTGTGATGGCTCTATCGGCCTCACTGGGTTGAATGTTCCCAGAAGGATGGTTATGTATCAGAATTAACGAGCAGGCATAAGCATCCAGAGCAATTTTGTAAACCTTCTTTGGATCAACAACAGTTCCTCCGGAGTCACTGGACTAAGTGTAAAATGTGAAGTGCGAAATGCGAAGTGATGGTCGTTTTGCACTTTTTTTATGTGCGCACCCTGGTAAGCGGCATTTGTAATGCCGCTCAGAACAATCTCCTTCAACAAAAACTCAACGGTGTCATTGCGATCCCCGATTTCATCGGGACGAAGCAACCTTACCAGCATCATTCTGGTGACAATATCATCGGCTTGGTTATGGTTTCCTTTGATGTCTGGATGGAATAGAAATAAATCCCGGCCGGCATTTTTGTTCCCGACAGATCAGTCCCGTTCCAGCAGACGGAATTCCTGCCCGACAGGATGACTCCATCGGTCACGGTCGCTATTTTTTTTCCGGTTGATGAATAGATGGTCAGTGTGACTGCCTCGGGTCTTGCCAGTGTAAAGCTGATGGATGTCGAAGCAGAAAAAGGATTGGGCACATTCTGTTCGAGACGGATTCCTGAACCGTTATTCTGCAGGTCATTCATCCCGCTTGTGTTGCTTATGGTTCTTACCAGCCTCACATAATTGTTGATGCGGATCACATCTCCCTGCGGACCGAGACCATAAACCGGCTGACCGGATTGATTGTAGCCCAAAAAATAGTTGGTATAACTTCCGGCCTTAGGATCACTGCGCTGTGCACCTGCGCCGTGTACATCCAGGAGCGTATAATACGTAACCCAGGGCGGGCTCTGCATCCATCCCAGCGCTTCACCGAATGCAACATAAACCCCGCCCATGTTGTCGAGGTGGGTCGTGTTGGCCCAGTAAAAGGGCCAGTTAGAATTACCGCCTTCATCGGTGATGGCTGAACAGTTGAAGACCGGGTCGATGGCGGCCGAATTCGTATAATCTTTGCAACGTGTATAATCAACAAGGCTCTGGAGCTCTTTGGTTGTTGGTAAGCGCCAGTCGCGGTACCCGAGGTAATTCGCGGAATTTTTTGTTTGTGCCCACGCAAGGGCATCTTCCCAGTTCATCCCGGCCTGGCTGTCATCCTTCGTCCACATCAAACCGGTGGCATGATCCGTTATGGTCTGATTACCGTTATCCGTAAAATCATTCTTGCCATAATCGGGATTTCCTCGGACAAACCGGACATACAGTTTATATTTTACCGTGCTTCCGGTACCCGGCTTGTACTTTGGATAACCCTTGATCCTCCCGTCAATGAAATTGACGCCGAAAACTGTAGTGTCTCCAACCATGGTCAGTCCCTTGTACTGGTTTGCGCTCCAGTCCTGCCCGTCGATGATCCTTTCCCCGATCGCCAGGTTTCCGTATGCAATTTCAAAGTAGTTGGTGTCCAGGTAGGCAATGCACTGTGGAGCTGTCAATCCCGATTTCCCGTTAAAATTGATCAGGGAATAGAGTTCCTTTATTGTCGGCACATGCCAGTCATTATGACCACCGGTCGTACATTGCGAAGCCATCAGGAAAGCGCTGTCCCACGACATCTTTGAACCCCTGGCCTGGATCCACATCAGACCGGTATTAAGATCGGTGACGGTTCCGTTGCCGTTGTCCTGGTAAGATGGGGTCAAACCCTGGTCCTGCCCGAAAAATGCTGCTGATGAATCCGTCGGGCAGGTGATCACAGTTGTATTGTTGTAACATTTCGCTACCCCCGTTCCCACAACCGTATAAGGCAATTGCCCATATCCGCTGATACCTAAGGAAAGCAGAATGATTAAAAACAATTTTTTACTGACAGAAAGATTTATTCTCATGCTCTTGGGTTTAATTATTCCACACATTGAAGCTGATTAAAAAGTTGGTTTCTCGCAGAGAACGCAAAGATTTTTGCAAAGGACGCTAAGAGTCAGTATCAGGAATTAAACCCTTTGCGAATTTTGCGTTACATCTTTGCGGCCTTTGCGTGAAACATCTTCCGGCTTTTAAGATAACCTCTGCAGGGGGTGAGGCGAGTGGAATCAAAGTTATCTCCCCAGCCTCATCCGCTCTCTCAGGAACGGCTTTGGTTTTGAATCAAAGATCACCTGCTGGTCGTGCGTCAGAATGCCCCTTATTTCCTGGTCGTGACGGATCTGCTGTTTCAGGATCGAGGCCTGGATCTTCCCGATCTCGTCGGCTACCGACTCAGCTTCTTTCATGTTCATAGGCTGCGTGGAGAGAAGGCTCATCAGGTGCACCTTTTTCTCACGCATCTGGTTCCGTATAGGATTCATCGCTTCAAGGTTCTTAAGGTCGAGCTTTTTCAGCTGCTGTTTCTGGTCATTGGTCAGGTCAGGTATAACGAGAGCGAGTGGCGGAACAGCTTCCTGCTCAAGACCGGGTACATCAGGAGGGGCAGGAGGCTCAGGGGGTACAGGCGGCAATGTAACCTTCAACTCTGTATTCTGGGATTTAGTTGCCTTCATGACAGTCTTCTCCGTCTGGGAAAAAACTCCCGGGATGATCATGCTGAAGACGAGGGTCAGCAGGATGGATTTCAGTTTCGTTTTCATGGTTACTATTTATTAAAATTCAAAAGCGGATTGATTTTCTGTTGTCTCTTATTTTCCCGGTGGTGGTGGTGGTGGTGGCTGGCCAGGTCCGGGCGGTGGAGGAACCTGTCCCGGCGGCGGCGGCGGAGAAGGTGGCGGGGGAAGTACCATCCTGAGCACTTCAGTAAAAATCGTATCAAACTTTCTTTGCTGTTCCTGCTTGAGGATCTTCCTGAAGTCAATAAAATGATTAAAGGTCAGGATCTCCATTTTCTTCCGCAGGGTCGCAATCGAATCTGCAACGCTCTCCGCCGCAAAAGAATCAGGGGGAGAAACCTGCAGCAGGTCGAAGAATTTTTTGTGCAGGGCACGGTCCTGGTTCTGAAGGTTCTGCATTTCCTGCTGATGCTGTGCCCGCAGCTGAGTGTACTCCTCCTGCTGAGGTTCGGTTAACAGGAGTTCTTTCTTAAGATATGCGGAAACATCGCGATGGTTCGATGGAGATTGTCCGCCCGGGCGGTTAATCCACATGAAGGTCAGGGTTCCCAGGTTCAGTACTACAAGGAATACGATGACGAAGATGATCAATCCTTTCCTTTTCATCTCTTATAATTTAATGGTGTTGATGTAAGAAAAATAATCACTGGCCAGGACCCCTGTTTGGGTTTCAGAGGCTTTTGACAACCTGCTGTAATAGACCAGGGAAAAAACATTCAGACCAATGAGCAGGATCAATCCTGCTGCAATTTTCCAGACGAAAGATGCCTGCAGGTAGACGCGCCTGGTCCCTGACATCCGGATCCGTTGCATCACCTTTTCATAAGTTTCCGGATCACTCCCGGCCCGCCTCATTCCGTCAAGGCTCTCCAGAGTTTCACTGATCCATTGTTCTTTTGTATTCATATCTCATTGGATGTTATTTGGTGTATTAACTTGCGGTTATTTCTCATTTTTATCATAATAATGCGACAGCAATTGCTGCAGGTTCTGTTTTGCACGGAACATCAGCGACTCGACGGATGACAGGGAAACCCCGATAATGCCGGAAATTTCAGCATAACTCAGCCCTTCCACTTTATGCAGGGTAAAAGCTGTTCGCTGATTCAATGGAAGTTTGCTGATGGCCTGGAACAAAATAGCTGAACGTTCTTTGTTTTCAAGCCGGGTACCCGGATGATCAAAATGAACAAGACCGGGATGTACCTCTTTCCCTTCCTTCCCAAAAAGCTGAAGAATGATACCGGAACGCTTCTTACGTGCCTTCCAGCGCAGGAATTCCATTGATTTCTGGACGGTGATCCGGTAGATCCAGGTTGAAAGCTTTGACTCCCCCCTGAAACCGGCAACGGAACGGTAAATCTCTACGAATACCTCCTGGGTGATGTCTTCGGCATCTTCTCTCTGCTGCAGAAGCCCGATCGAAGTATTGAAAACCCGGTCGCGGAAACTTTCCACAAGCTCATGAAAAGCTGATGGCTCCCCATTCCTGAGGCGTTCGATAATGGATGCTTCGTCCAAGATTCCCGGTATTTATTGGTTAGATGTCTCACAGCCTGAAAACTTGTGCGACAGCCTCAAAAGTACCATAAATAAGGAGAAGTAGATGGAATGAACCCACTCCCTTTCCCGATAAATCTTTACCTTTGTCCTTTCTGCCGGTACGGGATCTTTCCGTAAGTATTGAATAATTAACAGCTGTTATGATGCGCCGATCTCTATTTCTCATCATCTTCATGGTCAGTATATATGGCTTCCCGTCGAACCCTGATCATTCAGACAAGGGGAAGAAATATCCTTCCGTATATAAAGAAGGGATTATTGTAAACGGGAACTCGCATGAGTGGGAACCCTCATTGTTTGGTTTTAAGGAAGATGCCCATACCAATTATGCCATAGTAAACGATTCTGCGGCACTCTATGTCTGTATCCGGATGGCCGATGAGCCCCAGCAGATGAAAGCGCTCTCAAATGGAATGGAGATCCTCATCAACAGCAAGGGAAAGAAAAAACCAGAAGCAACTTTGCAATTCCCGATCGGGAAAAAGATGAACCCGGAACTCCGCCGTGACCGGAAAACAACGCACCTTATGTACCTTCTCCAGATGCAGGACATGGACCTTACCGGTTTCCGTGAAGGGATCAATGGTTTTCAGAAGATCAAATCGGGCAAAAGCGGGATCACCGTTGCCCTTAACTGGGATTCTGCCAATGTCATGGTTTATGAAGCCCGGATCCCGTTCCAGTGTTTCGCAACGGATGTAAGGAACGCAGAACCACTTTCCGTGGGAATCATCATCAAAGGAGCGCCGAAGCCAAAAGAGGGTGAAGGAAGCGGAACTGCTGAAGGGAACCCGTCGGATATGCAGGGCGGACGTGGACATGAACGCCCGGGCTCTATGCCACAGGATGGAATGGGTATGGATGGCGAAACGCATTCAATGGGAGGCAACATGAAGATGTTTGAAGACGATGAAATATGGAGACATATTGAGGTTGCGAAAAAGAAATAAGACATACGTCATACGTCATATGACTTATGACCTATGTCGTAAACCGTAAATCAAAAATATCCTGTATGACCTTAATCCTGAACAAAGCCGATGTCGCTTCTGTCCTTGACATGAAAGAATGCATGAATGCCGTGGAACTGGCATTTGCAGAACTTTCCGCAGGTACTGCCGTCCTCCCGCTCAGGACCGCCATCACGCCGCCCGACGGGCTGTCGCTTTACATGCCTGCCTACCTGAAGAAAATGGAAGCCCTGGCCTGCAAAGTGGTGACCGTTTATAAAAACAATCCTTCGAAATACAACCTTCCCACAACGATCGGAAAGGTCCTTCTCCAGGATCCGCTGACGGGGGATGTTGTCTGCATCATGAACGGCGGATACCTGACGGCGGTAAGAACAGGCGCCGCAAGCGGGGTTGCGACGAAACTGCTCGCACGGGAAGAGGAAGGACAGGTAGCCGGGATCTTCGGCGCCGGCGTGCAGGCAAAGATGCAGCTCTGGGCGGTTTGCGAAGCCCGGAAGATCTCAAAGGCGATCGTTTTTGATCTCTCCCAACAGGCTGCTGACACATTCATAGCCGAAATGAGCGCAAAACTCAACCTTGAGATCATAAAAGCAGGATCACCGGAAGAGTTGCTCGTGGCAGATATCATCTGTACCGCCACCTCCTCCGCTACACCGCTTTTCGATGGGAACAAGGTAAAAGAAGGGACGCACATCAACGGGATCGGAAGCCATACGCCGAATGCCCGTGAACTCGATACCGCCATCGTGAAACGGTCAAAATTCATCGGTGATTCAAAAGAGGCCTGTTTCAAGGAAGCAGGTGATATCATAATACCAGTCAACGCAGGAGAAATACCCGAAAGCCATTTTTATGCTGAACTGGGAGAGATCATTTCAGGCCGGAAACCGGGACGGGTGAACGACCGGGAGATCACCCTCTTCAAATCAAACGGACTGGCCATCCAGGATGCCGCCACGGCGAAGCTGGTTTATGAAAAGGCAATTGCAGCCGGCATCGGAATTACCGTAGAGATTTGATTTTATTCACAAAAAAATGCCTTCCCTTCTTCAGGTAGAAAACCTGTCCCGCTCTTATGGCGAGAAGATCCTTTTCCAGGACATCTCCTTCGTGATCAACCAGTACCAGAAAGTCGCCCTGATCGCGAAGAACGGAACCGGGAAATCCACCCTGCTGAACATCCTTGCCGGCCTTGAGCCGATGGACGGAGGTTCGGTTAACTTCTTCAATGATGTCTCCATCGGTTACCTGAAACAGGATCCGGAACTGAATGAATTCAATTCTGTTTTTGATGAGGTCTACGGATCCTCCAATGAGATCCACCGGACGATCCGTGATTATGAAAAAGCGATCTATGGGAATGACCGGCTGCAGATCCAGAAGGCGATTGAACGCATGGACGCCCTGGACGGATGGGAGTATGAAACACGGGTAAAACAGATCCTGTCGATGCTCCGGATCCCCGGCCTGGATCAGCCGGTTAGTGAGCTGTCGGGCGGACAGCGGAAGCGGATCTCCCTTGCCAAGACCCTGATCACCGAACCTGATTTTCTTATCCTCGACGAACCCACCAACCACCTCGATGTTGAAATGATCGAATGGCTGGAGGATTACCTGGGAAAAACCCGGATCACCCTGCTCATGATCACCCACGACCGCTATTTCCTCGACCGGGTATGCGATGAGATCATCGAACTGGACAATGCATCCTTATACAGGTACAAGGGGAATTATTCCTATTTCCTGGAAAAACAGGCTGAGCGGAAGGAAAACCAGTCGAAGGAAATTGAAAAAGCGAAGAATCTCCTGCGGACAGAGCAGGAATGGATGAGACGGATGCCGAAGGCGCGAACCACCAAGTCGAAGGCACGCATAGAGAGTTATTATGAGCTGAAAGAGATCTCGGAGGGCGGTGTCCGCGAAGAGAGAATGAAAATGGATGTCGGAACGGGACGGATGGGGAAGAAGATCCTTGAAATGCGTCAGGTCTCTTTCAACTGGGGAGAGATGCCCATCCTGAAGGATTTCTTTTATACGTTCAAACGGAATGAGAAGATCGGGCTGGTCGGGAACAACGGGACCGGGAAAACCACATTCCTGGAGATCATCACCGGGCTGCTTCGTCCAACGGCAGGGCGGATCGAGAAGGGCGAAACGATCACCTTCGGCTATTACCGGCAGGATGGGATCGCTTTTAACGAGGATACCAGGGTGATCGATGTGGTCAGGAACATTGCCGAAGTGGTCACGCTGGCCAACGGGGATACCATTTCCGCCGCGGCCTTCCTGAATTATTTCCTCTTTCCTTACCCGGTGCACTACCAGCTGGTCAGCAAGCTCAGCGGAGGTGAAAAACGCAGGTTATACCTGGTGACGGTGCTGATGCGGAACCCGAATTTCCTGATCCTCGATGAACCCACCAACGACCTTGATATTTTCACCCTGGCGATCCTGGAGGAATACCTTGCATCGTTCAGCGGGTGTGTGATCATTGTAACCCACGACCGTTATTTCCTTGATGAGATCGTCGATCACCTGTTCGTCTTTGAAGGAAACACTGTTGTACGGGATTTTCCGGGGAATTATACCCAGTTCAATGAATTCAGGAAACTGAAGGAAAAACATGTGAACCGCCTGGTCCAGGAAGCAAACCGGAAAAAAGCGACACCTGGAAAGATACCTTCTTCCCCGGCTAAATTATCCTTTAAAGAAAAGAAGGAACTGGAACACCTCGAAGCAGAGATCACAAAACTGGATGATGAAAAAAACGAAATTGAAAGCTTCCTTTCATCCGGAACTCTTAGCCCCGACGAATTAACACTGAAGTCACAACGATATTCGGATCTGCAAAAAGAGATCAGCGAAAAAACGGACCGCTGGCTGGAATTGAGTGAGAAAAGCTGATGACTGAAAATTCCCCTTGAACTGTTATTTGGAAGGAAAAAAAAGATGCCCCTGTAGAACTTGATGTGGAACTATTTGCTGCATTCTGTGAACCGAAAAATCGGGTTTTGGTAGGAGGGATAACAACTGATCTTGCGACCGTTGTTGAACATCAAATTAGCGGGGAACAGGGGCATCTGTTTTTAGGTTGGTATCTTTAGATTTTTTATGTTTATATTTATATTAATAATTCTGTTGACGGGACGGCCATGAACAAAGGGTATGCCAACGGGAAGGAAAAAAATAAAAAATCGGAAAAAATTTTTTAATGCGATGTAAATCAGCGATAAAAAGATGATATATTTTTTCAAAAAAAATATTTCCTGCGCCAACAATCAATATACAACTGATCTCTTGCAGGCTATAAGCGCACAGGTGAGCGCTTTTGTTTCACCAGAATGAGCGGATGATCAATCCTCTTTTTTGATCCGGATGTTATATTTCTTCATTTTCCTGATCAGCGCATCGCGCGAAATGCCAATGGACTCAGCAGCTGCTTTCTGATTGTATCCGTGGTCTCTCAGGGCCTGCCGGATGACCTTGACCTCCTGCTCCTGCAGTGTGGGCTGTTCAATGTTGCCGCTGTCATTGGCTGACCTTGCTTCATAAGGGAAATCCTTCACTGTCAGCGTGTCTCCTTTTGAAAGAATGATGGCTCTTTCCGCCATGTTTTTCAGCTCCCTGACATTCCCGGGAAAATCGTATTTATTCAAAGCAGCAACCACCTGCTTGTCGATATTCATACCCGGTTTGTTCATTTTTACCGAAAAATCGGAAATAAAATAATTCAGCAGGGGCTCAATATCATCTTTGCGTTCCCGCAGGGGTGGGATGTGTATGTGCAGCGTGTTCAGCCGGTGCATCAGGTCCAGCCTGAACTTATTTTCTTTTACAAGCTGATGAACGTCATGGTTTGTGGCGGCGATGACCCGGAAATTCACCTTAATCTGTTCTGTTTCCCCGACACGGGTGATCTTTTTTTCTTCAATGGCGCGCAGGATCTTTGCCTGGAGTGAAAAAGGCATGTCGGCGATCTCATCCAGGAAGAGCGTGCCCAGGTCGGAAACTTCGAAAAATCCTTTTTTATCAACGATCGCACCTGTGAAGGATCCTTTTTTGTGTCCGAAAAACTCACTTTCAAGTAGCGATTCCGTGATCGCGCTGCTGTTCACGGGGCAGAAGAAATAATCTTTCCGGATGCTGGAATAATGGATGATCCGTGCGATGTTTTCTTTTCCCGTACCGCTTTCCCCTGTGATCAGCACATTGGTGTCGGGGAATTTTGCTGCGGTCATGGCCGTATCAAGAACATCCAGGATCTTCTGGCTTCCCCCGATGAAGTTGCGCTCGATCTTTTCTTCAAGGCTCTTTGAGATCAGGGAATTTTTTTCTTCCATGCTCTTTATCCGCCGGTTCAGGATAAGAAATTTCTGTGTGCGTTCAATGGCAATCTGGAAATCGATATGCCTGAACGGTTTACGGAGGTAGTCGAGGGCGCCCAGGCGCATGGCCCGGATGACCGATTCCATGTCGCCATGGGCCGATACGATGATCACTTCAAGGGCGGGATACAAAGCTTTGACTTCTTTCAGAATGTCAAGTCCGTTGACCCCGGGAAGACGGATATCGAGGATCAGAAGATCAATTTCCTGTCCCTTCAGGATATGCAGCCCCTGTTTGGCTGTATTGGCTGTAAGTGCCGTGTATCCTGTTTTCTCCAGGAATTCCTGCATCTCTTCCGTGAAATGCTGTTCATCATCGATGATAAGAACTTTGATCTTGCTCTCCATGTCAGCTAATTTCTTTGTTCCCAATAGGGATCATGATTTTTATGGTTGTCCCGGCAAACCTTTTACTGTGTATTTCAATGGTGCCATTCATATCCCTGATAATACCAAAGGAGATGGAAAGTCCCAGCCCGGTTCCCATCCCTTCCAGCTTGGTCGAATAAAAAGGAAGCATGATCTTGTCGATCTCGTTAGGCTCAATGCCGATGCCGTTGTCTACTGCTTCCACGCAGATGTAATTATCTTCCCGGAAAGAACGGATTTTATAGTATTTGTTGAAACCGGATGTATGATGGAGCTCTTTTTCCTCAATGGCGTCTTTAGCATTGATGGTCAGGTTCACAATGACCTGCTCAAACTTGAAGATATTTCCCACCGGGTTCGGGAGTGATTCGTCGAGTTCCAGTTCGAATTCGATTCCGTTGTGCCTGAATTGTTCGGAGACCAGTGACTTCGCATTCCTGATGCTTTCATTGATATCGAATTTCGACAGGATATAATCATCATGGTCTCTTGAAAATGCCCTTACATGATCAATGATTTTCCGGATCCGTGTGATATGATCAAAGATCTTGTTTGTTTTTCCTTCAATATAAGCCTTGTTTGCTGTTCCCTCTTTTATCGACATCACAAGGTTGTCCATGGTTAGCGAGATGTTGTTCAGGGGTTGATTGATCTCATGGGCCATTCCGGCGGCCATGACACCGATGCCGGCCATTCTTTCCGTATGGATGAGTTGTTTTTCGATCTTCTTCCGTTCGGTGATGTCCCTGACGATCGCGATGTAGAAAGTCCCATCTTTTGTATCGTATCCTCCTAAGGAGATTTCCAGAGGGATGATCGTTCCCGATTTGTGTTTGCCCTGTACTTCCATCCTTCTCATTTCACGGATCCGGTCGAGATCCAAAATGCTTCTTATTACATCCGATGAATCCTGGTTTTCTTTCAGATTCATCAGGTTTGTGATTTCCCTGCCCAGCATTTCCGGGATTTTATGACCGAAGATGTTCTCGAATTCAGGGTTCATGTAAATGATCCTCCCGGTTTCGTCGGTACTGATGATGGCGTCTGTGGCCGATTCTGCAAAGATGTGGAACCGCTGCTCGCTGATGCGCAAAGCTTCGGCAGCACGCCTCCGTTCCTGGATCTGGTGCACCAGTGCCAGGAAATGGTTCAGGTCAACAGGTTTTACTTCGAAGGAGACGATCTTCTTGTGCCGCACGGCTTCCACAGCGATCTCCATGGTTCCGTAACCCGTAATGATTATGAACTCCATCTCGGGCTGAAGTACGGACAATTCTTCCACCAGGTCCATCCCCTTGTAATCCGGCAGGTTAAGATCAATCAGTGCCAGGCTGAAAATATTCTGCCTGCAGGCCTCCACTGCATCTTTCCCGTTGTGGGCAACAACGGTTCTGTATCCTTTTTCATCCAGGATATCTTTCAGGTTCTGGCTGAACAGGGTTGAATCATCAATGATCAGGATTTCGAAATGGTCTTTCATCCGGCTTGCCTTGTAATTCGGGATTCATTCCCCCTTTATTTTTTGCTCTTTTGAATGTTCTCGAGAAGTTTCAGCAGGGAGTCTATCTGGATCGGCTTTTCAAGCAGGGTATAGGCGCCCTGCTCCCTGACGGCAGTTACCATCTCTTCCATATCCGACGCGTAACCTGTAATTATGATCACAACAATGTCGGGACAAACTTTCCGTATCGCCTGGTAGGTTTCAAAACCATTCAACGCCGGGAGCTTCATGTCGAGCAGCATGATGTCAAACTTGTTGACCTTCACCTTTTCCAATGCGGTCACACAGTCAAATGCAACGGATATGCTGTATCCTTTCCGGCCCAGCATGTCGGTAAGGTTACTGCAAAGGTCTACATCATCATCCACGATGAGGATCATCGACCCGTGCGGCAGTGCATTTTCAATGGTGGTGAAAAGTTGTTCGAAATCAAGCGGTTTTCTCAGGCACGCAAATGCTCCTTCCTGGAGTGACTCCTGGATCAGCTCTTCAAGGGCAAAAGCGGTCATCATGATAACCGGGGTTGACGGAACAATGGTTTTAATCTGTTTGTAAGTTTCAACCCCGTTCATAACCGGCATCTTAATGTCCATAAGGATCAGGTCCACTTTGTTATCTTTTATGATTTCAAGCGCCTTGAATCCGTCGTGGGCCATCAGAACTTCATAACCTTTCAGTTCAAGGATATCCTTCAGGTTATCCGAGAATTCCTTGTTGTCATCGGTTAAAAGGATACGTAAATTCTTTTTCATATTCTTATCCATAGATCATTAAATTTTTGAAAAGATCTTCTGCCATTAAAATCGTATAGCTACAATTGCTCTGTTTCATTTATGATATGCTTTCTTGTCTTGATGTTCCGTCAGCTTTTTCGGAATACAGGGGCAGGCGGATAATAAAATTTGCACCCTGGCCGGGTTCCGATTCAACCCTGATGGTTCCCCTGTGATTTTCTATGACCATCCTGGTAATGGAAAGCCCCAGCCCGATTCCTTTCGCCTTTGTGCTGAAAAGGGGCTGAAAGACTTTGCCGATGTTTTCCGGGTCAATGCCTGCGCCGGTATCCCTGAATGTGATCTCTGCCTCCGCCGTTGCCTTCCGTATGGATACCATCAGCCTCCCTTTCTCATTCATGGATGCCCCCGCATTATTGACAATGTTGTTGACCACCATCCGGATGTGCTCTTTTTCAGCCAGCACCAGGATCTCTTCATCGGGAAAATCTTCTACGACCTCGGTCAGGTTTGATATTTTGCAGCTTTCAATGCATTCTGTCAGAAGCAGGGCAAGGTTGCACGGTGTCAGATTCGGTTTGCTCATGCGTGTGAGGTTGAGCAGGTTTTCAATGATGGTGGTCGAAGTCTTTACTCCCTGGCTGATCCTTTCGAGGTGTTGCCGGATTTTCTCATCCTGGTCTTCCAGCCGCATCTGAAGATAATAAATGGAGCTGTCGATGACCCCCAGCGGATTGCGCAATTCATGGGAAATATTTCCTGAAAACTGGCCAAGAACCGCCAGCCGTTCTTTCTGGATCAGCTCTTCCTGGGTCTCTTTCAAACGCCGGGATGTCAGGTTCATATCTTCGATCATATAGAGCATGGCAAGATGGCTCCGGTTCAGTTCGCGGATTTTATCTTCCAGGTCCCTGGTCCGGTCATTCACTTTCTGCTCGAGATCACTCTTTGTCAGCTGCAATTCCTCATTGGCCTCGTTCAGCTCACGGGTACGTTCCCTGACGATTTTCTCAAGGTTATCATACATACCTGAAAGCTCGACCGCCATGATATTAAAATTGTCTGCAACCTGTTTGAGCTCATCATGGCCTTTGACTTCAACAAATTGCCTGATATCTCCTTTAGCCATCTTTGTGGTTGCCTCATTGATTATTTTGAGACGAGTGTTAATGGAGAAGGCCAGGTAGAATGATATTCCAATACTCAGGGCAATACTCAGGATCAATGCGGAGATACCGATGATCCTGGCACGGGGTGTGAAATAGATTAGTTTGTCCATGAAGTTTTTGGCTCTTCTCGCGGCATAATCACCGATCTTTTCCAGTTTGAATGTAAGGATTCTGACTTTTTCCTCCCCTTCCGATTCATTGAGTGACCAGGATTGGGAGTACTTTCCTTCCCTGGCGAGTTCAATCACCTTTTCCCTGACTGGTTTCCAGAGATCAAATGCGGTCTTTGCATTTTGAGTCAGCGTGATTCCTTCCTCTCCCCGGATCTGTTCCCGGATGATTCTGAACAATCTTAGCGCTTGCTCTTCGTTCGCCCTGACCTCCTGTATATTTTTTTCCAGTTTTTTGCTAAATTGTGATAATGATATCTCCTCCATGTTGTGCTGCATGGAAAGAACAAGGATCTGGATACTCGAATGTGCACGGTCGACCACCATTGGATGAGAAAATGTCTGATTCAGGGAATTTACCACAAGCTGAAAACTGTACAGGCCCACGATGGAAGTACCCGTGAAAACAACGAGAATAAGGAAAAATCCTCCCAACAACTTATTCCGGATACCGAATATCATTTATTTCCCAGTTTTTTTTCCAGCTCTTCAATTTTGGTCCTCAGCTCTTTCATCCGCAATTCCCTGTCGATGGTGGCCCTGTTGAAACGTTCCAGTTCGCTCACCCTCTCCCTGAGTTCCTGCGTCTTTTCATTCACCTTGACTTCAAGCAGGGCATTCATCTGCATAAGTTCCTGCTCCATTTTCTTTCGTTCAGTAATATCCCTGACAATTCCCCAGATCCCTTCGTTGCCACCCTGTTCGTTTTTGATCAGGAAAAGCCTGAGTTCCAAGGGAAAGATGGTTCCGTTCTTTCGCACATATTCCAGTTCAAACACATCGGTATAACCATATACTTTCAGCTGTTGCTCAAGAATTTTGTCAACAATGGGATACCACCTCTCAGGAACGATGTTCCGGATGCCTTTCATGCTATAGAGTTCTTCCTGTGTGTATCCGGTCATTTCAAGATATGCGGAATTGACTTCTATGATTTGCTTTTCCATGTTCATCATCACAAATCCGTCGCGCATGCTGTCGAACAACCTCCGGTACTTCCGTTCCGATACCCGCAGTTCCTGGTTTGCCGCCGTCTGTTCCGTAATATCCACCACCATCAGTATGATACCATGGACCTCATCTTTAACGCTCATCAGCGGTGCCGTATGGAGTTCCAGTTCCAGTTCTTTTCCTGCCTGTGTCCGGTATTGAAACTGCAGCGCATTCACCTGCTTTCCCTGGATGATCCTGGCAATATCCTCCTCCTGCAAAATTGTTCTGATTTCGGGATGCTCCTGAAAAGGAGTGCCGATTGTTTTCAACGGTGATCCTTCTGGAATATCAATGATTTTTTGAAGGGCAGGATTAACAAAAGCCATCTGACCATGCTGGTCAAGGAAAAGGATCCCTAAAGGAGCTGACTCCACGAGACTGCGGTTAAACAATTCTGAAATGACGAGGGACTCCTGGATTCTTTTCTGCTCGGTAATGTCGAAATTTATTCCCGTCATCCGGACAGGAATTCCGCCGGAATCATTTACAACCTGGGCAAAAGCTTTGATCAGATGCACGCTCCCGTCCCGATGGACCACCCTGAATTCAGTGTCATATTCCCTTTCGCCACGGATGGCTTCTTCCAATATCTTCCTGGCGGGAATGAAGTCATCCGGATGCAATGTCTTGTACCAGGCTTCGAGGTTTTCGGTGAATTCCTCCTTAGGCACGTCAAACAATTCCAGCATTTTATCGTCCCACAGGAGAGAATTGTCCCGGACGTCCAGCTCCCAGACTCCCAGGTTTGCGGAATGGGTCGCCAGGTTAAACCGGTCGATCATCTGTTCATATTCCTGCTCGGAACGCTTCCGTTCGGTAATATCCCGGGTAACAGCCCATACCCCTTCAGGTTTTCCTTTTTCATCTTTGATCAGGGATAACCTTAACTCGACAGGAAAAACAGTTCCGTCTTTCTTTATGTATTCCTTCTGAAAAACCTCTGAATAGCCATAAGGGATCACCTGGTTTTCAATAATGCGTTGCTCATATGCAAGCCATGTGTGGGGAGTGATATCCTTGTATGAAAGGTTAAGTAATTCCTCTTCACTATATCCAAGCATCTCCCTGAAACAGGAATTGGATTCCCTGAAGTGGCCATCCATATCCGTGTAAGCAAATCCGTCCATCATGCTTTCATACAGACGGCGGTATTTGGTTCCGATCCTCCTGAGTTCCGCTTCTGCCCGCTTGCTGCCGGTTACATCGAGAAAAACTGTAGCAAACAGATCTTTCCCCGGGATAAAAATGGAAATTTCAAAATAGCGGTCAAGCGGCTCGAAATAGGTAGTAAAGAAATAAGGCTCCCGGGTCTTTAAAACACGATCATAGATATCCAGGTATGGAGGATGTTCAGAACCGTACAGTTTGCTTCCCAATGACCCCCTCGCCTTTTCTGCAGGAATTCCAAGCGTCTTCTCAAAGGCAGGATTGACATTCAGGATGGTGTAATCCACCGGCCGGCCCTCCTTATCATAGATCATCCGGTGGATGGCGACTCCTTCGGTCATTGCCAGGAAGAGAGAACTGAAATTCGTTTCGTTCTCTTCCGGCCGGTTCCCTGCAGATCTTGTTTCCTGAGCGTTATCCATGGCTGTTTATTTCATCATCTTTCCGTGTTCAATCCTCATGACGGGTTGTATTTTCATGCTTATGATCAGCTTATTTCAACACAGATAAAATTTAAAACCAATCAATTACCTATTCTTTGCCATGCAAAAAACAGGCAAAATACAAACAAACTTCAGAAAACGCTGTTTTCCAAAATTTCATTACATGAGAATAAACATTATTTTCTCACAGTTATAAAAGTTCATTTTATAGTAAATGACGCAGCAATGTCCCCTATAAAATGAATTGTCATCGTTCGAATAAATGGCTTCCTGATATCCAGAATAAAGGTAATATGACTTAGGTTGATAAACAATAGCGGAAACCCGGAATTTTTCGATACGGGAAACCGCTATTCGTTTTTCCGGGAATGAATTTTTCCCCTGAATATCAAGATGAAAGAAAAAAACCTGGCGGGCATTTTGCCCGCCGGAGGAATTCTGAAAGGTTTATTTGCATTCCTTCGGTCGCCGGAAAAAGGAAATTATTGGATCTTTTTTTACATTCCTGAAAGAATGGAATCCCGATCCCTGTATTGCATTTCATTCCGGAGATCAGGGAATGGGAAGTCAGAGGAGCAAACCGGGGCTCCGGATAATGTTAGGGCAAAAAAGTTGTAATTTCTTCGGTCATTCTGTCTGAATTTTTTGCCCTATCCGTTTTACCCCTGAATAGTTGACCGTTCCTGCTTTTTTCAGATAACTGATCAGCACTTCAGCAGTGGTGATGGCCGCAGTATTACCGGCATCACGATGATCGAAACGATAACTTGCCGCGATGTAACTGTTCATGGCAACCGAATAATCCTTCACCGGGTCCAGGGGTTTACCGGAAGTATCAAGGATTTCCACTCCCAGGCAACGTCCTTTTCCGTCGGTCAGCAAGGTATAGGTCATACCCGACACCTGGAGATCGGGCGCTTTTTCAAGGGTAAAGGCATAAGTGATAAGGGATACGATCTCTTTCTGGTTCATCCTGTATGTCACGACCTGGTTACCGAACGGATCAAGCTGGTAAATGTCCTTCACAGTGATGGGCCCGGCCGGTAAAGAAGAAATGCGGATACCTCCCCGGTTCTGGAACGCAAAATCCACCTTAAGCTCGCTGACCAGGGCATCGGTCATAAGGCTGCCCAACGCATCGTAACCATTGAGCGCAGATCCTGCAATACCGGCGACCTGATTGAATTCTTCATTCACGTTGTACCTTTTGCAGAGTTCAACCATGTCCGGATCTGCATTCCGGAGCGCGGTAATGGGTATGACCTCATCGCTGCGGGCCGTCACATGGCCCTTTTTAACTTCGAGGGTGGTCTTCCCGATGTATTTCAGGTTTGCCCCTGCCTGAACGATCATAACCCCGTTTTGCATCATGGGTTTTTCAATCAGGGTATGGGAATGGCCGCCGATGATTTCGTCCAGCTCCGGCAGGGTGTCGGCCAGCCTGACATCGGTCTCGACCCCAAGGTGTGTCAGGCCGATCAGGATCCCGTACTTCTTCTTGAGCCACGCATATTTCCTGGCTTCTCCGATTCCGTCATAGAATTTTATGCCTTCAACTTTTGTCGGATGAGTGTCGGGGATGCCTTTATCGTTCAGCTCAATGATGCCGAGAATGGCAATGTGTATCTTTTTTCCTGCATCAAGCACGATGTAGGGCTGCGGCTGCTTCAGGGAAGTGGCGCTGAAATCGAGGTTGCAGCAGATAAACGGAAAGCCGGCCTGTTCAAAACGTTTTTCAAGGTTCACCTGTCCCAGGTCGAACTCGTGGTTTCCGATGGCGCTGGCATCGAATTTACAGCGGTTCATCAGGTCGATCATGGGAAAACCTTTATCGGCGATCATGTCTACGACCGGGTTTCCTGTAAAATTATCCCCGGCGGAAAGGAGGAAGACATATGGATTGGTTTTTCGAAGACTGTCGGCCAGCCAGGCCAGTTTCGGCAGGTTGTCGATCTTCGCATGCATGTCATTCACATGGAGGATGATCACTTTTGTTGTTTTCCCGCTACTCTTCTTTCCTTCGGCGGAACTTACTGACAGGAGGAATGCCAATCCTGCCACCAGAAAAACGATCTTTTTAACCATGGTCACATTTTTTTAGATAGAGTTTTTGTCCTTCAGTGAGTTCCCCATCGGCCACGGTCTTGTTCCCGTACCGGTCGACGATCAGTAAAGCCCCCGACTCAACACGTTTTGATGAGTGTGTTGAATAGCATCGCACTGCATCTTTCACCACTGCCCCCAGGAAAATTTCAACTTTGTGGTTGTTAATGAAGACAATCATAGTGGGAAGGCTTATGAAATATTTTTAATTTTCTCCGATCTCTCCCCCTGCAGGGGTTGACTAAAAAGTCCTTATTCGCCTTTGTGAAGACCTTTGTCGCCTTTGTGGTTAAATTTTAAGTGATTGAACCACAAAGGACTCGAAGTACACACAAAGTCGCACAAAG
>JAPLDJ010000026.1 GCA_026391805.1 Bacteroidota bacterium | reverse complement strand
TGCCCGCTAATTACCGGTAATCATACAAGTGATGGCACCGGCATTGGATCGTTTGTAAGCAGCATCACCGGATTAACGGCTGGTACACTTTATTATGTGAGAGCATACGCCACCAATAGTGCCGGAACTTCATACGGAAACGAATTCTCATTTACGACGTTACCGATTATAACTCCGCCAACTGTGACCACAACTGCTGTTTCAAGCATTACTCAAACCGCTGCAGCCAGTGGAGGGAATGTGACATCCGACGGAGGAGCAACAGTGACAGCAAGAGGTGTCTGCTGGGGTACTGTATGCGCCCCTGTAATTACCGGCAATCATACGAGCGACGGAACCGGATCCGGATCGTTTGTAAGCAGTATCACAGGATTGACAACGGGCACTACCTATTACGTAAGAGCGTATGCTACCAACAGTGCCGGAACATCATATGGAAACGAATTCTCATTTACCACTTTAACCCTGCCGATTGTGACTACGGACGCTGTCACGGCTGTAACCCAGACTACCGCAACCAGCGGAGGCAACGTACTATCAGGAGGAGGAGCAACAGTGACCGCAAGAGGTGTTTGCTGGAGTACGGCCCCATCACCAACCATTACGGGTAATCATACAAGCGACGGGACCGGATGCGGGACCTTTGTAAGCAGCATCACCGGATTAACAGCCGGTTCTACTTATTACGTGAGGGCCTATGCCACGAATTGTGAAGGAACCTCTTACGGAGCCCAGCAGGTTTTCTACACCCTGAAATCAACTTCCACCTTGGCAAAAGTGACAACAAATCCGGTAACAAATATTAAAGGCACCACGGCTACCTGTGGCGGTAATGTTATTTCAGACGGAGGTGCTGCAGTAAAGAGAAGAGGTGTATGCTGGAATACAACGGGAAATCCGACAACAAGTGATTCATATACCCAGGATGGCACCGGAACCGGTGCCTTTACAAGCTACATGACCGGTCTGAAAAGCCGTACCAAATATTATGTAAGGGCTTATGCTACGAATATAAACGGGACTTCATACGGAAATCTTCAAAGTTTTACAACTACAAGATCAAATTCTATGAATGATGATCCGGGCGATTCTACCATGATTTCAGATGTTGAACCGAATACGCTTAAATTGTATCCAAATCCTGTTGTCAGCACACTGACTCTTGAGTATTCCTTTTCTGAAGATTCGAATGTCACCTTATACGTGTACAATCTCAACGGGACGAAATTATACAGTGAACAACTGAATGATCAGTTCGCAGGAGCCCACGATAAGAAACTGAATGTTTCCTCATTTCCGGTGGGGCTGTACATCGTCGTTTTAACCACAGACAGGTTTGCCCTCAGGAAAAACTTCATAAAAATAGATTGACAGTATAACGTCTGACAGAACAACCCTTTCACGTTCCACACATGCATGTTTTGATTTGGGGTTCCGGGTAATCCTGATCCCTTAAATGGCGAAATGGCGAAACAGTTTTCACTATTTCGCCATTTCGCTTTTCGCTATTTGTCCTGGTGGCATCGACTGGAATCGAACCAGTGACACAAGGATTTTTAGTCTGATTAAGCATTTTTCATAATTATTGGCTTAATATAATAATATTTCATAAAGAATAAGAATTTTTCATACTTTTGTGATAAGCAATTTTCATAAAGTGTTATGAAAAACAATAACATTTCACAAGAGATAAGTGTTTTTCAGGGAAGAACCGTTCCCGAGGAAGGCACATTGGTAGGATATGGAGCAATAATTACTGCATATAAACTTCCTGTTCCTGCCCCGATACAACTTGCATTAATCAGCAGAAAGCACAGACAATACAGAACAGATGGATGGCTGGTGTTTACACCAAGGCACAAGCCTGAAGAAACCTTGTACTCCCACCTTGTTTTTGCTTTAAAATATGAAGGGGTTAACGTATTAGCATTTAAGAAACTATTTGAAAAGGTACAGCCCGGTATCATTGAAGAATGGATTCGTAAAGAGCCGCAAAGTCAGTATAGCAGGAAGATCTGGTTTCTCTATGAGTGGCTTATGCAAAAGGAATTAAAGGTTTCAGATTTAGAATCGGGAAATTATGTGTTCTTGTTAAATGATAATTTACAATATGCCAGTCAGCATAGTATCAACTCACCCCGTCATAGAATAAAAAACAACCTTACAGGTAATATAAACTTCTGTCCACTGATCAACAAGACTGATAAAATTGAACGCTTTATTGCCGGTAACCTGTCCGAAAAGACAAGCAAGGTCATTAAAGAGGTTCACAGAGATGTGCTGAGGCGCACTTCCGCATTTCTTTTACAAAAAGACTCCAAAGCTTCTTTCAATATTGAAGGGGAACATCCGACACAAACGAGGGCTTTAAGGTGGGGACAAGCAATTGGGCAGGCAGGAAATAAAGCGTTAAGTAAGGAAGAATTGCTCCGATTGCAACAAATTGTCATTGAAAAAAGCCGATTCATAAAAATGGGATATCGCACTGCTGGCGGCTTTATCGGAGAACACGACCGTACTACTGGCGAACCTATTCCCGATCATATATCGGCAAGGTGGCAGGATATAGATCTTCTTATTAATGGAATGATAGCTGCGAAAAGGCAGATGCAGGATGCATTATTTCATCCGGTACTGACGGCAGCTGAAATTGCTTTTGGTTTTGTCTATATACATCCTTTTGAAGACGGCAATGGCAGGCTGCATCGGTACCTGATACATCATATTTTAACAAGAATGAAGTTTACTCCCCAGGGAATAATATTCCCGGTTTCGGCAGCTATTCTGGCGCGTATTGAAGATTACCGCAAAGTACTGGAAACACATTCGCATCCTCTATTGGAATTTATTCAATGGAAAAAGACCCCGGATAACAATGTTGAGGTACTGAATGAAACAATGGATTATTACAGGTACTTTGATGCGACCCTGCAAGCTGAATTTCTCTTTGATTGTGTCGATGACACCATAAACAAGATAATACCTGAAGAGGTGGCTTATTTGCAACATTATGATGCAATGAAGGAATGGCTCGACGACCGGTTTCAGATGTCCGATAAGATGGTCGCATTATTAATACGTTTTTTATCGCAAAATAATGGCAAGCTTTCAAGGCGGGCTTTAGGCAAAGAATTTTCTGAACTTAGCGAGGACGAAGTCACTGATATTGAGAATCAATATCAATTCATTTTATTGATGTGAAAAACCAGTATTCGCAATTTGTTATATAAATGAAGAACTTTTCAGATGATCCAGAGGAACTTAAACTTAGATGGCAGAATGCAAAAAGGCGAAACAGTTTTCACTATTTCGCCTTTCGCTTTTCGCTATTTGTCCTGGTGGCATCGACTGGAATCGAACCAGTGACACAAGGATTTTCAGTCCTCTGCTCTACCATCTGAGCTACGACGCCGGATTTTTGAATCGGGACGGCAAAATTAGAAAGAATTTTTCAAATTGCAAGAGGCAAGGAGAAAATACCTTCAGACTGCAAGGCCGGCCGGTATTTTCCGTACCTTCGTGCATTCATTTTTCCACTGCTGATGAACCTTATCCTCGATTTCGGGAATACGAACAAGAAACTGGCCGTGATGGATCCGAAGGAATCCCTCGACCAGCTTTACCCGTCGCGGGATATCGATGTTGAGGTGCACCGGCTGATCTCACTCAGTACCGTTAAAAAGTATGTTGATCGTCACCCGGGTATCCGTTCCTGCATCCTGTCATCCGTTGTCCCCTATCCTGAAAGCATCAGGGAATTCCTGCGCAACCGGTTTAATATTATTGAGCTGGATGAGCATACGCCGCTTCCGGTCGTAAACAAATACAAGAGTCCCGATACACTGGGAAAAGACCGGATTGCTGCCGCGGTGGCAGGCTGCCGGCTCTTTCCGCACATGAACGTGCTGGTCATCAATGCCGGGACCTGCATCACCTGCGATTTTGTCAATGCGAAACGTGAATACCTCGGGGGATCCATTTCCCCCGGGCTGGAAATGCGTTTCCGTGCCCTGCATACTTTTACGAAACAGCTTCCGTTATTATCCTGGCGGGAGATTAATTTCCTTGCGGGAACGGATACGGAAAAATCAATTCTTTCAGGGGTTATCAACGGAATGACCGCCGAAATGGAAGGTATTGCTGCCGCATACCGGGAAGAACATCCGGAAATCCGGATCATTGTCAGCGGCGGTGATATGAATTATTTTGTCAAACGGCTTAAAATTAGCATCTTTGCAGTTCCAAATATCGTCATCCACGGTCTCCAACAAATTCTTGTCTTTAATGATACCAAAACGTTGTAATTTTCTTTCCCTTCTGCTTTTCCTGCTCCTGTTTTTCTCCGGTAACGTTTTTGCACAGACAAGAATTACCTCGCCCTATTCAAGGTTTGGCATCGGGGATCTGACCAACAATACGAATGCATGGAACTTTGCCATGGGCGGAACCAGCATCGGCCTGCGCAACCCCACCCACATCAACTACGCCAACCCGGCATCCTACACCGCTTTCGATTCCACTTCATTTCTCTTTGAAGGAGGGTTGATCATGAATTATGTCACCCTGAAAACAGACCTTCAGACTGCCAGCCGTACTTTCGGATCAGTGGCTTACCTGACCTTTGGTTTCCCGGTGACGAAATGGTGGAGAACCACGCTCGGTCTTCTGCCCTACAGCAATGTCGGGTACAACATTTCTTTCGACCAGGTGGTGGCCGGTGCCGGATTTGTCAGAAGGATCTATGCGGGCTCGGGAGGGATCAACCGGTTTTTCTGGGGAAACGGATTTAAGCTGACCAAAAATCTTTCGATCGGCATCAATGCCTCTTACCTCTTCGGATCGATGATCCGCGAAGCCTCCTCTACGTTTCCCGATTCTGCGTATTATATAAATTTCAGGGAGTCGAACGACGTTTCGATCAGCGACTTTTATTTTGATTACGGAATCCAGTACACCGCCAAAATCAAAAAAGACCTCCGGATGACCTCCGGTGCTATTTTCGGGGCCAATACAAAAATAAATGCCAAGACCGATTACCTTGCCACCACCTATTTTTCTGCACACGGTACAGAGTATCCGAAAGATACCATTGCGTCAATGCCCGGCATTAGCGGAACGATCACCATACCCTTGATGTTCGGGCTCGGCGTGGGTTTTGACAAGACCGACAAATGGCTTGCCGGGGCCGATTTCAAATGGCAGAACTGGAAGAATTTCAAGGCTTTTGATATAAGTGATTCACTTGTCAACAGTTTCCAGATCCGTGCAGGGTTCGAGATCATTCCGGACCTCAATAATTATACGAATTACCTCAAGCGGATCCGCTACCGGATGGGATTGAAATACAACAGCACCTACCTTGACCTGAGAGGGAAACACCTGAATGAATATGCCATCAGCCTTGGATTTGGTTTGCCTTTCCGCGGGATAAAATCCTTGCTTAACTTATCCGGGGAGTTCGGGACGCGTGGTACGACCCAGTCGGGACTCATCAAGGAGACCTATATCAATATGGTAGTCGGATTTTCAATTGATGAAAAGTGGTTCGTGAAACGAAAGTATTATTAGTCTTGAAACCCTTGTGGGCCCGGTTTCCTTCCGTTCACCTTTGCCTCTGCCTTTTCCCTTTCCTGATGGCCGGATGCGGAAACGACGAACTTACCATCAATGCCATTCCCCATCAGTTTACGGGTCCTGTCATGTCGGCCAAAAACATTGATGTCGTTTTCAGCGATTCAGGGAAGGTCCAGGCAAAAGTTTACAGCGTCCTGATGAACCGTTATGCGGGCAATGACCCCTACATGGAATTTCCAAGGGGATTCAGGGTTACTATTCTTGATTCGGCGCTGAATCCCGAAAACATCATCACCGCCAATTACGGGAAACGGAAAGAGTTACTACGGTTCATGGAAGCACGGGGGAATGTGGTCGTCCGGAACGAGGTGAAACAGCAGCAGCTCAATACGGAACAGCTTTTCTGGGATGAGAACAGAAGGATCATCTACACCTCCTCCCCTGTGAAGATCACCACACTGAACAAGGTCGTTTTCGGGAAAGGACTCCGTGCAAACGAATCTTTTACTGATTATACCATCCTGCATGTTTACGGGCAGATGATGGTCAAAAAAGATTCCATCTGATTTTGCGTGAAGCCTTTGTACTTTCGGGAAAATTCCATAGTTTTGCAAACTCTTAAAAAAATCATATAGAATGGCAATAATTGGTAGAATCAGAAAACATTCAGGACTTGCAGTTATCATTGTCGGAGTTGCAATTGCAGCCTTTGTCATCGGCGATTTCGGAAAGAAACGGGTGAAAGGGACAAACGAGGTTGGTTATGTTAACGGAGAAGCCATACCTTACACTGAGTTTTCAAATAAAGTTGAGGAATACATCCAGGTCCAGAAGGATAACAGCGGTAACGACAAGATCACCGATGAAGAAACCTTTTCGATCCGTCAGAGCACCTGGAACAACCTTGTCAAGGAAATCCTGATGGAGAAAGAATACGACAACCTTGGGATCGCAGTCTCCTCCGATGAACTTTTTGACCAGGTTCAGGGACCGAATCCTCACCGCTTCATCCTCCAGTATTTCAAGGACCCGAAAACCCACGTCTATGACCCGCAGCTGGTAAGGAACTACCTGAAAAACCTTGACAACATGGAAGCCAAGGCTAAAGACCAGTGGCTGCGTTTTGAAAAAGCCATTAAGGATGACCGTCTGGAAAACAAATACAACAACCTCATCAAGAAGGGGTATTATGTTCCGAAGGCATTTTTGAAAAGGCTTTATGCTGAACAAACCCAGACACTGAAGATCCGGTATTTCGCTCCTCCGCTATCCCTGGTTTCCGACAGCACCACCGTTGTCACGGATGCTGACTACCAGAAGTTCTATGATGAGAACAAATGGAACTTCCTCCAGGAGGAACCAACCCGTACAGTGAATTACCTCCTTTTTGAAGTAAAGGCTTCCGATGCCGACCGGAAAAAGACCATGGCGGATGTGCTATCGCTCAATAAAGAATTCATTGCCAGCAATGATCTTCCGAATTTCATCAATGCAAATTCCGATAAAAAATACGATAGTACGTTTAAGAAAAAAGGAAACTTCCCCGGCATCCTTGATTCAACAGCCTTATCCGATAAACCCGGTACATTCTATGCTCCTTTTGAAATTAACGATGCCTGGTACATGGCCAAATTGCTGGATATCCAGGAACGTCCCGACACGATGAAAGGAGAGCAGATCATGATCACGTTTGCCGGAAGTGCACTCAAGGACGAAAATGTAAAGCGCACAAAAGAGCAGGCAAAAACAAGGGCCGACAGTTTGTTCACCATCCTGAAGAAAACGCCGGAACGCTTCCGGGAATTCGCCGTGAATTATTCCGATTTCCCGACGGCCAAGGATGACGGCGGAGAACTGAAAGAGATCATTGACGGGCAACCGAATTTCGCGCTCTTTTTCAATGAAGGGCTTAACATGAAACCGAAGGATATGAAAGTGGTCGAAACCGGGATCGGCTATGCAATTTTCCGCCTTACTACCAAGAGCAAGCCCATCAAAAAGGCTAAAATGGCCATTCTCCAGCGGAACATCGAACCCAGCAACCAGACCTTTCAGGATACCTATTTAAAAGCCAGTGCATTTGCCGGAACAACCCGAACCAAGGAAGCCTTTGCCAAAGCTGCAACCGAAAAGGGCCTTGCAGTAAGAGCTTCCGAAAACATTCGCGAGATGGATAATTTCCTCAGCGGTCTTTCATCCGCCCGTGAGGTTGTACGCTGGTCGTTTTCCGAGAAAACCAAGATCGGGGATATCTCTCCTGTATTCGACCTGACCGGAAAATATGTCGTTGCCATGCTGACAGGAACTGCAGAAAAAGGATATATGACGCTTGAGAAGGTACACGACGGGCTTACCCAGGCCGTGCGCAATGAGAAAAAGATCAGCATCCTCGGCGACCAGCTGAAGAAATCCATTGAATCTTTGCAGAATTTCAACCAGCTTGCCATGCAGTTCAGGACCAAGGTGGATACTTCGAACCTGATCTTTGGCGGTTATAACAACAATGCCATCGGACGCGATCCTGAAGTGATCGGTCGCCTGTTCACTGCAAAACAGGGCGTTCTGCAGGGACCGCTCAAAGGGAAATACGGGGTGTATGTCGTCATCATCGACAACATCGTTCCTGCTGCGGAGATCCAGGATTATACAAGTGCAAGGATGCAGCAGGAGTCGACCTTCGTCAACCGTTCCGAAGGCATGATCTATGATGTTCTCAAGAAAACCGCAAAGATCCAGGATTTCAGAAGGAATTTCTTTTAATGGATGGAGATCCTGACAAACAGATAAAAAAAGAGGCCCTGAAAAAGCCTCTTTTTTATTTTACATGAATCTTTTGACTCTTCTGGGCCCATTCTGTTTTTGAGTCCGAGTACGCTTTCAGGAGCACATCGTAATACCCCGAATCCGCGTAGAGATACACGGGACTGGTTTCCGTTGACGAATGTGTATCGCCAAAGGTCCATTCGTAGGATGAAGCATTCTTGGAACGGTTCACGAAGGTCACACGGTGGGGATAAAGGGAATCGGAATCATCGGTCCATGAAAAATCTGCAGAAGGAACCGCTTTATTTTTGTAACAACCCGTCCCTGCAATCAGAAGAATAAAAAACAGAAAAATGAATCCTTGTTTTCTCATCTATTCTGCCAGGATCAGAACCTTATTATCAAGCACCTCGATCACGCCGCCGTTCACATCAAAATATTTTGGATCTGTTCCTTTGACAACCACCTTGATCTTTCCTTTCCGAAGAACGGAGATCAACGGAGCATGGCTGTTCATGATCTCAAAGGAACCGTCAATCCCGGGAAGCTGAACCAGGTAGACATTCTCCCCGTTATAGAGGACATTATCCGGCGTGATGATGTTGAGCTTCATGGTTCAATAATCTGATTTCAGTTTAAAACAGGAAAGTTCTCTTGTTGCCTTAATTTGATTCAGCCAGGAGACGCTTTCCTTTTTCAATGGCCTCTTCGATCGTTCCGACGAGGTTAAATGCAGATTCCGGGTATTCGTCAACTTCACCGTTCAGGATCATGTTGAACCCCTTGATCGTATCCTCGATATTCACAAAAACGCCGGGGATCCCGGTAAATTGTGTTGCAACGTGGAAAGGTTGCGAGAGGAACCGCTGAACGCGCCGTGCACGGTGAACGATCAGTTTGTCATCATCGGATAATTCATCCATCCCGAGGATGGCGATGATGTCCTGGAGTTCCTTGTAGCGCTGGAGAATATATTTCACCGCCTGTGCGGTTCTGTAATGTTCTTCCCCGACCACATCGATGGAAAGGATCCTGGATGTTGAATCGAGCGGATCAACGGCCGGATAGATCCCCAGCTCTGAGATCTTGCGGCTTAGTACGGTAGTGGCGTCAAGATGGGCAAAGGTAGTTGCAGGGGCCGGATCGGTAAGGTCGTCGGCCGGCACATAAACGGCCTGTACGGATGTGATGGATCCTCTTTTTGTTGAGGTGATGCGTTCCTGCATGATCCCCATTTCCGTAGCCAGTGTCGGCTGGTAACCGACGGCGGAAGGCATTCGCCCGAGAAGGGCCGATACCTCAGATCCTGCCTGGGAGAAACGGAAAATATTATCAATGAAGAACAGAATGTCACGGCCGCCGGATTCTTCATCGCCATCCCTGAAATACTCTGCCATCGTCAGTCCTGAGAGGGCAACGCGGGCACGTGCTCCCGGTGGTTCGTTCATCTGTCCGAATACCAGTGTCGCCTGGCTCTGAAGAAGTTCTTCACGGTTCACTTTGGAAAGGTCCCATCCTCCTTTTTCCATGTCTTCAAGGAACTCTTTCCCATACCGGATAACGCCGGATTCAATCATTTCACGAAGCAGGTCGTTCCCTTCACGGGTCCGTTCACCGACTCCTCCGAAGACCGACATCCCGGAATATTTCTTGGCGATGTTGTTGATGAGTTCCATGATGATCACGGTCTTGCCAACTCCTGCACCGCCGAACAAACCGATCTTCCCCCCTTTTGAATAAGGTTCGATCAGATCGATCACCTTGATCCCGGTATAAAGGACCTCTTTCTGCGTGGAAAGGTTTTCAAACAGCGGCGGGTCGCGGTGGATCGGATAGGTGTGGGCTTCCGATACCGGCCCAAGGCCATCGATCGGCTTGCCGATCACATTGAATAGTCTTCCCCGGATGTATTCGCCAACCGGCATTGAGATCGGCCCTCCCCTGAGGGTAATATCCATCCCGCGGCGTAAACCATCGGTGGAATCCATTGCAATGGTTCGTACCTTGTTTTCACCGATGTCGTACTGGCATTCCAGCACAACTGCAATTCCTTCGTTGTTGACTACCTCAAGTGCATCATAAATATCCGGAAGCTTGCTGTTTTCATCAAACACCACATCGACAACCGGGCCTATGATCTGGGCAATTTTTCCGACTTTCTTTTGTTCCATTTTGATCCTTAGAAATTTGTGCAAAGATAAAAGAAGTCTGCTATTTATAATAATTTTTTCTTTTAACGGTTATTATACAGGATAATCCCGAAGTCAGGCCCTGGACTCTTTTTCCAGGGTAAACCCCAGGGAATAAATGTATAAGATCCCGAATCGTCCCGAGAGCTCGGGACTCTCGGGATCAATTCGACCGACAAATTTTTCTTCTCCCGAAAATTCGGGCTTGAAAAATTTGAGTCTCATTGATTTTACCTAGATTTGCGAAGGCAATCCGGAAAAAGACATCAAGAAATACGTATTAATGAAGCATTGTTTTCTCTTTCTTTTTATTCTCTTTCTGTTTCCCCTGAAAGGGATATCCCAGCGAAATATTCCGAACGTTATTGACACGATTGAAACCGACAGTGGTGCAGTCATATTATACAGGAACCATACCTGGGAATACCTCGGGGATGAGCCGGTGATGATGTCGCATGAAGACGATACAGCGGGGTTGTTCACCAGCGGGTGGATCCACGACCAGGTTTTCGCATACATGGGTGCCAGCAAGCGGGATTCCATAAAGGACACCCTCCTGATCCTTGTCTCAAACGGGAGAAGTTTCAACCTGCCCATTTCCGGACGGCTTTACCGCGGTTTTACCTATACGCATAAGGGAATGGACATTTCTCTTAAGAAGGGGGATACCGTAAGGGCCGCCTTCGACGGCGTGGTGAGGTACGCCAAATACAACCGGGGCGGATTCGGGAACCTTGTGATCATCCGTCACTACAACGGGCTGGAAACCTATTATGCCCACCTTTCAAAACTCAAGGTTGTAGCCAACCAGGTTGTGAGGTCCAGGGATATTGTCGGGCTGGGCGGGTCTACAGGCCGGAGCCGTTCACCCCATCTTCATTTCGAGGTCAGGTACAAGGACATTCCGCTGGATCCCCAGCGAATGATCGATTTTGACAACAACAAGCTTATCTCTACCCAGTTTCCGATCACAAAAAAAGTATTTTACCCGTCCGATTATGACGGGAAAGCTGTTTATTATACCATCCGGTCGGGGGATACCCTTGGTCGTATCGCGGGGAAATATCATACCTCCGTTAAGGAACTCTGTGCGCTGAACAAGATCAAAACGACGACGCCCCTGCGGGTAGGAAGAGCGATCAGGGTCAAATAGTTTCTTCCGGCTTGGCCTTTGCCGGAGCAGGGAAGAATTTTTTCTGGAAGAGGATCAGGAGGAAGACCCCAATGGTAATGGAGGAATCGGCGATGTTGAAGATGGGCCGGAAGAAGAGGAAATCCTCTCCGCCCCAGACCGGTAACCAGGCGGGAAATTTTGCATGGATGACCGGGAAGTAAAGCATGTCGACCACTTTCCCATGGAGGAAACTTGCATACCCTCCTTCTTTGGGGAAAAGTGTGGCAACCTGGGGAACGCATCCCGATACGGGATCGTTAAAGATCAGTCCGTAAAACATGCTGTCGATGATATTCCCCATTGCACCGGCCATGATGAGGGAGATGCAAACGACCAGGCCGGTGCTCCCGTTTCGCTTTATGATCCTGTGCAGCCACCACCCGATGATGATCACGGCTACGATCCGGAACAGGCTCAGGAAGAGCTTTCCGAAGCTGCCTCCCAGTTTCATCCCGAAGGCCATGCCTTCATTCTCCGTAAAATAAACGTAAAACCAATCACCAAAGATCCTGTGGCTTTCGCCAAGGTACATGGTCGTCTTCACAAAAAACTTTAACGCCTGATCGAGCAGCAGAACCAGGAGGATAATGATGACTGCTTTTTTCAAGGATCGAAAGGATGTCCGTCTCCGGGATTAAAAGTTTGATGTTAATTGTGACGGCGGGTAAACCGGAGCGGATGTCTGGTTACGCTTTGCTTCAATGCTCAGGGTGGCATGGGGAACGATCCGTAAACGGTCTTTCGGAATCAGTTTTCCGGTAACCCTGCAGATACCGTAAGATTTATTCTCGATACGGATCAGCGCATTTTCAAGGGCTTTGATGAATTTCGACTGCCTTGCTGCAAATTTGCTGTTCTCTTCCTTGGAGAACACCTGGTAACCCTCTTCAAGCACCTTAAAGGTAGGTGAAGTATCATTGGTGTCATGATCATTACCGGTGGTATAGGATTCTGTCAGCAACTTCAGGTCATTGTGAGCCTTTTCCAGTTTATTGAGAATGATTTGCCGGAATTCTTCCAGTTCTTCATCCGAGTAACGGTTTTTTGCTTTTTCTACAGTTCCTTCTTCTTTCTTTACCTTCCCCTTCACATTCGCTGCTTTTTTCATTTTTGTTGATTTTAACACTGTTTTTCTTTAGTTCATTTTCCCGGGAAACCGGATCGTCCGGTTTTAAGCTGTTTGCCCTGAGTTCACTTTCTGAAGTACAATCGGTATTTTCAGCGTTTCTGTCAACTCGATCAGGTCTGACCCGGGATCATCCAGCTGATTTACGATCCTGAATGACTGAGCCAGCGTTTCAGAGCAAATATACGGCAAATTGTTTTCGACGGCTAAATTAATCTCATCGTTCCCCTGCATAATGACACTGATCTTGTCCGTCACCTCGAAATTCTTATCTTTTCTAAGGTTCTGGATCCTGTTGATCAGCTCACGCGCAATCCCCTCTTCCCTAAGTAACGGGGTGATCGTGGTGTCGAGGGCCACGGTAAGCGTCCCTGTCACAGCGACCTCCAATCCCGGAATATCATCCGAAATGATCTCGATATCATCCAGAAGGATCCTGACGTCCTGGTGATTGATCGAAAGGGAATATTCCCCGTTTTTCTCGAAATCGCTGATCGCTGATTGCCCAAGGTTAACAAGCTGTTCGGCAATTTCCTTCATCAGCTTGCCGTACTTCGGGCCCAGCTTTTTAAAATTAGCTTTGATCCGTTTCGTCAGGATGTTGGCAGTATCATCAATGAATTCGATCTGTTTGACATTCACCTCGGAGAGGATCAGGTTTTTTACCAGGTCAACCTGTTCCTTCATCCCGACGTTCATGAGGGGGATCATGATCCTGCCCAGCGGCTGCCGTACCCTGATATTGGTTTTCTTCCGAAGGGAAAGCACCATGGAAGAGATCTTCTGAGCCAGCTCCATCCGTTCTTCCAGCGACCTATTGATCAGCGATACATCCGCAACCGGGAATCTGGTCAGGTGCACGGATTCAGCATCTTTCCGGCCGGTAGACCTGTTCAGGTCGATGAAGAGCTTGTCCATAAAGAACGGGGCAATGGGAGCTGCAAGCCGGGCAATGGTTTCCAGGCAATGGTACAGGGTCTGGTAAGCCGAGATCTTATCCGTGGTATATTCACCTTTCCAGAACCTCCTCCGCGAAAGCCTCACATACCAGTTACTGAGGTGCTCGTCGACAAAATCGGAGATCGCCCTTCCGGCTTTCGTGGGCTCATAGTCGTTGTAATATTCGTCAACAGAACGGATCAGGGTATTGAGTTCCGAAAGGATCCAGCAATCCAGCTCCGGGCGTTCATCCATTGCGATTTCCGGTTCCGAAAAATCAAAACCGTCGATGTTCGCATAAAGTGCAAAGAAAGCATAGGTGTTGTAAAGCGTGCCGAAGAATTTCCGCTGGACCTCGGTGATGCCGTCTGTGTCGAATTTGAGGTTATCCCACGGCTGGGAATTGGTCAGCAAGTACCATCGTGTGGCATCGGGTCCGTATTTCTGAATTGTTGCAAAGGGATCCACTCCGTTGCCAAGGCGCTTCGACATTTTATTGCCGTCCTTGTCAAGTACCAGACCGTTCGAGACACAGGTCTTATAAGCGACGCTTTCGAAGAGCATCACGGAGATGGCATGCAGGGTATAGAACCACCCGCGGGTCTGATCCACTCCTTCGGCAATAAAATCGGCCGGGAAATAGTCTTCCAGCTTTCCGGACGGATCAAACGGGTAATGGTACTGGGCAAACGGCATGGCACCGGAATCAAACCAGACATCGATCAGGTCGGGTTCGCGTAACATTTTTCTTCCGTCATCCGATACAAGGATGATATCATCCACAAAGGGACGGTGAAGATCAAAGGTGTCATAATTTTCGGCGGTTACATCGCCCGGTTTGAACTTCTCAAGCGGGTTGGATGTCATGAAGCCGGCCTTGACGGATTTTTCAATCTCTTCCTTCAGCTGACCAACGGAGCCGATGCATTTTTCACTGGTACGGTCTTCCGTTTTCCAGACCGGCAGCGGCGTGCCCCAGAACCGTGAGCGTGAAAGGTTCCAGTCGACAAGGTTTTCCAGCCAGTTGCCGAACCTTCCGGTTCCGGTGGATTCAGGCTTCCAGTTGATGGTCTTGTTCAGGCTGATCATCTTATCCTTGTATGCCGTGGTGCGGATAAACCAGGAATCGAGCGGATAATAGAGAATGGGCTTGTCGGTTCTCCAGCAATGGGGATAAGAGTGTTCGTATTTTTCTGTCTTGAAGGCCTTGTTCTCCTTCTTCAGCTTTACAATAATGTCGATATCGACGGAGGTATCCGTTGCGGGATTGAATTTTGCATCATATTCGGTCTTGACATACCTTCCAGCAAATTCGCCCATCGGTTCCGTGAACTTTCCCTGCTTGTCAACCAGTGTAAGCGACCCCAGGCCGTACTGTTTCCCGACCCTGAAGTCGTCGGCGCCAAAGCTGGGCGCAATGTGAACGATCCCGGTTCCGTCCTCGGTTGTGACAAAATCACCCAGGACCACCCGGAAAGGATCTCCGTCTTCCGGTTGTGCATAAGGAAGCAACTGTTCAAACCGGATCTCTTCAAATGTTTCGCCCGTATATGCTGTCCCAACCTTGAAAGGAATGTTTTTCTGGCCCTCCTGGTAATCCGTCAATTCAAGTCCGGCATTCTTTTCAGGGAAATAACGGCTCACCAGCTCTTTTGCAAGGATCACAGTCTGTTTTTTGAAGGTGTACGGGTTGTAGGTTTTCACCTTCACATATTCAATACCCTTACCCAAGGCAAGACCCGTGTTCGAGGGTAATGTCCAGGGAGTAGTGGTCCAGGCCAGGATGTACAGGTCACCGAAAAGGTCGTCGAACAGGAACTCCGATTTGTCGTTGCGGATGACCTTGAACTGGGCAACAACGGTGTTGTCTTTCACCATCTTGTAGGCGCCCGGCTGGTTGAGCTCGTGTGTGCTCAGACCCGTCCCGGCTGCCGGTGAATAGGGCTGAATGGTAAATCCTTCATAGAGCAGCCCTTTTTCATAAAGTTTTGCAAGAAGGTACCAGACACTTTCGATGTACTTATTGTCGAAGGTGATGTAAGGGTCTTCCATGTTTAGCCAGTATCCCATCTTCACGGTCAGGTCGTCCCACAGATCCTTGTACTTCATCACTTCCCGGCGGCACTCCTTGTTGTAATCCTCAACGGAAATGGTCTTGCCGATATCCTCTTTCGTAATTCCAAGTTTTTTTTCAACGGCGATCTCAACAGGCAATCCATGCGTATCCCAGCCGGCCTTGCGGTGGACATAATATCCCTTCATCGTTTTGTAGCGGCAGAAGATATCTTTGATCGCCCTGGCCATCACATGATGAATGCCGGGAATACCGTTGGCTGAAGGCGGTCCTTCATAGAAAATATAAGGCGTCTGACCCTTGGTCATTTCGAGACTTTTCTCAAAAATCCCGTGACGATCCCAGTACGAAAGGATTTCGTTCCCGATCTTCGTCAGGTCAAGATGCTTATATTCCGGATATTTCGTTTTCATCAGTTCTGCCGGGTTGCCCCGTAAAAAACGTGCAAAATTATAAAAATTTCCAATACGTTGTTAAAATGAAGCTTCTTTAACCAATACCCGGATATTCACCCCCTAGATTCCCCTCTCTTTTTATATGTATGACTCTGTTAACCCCACCCCCCGTGCGGCTGACTAAAAGAAGAAGCATGTAGAATATTTTCCTTTGTGCGACTTTGTGTGTACCTGCCTGCCGGCAGGCAGGCTTCGAGTCCTTTGTGGTTCAATCGCTTAAAATTTAACCACAAAGGTCACAAAGGTCTTCACAAAGGCGAATAAGTACTTTATAGTCAACCCCTGCAGGGGGAAGGGTCAACTAAGCTATGAACCGTGGATTACATCCACGGTTACAGGGATATTGCAAATCTCAGCCCCGGAGGGGCTGAACAATGTTTATTCAAAGGCAATCGAATCAAGGCGGAACAATGGAAATCCCGTGTATTCCTGAAATCCTGTAACTTTGTATGAAAGGCAACAATATGAGCGATCATTTCCAGGAACAATGGTAAACCCTGACCGTCATATCAAACATTTCACCATCCCGGTCTTTATCCCGCTGGAGGCCTGTCCCTTCACCTGCATCTTTTGTGATCAGAAGAAGATCACCGGCTGGTCAAAGGTTCCGTCTCCGGCTGACATTGAAACAATGATCCGGTCTCATTTGTTAACTTTTCCTGTCAATGACAGGATCGTTGAAGTTGGCTTTTTTGGCGGAACATTTACCGGTTTGCCTGCTGAACAGCAAAGGCGATACCTCGAAACTGTTATGCCGTTTGTAAAAAGCGGGGACGTCGATGCAATTAGGATCTCAACGCGACCGGATTTTATTTCCGGTGAAGTTCTCCCGTTGTTGAAGGAGTACCCGGTAAGAACCATAGAGCTTGGGGCACAATCAATGGATGACGGTGTATTGAAGGCATCCGGAAGGGGCCATACCTCGGGTCAGACTGAACTTGCCTCAGGGATGATCCTCGATGCCGGATTCAGCCTTGGGTTGCAGATGATGATCGGCCTGCCGGGCGATTCGGAAGAAAAGGCCGTAAGGACTGCCGAAAAGATCATCAGGGCAGGCGCCACCGAGACCCGGATCTATCCTGTGGTTGTAATCCGGGGAACACCTCTGGAAACCCTCTTCAAACAAGGCAAATATTTACCCCTGAGCCTGGAAGAAGCGGTGAGCCGGACAAAAAGTGTGGTCAGGGTGTTTGAAGAATCAAGTGTAAAGATCATTCGGATCGGGCTTCATCCTTCGGATGGACTCCTGAACGGACAATATCTTATTGCAGGCCCTTTTCACCCCTCCTTTCGCGAGCTGGTCATGACGGCCATCTGGAAGGATCGCCTTGATGGATTATGCAATGGGAAGCAAGAAACCTGTATCATTATCAGGGTTAATCCCGCCGACCGGAATGCCGCGATCGGCTATTCAGGGCAAAACCGGAAAATGCTTGAGAAGCATTACGGTAAAGTGAAGTTTGTAAATGATCCGCTGATCAAAGAAAGAACATTCCATGCTGATCATAATTGATAAAAAGATCCCACAGGAAGCCAGAGAAAGGCTTTCGGAATCCGGCGATCTCCTTGAGCTTGAGACGGAAGGGATTGTTTATCCTGCCATCTCCGGCCATCCTGATATCTTTTTTTGTAAAACCCCCGGTGGACTTGTGGTAGCACCAAATCTTCCTGAATATTATTTTAATCTTTTAGAAAAGCACGGTGTCAAATATTTTAAAGGCAATAATCCATCCAGCATCCATCATCCAGCATCAGTTCATTACTGTTCCTCTCTTGATAACCGGTACCTTGTTCACCGGCTCAGGTACACCGACCCCGTCATCCTGCAGAATTCACATACCCTTAACAAGATCGCTGTTAAGCAAGGGTATACACGGTGCAACCTTCTTCTCCTGAAAGATCATCACTACCTGACCTCCGACGCAGGGATCCATCACACCCTGATGCATCATGGTTTGAACGGGCTGTTCGTTTCCCCTGATGGTATCATCCTCCAGGGATTTCAGAACGGGTTTATCGGAGGAACCATGGGGATCGTCAAAGATCAGGTTTTCATCCTTGGCCAACTTTCACAATATGCCGAAGGCGAAAGGGTCAGAAATTACCTGTCATCACTGGATTACCAGGTCATCGAGCTTTACGACGGACCTCTTGTTGATGGCGGCGGAATCCTGTTTATCTAATTCGAAGTCAGAAGAAGATTGCTCAAAAGATTATTTCACGCAAAGAACGCAAAGGAAAACGAAAAGGGCGCAAAACATAATTTCTTTTTAAGAAGTTCTTTGCGGCCTTTGCGACATTTCATTACGCCCTTTGCGTGAAACATTTTATGGCCGGTAAGACATCCTGTTATAGACTTTTCCCGGGAAAGCATTACCTTTGCACCGTCCCAATTTCCTGAAAATGAAAAAACCTGCTTTGCTGCTGGCAGCGGTATTGTTCTTTTTTTCCGTTTCCATTGCCCAGATCCCACAGGGTTATTACAATTCTACCGCAGGATTGTACGGAACGGTGTTGCAATCCGCCCTGCATGATATCATCAAGAATCATACGGTTGTGAGTTACCAGTCGCTCTGGTATTATTTTGAATCGACCGATAAAAAATCCGATGGCACCGTTTGGGATATGTACTCTGATGTACCGGGCGGTACTCCTCCCTATGTTTATTACTTTAATACGAATCAATGCGGGACCTATCACACCGAAGGGGATTGTTTCAACCGTGAGCATTCGTGGCCGAAAAGCTGGTTTGGCGGTGAAGTTGAACCCATGTATACGGACATTTTTCACCTCTATCCGGTGGATGGCTATGTTAACGGGATGCGCAATGACAATCCTTACGGGGAAGTCACCAGCCCGACATGGACCTCCGAGAACGGCAGTAAAATAGGGAACAATGTAACACCGGGATATACCGGGAAGGTTTTTGAACCGCTGGATGAATACAAGGGAGACCTTGCTCGGACCTACTTTTACATGTCGACAAGGTATTATACCGAGGACAGCGGCTGGCCGGGCAGCGATGCCACTACCGGATCACAGCTGAAACCCTGGGCGATGACCCTGATGCTTCAGTGGGACAGCCAGGATCCGGTTTCACAGAAAGAGACCGACCGGAACAATGCCGTTTACCTGATCCAGCACAACCGGAACCCTTTCATCGATCATCCGGAATACGGACAGGAGATCTGGGGTCCGAATGCGGGGATCAGCACCCTCAGCGACGGAACCGGTAAACTGGTCATCTACCCGAATCCCTCACATGACAAGGCATTCATGATCCTTCCCGGAAATATTGCTGAACAAACCTTCGATCTGACCACTACCAATGTTACAGGATCGCAGGAAAAGATTACCTATACGACCGAAGGAAACCGGATCTGCGCCGATATTTCTAACTTACCAGCAGGGATCTACTTTTCAAACCTTACCGTTTCCGGAAAAACGTACGTCGGGAAAATCGTCAAGAATTAATTACGAATCGTAGGCCCATTTCACCCAGATCGAGCCCCAGGTAAAGCCACCGCCGAAAGCGGCCAGGATGATGTTATCACCTTTTTTAAGTCTTTTTTCCCATTCCCAGAGGCAGAGCGGGATTGTTGCACCGGTCGTATTACCGTACCGTTCGATGTTCACCATGACCTTGTCTTTTCCGACCCCCATCCTGCGGGCGGTAGCATCGATGATCCTCAGGTTGGCCTGGTGAGGCACCAGCCAGGAAATATCATCTGCGGTCAGGTTATTCTTCTCCATGATCTCAGCCGAAACATCTGCCATCCGGGTAACGGCAAATTTAAAAACGGCCTGGCCTTCCTGGAAAACAAAATGCTCACGGGCTTCGATGGTATCATGCGACGGCGGTTTCACCGATCCTCCCGCTTTCATGTGCAGGTATTGCATGCCGGATCCATCCGACATCAGGATGGAATCCATGATCCCTATATCTTCGGTGGTTGGTTCCAGCAGAATCGCGCCGGCGGCATCCCCGAATAAAATGCAGGTTTCCCTGTTGGTGTAATCGGTGATCGACGACATCTTATCAGCGCCAACAACGATCACTTTTTTAAAACTAAGGGTTTCCACAAACTTGGAGGCCGTTACAATGGCGTACAGCAGTCCTGAACAGGCAGCGTTCATATCAAAACTGAACGCATTCTTGATCCCGGCCTTATTGCTGATGATGTTGGCCGTTGCCGGGAACACCATATCGGGAGTCACCGTAGCACAGATCAGCAGGCCGATCTCGTCGGGAGAAGTGCCTGTCTTTTCAAGCAAACCCTTTACCGCTTCCGCACCCATATCGGAGGTTCCGAGCCCTTCGCCTTTTAAGATATGCCGTTCGCGGATCCCGGTCCGGGACCGGATCCATTCATCCGATGTATCCACCATCTTCTCCAATTCCTGGTTGGTGAGAATATAAGGGGGAACGTAACCATGGATTCCGGTAATAGCTGCTCTGATCTTTGTCATGAAAAATGAATTAAAAAATCGTTGAAAATGACAGCCGGTTAAATATTGTTCAGTGCATACTTCTCGAGTGCATGCTTGATCTTCTGCGCCAGTTTTGCCTCATGGATCTCTTTCGACATCATGATCATCCTCCGGATGGCATTTCCGCTTGAAATACCATGTCCGACAAGCACCGTAGAATTGACGCCCAGGATCGGGGTTCCCCCGTAATTCTCATAGTTGAATCGGTCGAGGTAGGTGTCTTTGATTCCCCTTTTGACAAATACCCTGTACATGGCTTCAATCTGCTTAAGAACGATATTCCCGACAAACCCGTCACAAACGATCACATCCACGTTGTCGCGGAACAATTCCCTGCCTTCTACATTCCCGATGAAATTATAATCTTTCGAATCTTTCATCAACTGGAATGCAGATTGTGTCGTAAGGCTTCCCTTCTTTTCTTCAGATCCTATGTTCAGAAGTCCGACCCGCGGATTCTTCACATGAAACACACTCTCTGCAAACAATGACCCAAGCAGGCCAAACTGGTACATGACATCCGGCTTGCTGTCGGGGTTTGTACCAACATCGATCAGGATGCAGTGGCCGCCGTTTTCCTTGGGGATATAGGCCGGTGAGCTTGGACGGATAATTCCCTGGATGGTATTCACACTGTATATCGACCCTACCATCATGGCCCCGCTGCTTCCGGCGCTGGCAAAGGCATGGATCTCTTTGTGCTTGAGCATCCTGAATCCGACTGCAATGCTGGAATTGGGCTTGTTGATGAGCGCTTTCGTAGGCTGCTCATCCATCTCGATAAGATCGGGAGCATCCACGATATCAAACTTTTCAGGATGGATCTTCTCTTCTTTTAAAAAGGTATGGATGATCTCCTGATCACCGATCAGAACGATACGGTCAGATTCCGGTAATTCTTTGAGGGCCATTATGGCACCGTGAAGTGCCGCTTTGGGTGCAAAATCACCTCCTAAAACATCTAATCCGATTCTCATTCGTCTGGAATTTAATTACTGATCTGAATGATGGCAACCGATAAATGCCCGGGATATCGGAAATGGCAAACAGGCTCCATGATCAAATCTCCCGGTAAAAATAGTAAAAATGGAGATTATTCAGCAGTTGCCTTTACAATGGCCTGTTTCCCTCTGTAATATCCGCATTCGGGACATATCCTGTGGTACAATACGGGGGATCCGCAGTTTGAACACAGCCCTACGGTCGGAGCTACAGCTTTATAGTGGGTTCTTCTTTTATCTCTCCGTGTAGTGGAGATTTTGTGTTTAGGATGTGGCATACTCTAAAATTTACAAATTACAAATTACAAATTACAAATTACAAATTACGAATTACAATTTTTTCTTCTTCAGCTGGGCCAGTTTCTCCCATCTCGGATCCGTTTCCGCTGGTCCTGCATTTTCATTCAGCAACCGGATAACCTCGGCGTTGCAAAGGTTTTCTCCCGATTCGTTCTCAGGATGAACCCTGCGGGCCGGCAAGGCCAGGATAATGTATTCATAGATGAACGAACTGATATCAAAATGGTTCTCCCCTACCGGAACAACCTGAACATCTTCACTTTCCTCGTGAAAATCGCTTCCGAACTTGAGGATCAGCCGTTCATTGCCCCGGATATCCAGGTCGAAGGGTTCATAACACCGGTCGCATGGAATCCTTACATGGCCTTCAAAATCAAAATTAAAGACCACCATGGTTTCTTCCTTCTCCGCGTCCAGATGGACGTTTACCAATCCGTTCCGGATTTCTGAATATTCAAAATGCTCAAAGAACGTATCATCAATTTCCAGGTCGATCTGATGGGAACCCGGCTTTAAACCCGCTACAGGGATAATGAATTGATTAAAGTAATTCATCGCAACCCCCCTTTTTAATAAAAGCCCGCAAAATTAAAAATTAATCTTATGAATAGCAAATCTTTATTTCCCTGCCCTTTCCAACACAGGTGATTATCAGCGCTTGTGCAGCAAGAGATCTGTGCATCTTTATTTATAATACCCGCCTTTCAGACCATCCGGTTCCGGATAGTCTATGAACCAAACCTAAATAAAAAATATTTTTTAAAAAACTACTGTTTTAAAAATTTTTATATATTTGCTCAGTTTTAAAGACCAAATAGCTGCATCTTTCAAACAAACTATTTTCTTGAATACCTTGTCTTAGATTCACAATTTCAGATTTAATTCATTGTATTTCAACCAAGTATGAAATTTAACTGGAGAGCTTATGAGAGAATTATCCTCATGTTCATCGCGTTACGAATTTTCAACCTATAAAAAATTAACCCATAATCAAACCATGGCAACAAACTTTTTACAATTAACCTGGATCAACAAGCGAATCCTGCTCGTTCTCCTTTTTATTTCTGCTCTTTTCGTGCAAAATGCAAAAGCAACGTCTTTCGCAACTGGCTCACTGATCATCCCGATGGATGCAACATACCAGGATTTAGGTATGTGGAAGGCATATGGATTGGTCTATAACCTTTTGAGCAACGGTGTTCCGGTTCATTGGGCAATAAATTCTTCCAAAACCTGGAATGGGACGGATTTTACAGCCACCACAAATGATTTACGACTCGGCGGATCATCCTCATCACATGATTATTCAGGCGGACCTTTTATCATTGATGTGGCCTATGCTGCCCAGGCAACAACACTGATAAATGCCTGGTGGTCAAAAACCGGTAATCTGCCGAATGTGCGTGCAGCGACTGCTCCTGCTGGTTTTACCGCAACCGTAAATATCATTCTGAAGAGCGCACCGCGTATTGCCAACGAATCGATCAATGCCGGCGTTACAATTGCCTATTATAATGCCGCCGGGATTCCCGACCTCAATGGTAATCAATGGACTACCTCTTCACCCAATATTCTGACTGAAACCATGATCGCCAACGGAGCCCTTTCAACTAACGGTAATTGCTCCGTACGGTATTTTGATATTTTCGTCACACCCCATAACGGTGGCTATTCCTATTCGCTTACTGATCCCACCAACCTGGGGACAAGAACCTACGCCGCGCTTGACTTTTTCGTACAGAAGGGCGGCGGATGGATGGCCCTCTGCCATTCCGTCCTGAGCAATGAAAATGCCATTGTTGACCTGTATAAAAACAGTTCCCCGTCGGTACGTGCACTTTTTACTTCTTCCCTGAACGGAGGTTTCCTTACCGATAACGGTTTCTCTACGATCTCCAATGCCAGTGGTACATGGACGGTGAATGAACCTACATTACCCCTTGCACAGGCTATTATAACGACCGGAGCTACACAGGGCCTGCCGGGAGGCGCCGTCCAGAACTGGCCCAGGTCAACCGTCAGCTATTACAGCCAGACAGAGAAAGTAGCCAGTTTCATTAATGGCGGAACGATTTATGACTGGGGTATCAACGGTGTTTCCCACGGCGGGACCGGTCTCGGCAAAATGACCTTCCTGGGCGGGCATTCCTATTCCGTTTCTTTGCCTTATTCCACCAACATGGAAGCTCCCTACCTGCGGTTCTTCTACAATGCTCTTTTCTTCAACGGTTCAGCCGTTGCCAAGCTCGAGTTGACCAGTACGCCTTTAGCTATACCTAATAACGCGACTTCCCACATAACGCTTAACCTGGCAAATACAGGCTCCAGCATTGCCACCGGGACACATGATGTGACCATTAACCTGGCAGTTGGTGTGACCTATATCGGTATGCTGGTGGGGTCTGCTCCTACGGTGACCGGTGGCCCCGGTGTAGGTACCACCCTTTCATGGGGTATTGCCCTGGGTGATATAGCCGCCGGCACTACACCTCTTCAGATCGATGTTACCATGACACCAACAAGTCAGGGCGACCTCCAGTTCGCTAACCTTACAGCCGCCTATGGAGACGTCTTTGGCGAGGGATTCGCGGCCAATCTTTGCCGAACCATCACCGTTACAGCATTGCCCTCTCCCTCGATCGCAAAGACTCCTCCGACCCAGACCCGCGAACCCGGCCAGGTGGCCACCTGGACGCTCACTTACCAGAATACCGGTGCACTCGCTCTTTTGAACAGCAAAGTCGAAGATCTCCTGCCGGCCAGCTTTACATACAAGAGCGCTACGCCGGCTCCCTCCAGCGTTACGAACTCCGGCGGCCAGACACTTCTGCGCTGGTATACCGGCACGCTTGCCCCAAGCAGCTCAGCCGCAATTACCCTGAATGTTTATGCGGGAGGAACCGTCGGCAACACCTACACCAATAACGCCACGCTGACCGGAAATGACCAATACAGCAACTCATACACCTATACTGCAAATGCAACAGCTACCGTGCTGATAAGCCCGCCGCCCATCACACTTACCAAAACAGTCGATCCCACGGGAAGTGCAGCTGCAGGTACCCTTCTTACATACACATTACGTCCCTTCTTCTCTTCCTCCGACCTGTTGAGCGACGTAATGATTGCCGACCCGGTTCCGGCCTATGCCACTTATAATCCAGGCACCGTCAGTGCCGGGGGCACTTATGGTTTTGTACAACTGGACAAGGTTGATGGCTATGATCCTGATGCCGGAACCGGCAATACCACCTGTTCGGTCTGGGTTCCGACAAATGCAACACGGGTTGTTGGTGACACTGTTACGGTGAACGTGAAACTGATCAATAATTCAGGAAAAACCATCATCGACATCGTTCCTACCCTGAGTGAAAGAGATAATGATGCTACGATTAGTATTCCAAGTCCAACAAGCGTTGCTTCACTGGCCAGTGGGAGTTCAACCACATTCGTATACCACAACGTTATTATGACAGAGCCGGGCGCGGAAGTCTTTATAGGCAGTGCTGACGGAACCATACAGACCTCACCTGCTGAACCTTACTCCTTTGCCGATGGTAATTCTAATTCAATGCTGGTAACCAGCTTTCTTAACGCAAGTCCGGTCAATGATGTAACAGCCTGGCGATTGGGGAGTAATACGGCTGCAGATCCCGGTCAGACGATTATCTCCGGCACTTCCCCCTTCATTTATGCACTCTGCGGAAATACAAAGAATCTCTTTTCCGCCAACACCATTGGTAATGGATGGAATTCAAAACTGGTAATTCCAACCAATGTTAAGGCGGGCGGGGCTCTTACCATCGATAACGCCGGAATGATCTATGCCACCGCGGGAAACGGGACAAAGAAATTTTATAAATATGATGTCGTTAACAATACCTGGACGGCACTGGCAGATGCAACTGATAACATAAAGGATGGAGGCGCCTTACAATTTTTAAATGTTGGCGGCACTAATTACGTATTTGCTCTTATTGGGAATAACGGACCTGGTAGTACCGGCACTAAGTTTTCCCGGTATACTATAGGTGGTGGCTGGACAGCCAGGGCAGTTACACCAGAAAAAATTTCCGGTGGCGGCGCGCTGACTACCAACGGCACATACCTATACGCACTCCAGGGTAACAATAACAACGGGTTCTACCGATATGATCCCGTAGCCGATTCCTGGACGTCACTGGCAAACACTCTTGCCAATGTGAACTGGGGCGGCGCACTGACCCGTATCGGAAATTATATCTATGCTTTAGAGGGTAATAATACAGCTAAATTCTGGCGTTATGATATTACAGCCGGTACCTGGAGTGATGCTGTTACCGATGCTCCCGGTACTGTATCCAACGGAGGAGCGCTGACAAACGACGGAACAAATGTCTATGCTTTCAAGGGCAAGGGTAAGGTCTATTGGCGTTACAATGTGGGAACCAATAACTGGACCGTTTTAACCTCTGTCAATTTTACTTCCAATGTTGATAAGGGCGGTGCGCTGGTGTATTATCCGGGGAATAGTGCAGTTGGTTACTACAGCGATATGTTGTCAAGTCAGACTTTAGTCACAACCGGCGATCAGGTTACGATAACACTGACCTTAAGCTCGGATAATGCTGTTACCAATGTCAGTCCCACATCAGTTACTGTGACCGGGATAAACAGCGCTACGGCAACAAAAGTAAGCGGTCCCACGCTTATGAGCTCTGACGATGACATTTCCGGCATCAGCGATCCCGTCGTCTATCAGTGGGTCTATTCGACCACTGCCGGCTCACTTCCCGGCAGCGCCGTAACTTTCACTGCAGGCGGTACGGGTACTCATAGTGGTGCTGGCGTTACTTTCCCCCCGGCAATTTCCCAGAGTGTCCTGATCGCACCGGTTTTAAGCTACCAGGCAAACATTTTCAATTCAGCATCATTACCGCCATCGGTGAGCCAGATCACAAATTTTGCCATGATTTCGGATAACCAGGTGCTGGATGAAGCCGTTGAGTCGAACCGGACGAACACGCCGATTGACAGGCCGCAGCTCTCTCTCATTAAATCAAACTCACCAACGGGAACCATTACACCAGGCCAGGTTATTACCTATACCCTGGTTGTCCACAACGAAGGACCCGGAAGTGCCGTCAATGTTGTTGTTACCGATGCCATACCGGGTAATACAACGTATGTCACCGGCAGTGCATCTCCTGTACCGTTCAGCGGACCGAGTCCCCTGGTATTTCATCTCGGCACGATCGCTGCAAGCGCTTCTGCTACCATCACCTTCAAGGTGACCGGCAACAGCGGACTTGGTGCCGGTGATTATACGATTGACAATTCATATACTGTCACATCGGACGCATTTACCGGTTCGCTAACAAGTAATACTGTCACAAATACACTTCATGTGGCTAAATCCTTTGTGGTGATCAAGACGGCAGATGTTGACGCAATCAGTGCTGCCGGTAATATAATAAACTACCGGATTTCTGTCATCAACACGGGAAATGTTGCCCTTTCCACCATTCATATAAGTGATCCGATGTTTGCCTCGCTGAGTGGCCCTGAAGGTGACTATAGTCCTACCGGAACGCTGGATGTCGGTGAAACCTGGATATACACCGGAAGTTACACAGTCCCGCAATCCGTCATTGACAACAATGGCGGAGGTGACGGTAAGATCGATAATACTGTTTCTGTCTATTTTGATAATTTAACCAGCCCGCAAACTGCTTCGGCCTTTGTGTATATAATAGTTCTGGAAGTGACCAAAACACCGACACCGTCGGTCATTGCGATCCCCGGAGACATTTCATACGCATATACCGTTAAAAACAATGGCGGCGCTTCACTCCATACGCTTACTCTGACGGATGATAAAATCGGAAGTATTACGCTGGGTGCAACTACACTTGCTGCAGGCGCTTCGACCACGGGTACCGGAACATATCATGTCGACCAGGCAAAAATTGATGCCGGCACGCCCATTACCAACATCGCTACTGCAGCCGCTAAATTTACCCCGTCATCGGGTCCTGACATTAATGTGTCTGCTACTGCCACTGCAACCGTTACAATAACTCATGAACCGTTTATGACTGTGACAAAGACACAGACGAGCGCACTGAATCCGGTCACGAATTCAGGCCAGGTCATCACCTACTCGGTTGTTGTCACCAATGCCGGCAATACGAGCATCACCGGCGTAAATGCAACCGAGACCTATCCGGGCACCGGTACGGGCAACCTGAGTGGTCCAACCGAAAGCGGCACCGTCGACAATATATTAAATGTAGGAGAACACTGGACCTACACCGCTACCTATACAACAACCACGGATGACATTTGTGCCGGCGTTGCATTGAAAAACACTATCAATGTGACATCCACACAGGTTCCCGGTCCGAAAACGGCATTTACGACGACCGGGGTAACGTTGCCGTCAACACCCGCAGCCAATTTCACCGCCGATAGCCTGTTCCCGCAGAGAAACACAACAGTGACTCTTACAAACAGCAGTTCGAATACAACAAGCTGGAACTGGAGTTTCGACAGGATTACTTTAAATTATGTAAACGCTACCAGCTCAACATCGCAAAACCCGCAGGTACAGTTCACCGAAGGTGGTCCCTACACGGTTACACTGGTTGCGCATAATTTATGTTTTACCGACACGAAAGTCAGAACCGCATATATATGGGCAGGCCGGCCGGGACTCTGGTACGGCAAGTATGATTCCGACTGGAAAAATTATCAAAATTGGGATAACTGGCGTATTCCTGAATCCACCTATTTTATAGATGTGTTTATTCATAACACGGCAGATCACTGGCCTGATTATACGTATGGAGACCTTACCGTTGGTACCGGTGGCGATTGCAGCACCTTAACCATTTCTCCAAGTGGCCAGCTGACGGTTTCAGGCGGAAAGTTGATAATAAATCCTTAAATCAGGATCAACAGATTTCGTAAAAACCAGCTGAATTAATTCACGCCCCTGTCTTCTTTCCTGAAGGCGGGGGCTTTTTTCTGTACTCCCGCATTTCCATATTCCATTTTGCGCTTGGCGCTTGGCGCTATGCGCTGTTTAGTTTTTTTTGTTTAAATCAAGTAGAACTTTTAACTTCGCTTCACATTTAAACTAGTCGCTCTCATCAGCTCTTCAACTTATAAACTCATCAGCTCTTCAACTTATCCACTACAAATAAAATCCTTTAAAAGCAAACACATTATGTTCAACAAACTGATCGCAGGGATGCTTCCCTACATGCCAAAGAAACTGGTTTGGCTCTTCTCAAAACGATACATTGCCGGAGTAACCATCGAAGATGCCATCCGCGTATCGAAAGACCTGAATTCCCAGGGCATTAAAGTGACCATCGATCTGCTCGGTGAATTCATTACCGATCTCAAACAGGCGGAAGAGAACCGTGAAATCTACCTGCAGATCATCGACCGTGTTCAGGCTGAAAAGATCGACGGGAATTATTCCGTTAAGCCAACATTTTTCGGCCTCCTGATTGACCCGGAAACTTGCTACCAGAACCTCAGGCAGGTTGTCGCAAAAGCTGCAGGTTATAACAATTTTATCAGGGTCGACATGGAAGATTCACCTTGCACCGACCTTGAGCTTGACCTTTTCCGGAAACTGAAAAAAGAATTCCCGCAGAATGTCGGATTGGTTTTCCAGGCCTATCTTAAAAGAACACTGAACGACATTAAGAACCTGGAAGATATTCATTCACCTGAAATCCCCCTGAACTTCCGCCTCTGCAAAGGCATCTATGTCGAGCCTGCAGAGATCGCATTCAAGAAGTACGAAGAGATCAATGAAAATTACCTGAAAGACCTGGAATACATGTTCAGCAAAGGGATGTATCCCGGGATCGCAACCCATGACAAGCCACTGGTGGAAGGGGCCTATCAGCTGATTAATAAATACAAACTCCCCACTTCTGCTTATGAGTTCCAGATGCTCTATGGTGTCACGCCTGACTTACGGAAAAGTATTGTGGAAAAAGGTCATGTGATGCGCGTGTATGTTCCTTTCGGGAAACAATGGTTCGGCTATTCAACGAGAAGACTGAAGGAAAACCCGAAAATGGCCATGCTTATCATCAAGGCGCTGTTTATTAGAAAATAGCTGGCGAACCAGCGAACTGGTGAATTGGTGAGTTAACAGGAGCTCCTTCGTGGTTCTTCGTGAAACTCTTCGTGGTTCTTCGTGAAATCAAAGTATTATTCACAACAGATCACACACCTGCCTGCCGGTAGGCAGGGATTTACTCAGATTAGGCACAGATTAGCATTTCCAACTTATGGCGTATGTCTTATGACATATGACGTTCCGCCACCGCACCACGTCACCACATCACGGGTTCACCAGGTAATCACAGGTGCACAAACACCCCGAACGTGACAAGGTTCTCCAGCTGGATGCTTTTGCTAATCATCTCCTCATAAAGGACCCGGGTCTGGATACCGGCTTTCAGAAAATTATTGATCCTGAATCCAAGGTTGTTTTTCAGGGAAACATCGACCGGTGAATTGTAATTCTTGAAGACCAGCAGGTCGCAGTTCCATTTGACCTTTTTGCAGAAATCCTTATCTACCATAAGCTGCATGCTCAGCCCGTATTCAAAGAGGTGATTCTTCCCTTCGGGAACACCATAGAATTTTTCGGTCTTTTGTTTTTCAAAGATGCTCCGGTCGCGGATCCAGGTAAGTTTTGCCGAAGAAAATCCAACACTGAGTGACCCGAACATCGGCCATGCCAGGGAGAAGCCTCCCGAGAAGGTCCAAAGCAATGGGGTAAGGAAGGAGGAATTCAACGTCCGGATGCCGGCCCCGCTGCTGCTCACCGAATAATCATATCCGTTCAGGAGTTGTGAGGCCAGGTTTGAATTGATACTGAAAGAGAGATTCTTCTTTATCCTGATCTCGAAACGGGTGTTCAGGGTATTGTCGTCGGTGTGGACTTTCGTGATGCTGTCGAAATAACTCTGGATGCCAAGGTCGTGCACAAGCGACCCGGAGAATTTTACGAGGCTGTCGCGGGAAAAGCAAAATTTATAATTCAATTTCTGCAGCAGGATGACATTGCCGGCACTTTTATCGTGATGCCATTTCATGTAAAGGTAACTGCTCAAAGCGATGGAATACTCCAGCTCGTGTTTGAACCGGGGCTTCTTTCCGGAACTCAGCGAATCCGGCGAACAGTTTCCCTGGGAATATGCAACAGATGCAATAAGCAGGTACAATCCCGTCAGGATCATTTGTTTTTTCTTTCTCCCCCACAAGCTCCCGCATTTTAGAAAAAACGTACTTAAGAGAACTTTTTTGTTTCACAGAGTTACACAGAGAAGACACGGAGGTTCACAGAGATTATAGTTTGAATCGTCTTATTCCTTTCCTCTGATTTAATCTTTCTTGAATTAGGATTATTTGTTTGACACAACAATAGGAATATTTTTCATCCCCCAAGATTTTTGAAAATCGACATTGACAAAAAGAAACCGGATCTTTATCAGTGAATTCTTTTTCAGTTCATCTGCGATTTCAAATACGTTATTGTTAATCTTTCCGACAAACGTGGCCCAGTAAAAAACAACAGAAAAATCTGCTTTGAAGTTCTTGTCAACTGAAATGCCTCCCACAGGTTTGACCAGACTCATTATTTCTTCCAGTTTAAAGGAGGGATCTGTTTTATAATGTCCGTCCGGGGTAAATGTTTTAGCAAAATTCATGGCCAACCCCGGGCAGGAGGAATCTCCATAAGCAATAAATTCCCCGGAACTAGAAAAGAAATTTGTCTCGGGAATTCCTTTTGCCCTTCCAAGCACTTTAAAAAGTGATGCAGAATCCTTGCATACGTAATATGTACCAACCTTTTCAAACCCTTTTTTATTCAAAAAAGAGACGGTTTGAGATTCAGTGACAAAGGTGGGGTTGGAAACCTTATTGATCCTCATCATAATTGATTTACAGGAATAATTCAAAAACCCGCTTAAGAAAATGGCTAGGAAGAAGGAGAATCTTTTCATGATTTTTTCTTTTATAAGGTTTATTGTTACACGAAATTCCACGAAGAAGACACGAAAATCACATTACATATCTTCTAATGCCATATCTCATGTTTGTAACATTGAAATTAATTAGAAGACCCGTTTTAATGTTTGAAAATCTAAGATATGTTAAAATCTGTGCTTCATGAACCGGGGCAAAACCATCAATTGACTTTAGCTCTGCAATGATGCTTTTTTCTATAAGAAGATCCAGCCTGAACCCGCACTCCAGTTTTATTTCTTTGTAAATGACAGGAATTGGTTTTTGACGTTCAACACCTAACCCTTTATGCTGAAGTTCAAATACCATACATTCCTCGTAGGCCGATTCCAACAGTCCCGGACCAAGAGTTTTATGCACCTCAATCGCACATCCGATTATTGCTTTTGATAACGGTTCAAAATCCATGGTACTTTTTTTTCGTGTCTTTCGTGTCTCCTTCGTGGAATTTCGTGTAACAATTAAAAAACTTGAGACAGGCTCAGGTTCTTATTGTGGAATAACGATTTCATAAAAACCACCATCATAACGGATCGGATATTCCCCTTGTTTGATAACGAGAAGCGTATTAGATCCCAAGGCATTACTGACTTCCTTGCTCAACTCAAAAGTTTCATCGACAATAATGGTTTTTCGTTCCTTAAAGTACTTAAGGAATGAGCCAGTTTGATAATTTTGTAAATCCTGATCCTGTATTTTTATTACCAATTGATTTGCTGAATTCAGATAAGCCTGGGCTTTTACTCCATCTCCACCTGTTAATTTCTGCCAGGAAAAACCAATGCTAATTTTGCAAATCCCGAAACCACTCTGACAATTGGACTTCCTTGAATGCAGATCGATTGTCAATGTTATGACGAGATCCGGCAATGATGTGGCTTTACAAACATTTGTTGCAAAAAGGCCATCAACACAAAAATACAATGCAAAAAGAATTATCAGCTTTTTCATAATTTTGAAATTTTAATTTCCCCTGCCGCATTCCCCGCCGGCAGTTTGCGGTCAATCATTTTGTTTTGGAAGTAATGATTGCTCCTACCTGAAAAACCATCCCTGCTGCGATCATTTTTCCGTTTTGTGGTTTTTTGTTCTCCCCCTCAGCCTCCTTTCTGAATTTATTTCTGCTTAATCGGTCGAGATGGCAAAAGGTAATACGTTCAATACAACTTTTTTTCATTCTCTTCATTTTCAGGATTTAATTAAATCGTTCTCATTATTTTACAGATATCATTTGGATAATTGTCAAAAAATTTTTAGTATCTTTGCAGGCCGAATTTAAGTTCAGGAAATTAGTAAGGAATTTATGGAAAAAGCAAAAGTCCTCTTCGTTGCTCAGGAGATTTACCCATATCTTAAGGAAAGTCCGATGAGCCATATCGGAAGGTACCTCCCGCAGGGCATCCAGGAGAAGGGAAGAGAAATCCGTACCTTCATGCCGCGTTACGGGAACATCAATGAACGGCGAAACCAGCTCCACGAAGTGATCCGCCTGTCCGGTATGAACCTGATCATTGATGATACCGATCATCCGCTGATCATCAAGGTTGCTTCGATCCAGCAGGCCCGGATGCAAATCTACTTCATCGACAACGAAGATTACTTCCAGCGGAAGTACATGATGACCGATAAAAACAACAAATTTTTCAAAGACAATGACGAACGTGCCATCTTCTATTCCCGCGGAGTGCTGGAAACCGTGAAAAAACTAGGATGGGGCCCCGATATCGTACATTGCCACGGCTGGATCACCAGTCTTGTCCCCCTCAACATCAAGCGCGCATACAAGGATAACCCGCTTTTCACCGACGCCAAAGTCATTTATTCGATCTATGACGACGATTTCTCCGACACGCTGAGCAAGGATTTCGCAACTAAAATCAAAATGGAAGGCATCACAACAAAAGATCTTAAACACTATAAGACGCCAACCTACGTTAGTATGATCAAAGCAGCGATCGATTTTTCCGATGGCGTCATCTTCGGCTCCCCGGAAGTCAACCCTGAACTGAAGAAGTATGTTAAAGAGACCGGCAAACCGCATCTTGAATATCAGCCCGCTGAGAAATACATCGATGCCTATTCCGATTTCTACGATGAGATCCTTGTCAGCGAATCGGTCGAAGTCGCATAATCACGGAACATTCTAAATCTGGCTCCTTTGAACTCGAAATATCTCCGCAATCTTCCTGCTCCTGTTCTGCTTATTTTTCTTATTACCTTTTTATTTGCATGCAAGAAAGACCCGATCCCGGTCGGCCTTGACCTGCTTCCTGCGAAAGACACACTGAACATTAAAACTACCGATACGGCCACACTGGTAGCCTATTCGGTATTACAGGATTCGGTACGGACGGATGAGACCACGCTCAGTATGATCGGTTCGCTGATGGATCCTGTGTTCGGCTCAACAACGGCGGGAACCTACATGCAATACAGGCTTTCTGCCGAATCGCCTGATTTTGGCACAAACCCGAAACTTGATTCCGTCGTTCTGTTGATCCCCTACGGAACGTTCTATGGTGATACAAATTCAATCCAGTCGCTGAAAGTTTATGAACTGAACGATGATATCTATACAGACAGCATCTATTATTCAAATCATACCGTTCAGACCTCAGGGATCCCGCTTGCCGACTATTCCTTTAAACCTGCACGCTATGACAGTCTGACCATCGGCGGGGTCAAAACAGTACCGCACATCCGGATCAACCTTTCAACGCTGACAAACTATTTCGGGAACAAGCTGCTCTATGCCCCGTCAAGTGCGCTGTCCACAAGTGCTGATTTCATTGGTTTCATGAAGGGATTGTACATCAGTTCTGCGAAAGCCCCTTCCGGAGGGGCGCTGATGTCATACGATCCCACAAGCTCACCTTCAAAGATCGTGATGTACTTTCATAATGACACCGAGGATTCGCTTCATTTTGACTTTGTCGGGAATACTTTGTGTGCCAGGTTCTCCCATTTCGACCATAACCAGTACCGGGATGCAGAACCGGATCTTAAGCGGCAGGTGATCCAGAAAGACACCACACTGGGAAAATCAACTCTTTACGTCCAGGGACTGGGCGGTATGAGAATCCGCCTCCGGCTGCCCTACCTCGCTGCTTTTGGCAATTCAGGAAAAGTCGCCATCAACAGCGCGATCCTGACCATTAAAAACGCCCAAACGGATACCACATTCGCACCTCCTCCCAGCTTAACCCTTGTGGCTGTCGATACAGCCGGGCATGTTGGTTTTCTCATCGATGAAAATGAAGGGACCAGCTATTTCGGAGGCGCTTACAACCCTTATTCCCGTACTTACATTTTCAGGATAACCCGTCATATGCAAGCGATCATCGATGGCAAAGGGACAAATTATGACCTCTTCCTGATGGCCAACGATCCTTCCGTCAATATCCTGGTGCCAAACCGTATTACCATCACCGGGACAAATCCAACGCTTCCGGGCCTCTCATCCGACCGTATCAAACTGGAAGTGATCTATACAAAGCTTCACTGAGACAGGGAAAAGATAAAAACTCACACCCTCGATGGGGTTGACTAAAAAGTTCATTTTTTTCTCGCAGATTTTAACTTATTGATCAGCCTCAAGACCCGATTTATCGGGGCAGGGGGTGAGTTCATTAAAAAGCCTATTCATCTATTTTGATTATCTGTTAAAATCCGGTATCTTTGTTCCTCTTAAAATTTTATTATGTGTGGAATTGTAGCCTATATCGGCCCTCGTGAAGCTTATCCGATCCTGATCAAAGGTTTGCACCGGCTCGAATACCGTGGATACGACAGCGCAGGCGTTTGCCTCCTGCACGATGAACTGCAGATCTATAAATGCAAGGGAAAAGTTTCTGAACTTGAACTTTTCATCGACGGGCAGGATACATCCGGTACCATTGGCATGGCTCATACACGCTGGGCCACCCATGGCGAGCCGAACCAGGTGAATGCCCATCCGCACTATTCCATGAATAAATCCCTTGCAATCATCCACAACGGCATCATCGAGAATTACGGGACACTGCGCAGCGAGCTGATCAACCGCGGCTACGTTTTTACCAGTGAAACCGATACCGAAGTACTGATCCATCTTATTGAGGACATTAAGGAAAATGAAAAGGTCGAACTCGAGGAAGCCGTCAGGATCGCCTTGAACCAGGTGATCGGCGCCTATGCGATCGTGGTGCTGTCGAAGGAGAACCCTGATATGATCATTGCCGCACGCAAAGGCAGCCCGATGGTGATCGGCATCGGCAAAGATGAATTTTTCGTTGCGTCCGATGCAACCCCCATCGTGGAATATACCAACAATGTAGTATTCATGAACGATGAGGAGATCGCCATCATTGAACGTAACAAGGAATTGATAATCAAGACCATAAGGAATAAGACCACGACACCTTACATCCAGAAGCTTGAGCTCAGCCTCACCTCCCTTGAAAAAGGGGGGTTTGATCATTTCATGCTGAAGGAGATCTATGAGCAACCCCGCTCGATCCGCGACAGTATGCGCGGACGGCTGCATCTCGAGCAGGGGATCATCTCCCTGGGCGGGATCCGCGAATATGAACAGAAGCTGATCAACGCCAGGAGGATCATCATTACTGCCTGCGGCACATCATGGCATGCCGGGCTGGTCGGAGAATACCTGCTCGAAGATCTTGCCAGGATCCCCGTGGAGGTGGAGTATTCATCCGAATTCCGTTACCGGAACCCGATCATCAGTGAAGAAGACATTGTGATCGCCATTTCGCAGTCGGGCGAAACCGCCGATACGCTGGCGGCCATCGAACTTGCCAAATCAAAAGGCGCCACGGTACTGGGCATATGCAATGTTGTCGGCTCGTCGATCGCCAGGGCAACCCACGCAGGCATTTTTACCCATGCAGGTCCCGAGATCGGTGTTGCATCAACAAAAGCCTTCACCGCCCAGGTCATCGTCCTGACCCTGATGGCGCTCAAGATCGCCATGAAAAAAGGGACCATCACACAGTCGCGGTTTTTCCAGATCCTCTCCGAACTGGAAACCATTCCCGAAAAGGTGGAGCTTACGCTGAAAAAGAATGACGAGGTCAAAGCCATCGCCAAAATTTATAAAGACGTCCGGAATTTCATCTACCTTGGGCGCGGGTACAACTTCCCGGTTGCCCTTGAAGGCGCCCTGAAGCTGAAGGAGATCTCTTACATCCATGCCGAAGGCTATCCTGCCGCCGAAATGAAGCATGGCCCCATTGCCCTGATCGACGCCCAGATGCCGGTCGTGGTGATCGCCACCAGAAGGGGAACCTACGAGAAGGTCATCAGCAACATCCAGGAAGTACGTGCACGCAAAGGAAAGATCATCGCCATCATCAACGAAGGCGACGAAGCCGTCAAGAAACTGGCTGACCACTTTATCGAGATCCCTGAAACCGAAGAATTCCTGGTTCCGCTGATCGCTACTATTCCGTTGCAGCTCCTCTCCTATCACATCGCCGTGATGCGGAGATGCAACGTCGACCAGCCCCGTAACCTTGCCAAATCCGTTACGGTGGAATGATCCTGCGCATCCTGAAATACACCTTCGTATCCCTCGGATGTCTTTTCATCATCCTTATTCTTCTTAGCCTCACCTCCGCTCCCTTCTGGACATGGTATAACATGAGCACAAAGCATGCTGGTATTCACCGCCCCCCCGATGCGATCATTCTCCTTGGCGGCGGCGGGATGCCCAGCGAGTCGGGACTCATCCGTTGCTGGTATGCGGCGAAGGCGGCGAATCATTTTACCCGCGCAAAGGTGATCATTGCACTTCCCGGAGATATAAAAGACAGCCTCAGCTCCATCAATGGAATGAAGAAGGAACTGATCCTCCGCGGCATCGCCGGAGACCGTATCCTGCTGGAAGATTCAGGGACCAATACTCGCGCTCAAGCTATTAACGTTAAAAAATTAATTGCAGATTTCTATTCCACAACCCACTCCCACACATCCAGCATCCAGCATCCAGCATCCAGCATCCTTATCGTCACATCCCCCGAACACCTCTACCGTGCCGTGCTGACGTTCAAAAAGGCAGGGTTCAGACGTGTTGACGGGTTGCCGGCCTTTGAATCAGCCATTGAATCCGACATCACCTTCAACGACCGGATGCTCGGCGGACGGAGATGGATGCCCCCGATCGGGAAGAACATCACCATCCGTTACCAGTTCTGGACACAGCTTCACTACGAACAGCTGGTCATCCGGGAATGGCTTGCGGTGGTTTACTACAAACTGAAAGGATGGATCTGACAGAGGTCGGAGGTCTGAAGTCAGAGGTCAGAGGGCGGAGGTCTGAGAACCGAGGATGGAGGATGGAAAAATTTCTGTGTAATCTGTGAAAATCCCTGCCTGCCGGCAGGCAGGTGTGGTGAATTACTATTCGTTCTTATTGAACAAATTCATTGTTCTGTCGATTCCCACAAAAGCAAAATTCTTGATAATATCCACGGCTGTCGCAATCTTCGGCAGTAAAGTCTGTTCCTCCTCCTTCGTCCACCGGCTCAGCACATAATCCACCTGGTACCCTTTCGCAAAATCACTCCCGATCCCGATCCGCAGCCTTGCAAAATCGCTGGTGCCGGTCTCCTCAATGATGCTGATCAGCCCGTTGTGGCCGCCGTCGCTGCCTTTCTTTCGCAGCCTCAGTGAACCCAAAGGCAAAGCAAGATCATCCACGATCACCAGGATGTTTTCCGGCAGGATGTCCTCCTTTGTCATCCAGTACCTCACCGCTTTCCCGCTCAGGTTCATGAAGGTGGTCGGTTTGATAATCACAAAACCCCTCCCCTTCACCGATGCCCTGGCAACGGAAGCATACCGCGCGCTTTCAAAGACCGCTTTCCGGTCGAAGGCAAATGCATCCGCCACCACGAAACCGATGTTGTGGCGTGTGTTGGCGTATTCATCACCAATGTTACCGAGGCCGACGATCAGGTACTTCACTGCGATTTACGATTTACGGTTTACAATTTTTTTTATTGCGAGGACCCCGAGTACTCAGGGGACGAAGCAATCTCCTTCATAAATACTACCAACTTGTCATTGCGAGCCCCGCAAAAGCGGGATAAACTCCGCGAAGCAACCTTCTTCGTGTATTCTTCGTGAACCTTCGTGTAATAAATGTTTCACCACACCTGCCTGCCGGCAGGCAGGGATTTACACAGATAACACAGATTTGTCACAGAAAATTATTAGACCCTTTCTAAAATTTCGCTATCTCGCTATTTCGCTATTTCGCTATTTAAAAAAGAAGGTGTAAAGTTAGCAACCCTACACCTTCCCTGCAATGAAACAAGAAAATATTACTTCTTCTCTTCTTCTTTTCCTTTTTCAGCGCCTTCAGCAGCTGCTGCACCTTCGGCGGGAGCGCCTTCAGCACCAGGAGCTTCCTCAACCAGCACGCGGGCCGTACGAACGCCTACGATGACGGTATTGGGTGAATCCATCAGGGTGATGTTTTCGATGGTCAGGTCCTTTACCTTGACCGAATCCCCGATGTCAAGGGGATCGATGGAAACGGTAATGTCGTCGGGCAGGTGTTGCAGCAGTGCGGCGATCTTCAGTTTGCGTGTCTTCAGGATCAGTTTTCCGCCCTTCAGCACACCAGGAGCTGTTCCGGTGAGTTTAACCGGCACGCTGATGTGAACAGGTTTTTCCGGGTGTACTTCCAGGAAATCAATGTGCAGGATGTTGTCAGTAACCGGATGGTACTGTACATCCTGGATAACTGTATTGTAGGTTTTTCCTGCAATGTCGAGGTTAAAGATATAAACCTCGGGGGTAAAGATCAGTTTACGGAAGGCTTTGTCGCTTGCAACGAAGTGAACCTGCTCTTTTCCGCCATACATCACGCAGGGGATGTTTCCCTCCTTGCGGTGTTTTTTAGCATCTTTTTTCCCTACGTTCTCTCTCAGAGAACCGCTCAATGATACTGTTTTCATGTTTGTTAATTAATGGTTGATAATTGAAACTAATTTCGCTGTTCGCTATTTGTTATTCACCACAAAGGCCACAAATCGACTTCTCCCCCAATTTTCGTTATTTCGCTTTTCGCCTTTCGCTATTTTTTTCGGGGCTGCAAAGGTAGAAATATTTTCTTACGAAACAATGCGGGAATGCTGAATGCAGGTATGCGGGAATGCAGGAATTAAAATTTTCGCTATTTCGCCATTTCGCTATCTCGCTATTTACTCCTCGAACCTGAACAGCGAACTGATCGACTCGTGGCTTTCCACGCGTTTGATCACCTCAGCGAAAAGGTTTGCGGTGGAGAGCACCTTCACCTTTTTGCTTTCTTTCTTCAGCGGGATGGTATCCGCCACCACCATTTCAACAAGCGGAGATTTTTCGATCCGTTCAATGGCATTGTTGGAGAAGAGCGGGTGGGTGCACATGGCACGCACGCTGTTGGCGCCGTTCTCCATGATCACCTCGGCTGCTTTTGAGAGCGTGCCGGCGGTATCCACGATATCATCAACCAAAACCACATCCCTGCCTTTGACCTCTCCCACGAGCGCCATTTTCCCGATCTCATTGGGCTTGCTGCGCTGCTTGTAGCAGATCACGAAGTCAGTGCCGAGAAATTTGGCGTATGTTGCCACCCTGCGGGTTCCACCGGTATCGGGAGAAGCCATCGTCATGTTCGGTAGTTCCAGTTTTTTCAGGTAGGGGACGAAGATCGACGAGGCAAAGAGGTGATCGACCGGGACGTCGAAGAATCCCTGGATCTGGTCGGCATGAAGGTCGATGGTGATGATGCGCTGAACGCCTGCGGTCGACAGCAGGTTAGCCATCAGTTTTGCAGCGATGGAGACACGGGGTTTGTCCTTGCGGTCCTGCCGGGCAAAGCCGAAGTAGGGGATCACCGCGATGATGTTACGTGCCGAAGCCCTGCGTGCGGCGTCGATCAGCATCAGCAGCTCGAGCAGGTTGCTCGCGGGTGCAAAAGTCGACTGGACAATAAAAATGTCATTTCCCCGGATGTTCTCTTCAAAAGATGGCTGGAATTCACCGTCGCAGAAATCAATAACATCAACGGTTCCGAGCTTGGTGCCATAACTCTGGGCGATCTTCTCTGCAAGGTACTGTGTGGCCCTGCCGGAGAAAATTTTTACTGTGTTGGGCATACCGGGAAAGGTTAGGAGGTTCGCCGCGAAGTTACTTCTTAGCTGACAATTATCCAAATTACTTTATGAGGTCAGAGGTCGGAAGGCAGAGGTCTGAAAACCGAGGATAGAGAATAGAGGATAGAGAATGGAAAATGGATTCTGTGTAATCCCTGCCTGCGGCAGGCAGGCTCTCCTGAAGGAGAACGGGAGAATAGGTACATTCCATCCTCCATTCTCCATCTTCCATCCTCTGTTTACAAGAAATTTACTATTTTTGCCCTCAATAACTCACCATCTCGCCAACTCTTCAGCTCATCAGCTGACCAAATGCCCGGATGGCGGAACAGGTAGACGCGTTGGTCTCAAAAACCAATGAGAGTAATCTCGTGCCGGTTCGATTCCGGCTCCGGGTACTGAATCGGATTCCTCGCTATTTTCAGCGGGGAATCTTTTTTTATGCCCACCGGAACGCCTTGATATACCTTTAGATAGCTTAAATAAACAATTCACTTCCGGGGTTAGATATTCCCGTTTTACTGGATCAACTAAAAATCCATTGGGAAACACCAATTTTTGAACACTTCTCTTCTCTTCAATATCACCATTTATCCAGTATTTACTAACATTCTGGACTAAATGCAATGCCTTTTTTTGATGGTTTTTGCGGTTAGATATTTCGAATAGTGGTAGGTCGTTATTTTCTCGCAAAGCGATGATCTCTGAGTTAATTTTAGAGAGGAACCGATTGTACATTTCCTCATTGATTTTCCCAAATGCGAACCTTTCATCTAACACTTCACGTTCCTTCTCTTTTTCGGTAAGTTTTTTCTTATACGATGCCTGTTTGGAGAATCCGGTCAAATTGACCACCTGATTCCGGAGCAAATTGACCACCTCTAAACAGGTCACTTTTTAGTTGTTTTCCGGAGCAAACTGACCACCCCGTTTCCGGAGCAAATTGACCACCCATTTTCATAGATTTTAT
>JAPLDJ010000004.1 GCA_026391805.1 Bacteroidota bacterium | reverse complement strand
CCCAGTTAAGGGTAGATTGCATACGTGTTACGCACCCGTGCGCCACTCGTCAGCATCCATTGCTGGACCTGTTACCGTTCGACTTGCATGTATTAGGCCTGCCGCTAGCGTTAATCCTGAGCCAGGATCAAACTCTCCATTGTAAAATGTTAAATTTGATTCCTTCAAGATCTATTATAACCAAAGAAATATACTTTGGGATATTTACTACTAGGCTTACTTCAAACTTTCAAAGAACGTTATTTGTTCTTCCCGTTTCCGGGTTGTTTTTTCAAAATCGGACTGCAAAAGTACAACCTTTTTTTTAACGTGCAAGTTTTTTTTGAAAAAAACGTAAAATATTTTTTCACTCACACCTCAATGCCCCATAAACACTGAAAAGGCGACTCGAATTATTTTGCAGAATTTTTTAGAACGATTCACTTTGGGAGTGCAAAGATAACACTTTTTTGTCCTCCGCAATGAAATAATTACATTATACGGTACAATTTTTATTCGGTTACACTTTGATACAGATTCCCCATACTGATCCTTATATATGGATGAAAAATCAGTCGTATTCTTATATACCTATATATTATAAGACCGGGATTTACGTTATTTGAGTAAATTTGTTCCGGAATCATACTCTTTTTACACCGATGAAAAAGCAACTGTTTCTTCTCCCCTTATTGCTCACGCTCCTGTTGATCTGCTTGTTCACTATAAAGATTGATGCGCAGGAATCCATCAAGGATCAGAAACAGAATTTCTGGCAACGGGTTTCCCTGGGCGGATACCTCGGGTTACAGTTCGGGAATGTGACCGCCATCACTGTTTCGCCGGAAGCAACGGTCCGCGTGGTTGACCAACTGCACATCGGGCTGGGCTTTACGTATACATACATGCAGTGGAACAACTATTTCTATGATACTGTTTCCAAAGATTATATTAATTACAAAGCAAGTGTATATGGAGGGCGTATCTTTGCAAGGTATTACCTCCGGAGCCTCTTCAAGGACAGTTTCCTGGGAAATATTTTTGCCCATGTCGAGTACGAATACCTTTATTATACATGGCCTTATACACAGGATCCGAGAGGAAGCATTTACGATCCTTACGGACATGCTTACCGGCATGGGACCGAAGTTCAGGAGATCAACAGCCTTTTTGTCGGCGCAGGGTATTCACAGCCCCTGGGCTCCAAGGCATTTATTGATTTCCTGGTCCTTTTCAACCTCAACGAGACCTACAACTCTCCCTATTCGAACCCCATCTTCCGGATAGGATTCGGCGTCGGCCTATAATTCCTTTATTACCATTTCCAATGTACTGAAGAATTGTGTGATGCCGGGAATTTCCCTGTAAGGTATCTTCTTCTCTTTCTTCGCCCGGTTGATAAGCGATTCGGAATAACTGACCAATTCAGCCAATCCGGTAAAATTGATACGGTCAACCCGGTCGGCAGAGGTGTGGTATTGCGGATGCAGGCCTGTGGTAAGATAAATTACAGGAACCTGTTTTTCCAGGAAGGGATAATGGTCGGAGAAAGCAGGTGCTCCCCATACCGCCCTGATCCCGAAAGCCGGATGATCCACCTGGCGGTAGAGATTTTTCCAGTATGGAGAACTTCCTTTTCCGAGAACGGTAACCTCATTCCCATCACACCCGAGGCGTCCGATCATGTCGAAATTTACCATAAATCTGACGTTCCCTATACCTGACGGGAGATGATCGCAGAAGAACTTTGATCCGAGAAGACCTTCCTCTTCTCCCGAAAAAGCCACAAAAATATAATTCACCGATGTATCGCCCGATTGCATGAAATACCTTGCCAGTTCAAGCATTCCGGCGGTACCACTGGCATTGTCGTCGGCACCGTACATCGTCAGCGTATCACTTTTCTTCCTGCTCTTCCCGGGTCCTTTCCCCATATGATCATAATGCGCACCGATGATAATGGTCTCTTTCGAATGATGGTCGATCTTGCCAACCACGTTATGAAATAAGGTATTCTTTGATGCCGGCTGGTGCACCGAAAAGCTCACTGTTGCATTGGAATGTTGCAGCAACTCGTTGGCAGTTGCCCGGGTTATGAAAGTGACGGGACCTTGCAGGGGATCCGGTTGGCTGAAATCAAAGAGGCTCCGGGGAAGACTGCCCCTGCTGTCCCAGAGAAGAATACATATTGATCCGCCATCGAAAAGCTGTTCCAGGTAAGCTTTCAGTTTATGCTGGAGACCGGAGGGATTTTTCAGGTCCCTGAATTCAGAAAGGTCGAGGAGGATCACCTTACCAGCCACCGGGGAGGCCGGGCTTGTCCCTTCAGCGATCCTGTTATCTTCATAGAATGAAGCGCCGGGGATGAACAGTGGCCCCTCTCCGCTCGTATCAGCAGAAAACCTTGTAGCGCCAAAGTCATAGTAATATCTGAAGGACTTCTGGTCAACGGAAAGGTGGTTCCTTTTTGCACTGTTCCGGTAATCAGGCATCGCATGCGGAAAAGGCTGAAGGTAGGATCCGCTGTCGTTTCCTGCAGGAGCAAGCCTGATTTTCCTGAACTGATCACTGATATAATGATAGGCTTTCTCTTCGCCTGCAGTTCCTGATTCCCTTCCTTGCAGAGAGTCGGAGGCGAGAACAGACAGATCGCTCTTTATCCTTTCCACAACATTGTTGTGCGCCATACTATACTTTTCCGGCTGCGACCTGCCGGGGAATGGTAAAAGGATAACCAGGATCAGCAGAAGTCTGTTCATTTGATCCGGGACAGGATGTCAACCAGCAAATCCCAGAATTTAACAGCGCTGGCGATATCCAGCCGCTCGTCGGGAGAATGAGCGCCCTTGATCGTCGGACCAAAGGAGACCATATCCATTCCGGGGTAAAGTGCACCGATCAGCCCGCATTCCAGCCCGGCATGAATGGCCAGCACTTTCGGTTCCTGGCTGAAAAGGCGCCGGTAGGATTCAACGCTCAGCTTCAGGACGGCAGAATCGGGATTGGGCTTCCAGCCCGGGTAACCGGTCGATTGCTCGACCGTGGCACCGGCCAGGTGGAAAACGCTGGCCACCATGTCAAGAATGTCCCGTTTCGCCGATTCCACCGAGCTACGCTGGCTTGTTGTGATCACGATATTCTCATCCCTGAATTTTACAGAAGCAAGGTTGGTTGAGGTCTCAACGAAATTGGGAATGTCGCGGGAATATTCAATTACGCCGTGCGGGCAGGCATACAGGGCATTCAGCAGCCAGAATTCAAGATCGGGCATCAGCACGCTTTCAGGAAGGGGGGCAGGTTCCGCATTAAATTTCAGGTTGGGTTCCGTGGTATGAAGTTCCACTTTCAGGATTTCCTGGTAAGCAGTTGCATACTTTTCAAATTCTTCCCTGTGTTCTTCCGGCAGCAGAATGATGGCAAAGCCCTCCCTGGCAATTGCATTCCGGAGGTTTCCTGCATCGATGGAAGAAATGCGGGTATAAAATTTACGGGTGGCATTCCAGAGGAAACGGTTGAGGATCTTCACTGCATTTCCCAAACCTTTATTGATGTCATCTCCTGAATGGCCTCCTGTCAGTCCGGTTATACTTACCTTCCAGGCTACCATTCCGGATGGAACAGGTTCGGTTTTAAGTTCGAACGATGCGGTGGTATCTGCACCCCCCGCACAACCGATGAAAAGCTGTCCTTCATCTTCCGAATCAAGATTCAGAAGAACAGAACTTTTTAAAAATCCGGATTTCAAACCGAAGGCTCCGGTCAGGCCGGTCTCCTCGTCAATGGTGAAAAGGCATTCCAGTGGCCCGTGCGGGATCTCTTTCGATTCAAGGAGGGCCAGCATGGCAGCGATCCCGATCCCGTCGTCGGCTCCCAGCGTGGTTCCTTTTGCCTTTATCCATTCTCCGTCGATCCATGGAATGATGGGATCTTTATCGAAATCATGAACGGTCGCCGAGTTCTTCTCGCACACCATGTCCACATGACTCTGGAGGACGACGGAAGGCGCATTCTCATATCCCGGCATGGCAGGTTTCCGGATCAGGACATTCCCGATTTCATCCTGCAGGGTTTCCAGCCCCTTCTCCTTGCCGAAATCCAGAAGGTATTTTATGATCTTTTCTTCTTTTTTTGAAGGGCGCGGAATGCGGCAAATCTCGAGGAAATAGTGCCAGAGCCGTGGCGGGTTCAGTTGAGCGATCTTTTCTTCCATGGATATGTTTATATTTGTAGAGACAAAAATATTGTTTTTATTTTAATAATGTTTACATACCTTGTTCTATACCTCGTACTTATTCTGACGGTGATCGGCAGCGGGTCGGTAATTTTTCTTTTCAGGTCGGATGATCAGCGCATACTCAAACTCCTGCTTGCGTTCAGCGGGGCGTTCCTGATCGGCATCAGTTTCCTGAAGCTGATCCCGGAGGTTTTTTCCTCTGCGGCAAAATATGTCGGCCTGTTTGTGATGCTGGGCTTCCTGATCCAGCTGGTGCTTGAACTGATCACGGAAGGGGCGGAGCATGGCCACAAGCATGCCCATTCAGACGATGAGAAAGCCTCGCCGTTCCTGCTGCTGATCGGTTTGTGCATCCATTCTTTCCTCGAAGGAATGCCCATCGTGGGCGCGTTCACCACCGGGATCCAGCATACGCTGGTAATCGGCATCGTCATTCACAACATTCCCATCTCCCTTACCCTGATGAGTCTTTTTCTGCATTATGGTCTTTCGAAGAAAAGGGCGCTGTTCTTCCTTGGGGTTTTTGCATTGATGACGCCACTCGGTTCGATCCTGAGCAATACAATTCATGAGATAACGGAGGCCTCGCTGGGCATCTATTTCAATTATGCTCTGGCCATTGTCATCGGGATTTTCCTCCACGTCTCCACCTCGATCTTGTTCGAAACAACCGAACACCACCGGTACAACCTTCAGAAATTCATCACCGTTTGCTTCGGTATCGCTGTTGCATTCGGCCTGAGTCTAATCTGAGCAGTTCACCACCCCTAATCAATCTGACTATTTAATAGCAGACACTTCAGGCAATGGATCGATGCTTATAAGAAAGAAAGTAATTAAGGAATCCTGAAAGACTTGATAATCGGGCGTCTCATTCCCTGGGGATTTTTTTCCGAAAAGAAACACCTCATCATTATTTTCTGGTATAGATGTAATGGGAGAACCACGCTAAATGTTTTCTATGCTTAAATTTTTGTAATTTTGTAATGTAATATAAAGAAGGGTATATGGCAATAATTTCCATGTTCTATGGTCTAATCATTTCGATGTACTATTTTGATAACCGCAGACATAATTTACCACATATCCATATAAAATACCAGGATGAAGAAGCTGTTGTTTCAATTCCGGATGGTGTTATGCTTGAAGGGAGTCTAAAACCCGGGAAAATGAAACTCGTTCAGGCCTGGATTGAAATTCATCATGAAGAGCTGATGGCAGATTGGGATCTGGCTGTTTCCGGAGAAAATATCTTTAAAATTGAACCGCTGAAATAATCATCGTATGTTGCCCCGTATAAAGGATGTTAAAGCATTAAAGGACTATGAACTATTGCTTACTTTTGACAATGGAGAAGTTAAATCATTTGATGTCTCTCCTTATCTTGAGAAAGGCAACTTCCGTGAATTAAAAGAACCAAATGTATTTTATTCTGTAAAACCGTGCCTTGGCAGCATTCAATGGTCCAATGGACTGGATCTATGCCCTGACACACTTTATATGGATAGCGCTCCATTAAATAATGAGTAAGAAAAATTCTTGCTATATTATTTATATTATGTAATTTTGCAGCCCTAAATTTATACCCTCAATCACACTCACACTGGAATCACACTCACACTCAAACCGTCTACGCCCAGGTGGTGAAATTGGTAGACACGCTACTTTGAGGGGGTAGTGGCCCTTGGCTGTGCAGGTTCAAGTCCTGTCCTGGGCACCGCAGTAAAAGAAGCTCACATTCGTGAGCTTTTTTTATTGGCGAAAGGCGAAAAGCGAAAAGTGAAAAGCGAATAACCACAACGAATGAAATTTCACTTTCGAAAAAAATTATCACCTTTGTTCTAAATTCAAGGATTGCCAAATCCATCATACCAATGAAATCAAAAATACTGACGGTACTGACTGTTGCTCTTCTCCTGGGCTCCTCTTCCTGTATTAAAAGGAATACCACAACAGTGAACGACTACAACCACCGCAACTATTTCAGCGCCAGGTTTGAGAACTATTTTTCTCCGGGAGAGACCGGGATCATGATCTTTCTTTCCGACCAGAACGGGAACCTCCTTTCAGAGGAATGGATCAACGGGCAAACCAGCGTCACGCTTTACCCACAGCAGGGAACGCTGTTTCCAACGACGCTTACGGAAACGCTCGTGTACACGAGTCCCGGGGAAGGCGGAAAAACGATGGTCCACTTATATTCCTACCTCCAGGTCATGCCTGACTCCTGGATATGGAAAACCTTCGAATCCGCAACTACCGGCTCTGCGATCCTGACTTTTGGAAATGTACCCCCGCACACTGCGTACAGCATTTCCAGCTATTCCGGTTGGAATCATGGTGATGCCCTTTCTTCTGCGGCGTCAATATACCTGGGGAAAGATCCGGATAACATCTATCTGCTCCTGAACACTACGGCGCAGGGATACCGCTACAAATGGCTGACCGGAATCGAACCTTCCGCCCAGCAATGGGTTGATCTCTCTTCAATGGAAACTCCCATCAGCAAGGTCATACCCATTCCGGGCACGCTGAACCTCAATTACCAGCTGAACGGCTATCTTCCGTCAGGCGAGCATGCAAAAGGATATTATACGGTGGATTATGGCGGGGAAACGGGAACCTATACAGACTCTGTAGTGCTGCATTTTCCCGCAACTATTTTCAATGATTTCGAGTTCAACATCAATACCATCGATCCTTCCGACAGCCACAAGCAATGGTACCAGTATACATTCGGAACCATCCCGAACAGTGTCAGTTACCTTAACGGGGATGTTTCCGTTCTTAACTCTGCCCCGGATAATTTCCATGTCCAGGTTTCCGGTTCGTTCGACCGGCTGGGATCCTCCTGGGAAGCCAATCCGATCGGACCCTACCGCTATCAGTGGACGGTGTACGGTGCGCCGACTGCAACTACTTTTAAATTCCCCGCTTTACCGGACGACCTTGTAAAGATTTATGCCGGTTTTATTGCAGATTCACTGAAGCTCTCTTCGGTCGAGATCAAGGATTTTTCACAAGTATCCTCTTACTACGACCTGATCCGGAAGATGTTCGTTTCGGGAAATTACATCGCCAACATTGTCCCCGGGTATTCGGGGCTGATCAGGTACATGCCGGCGGCAAAAAAGGCAGACAAACCCGGGACAGGGAAGGGGATGTAGGCTCAATGCGGGAATGCAGGAATGCAGGAATAATTGACCGGTGGATTGAAAAGCACTTCAAATAGCCGTATCTTTGCCAAAAATCATGGCATGCTATTTGCCAAATCGGAACCCGATTTATTAACCAAAAAAAACAATCGAAAATGAAAAATTCAATGAAATTCTTCACAATGTTGATGGTTGCAGCAGTAACCTTTTTATTTGTTGAGAAGGGAGTGGCTCAGCCGAAGGCATGGCCGGTTCCTGCCGGTGACAAGAGCATGAAGGCCCCGGTTAAATTAACCGATCAGACCGTGATTGACAATGGTAAGGATTTATGGGCAAAACATTGCAAAGCATGTCACGGAACCAAGGGTTTAGGCGACGGCCCCAAGGCTGCTGCCCTGAAAACGAAAGTTCCCAGCTTTGCAGATGCTGCTTTCAAATCACAGACCGACGGGGAATTGTTCTATAAAACCTCCAAGGGCCGCGATGAGATGCCTGCATACGACAAGAAACTTCCGGAAGCTAACGACCGCTGGGGGCTTATTGCATACATGCGCACGCTCAGCAAATAAGCGTTTATAAAAAATTAAGAGAGGGAGCACTGGTACATTTGAAATAAAATGTTACTTTTGCTCCCTCAAATTTTATTCATGTCCCAAATCTCAAGTCTCAATTAATCATCACACTCATACACAAACACACACCTGATCGCCCGGATGGCGGAATTGGTAGACGCGCTAGTTTCAGGGACTAGTATTCTCACGGATGTGCAGGTTCGAGTCCTGTTCCGGGCACAGTTAAACAATCAGAAAAGCCGATAGGTCGATGACTTACCGGCTTTTTGTTTATCCGGAGTGCACATGGAAGTGCATCCTTTTTAATAAATCAAACCCGCTTTTCGAATCTCCCTGAAATAAAACGGGTAAAAATCCATGCGACAAAGATGAAGACCGGCCAGGCAAACAGCCAGAGTATCTGCTGTATCATTTTGTTATCGGTTTTTAATAAACATGTGTTTCTGATTCCATTTCTTCTGTACTGATCTTCTTTTTATCCATTGCCTTCCATACATACCAGATGTAGGCCAGGACGAAGGGAACCAGCAGTGAAACATAGCTCATGGCCGTTAAAGTGTAATGGCTTGAAGAGCTGTTTGCAATGGTCAGCGAACTCTGAAGATCATAGGTTGACGGATAATAGGCCGTATTGTTAAACCCTGCCAGCATGAGGAGCGCCCAGACGGTAAGAACTGTGCCTATTCCGGCTGCCCAGATCCCTTTGGCATGACATTTTTTAAAATTGATGATCGGGCGGGCAATTCCAAACAGTACACCAACAACCCCCAGGACGAATAAAATTGCAACAAGCGGCATCCCGATCAGGTTATGAAGATATTTGAATGGCTCCATGGCGACAAACCCGGTTTGGGGATCAACGGCAAAACCGCTTGAAAGCATAAGCCATCCTGCAAAAGCAAGAAAAAACACAAGAAAAGGAATGGCATTGATCATGAGTTGTTTTTTCAGCCGGCCCATGATGGGCGGGTTATCGACACGGTTCATGAAATAGAGAACCGCAAGAACCCTTGAGAGGAAGAACACAGCCAGTCCGAGCAGGAGGTTCTGCGGGTTGAGGGCAGCCTCAAGTCCGTGTGCCGGACCTTTCCACTCAGAGATCACCGGCATGTTTCCTGATGTCAGATCGACGAGGTTCATTTTGTTCACGGAAAAAGCCGATCCTGTGAAAAAAGTTGCCACGGCAGTCCCGATCAAGAGGGTTCCCAACAGACCATTGAGGACGAGGAATATTTCAAACGTCCGCTGGCCGAGAAAATTCCCCGGTTTCTTCCTGTATTCATATGATACAGCCTGGATGACAAAGGCGATGAGGATGGCCATCCAAACCCAGTATGCACCGCCGAAGCTGGTGGAGTAAAAAAGCGGGAAGGAGGCAAAGAAGGCGCCTCCGAATGTGACAAGCGTGGTGAATGTCAGCTCCCATTTTCGACCGAGAAGGTTGACCAGGAGCGTTCGTTCATCTTCGGTTTTTCCGATTGTATAAATCAGTGTCTGGCCACCCTGGACGAACATCAGGAATACCAGCAATGCTCCTAGCAGCGTAACAATGAGCCACCAGTATTGTTGTAAGGTTATGAGGGATAAAGCTTCGAACATGGTATTTTGATTTTATGTTGTGACGGGATAAAAAATTATGATGCAACTCCTTTTTTGATCTGCCTGACCATGATACTGATCTCTGCGATCAGCAGCGCGGTAAAGAAAACGGCAAAGATCCAGAAGGTGACCTGAACCGAGGATGATTTCAGTTGTGAAACGGCTGCAATGGTGGGCAGAATATCCTGTATCACCCAGGGCTGCCGTCCCAGTTCTGCAACGATCCACCCCAGCATCGATGCTATGTAAGCCAGGGGAATTGTCCACAGGGCAGTATAGAGGATCACTTTTTTCGTTTCAATTTTATTTTTCAGGGTCAATATTAAAACAACCAGGAGCAGGGCGAAGAAGTGGATCCCAAGGAAGACCATGATCCGGAATGAATAGAAGCTCACCGGTATGTTCGGGATCAGTTCATGAACATCACGGTTCGCATAATATCCATAACCAAAATGGGGATAGTTTGTTTCGAAGGTGCTGAGCGAAGCCGATGCCAGGCTGTCATTCCCGGCTGCTTTTGCTTTTTTATAGCTCCCCAGGGCATCAATTGCGATCTTGCCTTTATCAACCCGTTCCTGGTAGGAAATAATGCCATGCTCCGGATTTCCATGAACGAGATCATAGATGCCGGGAACATACGCATTTGGATTGAGGAACGCCATATAGGAAAGAACATCGGGGATTTCAACCAGGTATCTGAAATCCATTTTTTTATGGCCGGGAGCATTCGGATCAGCTTTCAGAATGCCAAACGCTGCAAGCGGGGCATTTTGCTGTCCGACATAGAGATTTTCCATGGCGGCAAATTTCATGGGCTGATGATGAGCAACTGCCCGTGCTGAGCCATCTCCGGTCATCAGGATGAACAGGGAAGCAAGCAACCCGAAACTCGCTCCGACAATAATGCTTCTTTTTGCAAAGAGGATATCCCGTTTTTTCAGCAGGTACCATGCACTGATCCCGACCACGAAGAGAGCGGCCAGAACATACCCGGAGGAAATGGTATGAAGGAATTTATTGATGGCTACGGGTGAAAACAGGACACTCCAGAAATCCACCATCTCATTCCTTGCCGTATCCGGATTGAATTTCATGCCCACCGGCAACTGCATCCAGCCGTTGGCAACGAGGATCCATAAGGCGGAGAGGTTGCTCCCGATCGCTACAAGCCAGGTTGAAAGGAGATGGAACTTTTTATTCACTTTATTCCATCCGAAGAACATCACTGCAACGAAGGTCGTTTCAAGGAAAAAGGCCATGATTCCTTCGATGGCCAAAGGAGCCCCGAAAATATCCCCCACAAACCAGGAATAATTCGACCAGTTCGTGCCGAATTCAAATTCGAGAATAAGACCCGTTGCAACCCCGATGGCGAAATTGATCCCGAAAAGCGTCATCCAGAATTTGGTGAGGCGTTTCCATTCTTCATTTCCGGTTCTCACATAGATTGTCTCCATGAAGGCAACAATGAAAGATAATCCAAGGGTAAGGGGAACGAAAAGCCAATGATAGCAGGCTGTTAATGCAAACTGGGCCCTTGACCAGTCGACCAGCGAAAAATCAATATGATTCATGTGTTTATAATTTTTATTTTAATGGTAATATGGGATGCCCTGATTAACATTCAGGTTTTGTATTAAGAATGTCTTGATGGGCATTTCATAAATTAGTTTTTGATTTTTGTAATCTCATGAAGAACATAATTGCTGCGATCCTTGCCGTTAGCGAATCTGCTGTTAAGAAAATCAGGGAAGAAAAAGAGCTTCAGGACAATGAAAATCACGAAAAGCTTAACCAGGATAATGATCCAGAGATTCCTCCCGGTGGTCATGTTCCTGAACCCTTCGTAATAAAATGAAACGATTTTTCTCAAAGAATACGACTATTTCAGAATTTTGCCGGCAAAAATAATAAAAAAAATGAAAGAAGCTGTTTCGTAGATCTTATAGAAACAGCTTCTTTTTGTTCAATTTATCGGTGTTCAGCTTCACTTCTTTTTACCGAATGTATAAACATATCCTACCGTAAATCCGATCGAGCGATTGTTAAGGGCGTAATAATTATCGCCTTTTTCATACCAGTTCTGTGTATCCATGAATCCGAAATTATACCGCAGATCCAGGAACAGGTCGCCGGGCCCGAGTGTAAATGCCGGCGTGACGCCAAAGGTCAGGCCAACATCAAACCGTTGCATATAATAATAATCGCCGCCGCCATCCTCCGGCTCTTTTTCAAATTTTGCTGCAAATTCATACTCCTCTCCTCCGCCAGTTATTTTCATCTTGCCTCCAAGACCAATTCCGAAGTAGGGTCCAATGATTCCATGAATTTTGAATTTATCCCCGATGGATCCTCCGGCCCTGAACAGGATAGGGATGGTTAAGTAAGTAACACCGACGTTTTCAGTCACAGTGGTACCTGCGCCGGTATATTTATATTTCTCGCCTTTCCGGTCAAAAAGCATTTCCATCTGGAGTCCCACAATTTTATTAAAGTCCAGGATCGCCACGAAGCCTCCCTGGAAGCCAAGATGACCGGGGTGTTTTACCGTCACGTCTTCCGTTGCGTCTTCAACATCAGATTTTATTTTTGAAAAGTTGGAATAGAAACCCACATCCATCCCAAGTTTTGCACCTATAGAAAACTTCTGACTGAAGGCTGAATCTGCACCCAACAGGAATACAGCTAACAGAATTGTGCTAATCAGTACTTGTTTTTTCATGATGTTTGGTTTTTAGGTAATGTTAAGGTTGATTTTACTAATGAGCAAGAAACAGTTATCATAGAAAAACGATGAACTTCTTAACAGAACTGTACGAAAATACCGGAATAACAGCATCCCTGAATGTTATTTATCTGATCATGTCTCCGAAGATAACATGAAAATAACATAGGGTATCCAAATATATAACTAATTTTTGATAAGTCAAGTCTTCGGAATTATTTTTTACTTCCGTTACATATTACTTATAGCAGCTTTCAGGATGATATGCAATGCCTGTTGACTTTATGTTATTTATTTTTATATCTTTAGGGGTAGTATCTTAGCAATTAGTTTGTATTCACGAACCAAAAAAGATGTCATGAAACAAAAGAAAAACCGCTATGGCTGGCAGCCCGATCTGCCTGACCAACGCGACTTCAGCTATTCAGCTCCGCGGGCGATGCTCCTGAAGCTGCCAGTGAAAGTAGATCTGCGTTCAACCTGTCCGCCCGTCTATAACCAGGGTCAGCTCGGCAGCTGTACCGCAAATGCCATCGGCGCTGCATTCCAGTTCGGACAGATGAAACAGGGGCTCGATACCTTCATGCCTTCGCGGCTTTTTATCTACTACAATGAACGGGTTATCGAGGATTCGGTCGACTCCGATAACGGCGCCCAGATCAGGGATGGCATCAAAACTGTGAATAAGCAGGGTGTCTGCAGGGAGGAGATATGGAACTATGATCTCAACCAATTTACAAAGAAGCCTCCTGCAAAATGCTATAAAGATGCCCTGAGCAACCAGGTTCTTTCCTACCAGCGGGTCGTCAGGGACGTAAAGCACATGAAAGGATGTCTTGCCGAAGGTTACCCGTTTGTTTTCGGATTTACCGTATATAATTCCTTTGAAAGCGGTTCTGTTGAAAAAACAGGAAAGCTGGATATGCCGAAAAAGAATGAGGGTGTTGTTGGAGGACATGCTGTTCTGGCCGTCGGGTATGATGATACCAGAAAACGATTCATCATCCGCAACAGCTATGGCCCGGACTGGGGGCTGAAAGGGTACTTTACGATGCCGTATCAGTACCTTGAGGATGATAATCTGTCGGATGACTTCTGGACGATCCGTTTAGTCGAAGACTGAAGCCGGAGGTCAGAGATCAGATGTCAAATGTCAAATGTCAGATGTCAGATGTCAGATGTCAGAGGACTGAGGACTGCCGACTGCCGACTGCCGACTGCCGACTGCCGACTGCCGACTGAAGATAGAGGATAGAGATCTTCTCAGGGTTTGTATTGACCCATTTTTGTCAGTACCGCAGCCAATTCATCGGGTTTTTTTGTTCCGATCAGTAATTTCTTTTTGTTGTTGAATTCGAGCTGAAGTCCTTTGTTCCCCGAAACATTCCAGGCTTTCCCTTTTCCGAAGATTCCCAGGCGATAGCCCCATCCGCCGTATTCACCGATGGGATTGTACTGCCGCACATACGCCTTGCTGATCATCTCCCATGAATAGTGCCGGAAGGAAAAATGAAAAGGAAAAAACCGGACATAGATCCCGTCGTCCTTTACCACTGTGGTCAGATTGAAACTGAAAAAGAAAACCGACAGCAGAATGGTCATGACCATGATGATGATCAGGACAGCATCGGGTGCCGGATTATTGCCGAAAGGTTTTCCACAGATCACCTGGACATACACGGCATAAAGAAAAAGTGCGTTGATCCCGAGGAAAGCCAGCCAGATCCACCATTGCTTGAAGCGTTGCCTTTCTTTAAATAAAATATCTTCATCCATAGTATTCATTTTTTATTGAATCAATCATCTTCCATTTCCTTTGTCGCTTTAAGAAAAGCCGCGTGAACCGGCGGCGGGCAGGAACTGTTTTCTCCCTTTACAGCGATCCACAACACCTCGTTAAGCTTGTCTTCCGGAGCCCTGTCCTCTTTTGTAAAATCAAACCCTTCGCTCATCTTCTGCCACCGGTTCATGGCCGTGTTCCGTTCGCTGAGATCAACCTTTGCCGGTAATGCCGTAAAAGGTGTGACATCGGGCATGTCTGAAAAACAGCGCCACATCGGTGTTGCCGCAGCATCGTACTGGCTCATCGGCGGCAACCCAAGAATCAGCTCGATGGTGCGTACCATGGATGAGGTAGAGTAGGGGGTATGGTCAATGAGATGCCGGGTGACAAATCCCCCGGCCAGGTAGGCCGTTGTACGATGTGCATCCACGTGATCGGGGCCGTTCTGGGCGTCATCCTCCAGGATAAAAACCACGCTTTGCATCCAAACCGGGCTGTGGCTCAGGTAATCGATGAAAAGTCCTACCGCCAGGTCGTTATCTGCAACCTGGGCGAAGGGTGTGCATCTGCCCTTTGAAAGGCCCTGGGTGTGATCGTTGATCAGGCGGAGGGTGTTCAGTTGCGGCAGCTGATCTGCAGCTACGAGTGAATCGAAATCGCGCTGCCACTGCCGGACCCTTGTCGTATCATATACGGACTGATCCCAGCTTGTGAAGTATTTGCAATAATGATCGTCGAGCGCCGGAATGTTGGGTTTGTAGTCATCAGCAAACTCACCGTAGGTCCTGTAGGAAACGTTCCCGCGTTTGCAGTAATCCCAGATGAACCCGTTTTTATTGTTGGCTATTTTTCGGGTTCCTTCCGAATTGTATGATCCGCCCCGACCACCGTAACTGGTAGGCCAGTTCTTCTCAAGAAAATCGGTCGCATAGGCGCCCATGCTCCAGTTATGCCCGTCGGCGCTCACCTCCCCGTCGCAATAAAAATTATCGAGCAGGACGAACTCCTTGGCCAGTGCATGCTGGTTCGGGGTAATCTTCTCACCAAAAAGAAGAAGGCTTGTGTCGCCGTTACCACCGGGAACATCACTGAGAACCTGGTCATAGGTCCGGTTTTCCTTGATGATATAGAAAACATACCGGATTGGTGACCTGTCCCCGGTTTTCATGGGGATGGGGTTCCCCGGTTTACCACCTGGTACCATCTCCTTGTCCTTTGTATAAGGCACATTATGATAAACCACCTGCGAATAAACGGATAGTTGTTTGTCGTCCGGGATGGGCATCATGCTCATGGTGCCGCGGAACAGCCCGCCGATATACTGCACTTTCCGGTGCTTTGCGGAATCTGATTTGTGGGCTGAAATCGCCTGCTTTTTTTCCACCGGACCCGGCCCGTCGGGATTGGCGAAGGATGAAAAGCCCTTTCCGTTTGCGATGAAAAGAGTTTTATTTACAACCCTGACACAGGTAGGGTACCATCCTGCAGGAATGAATCCTTTACTTATGCTTTTCCCGGGGGTACTCACATTAAAAACTGCCAGACAGTTGTTGTCGGCATTTGCAATAAAAAGCATTTTACCCGTCTCATCCAACGCAACGCTGTTCGTTGTGGATCCTGCAGGTGCAGCAGGATAAAGGGCTGCATTGAGGGTTTCGATGACCTTCCTTTTAATCAGGTCGATGACGGAGACAGAGTTGTCGCTGGCATTTGCCACATAAAGGGTTGTGCCGGTTTTGTTCAGGCACATATCGTTGGGATGATCGCCCACAACTATGGAACCGGTAAAATTCTGGGTCCTGGTATCAAACTGCAGCACCCTGCCGCATCCCCAGCAACTGATATAAAGGACATTTCCTCCCGGACCCAGCAAACAGGTATAACCTTCCCCGTCCATGCCGAAACGGTTCACAACCTTTTTTGATGCGGTATTGATGACATAGAGAGAATTGTTTTCCGTGGTGACCGTGTAAAGCAGCTGCCGTTTGTCATCATAAGCGATACCGGCAGGACAAACCTTTACAGGCCAGGGTTTGTCAATGACGATCGTGTCCTTCAGGATCAGCTTATTGTTGCTGACATCAAACTTCATGATCTGGTTGTCATTTCCCCCGGAAGCATAAAGCGTTTTGCTGTCGGCACTGAAAGTGAGCCCGATCCATGCTTTCCCGACAACAATCGTATCAAGAACGGTCTGCCCGGAAACATCGATCAGCTGAATGGTCTGGTCGCTCTGCCCGTTATTGGTAACTGCGATCATCTTCCCGGAAGGGGAGACGGCCATGTTCAGGGGGAGGTCGCCAAGGTGAAGGCTCTTCCCGACCGGAGTAATGCCCCAGCCGTTCGGAAGCAGGATTCTGCGGGATTCAATCTCGGCAACGGTTTGGCTTTTTATTGTCGTTACAGGAAGAAGTCCTGAAAGAAGGAGCAAAAAAAGAAAAAATAGTTTTTTCATAGTGATGGTTTTGAGATATACTCTGTGAGCCTCCGTGCCTTCTCTGTGTAACTCCGTGTTATAAAAAAAGAAATTTCACAGAGGTTCACAGAGAAGACACAGAGTTACACAGAGAAAAGATTTTTTTCCTATAAACGATTACTCTTTGATAAATTTTCTTGTCAATGATTCTTTATTGAGGATTATTCTGATGAAATATAAACCTTGTGCAAGCGAACATACATTGATATCGGTTTTCGGCTGGTTCAACGGTTCCTGCAGGATAATTTTTCCGCTGAGATCAGTAATTGAGATATGGCCATCTTTAAGCATTTCTGATGGATACAATTTTACCGTCAGGATATCATGTGCAGGATTGGGAAAAACGGAGAATGAATGATCCTTGCTCCCTTCCGTTATTCCCACTAATTCTGAAAGAGGCCTTTTCCAGACTCCGCCGGCATTCAGTCCAGCGCAGAGATCGGTTCCGGAAACGCACAGGGAAAACACAGTCGATCCGGGAAGTCCCTGGCTGTATGAAACCCATTGGCCTCCCGGATCAATGCTGAATAAAACCTCCCCGCTGCCGGTCCCTGCGAGAAAGAAGCCATTGTACGTGGCAAAGCACCGGATGAAAGTACCTGGCGGCAGTCCAATAATCTGAGACCAGCTGGAACCGTTGTCCAACGAGATAAACGCTCCGTCCGACCGGGTTCCGGCGAGGATATAACCGCTGGTTATGAGCAGGGCTGTGATTTTCTTTGAAGTCAGGCCATGGTTCACCGGAGCCCAGTTTGATCCCAGGTCACCGGAAATATAAACTCCGCTGTCTGCCGTTCCGGCAAAAATGCTGGCGCCATCAGATGTCAGTGCACGGATATCGTAGCTCCCCAATCCTGAACTGACCGGGCTCCAGCTGGCGGCATTGTTTGAGCTGACAAAAACGCCTTCTTCCCTGCTGCCGGTGAATATTTTACTGCCGCAAACTGCAAATGACTGAAACCAGTTACTGGTAAGACCGGAGTTGACATTGTAAAATGATGATCCGCTGCTGGTGGATTTGAAGATCCCAAGAAGATCGGTTCCCGCCAGCACCAGCGATCCGTTTGACATCAGGCTGCGGATTTCGACCGTACCTATATCGGTATTCCTTGTCCAGGTATTTCCCCCGTTCGTGGAAATAGAAAGCCCGCAACCGTGAGTTCCTGCAATCAGCGTGTTTCCGCTGGCAGTAACCGAACCCGTACAGGCTTTAAAAGATGCATTTGAACTCTGCGTCCAGTTGGCCCCTTCATTCACCGACCGGTAAATATGGCCGCTGGAAACACCGGCAAACAAGGCGGAATTGCTGGCGCCGATGGACCAGAGATCGGTTTCTGAAAGGCCGGTGCTGACATTGGTCCATGTAACACCATTATCCGGTGATTTATAAACCCCGCCGCCGAAAGAGCCTGCATATAGTTTTCCGTTCAGGCTGGTAAAGCCTTTGATTCCCGGAAGGTTTGTCCCGACCGGCGACCAGGTGTTACCACTGTCCGTTGAAACATAAACCCCTGAAGAGATGGTCCCCAGGTACAACTTACCTCCAAAATAATAGATGCACATGATGTTGTTTTCAGGAAGCCCGTTGTTGATCGGTGTCCAGGTATCTCCCATGTCGGAAGACCTGAAGATCCCATTGCCATAGGTTCCTGCATAAATGTTTGTGCTGTCGGTTGCCAGCCAGTAAATATTCTTCGCTGAAAGGGTAAGGGCGACTTTTGTCCAGGTCGTACCAAGATCGTACGAACGCCAGATCCCATGGTCATAAGTTCCTGCAAAAATTGCATTGTTGCAGACAACCAGCGTCTTCACATATCTCCCGTCCAGGCTGCTGCCGGCGCTCATCCAGGTCTGACCATGGTCGGCAGAACGGAAAACATTTTCATCACACGAAGCAAAGACCGACCCGTTTAACCCTGCCAGCGATTTCATGTCGCAACTGGTCAGCCCGGTATTCTGAAATGACCATGAAACGCCGTTATTGGCTGATACGAGCATTCCTCCTCCGCTGGCAGCATAAACATACCCGTCATCATACAGAAAAAAACGGATAAAACCTCCTGCAGGTCCGTTTGTCGGTTGCCACTGGGCTGAAACTGTCAGAACATTTAACAGCAGTAAGAATGACAATAATGCCCTGCGCTTCATGGTTTTTTTAATCTTTCTCTTGATCTTTTTATCCAGACCATTCCGACGCCAAGGAAAACAATTCCGAGGGCAGCAGGAGGTATTCCCATTTTCCATCTAAAGAGATAATTCAGTGCCGTAATGAGAATACAGATAAATCCGCAGATGGCCATGATGTAACCGGCGATCAGGCTCTTTTTATCACGATTCATGGATGACCTTTTTAATTGTTGTTGAGAAATTCAGTTACTTCTTTAAAAAATCAATGGTCTCCTTTATCCCATCTTCATAAGATCTGGGATGATAATTGAAATGAGTGTCAAACTTTGAAGAATCAAAATGATACTCATATTCTACCTGATAGAGCATCTCATAGATTTCCGAAACCGTTTTATCAACTAATCCCACCAGTTTCACCATGAATTTCGGCAAAACAGAATATTTTGCCGGGACTCCCAGCTCCTTTGCCACCAGCTCTGTAAATGTTTTTCCATCAATTGCAGGGGCATGGGTCGGCATATGCCATACCTGGTTGAACGCATCATTGCTGTTGGCCAGGAGAACCATGGCATTCGCGCAGTCCATGGTATACGTGTAGGAATGTGGCAGACCGGCATTCACCATCCACTGGGCACCTTTGCCCTTCATTAATTTATCGATGACCATGATAAACAGCACACTCGTTTTTGTAGCATATGGACCATAAAGATCGGCAGCTCTGGCAATGATCGCCTGAATGCTCTTCTTTTCCATTTCATCTTCAAGCATCCTGGCAATCCCGGCACGGATCTCGCCTTTTTTGCTGCAGGGATTGTAAGGTGTCGTTTCGGTCATCTTTCCATCGACCCTGCCATACATATAAACATTGTCGAAAAAGATCAGTTTCGCGCCAACGCTTTTGCAGGCATCAATTGTGTTCCGCATGATCTTTGGCCACATCTCCTGCCAGACCTTCGTTTCATAAGAAAGCCCGGCGCATAGTTGAACAATATCCGACTGCCTGATGCTTTCCAGTGTTTCCTGGTAGGAAGTGATATCGGCTTTCACGGATTCTGCTCCGGGCATTGTAAAGCCGCTGCGCGAAACCAGTCTTACATCCTGGCCGCTTTCCAGTAATTTATGGGCGAGCGGATTCCCGATCGAACCGCCGGCTCCCAGAATCGTATGTTTCATTCTTTCTGAAATTTCGTGAAGGCTTGGTTCAGGTTGTTAACCCGGTCCCTCAGGGTTTGATATTCTATTCCTTGAATGCAAAAATCAGCTTTTCCCTGACATTATTTTTCTCTTTAATATTGATGACATACTTAGGTTTGGAAGGCAGTTTCTGCTTTATTGCTGCGGTATAAACGTCACTTAAACAGAGGGTGATTTTTGTTTTGTCCGTATTCATATTGTCCTTGGTGGTGGTGAAGATCACTTTATTGTTGTTTTTCAAAATGACCTCAACCGTGTAGCTGTCTTTAATGGGTTTTTGACTCATCTGGGAAAAAGTGAGCGTATCGGTCTTTGCATTAAAGTAAAATGTCATTTCATTGTTCTGGATGGAAATGTCGAACGCCTTTTGGTCATTGTTCAGGAGGATCCTCCATCCTGAACCCTGGGCGAGCGACATGCTGCTGAGAATGATCACCATCGCGGCAACCATTGAAATTCTGACTAAGGTTTTCATAATGTCTGGATTTAAGGTTATACAAAAATAGTTGAAAAGCACGAAGTACGGTGAACAAAGTAAGAATGAAAGGTAGAAGGACGAAGAACGAGCAAATGGCTATTAGGAAATAGCGCCAAGCGCAAACAAACTACTACTCTGTTTGAATCAGCAGGTAGTCGAGGATGAGTGGCAACTCTTCTTCAGGGACTCCGTTCTTTATGAGGTGCGGGATGTCCTGTTCAAAGGCAGACTGGAAGGCCTCGGTGGAGAAGAGTTTTTCGTCCGTCACTGTTGATTTGCTTTTTTTATAAGCCTCCAGCGCTTCTTTCCGTTTTCCCCTGCAGAGCATGACATGCCCGAGGTTCATCAGGTCGAACGGGGAGGGAGCGTCCGATCTTGAGAGCACCTCATTGCAGGATTCCTCGGCGGCATCAAGTTTCCCCAAAACAAACTGGCAATAGGCAACAGGCCGGAGCACATTCAGATTATCCGGCTGGTAATATATGACCTTTGAATAGCTGCTGAGGGCATCACCGAAGTTTTTCAGGCTCAGCTGACAATGGCCGATCCTGGCCTGAATGCCGAGGTCATCGGGCTGGAGCAGCGCCGCACCTTCAAAATATTTCAGGGCGTTGGCATAATCCCGGATCTTGAGGGAACACCAGCCAAGCTTCTTCAGGATCCAGAGGCGGTTGCTGTCGAACAATTCCGCTTTCCGGTAGTACTCGATGGCATTCGCATACCGCTTCATCTTCTGGTACGAGTAACCGATCTTTTCAAAATAGTCGCTGTTCGGCCCGTCTTTCTCCAGCAGGTAACCATACAGATCAATGGCTTCAGGGTAATGTTCCTTGTCGAGGTAGAAAGCGGCGAGCCGTGCAGTGAAATTTTCCCGTTCAAAGAAGTTCCTGTAGAAATAGAGTTCGCTGAAACGGATCTTCTTCTGGAAGATGTCGTTGAACTCGTTGTGGAACGGATAGAGTTTGAAGAACCTGTAAAGATCCTGGATGTACTGGATGAAAACCGAGTTGGAGGCCGCTGCCGGGTCCAGGATCTCCTCTTCCGACGCCATCTCTTTCATCTGCTCCAGTTCAGCCTCAAAATAGGTCATGATCATCGAACGCTGTTGTTGCGGGACTGCATTAAAATTCAGGGCAAAGGAATACTTATCGGAATTGCAGAGGTAAAATGCCCTTCCAAGTCCCTCGAGCAGGCGGGCAAAGATCTGTCCCTCGTCGGTGTCCATGCTTTTAAGTTCCGGGTGATCCGCATAGAACGGGATGAACCAGTTGCTCATCCGTGTGAAGAAATCGAACCGCTTAAGCTGGGAAAAAGTGCTAAGGAAGACATCCCCGCCTTCCATCTGCATTTTAGTGAACTTCTCGATCCGTTCAAAAAGACCCGGGACCTCATCGATCATCTCCTTCCAGTCGGGGTTTTTCCCTTCCAGATCTTCCTCACCGAAAATATTTTCCAGTTCAAGCTTGTCCTCGAATTTCGGCGCCATTTTCTTCATCTCCGGAAGGACTTCTTCCTCAAATGCTTTCACGATCGTTTCTGTTTCCCGCGCCATCAGGAGTTGCAGCAGGAGGGCTTCCATATCGCGCTGGATTCCTTCATCCTGGCTTAGTTCATCCAGCCGGACCATGATCTCGGGGTAAAACATAATCCTGCGGTCGTACCAGATCAGCCCGAGCACCAATCCCGTAAGGGCGCGCTGGTAGACTTCCTTTTCGTTCTCCCTCACAAATTCCATCAGGAGCAAAATTTTCTGTGCATCGAAGAAATCCAGGAGACTGATCGTCAGTGCGGAAACCACAAGGCATTTCTCATGGACTTCAAAATCGGCGGATTGAGCCACCTTTCGTATTTTTTCAGCAGCGGTGTCCTTGATCTTGCGGGAAAGCCAGATCAAACGGAAAAGGCTGTCGACAGGATTGGTTCCATAAGGAGTTGTGCCGGTTTCTTCCAGCATGTGATGAAGGACCTTTTCCGACAGCAATTCCTCCAGCCGGTCCGATAATGCCTGCGGATCATCGCCTGCCGATTGTGCCATCAGCCTCCGTTCAAGGTTTCGTTCCGGGTATTCTTTCTCCGAAAGAGAAAATCTGACATCATCCGCCAGTGAGAGAACCGAAGCTGCAATCTTCTTTAAAATTTCCTTCCGGTCCGGGTCCTTGTATCCTTCGTAGGCATATTTCAGCAGGTTCTGGTAATTTTCGGTGACGTTTTCCAGTTCATAAAAATCATTTGACTGATTCGTATTCCGGATCAGCGCCCCGACGCGGTCAAGCGCCGCCTTGATGCGGTTGTGATAAACATCATCGCAAACCTGGTTGTACCTTCTTTCAACTTCTGATCTCTCCATGAATGTAAAATTAATATTCTTCCTGTTCCCGGATCATTTTTTCTGACAGGTTTCAGGATTGCTCAAATTGCATACCAAGTATGGCTGCATGACAGATTTGCAGGTGCCCGGGCACCTCATCCAAAAAATCAACATTCCATCTTCCCGTCTTTCCTAAATATGTACTTTTGGCCTGCACAAAACTACCCGATCTTGATCCGAATCCAAACGGCATTCCTTTGCATTATTTTCCTGTTCCTTTCCGGTCATCTCCTTGGCCAGGAAAATATCTGGTCGCAACCCATGCTGGTATCCTGCCGTATCGGTTACGCCGGGAACGGAACGAACGGATCTGTGGTATCTGATGAAATGATCCGGGAGATTGCAGCTGATGAGGTGAAGCATCCGCGGAAAATTCACTTTGATGTTATTGCGAAGATGCAGATCAGGATCTCTTCTACGAAAGGATCGGATCCCATCGTGGAGATCTCGTTCAGCAAACCCCGGGTGAAAGGCAATGTATATTTCCGGAAATTCCCGGTAAGGGATGTGCTGGTTCCGGACAGGGTCGATTTTACCCTACGGATCGAGGGAAAAGACAGTGCTGCATCGTTTTTCATCTTCGATATCCATAACCTGAAATGCACCTGGAACGACAGCATCATCCTCCGCAGGGCCATCCCGGCTTTTTTCCCCGGATCTGACACGGTTCTGACCGAAAACCTTCAATTCTATTATGATAAGGAAACCCTCACTCCCTTTCGTGACCGGATCCGGCTGATCAATGATTATTGGGCGGCTGACGCCGTTCTTGATACGCTCCAGGTGAAATTCAGGGAGCTGGACCTCGGGAACATCGACCGTTATCCCTTCTGTTTCGTCATGCTGGAGGAGATGAATAAGATGCTTGCCATCCTTGACGGCAAGAAGTTTCAGCAGCGGCTTGTGCTGGATTCACTCGATCCGCTTGGATTCCTGGAAAAGTACGATAAGCTTTCCTACCATGCCAACAGCGCCTCAATGACGTTTAAAGAGAACCTGAAAGGATCGCTGGTTCCGGCTCTCCCGTTTCCCTTGGATCAGTTGTCGGATGAATTCCTTTCCGGGATCCGCCGTTACATCCGCTGGTCGATGCTGGTGAGTGAGCGGAACAGCAAGATCTACCAGGATTATCTTGAACATTATTTTACGACCAATGCATTCGGCGATGACCTGGAAGTGATGAAGTATATTGCAGGGAAATGGTTCCCCGGTGAAAATGCGGACACCATCATGGCAATGGTTTCACGGAAGATCAACAAGGAATGCCATGATATGGCCGACACCCTGATGCAGGATCAGCAATTCGCCGATGCCGTTGAATTGCTTGCCTTTGCCGGCCGGTTTTCCGCGATGAATCCTTATATCAAAGAGTCGCCGGCCGACCGCGAGGTCATGGTGAAAGCAGCAAACGGCATATACGATTCCTATATGGGCATTGCCGACGGAGCCATCCGGTACCGGAAATTCGATATGGCGCAGACTTACCTGGCAAGAGCACAGACCTACCGGAGGGAGCATGCCGCTTTTGTGACATCCGATTCGCTGTTTAAAAAGGTCTTCAGGGAGCTGGTTTCAGAGAAGTCATCCCAGTGCGATACACTCTATTCCAACGGTCTTTATCAGCAGGCGCTGGAATGTTACAGCGAACTGGGGCGTGGTTTCGATTCACTCACCCGGAGCCTGATCAATTCAGGCATTGAAGAAAAGAAAATGTACTGCAACTACAAATTGCTGATCGAGAAGGGAATGAAAAACCTGGCAGCAAAGGATAAGCCTGAGGCCGGCCGGAATTTCTTTCTTGCGCGGCAGATTTCAACAGAAGGACAATTTCCGCCGGATTCCGTATTTGATTCGCTTTGCCGTGCCTTTTATCCCTATTACCTGATCCACCTGCTTTATGCAGGAGAAGAGCGCATCTGGACAAACCGGCTTGAGTCGGCCCGTCAGTTTGCAGACTCGGTCGCCTTTATCCAGCGGACCACGGGCGTTGAAAGTTCCCGGGAATTGTCGGATGTACTGGCCCGGTACCGGAGGAAAGTGGAAGAACGGATCTGCTGGAATGCAAACGAATCGGTGGAGGTTTTCCTGTTGCGTGCCGAAACGGAGCGGCAGCTGAAGGACTTCATCCTGGCTGCGGCCCTTGCCGATTCAGCCGTTTCGGTGGCGCACTTCTACAGCGATTGTGTGATCCCGTTACCCGGTGTGAAGGATACTGCTTTTAAATACAGGGAAGCGCTGGAATTTCAGCGGATCATGAGAAAGGCCGATGTTTTTGTCAGTGCAGGGAAGTATAAAGAGGCAATTGCCGGTTACATTGAACTGGAGGACTACTTCCGGTCGCATGAGATCAGCCCCTTCGGGCTGACCCTTCAGCCCATGTACGATTACATCAGGAGCAGGTCAATCCGTGAACTTACCTTCCAGGCACTTCTTTATTTCGAAGATAAAAAGGATCCTGAGTCCGCATTCCGTTACCTGAAATTATTACGGATCCAGGATTACCCGAGGAAATCCGTTAAGGAACCGATGGAGTGGCTGGGGAATGAATATGCCAGAAAGGATTTTGCATTCCGGCCGGAGCAGGATCCTCTTTCCCTTGTCAGGGATTATACAGGAAGGGATAAATGGATGAAATCGTTCAGGGTGGAATATTATAAGGAGGCTGCAACACTGAGAAATCAGCCGGGGATAAAATATCTTTTCAGGAAACTTTTCCCATAAAGAGAGATTAAAATAAACTCACCCCCGCCTTCGACTTGGGGCTGACTAAAATGTCCTTATTCGCCTTTGTGAAGACCTTTGTCGCCTTTGTGGTTAAATTTTAAGTGATTGAACCACAAAGGACTCGAAGTACACACAAAGTCGCACAAAGGAAAATATTCTGCATACTTTTTCTTTTTAGTCAACCTCATTGAGGGAGTGAGTTTTTATTTCTGAAATGTTATTACCTGATGAACTTTGAAGAAGTGAAGCTATTGTCAGTCCTGTAAAATTTTACAAGGTAGATCCCGCTGCTGAGAGACGAAACATCCAGGCTGATACGGTTCATGTTCCGGGTTTTTATGGTTGAGACCTTTTGTCCGAATATGCTGTAAATCTCAATTTGTTCTGTATTGCCCAGGTTTTCAAAGGTCAGCTCACTGGTGGCCGGGTTGGGGAAGAGACGAACCCGGTTCAGTTCCAGGTTATGGATGCCGACGCCCCCGATTTTGCCGGTCCAGACCATGACAGGCATACCGGTGAGTGAATCGCCGGTTCCTGATGCGACGGGAGTCACTTCAAAAGCGATGTACTTGCCGGTATTCAGCGAATCAATCACATAATTGATCGTGGAATCTCCGATCGGAACCAGGCTAACCTGTGTTATTGAATCAGCAATGTACCATCGGTAAAGGGAATTGCCTTCCGGCCGCAGGTTATAATCCTCATAGGAATAGGCCCCGGTAAGGATCTGCTTTGCATAATAGTCGCCCTGGATATAGACATTGTAAACGAACGGCGGTGCAGGGATTGAAGGATCCCGGTCATCGTACCAGACGTTGACAAGATTCATGTTTCCTCCGGTGGTATCATGCAGGAAAAAAGTCCGGTAACCTACCGTGGTCATAAATTCCGAAGTGTTCCAGTTACCGTTGATCCGGAACTTGAATGCGAGGGGGGTAACAGGACTGATCAGGCTTTTCGGCAGGTTGAGGGTGAGCTGATAAATGCTGTCGTGACCAACGCTGTCGTGCACAGAACGGTCATAAAGAAGGTCATAGGCGCCGTTCCCGTCAAAGGTGCCGGCGACATCAAGGTAATCATGCTGAGGCAAGGGATTAAAATGGTGTGCCCGGATCTGATAGTACATATTGCATTTGAACGTGATCGGAACCGTACCGGTATCATAATCATTGTACATGTACTTTATTGTGATGGTGTCGTTGGGAATGCGGTACATGTGGCTGTTGATTTCAGCATTGTTTGTATCCCGGTTGATCCTGAACCTGAATTCCTGTATTGTCGCGACATTAAATCTAAGGACGATCTGGTATACAAGTGTCGTATCGACCTTTTGAAGGAGGGGGGAACCGGTCCAGTTATTCATGGTGCCGGTCATATCCAGCGAATCGGTAGCCGGATGAAATAACCCGCGTGCCGTCCACTGTGTCATATCAACCTGGAAGGTGATCATGCCTGTATCGGCAACGGGAGATCCTTTGACGGTGGTTTGTCCTGAAACAATTCCCGACAGGAATAAAGAACAAATCAGCAGGAAGAAGAAAAGAGAAAATCGCTTCATGAAAATCGTATTGAGCAGTGCAAAGATAAAAAAAATCGGCCTCGGGAAAGGATTTTCATTGTGACCGGCAGGTAAAGACCGGCCCTGCTTTCCGGTAGGAGTGAAGAACAATACAAGTTTACTTTATGACAATCTTGTGGATGGCCTTGTTCCCTTCGGCTTTGATCCTCAGGATATAAACGCCCTGCGTGAATTTCAGACCCTTTCCGTCGATCCGGATGACTTTATATCCACTGACTTTTTCTGTGAACGAAGAGATCGCCTGCCCAAGATCGTTATAGACCTCGAACCGGACCTCAACCTCACTCTGTGTTCCGGTGTTGATGGCAGCATAGACGGCTCCGGAAGAAGGATTCGGATAAACCGTGCTGAAATCACTGAATGCAGCCGTTGGTTTGGCGGCCCATGTTGTATCGATAAAATCGGGGTTCCCGATCTTTTTATCCAGGTAAAGATGATACTCCCCCGGAGCAAAATTCAGGGTGGCATTAACGTCAGTGACCTCCAGGGAATCGCCTGTCAGGTATTCATACCATCTTCCTGTATGCGGAAAAGCAGGATTCACGGCCAGTGAAGCGACATGGAAGTTTCCCAGCACCACGGCGTAAGCATCTGAATAATGTAACTGGATCCTTTTAAAAGAAGATTCTACAGCCAGCTGGAAGTCGGGGGCCGAGAAAAGGGGCTCCCGCTGTTTCAGCCTGATCATGGCGCTGTAGAACAGGTTGAGATTATGACGGTCGGGCTCGGAATAATAATCCCACCTGATGGGCTTTTCTCCGGTGCGGCCATTGTAATCAATGGTGTAGTCATATCCCAGCTCACCAAACTGCCAGAACATTTTCGGTCCGGGAATGGTAAAAAAGAACAGGGCATTCATACGCATCCGCAACAGGGCTGTTGCCGTGTTCTTGATGTCATAAGCCCCAGACTGGTTACCATACTGGAGACATTTGTACATCAGCCGTTCCTCATCATGGCTTTCCATGTATCCAACCAGGTTGGTGTTCGACCAACCTCGCTCTTTGTAAGAAACTGCCGAAAAATCAGAATTGCTTCCGGAGTTGTACCCCATTGCTGCTTCCTGGTACGCGGTGCTGGAATTCCCCCAGAGCATCATGCGCCTGTTGGAGAGCTCTTTCTCTTCAGTATTTTCTGCAAAATGTTCAAGGATCACAAATGCTTTCGGGTTGACTTTCCAAACCGTGTCTGCATATCCTGCCAGGAATGCGATCCTGGATGCATCGTACATTCCCCAGGCACCGGTATTGCCGAGGGTATTCTTCTGGGTGAAACCTTTTGAAAGATCGAAACGAAAACCATCCACCCTGAATTCGCTCAGCCAGAACTTCAGGGCCCTGCTGATATATTGTTTTGTGGCAGGGGATTTATGGTTCATGTCGTACCCGACATTGTAATCGTGTTTTGCAATGGGATTGTAGAAAGGGCTTGTGGCGGAAGGCCTGTCGTTCTCGCTGTCCCAGTAGAGCATCACATATGGCGACGTGCCGAAGGAGTGATTGTAAACCACATCGAGGATCACCGCCATGCCGATCTGGTGACAGGTGTCGATGAGTTTCTTGAGATCGTTCTTCGGACCATAATATTTATCTACTGCAAAATAATAGCTTGTGTTGTATCCCCAGCTGCTGTTCCCTTCAAACTCGTTCACCGGCATGAGTTCGACCGCATTAATGCCTAAATGTTTAAGGTATTTAATGGTATCGATGACCGCCTGGAACGTATGTTTTTCAGTGAAATCCCTTACCAGAAGTTCATAAACTACCATATCCGTTTTTTCGGGGGGAGTAAAACTGGTCGTCTTCCATGCATAGGAGGGAGCATTGATCTGAAGGACCGTGGCGATCCCGCTTGTTTTTCCTTTCGGATAAAAAAGCATCCCCGGATAGGTGGCGCTTGTGATGTAGCTGTCATTCCACGGATCGCTCACCTTCTCGGCATACGGATCCCCGATCCGTATTGAGCCATCGACAAAATACTGGTAGATATATTCCTTCCCGGGCTCGAGGTTATTGACCTGGATCCAGAAATAATTACTGTCAGGCGTTACCTTCATGGAGGAAGAAGTATCGAGCTGCCAGTCGTTAAAATCCCCTAGTACAAAACAATAGGATTTTTGCGGTGCATAGAGGCAGAGGGTGACATCCTGTGCCCCGGTATAGTTGATCCCAGGTTTGATCCCTGCAGGCAGAGGTTCCACCACCGGCGGTTTCCGGACAAAGAAATAAAAGGAATCGGCAGCGGAAGAAGTCGAATTCCTTGCGATTCCCTTCACCCAGAATTTTCCGTAACCATTGGCAATGATCCTGTATGAAAGTGTATCTCCTGCTTCCTTCCAGACTTCTGTGCTGCCGACATAAAGGAAAACGGAGTCGGCAAAAATTGAATTCAAACCGACCGTTAGTGTGTCGTGCAGGTTCAGGATTGAAATACCACTGGAAGGTTTAGTAAGAGAGACCTGGATTCCGGGCTGGTAAACGTTTGCAAAGAGATCACCACCATCGGCCATTTTACCCTCGAGGTAATTGCTGCCGACTAAAGTATCACTCCTGAATACAAATGCCATCTTCAGCACGGTGTCGCCGGAAGCGACTCCATAATAATTTCTGACAGAGGGTCTGATCTTTAAGGTATAAAGATCTGTGCCGATGCGGGTCAGTTTTGTGCCGGGTGTATTCTGTCCCCATTTTGTTTTTACATACTTCCAGTCGGTGGAGGAGACGCTGTTGTTCGTAATGACGCCGGTGTGGGCATAAACATCACCTGTGAAACCGGCCAGTCCTCCCGATCCCTGGGTTGCATCAAAGATGATCGTAACTGAGTCGCTTTCCAGCGGAAAAGAAGGGGTTGTCGTTATGACCTGTGCACGGGTAAATATCGGGATGCTGAAGAAGAGCAGGAGCGATAAAAACAAACGGGAAGAAAATTGTTTCATCTGAAGAATATCAAAAGATATTAACGCAAAAATAGAAAAATGTTATACCGTAATTATTTTCCAATTGTTTTATTATATTTGTAAAACCGATAAAGAAACACTTATTTTTTTATCAAAAAAAATTTAATAATTCCAAACATCTTACAACTAACTAATTAAAAACATTGCCATGAAAGAATCTTTACGAATTCAAATCCGGAATGTGATTCTTGTCTGCATCTTCCTGTTTTGTTCATCGGGTCTGATGGCGCAGAATCTGGAAATCAGCGGGACGATCACAGAGGTTTCCACCGGGATGACGATCATCGGAGCGACGGTTCTTGAGAAAGGAACCATGAACGGAACTGTGAGCGACGTTAACGGAAAATACAAGATCAAGGCTCCAAAGGGTGCTATCCTGGTGTTTTCTTATGTAGGGTACCAGACCAAGGAGGTGACAATAAAAGAGGCCGGGACGATTGATGTTGCCATGGCTGATGAGGTAAATACCCTCAATGAACTGATCGTAATCGGTTACAGCACCCAGAAGAAAACCGATAAGACCGGCGCCGTGAGCATGGTGAAATCGGACGAGCTGAACGGAGGTGTCATCACCGATCCGATACAGGGCCTGCAGGGAAAAGCTGCCGGCGTTTCGGTGACCAAGAAAGGCGGGGACCCGAGTGAACCTTTTTATGTCAGGGTCCGCGGCGCTTCGGGGTATGATGCAAATACGCAGCCCTTGTATGTGGTCGACGGGATCCCGAATGCAGATCCGAACATGATAGCACCGGATGACATTGAATCGTTCAATATCCTGAAAGATGCTGCATCAACGGCCATCTACGGATCCCAGGGGTCGAACGGGGTCATCATCATTACGACCAAAAAAGGCAGTAAATCGGCGAAAACCAAAGAGTCGAAGGATGACTCGTATAGCAATATCGAGTTCACAAGCCAGTTTTCCGTTGAGAAGATCGCAAAAAAACTAAAGGTTCTTTCTGCAGATGAAATGAGGAGCTTTGCGAATACATTGCTGGAAGCAAAAAGGGCAGCCAATCCTGACTCTACCTATACAATGAGTGATGTATTTCTTGATGGCGGTGCAAGCACCGACTGGCAGAACGAAATATACAGGATAGGTTATTCAGTTACAAACAACTTAAGTATTTCCGGCGGGAACAAGCATGGCTCTTACCTTGGCAGCGTGGGTCAGTCAAATTGGGACGGGATCATGAAAGGGACATCGAAAACGCGTACAACCGCACACATCAGCCTCGTCCACAAAGCGTTTAACGATCATCTTACCATTACAGGGAATATGATGGGGGCCATTGAAAAGAACAAGTACCAGAGTTACAACGGATGGGGCCAGGACGATATCATCTACCAGGCGCTTTCGAGAAACCCTACCGACCCCGTTTATAATGCCAACGGCTCCTATTATAAATCATCCAGGGTATTCAATTACGAAAACCCGATCTCTATCATTGACCAGGAAACCAATAACCGCGACGCGAAGTATTTCCTGGGCGGCCTCAGACTGGATGCAGAGATCATCAAAGGGCTTGTGGCAAGTGTCAACACGGGATATACAAGAAATGACCAAACCACCAATTATTTCCGTCCTGCCAACCTGTACCAGTCGGCCGATGTTGGTTTTGGTAAAAAACAATATGACAATGATGTAAAAAAGCTGATCGAAATCACCGGGAATTACACCAAGTCAATTAAAGATGCACACAACCTGAATATCCTTTTGGGCTATTCCTGGCAGCAGGATATCTACAGTGGATTTTATGCCCAGGGCGGGGATGCACAGTCACCCTATGCTGGCCCGAATAATCTTGCCACACTAAACAATGTAGTATATGGCGACATTGGTTCCTGGAAAGGAGAATCGACACTGATCGGATTTTTCGGTCGTGCACAATACAACTACAAAAGCAAATATTATGTTTCGGGGTCCCTGCGCAGGGACGGCTCTTCAAAGTTCGGTTCAAACAATAAATGGGGTTGGTTCCCGACGGCTGCTATAGGCTGGAGCATGGAAAAGGAGAATTTTATGAAATCCCTTAAATGGCTTGACCAGCTGAAAATCAGGGGAAGTTACGGCGTATCAGGGAATGATAAGATCGGGAATTACCGCAGCCTTGTCCTTTGGGAACCCAGCGGAAGATCCATCAATCCCGAAACCGGGCAGTACGTGATCACATACAGTCCTGCATGGAATGCCAACCCGAACCTGAAATGGGAAGAAACCACAGAATACAACATCGGTCTTGATTTTGCCGTTCTCAACCAGCGACTCAGTGGAACCATTGAGTTGTACAGCAAGAGGACGACTGACCTTCTGGGCGAATACCAGGTACCTGTTCCTCCGAACCTTTCCCAGACAACATTTGCAAACTCCGGGTCGCTGACGAACAAAGGGATTGAAGTTACACTGCAGGCGTATATACTCAGCATGAAAAACCTGACCTGGAAGTCCACACTGACACTGGCACACAACCAGACGAAAATCACCGACCTCGGAGCCTATGTTGATACTTCCCTCAGGAAGATGGGCTACATTTCAGCACGCGGTCTGGTCGGCGATCAGTATTATGTCACCGGAATCATGGTGGGCCAGGATATCGGTGCCTTTTATCTTCCCAAATATGTAGGGCTGAAGAATGGCCAGTTCGTTTATGAATCGAATTCCGGAGGATACACGACCAACCTCAGTGAGGCCAAAAGAACCGTTATCGCAACACCGACCCCGAAATTGGAGATCGGATGGTCAAATACCTTTACGATCTATAAACGCTGGACGGTTGATTTTTCCTTCAGGGCATGGCTCGGGAATCATATTTACAATGCAACCCGGATGTTATTCGACAGTCCCAACATCCTGCCGGACCTGAATGCTGTGCCTGAGGCGATCGACTGGTACGCCCAGGGAAGGACCTCCGGGGCCAGCATTGCCGATATCTATGTAGAGAACGCTTCTTTCGTGAAACTGGACTTTCTGCAGATCTCGTACGATTTTAACGTGTCAAAAATAAAATGGATAAACAAATTCAACCTGTTCATTGCAGCAAACAATGTATTTACCATTACGGGTTATAAAGGGGTCGATCCTGAAACCAACATAAACGGTTTAAGTTTTGGCATCGATCAATACAACGTTTACCCGAAAACACGGTCTTATACAATTGGATTGAAAGCAACTTTTTAATTCCTGATAAATATGAAAGCTAAATATTTGATTTTTATAGCGATTGCCGCATCCGTTCTCTCTTGTACCAAGCTCGACGAGAAAGTTTACGACAAAATTCCCGGAGATCTTTATCCTGAAACACCTGAACAGGTGGCAAGTATGAGCGTCGTCACCTACCAGAAACTTCAGCCGATGGCTGACGATAACGGATGGTGGTTCCTGGCCCAGGAAATTTCTTCCGATGAACTGTGTGGCCCCACGCGTGGCGCCGATTGGTATGATGGCGGGAAATGGCTGAACATGCACCGCCACACCTGGACCAATGACGACGAAGGCGTGAACAGGATGTGGGGAGCATTCTGGACGGGTATCACCACCTGTAACCAGATCCTTGACCTTATGAGCCAGATCCCTCAAACTCCGACCTTGCTTGGGAAAGAGGGGGAAGTCAAGGTAGTACGTTCATTCTATTATTATTTACTGATCGACAATTATGGTGATGCTCCCTATCTTACGAGTTTCGCGAATGCACCTGCCAAACCTTACAAGGCACACAGGGCCGCCATATACGACAGCCTCGTAAAGGCGGTTACGGATGCGCTGCCAGGTCTTATCAAGAATGACAGAAAATACATGATGACCAAGTATGCCGCTTATGCCCTGCTGGCAAAACTATATCTGAACGGACCCGTGTATAAATCCGGAATGACATCAACCGAAATAGCAACCTGCTGGCAGAAGGCAAGTGATTATTGCGACAGTGTGATTGCAGGACCCTATTCACTGGCTACAGATTTATCGGAACCATTCAAGACCGCCAATGAGAACTCAAGCGAGATCATCTTCTCCATTCCTTACGATGAAGATAATTTCACCGGGTTCAGGCTTCATATGAGGACCCTTCATTACCAGATGAACCTGAAATACAATATGCAGGCAGGTCCATGGAATGGTTTCTGCATTGTGCCTACCTTCTGGGATACCTATCAGTCAAACGACAAACGGCGGGCTGCTTATAACATCTGGGGACTTCAGTATGCTGCAACAGGAGCAGTCATCTCGGATGGAACTACGCATCTGCCGCTGAATATTGATCCGTATGTTCCCGCCCTTTACATGCAGCCTCCTGCCTATTCACCTACCCAGATCCGGACCACCGGCGCACGGGTTGGAAAGTATGAGATCAAGATGGGAGCGAAGGAAAACCTGAGCAACGATTTCCCGCTTTTCCGGATCACCGATTTTTACCTGATGAAGGCAGAGGCAGAGATCCGTCTCGGACATAGCGGAGACCAGTGGATCAATCCCATACGGTCACGTGCAGGTGTTGCAACATGGACGGGTGCCACGCTTGATTCACTGCTTGCTGAACGGGGAAGGGAACTGTATTGCGAAGGACATCGCCGGCAGGACCTCATCCGGTATGGTGTCTGGGAAAATTCATGGTGGGAGAAAGCCGCACATGGCCCGGAACTGCGCGTATTCCCGATCCCGAAATGGGCAACCGATGCGAACGACAACCTCCTTAAAGACCCGCAGTAACGAATTTTTGCAGACTATATGGATGATCTCCTTAGGGAAGCTTATCATATAAAGCAAAATTATATTTGATTTCTAATAAATATTGGATATATTTGCAAACAGATCAAAACGTAAACCTTAATCTTAAGTTCTATGAAAAAAACATTTCAAAAGTTCGCAGTTCTGCTTTCAGCCCTGGTGCTGCTGGCAATGGTGTTCTCACTCAACTCCTGCAAAAAGTCTGAAGATACGACTACTCCCTCGGTGATCGTACTCGATGGCTATTATGTTAAAGGTGCAGGTACTGCTTATGCCGATTTTAATGATAATGGTATGATGAAGGCAACCTACAACGAAGTTCTGAATCCCGTCACACTGACCTCTACAAAACGTGCTTCATTAATGGAACTCTATATTCCGGTCAAAGCCGGCGCTGATGGTTTCAACATTGTTAAAGTTGCCGGTTCTGTTACGAAGATCTATGGTCCGGGCACTGATTTCTTACAGGTTACCAGTCCTACGACAGATGAACCTCATGGCGTATTTTTCAAACGCGGTAGCTTAGTTGAATCAACTGACAAATTCACCGTTGATACTTCAGGTATGTATCATGTTGTTCTCGACTACGATCTTAACAAAGTCTCTGTTACCAGGGTTAAATGGGGCCTGATTGGTGCAGCAACTCCCGGTGGCTGGTCAACAGGTACATCTATGCCTGAACCTACTTTCAACTTGACGGATATGAAATGGGAAATCACCGATCTTACCCTGACCAAAGGCAGTTGGAAATTCCGTTATTCCAATGGCTGGAAGATTATCTTTGATACTGCTTATGACAATGGTGGTGGAAAATTAGGTGTCAAGGTTAATACGAACTTTGGCTATAACGTTGATACCTTGCTGCCTGGCGGTGCCGACATGACAAACAGTGTTCAGGGAGTCTATACTTGTAAACTAGAATATGTCCTTGGTACAGGATACAAAGCAACATTAACCAAGACAGCAAACCTTCCTCCGGTTGATTACTCAGCGTATCAGATGGGTATCATTGGAAATTGTTACCTGAAAGCAGATCTTACACAAGCAGCCTGGGATGAGAATTTTGGTACCTCCTTGCCGAGCGTTACCGGTGGTACTACTTACACCTGGACCTACACTGTTGACCTCAATCTTGCCGCCGGGGAATTTAAATTCAGACAAGGCACTGACTGGGCAGGAAAATCAATTGGTTACACAGATGTTACCATGGCTGGACCAGGTGCATCACATTTTACTGACAGTGGCTCCGGTAATTTTAAAGTAGACGTTGTCGGGAACTATACACTGGTTTTAGTAATTGACGCCGTAACTGAGAACTACACTGTTACTGCAACGAAGAATTAACCTTCAGCATTAAAACAGTTTAGCTGAAGACCGTTAAGGTCTTAACAAAAACTTTTCTAAGAAGAGGCCGTCCTAAAAGGGCGGCTTCTTTTTTTTGCATTGACGGATCAGGGTAGTTGAAGACTGAATTAAAAGTCGGCAGTCAGCAGTCAGCAGTCGGCAGTCAGCAGTCAGCAGTCAGAAATCAGACCTCGGTACTCAGACCTCAGACCTCGGACATCGGGTTTCCGACCTCCGACCTCTGACCTCAGATAACAAATCAGGAGAAGGCGCGATGGCTCGTGAAAATTGAGATTATTCTTCCTTCAGATAGATCCTGTATTCCCAGGGTTTAAGGTTGACGATGCTGGATTCATTGAGGTTGAAGGAACCGTTCGACAGCAGTTCTTCGTAATGCCCGGTATGAACTTTCACTTTCAGGGTTGCAGATTGTGAGGAAGGGGAGAGGTTGAACAGGACCAGCAGAACGTTCTTTTCTTTGACCCGCAGGAAACAATAGATATTCTTATTGTTATCTGACTCTATTTTGATCATTGTCCCGCCGTCAGCGCCATTTGCAAGCGCAGGGTTCGTTTTCTTGATTTTGTTCAGGTTCGTATAGAATTCTGCCAGGCGGAAATGATCCCATTCAATGGTATCCTTGTCAAAGAATTTCAGCCTGCGGTTAAACCCTGATTCCTGCCCGCTGTAGATCAGCGGCATCCCCGGTAAGGTATAACAAAGAACAGCGAAGGCCTGTGCCGCATTGCCCATCCGTTCGAATTCGGTCCCGTTCCAGGAGTTCTCATCGTGGTTGGAGGTGAACCGCATCCGGTAGGCATCGGCAGGGAATTTTGAAGATTCGGCGGCCAGGAGCGAATCGAATGCATCGGCCGTTTTTACTCCTTTTGCAATGTCATTCATCAGGTGATAAACATCCCAGGAATAGGTCATGTCGAAAGCAGTATCATGCATGTCGGGGGTTTCCCATTCGGCCAGCATAAATACATGCTTTACAGCTTTCACCCTCGGCACGGCCTTGTTCCAGAAACTCACCGGCACCATCCCGGCCACATCGCAGCGGAATCCGTCGATATCAGTCTCTTTAACCCACCAGATCAGGGCATTGGTCATGTATTCACGAAGCTCCGGCTTGTCGTAGTTTAGATCTGCAACGTCGGTCCAGTCGGCAACAGGAGGAATGATCTTACCTGAGGAATCATGGGTATACCAGTCGGGATGCTGCGCTACCAGAACATTGTCCCAGGAACTGTGGTTGGCAACCCAGTCGATGATCACATGCATTCCGAGTCCGTGTGCTTTTTTAACAAGTTCTTTAAAATCGTTCAGGGTTCCGAATTCAGGATTGACACCGACGTAATCCCTGATCGAATAATAGCTCCCGAGGGTTCCCTTCCGGTTCTTAACCCCGATCGGGTTGACCGGCATCAGCCAGAGAATATCCACGCCCATTGATTTTAACCTTGGAAGATGCTGTTCAAAGGCTTTGAATGTTCCTTCAGGTGTATACTGACGGATGTTCACTTCGTAGATCATGGCATTCTTCGCCCATTCAGGATGCATGAAGCGTGATTTGGCAATTTCTTTTTTCGGCCCGGCATATGCCCACAATGCAATTCCTGCAATCACTAAAACCATTACGGCAAGGATCTTCGGCAGATAATGAAGGAATTCAGATTTACTCATAATTATGAATTATGAAATTTGAGATTTGAATTATGAATTTTATTTTGAAGCAGATGGTTAGATTTATTTCTCTTATAATTTCACCACAATAGGCACAATAGGACACAATAGATTTTGTTTTAGTCAAATACACGCTTCAGAGACGCTCGCCTGCCTGTAATTATTTTCGCTATTTCGCTTTTCGCTTTTCGCTATTTTAATTCGAGATGATCTCAAACCCGTTCCCCTCCACGTTCAGCGTGACCTTGTTCTTCTCCACCTTTGCGTCGGAGCCGAAATTGTTGATCGCCCTGAAGCCTGCAAACCGGTCAGGGACTTCAAAATCGATTTTACGTGGTGATTTATCCTTGTTAAAGACGACGAAAATGACCTTGTCAAAGTATGTACGCATGTAGATGAAGGTTTTGTCCGTCACTTCGAGGGTTTTGAAATCACCGTAAAGCAGCGGCATGGAATTGCTGCGGAGGTGGATCAGCTTTTCAGCCGTGGTTTTCATCCTTTTTTCCATCGGGTTCAGGTTCTCAAACCGCATCATCCTGCGGTTGTCGGGGTCGCCGGCACCGGGCATCCCGAATTCATCACCGTAATAGATGACCGGAATTCCGGGGATGGTCATGTTAAAAGCGATCAGCGATGCCAACCTGGCGTAGCCAACCGTATCCTTCACTTCGATGTCGCGCTCCCAGCCGGCCTTCTGATCGTTCTCCCCGAAGCTGACGGCATTGCTGGCAAACGAGATGAACCGTGCCAGGTCCTGGTTGCCGGTGATGTTCCCCATCAGGGAATGTTCGCCGTAATAGCTGAAGCTTTCCTGCAGCGAAAAGTTCAGGTCTTTGAAGGAGGCGGTTTCACGGGCAAATGCAGTCCGGGCATCGAAATACAATCCGAAATCGAACTGGGCATCCAGTTTCCCGGGATTCACATAACTGCCGATCAGATCGCGGCTGCCAAAGGTCTCCCCGATCTGGTAGATGAACCGCTCTTCGGGAATGATCACCTGTTCCTTGAGTTTCTTTGTCAGTGTCCGCCAGTAAAGTTCCGCGATGTGCTTTGTGGCATCGTGGCGGAAGCCGTCGATCTCATAATTTTTGATCCAGAAGAGCGCCGAATCCGACATCAGGTTGCTGATCTCAGGTTTTGAAAGGTCAAGCGTAGGAAGGAACTCGTCGAACCAGGTGGTCAGCCGTTGCTCATCCCACAACCGGATGTTCTTCTTTTTATTCGGCAGGATGAGCGGGGTCGCCCAGTCGGGATGGTCTTTATAAAGTTTGCTTTCGATGTGGACATGGTTGGAAACAAAATCGAGCAGGACATTCATGTTGGCGCTGTGCGCCTCCTTCACGAGTGTTTTCAGCTCCTCCGCCGTTCCGAAACGGGGATCAACGGTGGTAAGGGTCATCGGCCAGTAGCCATGATATCCTGAAAATTTCCGGTGAGGAGCAGGGTATTCCTTCCAGGCATCCTTCGGATTCTGAGTAATAGGGGAAATCCAGAGGGTGTTTACACCCAGCTCTTTGAAATAGCCGCTTTCAATCTCCTTGATAATTCCTGCAAGATCGCCGCCCTGGAAATTCAGTTTCGGATCCACATCCTTGTCTTTCAGGGGTGCGTCGTTTTTCGGGTCACCGTTCCTGAACCGGTCGACCATCATGAAGTAAATAATCATCGCCTCCCTGTCGGCCCGTGTGAGCATGGCCGGGTCACTGAGGATCCTTCCATTCTCAAGCGGGATCAGTATTTCATTCGAGGAACCGGAATTGTTAAATGCCCAGACGCGGAGGAATGAACGTTCAAAGCTGCGGGCTTTCCCCGGAAGGGTGATCTGAAGTCCGGTACTGTCTGTTTTCCAGAACCGTTCATCCAGCTGGTAATTCTGCCAGAAGACAAAGATCTCTTTGGTCTTGTTCCTGATCCCGATCGTGATTTTGTCTTTATCAGCTTTATCTGTAAAGAGGTATGGCGCTGAAGGAGGATTGACGGATCCGACGCGGAGAAGGGAATTTGTGCCGCCGATGTTGTTGTCAACAATCTCGGTATTTCCAGGGTCCAGGACCCATTTCCCGTCGAGGACGAATTTATACTGGTATTTCCCGGGGAAGAGAAGCAGATCGGTTTGCCACTTGCCGTCGGCCAGCTTCAGCGGTGTCCGGCTTGGCGTCCATTCATTCATGTCACCGGCCAGTTCAACCCGCCTGTATTTCTTCTCCTTCGGGTCAAACGTGATCCGCTGCCAGATCTTACGCGATTTTTCAAGGAGTAGGGAATAGCAGTATCCATCCACCCATACCTTCATGACAGAGAGCCTGGGAATTGATTTCCCCGATGCCTGGAGCGTTAATTTTAACGAATCGGCAGAGAGCCGGTACGTAAAACCCTTGTCCGGCATGATGGAATCGATCGATTTCGGATGGAGGAAATAGTCGGAAAGTTCGATCACCGTTGAATCGGGCTGAAGGATCACAGGCGTGGCAATGCCCGTGATTTCAGGCTTATCAGGCACGGAGATGTCGTTTTTGTTTTTGCAGGAGGAGGTCAGAACAACTGCTGCAACGATCAGCAGAAATGCGGTAATCCTGGAATTTTTGAACATATCTTCTGAAATTATACTGTTAATGAATTGCTGAGTTTGCATCATAGGGGAAGAACTGCATCAGCGGGACGGCCAGGTGCCCTTTCCAGTTGCCCCAGCTGTGTCCTTCATGCCATTCCCGGTACTGATAAACATATTTCTTTTTTCCCAGTGTCTGTGTCAGTTCCTTTGCCAGTGTGATCAGCTCGGGGATATCGTATTTGCCGATGTCAATATAGAACTGAAGATCCTTTCCCGGGCTTTTCTTGTATCCGTTCATGACAAAAGGGAAGACGGAACTCGACTGGGCAATGATCTTCCCAAAAACTTCAGGATGGATCAGACCAAGGTAAAGTGAAATGTTACCCCCATTTGAAACACCGCCCACAGCCCGATGGTGAGGATCTTTGCTGGTAGTAAACTTCCTGTCGATTTCCGGTATCAGCTCATCAACAAAAAATGAACAGTATGCATTAACTTTATTCCCTATGAACTCTGGTTCACGGCTGACAGGAGGGACGAAGACTGCAATAACCTCTGTAATCTTGTGCTGTGCGATCAGATAATCAAGTATGTTGTTGATGGCACCGAAGGCGATGTAATCCTGCCCGTCGTGGAAAAGAATAAGGGGATAAACTTTGGCAGACCGGCCATATCCCGGAGGAAGGTAAACCCGCACCTTCCGCGGTTCTCCAAGTGATTTACTGGTAATAACCGTGTCCCACATCGTACCGTGCTGCATCGCAGGATAATATTCAATTTCCGGGGGTGTCTGACAGGCAGGCATCCTGAGTTCCGAATTCGGGCCATAGCCGCCCACACAGGTTTTCGGATTACCGGGGTCCAGGATCCAGTCGTTGGAGTTGATGACAATTTTATAATCGAGCCTTGCATCCGCATCAAAATTCACGGTGGAATACCAGAAGTTGGTGCCTGCAATTTTACTCATGACGCCCGATGGTCTCCAGCCGGTAAAGTCGCCTGCAACTTTTACATCAGCGGCATCACCCGTGTAAATGAAATTACAGATCGTATCATCTTCAATGAGAGGGTAGGTCCGGTTTACAGTCAAGAAGCTGTCAACCTTTGCCTGCCTGGCATTCTCAGGCAGGCGGTTCAGCGATTGAATGAATTTCTGAAAAGCCTGCGCGTTAACAGATACTGAAATGAGAATAAAAAGAAAAAAGAAAAGTACTTTTTTCATTATTGAATTTTTTAAAGTGTTATCTGTCCCCACCTCAACCCCCGTTAGGCTGACTAGAAATTATTTTTTTCGCGCAGAGTTTCGCAGATTAAATCGCAGAGTTTCGCAGATAACTGATAACGTACAAAATAACTCTGCGTAACTCAGCGTAAATACTCTGCGTGACAATATTTTTTTTCTTTTTAGTTACCTTCGCAAGGGATGAGTTACAAGTATTTAACCAATATGTTCCAGCACCAGTGCAGTCCTGTTCGTGTTGTAAATTTTTAAGCTGTGCGTCTTCTCAGCTTTATTATAATTTGTGATGAAGACGGTCTTCTCGTCAATTCTCCCGTGACCGCCAAACGCTGGATTGTCGGTATTCAGGATGATCCTGTAATCACCCGGTTCCCTCACCGTGAACTCATAATCCGGCAATGAATGGTTCACGTGAAAATTGAAGATGAAGATCAGCCCGTTCTTTTCAAAGACAATCGTCTTGTTCCAGTCGTCAACGTTGAGCTGATTTGCATATTCCGTGTTCAGGATCGAATGGTCCCGCGCCAGCTGGAGCATGGCCTTGTCGAAAGCCCCGAGGAAATGATACTTAAGGTTCGGATCCTGGACCAGCGACCACATCCTGCGGGCATACTGGTACGACCAGTTGTTTCCTTCCCTGGGGAAGTCGATCCAGTCGGGATGGCCGAATTCATTTCCCATGAAATTGAGGTAAGCCTGGCCACCCAGCGCGATCGTAAAGAGCCGGATCATTTTGTGCAGGGAGATTCCCCGGTCGATGGCAATGTGCTGATCCTCCTTCTGCATATGAAAATAGATATCGCTCTGCATCAGCCGGAAAGCAATGGTCTGGTCGCCCACCAGCGCCTGGTCGTGCGATTCAGCGTACGCTACCGTTTTTACATCCGGCAGGCGGTCAGTCAGGACATGGAACATTTCGCCGGGATCCCACTCTTCATCCTGCTTTTCTTTCAATACCCTGATCCAGTAATCCGGAATCCCCATTCCGAGGCGGAAATCGAACCCGATGCCTCCTTCGGCAACCGGCCGGGCAATGCCCGGCATCCCGCTGACATCTTCCGCAATGGTCACCGCATGCGGGTTAATGGTGTGAGTAAGCTTGTTAGCTAACTGTAGATAAGTGATCGAATCCCATTCCACGCCGTTCTTGAAATAGCCGTCCAGATCCCATGTATCGCGGAAACCATGATCGAAGTAAAGCATGGAGGTAACGCCGTCGAACCTGAATCCGTCGAAATGAAACTCCTGGAGCCAGAACTTAATGTTGGAGAGAAGGAAACGCTGCACCTCCCTCTTCCCGTAATCAAAGCATTTTGAATCCCAGTGAGGATGATTTCCACGTTCTCCCGCATGAAAATACTGGTGATCGGAACCGTCAAACAGGTTAAGGCCCTCAGCAATATTCTTGACCGTATGCGAATGGACCAGGTCCATGATCACGGCAAGCCCCTGCTCATGAGCCTTTCTGACGAGGTATTTCAGGTCTTCCGGCGTGCCGAAGCGGGATGAAACGGCGAAGAAATTGGAGACATGATAGCCGAACGAAGCATAGTAGGGGTGTTCCGCAATGGCCATCAGCTGGATTGTATTGTAGCCGGAGTTCTTTATATAGGGGATCAGGTGATCCGCAAATTCAACGAAGGTTCCCACCTTCAGCTCTTCCTGGGCCATGCCGACATGGCATTCATAGATAAGCAGTTCTTCCAGTTGGCCGATGTCGAATTTGTCACCTTCCCAGTCGAACTTTTTCGGCGGCATCCATACCTGTCCTGAAAAATCATAGGTGACAGGATCCTGGACAACACGCCGGATATAGGCCGGGATCCGTTCCTGGAATCCCAGGTCGGAATGGACCAGCACCTTGACACGGCTCTTGTGCGTGAACCTTTCTTTATAATTTTCTTCATCAAGGAAGATCTCCCAGATCCCATACTGACCGCGGGTCATGCGGTTGGCGTACTTCTGCCAGCCGTTAAAGTCGCCGTAGAAATAAAGATCCTGCGCGTTGGGCGCCCATTCGCGGTAAACCCAGCCTTTCCTCGTCTTATCGTATTGGATGCCGAAATAATTGTGCGCATCGGCAAACTTCAGCAGGCTTCCCCAAGTCGCTGTGATCTCCGCCAGGGTGGTCTTATAACGGTCATAACGGTCGCGGATCTCCGTCTCCACAGGCTCCAGCCAGGGATCCTTTGCTACCAGTCCGATCTTCCGGGGTTTTCTCATGGTTTCGTTATTGAACTTCTACAGATCAACTGCAATTTAATCCAAAGCTGTCAATCAGCAATGAATTATTGCATCGAGAACAAAGATAAGGGATTGCAGGGAAGAAGAAAATATGTGAGGAATTTGTGGATAAATTTATGGCAAAACTTAATAGAGATTGAGGTTAACTTTAACATTGAAACCTTAAGTTAGCTTCCAAGTGGAACTCTGCCCGATCTTCATTCGACTTTTTTTCTTCCAACAAAGTTGAAAAAAGATCTTATACTATTCTTTTACCATTTAAGGTTTGGAGAGTTTTTGGTGAATAGTATACATTTGCAAGGGAATATACAACGCTTTAATCCTCCCTAAATGCCCGTCGTATTAACTAATTAATTATGCACGCAACGAACGGAGAAACCGAAAGATTTGTAAGTATAACCACGACTAACCGCCTCGCTGTCGAAGCCTAAGTTCCGATACCATGCATTTGAGGATGAAACATCCAATGATGACCAGAAGTAGGCTGTAATCGTGAGATAGACAAAATCACCAAAGTAGTCCCGTTCGCCACCAGGTAATGCAGTGAACCCGCTAATGTTGGTTGCTCCGGTATTGGGAGCAGCCCAATGAGTTGTTCCTGCTTCCTTAATCGTTCCTCCCGCAATGGATTCTCCACCAAGAAGAGTAGTTAGCAACGTCCATTCACCATCATCAGGCAGATGCCAACCTGAAGGACAGACTCCCATAGCTGTTAACCAATCATATAACCGTCCATATGTCGAACAATTCGCTGGATTGTTTTCATAACACCAACTATTGCCGATTTGGTAATTCATATTTTTCTGCAACCAACATTGGGTTCCTATTTGAACAGTTGGATAAATTTTTCCATCACGCGGATCTGTGATTGTCGCCATACCCGGACAAGGCATTCCACTAGAAGCACCATTTGTAGTAAAACTGACCGTATCACCATATGCTGTTCCAGAGCCGTTTGTAGCATAGGCTCTGACATAATAATGTGTACTCGCTGATAGTCCTGTGATATTGCTTGTGAAAGTTCCGGTTCCGGAGCCATCTGAAGTATGAAGGTCAGAAATGACAGGAATTCCTGTTGTATTATAACAGACTCCCTTTGCAGTAACCGATGAACCTCCGTCGTTAGTAACATTTCCACCACCGGTTGCAGAGGTTTGTGTTGTATTTGAAATAGCTGTCGTTAGCACAGTGGGCAATGTTCCACTTCCTGTTGTTGAGAAATTTACTTCATCACCATAAGATGTACCCGAGGCGTTTGTTGCATATGCTCTTACAATATATGGTGTTCCCGTTGATAATCCTGTCATATTGCTTGTGAAAGGGCCGGTTCCGGTTCCATCTGTAGTGCGAGGGTCAGAAATGGTTGGGTTTCCTGTTGTATTCCAGCAGACCCCCCTGGCGGAAACTGTTAAACCGCCATCGGAAGTAACATTTCCACCACAAGTCGCCGTTGTTTGAGTCGGGTTAGTGACGGAATTTGTTGTTACGGTTGGTGTATTAGTTGTATGATGTACCCCATTCTTAGGGCAGAGTTTCGGTGTTTTTAAGTTGGTTCTTTCGTTTCTCTTTTCTTCAAAATTACAAATCAATTCGGATTAACCGGTTTCGTTCAGGCAACATTTTTGTAAACCCGTTCCGGTGTTTT
>JAPLDJ010000016.1 GCA_026391805.1 Bacteroidota bacterium | reverse complement strand
GTTACTGGATACTGGATGCTGGATGCTGGATTATTTGATGTGCAGGTTTCTGAAGATGTCAGTACGCATGATACAATATCTCCATTGACCGGAATGTAAGTATAAACCGGACTGTTGATCCCCACATTTCCGCCGTTCACTTTCCATTGATAAGAGGGAGTGTTGCCTCCGTTGGTCGGTGCGGCAGTAAAGGTAACGGATGTTCCTGTGCAGACAGGATTGGCCGAGGCAGAAACAGACACGCTGACCGGCAGGTTCGGGTTTACGGTTACGGGTTGCGGGTTGCTGGTTGCTGGATTGCCGGATGTACAGGGTAATGAGGATGTGAGTGTGCAGGAAACAATGTCACCAACAGCAGGTACATAGGTATAAATCGGACTGTTGGTCCCCACATTTCCGCCATTCACTTTCCATTGATAGAGAGGTGTTGTTCCCGGGTTTGTTGGCGTTGCAGTGAATGTGACAGAAGTACCCGCACAGACATTATTCGCCGAAGCGGAAACGGAGACGCTCACAAGTAATACATTGTCAACGATCATCTGAAGCTGGCTGCTGGATGCCGGATTGCCGGATGTACAGGGGTCAGAGGATGTGAGTGAGCATTTGACCAGATCGCCATTGATTGGAACATATGTAAAGATAGGGCTATTAGCACCCACCGGGTTATTGTTTATGTACCACAGGAAGGAAGGTGAAGTTCCTCCATTGATAGGCGTTGCGGTAAAGGTAACAGCAGTTCCTGCGCAGACCGGATTCTGGGAAGAACTGACGGTGATACTCACCGGGAGATTTGGATTAACGGTGACCAGCACGGTATCCTTCCCGCTGCAACCGTTGGTTCCTGTAACCGTGACCCGGTAATTTCCATCGGCCTTGGCTGTATAGGTTTGCGAACTCCCTATTCCGTATTGGCTCGTTGCAAGGTTATCCCATGAATAAGTTGCTCCCATCCAGGATCCGGCATCCAATTTCACGGAATCACCGTTACAAATTGTTCTATCGGGTCCTAATACTGGTTGAGGGGCCGGCAGAATTGTAACCAGATGCCATGTCGTGTCGGTCCGGTTATCGTTGTGCCTGACATATAACTCAACCGTGAAATTTCCGGAAGAGGAAAAACTATGGACTGGATTGGCAAGAGTTGAGATATTGAATGGTCCCGAGGATGGATCGCCAAAATTCCATCGAATGCTGTCGGCAGGAGGCCAGATGTCGGATGTGAAACCTATGTCCTTATTCGGACAATTTCCGTTATGGGTGACATACGCCTTGTACTTTTGAAGGAATTGCGGTAATCCTTCCAGAGAAAGGTTACCGTTCAAGGGGATTGCATCGTACTGAAATCCGCAGGCTGGACCGGAATTCTCGGGAAAGTTGATTACACCGACAGATCCAGTATAATTCTGACTGACATAGATCTTCCCGTCTTTGCCCAATTGCATCCCATTCATAATCTGACTCGGTGAAAAAAAATAAATAAGCTGTTCACTTTGTTTGAATTGAGCCGAATCGGTCAGATTTGCATCATATTGATACAGTGCACCCCAATTCCCGTTGTACGATTTTCCGTACACGTATACCCTGTTTGCTTTCCTTGAGAATTCGCAATAATCCGGATAATAATCCTCGTTTAAATATTTTGGAAGCCGGAATCGGAAGAGGGAGGTGACATTTCCGGTCTGGTTATTAAAAGTGCAGTACTCGGCTATGTTGTCTACGGGATATGTCGCAATTATTTTCTTTCCATCCTGGGATATTTTTAGATCCCCCCAATTTCCACCGCACCATGCCGGTGATTGCGCATGAGCAAGGCTTAATACAGGAATGATATCGACGCCGGAGCTTGTTATTTTGTAAGATCTGTAGCCGGCAATCGAATCATCCCTGACGACAATCCATGCATCTTTGTTATTCTGGTGCCTGGTTCCTGTAAGTTTTGAGGTTGCATGTCTCGCATTCGGAAAAGGATGATTGTTCTCTCCCAGGGGTATATTCCCGAGGCCTCCATCTAGATGCATATTCAATATAGAGTAAAAGATCCCGGGAGGATGAGTGAAAGCCCAATTGGAATCCTGGACACTAATGATATAAAAGATACTATCATTGCTTATGCTTTTGACACAAAATACCGGCTGGTCAAGATTTGGATCACCATAAAGGAAACTGTTCGACATGATAACATTATTCCGGTTCCAGACCCTGTATCCATGCGAATAGAACAATAGATTTCCGAGTGAATCTGATACAGTTATTGTCGCATTGGGTGCAAGCATTGCATTTCCGTTTATGGAAACGGGAGCGCCGGAGGAGAAATCGAGTCCTGCATATTGACCGAAATACCATTTGTTCCATTCTCCCTGTGAAAATCCGAAGAAAGGCAGAGAAAGTAATAATCCGAAGAGGAAAAGATGTTTCACATCTTGCTGATGAAATGTAAAGATAGTGAAAATTCCTTTTGTTTTGGAGTAAAGTCCATGAGTAGTTCACTCTTAATCAGGGGTTGATAAAATAATCCTTATTCGCCTTTGTGAAGACCTTTGTGGCCTTCGTGGTTAAAATTTAAGTGATTGAACCACAAAGGTCACGAAGTACGCACAAAGGCACACAAAGGAAATCTGCATAATTTTTCTTTTACATCAGCCCAAAACATATAGGAAGACAATGAAGTGATGACCTGGTTGTCCGGCAGGAGGAATGAAGTTTTTTCCATAAAATCATATTACTTTTTTTGAATTGGCGGATTAAGGGAAGAGTGATAGTTGATATTGCCGGAGGTTGCTTCGCCCGCCTGCGGCGGACTCGCAATGACAACATTTTGGATTAGCAAAGGAGATTGCTTCGTCGCTTCGCTCCTCGCAATTCTAAATGATGCATTTAATAAAATTTGTAAAAAGATGACCAACAAAGGCCCTTATTATGTTTATATCATGACCAATACTTACAACACCGTTCTTTACACGGGTGTTACGAATGATCTGAAGCGAAGGGTTAATGAGCATAAGATGAAGATAAACCCTTCATGTTTCACATCGATTTATAATATCCATAAATTGGTCTACTATGAGCAGTTCATCTATGTTCAGGATGCGATTGCAAGAGAAAAGCAAATCAAAGGTGGCGCCCGAAGTAAGAAAATTATCTTGATTGAAAGGTCAAATAAAAACTGGAAAGATCTTTCACCATGTTTGTAAAATAAATATTGCGAGGTACGAAGTGCCGAAGCAATCTCCTTAAATACAGCAAACCGCTTGTCATTGCGAGGAGCGTAGCGACGAAGCAACCCACATCAATCTTTGTTGCATGTCATTGCGAGGCACGAAGTGCCGAAGCAATCTCCATCTATCTTCGATCCACTTGTCATTGCGAGGAGCGCAGCGACGAAGCAACCTTCATCAATTTTCGTTGCAATGTCATTGCGAGGAGCGCAGCGACGAAGCAACCTCCATCAAGTTCGGGAACGAGCACGCGTTAGGAAACTCGTGCTTACTTGGTGTTTACAATATTCAACTATGCGATAGCGAATAGCGCTCAGCGCATGGCGCTATGCGCCAGAAAGTATAAAAATTCATCTTTGCGGCTCAATCGTCAAAAATAAATCGCAACTTTGCATAAGCCGATCATCATTCAATAACATCATCCCCCATGATTGAGACGATCAAACTCGGAGCCCTGCGCTGGTCGCACCTGTTCAGGCCGACAGAAGAGGAGTTGCAGGGATTGCAGGAATACTATCATTTTCATCCCCTTGATATCGAGGACTGTAAAAGCCCGGTCAACCTGCGGCCCAAGATCGACACCTACCACGATTACCATTTCCTGATCCTTCATTTTCCGGCCATGGACCTCGACGGTACCTTCATCGAAACCCGCGAAATAAAGGTCTTCTGGGGGAAAGACTTCCTTATTACCATGGGGAAATCGCACTGGCTGGTGAAAGAGATGTTCAAAAAAGAACAGGATATCGCGCTTTCAGGAGATAAACTGGCGGTCGGTTCAAGCGATGCGCTCCTTTACCGGATCCTGGACTACCTCATGGAGGACACCCAGAAAATTGTGGCGCTGGTTGATAAATCGGTGAATGAATGCGGAAAAGAGCTGTTCAGCCGGAAACCTGAAAAAGCCATTGAGAAGATCTCGATCACGCGGAAGAATGTGATCACCCTGAACACCATCTTCAAGCCACAGATGAACCTCTTCAACAAACTGCAAAGCGGCGTCATCAAAGGTTTTGCTGATAACATGGAAGATTACTGGGGGGATGTCATGGACTCCTACCAGCGGGAATGGGACATCGTTGAAGATGCCGGCGAGCTGATCAGCGGTTATTCAAGAACCTTCGATTCGCTCCAGGTCAACAAGACCAACGAAGTGATGAAGATACTCACACTGATCTCATCGATCCTTCTTCCGCTGACCTTCATCGCCAGCCTCTACGGGATGAACATCAAGCTCCCGATCCAGGATCATCCTTCCTCTTTCCTGATCGTGGCGGGCAGCATGGTCACCATCGCCATCCTTATGCTGGTCTATTTCAAGATCCGGAAGTGGATGTAATCAGCGTTCGCGGTTCATCACCTCGGTCTGGCGCTGGATCGATTCTTCGTGCAGCGCTTCCAATAATTTCAGCAGGAAATCCCTTGAAAGGCCAAGCTTGACGCCGTTGTCCACACGGTTATGAATGATCTGGCTCCAGCGTTTCAGCTGCAGGATGGTGATGTTGTTCTCTTTCTTGTATTTCCCGATCTCCTCAACGATGTCCATCCGGCGGCTGAGGATATGGATCAGTTCCTCATCCAGCTTGTCGATCTCCGTCCGCAGCTCTTCCAGCTTGTTCTCAAATTCGATGGTCCCGTAAGTTTCCCTGATGATGAGTCCGAGAAGCAATTCTTTCAGCTGTACCGGGGTAATCTGCTGTTCCTTATCCGTCAATGCTTCCTGCGGGCGGATATGGACCTCGATCATCATGCCATCCATTTCGAGGTCAAGGGCCTTCTGAGTTACCGGCCTGATGAGGCTCGTCTCTCCGCAGATATGACTTGGGTCGACCAGGACGGGAAGCCCGGGATACAGCCGCTTCAGCTCGATCGGGATCTCCCACATCGGTGCATTCCGGTAGGGCGTATGGCTGAAAAAAGAGAACCCGCGGTGTACGGCAACAAGTTTTCGGATCCCCACCTGGTTGAGCCGTTCAAGCGCACCGATCCAGACTTTGATGTCGGGGTTCAGCGGATTTTTAACCATGACTGGGATATCAACTCCCCGGAGGACTTCACTGATCTCCTGGACCGAGAAGGGGTTGACAACGGTACGCGCACCGATCCAGAGAATGTCGACGCCGCTGTTCAGGGCCTCTTTGACATGCTTCGGGTTGGCGACTTCGACGGTCGTCATCAGGCCGGTTTCTTCTTTGACTTTCTTCAGCCATTGCAAACCGGCACTGCCAACACCTTCGAATGCACTCGGTCGTGTACGGGGTTTCCAGAGGCCGGCGCGGAAAACTTTCACCTGCGGGATTTTTGCCAGCTCCCGTGCGGTTGAAAGTACCTGCTCTTCCGACTCGGCGCTGCAGGGGCCGGCAATGACGAACGGGGGCGATTCTATCGGCAACCAGCTTAGAAGAGGCGTTATATCGAATGGGTCTTGCATGTTTGTTTCTTTTCCTTTGTGTGCCTTTGTGCGTACTTCGTGTCCCTTTGTGGTTAAAGTACTTAAAACCTAACCACAAAGGCCACAAAGGTCTTCACAAAGGAACACAAAGGAATTTTGTTATCCTGATGTAAAAGTAACAAAAAATTCCCTTTGCCGGGAACGGCAATTCCCGTAATTTTGCCGGTCAATGAGACTAATTTTTTCAATAACGATGTTTCGGGATTGAAAAAATTCTAAGTCGAATTGATCCCGAAAGTCCCGGGAACCGGGACCGAGGGATCTTATCATTTATTCAGATGTTTCAATGGAAAAGCTAAAACAGACAAAGGTCCGCGACCTGCTGCGGTCGAAGGAAACAGGAAACGACTGCCTTGTAAGGGGATGGGTGCGAACAAAGCGCGGGAACAAGAACATCAATTTCATTGCACTGAACGATGGTTCCATCATTCATAATATCCAGGTTGTTGTTGAAGTGGCCGATTTCGATGAAGAGCTCCTGAAGCAAATCACGACAGGCGCCTGCATCGAAGTGACGGGGACACTGGTGGAATCGCCTGCTTCTGGACAACCGGTTGAGATCAAAGCGAAAGAAATAAAAATCTTCGGGACAGCTGACCCGGAAACCTATCCGCTTCAGAAAAAAGGTCATTCGATGGAATTCCTCCGCGAGATCGCCCACCTGCGTCCGCGCACGAACACCTTTGGCGCCGTGCTCAGGATCCGCCATGCCATGGCATTTGCAATCCATAAATATTTTAATGATAACGGCTTTTATTACCTGCATGCACCGATCATCACCGGTTCGGATGCAGAAGGCGCCGGGGCGCTTTTCCGGGTTTCCATTCTCGATCCGAAGAATCCTCCGTTAAAACCGGATGGCTCTGTCGATTTCTCGGAAGATTTTTTCGGGAAAGAGACCAAACTCACCGTTTCAGGTCAGCTGCAGGCAGAGCTGGGCGCACTTGCGCTTTCGCTCGTGTACACCTTCGGACCTACCTTCCGCGCCGAGAACTCAAATACCCCACGGCACCTGGCCGAATTCTGGATGATCGAACCTGAAATGGCCTTCTACGACATCCACGACAACATGGACCTTGCCGAGGACTTCCTGAAATACCTGATTCGGTATGCACTGGAGAATTGCATGGACGATCTTGAATTCCTGAACAAGATGTACGACAACGAGCTGATCGACCGGCTGAGGTTCATTGTTGAAAATGAATTTGTCCGTCTGGGATATACTGAAGCCATCGAGATTCTGAAAGCTTCCGGACAGAAATGGGAATTCCCGGTCGACTGGGGCACCGATCTACAGGCAGAACATGAGCGTTACCTTGTCGAGAAGCATTTTCAGAAGCCGGTGATCCTGACTGATTACCCGAAAGAGATCAAGGCCTTCTACATGAAGATGAACGACGATAACAAGACGGTGAGGGCCATGGATGTGCTGTTCCCGAAGATCGGCGAGATCATCGGCGGATCGCAGCGCGAGGAAAGCCTTGAACGGCTCACAAACCGCATCCATGAGCTGAACATCCCTGAAAAGGATGTCTGGTGGTACCTTGACACCCGGAAATTCGGCACCGCACCCCACAGCGGCTTCGGCCTCGGCTTTGAGCGGCTGATCCTCTTCGTCACTGGCATGTCGAACATCCGCGACGTGATCCCCTTCCCGCGCACACCGAAGAACGCGGAATTCTGATTTTTTTTCTTCTTTTTCGTATTACCTTTTTGGTTTTGACCGATTAAGGGTAGATTGCTTTTTTAACCACAATAGGCACAATAGAACACATTAGGATTATTTAATTCGGCTGAAACATTATTCTATTGTGACCTAATGTTCCTAATGTGGTGAGAAAAGGATATTCATAATAATATCTGCAAGTTGGATCACGGTCCGGAAACAAATAGGACATTACCCTGAAAAAACTTCAGCCTGATCATCAAACCGGAAATTAAATTTTATCTGATCTTTCTTTGGATTTATTTTTATCTTTACATAGGGAAACGGATATGGACAAACGCTGGGTTTACCGGGGATCAAACAACGCAGAACTGGCAAAGCAACTCGCCCAGGAGCTGAACATCGACAGAACCCTGGCGGAGCTGCTTGTTCAGAGGGGCATCTCGACGTTCGACGAGGCCAAAGCATTTTTCCGTCCGTCGCTTTCCGACCTTCACGATCCTTTCCTGATGAAGGATATGGATTTGGCCGTGGAACGGATCGGGAAGGCGATCTCAGGGGACGAAAAGATCCTGGTTTACGGGGATTATGATGTCGACGGCACCACCGCCGTCGCACTCGTTTATACCTTCCTGCACAAGTTTTACGACAAGCTCGATTTTTACATCCCCGACCGGTATCATGAAGGATACGGCATCTCCTTCAAATCGATCGATTTTGCCGCCGAAAACGGCTTCTCTCTCATCATTGCCCTGGATTGCGGGATTAAGGCTGTTGAAAAAGTAAAATATGCTTCTGAAAAGGGAATAGATTTTATCATCTGCGACCATATCCCAAACGGCCGGATTGTAATTACCCATATAAGGAATTATCAGGTTGCGGAATCGGTTTCAAGTTGATCCAGGCCTATGCAAAACGGAATGATTTTCCTTTTGATGAACTGACCCAGTTCCTCGACCTGGTCGTGGTCAGCATTGCCTCCGACATTGTTGATATTACGGGAGAGAACCGGATCCTGGCGCATTACGGACTCAAGCTTATGAATGTGAAGCCACGGCCCGGACTTGAAGCCATCCTCAGATATAGCAAGGTAGAGAAAAAACCGGAAGGCAACGGAGAAGGTTTCTTCAACAAGGAGCTGACCATCACCGACCTCGTGTTCCTGGTGGGTCCCCGGATCAATGCGGCCGGCAGGATGGAGAGCGGCAGGAATTCCGTCCGGCTGCTCATTTGTGAAAAGCTGGAAGATGCACTGAAGCTGGGAGCGCAGATTGACACTTACAATACTGAGCGGAAAAACCTCGATACCCTTGCTACCCAGCAGGCCATCGCCATGATCGAACAGGACGAACGGCTGAAAACATCGAAAAGCACGGTCATCTTTTTTCCCAGCTGGCATAAAGGCGTGATCGGCATTGTTGCTTCAAGGCTGACGGAACAGTACTACCGCCCCACGATTGTACTCACGCTGTCCGGTGACCTGATTACGGGTTCGGCCCGGTCGGTCAAGGATTTTGACGTTTATGAGGCCATCGATTCCTGCAGCGACCTGCTGGAGCATTTCGGCGGGCATAAATATGCGGCCGGATTGTCGCTGAAACAGGAGAACCTTCAGGCGTTCACCGACCGGTTTGAAGAGGCGGTAACGGAGAAACTGAACGGAAAACTGCTGGTGCCCGAGATCGAGGTCGACACGGTTCTTCCCCTGAGCAGCATCAATTCGCGGTTCTTTAACATCCTCCGGCAGTTTGCCCCGTTTGGCCCGGGCAACATGTCGCCCCTCTTCAGGACCGACGGGATTATCGATGCCGGCGGATCGCGCGTGGTCGGTAAAAACCACCTTAAACTGTACGTGGTTCATCCCGAGGTTTCCGGCGGACCTTTTTCAGCCATAGCCTTCCAGCAGGGAGATCAGTTCGGCAAGATCGAAAAAGGGATCCCCTTCAACATCTGTTATCACGTCGAGGAAAATGAGTGGAACGGGAATGTATCCCTCCAGCTCAACATCAAGGATATAAAATTCTGAGATTAAAATCAGCAGTTGCCGAAGCAGACGTCCATCCGGATTGCTTTCTCAATCAGCGTATGATTCAGCGGAACGGTACGCAATTTTCCTCCCACCTCTTTCAGCGGAACAGCAGTGATTTTATCGGCTATGGCTGCTACCATCATCCCAAACCGGCCCTCTGCAATGAGCTCCACCGCATAGGCGCCGTAACGGGTGGCAAGCACACGGTCCATCGGGGACGGGCTCCCTCCGCGCTGGATGTAGCCGAGGATGGTCTCCCTGGCCTCCAGCCCGGTACGCTTTGTGATTTCATCCGCGATGTAATGGCCGGGCTTCTCTCCTTTCGGGCAGGGGATTCCTTCTGCAACAACAACAATGGAATAGGGCTTTTTATTTAAGGCGCGTTTCTTGAGGTATTTTGCAACAATATCGATATCATATTCAATCTCCGGCATCAGGATTACGTCTCCTCCGCCTGCCATTCCTGAATAAAGCGCGAGCCAGCCGGCATGGTGCCCCATCACTTCAATCACCATGATGCGCTTGTGGCTGTTGGCCGTTGTGTGCAAACGGTCGATGGCTTCCACTGCGATCCAGAGCGCGGAATCAAATCCGAAAGTAACGTCTGTTCCCCAGACGTCATTGTCGATGGTCTTGGGGATCCCGATGATGTTCAATCCCTCTTCAACGAGAAGGCTTGCAGTGCGCTGCGTACCGTTTCCCCCGATGCATACAAGGCAGTCAAGCCCCAGCTCCTCATAATTCTTTTTAATCAGCCTGGGTTTGTTGACGATGCTGTCTTTCTTGAAGGGGTTTTCCCGGGAAGTCCCTAAAATGGTGCCGCCCAGCGTAAGGATACCCGAGAGCTGGTTCTCGTCGAGCTGCACGTATTCCTGGTTGATGAGTCCAAGGAAACCGGAGGAGATCCCGATCACCTCCATTCCGTATTCAAGTATGGCTGTTTTCCCGACGCCGCGGATGGCGGCATTGATCCCGGGACAGTCGCCTCCTGCTGTCAGGATGCCGATCCGCTTTGGTTTTCCTGATGCGTTCATCCTATTTCAGCTGAAAGGTTCCTGATCCGATCAATTTATCCTCGGTATAAACGGTCACCGTGTACTGACCTTTCATGGCAGGCTTGTCGTTGTCCTTCTTTGTCCATTTGACGCAGAGGTTCATCGCCTTTCCGTCGTAAGAGATATCTTCCCTGACCGAATAAGGTATGGTTTGCCCGTTGAATGTAAAAGTATCGTATTTTGACTTTATGACCACAACATTGTCGGGACGTGAGATGCAGATATAGATGCTTTTTTTGCCGGCTTTTACCAGCGGATTTTCCCCGATGGTAAAACATACCTTCACCCGGTCGGTACGGCTGGCTTTGTCGGTGGGGGTTTCCTTATCCCCGCCTTTCAGTTTTATGGCCGTTGAGGTCACATCATACGCCCGGAGGACCGCTGCATTATTGACCCTGGCGGTTAGTTCCTCTTTGTCTTTGACAAGCGATTGCGAGCGTGATTGTTCATTCCTGAAATCCTGCCGGATCTTTTCATTTTCCGCATGCAGCTCCTGGTTCACGGTATAGAGGGAATCCATCTGCCTTACATAGCCCTGTGCAATGATCTGCAGGCGGGCCAGCTTTTTACTCACCTTGGCATATTCCCATTGTGTGCCGAGGAGTTTTTTGATCTCGATGGCGTTGGCCTGGATCAGGCTGTCCTTTGCCTTAAGCGAATCGGAAAGCGCGCCATAGGCCTGTTTTGTTTTGTTGTGTTCAGTGATGACAGAATCGAGTTCATGCTGAAGATCGGTCCGCTGCTGCTCTTTTTCTTTCACCAGGAATGAATACTGCGTCCGCTGCAACATCATCCATACGAAGAGGATGGCGAGGAGAAGGACGAGGACCCCGATGATGATCTTCAGGTTGCGGTTGTTCTGGCTTTTTTCCTCCATGAAGTAGTGTTTTTGCTGTTCTGCAAATATAGATAAAAAAAACAGGATACCGTTTTTGGTATCCTGCTTTTAGGCTGTTCCGGAAAGGATTATTTCACTTTCACTTCCTGGAGAACATCACCGTGTTCCCGCTGGATTTCCTTCAGCCACCACTTGGGATAACCCGGTTGCATTGGGTAGGCTCCCTGGCCGGTTCCGTTGGTTTCAAATTTTCCGTCCTTCTCTTTCTTCACGTTCCCGTCCATGTATTTTACAAGAAGGTATTCGCCAAGCTGTTTCCACCGGGCAACGGTTGCATCGCCGGTTTTCACGGAATAACTGGTCAGGAGGGCCCTGGCTTTGTTCTTGTCGGTCTTGTACAATGCAGCAGCTTCCTTGTCAATCTTCGCAGTCTGGTCGATGAACCCAAGTTCCAGCTCGCGCTGAACTTTCTGGATATCCTTGATCATGTAACTGTACTTTGTGTATGCCCAATTGGATACAAAATTGAAAGCCCAGAAGGCTGAGGTTGGTGAATATTCAACCATGCTTCCGTTCCCTTCTGCATAGGAATGGGGAACTTTCGTGATGCCGCAATACATCGGGCTGAAGACGGTGGTATAGGTGTCATCAACGCCAAACCAGTGGATCCCGCCGATTGGATCAGGAAGCCAGGAACGGCTCTGTGCCACAAAGACAAACCCGGTTTGCTGGGTAGAGGTTGCACGTTCCATGACAAAATAATTGGTGCTGTCGGTGGTCCAGTACATCGGGCGCCAGCGGTAAGGACAATTGAAAGGTCCGGCACCGATGTCGTTCGTCATATCCATCTTGGTGCCTTCATAATGATCGCGCATCAGTTCCATGGCATCATGAACGGAAACTTTCTTGTCGGGCTTGATCCAGAGCGGCATGCGGTTGGTGGCATAGCCCCATTTCCCTTTGGTAACATGTCCCATAGCGTAATCCTGGTACTGCAGCATATCTCCGTTTATACGGTTGAACATGGCCCAGACCCTTCCTTCACATGCCCGGGCACCGCTGAAGGTGACCGGTGCATAGGTGTCGGAAAAGCTGAATTCTTCATCCTTACCGTCAAACCAGCCTTTAGCACGTGCAAAGGTGATCACGTCTTTCGAATAGATGCAGTTCTCGGGGTCATTCAGCGGGAACTGGGTGATGCGTGCCTGGTTGGCATGTGCACATACATAACCATCAGGAATTCTCCGTGCGACCCAAACAGCTCCTTTTTCTTTTTCGCCTTTGCCGATGATCTCGAAGATCCAGGCTTCATTTTTATCCGAAACGGAAATCGATTCACCTTCGCTGTAATAGCCGTACTTCTCTACCAGGTCGGTCATGACCTGCAGGGCTTCCCGGGCTGTTTTGGCGCGCTGCATGGCAAGGTACATCATGGAACCATAATCAACGATGGCGGTGGGCTGATGAAACAGCTCCTCGCGGCCGCCGAAGGTGGTCTCTCCAAGTGCAACCTGGTATTCATTCATGTTCCCCACAACCGAATAAGTATGCCTGACCTGGGGAATCTGTCCCAATTTTTTGCCGGTGTCCCATTCATACACATCCATCATGGCGCCTGCAGGATAATCCTTGGCAGGCTTGTAATACAACTCTCCGTATAAGGTGTGCGAATCGGCCGAATAGGTGATCATCACCGATCCGTCGACGGTCGCTCCTCTGGTAAATAAAAAATTCGTACACGCCTGGGTCCGGATAGCGGAGCCTGCCACCATCAGCAGCATCAGGCTTGTGATAAAGATTTGTTTTCTCATAAGTTGATGATTTTATTGATGCAGTTAATAATGATAATTTATATTGATTGAAGTTCTTTAAAATCCGATGTTGATACCGCCGCACAGCATGTTCTGTGTTCCCATGAAAATTCCCGGGGAGAGGGATTCATCGCCGGTAATGGCCAGGTACTGGTATCCGATCGAGACATAGGCATTGTTGATGAATTCATAGGTAACGTCTGCTTTCACTGCTTCGTATGTCCAGGAGGTTGTGGCAAGGGTTTTTTTATCAAACATGCCGCCGTGTTCTGCCTTGTTATAGGACAGGTTGAACATCAATCCCCTGACAGGCCTGTAACCGAGCGATGCGAATAATTCCTGGGAATTGTCACGAAGATAGTTCCCCATGCAGTACCGGTTCGATTCAAACGTTTGCGTAGAAACCGGAGAAGAATAGGTTTTTGGTGAAGTACGGGTATATTCGGCGGTCAGGGAAAGGTTGAACAGGTTGCTGAGCCTGAACCCGGCTTTCCAGCTGATGCTTGTATAGGTTGTATCGTTGAATTTTGTGGTTGCCAGGTCATCGATAAAAACAGAGGCATAGAGGTGCAGATGTTTGATCTGCCTTGAACTGATGTTGAAAAAAAGCTGCGAATTGCTGCCGTGGCTGGCTTTCTGCGCAGAATCACCGGATGAAGGAGGACTGGTGTAAAAAAGAAACGGGCTCAGGTAGGCCGGGTTGTAGCTCTGTGAGCAGGAGACCACTGAATTTCCAATGGAAAGGTCCAGTCCCCTCCAGGGGGTAAAGGTGATCATGGCGGCCGAAAGGAATTTATTGAAATAATATTCGCGGAGCCCGCCGGGAACATTATAAGTGCGGGACGTATCCACCACTTCAGAGATCAGCATGGCTGTGACAAACTGGAAGCTGAACCACCGGGCAGGCTTCATGCTCAGCTGAAGGAAAGGGAACGATGGCGTTCTTCCCGACAGGATGTTCGACCCATGATAATTATCTCCCCATTGAAAATGATCTTTTGCCAGCAGCACCGAACCCCAGTTCCAGGCAAAGGTAACTCCGCCGCGTACCTCGCTGTAATCGCCGCCTTTCGGCGACTCCTTCCAGGCTGCGCCTTCCTCTGTCGTCAGGTATCCCCGGTTCACCAGAAGCTCGCTCTCATGATTGTCGCGCATGCTTGTATAAAACCCGACATGCCGGCCAATCGTCCCAAAAATCTCTATTCCACCCCAGCGGTGATATACATTGTTTTGATTGTTTTCAGGGACATACCCGTAAACGCCATAAATCGGCCGGAAAGAGAACGTAAACAGCGAGTCTTTGTAAACCAGCGCCAGCGGGCTCAGCGGGATCCCGATGTGCTCCTTCTTTTTGAACATCCCCTTGTTTTTTTTCTTGAAATAGCTCAGGTCGGGCTTCAGTTCAAGGTTGTAATCCCGCAGATAAAAATCCAGCTCTTTTTTCTGGCGCTTGTTCATCTTCTCCTTTACAGCTGAGGCTTCTTTTAATTTTTCGGCGATGAAGATCCGCGAATAAGGTTTCACGGCAGACGTCACATCAATGATCCTGAGGTTGGCCAGTTCATCCATGAAATCATAAATCCCGGTGTTAGTCAAATCCTGGTAAACGACCTGCGGCAGTGCAAACAGCGGGCTGCAAAAAAGAACTATCAGCAGGATTTGTCGTTTCAAACGATCTGATTTTGGGTGAACTATAAATTTTCACAAAGGTATGAAAGCGATCTGTAACCACAAAGCACTCCCAGCTCCGCCAAAACAAACCATCCTTTTCCTCAGCCAGACCATGGTAAAAACTATTAACTTTGTATCGGAAACCGATTGTTCATGAAACGATATTTTATTCTTCTTCTCATGCTCGCCCTGTCGGGATCAACCGTTGCGCAAACCGATTCCATACAGAAGAAGGAAAAAAAAGTAAAAGGGATGTACCTGGATGCTACTGCCGGGGTTTCTTTTCCTGCCGGCAGTGCTTATACCAGTACAGACAAGACCGATGAAAGTGCAGGATATGCCGGAACCGGCTATTTCATCCAGGTTAACTTTGACTATCCCGGCAAAAACCCGGTCGGTCTTGGTCTCCAGTACACCTATCAGCGAAATCCTATCCTTGCTTCTGCAGAGGATATTGTCATGGAGGGAAGTGATCCAAACCCGATCGGCTCCGGCAACTGGTCAAATCATTACCTTCTGTTAGGTCCTGTCCTGGTCAGGCAGCTACACAAGCTGCTGATCAATGCCAGGATCCTGATCGGGGCGATTGTTTCCTTCAGCCCCGTTTTCCGTTATTACGATCCGATGAGCCAGCAGACTGTAAAAAATATGGCCTACGGTTTCGGATATGGATTGAGCGCCGGAGTGGGGTATTCGGTGTCGAAAAAGGTTGCCCTGCAGGTGAATATCGGTTACCTGGGCGGAAGCCCGAAACTCTCCAAGGAATACCAGTGGCAGGATTGGGATACAACGACAAATAAGAATGTTACTCATCTGAACGAGATCTCGATCAAAAAGGTAGTATCAACCATCAACATAGGAGCAGGTGCGGTTTTTAAGTTCTGACAGAACCTCATCCATACCAAAACAGGCTGCAAAGCGTTCTACAATAAAGGTCATCATGAACAGGAAATTTTACTTTTTTCTTCCCCTCGTTCTTCTGTTTTGCGGTCAGCATTCTTTTTCGCAGGTCAATGTGAAAGACTCCTCCATTTTTGCCCCCATGTTCTATGCCACCTATGCATACCAGTGGCCGGGTGGTGACCTGGCAAAACGGTATGGAAGCAACTCGAGCATCGGCGGCGGGTTTATGTTCAAGACCAAAACAAACTGGCTGATCGCCGCTGAAGGATGTTACATGTTCGGGGAAAACGTAAAGAACAGTGACTCGCTGTTGAAGAATATAGTGACACCCGATGGCTTCGTGATCAACTCTGCCGGCTATTATTCCGAGATCGCCTTTGCTGAAAGAGGATTTACCATCTTTGCCAAATTCGGGAAGGTGTTCCCTGTCATCTCGCCAAATCCCAACTCCGGTCCGCTGGTCATGCTGGGACTCGGTTATCTGCAGAATAAGATCAGGATCCATGACGGCGACAATTTGGCGCCGCAGGTTGCGGGTGATTATAAAAAAGGATACGACCGGCTGAACAGCGGCATGGCGCTGTCGGGAACCATCGGTTACATTTATCTCGGTGAGTCGCGCATCCTCAATTTTTCGGTCAACTTTGAATTTATCCAGGCCTGGACCAAATCGCGCCGCGACTATGATTTTGATACCGGCAAACCGGATAAAACTTCCTATTCAAGCCAGTTTTACGGGATCAGGGTGAAATGGATCATCCCGCTTTACAAGCGAAAGCCAAAGGATTTTTACATGTACTAATTCATATTGCCTTCCTGTCCGAACGTGTTTATAGTTTACAACATATTTGTCCTGTTCTACGTTTCGGCCATCCGGATCGCGGCCCTTTTCAACCCGAAGGCACGGCAATGGGTAAATGGCAGGAAGAACCTTCTGAAGAATATTCAGTCAGCGCTTTCTTCGCATAAGGAAAAGAAAAAAGTTGCCTGGTTCCATTGCGCCAGCCTCGGCGAATTCGAACAGGGCCGGCCGATTCTTGAAGCATTTAAATTGTCACGGCCCGATCACCGCATCGTTCTTACATTCTTTTCTCCTTCAGGATTTGAGATCCGAAAGAACTATCCCGGGGCCGATCATGTCTTTTACCTGCCTGCAGATACCCGCGCCAATGTGAAGGAATTTATCCGTCTTCTTTCGCCCTCCATCGTCTTCTTCATCAAATACGAATACTGGTACAATTACATCGCAGAACTGAAGAAAAAGAACATCCCGGTTTACATGGTCTCCGCGATCTTCCGGCCCTCGCAACCCTTTTTCAGGTGGTACGGGGGATGGTTCAGGAAACAACTGGATAACCTGGCCTGGTTTTTTGTCCAGGACAGGGATTCAGAAGCCCTGCTCCAAAAGATCGGGATCAGCAAAGTGACGGTTTCAGGAGATACGCGGTTCGACCGTGTACAGGCCGTTGCGGAGCAGAACCGGCCGGTTGAGCTGATGGAGGAATTCTGCCGGAACTCAAAGGTCCTTCTTGCAGGAAGCACCTGGCCCGAAGACGAAACCGTCATACTTCCCTTTATTCATGAGAATAATGACAAAATGAAATTTGTTATAGCTCCTCATGAAGTTGATAAAGGAAGGATCGATGGTCTGATGTCGCTGATCGGAACCGGGGGACTCCGTTATTCGGAAGCGAACGCGCAGAGCATCGCTGAGGCCCGGGTCCTGGTGATCGACAGCATCGGGATCCTCGCCTTTCTTTACCGGTATGCTCATGTTTCCTTCATCGGCGGAGGGTTTGGCGTCGGCATTCACAACATCCTGGAATCTGCAGCCTTTGGCGTCCCGGTAATATTCGGTCCCAATTACCTGCGTTTCAGGGAGGCCTGCGAGCTGATCCGTGAGGGAGGCGCATTCAGCATCGGGAATAAAGATGAATTCAAATCAGCCCTCGGAAACCTGCTGAACAATCCCGGACGGCATGAACGGGCATCAGCTATATGCAGAACCTATGTTTCCGCAAACAAAGGCGCTACAAGCTACATACTGGATCATATAAATGGCTAAGAACCGCCGTTACGCGATCGGGGACATCCACGGCTGCATCCTGACCTTCAGGTATCTTGTTGAAGATGTGCTGAAGATCAAAGCGGGAGATACCCTTTTTCTTCTGGGTGATTACATCGACCGGGGCCCTGGCAGCAGGGAGGTGATCGATTACATCCGACAGCTGATGTCGCTTGTTACAGTGAAACCGGTCATGGGAAACCATGAATGGATGTTGCTGAAAACAATGGGAGATAAAGTTTTTTTTGAGAACTGGTCCCGGAATGGTTGCGGAACCACATTGATCAGCTTTGGCGCTGAGCCTTCCGAAATAAATTCTCCCGATTCAGTTGACCTGATCCCACCGGATTACATTGATTTTTTCCGGTCATTGCCGCTGTATGAAGAGACCGATGATTTTCTTTTCGTTCATGCGGGATTGGGAAATGGGAACAAGGACTCGCTAAAAGATGAAGATACGATCTTATGGACACGGAGTGAGGATCCTCCCGAAGGGGTCCTCGGAAACCGGAAGCTGATCCACGGACATACGCCGGTTGGATTATCGGAAATAGAACAGAGAATTGCTGATACTCGGTCTAAGGTTATTAATCTTGACGGGGGTTGTGTTTATCGCTACCCCGGCATGGGGAACCTCGTCGCCCTCGACCTTGACAATATGAAACTCTATCCTGTGAAATGCAGGGACTAAACCAGCTCAAATTCCTGGTTGCGTCGGGCCGGTTCGAAACCTGCTTCCCGGATGGCTTCCTGGATTCCTTCCACATCAAATTTATGCGTAGCGCCGGCAACGGAAACCACATTCTCCTCGATCATGATCGATCCGAAATCGTTGGCTCCCGCGTGAAGGCATAACTGTGCCGTTTCCTTTCCTACGGTCAGCCAGGAAGCCTGGATGTTCGGAATGTTTGGAAGCATGATGCGGCAGATGGCGATCATCCGGATGTACTCTTCAGGTGTAACATTATTGCGGATTCCCTTCCGTTTTGCAAGGACGGTATCCTTATCCTGGAAAGGCCATGGGATGAACGAAATGAATCCTTTCGCCCCGGCAGGTTTATGTGCCTGTGTCTCACGGATCCGCACCAGGTGCATCATCCGCTCTTCCATTGTTTCAATGTGTCCGAACATCATGGTGGCCGACGTCGTGAGCCCCAGCTTGTGCGCTGCTTTCATCACCTCCAGCCACTCTTTGACGGTGCATTTGACCGGTGACAGGATCTTCCTGACCCTGTCGGAAAGGATCTCGGCCCCGGCGCCCGGAAGACTGCTGAGCCCGGCCTCCTTTAGCTGTTTCAGCACGACACTGTAACTGACCGATTCCATCTTTGCAAGGTGTACGATTTCCGGGGGACCGAGTGCATGAAGCCGGAGTTCCGGAAAGCGCTTCTTCAGATTTTTAAAAAGATCAACATACCAGTTCAGGCCCAGCTTCGGGTGCAAACCTCCCTGCAGGAGCAGCTGGTTCCCGCCGATGCACTCCATCTCTTCAATCTTGGCCGCATATTCATTGAGTGTGGTGATGTAAACATTTTTGTTGCTGGCCGGCCGGTAGAAATTGCAGAATTTGCAGCCGGAGATGCAGGCATTGGTTATGTTAACATTCCGGTCGATGATCCAGGTGACCTTGTTGCCGGGATGATGGAGCTTCCGCAATTCATCCGCCACAAAGGCCAGTTCGCCCACCGGGAGATGATGAAACAGCTCGAGCGCCTGGTGGGTATCCAGGAACTCCAGCCGCAGGGCTTTTTTAATGAGCAGGTCAAGGTTCATATCAGCGGATTCGTCTCAGCCTGTGAATGAGAAGGAGGTCAATTTTTATTACCTTTGCGTGTGAAAAGTGTTTCAAAAGTACGAAAAATCATGCATCCCGAGGTATCGAAAATTTCAGGGATTCCTGCTAAGAGCTCTGTTGCTTTTATCACTTCTGCACCGGTAAAGTTGCCATCAGGTTTTTTTTCCGCGGAAGAGGTATCCTATATCCTTCAACGGAATAAAAAAGAAAAACAGGAATTCTTCGCTTTCAACCGGCTGACGCATTGGCACTATGTAGAGGTTGTCGGAAAAGAAGAAAATGTCTTCCGGATGAAGGAAGAGATACGGAAATCCGGCGACAGGTTCGGACACCTGCTGAATGAGCAGAAAGTAAAAACGATCATCCTTTTTGATACTGCCGGCAAACCTTTAGAAACACTTGCCTTCGCAGAAGGCCTGGTGCTGGGGCAATACCGGTTCCTGAAATACAAAGGGAAAAAGGAAAAAGAGGGGACCCTTGAAAAGGTCAAGATCTGTTCCAATAAAGCAAGCGACAGGGAAATAAATGAACTTGCTGTTGTAACCACTGCCGTATTCAACTGCCGTACGCTGATCAACGAGCCCAACTCCTACCTCACGGCGACGGTCTTTGCAAATGAGATCCGGAAAATGGCGACAGCCTGCGGGGCGCGGGTGGAGATCCTGAACAAAAACAAGATCGAAGCGCTCCAGATGGGCGGACTTATGGCGGTGAACAAGGGAAGCGAAGAGCCGCCAACGTTTACGATCATGGAATGGAAACCGAAAAAACCGGTCAACAAAAAGCCGATCGTTTTTGTGGGTAAAGGGATCGTTTTCGATTCGGGCGGCATGAACCTGAAGCCGGGCGATTCGATGAGCACCATGAAGGACGATATGTCGGGTGCAGCTGCCGTTGCTTCCGCCATTTTCGCCATCGCAAAAGCAAAACTCCCGGTTCATGTCATCGGGCTGATGCCGGCCACCGACAACCGCCCCGGACCGAATGCCATCGTTCCCGGCGACATCATCAAAATGCAGAACGGGATGACGGTTGAGGTTCTGAATACCGATGCGGAAGGGCGGCTGATCCTTGCCGATGCACTAAGCCATGCTGCAAAATACAATCCGGCACTTGTCATCGACCTGGCTACACTCACCGGCTCCGCAATACGCGCAGTGGGAAAATTTGCCATCGCAGCCATGCAGTCGAAAGCGGAAAAGGAACTTGAAACACTGAAAAAATCAGGCTGGGAAACCTATGAACGGCTGGCCGAATTACCCTTATGGGATGAGTATGCCGAGCTGATAAAATCGGACCTGGCCGACCTGCAAAACGTAGGCCCCCCGGAAGCAGGTGCCATCACTGCCGGCAAATTCCTGGAAAAATTCACATCCTATCCCTACATCCATCTCGATATCGCCGGACCAGCCTTCCTCGAAAAACGGGACTCCTACCGCGGCAAAGGCGGCACAGGGGTTGGAGTTCGGTTGCTGTTTGATTTTGTCAAAAACCACGTAAAAAAATAATGCAGGAATGCGGGAATGCAAGATACAAAATGCAGGATGCAGAATTAAAACTAATAACTCACCAGTTCACCAATTCACCACCGCACCAGTTATCATATATTTGTAAAACCCAACAATAATGGACCAAACCCAGGAAAAAGAGAAACGGATCAGAATCGGGATCACCCATGGAGATATCAACGGGATCGGTTATGAAGTTATCATAAAAACACTCCAGGACCAGCGGCTGATGGAGATGCATACCATGATCGTTTACGGCACTTCGAAAGTAGCCTCCTACCATAGAAAAACCCTCAACTTCAACGAATTCAATTTCAACCTGGTCAAGAAAGCCGACATGGCGCATCCGCGGCGGCCCAACATCATCAACATCACGGAAGACGAAGTCAAGATCGACCTGGGAAAATCCACCCAAATTGCCGGGGAGTTGTCGCTGCTTTCGCTGGAGATGGCCGTGAACGATCTTCTGAACAACAACCTCGACCTGATCGTTACCGCTCCCATCAACAAGCAGAACATCCAGTCGCCCGGGTTTAACTTCCCCGGCCATACCGAATATTTTGCCCAGAAAGCCGGTACATCCGACTACCTGATGCTGATGGTCAGCAATACTGTCCGCATCGGTGTCATCACCGGCCATATCCCGCTGAACCAGGTTACCTCTGCGGTAAACCAGGATCTTGTCATGAAGAAGATCCAGATCATGAACCGTTCGCTGTTGCGGGATTTTTCCATTCTAAAACCCAGGATCGCTGTCCTTGCCATCAATCCCCATGCAGGTGATGAGGGACTGATCGGTAACGAAGACAACACCGTCCTGAAACCTGCCATTGAAAAAGCGTTCGGCCAGGACATCCTTGTTTTCGGTCCATATCCTGCCGATGGCTTCTTCGGATCAGGCGCTTTCCGCCAGTTCGACGGGATCCTTGCCGTTTATCACGACCAGGGAATGCTGCCCTTTAAATTGCTTTCGTTTGACGAAGGGGTTAATTTTACTGCAGGATTGCCGTTCGTACGCACTTCACCGGCGCACGGGACCGCATACGAACTTGCGGGAAAAAATGAGGCCAGCCCGGAAGCCTTCCGGAATGCTGTTTATCTGGCCTGCGACATCTACAACAGCCGCATTGCCTACGATGAACTTCAGGCCAATGCGCTACATCCAAAACCTGTTGAACCCGAAAGCCCGAAGCCATAATGGATCTTTCGTATTCCCTCAAGGAAATTGCCTCCATAACGGGAGGAACCCTTTTCCCGGGGAAGGATAAATCTGTTCCCGTCAGGGAATTGCTGATCGACAGCCGGCGCCTCGTAAACCCGGAGTCGACACTCTTCATTGCCATCATCTCCGGCCGCAATGACGGGCATAAATTCATCACAGAACTTTACGAAAGAGGGGTCAGGAGTTTTCTGGTTTCAAGACCTGTAAAGGAATTCCCCGAAGCCGGGTTCATCCTGGTGGAAAACACCCTGGAGGCCCTTCAAAAACTCGGGGCTCATCACCGTTCCCGCTTTAACATTCCGGTTATCGGCATTACAGGCAGCAATGGAAAGACCATCGTGAAAGAATGGTTGTTCCAGCTGATGAATCCGGATAAGAAAATCGTCCGGAGCCCCAAAAGCTACAACTCCCAGATCGGCGTTCCGCTCTCGGTCTGGAAGATGGAACCGGAAAACGACCTCGCACTTTTTGAGGCCGGGATCTCACTCCCGGGCGAGATGGAAAAACTTGAACCGGTCATCCGGCCGACCGTCGGGATCTTTACTAACATCGGGCATGCGCATGATGAAGGATTCCGTGATGCAAAGGAAAAGATCAGGGAAAAGATGAGGCTGTTTACCAACTGTGAATCGCTGGTTTATTGCAGGGATCACAATGGGATTCACATGGAGATAATTGCTGATCCTTCACTGGCTAAGGTGAACACATTCACCTGGAGCAACAGGCAGGAGGCTGATCTGAAGATTGTCAGCCGGGAAACGGATATTTCCTTCACAATCCTTAAAGGAATTTTTCAGGGAATGGAAATATCAGCCACCATTCCATTTTCCGATGAAGCATCACTTGAAAATGCCTGTCATTGCTGGGCGACAATGCTGCTGCTGGGCTACAGCCCGGAGGTCATATCCTTCAGGATGAAAAAACTGGCACCCATTGCCATGCGGCTTGAGCTGAAAGAGGCCATCAACCATTGCTCCCTGATTAACGACAGTTACAACTCCGACATCAACTCGCTCGGGATCGCCCTGGATTTTCTGAACCAGCAGACACAGCATAAGAAAAAGACGATCATCCTTTCGGATATCCTGCAAAGCGGACGTGAGCCGGGAGATCTTTACACGGACATTTCCCGGATCCTCCGCGATAAAGGCATTGATCATATCATCGGGATCGGGAATGAGATCAGCCGGCAGGCCGGGTGTTTTCCCATGGAAAAAACATTCTATCCGTCCACCGACAGTTTCCTCGAACTGTTCCCGTTCTCCTCTTTCCGGGATGAAGCCATCCTGGTGAAAGGCGCAAGGATCTTCGAATTTGAGCGGATCATCCGGGTGCTGCAGCAGAAATCGCACGAAACCATCCTCGAGATCAACCTTGATGCGATGGTTCACAACCTCAACCATTACCGTTCAAAACTGGCGCCGGGAACAAAGACCATGATCATGGTCAAGGCGTTTTCATACGGCAGCGGAAGTTTCGAGATTGCAAACCTGCTCCAGTTCCACCGTGCAGATTACCTTGCCGTGGCGTATGCCGATGAAGGCGTTGAATTACGGAAGGCTGGCATCACGCTTCCGGTCATGGTGATGAACCCGGAAGAAGAGAGTTTCGACCTGCTGCTGAAATTCAACCTGGAACCGGAGATCTACAGCTTCCGCGTGCTGGAGATGCTTGAAAATGCGCTTGCCGCAAGTCAGGAAACACCCGATTCCCACGTATGCATTCACCTGAAGATCGATACCGGCATGCACCGGCTGGGATTTGATCCGTCGGAGACCGGTGAACTGATCGCGCGGCTGAAGAAATCACAGTATCTCCAGGTAATGTCAGTCTTCTCGCACCTTGCAGCCAGTGAAGATCCCGCCGAGGATGATTTCACCCGCACCCAGATCAGGATCCTGAAAGAAGTCTCGGCACAAATACAAACCGGACTGGGATATTCCTGTCTCGTGCACATACAGAACTCCGCCGGCATCACACGTTTCCCGGATGTGAAAATGGGAATGGTGCGGCTTGGGATCGGACTTTACGGGGTGGGATTCGACGATAACGAACAGCACCTCCTTCGCAATGTCAGCACACTGAAGACCATCATTTCCCAGATTAAATTCGTTAAGGCAGGTGAAACGATCGGATACAACCGCAAAGGAATTGCAGAAAAAGACCTGGCCATCGCCATCCTTCCCATCGGCTATGCCGACGGTTTCAGCCGCAGGCTCGGGAATGGCAGGGGAAAGGTGATGATCGGCGGACAAACCGCACCCACCATCGGGAACATCAGCATGGACACCTGCATGGTCGACATCACGGAAATTTCTTCAAAGACCGGTAAAATCAATGAAGGCGACGAGGTGATCATTTTCGGCGACGATTTCCCGATCACCCGGCTTGCCCGAGACCTCGATACAATTCCCTACGAAGTGCTGACCGGCATCTCGCGCCGCGTGAAACGGGTTTATTACCATGAATGAATCCGGCTGCCGGATTTGTTTTATATTTGTTCACCATTTTTCCCGATTCCCATGGAAGGACAGAAACTGAGCATCCTGATACCCGCATACAACGAGGCCGCCACCATCCACCTGATCCTTGACAAGGTACGTTCGGTTCAGCTTATCGGAAGCCTGACCAGGGAGATCATCATTGTAAATGATTTCAGCACGGATCAGTCACAAAAGGTGGTGGAGGAATACATCGCCACCCACCCGCAGGATTCGATCCGCCTTTTCAACCAACCGGTGAACATGGGCAAAGGCGCTGCCCTTCACAAGGGAATCGAACTGGCCACCGGCGATTACATTATCGTGCAGGACGCCGATCTGGAGTATGACCCGAAGGAATACAACATCCTGTTGAAACCGATGATCGACGGATTTGCCGATGTGGTGTACGGTTCCCGTTTCATGGGCGGCAACCCCCATCGGATCCTCTTCTTCGTGCATTCCATCGGCAACCGGTTCCTGACCTTCCTCTCCAATATGTTCACTAACCTGAACCTCTCCGACATGGAAACCTGCTACAAACTGTTCAGGGCGGAATTTCTAAAGAAGATTTATTTCAGGGAACGAAGGTTCGGCTTTGAACCCGAAGTGACCGCGAAGATCGCCCGGTTCAAAAATATCCGGATCTATGAGGTCGGGATCTCCTATTATGGCAGGACCTATGAGGAAGGGAAGAAAATCGGGATGAAGGATGGATTCAGGGCGCTTTTCTGCATCCTCCGGTACAACATCTTTGACCGGAAATACCTGAAATAACTGATCATTGGCCGGAAAACAGATGCAAAGCATGTTTAAGAAGATCTTAAAGAACAGGATCCCGTTCATTACCTTCTTTGTGATCCTTGCCGGCCTGCTCCTGGTCCGATACTTCGATACCAGCGGTAAATTTCACGTTCTTGAGTACCTGCTTTACCTCCTGATCCTCTTTGCCGGCACCTGGTCCACCCGCAAAACACTCCAGCTCTTTCTTCCGGAACCGGTCACATCCTTTACATTAATAATCCTCGTATTCTGCACAAATCTGACCTATATAGCAGGAGTCGGGCAGCTTTTTCAACCTGTGATCCTTTTTTCACTTTATTCGCTCGTCATTTATCTGGCTGTTTCCAGTTTCAGATCGCCCCGGCTTTACAAAACAATCCTGCTGGCGCTGTTTTCAGGATTGACGCTCCTGGCGCAGGGCACCGGGTACCTTGTCCTGCTGATCCCCTTATTCTGGGGCATGCACGACAGGACAAGCGCAAAGGAAAAATTCACCCGGATGGTGAAAAATTACAGGAACTCCCTGGTCTTCATTTTCGTTATTCTCCTTGTTGTGATTGTTCCTGTCGTCATCCTGAAGATCAGTCCGGGCAATATCAGCTTCCTGGATTTCAAACTGCCCGGTCTTTTTATCCTGAATTTCCGTTACCTCTGGATTGACCTCTTTTCGTTCAACCACGGCTGGCTGATCTATTCCCCCGTTATCCTGCTTTCAATTGCAGGTTTTTATTTTCTTGCTGAACGGAACCGTGAAATTTATTACGCCGTCTTTATTCTAACTTTCCTTGGAATCCTCTTCGGATCCTGCTGGACAGAACTGGGATCCACGGATGTCTTCGGGCAGATTGCTTTTGTTCAGCTGCTCGCGGTCCTTTCACTGCCGCTGGGGTATCTGCTGAAGGTCATTTCAGAGAAAGGAAGAATTGCGATCACGTTGACAGCCGTTTTCTGTTCGCTGTTTTTACTGCTGAACCTTTTCCAGACCTGGCAATACAACAATGGAATCATCCTGAAATCAGGGATGACCGCCGATGCTTATTGCAGGGTTTTTGGCCGCACCAATGTTTCTGATCTTGAAAAAGTACTTATGGCCGGCATAGATCCTGATCCTTCGCTCGTCCTGAAGGATACAGCAAAATTCACCAGGAAGACCCTTGCATTTTATGACTTTAGCAGGGAACCGGTAAATTCCGGCAGTAAGCCCGGCCCCATCTGTGAAGTGTTCGGCAGGAGGGTCTATAAAATGGACAGTACCGTGCAGTTTTCTCCGGCCCTGAAGGAGAAGTATTCTGATTTGTCGAAGAAAAGGCAGGTTGGCGCACGACTGACCGTATCGGTGTATGTTCAGGAAACCTCCTCGCTGAAAGGCGGATTCCTTGTGATCACCTCGGTACACGAAGGAACCAGCTACCGGTACAGGGAACTGAGGCTCTGGGAACAAAACCTGAAACCCGGCCAGTGGCAAACCGTTTCGATCGATTATCTTTCACCCATTGATCCCTATCCCGGCGATGTTCTCGATTTTCATGTCTGGTACACAGGGAAAGAATCGCTTTACATCGATGATCTTAAATTTGAATTGTTTGAGCCCAAAGAATAACATACCGGAAAGACTTACAGGAAGAAAAATACCCGACCTGGTGTTTTTTATTCCCGTTTTCCTGCTGTGCCTTTACCTTGCCTGGAACATCAACTTTGCAGGTCAGAAAGGGCCTTACCGGAAGATCTATTCCGACAAGGCACACTATTATGTTTATCTTCCGGCGACTTTCATCTACGGATGGGACATTCATAAATTTCCGGCAGGTATCGAAAAAAAATGTGAAGGTTTTCTTCTCGATAAGAAGACCAACAAAGTGATCATTAAAACCACCTGCGGTGTTGCCATCCTGATAGCGCCGTTTTTTCTGGTCACACACCTGGTCGCACTTCAATGGAACCTGCAGCCGAATGGCTTCTCCGATTTCTACCAGCAGATGACCATCCTGCCCGGCGTGTTTTACCTTGTCCTCGGGCTCTTTTTCCTGCAACGGTTCCTGCGGAGGTATTTTTCCCGCGGAATATCCTGGCTCACGGTCCTGCTGATCCTTGCAGGTACCAACCTCTTTGATTACGGGATCTATGACGGGCTGATGTCGCACGTCTATTCGTTTTTCCTCTTCTCCCTGTTCCTCTTTCTCCTGAAGAAGTTCCTCGACAGCGGCAAAAAATCCTATGGATTGTTTCTCGGGATGAGCATCGTTTTATCACTTGCCATCCTGATCCGTCCCACCAACATCCTGCTGATGACCTGGATGCTCTTCCTCGACGTGAAGTCGTGGAAAGAGATCAGGGCGCGGCTGATCCTGTTCCTGAAACCCACCTATATCCTGATCTTCCTGGTCACGGCCTTCATTATTTTCCTGCCGCAGTTCTTTTACTGGAAATACCTCACCGGCCATTTTGTTTATTATTCCTATCCCAACGAGGGGTTCACCAACTGGAAACAACCGCAAATGATCCCTGCCTGGTTCTCGACGCTGAACGGATTATTCATTTACACTCCCCTGGTGTTTTTTTTCGTCGCGGGCATGCTGTTCATGATCGTAAAAAAAGTACCCAACGGGACCTTTATTGGATTGTCATTTCTTCTAGCCAGCTATGTCTTCTCATCCTGGAGTGCATGGTTTTTCGGAGGAAGTTTCGGATACCGCCCGATGGTGGAATATTATGCCCTCTTTTCCCTTCCGTTTGCCTGGTTCATAAGCGGGATCGGAAAGATCAGGAACCTTTTCGTGAAATCAATCATTGTTGTTGCGATGGTGTTTTCCTCCTATTATAATCTTGTCCTGACCTACCATCAGCGCTGGGATACAAACTCCGTCTGGTCGTGGGATGATTATCTTTTTTATCTTGACTATACAGGATTATATGATGTTCCGATGAGGTCTTACACCTACAGGTTGGACTTTGAGAATTTCGGCATGCTGGATCTGCCCCCTACCAGGTTTTGTGTCCATTCACCGACACTGGGCAGTTACATCGACAAGTGGAACGAGTACAACAAGCTGTATTCCCGGCAGCTTGAAAATATTTTCAGAAGACAGGTGAGACGGGTCGATGCTTCAATCTGGGTGAACCCCTGGAAAAAAGCAACAACGGGAACACTCTTCGTCTGCAGGATTGGGAATGATCCGGACAGGCCGGTCTATGAGAAAACCTTGAAAATAGATGATTTCATCAAGGATCCCAGTTCATGGAACCTTGTATCAGGTACCTTTGAGATACCGGAATGGATCGATCAGAAAAATGAAATCAGGTTTATGATCCGGAATATTCCAAGGACAGACTCTGTATACTTTGATGACATGAAACTCAGGTTTGAATAACTGAAGAAACGATGAATCTTATCAAAAGAGGTATATTCATCCTGATCTTACTGCTGCTCATCTTTCCGGCAGTTCAGCGGTACCTTTCTGTCTTTAAACCCAAACCCCTCAATGGTTATTTTGTGCCCCGCAGTGAGCCTGCATTAACAGTTTCTTCATGGTTTTCCGGTGCTTACCAGGACAGTACCGATCTTTACATGAAGGAAAACGCCGGGTTCCGGAGCGATTTCGTCAGGCTGTACAACCAGGCTGATTTTTCTCTCTTCTCCCTTCCCCATGCCGGGAAGATCGTGGTGGGGAAGAAAGGATACCTGTTCAGCGATGAATACATTCATGCCTGGCTGGGGGATAATTTTCCGGGAAAATCCTTTTGCGATGAAAAGGTAAAGATGCTGAAACAGATTCAGGATCTGCTCTGGAATGAAAAGAAGATCCTCCTCGTGGTGATCCTTACCCCCGACAAGGGAACATACTACCCGGAATACATTCCCGGCAGGTACCTGAAGAAAAAGAGGGAGTTCACCAACTACGGCTATTACGCGGGAAAATGCAAAGAGGCCGGCATCAACCTGATCGATTTCAACCGATGGGCCCTTCTGGCCAAAGATACCAGCCGTTTTCCGCTCTATCCGAAAACAGGGATTCACTGGAGCGATTACTGCGCCGTGCTGGCTGCTGATTCGCTGGCCAAGTACCTCCGCGCCCGGCTTGACAGGCCGGTTCCGAAGCTCGTCCTGGATGGTCTCGAACAAAGTTCCACAGCCCGGAACACGGATTATGACATTGAAAACACGCTCAACCTCATCTGGGGATTATCACAACCGGCGTTCGGGTACTTCAACTATCATTTTGTCAGCGACACGAACCGGAAAAAACCTTCTGCACTCTTCATCGGCGACAGCTTTTACTGGAACTGGTACCCGGCGGTGATCCGCGGGCTGTTCAGCAACGAAGAGTTCTGGTACTATAACATGGATGTTTACCCTGAAGCCAGGACAAAGCCAAAATCGGTTTCGGAGATCGATGTCGCAGAAGCGATCGACAGGCAGAATGTGATCGTTCTCATGCAGGTCAACGGGGCCAAGGGAAACCCGGGTTATGGTTTTGTCGATCTTGCCCTTAGCGTACTCGATAAATCAAAAGGAGATGAGCTTAAGAAGGTTGAGGATGATATCCGGAACACCCCGGAATGGATGAAAAAGATCGTGGATAAAGCAGCACAGGCCCACATAACCGTGGAGGAGCAGCTGAGAATGGATGCCCTCTACATGCTTGACCTGCAGAAGCTGGAAAAACAGAAAAAAAACAAACAACCAAAATGATTTTCACCAGCAGCCTCTTTCTTTTTTATTTTCTGCCGGTCCTGCTGATCGTTTATTACCTGGCCGGCAAGAAGCTCAGGAATTGGGTCCTGCTGCTGGCGAGCCTCTGTTTCTATGCCTGGGGAGCGCCGGTTTTTGTTTTTGTGGTGATGGCTTCGGTGCTGGTTGACTTCTTCGTGATCCGCAGAATGTCAGCAGCTGAAGGTAAAACAGCACGCATCCTCTTTTGGGTTTCCGTTTTTCTCAACCTCGGACTGCTGATCTGGTTCAAGTACATGAATTTCTTTGCCGACCAGGTGAATGTCATCCTCAGCGGATTCGGAAGCAGACCTACCGGCTGGACCAGGATCATGCTTCCGGTCGGGATCTCCTTCATTACATTCCAGAAGCTGGCCTATGTGCTGGAGGTATATAAAAAGAGGCATCCTGGCTTTGAAAAGATCCAGGATTATGCACTTTACATCTTCATGTTCCCGCAATTGCTGTCGGGGCCGATTGTCCGTCCCGGGCAGATCTCTGATCAGATAAAAGACCGTACAGGCCAGGAGACCATCGACAACCGCCTTATCGGTTTTTATCGGTTCATGATCGGGCTTGCGAAGAAAGTGATCATTGCCGACACACTGGGCGCATCGGTGAACGACATCTTCGCACTTTCCTCCGCCGGATTATCCACCGGCATGGCCTGGACCGGTGCCGTGGCCTATACCTTCCAGATCTATTTCGACTTCTCCGGCTATTCCGATATGGCGATCGGGCTGGCACGGATGGTGGGGTTCAGGCTTCCCGAAAATTTCAACTCGCCCTATGTCTCGCAAAGCATCACCGAATTCTGGCGCCGCTGGCACATCACGCTCTCCTTCTGGTTCCGCGATTATATCTTCCTGCCGCTGGCCTATTCCACTTCCAGGAAGCTTCCGAAGGAACATTATGCAGGAATAAGAACCGACAAGATACTTTACCTGATCGCGGCCTCCGTTACATTCCTGCTGTGCGGATTCTGGCATGGCGCTGCCTGGACCTTCATCGCCTGGGGCGCTTACATGGGATTTTTCCTCATCGTCGACCGGCTGTTCCTGCTGAAATATTTAAAAAAAGCCGGAAAGGTTCCATCCATCCTCATCACTTTTTTACTGCTCGTCATCAGCATGGTGATCTTCCGCTCACAGAGCCTCGACGATGCAGGATTCTTCCTCCGTCGGATGTTCCAGTTCAGGGGTGGCGATAACATGATCTGGCTGAACGAGAAATTCCTGACCATGCTGGCCGTTGCTGTTCTCTTCTCCTTCTGGGGTGGATTCAAAATCGTGGAGGAATGGATCAACAGGCTCTATCTCAGCCCCGGAAAAAAATCCCTGATCCTCTTTTCCGTCCTGTCAATTCTCCTGTTCATCCTGAATGCCGCGACAATCATCGCCTCAGGATTCAGCCCGTTTATCTACTTCAGGTTCTGATATCTTTTTTCACCGCAAAGACGCTAAATCACTTTGCGCCTTCGCGCCTTAGCGGTGATAGAAATAGAAAAATAACCACATTAATCTTCCGTGATCACCTTCTGCGGAATGTTTGCCACATCATAATGCAGAAAAGCCAGCAATGACTGGAACCCGAGGATGATCGGCAAACCGGCGAGGAGAACCGTACCTGCCGTGGCCGGCTGGTGTGTTTCGACGCTTCTTAACCAATGGATGCCTCCGAAGATGAATCCGAAGAGAAGGAAGATAAAGGCCATCACCAGCTCCAGTGACCCGATGTTGAAATCGCGGAGGAAATAGGTATAAAAGATCCGTTTGAACAGCCGGTTCAAATATTTGAATGGAAACTGGAACGCAATTTTCGAGATGCTGATATTGCTGGTTTCGTTTCCATAAACTGCCTGCAGCGGCATATCCCTTACAACAGCCCGGATGGTGTAAAGCCGGAAGAGCATGTCGTTTTCGAAAAAGAACCTGTTGTCGATCCTGTCGAGCGGAAGGTATTTCAATGCCGTGGCACTGATGGCGGTGAAGCCGTTGGCAGGATCCATGATGTTCCAGTAGCCGCATGCCATTTTACTGATGAACGACACCATCGAGTTGCCGAAACGGCGGATACCGGGCATTTTCCGAAGGTACCGCAGATCGTAGAACCGGTTTCCCTTGACATAATCCGCTTCCTGCTTTGCAATCGGTTCGACCAGTTTCGGGATCAGTGAAGGTGCCATCTGGCCGTCGCCATCCAGCTTCACCATGATCGTGCAGCCATCTTCCAGCGCCTTCTTATAACCGGCCATTACAGCACCGCCAACACCAAGGTTCTTCGGATTTATAATCACTTCAACCCGATCGTCGGAACAATTCTCTTTTACAAAGTTTCCGGTTCCCTGCGGACAGGCATCATCGACAACATAAATCTTCCCGACTTCCGGCCCGATGCCTGCAAGTACACCAAGGATGTGGTCCCTGACCCTGAACGATGGAATGATTACCGCTATCATGATTTTTATTTATTGATGAACAAAAATTATTCAATTCTTCCTAAATTGTTTTGTACCATTCGATGGTTTCAGAAAGACCCTTCCTCAGGGTAAATTGAGGGGACCACCGCAACACTCTCCGGATTTTTTCAATGTTCAGAACCCGTCGCCGGATGTTATCAATGTCTCTGCGGTCGATATATTCCGGAAGAATATCTTTTCCCATTATTTCGTTGATGTTTTTTACTAAATTATTAATGCTTATTTCTATACCTGTGCCAATATTAAATACCTCTCCAACACTTTTATCTGATATTCCTGCAAGCAGAGTTGCATCCACAGCATCCTGGATATAGGTAAAATCTCTTGTTTGTTCTCCATCCCCATGAATAACGGGCCTTTTGTCATTATGAATCCGGTCAATAATTTTACCAACAACACCGCAATAAGGATTGGCAGTACTTTGAAAAATTCCATAGACATTTGAATACCTCACAACTACAGTTGGCAGATCAAAATTTTCATAAAAAACCCTGGCATAATTTTCTCCTCCAAGCTTGCTTACTGCATAGGGGGAGAGCAGATTATAGGAGTCATCCTCATTGATCGGGAGATACCTGGTATTTCCATAAATAGATACGGACGAGGTATAAATAAATTTTTGCAACCTTTTGCTCCGTTTCAGGTTATTAAGAATATTCAGGGTCCCTCCGATATTGACAGCAAAATCTTCGAGCGGATTCTTCGTGGATACAATGATATTTCTTGCGGCAAGGTGAAAAATATAGTCGAAGTTTACGACAATTTTTTTCATTAATGCTTCATCACGAACATCACCTTTAATGAACTTCTTAATTTTCAGATTTTTCAGATTAGAGAGATCCCCGGTAAATAGATCATCAAGAACTGTAACATGAGCATTGTGCTTTACAAGTTCTTTTACAAGATTACTACCTACGAATCCTGCGCCACCTGTTACCAGCACCTCGGCACCGGCATAATCAGTTAATAATTGTTGTTTGTTCATTTTTTAATCTTTAATTTTAATAAAATCATTGGTCTGAAAATTCGCCACCAATCAATAAATGGTTTCATTTTAGTCCGTTCTTTCATTTCCTTGTGATATAAAATTGAGATAGGGACTTCTTTTACTAAATATTTATTCGAATGATAAACTTTGTACAGTAAATAAACCTCGAGTTCATACGAATTTAACCAATCCTGATGAAGATTTATTGAAGTATCCTCATAAACAGTTTTAATTTTAAAAGCCCTGAAACCATTTGTTATATCTGTACATTTTTTTCCGGTCAGGATAAAAAAAATAATGGGGTATGCTTTTGTAAGTATTTTTCTGAATAAAGGCTGATTTATTGTCGTACCACCTTTAAGGAATCTTGATCCCTGGATAAAATCAAATCCATCGCGTTTAACAGGGTCTAAAACGCGATCCATCTCCTGAGGATTATGCTGATCATCTCCGGATATTACAACCGCGATATCAAAATTTTCACGGTATCCATAATCTAAACCTGTCCGGATAGCAGCACCGACGCCGAGATTTTTTTCATGCCTGAGAACATGAGCGCCGGCGTTAGAGGCAATTTCGGAAGTATTATCCGTGGAACAATCATCCACAACACATATCCTGTCAATCATTGTTTTGCAATACAAATTCACCTTATTTACAACATTTCCGATTTTGGTGCTTTCATTATATGCCGGAATGATAATGATTGTTTTATCCATTTTTTTTCGTTTTTTTCATTGATCTGAATGAAGAGATCAGTGCAACATTCCTTCAAATATGTATTGATCAGGGTTGGTTTTATTTATTTGTTTTAACAGAACTCATGAATCTCAATCTCACGTTTTTTAATGTACCCGCATACTTTCCGCTGATCACGGCAAGTTCGAAGATCTTTTCCTTCGGGTCAGTGATGGGATCCAATTCAAAATAGAACACCCCCGTTTGCCATTTATTAAAACTGTCGTCAGCAAAATGAATCAGAAACCGCTTGCTCCATAAAGAAAAATGACTACGATCCGTTTCGTTGACCGTCATAAACAATTCCGCATCATTCGATTCCCGGAAATCATTATCGATCAGAATCTGGATCATATTGATTTCCTGGAAACCGGGGATATCCTTACTGCTCAGCATACAATAAACTTTTTCACTGTTGGATGGAATCCTGATATTCCCAATATTAACCTCCTTTAAGGTCCGGTATTGCGAGTCATCAAAATGCTTCTTCCATAATATTCCTTCATACCTCTTGTCTGTCTTCAGGAACACTTTCCAGTACTTTACCCTGTCCATCACGCCCCATTCAAGGATGTAGTTTTTATACTGATAGGTCTGGATGATGTTCAGCGGGATGGTTAGCAGTGAAAGCCCGATGAAGATGAATTTCAGTACCCTTGGGATCTCGTTCAACATGATGGCGAACGGGATAAAAAAAACTGCATAGTAATCAATGTATGCTCTCAATCCGTAGCTGGCACCATAATACCATACCCACCAGGATGAAAGAACATAGGTAAGGAAGATAAAAAAAGCAGACCATGTCAGCACCAGATAATACTTTCGCCGGTATACTAAATAAACCAGGCCGGATAAGGTCAGAAATAAAACAGGAGAATATACAAACAGCCCTTTCCTGTAACTGAACAGAATATTAATGATTTGGGGATCCAGAAAATTAAATCCATATCCCTGGTATGTGTAGATGTAGAAATGTCCTGCCTGCAAATAATAGCATAAAGACTGAATGAGAAATACTGCTGAGGTCAGAAATATCCCGGACAGGAATATGAAAGGATGCCTGAAAAGATGGATCACTCCATCTTTGAAATTTTTTATTGAGCCGGCCAGAAAGGGAACAAAGAAAATGATCAGAACATTTACCTGGCGAAGAAGGAGGATCAATCCAAAAAGAAGACAAGCTAAAATGAAATGATTAAAATCTCTCTTTTTAAAGTATGACGCAATAAAGTAAAGGAATGCAGTAATTGCAAATAAGGAGTAAACATGGCTGAATCCTGCATCAAAATTTGCATAATTTGTAACGGAAGTAGCAAGAACTAAAAGTAATTGACATAAGATGATAATGTGCTTTTTGATATCGTACAGCTTAAGTATTTTTTTCAGGAAAAAGATGCTCAGAAATAAATAAAAAACCGCTGCGTGAAATACCGCTATATGAAAGGGAGTTTGATAACCATCCGCAAAATTTCTTTCAAGGTCTGTTTTCAGAAGCGCCCTGATAAAAAATGGCATCTCTAAAACCGCCGTACCGCATGGACATCTGTTGACCTTGTAACCATCGTAATCAATATAAAAGTCGATGTTATTTATACGTTTGTAAATGCCATGGTCATTCTTGACGGGAACATCTTTTCTGACGAAATCGTGATGGATGAAGATCGAAGGCAAATAATCATAATAACCTATGGAATCCGATTTAATCGTAGCCTTTTCATTTCCAATGTAATTATTGATTAAGAAGATAAAAATACCAATAATAAGAACCTCGGGAATGATCGATTTCAGAAATAAAAGGATGTTTTTCAGAATAAGCATTGGGCGTTATTTCAGATTAACAATATTTCCAAGTACATCAACCTTCAGGTCATCAATAAAAAAGAGATTCTTCCCGGGGTTGTAAATATAAACCTTGAGCATGTCGGTTCCTGCATGGACCGGCACAAGGTTCACTTCATATTCAACCTGTGTCCACTGGTTTACTGAAAGATTCATCAGGCGAAGACTTTTAAAGTTATAATCGTAGGATGTTTTTTTATCGTCCAGTGAAACAATCAGGGAAGGCTGGTCGGTATCTATTAAGGTAGGGGTAAGAATAAATAAGGACACCCTGACCTTTAATGCCCCTTGATTTTTCTTCAGTTCGCTGCATTGAATGAGAAAACCGGGACTGAATTCTGTTGCTTCGTCCATCCGGTACGAACTCTTCCCGGAATGCGCGGTCTCTGTCGTGAGCTTCGAAGAATTCATACCCTGGAGCGGAGTTTCAAAATCGTTGCTGAACGATTTGATTTCTTTCCAGGACAGATCATCCCTTTCTTTCAGATTCTTGAGGAATTCCTGGTTATCGAACAATTGCCCGGCCGGCAGTCGTAACAGGACAAGCACCTCGTAGGGATATCCGCCCAGGGTAATCTTTTCCTTGAAGGGCGTGAGGACTTTCAGTATCCTGTAGCGCGGATTGTGAATAACGGAATCCCGCGGGATCGCATTTTCATTCGGTCCGAAATGGGAATCCCACACCAGGATTGCACTGTCGGGTACATTATGAAGGTTCGCAGCGTGGAAGATCGGTACATCGCGTGATTCGTCGTATGGATCCAGGTCCGCATAGAAGGCAAAATTCGGATCAGTATAATAAACCAGGTGGTTGGCATATTCCGAATTTTTAAACCATCCTGCAACATTTTTAATGATCTTTTCGTCCTCGCTCAACTGTACCGGGACGACGTAAGTTTTCAGGGCAACGGAAATGATCCAGCAACTGATCAGCGCCATAAAAATATACCGGATAAAAGGTATCTTTTTTAGCTGCTGGTCGATCAGGTCATAGCCTTTAAGGCAGATCAGGGATGCAAGCGGGATTACGGTCGTGATCACACGGATGTACCCGATCGATCCGCCGAGGGCTTTCCAGTAGAGCACCGAATGCATGGCAAAAAAACCGGCAAACGGTGCCAGCAGCAACACCAGCTCGAAGAAAGGTTGATTCCTGACATCTTTCTTCTTCGAAAACAGTTGAACGAAAATAAGGATGATCCCCAATACGAGCAGGATCTCCAGCGGAAGGCCGAAGAGTTCATCCCGCTTGGTGAAGAAATGAAGCAACGGACCGTGTTCCTTATAGATTTCGCTGTGGATCGGGTAAGGGAACTTGTGTATCAGCCAGAGGAAATCCCTGAAATAGATACCGCCAACGACGGTAAAAAGCAGGATTCCGAGGAAAAGGAAAGGAATCGCCTTAAACTGTTTTTTGAAAAGATAAGCAGCCAGGAAGATCGGGTAAAAGATCATGGCTTCGCTACGTGCAAAATAGATGAAGGAGATCACCACCGCCGAAGCAATGTATTTTCCGCGAAAGAAAAGATAGACTGAAAGGATGAGAACAAAACCGGCTAAAATCTCCGTCAGTGCGGTAAAGATCATGATGAAATAAACCGGCATGAAAGCGATCATGACCAGGATCAGGATGGGAGGAGAATAGCCCAGTTTTTTAGCCGTCAGGTAACCTATCCATAACGTCAGAACAGCAAGGAGCGAATTGAAAACCTTGATGCCCATGAACCCGAACTGCGCAAAGGGAGAACTGAGGATGGTATAAAGAGGACGTCCCCAGCCGTGGAAGAAAAGTACGGGATACTGAAATGAATAGCGGGCAATCAGGTAATGATTGATGTTGTCGGCCCCGCCGTAATAGCCTTCCGATACAAATGCAATCGTAAGGAAAACGATCAGAAGGGAAAGCAGAAGAATCGGAACAAGGTATTTCTCAGTCTTGCTGAATGCCATAGCTGGCAAAGATAATAATCCTGAGACTGACTAAAAAGGTAAACATATGATTTTTTCGCAGAGTTACGCAAAGTTATTTTGTACGTTATCAGTCATCTGCGAAACTCTGCGAGAATAAAAAATACTTTTTGGTCAGCCCCGGGAAAGTTTATGAATGAAGATCAGCATCTCTGGTTTATTCACTTTCGCTTTCGCAGTAATGTCACATTCATGTCATCGATGTAATACGGCTCCTTTGACGGATTGTAGATGTATATTTTAAGAAGGTCCGACAATGAATTGACCGCGGGCAGCTGTACATCCATTTCAGCCTTGTTCCACCGGCCCGTAACAAGGTTCATCTCCTTCAGGTTCTTCGCACGGAAGAAATAGGAGGTCTTGCCATTCTCAAGCGAAATCACGATCGACGGTGGATTTTTCCCAAACGCGGCCGTAGGATAAATGTAATATGAAACCCAAATCCCGGTTTCCACAGGTCTTTCCAGGAGGTACTTCCATTTAAGAACGAATGCCGGGCTGTACAGGGATGCCGTATCCATCCGGAAGGATTGACTGCCCGAATGGCTGAAGCTGGTTGTGAATTTTGAAGGATGAAACCCGGAAACAGCCTGCTCAAAATCATTGAAGAATGAGATCCTTCCGGGTTCGCTTTCCTGCTGCTGTTTCCATCCCGTCCGGGCAAGGTCATCAACCGACAGGTCAGCAGGCAGCTTCAGAAAAACCCTCACTTCATAAGGCAGTCCTCCCAAAGTGGTGAACTCTTTTTCAGGCTTGAAGACCTTCAGCAACCGGTAATTTTTATTATTCAGGATGGTGTCGAGCGGTATTTCATTTTCATGCGGACCGAAATGCGACTCCCAGACCACGACACAGCTGTCGGGCAGTGTCGGGATCGAACGGGCGTAGAAGAGCAGGGCCGAACGTTTGATGTCGTTGGGGTTGATGTCGAGGAAGAACGGAAAGTTCAGATCGGTATAAAAGACCAGCTTTTTCGAATATTCCGACGTTTTGAACCAACCGGCGGCAGCCTTCAGCGTCTTTTCGCTGTCGTCGAGCCTGACCGGGACGTGATAGGTGATAAAGGTTACGATGATGATGATGACACTGGTCAGGATCATTGCTCCGTTTCTCCTGCGGGGATTCGATTTCAGCTTCTGATCAAGGAAGTCATATCCCTTCAGACAGATGAGCCCCGCAAGCGGCATCACCGCCGTGATCACGCGGATCAGTCCGATCGACCCGCCAAGCGCCTTCCAGTAAAAGACCGAATGCATGGCAAAATACCCGGCAAACGGCAAAAGGATCAGCAAAAGCTCATAAAATGACTGTTTCCGGACCGGTTCCTGTTTTGAGAACAGTTGCCTGAAAAGAATGATTGTCCCCAGCACAAGCAGGATTTCCAAAGGGATCCCGAATATATAGTCGCGCTGATTGACAAAGTGCAGCAGCGGACCTGTCTCTTTATAGATCTTGTGATGGACCGGATAAGGAAACTTGTGGATCAGCCAGAGGTAGTCGTTGAAGAACCACCCGCCGATGACAGTAAAGAACAAAACACCAACGAGCAGAAACGGAATTGCTTTGTACTGCTTTTTAAACACATATGCTGCGAGAAATATCGGATAGAAGATCATCGCTTCGCTGCGTGCAAAATAGATAAAGGAGAGCACTACCGCAGAAGCGATGTATTTTTCGCGGAAGAACAAATATACTGCAAGGATCAGGACAAAACCGGCCAGGATCTCCGTCAGCCCTGTAAAGATCATAATGAAATAAATGGGGGCGAACCCGATCATCACAAAGGCCAGGAGTGAAGGAGCGTAGTTGAGTTTGCGGGCGGTCAGGTAACCGGTCCACAATGTCAGCACGGCCAGGATCACATTGAACACTTTGATCCCCTGGAAGCCGAACTGTGCAAAGGGAGAGCTGAGAATGGTATAGAGCGGCCGGCCCCAGCCGTCGAAGAGAAGTTCAGGACGCTGCCATGAATACCGCGAAATGAAATAATGGTTGATGTTGTCGGCACCGCCGTAAAACCCTTCCGACAGGAAAGAGATAACAAGAAATACGATCAGCAGGAAGAGCAGAAGAAACGGGACAAGGTATTTTTCAGTCCTGCCGGCCGCTGAAGACCAATTATTGTTGCTTATTTTACTGCTGTTCATCTTAACAAAAGTACTCTTTCTTTTTATTCACCGCAAAGACGCGAAGACGCAAAATCCTCTGTGAGCCTCTGTGTCTACTCTGTGGTTCTCTGTGAAACAAATTTTTATTACACGGAGGTTCACAGAGTAGACACAGAGGTACACAGAGATTAAAAAGACTCACCGGGTTGAATCTTTTTTTACCTTTGGATTTATGAAATTCTCAAAGAACCTTTCACTATTCGTGCTCCTGGCCACCGGGCTCATCCTTTCCCTCTACCGGATCACCAACGTAAATGAAAAAGAAATTTCATGGGATGTGCTCGGGTACTATCTGCCGCTTCCGGCAACGTTTATTTATCATGACCCGATGCTCGACAAAACCGACTGGATCCGGAAGATCAACGATGAACGGAACCTGAGCGGAACCCTTTACCAGGTCTCCGAAACAGACGACGGAAAGCCGCTCTACTTTTTCCTTTTCGGGATGGCGTTGCTCTATCTTCCCTTTTTCTTTGCGGGACATTTTTTCGCTTTCCTGCTGAAGATCCCCGCGGACGGGTTCACGCTGCCCTACCAGTATGCAATGGTCATTGGCGCGATCATCTACACCCTGATCGGCCTCATCTTCCTGAGAAAAAACCTGAAACGCTTCTTCTCCGAACGGGTCACGGCCCTGGTCATGCTGATCATCGTCTTCAGCACAAACTACATCCATCACCTTACCCTGAAGGACCTTGAGACGGTGAATGTGCTGTTCATGCTGGTCAACATTATTATCTGGTACACGATCCGCTGGCACGAAGTACAGAAGCTGAAATACCTGCTTGCCGTTGGCGCCGGGATCATCCTGATGGCGCTGGTGAAACCCAGCGAGATCCTCATCGTGCTGATCCCGCTGCTCTGGAACATCAGCTCCCGTGAAAGCCTGAAAGAAAAGATCCGGCTGATCAGAACCAATTGGAAACAGATTGTGATCACGTTGATCCTTTGCTTTATCATTGTTCTTCCGCAATTGCTTTACTGGCGGATAAAAACAGGATCGTTCATTTACGACAGCTACAAGAATCCCGGCATCGGCCTGGATCTTTCATCGCCCCACATTTTGGATGTCCTTATCAGCTACCGTAAAGGCTGGCTGATCTATACGCCCGTGATGGCATTTTCACTGATTGGCTTTTATTTTCTTTTCAGGAATAACAGGAAGATCTTCCTCAGCCTTTTCGGCTATTTCCTTGTTGCCTTCTGCATCATCGCAAGCTGGACCGAATGGTGGTACGGAGCCGCATTTTCCATGCGTCCCCTGATCACGGTCTATCCCATCCTTGCCATCAGCCTCGGATATTTCCTGGTTTACCTTGGCAAAAAAGGGATCATCATGAAATCCGTTTTTATTGTCATCGTCATCCTCTTCACCTTCCTGAACCAGTTCCAGTGGTGGCAGCTCAAACATTACATCCTCGATCCCTATCGTACCACAAAAGGATTTTATTGGGCGACGTTCCTGAAGACCTCAGTAACGGATGAAGAAAAGAAACTCCTGCTGATCGGCCACGACTTTACCGGAAAAATGTCATTTGATAACCGTACAGATTACCATTCAGTACTTGCACAGGAATTGGCATTTGATGAACCGGGCAATCCGGAAGGCGTTGTTCAGGATGGGGAAGGGAATAAATATTACAGTGTGGGGAAAGACCAGGAATATGTATTGACACGGCAATTCAAATACAGTGAATTGACAGTGAAAGACCACATCTGGGTGGTGGTCAGTCTCGATGTTTTTTTCCCCACTACATCCGGAAATGGACCCTGTCTTGTGACGACGATGGAACACAATGGGAAGAGCTACGCTTATTCAGCCCCTGAAATAAAGCCTGATACAGCCCGGATGCAATGGAAAAAATACAGCTTTGAATACCTTACTCCGGAGATCAGGAAATCCAGCGACATTCTGAAAATCTATATCTGGAACAGGAATAAGGAAAGTTTCGATGTCGACAATTTTAAGTTGGAGGTTTTTGAAAAAAATGGAGACTGACAGAAAGCCGGTTCGCATCAGGGTTCTGATGATTTTTCTCCTGCTGATCATTCTGATCGTGGCAGGGTACCTCTGGCTTCCGGTCGGCCGGTTGCTTCACCGTTCTCCGCTGAATGAAAAGGAATTTGTCAATCAGCAACAGGAAGATCAGTCCCCGAATTCGGTTTCTTTTAATTTCGAACCTGCTCCGAACACTGAAACCCCTGCCGGGTTGTATAAGGGCATCGCACATTCCGGTTCCTTCTCCGCAAAGGTATTTGGTATAAACAGTTACAGCCCTGCCATTGAACGGAAAGTTTCCGAAACAGGCCCCGGTGAACTGAAAGCCATTGGCGTCAGCGCATGGGTCTATATCTTTCCGACAAAGGCTGACATCACCTCTGACCTTATCCTTGGGATCTCGAACAAGCTTGGCGTGAATGTGATCTGGAAAAAGGTGATCGTTGAAGGCACGCGGCTTCCGATGGGAAAATGGTTCAAGGTGAGCGGATTCTTCGACCTTGCAGATAAAGAGATAAATGCTGACTACCGCCTCCAGCTTTTCTACTGGAACAACAGCAAGGCCGATATCCTTGTCGATGACTTTTACATGGTCTTCGGAACGTCGCCCGAACGGAAAGGAGATACAACCTATGTGGATATGACGCTTCAAAAGCCGTTTACGGCGAAACTGAACACTCCTCCGTTCCCGTTTATCATGGCTGAAAAGCAGGAGATCGGGAATCACAGTTCAGCTTTTCTTGTTGATGACGGTAAACAAAAGCAGGGACTGATCTCTCCCGACGACAGGCTCTTTACCCGCAATTTCACCGGGGATAATTCCGGGCTGGATCAGCTGCTGGTGCTCAATCCTGGCAAAAAACCGGAACTATTCGTTTACAGCAGGGAGAAAAAAGCGTTTTCAATGATTAGCGTCAATGTTGATCCCTCGATTCAGCCTTTCATGGATTCACCGGTAATACTTGCCGGCAGATTTTCCAGTCGCTCTGCTTCGGAATTGATCTTTATTAAGGAGAAAGAGATCCTGCTGGCCGGATTCAGTAAAAATGTTGCGGGTAAAGAAATTTTAATGAGACCGATCCGGAAAACGGCGATGCCGTTCCCTGTCGCGGATCTTAAGAAATTCCAATTCCTTGCGCCGGATATCAACGGTGATGACATCTCTGAACTTTTTGCCGCTGAAGCTGACGGAACCTGGCACCTGTTTAAATTTTCGGAAGCCGGATGGGAACAGGTAAGCAGTGCAGAAGCTCATACGGTAACGGAATGGATGGATGAGGGAGGCAGGATTTCTTTCTTCGCAGGTGAATTCAGACCGCTGCCGTCATGGGAAGAAACGATTCTGGCCATTATGGAAACACAGGATCATGCTTCGGTAAAGTATTCACTGCACGTGCTGGATCCTGTGACAGGCCAGTTTAAACGGCTTTTCCGGTATAAGCAAAAACTCCATGATACGCTTCCCGGACCGGATGTACTCAATCCGGGCGATCAGATCCTCACCGGAAATTTCGGCATGCCCGGACTGTTCCTGAAGTACAACCGCGACTGGCGCTTTGACCTGAAGCTGCTCTCATTTGAAAATTCAGGATACTGTATCCACGGAAATGTTGATTTCAAAGGATATGAAAAAGATCATAACCCGAAGTATTTTGAGATCTTAAGGATCATTCCCGGCTGTTTTATTGAACCGGGAAAAACTTCACTGCTGGTAATCGGAAGGAACTGTAAGAAATCGGATCCGGGAACAGGGAAATGCATTGAATTCGATGACCGACCGGAACTACCAAACACGATCCAGGTTTATGCTCTTCCATATTTTTCTAAAAATGACTAGACGGAAATGAACAACAGGAACGGCATACATATTCAAAATACGCTTCTCCTCATCAGCGGTGTTCTGCTGTTCCTTGCTTCATGCAATTCGTCACAGCGGAAAGCAGAGATTAAAACCGAAGATTTCATCGTCCGCGATTTTATTCCGCTGACCAACTGGAATTATGATGCAGAGGGCAATCAGACAAACGATCTGCTCATCAGCAAATCCATTAAACTAGACTATACGGGCGCCATTACCTCCGGCTTTATCATCCCGACCCTCCGCCAGGTGCACAGCGGAACCTTTGAGTTCGGGTTTTTCATTAAGAATACCGGGACAGCTCCTGCTAAATTTCGCTATAAAATCTATTACCAGAATGAGAGCTACAAATTTCCGGAAGCTGATAAAATCGATTCCACCCGCCAGAACTTTTATGCCGGTGAGAATTTTTACGGGAGCTGGGAAGATACCGGGATTACCTTCATGGAAACCGCTGAGGTTGCTGCCGACAACCAGTTTCATCCGGTAACCGGGAGCTTCAGGATCGTGGGAAATCCAAGGAACGAACAGCGGTATTATTCAAACGGAAAGAACGACCGGTGGAAAAGAAATCCAAGGGTTGGCAACTATAGTTTTATGCTGGTTGTCACCACCGAAAATACTATTAATAACAATAAATTACCTGATGGGATCACCAATATCAGTCACCCCGTAAATGGCGACTTCCTCAACCCGTTCTTCTACTTCCTCAAAGGCGAAGGACGGTCAATGGAGAATACGGTTGTATTGAAATCACCGGTCATGCTGAAGGTGATCGCCGATCCCGATCCGGGGGCAGGGATCTATATTCCTCCGTCGTTCTTCACAAAAGAGAAAGACGGGAAATACTTCTGCTCCACCTGCGGGCAGGACGATTCCCAATTCAGCAATGCTCCCTTCGCCCAGTTCATCCATTACATTGATCCCACCACCAAATGGTACAACATCCCGGTCATTTCCGATGTGATCAGCGGAAATTATTCCCGGATGGATTATAACTGGAACAAACAGTTCTGGCGGAAGGAAGAGTTGATCGCAGTCACCGCCTCGACAACAAAAGCCCCGTGCCAAACGGTAAGTTCCGATGCTGAAAAACATCTGATCAATATTAAGAATCCCGGAACCGAATTCGGAAAATGGGAAAAGCAGGATGTCGGGATCATTACCCGCCACGGGCTGACCTATGGAAAATGGACCGTCAGGGCAAAGCTGACCGAGCTTCTGAATAAGAACGGCCTCTGGAACGGGCTGACCAATGCGATCTGGCTGATCACCCAGGCACAGGAAGAGTGGAACCTGCGCCGGAGCTGCAACAAGGAAGGATACCTGGCCAATTATTACGGCGGACAGGCCGACAAGCGGGTTCCGTCGGTCGCCTATTCGGAGATTGACTTCGAGATCCTGAAGACCGTTCCCTACTGTCCGCAGTACCTCTTCCCGCCCGCATACAACTTCGGTACTGACAACCAGCACCGCATGGCAAACTGGAATGTTCCCTTCCCGGAAGAGGTAGTTGCCGATGACGGGAATGTGGAGGTATGCACCACGAACTGGGACATGGCCTGCTGGGAACCGGATGAGTTCAGCGACGGCTGCCGTGCGGTTGATTTCGGTGATCAGACCTTCTGGGCCTACCGGTGGGACAAGGGCTACCGCGCCATCACGGAAAAGGTGCCGGAAAAAGATGATGAGCTGTTCGGTTCTGAATATTATTATTTCCAGATCGACTGGCGGCCGACGGAGATCATCTGGCGGATCGGTCCGTCGAAAGATAAGCTGCGCGTGGTAGGATATGTGAACAATTCGGTCACCTCCATCCCGAACAACCAGATGGTGCTGATCATTTCGCAGGAATTCCACAACACCCGCTGGTGGGTGGGGTCGGCGTACGATCAGGCCAACATTCCTTTCCCGCTGAATGATCTTGATGGGAAGGTTTACGAGGTGACGATTGAATAACCCCACCTGCACGAGGTTGCTAAAAAAGAAAAAAAATGTCACGCAGAGTTTCGCAAAGTTTTACGCTAAGTTTCGCAGAGTAAAAAGTTAAATTATAAATTTCTCTGCGTGACTCTGCGATTACCTCTGCGTAACTCTGCGAGAAAAAAAGACCACAAACACTTAATCTTATTTTCTTAAAAATACCATTATGAACATCATCATTCTCGGCGCCGGCCTCGTCGGCGGCCCTATGGCCCTCGACCTTGCAAAAGAAAAGCGTTTCAAAGTTACCGTGGCTGACTTCAGCAAAGAGGCGCTTCAGCAACTGGCGAAAAAGGGTCCCGTAAACATCCTGCAGAAAGATCTTTCCAACCCGGTGGATGTTAAGAAACTTGTCGCCGGCTATGACATGGTCATCAACGCCGTTCCCGGCTTTATGGGATTCCAGACACTGAAAGCCATCATCTCAGCCGGGAAGAATGTCGTTGACATCGCTTTCTTCATCGAAGATCCCTTTGAGCTCGATGCGCTGGCAAAGAAAAATGGCGTGACCGCCATCATGGACTGCGGCGTGGCGCCCGGCATGTGCAACATCCTGATCGGTTATGCAGATCACATGCTCGATAAAACCGAGAAGGTCGTCTATTACGTAGGCGGATTGCCTGAAGTTCGCGAATGGCCCTGGGAATACAAGGCTGTTTTCTCCCCTGTCGATGTGATTGAGGAATACACCCGTCCTGCACGGTTCATCGAGAACGGGGTCGAGGTTATCCGGCCTGCTCTTTCAGACCCGGAACTGATGAATTTCCCGGGCATCGGAACCCTTGAAGCCTTCAATACCGACGGCCTGCGCTCCCTGATCCGCACCATCAAGGCTCCGAACATGAAGGAGAAAACCCTCCGTTATCCCGGTCATATTGAGAAGATGAAGGTGCTCCGCGAAACCGGCTTCTTCCGCCAGGACCTTGTGGAGGTGGGCAGGCAGAAAATCCGCCCGATCGACCTGACGGCAAAACTGCTCTTCCCGAAATGGAAACTGAAAGAAGGTGAAGCTGACATCACCGTTATGCGCGTGGAGGTGGAGGGCATCAAAGGAAAGAAAAGAACAAAATATACCTGGGACCTGTTTGACCGGTACGATCCCGTTTCGGGAGTTCATTCCATGGCGCGCACCACCGGCTATACGGCAACCGTCGCCCTGCGCATGATCGCCGATGGAATTTACACGCACAAGGGCATCACCGTGCCCGAGTACATCGGCCGCAAGCCGGAATGCGTGAAGTATATGCTGAAGGGGTTGAGGGAGAGAGGGGTGGTTTATGCGGATTCTTCAAAGGTTAGTTGATCATTTTTCGTGATGCGTGATGGGTGACGCGGAAGGCCGCTTGCATTGCATGGTTTACAATACATATCCTGTAAATGATGTCATTTTGTTACTGTCAAGCAGGATGTTTTTCCACGTTATTTTTGATATCAATAAAAATCGGTGTATGGTCACTGAATTCAATCCATTCATCAACATTACCGACTGAGAAATCAACCCCGCGTTCAATTATTTTTTCAGAAGCAAAACAGTAATCTATGTGATATGGATGATCTTTTTTACGGTATAAATAAAATGTCGGATCCTTTTCTTCACCGGGTTCAATTGAATGTTTACTGTGGTACAAACTATAAATTCTCTTTTTCTTTAAAGAATTATCCTCACTAGGGACACCTTTGTTTATACCTTTAGTAAGGGAAGCAAATTACAGACTCGTTATACATAAAAAATGACCCTGCTTCGTAGTAATTGCCATTAATGGTCGCTCCTTGTGCTAAAACCCCGCTGTTCACGCGTCCATTGTCCCGTCCATTGTACATGAAGTCTTCACCAATAAAACAAATTACCGTACCTCCCTTAAAGACAACGAAGGTATTTGGCCCCGGTCCTGCCGGTATAAATGTCTGATCATACGCTAAAGTGCCATTACATGCATATTCGCCACAAGCAACAACAGTACCTGCTTTATACGTTGCCTGTCCGGCAACTCCTCTGCCAATACAGCACCTGGTTTCATTTACAAGAGTGCCATAAATTGTACTATTACCACAAGGCGTTGATGAGCCATCACAATAACATTCGACTGTTGTTAAGCAATGCTTTAATGTGCAAATGCAGGTTGAGCGGGAACCGGTTGAAGACGAAGGCATGTTTGTCGCTGAAAGAGTTGAGTTAACTGAACCGTTTTGTGAAGTAATGACATTTAAAACATTTGTAGCTGTAGTTAATGCTTTATCAAACGTGTTTGATGAAGATGGGTAATTATCTATATGTTTTGGTTTAATAACAATTTTTTTAAAAGCATAACCAGAAGAAATATTTTCATTTGGGATCCACGAGGACAGAATAATGGAATTAGATATATTATATTCATCTAGCATTGCATCTTTTGCTCTTTTTTCGGCATCATCAGTGGAATAATGACTAAAGGCGCATACATAATAATTATTAGATTCATTAGATGCCACACATACGGCACCAAAAAGGTCAGCTCGATTTTCATTAATAACTAACTCAGCATTATTTCTTCCACCATAGGATTTGCAATTACTAAAAGCATTATCTAATGCAGTTTCCTTATCCGAATTGAAACACCATCCCATTGCATTCATGCTTTTATCATAATACATTATAAAATACTTTTTTTCTTGTGCACTTTCGAGGATTTTAAATTGTGCCACCATTTCCCCTTTAGGGAATTTAACTTTGGGAACACCTATGGTTTCTCCTTTAGTATTGATATAAACAGTTTTTATTATGGTATTATCAAGATAATTAAAGCTTATTTCAGCAATACCACTTTCTGAAAAACTACCATGACTATCATAAATAAATGGAATTTTTACTTCTCCTTTATTATCAATATACCCCCATTTTTCATTAAGTTTTACACATGCAAGACCACTGTTGAAGGGTGCTGCATCATCATACTTCATGGGTATGCTTATTTCTCCCTTTGTATTTATAAAACCCCATTTATCGTTAAGTTTTACTGCAGCGAGGCCATTTGAAAAGGAATATGCATCATCATAATTAATTGAAACAATAATTTCTCCCGCACGATTAATATAACCATATTTATATCCAATTTTTACAAGAGACAAACCTTCATAATCAATGACACGATCCCATTTGTATGATCCGAAAAGAGGAGGTAAAACCATATGACCAATCTGATCATAATTAAACGGTATAACGGTCTCACCTTTTTTATTAATGCACCCATATTTCCCATTCAATTCTACAATTGATAGACCGTCATAAAACGGACCTGCATCTTCATATTTTACTGGGATTACTTCCTTTCCCTCCGAATCAATAAAACCCCACTTTTCGCCTATTTTAACTTGGATAAACCCTTCATATTCATGATAGTAACTATCATAATTAAATTCTGTTAGTTCTACACCAGATTTGTTTATATATCCCCATTTATCATTTTTCATGACGGAAGCAAGTCCAGAATAAAAATAATTTCCATGTTGGAAATTAAATCCGATAATTAGCTCCCCTTTTTTGTCGATATACCCGCATTTATCATTAAGCCGCACTGCAGCTAATTGATCATGAAATGATAAGGCATTTTCATAAATTATTGGAATAACTTCCTTACCATTTTTGTCAACGAACCCATATTTATTATTTAATTTTACAAGTGCAAGACCTTCAGAAAAAACTTCTACATTATCGTATTTTACAGGAACAATTTCAACGCCATTCCTATCAATAAAACCTACTCTATAATTACCCCAATCACCTATTATGGCTTTCACTAATCCTTCATTAAAATTCCCTTCTAGTTTATATCTTTGCGCCCCATTGATGTAAAATCCCTGGTCAGTTACTCCACCATAAACATTATACCAGGTACAAACACCTTCAGGCACTACTGTAATATTATTATTAGAAGAAACTAATCTTCCTTTATATTGTAAATCATTGGAATAAGAGTAATCCTTTACGGAAGATAATCCTCCTTTCCATTGTAATAGATCACCAGAATAATAATAATCCCTTACGGTGTCATAAGGAATTCCCAAAGAATTTATTTTTATTATTCGATAATATACGGCCTCTTCTGACGAGTCAATTACCTCCCAGCCATTGTTATAAAATATTTTATATACTCCTTTTGTAAGAACCGTATCATTTGTTGTAACAACTATAAATTTTGCTTTATCAGGGTTGATGAGGCTTTGAGCAATAATAATATTGAAAAACAATTCTATAAATAAAATAATTAGAGAACACCTTTTCATAAATATTATATTTAGTTTAATTCTTTGGGAATATTATTACAGTTTCGTGAATAAATGAAAAATTTCAATTAGTTTCCTGTACAAAACAAACATAGGATTATTGTTATAGAATATTTTAGATTGCATAGAAGCATGCTGTACTTAGTGGTGGTGTTAACGCTTGGCCTGTAAAACCAGGTGTCGTTACAACCCTTAACCACAGAAGATCCTTTGCAGCATTGGTTTTACATGCTTGTTAGCGGTACAGTGTCACTATTTAGTCATTTTTGTAATGATAACCTATGGTAGAGAGTCCTGTTGAGAAGGCATTACTATGTATAGCATTTTATATTCAATAGGCAACTCTTCTGTATTGCCTAAATCTTTTCTAATTGCTACTATAAACTTCCTCATTTCAATAATAGGGATATGTTTTTCAGTAGGTGGAGTAACAAAAATTCTGAAATATGAAGTCAATATGTTTGTATCTGAGGTAAAAATCATCATTTTGCTATATGCACTGTTTATTTCTAATTCAAAACTGCTGAGGTCTTGTGGATGCTTATGTAAAAATTCCGAAGCGATCTTATTTCCCGTATTAGCATCTATACTGCCATAATCTAAGTTTGCCATTACTTTATTTGCTATATCGATGGCTTCGAAATATGCGTTCTTCTTTGCATTCAAGAAGTTTTCCCTTTTTAAAACTTCGGATGCTGTTATGGGCTTATACTTATTTTCAAAGAAGAATTGTATTCCCCAAACAAAAAGCCCTATGACAACAGCTTCAAAAAGCACTTTAAGCACAAACGCTTTTGTAAAAGTATTTTCCATTTTATCATTTTAATGATTCAAAGGCTTTGGGTGTAAAGTTTATAGCATTATCGCTAACCGTGTAAATAAGCCTAATTTGAGTGTTGTTCGTACTCTAAAAATCCGGACTTAGTACCCCGAAACGGCATGATTACCATATTGGAACGAAAAGACAAGTGAAAACAATGGGGTAGTCATAAAAGCCCGTTTTAAGCAGTAACCGAACTCTTCCTTAACAGCAACATCAAATATAGGAAAGAAATATATGTTATGAACAAAGGGGGGAATTTTATTTTCAGCCCTTAAGGAGAAGGCTCGTAACGCGTGACGGTTTCTCACCCCGCCCCGGGAGGGGAGGGGTTGGGGGAGGGGCTGGAGAGTGGCAAGTCTCAAACGCCAAGTCCGATGTCCGAAGTCTGAAATGTGAAATGTGAAATGTAAAGTCCGGAATCGGACATCAGTCCTCCATCCTCCTGCTTCCGACCTCATTATTCACCACGGATTTACACAGATTAGTCACAGATTATTTTTTCCGACCTTCGACCTCAGTAATTCACATTCTTTCACTTGAAAATGCAAGGTGATTCGTTACGCGAAACGCGCAGGACGTTCTGCTTTTTAATTCCCTATCCATAAATAAGTTTTTTTGATTCATTCAGCGACTCAAGAAAGTATGGATTTTTTATTGAGGATTCTTCAAGAAAGTCAACAGGCCGGTGCAATAAGTCTTCCAGGGAAAACTGGAAATCAAAATAATTGTCGGCATATTTAAGTAGTTCAATTGTCTTAAATCTGACAAGAAAATCGATATCACTTTTTTCGTTATAATTATTACCCAGTATCGAACCAAAAAGGTAAAGCTTATCCACGCCGTGATTCTGACACAGATCTCTGATTGACCGGATATTTTGTTCAACCTCATTCATTGAACAAAGATAATGATATTTTTATTTTACGCGTGACGCGAATCGTGTGACGGTTCTTCACCCCGCCCCGGGAGGGGAGGGGTCGGGGGAGGGGCTGGAGAGTGGCAAGTCTCAAACGCCAAGTCCGATGTCCGAAGTCTGAAAGGTGAAATGTGAAATGTGAAATGTAAAGTCCGGAATCGGACATCAGTCCCCGGCTAAGCGACATTTGTAATGCCGCTTTAAACGATTCACATAAGTGTCCTGTTTTGCGCTCAGGCCGCGCGGGCCTCGTCGCCACATCGCAGCTGCGCCCAGCGGGAGACAAGCAAAAGAAAAGTACAGGACAGAAAAAAAAGTAAAAATAACCCGCGCGGCCTGAGCGCAAAGGATAAAAAATGAGTGAATGATTCAAAGCATTCCCGAATGCTCAGGACAAATGCCGCTTAGCCGGGATGTTGAATGATGGATGACAGGTGGCAAGTGCCAGATGAAAAGTCTCAAACGCCAAACACCAAACACCAAATCCGAAGTCTGAAATCTGAAATGTGAAATCTGAAATGGGTAACAGGATCAATTTCCCAGGCTTGTACTGCGGTTCCTACCCGTGATTCCTGAAATTGAAGTTGAGAATGGAATGTTATTTACTTAAGAATTTTTGAATTCTGTTCGCGGCATTTTGTCGCAGATTGAAATAATAGAAAGGATAATCAAAACTATGATAGACACCTTTTGGGAACCCGCTGAGTGAGTCTATAACCGCTATTTTATTTTCATCCGCAGATGCGCAAATCAATACCCCCTTTGTTGTATCCACACGGGCATCGGCATATTGTGGTATTTTTACCCATACGCCTTGTTTATTTGGGAAGAGTGACCCTAAGCCTTGTGTTGTATCTGCCAGGGTCTCATCTCTTGTCCAGGTGATCGGATTGATCACAAGGCCCACCATCCCATAAAGCACCGGATTCACCCCGGAAACATTTGGTGCTTCAGTATTGTATGAAATAATCACACCCGTGTCATCGGGGCCGGTGGCAAATTTCAGGTGCGGATTATCGTTGAGAAACTGCTTGGTAACCGGTCCGCCGATGACGTATGCAGCAATCATTCTTGCATAAACCTGAGGATTTTCTTTCAGGTATCCGGATAACAGGTTGCACACAATATTAGCTCCCTGTGAATGTCCGGCTAAAATGAAGGGACGGCCTTTGTTAAAATTCTTTATATAATAATCGAAGGCCGCCGTTACATCTGCTGTTGGTATTCCTGCTATCACATTTAGCCGGTTGTCCGGTGAAGAATTATCCTGCCGGTAGTAAGGGGCATACACATTCGCTGCAGTGTCAAAAGCAGTGGCCTGCCGTGCAAAGGCCGAGGCTGCTCCGGCCATCATGAGCGAGTCGTCAATCGCGCAGATCATTGCAGCGGTATTGTCTTTTGTCCACGAAGTCGTAGGATATACGTAAAAAACGTCCGCTTTGTAAACCGTCGGGGGTAGGGACAACCAATGCATGGATTGCGAATAATCCGTGGATGTAGTAATGTATTGGGATGTTCCGTCTTTAGCGCAGCCATTGCATAAAAGCAAAACAAATCCGATGGTTATTGACAAGTAATACCAATTTAGGTTCTTTTTCATGTTGGTTAAATACTAACGGTAAGTAATGCTGTTTCAATGGTTATTGTTTTTCTCAATGCCTTGCGCATAACGTATTAGGAAGCCTGTTTTGAGCGTTGTTCGGACTCTGAAAGGAGAAAAATCCGGCTTTAGGGTTCCGAAACGGGCTGACATCTGTACGGGAACTAAAAGACAAATGCAAACCAGGCGGTGGTCATAAAAGTCCGTTATTGAACGGTAGCCGAACCTTAACTTAACCTGAAACAACAAAAATAGGAAAGAATTATATGTTATGAACAAAGGGGGGAGTTTATTTTCAGCCCTTGGGGAGAAGGCTCGTGACGGGTGACGGGCTGTAAGAGTGAAAAGTGAAAAGTGAAAAGTGAAAAGTGAAGAATTGTTACCTACAGAATTCTTATTCCTTGCTTAAAGAACTACGAACAGAAAAGGAAGTTTCGTTGATTTCAAACGTTTGAATTGGAACTTTCAAACGTTTATATTTACAATTTCAAACGTTTAAAATCTACAATGGATACTTATTGGTTTTGGAACGGATAAGGGGAAAATTGATCACGAGAGCGTACTTTCAATCCTTCATTCTCAATCCTCCTGCTTCTGACCCCGGACCTCATTCTTCACCACAGATTATCACGGATTTACTCAGATTAGTCACAGATTGTTTTTTTCTGACCTCCGTCCTCTGTTCTCTGAACTCTTTATTAACCACAGATTTCACAGAATTTTCGCTACTTCGCTATTTACTATTCATCACCCCGCCCCGGGAGGGGAGGGGTTGGGGGAGGGGCTGAAGGAGTCGTGCGTCACCCTAAAAATCATCAATATTGACGCGCTTCTTCTTCTTCGGCCCTTCGTATTTGTCGCAGTCGAATTCAACTTTAATGCCTTTAGGCGCCGGGTCGAAATCCCGTTTTGTAATACCCAGCGTATTATCAGCATAGACTTTCTTCATGTAGTAAGCCCAGATCGGCAGGGCCATGTTGGCGCCCTGCCCAAGGTCGATGGAACGAAAATGCGCAGCCCTGTCGTCGCAGCCGGTCCAGACACCGGTTACCAGGTCGGGCGTGATGCCCATGAACCAGCCGTCGGACTGGTTCTGGGAAGTTCCGGTCTTGCCGGCGATCGGGTTGTCGAAGCCGTATTTCGACCTTAGCCGTGTGCCGGTACCGCTCTCCACAACTCCCTGCAGCAGCTTGATCATCAGGTAGGCCGTCTCTTCACTGATCGCTTCGTTTTGTTTGGGAACGAATGATTCCAGGACATTCCCGTTCTTATCCTCGATCTTTGTAATGAAGATCGGCTGGATAAAAACACCTTTATTGGCAAACGTCGACATTGCTCCGACCATTTCATAGAGTGTCAGGTCGGCCGAGCCGAGGGCAATGGAATAAACGGCCGGGATATCGCTGGTAACCCCCATCTTCCGTGCAATCCGGATGACGTCCTGGGGGGAATACTTTTTCATCAGCTGACCGGAAATCCAGTTGTTGGAATAGGCCAGCGCCCATTTCAGCGTCACCTCTTCACCGAGCCGTTCTTTATTGTCGTTGGCCGGGGCCCAGATGTCGCCGTTCGGAAGTTCCACCACCGGCTGAACATTCGCGTATTTCGTACACGGCGATTCGCCTTCCTGCATGGCAAGGGTATAGAGGAACGGCTTAAAGGTGGATCCAACCTGGCGTTTGGCATACTTTACATGGTCGTACTGGAAATAGCGGTAGTCGATCCCTCCCACATAGGCCTTCACAAATCCCGTATGGGGATCCATCGACATCAGCCCCGACTGAAGCAGGAACTTGTAATACCGGATCGAATCCATGGGTGAAAGAACGGTATCGATATCCCCATGCCAGCTGAAGACGTTCATTTTAACCGGTGTGTTGAAGCTTCTCAGGATCTCCGCATCAGGCGTGTTCACTGATTTAAGGTGGGCATACCGGTCGCTCCTGCGCATGGCCTGCAGCATCAGGTTCTGGATCTCCCTGGCCTTGTTCTTTTCAAACACGAACGGGGCATCCTTGATCCCTTTCCAGTGACGGTAAAACGAAGGCTGAAGTTCTTTTCCAAGGTAATCCCTCACCGCCTCCTCGGCATATTTCTGCATGCGCGAATCGATCGTGGTATAGATCTTCAGTCCGTCACGGTAAAGGTTATACGGTGTGCCGTCCTCTTTCTGATGGTTGCTGCACCAGTCACCCAGCGTTCCGCGCAGGTACTCCCGGAAATAGGTCGCCAGCCCGGCGGTATGGTCTTGGACATGAAAATCGCCCATGTTGATCGGAAGGGCTTTCAGCGAATCGTATTGCTGCTCCGTCAGGTAGTCGTATTTCTCCATCTGTGCCAGCACCGTATTCCGCCGTTCAAGCGCCCGTTTGGCATTCCTTACCGGGCTGAACCAGCTTGGCGCCTTGAGGATCCCGACGAGAAGGGCCGCCTCTTCAGCATTCAGCTCTTTCGGCTCCTTGTTGAAATAGGTTTTTGCCGCCGACTGGATCCCGAAGGCCTGGCTGCCGAAATCAACGGTATTCAGGTACATGGCCAGGATCTCGTCTTTCGAATAGTTGCGCTCCAGCTTGATGGCGGTGACCCATTCCTTGAATTTGATGATCACGGTCTCGAAGAAATTACGGTCCTTTTTCCTCGGAAAAAGGTTCTTGGCCAGCTGCTGGGAAATGGTGCTCCCGCCGCCCTTGTTCGACCCGGTGATCATGCCGAACGCAACACGGAAAATGGCCTTGATGTCGACCCCGGAATGTTTTTCGAACCGCGAATCTTCGGTCGCGATCAGGGCGTTTATAATGTTAGGAGAAAGATCCCGGAAATGAACATTCGAACGGTTTTCGATGTAATACTTTCCAAGGGTTTTATGATCGGATGAATAGATCTCCGTAGCGAGGTTGCTTTTCGGGTTTTCCAGCTCCTCAAAGCTCGGCATTGTCCCGAAGATCCCGAAGGAGATGCAGGTGAAGAGGATCAGGAAAAACAGAATAATGGCTAAACCGGTAAACCAGAATCCCCGGATGTACTTCCTTTCTTTCTGGGGCGGGGCCGAATGTTTTTTCCCTGGCATCTGTTTTTATGATTATCTGGATTGCTTTTCCAACCGGATCCCGATATCCCTGATCCCCTTCAGCACATTTACCCGCATGGCCTGCTCGATCTCAAAAAGATACCGCCCCTTTCGCGGGAAGATCATACCCTTCTGGAAAAGAAAACGGTTGAATTTCAGATTTCCCACGCCTGACCCGGTCCATTTCCCGTCCGGGGCTGCCAGCTGGCATTCTACGGTATCGGTGGCGGTCCGGCCGCCGGGCACTGTGGTATGAATGAAAAGATAAAGGTTGCTGTAGGGATACTCCCCGTCATTCCTGACGTTCAGGTACACATCATAAAGGGCCAACGAATCGGCGATATCCACCTGGAAGGAAGCTTCCTGATGAACATTCCAGACGCCGTTACCAATGGTTTTGTTTTCTTCGTAAAACCGTTTTGAATCACATGCGTCAAGGAAAAGAACCAGGAGAAATAGAAGGCCGATAAGGATGTTCCGGTTCAGAGGCATTTTTTTGGATATGATGAAAAACGGTCAGACGTTGTCAAAACGGGTAAGATCATCCTGTCCGACAGTGGTGTCAAATTCAGTTTTCGGCTCGGAAATACGGGCAAAATCTTCCAGTTTTTCAGGGATTTTCCCGGCCTTGTTCTCTTCGATGACCTGGATGACATTATCAACGGGAATGGCCATGAAATTAGAAGGGTCGTTCACATAGGTATACCACATCAGCCGCTTGAAAATATCCGTCTTCTGGTGAATCGCTTCTCCTTTTCTTGTTTTAAGAACAGTGTCGGTATTCGGGAAATCCTTCAGTGCATCCTGGTAGGTGTCGAATTCATAATTCAGGCAGCATTTCAGCTTCCCGCACTGGCCGGCCAGTTTCTGGGGGTTCAGCGAAAGTTGCTGGACGCGCGCTGCATTGGTGGTCACCGAATGAAAATCGTTCATCCAGGTGGCACAGCAAAGTTCCCGGCCGCAGGAACCGATCCCGCCCAGCCGGCTGGCTTCCTGCCGTGCCCCGATCTGCCGCATCTCAATCCTCACCTTGAACTCTTCCGCCAGGATCTTGATCAGTTCACGGAAGTCAACCCGGTCGTCGGCTGTATAATAGAAGACAGCCTTGGTGTTGTCGCCCTGGTATTCCACATCGTTGATCTTCATCTGGAGGTTCAGCCGTGCCGCGATCTCGCGGGCCTTGAACATGGTGGTACTCTCCGCTTCAACGGCAGCTACCCACTTCTCAATATCGGTCAGCCGGGTTTTGCGGTAAACCTTCTTTAATTCGGTTGAATGCAGATCTGTCTTTTTCTTTCGGAGCTGGAAACGAACGATCTCACCGGCCATGCTGACAATCCCGATGTCATGCCCGGGCGAAGCTTCAACAGCAACAATATCCCCGACCTCCGCTGTCAGGTCCGGTGGGAGGCGGTAAAAATCCTTCCGGTTGTTTTTGAACTGGACCTCTACAATGTCGATGGGCTTGAACCCTTTCGGTAACGGGATCTCGTTGAGCCAGTCGAACGTGTCGAACTTGCTGCAATTGTGCTTGAACACCTTATCATTCTTGTGATAAAGCCTCGGCACCTCGCAGCAGCCGCGGGTGAAGAACGGGTTTGGAGCCGGAGTTATCGGTGTTACCGGAGTTATCGGAGTTACCGGAGTTATCGGAGCTTCCTGTATATCGGGTTTATTTTCGATTGGTTCGGGATCCATACAGCAAAGGTACAAAAAAATGCAACCTGTATCCGGGGCTTACTTTTTCTGACCTTCCCGGAAGAGGTTGACTGCTTTCAGTGAAACATCGAGAAAAAGTGTCTGGGGATGGGCATTCCGCTCAACATGATACAGGGCCGTATTGAACAGTTCGGTAAACCGTCCGAAATTGGAAGGGTTGATAAAGGAGGCAATTTTATGCACGAATTTCAGCTCTTCGCCCTCGGCCATCACCTGTTCTGAGGTCCTGAAGGTGACTGCGGTACAATACTCCACCACCTTCAGTGCATAAAGCAGGAATGCCTTCTGGTTTTCGCGGCCGATCCGGGCGATCTCGCCTGAAAAACCGACCAGATCAACGATCTTGTTGTTGTAGCATAGCAACATCCAGTTCCTGAACTGGGTGAAATTGAACTGGTCTTCTTCCACCTGCTGCATCCGGTTCAGGGCCTGTTTCAGATTTCCGTACGACCGGCGTGCGATGATCCCGGCTTCGCGCTCCTCGATGCCATATTTCCATGTAAGGTACTGAACCAGGTCTGTCAGGCCGATCTTCGGGATCTTCACCAGCAGCGTCCTCGACCGGATGGTGCTGATGATCTGGTCGGGATCTTCGGAGATCAGGATGAACAGTGTTTTTTCGGGGGGCTCTTCCAGGATCTTCAGGATCTTCGGCGCAGCCGAATAGTACAACTTTTCCACCATCCAGAGGATCATCACCTTGTATTCCGACTCATAGCTCTTGTAACTGAGCGTGTGGATGATGTCCATGCAGTCGTCGGCATTGATGATGCCCTGCTTGTTCTCGATCCCGATGGCTTCATACCACTCATGAAGGGTGACATGATAATCGTTCTGAATGAGAAAGCTTCTCCAGTCTTCAATAAAATCAATGCTTTTCGGCTTCTTCGTGACTTTTTTTGTGGTGGCTATCGGGTAGATGAAGTGGAGGTCGGGATGAATCAGTTTCTGGTATTTTATGCAGGAAGGACAAGCCCCGCAGGAATCAGGGTTTTCACCGGTGGTCCGGTTCTGGCAGTTGATGTACTGTGCATAGGCAATGGCCAGGGCCAGCTTCTCGTTCCCTTCCGGGCCGAAAAAAAGCTGGGCATGGCTCACCCGGTGATCCAGCACTGTCTGGGCCAGCTTCTTTTTGATCTGCTCCTGTCCGATGATGTCGCTGAAACGCATTCCGGAAGCAAAAATACTTTTTATTTAACCACAAAGGGCACTAAGGTTTTTCACAAAGGACACTAAGAAGTGCAAATTCCTTTGAGGCCTTCGTGTTTCCTTTGAGTCCTTTGTGGTTAAAAAAGTTACTGCATAAAGATCTCCGGGAACGGCGATTCCGTCACCACCACCTTCCCTGAATTATCGCATGGGATCAGGACAATCGAGAGGACATCCATGCCGGCAGGTCTCCCTTTCTTCCCCTTTCCGGTTATAAAACAGGCACACGAAACGATCTCCACAGGAATAAACCGGATCAATTCATTCATACGCATGATTAAGGATCTTTCTCCTTAATCCGGAAATCCTGAAAAGGTAATACGATAAAGAAGAAAAAATTTACGAAACTTTTGCACAGATGAACTCGCGGTTCATCCGGGCGATGTTGGAACGGGAAATAAGCTTCGGACATTCGGCCTCACAAGCATAAGTGTTCGTGCAGTTGCCGAACCCCAGCTGATCCATCATGGCGACCATCTTTTTAACACGGTCTTTGGCTTCGATCTTTCCCTGGGGAAGAAGCGCAAAGTGAGATACCTTGGCCGATACGAACAGCATGGCCGATGCGTTCTTGCAGGCAGCCACACAGGCGCCGCACCCGATGCACGCAGCCGCATCCATCGACAGTTCCGCATTGACCTTGCTCACCAGGATCTGGTTGGCTTCGGCAGCGCCGCCGGTGTTCACGGAGATATAGCCTCCTTCCTGGATGATCTTGTCAAAGGCCGCCCGGTCAACAATAAGGTCCTTTACAACGGGGAACGGTTTTGCACGCCACGGTTCGATGATGATCGTGTCGCCGTCTTTGAACTTGCGCATGTGCAGCTGGCAGGTCGTGATTGCATCATCCGGGCCGTGCGGACGCCCGTTGATGTAAAGACTGCATGTCCCGCAGATCCCTTCCCTGCAGTCATGATCAAACGCCACCGGCTCTTCATTCTTCCGGATCAGCTGTTCGTTCAGGATGTCCAGCATTTCAAGGAAGGAACAATTCGGGGAGATCGAATCCAGTGAATAGGTTACAAATTTTCCTTTGGAATGAGCATCTTGTTGTTTCCAGATCTTCAATGTCAGTTTCATACATGCATTTTTTGCGAAACTTTGCGTCTTCGCGTCTTCACGGTTTTTTCACCGCAAAGGCGCGAAGGCGCTAAAAATTATTTATAAATACGCTGTTTAACTTCAATTTCTTCGTATTTCAGGGGTTCTTTGTTCAGTTTGAATTCCCCTTCTTTCAAAAACTCCCATGCCGCCACATACATAAAGTCTTGGTCGTTGCGGAGGCATTCGCCTTCATTCGTCTGGTATTCCTCGCGGAAATGCCCGCCGCAGCTTTCATTCCGGTTGAGGGCGTCGAGCGCAAGCAATTCTCCCATTTCAAGGAAGTCGGCTACACGGCTTGCTTTTTCCAGCTCCGGGTTCAGTTCTTCTATGCCTCCGGTGATCCTTACATCTTTCCAGAATTCAGTACGCAGTGCACGAATGAGTTCGATGGCTTTCTTCAGTCCCGCTTCATTCCTGCCCATGCCGACAAATTCCCACATGATCTTTCCCAGTTCCTTGTGAAAATGATCCACCGATTTTGTGCCTTTCACCGACATCAGCTTATTGATCCTTTCCCTGACGGTGTTTTCTGCTTCAACAAACTCGTTTTTATCGGTCGACATCCTCGGAATGCGGATCTCACCCGACAGGTAATTCTGAATGGTGTAAGGCAGCACGAAATATCCGTCGGCCAGTCCCTGCATAAGCGCTGAAGCACCGAGGCGATTGGCGCCGTGATCGGAATAATTGGCTTCACCCAGTGCATACAAGCCCGGGATGGTAGTCATCAGTTCATAGTCCACCCAGATTCCGCCCATTGTATAATGAACGGCAGGGTAGATCATCATCGGGTTTTCATACGGATTTTCATCCACGATCTTTTCATACATCTGGAAAAGATTTCCGTACCGTTCCTCGATCACATGCCTGCCGAGGCGCTTGATCGACTCTTCAAAATCAAGAAAAACAGCCAGGCCGGTCGAACCCACGCCGTAACCGGCATCACAACGCTCTTTTGCAGCGCGTGAGGCCACATCGCGCGGGACAAGGTTCCCGTATGCAGGATACCTTCTTTCAAGGTAATAATCACGGTCTTCTTCCCTGATATCTTTTGCCTTTATAAGTCCTTTACGGTGCTTTTCGGCATCTTCTTTATTTTTCGGGACCCAGATACGGCCGTCATTCCGGAGGCTTTCGCTCATCAGGGTCAGCTTCGACTGGTAATCTCCGTGAACCGGGATGCAGGTGGGATGGATCTGTGTAAAACAGGGATTGGCAAACCAGGCTCCCTTTTTAAAGACCTGCCAGCAGGCGCTGACATTGGATCCCATCGCATTGGTGGAAAGATAAAATACGTTGCCGTATCCGCCCGTGGCAATGACCACGGCATGACCGAAATGGCGTTCGAGCTTTCCTGTCACAAGGTCGCGGGCGATGATGCCGCGTGCTTTTCCGTCAACGATGACAAGTTCAAGCATCTCATGGCGGTTGAACAATTTCACCGTTCCCATCTTGAGCTGGCGGCTTAAAGCGCTGTATGCGCCCAGCAGCAACTGCTGGCCCGTCTGCCCGCGGGCAAAGAAGGTACGTGATACCTGCGCGCCGCCAAAAGAACGGTTCTCAAGCGAACCACCGTATTCCCGGGCAAAAGGAACACCCTGCGCCACGCACTGGTCAATGATGTTGTTGCTGACCTCTGCGAGCCGGTAAACATTTGATTCCCGCGACCGGTAATCGCCTCCTTTGATGGTATCATAAAAGAGCCGGTAGATGTTATCACCGTCGTTGGGATAATTCTTTGCAGCATTGATGCCCCCCTGGGCCGCGATGCTGTGAGCCCGGCGCGGACTGTCCTGGTAACAGAAAATCTTGACGTTGAACCCCATCTCGCCCAATGATGCTGCGGCAGAAGCGCCAGCCAGCCCGGTTCCGACAATAATGACGTCCAGCTTCCGCTTGTTCGCCGGGTTGACGAGGTTCTGGTGGTTCTTGTATTGTGTCCATTTTCCGGTCAGCGGCCCGGAGGGAATTTTTGCATTTAAATCAGCCATAATGCAGGTCAGATAAGAAAATAGATTGGTATGATAATAAATCCCAGCGGGATAACGATCGAATAGAAAATACCAAAGCCCGTGATATACGGGGTATAGGTCTTATGATCCAGCCCCAGGGTCTGGAAACCTGACTGGAAAGCATGATAAAGGTGAAATCCCAGGCAAATGATCAGGACAATATAAATGGCAGAATAGACGGGCTGCCCGAAAAGAGACCTGGCAACAGCCGCAAAATCCGGCTCACCGCCTTCAAGGGGTGACACGGGACTCGTAACCCAGCCATATTTGATAAAATAGAAATTGAACAGGTGGATGATGAGAAAGGTCAGCACGATCGCACCCGTGTAGATCATATACTTGGAAAGGAATGGTGTGGTGGTTTTATTCGATATTTTGTACCTCACCGGTCGCGAGAACCAGTTCTTTATCTGAAGGATGATCCCGATGAGGACATGAAGGATAAATCCTCCGAAAAGGATCACCTCGAAGACTTTTATTATGTAATTGGTTCCCATGAAATGCGCCGCGTCGCGGAACCATCGGCCGCCGTCATCCCTGAGCAGACACAAATTGATCCCGAGATGGACCACCAGGAAGACCATCAGGAACAATCCCAGTAAAGCCATCCACACTTTCTTGGTGATGGATGAAAAATGCAGGAAAGAAGAATTCATAACAGGCTTTTAAGTATTTTTGTTCGTAGTTTCAAAAATAGGATTTAATTTTCACCCGGACAAATCATATTCAATATTTTCACTATTTTTTTAATCGTTCTGAATTATGTTCCCGTCAACTATTTATTCCGATCGCAGGGCAAGGCTCCGCAAAGAACTGAACACAGGCCTGGTTCTTCTTTTGGGCAACCAGGAATCCCCTTTCAATTACCCGGGCAATACTTACAGCTTCCGGCAGGACAGCAGTTTCCTCTATTTCTTCGGGCTGGATCATCCCGACCTGGCCGGAGTGATCGACCTCGATACCGGAACCGATCATATTTTCGGGAATGATGTGGATATCGACGACATCATCTGGATGGGGAAGCAACCCACCATTTGGGACCAGGCGAAAAACGCGGGTGTGGAAAACACTGCCCCGCTGAACGCTCTTTCCGCAGTGCTGAAAGATGCCATGGATAAAGGTCGCACAATTCATTTTCTCCCGCCCTACCGCGGCGAAACAAAGCTCTGGCTCTCCGACCTCCTCGGGATACCCCACGGTGGTCTGAAGATTGAGGCTTCCGAAGAGCTTATCCGGGGCGTCATCAAGCTCAGGATGGAAAAGGATGATCGTGAGATTGCCGAGATCGAGAAGATGATCGACGTAGCATACATCATGCATACCACGGCGATGAAAATGGCTAAGCCCGGAATTGTGGAACAGGAGATTGCCGGGACGATTGAAGGGATTGCACTGGCCCATGGCGGTCCGGTCTCCTTCCCGGTGATCCTCTCCATCAATGGACAAACGCTTCATAACCATTATCACGGGAATACCCTGGCGGAAGGACGCATGCTGGTGATCGACGCCGGTTGCGAATCGGGACTGCATTATGCAAGCGATATCACCAGAACCGTTCCCGTCGGCGGTAAATTTTCCCAGCGTCAGCGCGAGATTTACGAGATCGTGCTGAATGCAAACATGGCTGGCATTGCTGCTGTCAAACCCGGTGTTCCGTTCAAAGAGATCCATCTGCTGGCCGCCACCGAAATTGTAAAAGGTATGAAAGCATTGGGCATCATGAAGGGTGATGTGAACGAAGCCGTGAACAAAGGCGCACATACACTTTTCTTCCCGCACGGATTGGGCCACCCCATGGGACTGGATGTACATGACCTTGAAGGACTGGGTGAAAATTTCGTCGGCTATGACGGGGAGGTGACGCGCAGCAAGGAGTTCGGCCTGGCCTTTCTCCGTTTCGGACGGAAACTGAAGAAAAACTTCGTTATGACCATCGAGCCAGGCATCTATTTCATCCCCGAGCTCATTGATATCTGGAAATCCGAAAACAAGCTTGCCGACTTTATCAACTACGAGAAAGTCGAAACCTATAAGGATTTCGGAGGCATCCGCATCGAAGATGATATCCTCGTGACCGATACCGGTGCAAGGGTGCTCGGGAAACCGATCCCCAAGACCGTTGCCGACATTGAGGCGATGATGAGCAGTTAATAAACTCACCTCCTCGATGGGACTGACCAATAAGTTAAAATCTGCGAGAAAAAAATGAACTTTTTAGTCAACCCTAAGCCCCGTTAGGGGCAGGGGGTGAGTTTTTATACATCTATGAAAACAATAAATTTTCAGGGTAAGCAAATCTTTTATCACGACAAAGGCGAAGGCAAAACCATTGTCCTCCTGCATGGGTTTACTGAATCCTCTTCGATCTGGAAAACCTTCACCGGCTTGCTTTCAAGGGAATTCCGGGTGATTGCGATCGACCTTCCGGGTCACGGTAAAAGTGAATGCATCGGGAAGATCCATACCATGGAGCTCCAGGCTGATGTTGTTCATGCCGTTCTCAAACAGGAAAAGGTGAAGAAATGCCTCCTGGTCGGCCATTCGATGGGAGGTTATGTGGCCCTCTCTTTTGCCGGCAAGTACCCGGAAATGCTGAAGGGATTCGGGCTGTTTCATTCACATTCTTTTGCGGATTCGGCGGAAGACAGGAAGAACCGTGAACGAACGATCAGCCTTGTGAACCAGGACAAATTCGAATTTATCACCAGCTTCATCCCCGATCTTTTTCCTGCTGAGGTCAGGGGAAAATTCAGTAAAGAGATCAAGGAATTGGTCGCTGAAGCCGGGAAGATGAAGAAAGAAGCGGTTATTGCAGCACTGGAGGGAATGAAGGTTCGTGAAGACCAAAAGGAACTGTTACGGATGACATCGTTGCCGGTGCTGTTTATCCTCGGGCTCAAAGATCCGAGAACCCCGCTTTCACGCATCTCCGAAATGATCTCCCTTCCCGCCCATTCCGAACTCCTCCTGCTCCGCGACGCCGGCCACATGGGCTATTTCGAAGCGCCGGAAGAAACCTTTGAGATGGTAAGAGGGTTTGCCAGGAAAGTGTTGACAAAGTGACAGAGTAACAGAGTAACAGAGTCACAAAGTTTGCAGGTCGGAAAAAGCACCCTATGCTGAGCGGAATTTGAAATTCCGCTTAGCTGTATGCTCCGACATCCAGTATCTACTTGTAAAAATGCATCTCCTCAATGTATTCCCACACTTTCTCCGGAAGAAACTGCCGCATATTCTTGCCTTCCCTGATGCCATCCCGGATAAAACTCGCTGAGATCTCAATGAGCGGGGCAGAAGTCATATGCACATGCGGATGGTTGTCAAAAGGGCTGGATACCGTCTCCGGTCGAGGATAGATGTAAAGGTGATAACGGTTCAACAGCTCTTCGTAGTTCTTCCATTTATGAAAGGAGGGAAGATTGTCGCTGCCGGCGATAAGCACGAATTCCCGTTCGGGATATTTTTCCGACAGGTAGGTCAGCGTATCAATGGTATAGGAAGGTTGCGGCAGGTGAAATTCAATATTCGATGCCCTGAATCGCTGATCATCTTCAACAGCAATGTTCGCCATGGCAAGCCGGTGATGGTCGGCCAGCAAGGTGTTTTTTTCTTTTAACGGATTGTGCGGGGAAACAATGAACCAGACCTGGCTGATGTCGGTAAATTCCACCATGTAATTGGCGATCATCAGGTGGCCCTGGTGGATCGGGTTGAAGGACCCGAAGAACAAACCGGTTTTACTTTTCTTTTCCATCCCGGTTTCAGCTTTCTTGATGGCCCAGGAATTCTTCCACAATCCGGATCGCCTCATTGCCCGATCTGTCGAGTTCGTCGTTCACGACAGTCCGGTCAAACCGGTCGGCATATCCGAGCTCCTGCATTGATTTTCCAATGCGTTTCCGGAGGCTTTCCTCTGATTCGGTTCCCCGGTTCCGCAAACGGTATTCCAGCGTTTCGACCGAAGGAGGCTGAATAAAAATAGACAGTGCATTTTCCCCGAAATACTTCTTCAGGTTCAATCCGCCAACCACGTCCACATCGAAAACAGGAATCTTACCATCCTTCCAGATCCGGGTCAGTTCCGACTTCAGCGTACCATAATAATTTCCCGGGTAAACCTCTTCCCATTCCACGAATTCATCAGCTTCAATCTTTTTCCGGAACGCTTCCGGAGAGATGAAATTATAGTCGATGTCATCGGTTTCATTCTCTCTTTTCAAACGGCTGCAGGCGGAGACTGAGAATTCGAGGATCGGAAGAGCAGCCATCAGGTGTCTGACAATGGTAGTTTTTCCGGCCCCCGAAGGCGCTGAAACGATGATGGCTTTTTCCTTCATGAATTACTATACTATATTCAGCAACTGCTCCTTGATCTTCTCCAGCTCATCCTTCATCTGCACCACGATCTTCTGTATCGCCGCATCATTTGCCTTCGACCCGATGGTATTGATCTCACGCCCCATCTCCTGGCAGATGAATCCCAGTTTCTTTCCCTGTGAAACAGGATTATTGAGGGTTTCGGTGAAATAATCGCAATGTTTCTTCAGGCGGACTTTTTCCTCGGTGATATCAAGACGTTCAATGTAAAAGATCAGCTCCTGCTCAAAACGGTTCTCATCGATCCTTGCCTGGATCTGATCGGTGCCGGCAATGTTCTGGAAACCCGTCCGGATCCTCTCCTTGATATCGTTGATACGGTTCTGTTCAAAGGGTTCAATCGAGTCGAGAAATGAAAGGATAAGATTGACGCGCAATTTCAGGTCTTCTTCCAGGATCTTTCCCTCCGAAAGCCGGAACGTTTCTGTGGCTCTGAGGGCGGATTCAATGCCTTCCGCCAGGACAGACCAGTTTGCCTCATCGAATTCACTTGTATCGCCCTGCATGACATCCGGCATTTTCAGGATGTGTGCCAGCAGCCCTTCACCGGTTTCTTCGTTCAGCGATGCCTGCAGCTCCTTCAGCTCTTTCTGGTACTGCAGCGCCAGGGGTACATTGATCGACCGGGCAGCCGACTCGGGCGTCCGCTCAGGTGAAACGTACAGTTCAACTTTCCCCCTGACCAGCCGTTGCGACAACAGGTTCCTTACCTCTATCTCCTTCTCACGGAAAACCCCGGGGATTTTTACCGAAAGATCAAGGCCTTTGCTGTTGAGCGATTTGATCTCGATGATATAGGTTCGCCCGGGAAGTTCTGCAGCAGCTTTCCCGTAGCCGGTCATAGAAATGATCATACATCCTTTTTTGCAAACTTACGCAAAAATATCCTAATTTTACCTCATGGAATTCCTTGTGCTCGACGATCCCCTGAAGTTTTACAATGTCATGCTCAGCGACATTGCAAATGCACGGAGTTTCATCTATCTTGAAACCTATAAATTCGCCAACGATCACATCGGGGTTAAATTCCGCGATGCACTGACCCGCAAGGCCCGCGAAGGACTGACCGTGAAAATCATGATCGATTCCTGGGGCCGTGGACCTGTTTCCGATTCTTTCTTTGAGGATCTGATCAAACATGGTGGAGAGGTAAAATTCTTTGAAAAGATCAAGCTCAATACCGATATCTTCACCCGCGGCCACCGGCGCGACCACCGGAAGATCCTGGTCATCGACGACGAGATCAGCTACATCGGGTCGATGAACATTACCGGTTACAACCTCAACTGGAGGGAACTGGCACTAAGGATAAAAGGCGAGCTGACCACCCTTTTCCGGAAAGTCTTCCTTCAGAATTTCGAATCGATCAATCCATACCTGATACCGAACAAGCTGGCCTTTACCCAGACGGTCAAAATGGACGACTGGGAAATTCTGCGGGATGTTCCTTCGATCCCGTTTCAGCGGATGAAGAAGCGATATGTGCAGATGATCCGCAAGGCAAAGAAGTCGATCATCATTGAAACGCCCTATTTCCTCCCGGGATTTCTGTTAAGGAAAGCTTTGATGGATGCAGGAAAGCGAGGTGTCGACGTAAAGGTGATCATGCCGAAGCATTCGGATGTAAGAATGATAGACGTCCTGCGGAACAGGTACCTCGGCATGCTTTACAAAAGCAACGTCAAATTCCTCTTTTTCATCCCCCATAACCTGCATGCCAAGCTGATCATGATCGACAATTCGGTGTTCTCCATCACCTCGGCGAATTTCGATTACCGCAGTTTCCGTTACCAGTATGAGATCGCGCTGATCGGGAAAGACCCTGAAGTGCTTCGTCAGCTCCAGGAACATGTGAATGAGACCTTGCGGAATTCGGAGAATTTCAATTTTGAACGGTGGCAGCGCAGGCCGCTGATCGAGAAGATCTTCGAAACCATCCTAATCCCCTTCAGGCACCTGCTTTAGCCTGCCGGACATCCTCCAGCTCTTCCGGTTGACGATGTACACCCCTGCAAAGATCAGGATGGCGGCAACGATCTTTGGATAAGTAATGATCTCCGTTCCCAGTGAAAGCGACATCACCGATGCAATGACCGGCTGCAGGTACGTATAATAACTCACCATGCTGGCTTCGACGGTTTGCAGTGCGAAATTGATCAGCAGGTAGGCTACAAAGGTGTTGAGGACTACGACATATGTTACGCCCAGCCAGCCATTCACTGAAACAGTTGCCGGCCGGAATTCCGTCATTCCCTTAACACAAAACGGAAGAATGCATAGCAGGCCGAAAAATGAAACCCACTTGAGAATGGTCATGGAATGGTATTTTGCGACCATGGGTTTGAGCAATACGATGTAGATGGCATAGCAGAACATGTTTGCCATCACCAGGATATTGCCGGCAAAGGAATTTGTGCTCATGTTCACCGACCGGCCGTAAAGGATGAGCATCAGCGCTCCGCCGGCGCCCAGGACGATTCCCAGGATCTTTGAAACCGTCACCTTTTCATGGATCAGGATGCTGGCAAAAACCAGCACAAAAACAGGATTCAGGACATGGATGATGGAGGCATCCACCGGTGTGGTGAGGTTCAGCCCCTTGTAAAAGAGCGCCTGGTTAGCGGCAAAGCCGAAAAAACCGCAGATGGCCAGCATCCAGAGATCCCTGCGTTCAACCTTTTCCCGGATATAAAACCGCTGGAAGACCCAGAAAAGAATCACGGCACCGAACGAACGGAGAAAAAGCAGCTGCATCGGCTGAAAGGGAACGGGCATGATGTTCTTGGCAATCGAATAGTGTATCCCGAAGATCAGTGTGGTGAGCAGCAGTGCGGCGTGTGCCTTCAGGTTACGGTTCATGGCGTCAGAAGAAGCGGCAAAAGTACTGAAAAATGCAAAAAAAAGGACCACTTATCAAAAGTGATCCTTTTTCAACCTCTGGCAAACAGTTACGAGATCTTGATCTCCTTGCGTACATCCAGCTTAGCCTCGTCCTTCTTCGGAAGCATGACCTTCAGTATGCCGTTATCATAATCGGCTTTGATCTTTTCAAGATCGATGGTCTTCGGTAAGTTGAACGAGCGGCTGAACGAGCTGTAATGATATTCTTTACGCGTGTAATTCTTGCCTTCCTCTTCTTTCGAGTCTTCCACTTCAGACGAAACTGTCAGTATATTGTTCTCAAGATGGATCTTGAAATCGTCTTTCTTCAGTCCCGGTGCGGCAAGGTCCAGCTCAAAAGCATCGGGATGCTCGATGATGTTTGCGGCGGGATCAATCCCCCTGCGGTTGAAGATGTCTACAAAATCAGAATCGAAAAAGTTCTGAAAAGCGTCTGTTAAAGCGTTTGGTCTGTTAAATCTGATGATAGCCATAACTTAATCCTCCATAATTTAATTTATACATTGTGTTTGGCCTCCATCAGTCAATTTCTGTACCAACGGATTTCTAATGAAATTATCGGACAAAATGACACAACATCCTGATCTCCAACCGACAAAATGACAACTGTATTTTTTAGATGCTTGATTTTCAACTGTTCGTTGTCATCTTTTTAACCACAATAGTCACATTAGAACACAATAGAATTTTGTAAGCTTTCGTGTAACAAAGAATTATTTCACGAAAGTCCACGAAGAAGACACGAAAGACACGAAAACCTCATCAACTTATTAACTCGTCAGCTCATCAACTACCTTACAAACAATAGCTCCCTGTACTTGGGCAACGACCAGATCTCATCATCGATCAGAAGTTCAAGCTTGTTGGTATGATACCGTATCTTATCGAAATAGGGAAATACCTTATCGCAATAAGCGAATGCTTTTTCTTCCGCATCGGTGATCCTGTTTGCAGCTTTCCGTGCTTCCAGCATCTCGTGAACAAACGTCTTCACTTTGGCAATGTGTTCCGAGATCTCAGTGATGGTCTCAACCTGGCTCCCGGAAACCATCGAGAAGGTATGGCGGTCGAGAACATCCTCCATCCGCTGGACACATTCACACAGGGTGTTCAGGTATTTGATCGCACCCGGGATGATGTGGTTGGTGGTAAGGTCGCCTAGGACGCGGGATTCGATCTGGAGCTTCTTGGTATAATCCTCCAGGTGGATCTCGTGGCGGGCATGCAGCTCGCGGCCGCTCAGCACCTTGTTATCTTCAAACAGCCTGACGGTTTTTCGTGAAGTGAATGCCTTCAGCGCACTCGGGGTGGTACGGTGGTTGGAAAGTTTCCTGCGTGCCGCTTCTTCCACCCAATCCTGGCTGTAGCTGTTCCCTTCGAAAAGGATGTTTTTGGATTCATGGATGTATTTTTTCAGCACGGTGAAAATGGCATCGTCCTTACTCATCTTGCCCTTGATCAGCTTATCGGTATCCGATTTGAACTTCTTCAGCTGGTCGGCAAGGATCAGGTTAAGGACGATCATCGCCGGCGCGCAGGTCTGCGAGCTTCCCACAGCCCGGAATTCGAATTTATTCCCGGTGAAGGCAAAGGGCGAAGTGCGGTTCCGGTCGGTCTCATCCACCAGGATCTCCGGGATGCGCGGGAGGTTTTTGAACAGGGCGGAATTTCCTTTCCGCGCGGTCAGGCTGATCTTTTTATCGCTCTTTTCGATCAGGCTGATCATCGAGGAGAGATGGGCGCCGAGGAACACAGAGATGATGGCCGGCGGAGCTTCGTTGGCGCCCAGGCGATGATCGTTCCCGGGCGTTGCAATGATCGCGCGAAGCAAATCGGCATTGTCATACACCGCTTTCATGATATTGACAAGGAAGACAAGGAAACGCTGGTTTTCCAGCGGGGTTTTCCCTGGCGACAGCAGGTTCTCTTTTGTATCTGTGGCCAGCGACCAGTTGTTGTGCTTGCCCGAACCATTCACGCCTGCGTATGGCTTTTCGTGGAAGAGGACCGTGAAATCATGCTTCTTTGCGATGTTCTCCATCAGGTGCATGATCAGCTGGTTGTGGTCGACCGAGAGGTTGGCCTCCTCGAACACCGGCGCACATTCATACTGGTTGGGCGCTACCTCGTTATGCCTTGTCTTAACGGGGATCCCCAGCCGGTGGGCTTCAATCTCCAGCTCCTGCATGAAGGCGATCACCCGTTGCGGGATGGCACCGAAATAATGATCTTCCAGCTGCTGATCCTTCGCGGAGGCATTTCCGAACAGCGTCCGCCCGGTCAGGACCAGGTCGGGACGCGCTGCATACAGGGCACTGTCGACCAGGAAATACTCCTGCTCCCAGCCAAGGGTCGCATGGACCTTTGATACGTTTTTATCGAAATAGCGGCAAACATCAACGGCAGCTTTGTCAATGGCGGCGAGCGATTTCAGCAATGGGGTCTTGTAGTCGAGCGGTTCCCCTGTGTAAGAGACAAACAGCGTCGGGATGCACAAGGTCTTATCGATGATAAAGGCCGGCGAAGTCGGATCCCATGCCGTGTACCCGCGTGCCTCAAACGTCGATCGCATGCCCCCGCTCGGGAAGCTGGAGGCATCGGGTTCATGTTGCGAGAGGTTGGATCCGCTGAAGTTCTCGATGGCTTTCCCTCCCTCAATGGGATCGAGGAAGGAATCGTGCTTTTCAGCCGTCAGGCCGGTCAGCGGGAAAAACCAGTGGGTGTAATTGGTGGCGCCTTTGGCCAATGCCCATGCCTTCATTCCGGCGGCAACAAGGTCGGCCGTCTTCCGGTCGATCTTCCCGCCTTTGTCAATGACATTGCGTAACTGGCGGTAGCCTTCAGCCGGAAGGTATTCCTTCATGGCCGAACTGTTGAAGGTCATCTCTCCAAAATAATCGGACGCTTTTCCCTGGGGAAATTCAACGGGTTTCCGTTTCCGCTGAATGGAAATTTCCAACGCCCTGAATCGAATGTTATCCATGTTCAGAGTTTAAATTAAATGAAAAAGGTCACAGCGGGCAGCTATCCGCAATGCAGGTACTGGTTTACAAGTTTCAGGATCTCCTTTTCGTTGTCCTTTATGCTTGTCCTGAGTTGCTCATCATTGTAACTTCTCAGCTTTTTAATGATGCCGTCGATGATCTGATGAGGGAAGATGTTGTATTTTTCATAGACTGCCCGTTGCTTTTCAAGGCAATCGGCAGAATGCCAGCAGGAATCCGGAAGTTGTTTCAGGTGATGGGTCCTGCTTTTATGCTTTTCTTCGAAGACATTCACATCCACGTAGGTCTCCTTGGCAACGCTCAGCGCGTTCTTCATCTCCAGTCCGTGCCGGGCAGCAACGGTAAGACCGGCCAGCAGCAGGTAGATGTCGGCCGAACCATCCGGGCAGCGGAATTCAACCGTCTGCCGGCGCCTGAAATCCTGGTCAGGTTCTTTTTCGGCGGGGTTGCAGTCGGAGATCATGCAGTTCTTTGAGTTCCATCCGAGCGGCACCCTGACCAGCACCGACCGGTTGCGGTCGCCCCAGCAGATGTTCGTCGGCGCCTCCTGGTGAGGGACAAGCCTGAAATAGCTCGTGGGTATTGTATTCCCGAAGGCTGTCAGCGATTGCGCCAGGTCGACATACCCGGCAATGGCTTTTTTCGCGGTATCCGAAAGCCCGCCGTTGTCGACCATCGCGTTTTGGTCGCCTTTCTTCAGCTTTGTATGAATGTGAAGGCCGCTGCCGGCTTTCCCCGTGGTGATCTTGGGAGCGAATGTCGCCGTAACGCCTGCTTTATGAGCGAGCGATCGCAGCACCCATTTTGCAATCATGAGCTGGTCGGCTGCCTCTTCCAGCGGTACAGGGATAAATTCGATCTCATTCTGCTCAAAGGCAAAAACGCCTTCCGAGAAATTCCCGACCTCCGAATGGCCGTACTTGATGTTGCCCCCGCATTTGGCGATGGCATGCATGGCTTCCGTCCTGAGATCGGCCCATTTGATGAAAGGGGTTGATTCATGATATCCCCGCTGGTCCAACCCTTCAAACAGCAATTTTTTATCGCTGATGATATAATATTCCAGCTCGCCCATCACCTCGAAGCTCATGCCCGTCCGATCCTTCAGCGCCTGATGCGCTTTTCGCAGGATGTACTCGGGTGAGTTGGCAAAGGGTAAACCGTCTTTATCGTAATAGGAACAAAGGATGTCAAGTGTGGGAACGGCTGAAAACGGATTGACAAAGGCCGTCCGGTAACGCGGTATCACGTACAGATCGCTCGACCCGGCCTCAACATAATGGGGGAAAAGGCTTGAGCCGTCCACCCGCTCCCCGGCGCTCAGCAGGCTGTCGAGGTGACGCCGGTTGTTGATGATGAAATTCAGTGTCTTTAACCGTCCGTCGGCTCCGGCGTACCGGAAATTGACCATCTCTATTCCGTTCGATTCAATGAAGCGGATCAGGTCATGCTTGGTAAAATCCTTGCTGGGTTTTTCGAGAAAGCGGATGAGTGGATTCGGGTTCAGCGCAATGATGTCTTTCATATGAGTTCAGTAATCCTTCAAAGGATCGGCAAAATTAATAATTTTTCCTAATTTTGACTTCCGTTTTGATACTCATTTATATCCTGATAAATGCTCACCGGTCTGCATGAAATAATCGTCTTTTTTGCCTTTATCCTGTTCATCATCCTGATGCTGGCGCTGGACCTGGGGGTTTTCAACAAAAAAAGTCATGCACCGTCGTTCCGTGAAGCCCTGGGCTGGACCATCCTCTGGGTCAGCCTCGCCATCATCTTTTACCTGCTGCTCCGGTTCTTCGGGTATGAACTTCATACCATCCGCGACAAGGCCGATATCCAGTCGCTGATCAACCTTTACCACCATCCGATCAATATCACCGGCTCTGACTTACCGGCGGCCATCACCGAATACAACCGCAACCTCTCCCTCGAGTTCCTCACTGGCTACCTGATCGAATATTCCCTGTCGGTCGACAACATCTTCGTGATCATCATGATCTTCATCTCGTTCAGCATCGAGCAGCGGTACTATCACCGGGTCCTTTTCTGGGGCATCCTTGGCGCCATCATCATGCGGTTTGTCTTTATCTTCGTGGCCAGCGCGCTGATCCAGCGGTTCGAATGGATCCTCATCGTATTCGGGGTGCTCCTGATCTACATGGGAGCCAAGCTCGGATGGGAGTTCTTTAAAGGCAAAACGGCCGGGAAGATCGACACGCAGCATCATCCCGTTGTAAAACTGGTGTCGAAGTTCTTTTCCGTCACCCATGAGCCGGCCGGAAAGCATTTCTGGGTAAAGCAGAACGGAAAGTTTTACATCACCCCGCTGCTCATCGTTCTGATCGTCATTGAATTTTCCGATGTCCTCTTCGCCGTCGATTCGGTCCCGGCTGTCTTCTCCGTCACCCGCGACCCGCTCATCGTCTTCTTCTCGAACATCTTTGCCATCCTCGGACTGCGTTCCCTCTTCTTCCTCGTGCTGAACGTCATGAACCGCTTCCGCTTCCTCAAGCTCGGACTGGCCTTCCTGCTCTCCTACATCGGCGTAAAGATGGTCTTCGCCCTGCACATCTCCACGCGCATGTCGCTCGGAATCATCATCGGGATCCTGGCGTTCTTCGTGCTGCTTTCCATGATATTTCCTGATAAGCGGAAGACGGAGGTCTGAGGTCTGAAGTCTGAAGTCTGAGCACCTCACCCCCCTGCCCCCCTGCCTACCGGCAGGCTCTCCTGAAGGCGAGGGGGAGAAAAAATTTCTGTGAAACATGGCTGACGCACGCTTGCAGCGCGTGCCCGAAAATTTTAAGCACCCCTGGCTGGCGCGCGTCCTCCAAAGGCGGATAAATCTCTGACGCGTGCCCGGCATAACCGTTAGAAGTGGCGGGTCCGGGACCCGCCACTTCTAACTACCCGGGGTCCTCGTAATGACAAGTTACTCCAAAGACAAGTCTCACGCTAAATCTTCTTCCAGGTTTTTCAGGACTTTAGTGATGCTTCGCGTATCTGTATCATACCTGGGGAGGCAGTAATGACACCCGTTGTATCCATTCTCTCTGATGAGCTTGGCTACTTCACTCAGATCCTTGCAGAATAATTTATTGTGATCATGCATCAGGGAAGCCCAGTGACAGTCCAGTTTATGGATCTCTTTAGAATTGAGATTGGCGACATGCCAGCTGGGATTGAACCGGTAGAGGTGCCGTATGGTTACTGTTGATTTGTCGGCGCTGATGGCCGTAACCCGAAATGCGATATAGCTTGCTGTTTCCCCGTCTTGCGCAATCGATACATAGGTATGGTTCAGGGCTGCGGCTACTCCAAAGCGTGTGAAGCCCGAGGTGGGGATGCTGACGGTTGCCAGGTCAGCGTTTCCGATATCCCCCAGGTCTTTTACTCCTTTTTGGTGGTAATTGTTTGCCCAGAATTTACCCTGGTAGTAGTAAAGATCGCCCCCGGTAAAGCTGCCCAGGATGTTGCTAGAGAAGTCGAAGCTGTCTCCGCTTTCGAGGACCGCCTGGAGGAGGTTGTGGGCGTGGAATGCTTGCTGGATATCATTAAAGTAAGGGAATCCGTTCAGCAGATTGTTGTCAATGTCAGCAGCCCGGTAAAGTGCAGAAAGCAGGTTGCTTTCACGGGGATCGGAGAAGTAATAATTCCTGGGATATGTCGAGAGTATCTGGTGCGCTTCCAGAAGGAGTTGATCCGCTATTCTCGCACCTGATGCGCCATAGAGGCTGACAAACCGCTGACGCAGCACCCAGGCTGCTCCGGCAATGATCGTTCCCCCGGTGTGGCCTTCGAGGTTAAAACTGCTTTTCCCGGAGTATTGGGTGTTATTGTCCAGATTCCTGGGGTTTGCTGAATAGCCTTCGCCATGCCTTGAATCATTGGTATAGCTACAGGAAAAATAGTCCGCAAAGCCTTCGTCCATAGCATAGGCTTCCGTGTAATTGTTGGGCCAGCCGATATAATCGCCGTATTCGTAGCACAAAATGTTGTGTGTGCATTCGTGGCAGATCACGTCACTGCTTCTCGCAAAGTTATTGGTGCCGAAGGTCATGGGATTGCCTGCATAGGCATTGGAGAAGCCGAAGTTGACCTGGGCGTTGAACCGGCTTGTCCCGTCCAGGTTGACCCACGAGTATCCAAGTTCGCTTTCCAGCCAGTCGTGGTAAAGGTTCATGTGGTAGAAGAGGTTGATATGGTCCCTGTCGGTGGCGGTCCAGGTCAGGTCGCACGGGTTGTCCGTATCACACACCCTGGTCTCGGTGTAATCTGCGCCGTTGCTGTTCTCGACATGCGCATAGGGGCCCTCGAGTTTGAATATGGCGTGCCTGGGTGAAATCAACCCCCAAAACCAGGGAACATGTTGGGAGTAAGCGCCGGAGTGGTTCGTGGTTGCCGTACCTGCATCCTCAATTTCTACCGAACTGTGCCTGATGGGCATCGTGGTTACCGGGTCGGTCGGAACTGCTGGATAGATCTCGCCGAGGACCGTGCCCGTAACATCTGCACCCGGGAAATTAGCGGTGTATGACCGGATTATTTTTCCGTCATGAGCATCGATGATAAAATACTTCTCTGTCTCCGGGTTGGTTTTTTCCCCGGCCAGCAATAATTTCCAGGCAAGATGATGGACGATTTTGTCTTTTATTTTTTCCGGGTAGATGATCAGGATGCTCTCTTTTTGGTTCAGTTTCTTTGAATCCTTTTTCGGATATGTTGCTGTTGCTTTATCAATAGCTTTTTCCAGTTTCACCTTCGGAACAATGCTTACTTTGATATCAGGCTGGTAGTTTGTGGCGAATGAGCTTACCTTGCCGTCTTCGGATGATTCCACGTTTACGACGGCATCGTATACGGGAAGGCCTTTGTAATACTGCCCGTATTTGACATACCACCGCTTGTTGATATTTTTCGCTGAAATCATTTTCAGATCTTTAGACACAACTTTAAAGAGCGTCTTATTTTCCACTAAGAACTTCTTAAAAGTCGCCTCGATATTTTCCCTGGTCAGGGGAACTTTCCCTTTTTTGAGGACGGTTGGATAAACATCTATTCCAATCACACGGTTGGGAATTTTAGTCAGCAGGTTCCTGGTCAACTGGATTTTATCCCCCAAAGGTGTTGTTATCCTGGTTCCCTTTTTACTGCCTTTAAAGATTTCACGGTTACTTTTCGCTTCTTTTTTCATATGATTAACATTTTGAATTGATTATAAAAATCCCTGTGATATTTATACAATCAGATTCTGTATAAAAGCAAATATACAACATATAATGCAGAAAGTCAAACCTTAACGGAGAAAAGCGAAGTAGCGAAAAGCGAAGTAGCGAAATTATTGGTAAATGAATTACCCCGTGCTTTAGCGCGGGGTTCAGGCAAAGGAAAGCTAACCGGGCTTTAGCCCAAAACTTTCTGGCGGGTGCTCATCTAAAACGTCATTAAATATATGCCCTCAGGCCGGGAGGACTTTGCTGGCTAGCGCGCGCTTGCAGCGCGTGCCTACCTGTAACGTCATTAAATATTTGCCCTCAGGCCGGGCGGGCCTCGTCGCCACATCGCAGCTGCGCCCAGCACTGAACTTGTAACCGCCCCAGGTTAATATCACTCATTGGACCCGCGCTGGTCAAGGCTGCTCACCTGCCGGTAGGCAGGTGTGGCGACTGTTATCGTTTTTTTCTTAGCTAAACTGAGTTGGTTTTCGAAGAATAAAAAAATAAGATTCCTTTGAACAGCGTAGGTGTGACATTATTTTAGGGAATCAAAAAGAAAAAATACAATTGAACACCGCAGGTGTGACATTATTCTAGGTGTGACATTATTGTAGGAAATTATACCTAAATGAATTACCCCGCGCTTTAGCGCGGGGTTCAGGAAAAGCACAGCTTACAGGGCTTTAGCCCAAAAGCTTTGACATCAGATCAACTTTTAATTCGTTGATCGATTATTCGATTGTTCGGTAGATATGGTCCCCGGCCAGCTGGGAACTTAGAGAGAAATCCAGAGAGCTGAAAATGGATTAAATTTATTTTTTCCCTTGTTTTCCAACATTTTCCTAACTTTGAAGGACGAACTGCCTGCTTATGCTGCGAAGTGTACTCTTATCTCCTCGTAAATCACTGAACAAAGCCTACCTCAAGGTAAAACCTACCCGGAGCGAAATTGAACTGTTCAAGAAGAACCTGATCGGACTGCTCGACGGACTTGACGAATCGGAGTCGGAAGAACATGTGAAGAACGACCTGGGTGACTTCCTCAAGAATACATTCTACCATCCGAAGTTCTATATCAATACGAAAGAACGCACCGATCTTGTGATTCACAACGGCAACGATTCAAAGAGTTTTGCCGGGGTGCTGATCGAGGCGAAAAAGCCTTCGAACAAAGCCGAAATGATCCGGCCGGATAACCTCAATGCAAAGGCATTTCATGAACTGATCCTCTATTACCTGCGGGAACGGATTACCAATCATAACCTTGAGATCAAACACCTCGTTGCAACAAATATCTATGAGTGGTATGTTTTCGATGCCATTCTTTTTGATAAGATTTTTGCGCAGGATAAGAGACAGGTTCAGCACTTCACCGATTTCGAGGAGGGACGGCTTGCAGGGAAAACCACCGACTTTTTCTATAAAGAGATCGCGGAGCCTTTCATGGCCGGCATGGATACCGAGATCAGTTTCTCCTGGTTCGATTTCAGGGAGTATGATAAGCCGTTGCGGAACGAGGATAAAAAGGACGATTCAAAACTGATTGCGCTTTTTAAGCTGCTCTCGCCCGAACACCTGCTGAAGCTTCCCTTTGCCAACGACAGCAACAGCCTCGACAAGGCCTTCTATTCCGAACTGCTCCACATCATCGGATTAACAGAAACCAAGGAAGGAAGTAAGAAACTGATCGGGCGCAGGAAGGAGGGCGAACGCAATGCCGGCTCGCTCATCGAAAGCGCCATCATCCAGCTCGATAACCTCGACAAGATCGCACGGCTCGACAAGCCCGCGCAGTTCGGCGAAACAGTGCAGGAACGGTTGTTCAATGTGGCCCTCGAGCTCTCCATAACCTGGATCAACCGTATACTTTTCCTGAAGCTCCTCGAAGCCCAGATGATCAGGTATCACAAGGGCGATCTGTCGTTTGCCTTTCTCAGCAGCGAAAAGGTGCAGAACTTCGACGACCTGAATACACTTTTCTTCGGAGTCCTTGCGCGCATGCCGGGCGACCGCAGCGAAGAGGCGAAAAAACTTTTTGCCAATGTCCCTTACCTGAACAGTTCGCTCTTTGAGCCCACGCCTGTGGAACATTCCTGTTTGTTCATCAGCCAGTTGAAGGATGGCCGGTTGCCGGTGATCTCTTCAACGGTCCTGAAAGATAACAACGGCAAGAAGTGCACCGGCGAGCTGCCGGCGCTCGATTACCTCTTTAAGTTCCTCGATGCCTATGATTTCGCAGGCGAAGGTTCGGAGGAGATCCAGGAGGAGAACAAGACGCTCATCAATGCCTCGGTGCTCGGGCTGATCTTCGAAAAGATCAACGGCTACAAGGACGGCTCCTTCTTTACGCCGGGGTTCATCACGATGTACATGTGCCGCGAAACGATCCGCCGGGCGGTGGTGCAGAAGTTTAATGATGAAGGAGAAGGGGAGCGGTACAATGATCTGACGGACGTTTACAACGCTATCGGTACGGATTTCAGCCGGGAGGAGGCCAACCGGATCATCAACAGTTTGAAGATCTGCGATCCGGCGGTAGGTTCGGGCCATTTCCTGGTTTCGGCACTGAACGAGATCATTTCCATAAAGAGTGAACTGAGGATATTGGCGGACAAGGAAGGAAAGCGGCTGAAGGAGTACCATGTGGAAGTTGTGAATGACGAGCTGATCGTAACCGATGAAGACGGCGACCTGTTCGAATACAATCCCAACAGCGAAGAGAGCCAGCGCGTGCAGGAAACCCTCTTCCGCGAGAAACAGACGATCATCGAAAATTGTCTCTTCGGCGTCGACATCAATCCCAATTCCGTAAAGATCTGCCGGCTGAGGCTGTGGATAGAGCTGCTGAAGAACAGTTACTATGCAAAAACTGGCGAACTGGTGAACTTGCGAATTGGTGAGTCAGAAAACTCACCAGTTCACCAACTCACCAGTTCACCAGCTGAACTGCAAACGCTCCCCAACATCGACATCAACATCAAATGCGGCAATTCGCTGATTTCGCGCTATGCACTGGATGCGGATATTCGGCAGGCGCTGAAGAACAGTAAATGGAGCATCGGAAGTTACCGGCTGGCGGTGATGTCGTATCGCAATGCAACCAACAAGGAAGAGAAACGCGGGTTGGAACAGTTGATCGATAAAATAAAAAGCGACTTCCAGACCGAGGTTGGCCAGAATGATCCCAGGATTAAAAAACGCGATAAATTACTAAGCGATCTCTATCAAAGGTTCACCGGTCATTTTTTGTTCGAGCCGGAAGAAGGCTATGGAGGCAAAGAACATGAAAATAAAAGGAAAAAGGAGCAGAAAAAGATCGAAGATCAGATTGCAAAACTCAACAAGGAAATCGAGGAAATAAAAGAAAACAAAATTTTCGAAAATGCTTTTGAGTGGAGGTTTGAATTTCCCGAAGTCTTAAACGACGAAGGAGATTTTATAGGGTTTGATGTTGTGATTGGGAATCCACCATATATCAGAGCAGATGAATTAGGGGATTTTAAAGAATATCTAAAAGAAAGCTATAAATTATTTGCATCTGGTGGGGATGTTTTTTCATATTTCTATGAATTATCTCATAAGATATTAACCAACAATGGTAAATTCTGTTTCATTAATAACACTTATGATAAAACAGCTGCAGGACAAGCGCTTCGTGAATTTGTTATGGGTAGTTTCCAGATTGAACAATACATTGATTTTACATCGGTAATTGTTTTTGAGGAAGCAACTACTTATCCGATTATTATATTGGCTGCAAAAGGGTTAAAGCCAAATAATTTTTTCAACTTTTTTAAAGTCGATGAAATACAATACCGTGATAAAGATAAATTGTTCTTAAAATCAAATTTTAGCCAGGTAAGCCAAAATTCAATGAGAATTGATGTTTGGAATTTCAGGGATGAAAAGGGAAGTAAGATATTGGCAATTCTTCAGAAAAATAAGAGTTTAAGAGAAGTTTATAGTAAATGCTTTTATGGTGTAAAAACCGCACTGAATGAAGCATTTATCTTAAGTAAAAAACTATCCAATAATGAAGAATTGAAACCTGTCTATGATGGAAAGGATATTAAAAAATGGAATACTCCCTTGCCATTCAAATGGATGATCGTTTTTGAAAGTAAATCTACAAAGCAGAGATTTGGTAATCTTTCTGAAGAAGGTGCCAAAGAAAAGATGTCACAGGATTATCAGGAGATTTTCAACCATCTTTTACCTTTTGAAGAATTGGCAAAAAAAAGATATGATAAAGGTGAATATTGGTGGGAACTCAGGAATTGCGCTTATTATGATTTATTTAAGCAGCCCAAAATAATCTTTCCAAATCTTCAAAACTCAAACAAATTTGCATTTGATGAAACCGGGACGTATTTAAATGCTCCCTCTGTTTTCATTCCTACAACTGATAAAGCTCTACTTGGCATCTTGAATTCAAAGCTAATTTGGTATTTTCTTACAAGTATATGTGTTATACGAAGTGGGGGATTTATTGAAGTTAAACCACAATATTTTGAACAGATTCCAATTCCAGAAATTTCAAACGAAGCCAAACAAACGTTGACAGAAAAAGTGAACCAAATTCTATTTGCAAAAAAAATCTCCCCCATTGCTGACACAAGTGCATTGGAGAAGGAGATTGATAAGTTAGTTTATGAGTTATATGGTTTGACAGAGGTGGAGATCAGGATAGTTGAGGGGGGAGGATAAATGGCAAAATGGTAAGATCGCAAAATTGTAAAAAATATTGCCATCTTGCAATTTTGCGATTTGAGAGGACGAAGGAGGAGATAAGGATTGTGGAGGGGGCGTAGAAAACAGAAACAATAAATCAGTATATAACCTCATTGAGCTAACGCAATCGTTAACCAATAGCAACAAAATGAAAAACCTAAACAATAAAATGAAGATAATTATAGCAATGATCTTCGTCCTGACAGCATTTACCCGGCAATATATCAATGCGCAGAATTTTCAACCTTACGTGCAGAATCCCTTCGGGATCGAAAGTACTGAAGGTTATTCTGCCCCTGCATTTGGCGACCTTGATGGAGATGGCGACCTTGACATGATGGCAGGAACCCTGTACGGGAGCCTGTATTACTATCAGAACACAGGAACGGCAAATTCTCCGGCCTTTGCGGGAAGCCTTCAGAATCCTTTTGGATTGATCGGCACTGAGGGGTATTCTTCCCCTGTATTTGTCGATCTGGATGGAGACGGTGACCTGGACCTGATGGTCGGTAAAATGTATGGAGGTTTTGAATACTATAAAAATACCGGGACGCCGACCGCACCAAATTTTGAACTTCCTATTAGTTCACCATTCGGTCTTTTAGGAACCGATGGTTTTTCCGCTCCTGCCTTTGGCGACCTGGATGGAGACGGTGATCTTGACATGGTCTCCGGTAACCTTTATGGGCAATTACTTTATTTTGAAAATACTGGAACTGTTCACTCCCCTTATTTTGAACTTCCTGTCAATCCGGCGTTCGGGCTTACCAGCATTGATGGCTATTCTGCTCCTACCATTGGTGACCTGGATAAAGATGGTGACCTCGATGTGCTTTCCGGGGGCCTCTATGGTGGTTTGTTTTATTTTCAGAATACCGGCACAGCACATTCACCCAATTTTACAACTGTTGTGCAGAATCCTTTTGGATTAACGAGTACCGATGGTTACTCTTCGCCTGCATTCGGAGACCTTGATAAGGACGGCGACCTGGATGTTATGGCTGGAACCCTATACGGGAGCTTTTATTATTACAAAAATTTGGATATGACCGGGATCACTGATGGAAGCTATGGTCAATTGACCGCTTTAATTTACCCAAATCCTTGTAAAGAGTTCGTTAAAATTGAGGTTCCCAGCTCATGGAAGGCAAATAACAAAAACTATAGGATCAGAATCATTAATGTACTCGGACAAGAGGTCTTTCAATCAGAGGCAGGCACCCCGAATACTATTGTTGATATGACGAATATACCGGACGGGTGTTATTCTGTGATTATCCATGACATGACAGGATCTTATGCCTGGAAACTCGTCAAAGCAGGATACATCTTCAATTGAAAGCTTTCCTGAAAAAAAGTATTTGTGCTTATCAAAAGTAATTATTCATAACCATGAAATACCCCACTGAGTGGCCCCGGAAATCCGGGACTGCTCTGAACATAGCAGAATTTATAATTCTGCTATAAATACCGGGCGGGAAAAAGCAAATGGGGAAGGGGCGGGTCCGGAACCCGCCCGTACATGACGGAGGAGGAGATAAGGATTGTGGAGGGGGTTAAGTAATTGTTAAAATAAACTCAACATATAAGTTTACAAAGTCGTTAGGCACAAATTTTAATGAGAACAATTCTTTTACAATTAGTTTTTAGCATCTTCATAAACTCCTTTGGGTTCGCTCAAGGACAAAGATTGTACGTTGATTCCACTATAAAAGTGGACGGTAAAAACGTACCCCTTGAAAAGACCGTGCCGTACTGCCCTCCAGCATTGTTACCAAAGGTGGTGTTACACCATTTAGTAGGAGACACCTCTGGAACAAATATTCCGTTTATTATACCAAACAGCGTAGATAGTACAGAGTTATTACAATTCTCCAATTTTCTCTTTCAAATGAAAGAACCTTTACTTTATAATGTAAAATTCAAAAAAGATGTCTATCGATTCACTTGGCTAAGGTCGATTCATGAATCTATTGTTATCAGAATTGAAAAGGATTCGAATTCTATCAATCTTTTCTGGTCAAAATCAAGTGGTAATGGAATCTATAACCCCGTAAGAGTATATGATCAAGGCACGGTGCATGTTCCGCTGAAAAATTGGGAAAAATTTATCCAAATCTTAAATGCTTGCAAGTTTTGGAATTTGCAAAAAGGTGTAAATGATTTAGAAGATTCTTCATCATGGATACTTGAAGGTGTTACCCAAAATCAATACCATATAACAATCAGGTATACTCCTGGAAGTGAAGAGAATTTTTACAAAACATGCATGTTTCTTCTAAATTTAGCGAATATCCATATTCCAAAATACGAAATTTATGATTAAAATCTGTGCCTAACAAGCCGGCAGCCGACAAGCCGGGGCAGTTGGTTAAGAAAGTTGATTGGATCTAATAAACATGCAAACATAAACAAACTTAAATTCTGCTAAACCCGGCCTGGGGCTGCCGGCGGGGCGTTATGCACAAGGCAAACTCACAGCGAATATATGATGGATACATCAAATATTTATCAAACATTAAGTCATAGAACGGCATTATCCGTTTTACTGATTTGTATATTATCCTCTGTTTCTTTTGCCGGAATATTTGTATCTGTCACGGGAAATGATACCACTGGAAACGGAACTATTGTAAATCCCTTCCGAAGTTTGTCAAAGGCTTCGTGGGCAGCTAATCCGGGAGATACCATTTCCCTGCGTGGAGGCACATACATTACGCGGCAAAGCGTGAATGGAAACAATGGATCGGCAAATCAAAAGATTACCGTCATGCCCTATAATAATGAAACTGTTATTCTGGATGGCACATTATCGGGAATTAACCTGTATCAGGCGATGGTTTCAGTTTGGAAGCATAATTATACGATCAAAGGAATTAAGATCATCAATTCGCCGGGATATGGGTTCTATTATGCTGCAGTTAACAACCTGAATATTTCCGGTTGCGAAGTTTATAATTCGAAGGGGGGAATAGTGAGAGGTTGGGGGAATAATGACACGATTGAAAACTGCATCTTCAGGAATAATGTTCTTTACAACGAATTTGCCGTTTTGTGTAACCCCAATTGCAATGGTGGCTGGTTTGAGGGAATTGCCTGCGGATGTGATACTACCTGTACAATTCAATCTAGAAACCTAGTAATTAGAAATAATAAGGTTTCAAGAACATGGGGTGAGGCGATCTACGTTATCGGTTGCCTTGACTGCATTGTAGAGAATAATGAAATATTCGATAACTTCTCTGTAAATTTAGGGATAGGCAAATCAAGAAATATTATTGTCCGTAATAATTATATCTATACCACCAATGATTCATTGAACCGTCCCGACGGGAACAACAGGGCCAATGCCATTTACATGGCCAACGAACTGGGGTTTAGCACCAACGATTATTATGTGGATAGTATTATGATTGCTAACAACATTATTGCCGGTTGCCGGACAGGTATCAGGTTTTGGCGCGACCCCATCAATGCGTCTGACAGTAATACATACAGCCATGCTGGTATCTACTACAATGTATTCTCGGATTTAAGAGATAAAGTGATCAATATTGACAGCATTCCATTACCCGGTATACAACCTCAGGGATGCAGATTTATAAACAATATAGCTTTCTCTGCTCCAATCGCATCAATTATCAGAAATATAGGAGCATGGACAGTCACCAATAACAATTGGGTTAATACTTTACCGGTATTTGCTTTGCCGCCATCAAACTTCATTGATGATCCTTCTATGGTCAATCCTGTTACCGGAGGAGATGTCATTGGGTTCAAACTTCAACCTCAATCAGTATGTGCTGGCAAAGCAATTCCTGTTGTAAATGTTCAAGTCGATTTTTGGGGAACAGCCCGTGACTCTATTGCACCGACAGTTGGTGTTTTTGAAATAGATACTACTTATAATTCAATATTTGAGTTTTCTGGGGGTACGAATTGGATTACTTTTTATCCTAACCCCGCTTCGGATATATTAAAAATTGAAACTAAATGTATAACACAAATTGAAATAGTAAATATCGATGGGAAAATATTTAGGAAATTCACTAATAAAGGTGAAACTGCAACAATAGACATTAGCAATTTCCCGGTTGGAATATATATTATTCAGGCAAAAACTGACAAAGAAATTGTAACAGTGAAATTAATTAAACAATAATTGCCCCGCTGAGCGGCCCCGGAAATCCGGGACCGCTCGGAACATGGCAGAATTTGTAATTCTGCTCTGAATGGAAAATAAATTATATGGCTTGACATTTTTAAAATTTACGCTTTGAAATTAAAAGTTTTAATAGCCAGCAGTATTATCTTAGGAATCATAATCCTAACCTCAATATTACTATTGACTAAAAAACATCCTGTAACTTTTGTTATAAAGGGTCAAACAATTTCATGTCAAGTAGGCCATCTAGATGAAGCTAATAATCCAGTATTAGAAGAGAAATATTTGAAACACCTCGAACTATTTTCAAAATATTTGGTTAGTCGAATTATAATTGATTCGAACAAAGTATTTCATTGTATAGTGCCAAACCTACAAATTACTGATAATAAAGAAACTATTTGGAGCGTATTTTCAACTAAATATTTCCTTGAATATTCAATAATTTTCATGTCAAATATAGGTGATACTATAAATTCTCTGATTTCAATTCCGCTATATAAGGATAAGAATAAATTGTTTTATGACGTGATTCTAGGGTCGAAACAAAATGAACTAAAAAATATTCCTGTTTGCGATCCTTCATTCATAAAACCATGTATGATAAGGATAAAATAAAAACGCAACGTTAGCGGGTATTAATGCTATTGACCATCAAAGGAATATTTAAGAATCATAATTAAATAACAAAGCTATAAAACCATGAAAATGAAAATAAGACTTGTAGTTTTGAAAACACTTTCAATAGTATTTTTAGTGTGTTTGACAATTTCAAAATTAGTAGGGCAAAATATCGACTCCCTGAATTTAGCAAAAGAGAGTCAGCATTTCGCCTTCTATTCAACCAGGGGTGACATTGAAGTGCTAGATTCACTTGCAATAACCTTAGAAAATAATTACTCAAGAATTACGAATCGCTTAGGAATACAAATTGGAAATAAAATCAATGTGAGAGTCTTTCCAAATCTTGCATCTTTTCATGCCGCAATACATTATCCTGATGCACCCGATTGGGTCGTTGGATCTAGTATTGATGATGAATTATTGATGGTTACCCCCTTGAATCCCGGGAGTTATCATACATACAAATCTCTTGTGCAGGTTGTAGTCCATGAATTTGTGCATATAGCTGTTTATTATGCACGGGGGGGAAAAGGGAGCACTCCATTATCAAGATGGCTTAGTGAAGGGTATGCTCAGTATGAGGCAGGCCAGATAAATGAAAATATTCGAAAAATTGTGAAAACAAGTTTGACAGACAAAACACCGCCAACATGGACTCAGCTTGATTCAGCATCGGCTATGGAATTCGGCAAAATGAATGGCTATGGACTTTCTGTTATGATTGTTGATTTCCTGATCAGCACATATGGTATGGATAGATTGGTTTTACTGATTAAAAATCCTGAAAATATTGAAATCATATACGGTTTGACAGAATCCACCCTTGAAAAACAATGGATTCAGTATGTAACGCATGAAAAGAGAGAATAACACCCGCTAACGAGCCCGTACCCACCAATGCGGGGCTTTGTCGGTCAGGAAACGGAATTGATCTACTAAACATGAGAACCTGTGTCAAACATGAACCCGCTATCGCCCGCACAGCGGGTACGGGCGGGGCGTTACAGCCCAAAAATAAAAACAAGATTGATAGTGAACAATTAAAATGGCTTTACGATGAAGAAAATCTGTATTTATCCATTGGTGTCATTGGGATTATTATTCATTCTTACAACTGGTTGTAAGAAAAAAGATGATAACACTACTCCTGATAACAGCACGACCAGCATTGTCGGGAAATGGACTAAAATATTTGACGGGACAAAGATGACGATTGTATTCAGGTCTGATGGGAAATACGGTGTCGGATCTGAAGTCATTTTCATAACGGATGCAGGAAGTTATACAATTTCGGGTAACCAGGTCAGCATGACTGATACATGGACAGGTTCAAATTGTGGCAATATAACCGGGAAATACTTATTTGCGATTCAGAGTAATACAATCACATTCAATGTAATAAACGACACGTGCATGGATCGTACCGAGTTAATGCAGGGTTCCTGGAATAAGGAAATCTAAGTGGCCATAATCCGGCAAAACCTCGTTGAGCGGCCCAGCTGAGCGGCATTTGCAATGCCGCCCGGAACAAAGCAGAATTTGTATTTCTGCTGTAAATACGAGTGGGAAAAAGTAATGGGAGGGGCGGGTCCCGGACCCGCCCGTACGTCACGGAGGAAAAAAAACCTCCTCTAAATCATAAATCGTAATGGTCGTTTTGCGAAAATTCGATCCTGAAAAACACCATCGTCGGTCGATCCGGCTGAAAGGATATGATTATACCACGCCGGGAGCATATTTTGTCACAATATGTGCCAGTGACCGCGGTGATTTTTTCGGAACCACGGATAACTGTAGGGGCGGGTCCCGGACCCGCCCCTACCTGAATGATTTTGGTAAGATCGTTGAATATACCTGGATGGATCTGGCCCGTCACAATCCCCGTATTTCATTGGATGTATATATGATCATGCCGGATCATTTTCACGGGATCATCATGATCAACCGTGTGGAACCCGCGATGATGGACGAAAATGCAACGATTGTTGTAGGGGCGGGTCCGGGACCCGCCCCTACAAAACGAATCCACGGATTGCCGGAAATCGTCCGTCAATTCAAAACATTTTCTGCCCGGCGGATCAATGAATTGCGGGGATCGCCGGGGAAACCGGTATGGCAGCGCAATTATTATGAACACATCATCCGCCCGGGAAATGAAATTGAACGGATCAGGGATTACATCCGGAAAAACCCTCGCCGAGCAGTCCCGGACCCGCCCGTATTTGACGGAGGAGGAGATAAGGATAGTTGAGGGGGTGGAGTAATTGTTAAAATAAACTATATTGAGTCTGATATATAAAAAGCATATGCTGACCCAAAAGGAATATTGGAAATTATCAAAGTCGGATCAACATGGAGAACGGTGAAATGACCTTTTGGATAATTGAAAATTATCCAAAGATCCGAGCGGCATTACAAATGCCGCTCAGCGAGGGTGTTCATTAGGAATAAAGACAATAAAATGATTATTATTGACCCTAAAAATTTTAAATATGAATAATAAATCATTCATTATAACCATTGCAATTTGGATTATTGCACTTGGTTCATTTTCTCAAGAGACCGGAATTTTTAAAGATTCCAGAGATGGTAAAGTCTATAAAACTGTGAAAATCGGTGACCAAACATGGATGGCAGAAAACCTTGCTTTTAAGTCAACTGGCGCTTGTTGGGCATATGATGACAATCAAAGTAACGTAAAAACTTACGGTTATCTGTACGATTATGAAACAGCAAATAAAATATGCCCGAAAGGGTGGCATTTGCCAGGGAATGAAGAATGGAAGCAATTATTTGAATATATCGGGGGAAACCATCTTGAAGAGGGCAAAACAGGTAAAATAGCAGTTGCCGGCCGTAAACTAAAAGAAAGCGGAACAACACATTGGGAAGCTCCCAATGATGGTGTGGATAATTCATCCGGGTTTACGGCTCTGCCGGGTGGTATGAAAGGTAAAGAGGGAGGGTTTTATATGGAAGGATATATTGCGATGTTTTCATTTGGTTATTGGTGGAGTGCAACAGATTTCAGTAAAAATGATAGTCATGGTTTATCCTGGTGCTTCAGTATGAGCAGCAGGGATAATAATGTTTACCTTGTCTGGGATAACTATAAAGATAACGGGCTCTCTGTACGTTGTGTTAAGAATACCATTACCAATGAACAATAACGAGCAGCAATGCCGGCTGAGCGGCCCCGAAGATTCGAAACCGCCCGGGACATGGCAGAATTTGTAATTCCCCGCAGGAGGATGTCAGGGTGGTCGCGACACAGCAAATTAGAGAATATTATAAAAATGAATAAATAATTTTAAATTAATTGCAAAATTAACCCATTAATGACTGGAATTGTAACCACATTAGGAATATGGATTGGCATTATTGCTGGTTTATGGACAATATTTGACCCAAGAAATGGATTGCTTTCTCTAATTACCGGAAGAAGAAAAAGGAAAGATGATAAAAACATAAATAGTATAAAAGAAAACAAAAAAGCAACAAGTTCAGAATATAAGACTTCAAAGGAATCGAAAGCAAATTATAAATTCTTTCCTATCAATATAGATCTGGTAAAAGTTTTTATCTGCTTTGTATTAAGCCATTTTATTATTTTTTTCATTATCCAAAGAAATTTCCCATCTTTTTCAAATCAATTTTATTTAAATCCTTTTTCTTTAGAATTGTATAATAATATTAAAGTAAATTATATCCCTTTTAATGCACTATCGGAAATAAAGGATTCTTTTCATTCAATTGTCATTGCCCCATATTTATTTAGTTTTTGTTTGTTTATAACATTAATAGTGTTAGCATACATAAAAGAAATTACACATAGTGATGATGGTAGCTTTGTTCAAATACCGATGAACATTATCTTTGGAATACTTACTGTTGGCTTGTTTTCCTTCAATTTCCCAACAGTTTTACTTCTAATACTTTTTATCCCCTTGAAAGTATTAGATTTTTTTATTTATGTTAATATCACGTATATAATGAATATTTTAATTCCTGTTTTACTTTTTCTTACTTATTATTTTCCTCCATTTATGGTTTATTGGTACAAAAGATCAAATGATACAGGTGATATGTTAATATAATAATGAATTTATCAACGACAATTTCCCTGCTGAGCGAATTGCAATGCCGCTCGGAACATCGCAGAATTTCAAATTCTGCTTTGAATGGCAAATAAATTATGAGGGTTGACGGAGGAGGAGATCAGAGTTGTGGAGGGGGGAGTAGAATGCATGTAAATTATTTAATGCCGGGAAATGAGAGATGAATAATTACCAAATTAATACTTGCATTTAGTTGATTTTTTAACTTTAAAATTGAAGCTATAAAAACAAAACTAATGGTTCTAATTCATAAGTGACATGGCGAGGAAGGTAACAGCTACAATGAATAATACAACTAGAAATTCAGAAAAATCATTATGGGATTTTATATCTATTAAATTCTCCTCATTACTTTTTATGCTATTCTTTGTTGGTTTTTCTGGTTTTGGGCAAAAAAATGTCGTCGGAAAATGGGAAATTACTCAGTTTGAGACAAAGCCACACGAATGGAAAAATATATTTACGATCATTCTAAAAGATGATCACACCTGGGAATGCACACCTGTTTATGAAGAAAAATTAAAACAAAAGTTCTCTGTTTTAATTAGAACATGGAAATTCGAGGATCAGTTACTTACACTTGAAAGCGAGATGAGAAATCAAGAGCTACAAATTCATAACGTACTTTCGGGAAAGGTAATTAATAATTCGATTACAAATGGAACCAATGTGGGTGAAAGTAATTCAATCTTTGTAACTGTAATATTTAACGCAGTCAAAATAGAAGATAATTCTCAAAATGAAAACAAAAATCTGACAATAAACAGAACCAATGAGGAACTCTCAGATAATAACAATAAAAATAAACCTCCCAGCTCAACATCAGTAACAGAAAAAAACAGTTCCGCAGAATCGAAATCAACACTTGATCTTATATTAACCATTGCCCTACAAGCTTTATCTGCACTTACACCGGAGGAAAACAGTTCAACGTCAAACATGCCTTCGTCTTCAACCAGTTCCCGCTCAACCTGCATTTGCACATTAAAGCATTGCTTAACAACAGTCGAATGTTATTGTGATGGCTCACAAACGCCTTGTGGTAATAGTACAATTTATGGCACTCTTGTAAATGAAACCAGGTGCTGTATTGGCAAAGGAGTTGCCGGACAGGTAACCTATAAAGCAGGTACTGTTGTTTTTTGTGGTGAATATGGATGTAATGGTACTTTAGCGTATGATCAGACATTTATACCGGCAGGACCGGGGCCAAATACCTTCGTCGTCTTTAAGGGAGGTACGGTTATTTGTTTTATTGGTGAAGACTTAATGTACAATGGACGGGACAATGGACGCGTGAACAGGGGGGTTTTAGCACAAGGAGCGACCATTAATGGCAATTACTACGAAGCAGGGTCATTTTTTATGTATAACGAGTCTGTAATTTGCTTCCCTTACTAAAGGTATAAAATAAATTGTCCTAATGAGTTTATTCCTCGCTGAGCGGCATTGCAAATGCTCAGCAGGGGGTTTATTGCTTGTTTTTTCAGGAAGGGATTAGCGGAGGCCTGTTGCAACAGGTTTTTATCTCCTGCAATAATACCATTTGGATAAAAAGGTAATCTTTCATATATTTGAGAAGGGGAAGTAATTCCCGTAATGTATTTATTCAACCATCAATTTGTTCTCCATTAATTGTTTACCTGAAAGTCCAATTATATGAGAAAAAAAGAAAGAATTTTCAGCATTGCGTCGTTTATCATTCTTATTACAATTCTTCTGGTACAGACGAATTGTTCAAAGAAAAATGACAGCACAGGGTATCCTTTAGCATCCTTACCCACTGTTAAAACTGCATCCGTTACTGGAATTGCGGCATATAGTGCAACTGCAGGGGGTACCGTAATTTCTGCCGGTAGTTCCGAAGTGACTTTACGCGGTGTTTGTTTCGGGACATCGATGAACCCGGTGATTTCCGGCACACATACGACAGATGGCAGCGGAACGGGGAGTTTTACGAGCCATCTGACAGGACTGAACCCCGAAACACTTTATTTCGTCAGGGCCTATGCCACCAATGGTGCGGGCACTTCATATGGCGCTGACAGTTCATTTTATTCTGGACTTTCACATGGCACCGTTAATGGAACAGCAAGTTTCCTGACCGGTGTATCCGGTGATCTATCCAATGCAAAAGTAAGCCTTTATACAAGCATTACTGAGTGGGCGAACAACATTCCGGTGAGATTCGCTGCCGTTACAGGATCGGGCAGTTCTGTCACTTTCTCAATAACGAATGTACTAGCCGGCACCTATTATCTTGACATCTGGAAAGATATTGACAATTCAGCATCCTGGTCAAGTGGAGACTTTGTCGGATGGAACGGAACCGGCAGTATTGGCACCATCTCGCTTCAGCCTTTCCAACTTGCAGGTGGCTCTACTTTCACTGCAAGTATTACCATGTACATCCTGGCGAAGTAAATCCCCACTGAGCGGCATTACAAATGCCGCTCAGCGGGGGGGGTTAATTTTTTATTTTCGTATCTTTGCTTATAAATATTAAGATTATATGCTGACTAAAAGTAGTGTCCTAAAGACAATTAAGGAGCTTCCTGACAACTTTAATCTTGACGAGTTGATTGATAAACTTATATTTATAGATAAAGTCGAGAAAGGTTTAGATCAATCATTACAAAATCAAGTTGTCTCTGAAACTCAGGCAAAGAAGAAACTTGCCAAATGGTTAAAATAAAGTGGACCAACTTTGCTTTACAGGATCTGAATGAAATTGCCGAGTTTATTTCAAAGGATTCTGTCCGTTATGCCCAAATGACGGTCAAGTATTTATTTGAAGCCCCTTCCATCCTCAAGTCTCACCCAAAAGCAGGACGAATAGTTCCCGAATTTAATGAAGAAAAATTGCGTGAGTTAATTCGGGGCAGCTATCGTATTGTCTATAGAATTGTCGATAAAGATAGAATTGATATTTTGACAGTTCATCATTCTTCCAGATTATTTAAGAATTCGCCATTATTTAAAAAATAGAACAATTGCCACAGTGGCTAACGTGCCGCTGAGCCCCGCTGAGCGGCCCCGAATTTCCGGGACCGCCCGGAACCTGGCAGAATTTGTAATTCTGCTGTAAACACAAGGCGGGAAAAAGCAAATGGGGAAGGGTTTACATGAGCCTTATGCGTCATGCTTGGGTGACGTACCAACTTGAAAGTGACTGCAAGAAATTAAGTTTGACAAAAAATAAATATAAAACGGGGACGCTGAAAACTGAATAGAGTAAGCAAAATTTAAAATAAAACAAATGAAAAAAGCAATCTTTACCTGGCTCGCATTTGCAGCAATGATTTTATTATTCAATTCATGTTCTAAAGACGGCGCAACAGGTCCTGCTGGTACTAATGGGAATACAAATGTTCATTCAAAAACGTTTGTTGTAAACCCTTCCGATTGGAATGTTAATAGCACCAACTTAACACGTTTTCTGACAGACTCGGCTATCACACAAGATATTATTGATAACGGAAGTGTAGAAATGTTTGTGAATTATGGGGACTCTTGGCGGCCTTTGCCCTTTACCAATTTTTGGGCGCCATCTCCTCAAACATATCAAGGATCCTTCTACCTGAATGAATTCGATATTTTTGTTTGGCGAAACGATGGACTTCAACCTATTGTTCCAGGAGTATTGACATTTAAAGTTGTTACCATTGCTGGCTCCGCAAAAACAGCAAACCCGAATATTAATTGGAAGAACTACGAAGAAGTTAAAAAAGCGTTCAACTTGAAAGATTGATAAGTTTCGGGGCGGGAATATATTATCGTTTCTTCTTTACTTTTGAATAAATTTGAAACGAACGGAATTCAAATCAACAGTAGCACGAACGCATAACAGCGGCTTGCCTGCATGCGGCTCGTGCTTCGCAGACTTGACGGAAGAGGCGCTTAGGATTGTGGAGGGGCGGAGGATAAATTGTCTGTAATTATCAATTCAAAATAGTATTAATATTTAACTACCTAAAAGATGGCACAACAGTACTTAGATCATTCAAGAGCAATTTTAACTTCCAAACGATCCAATTTTAAAGGCGGAAGCAAAGGATCCGGGATCATTTCGTTATTTGGTTATCAAAACGAATATGACCTCAGGGAAGGGTTCCCTTTATTAACTACCAAGAAAATGTTTACAAAATCGATGTTTTTTGAAACCCTGTGGTTCTTAAGAGGGGATACGAACATTAAATATCTGGAAGACAATAATTGCCCTATCTGGAGGCCGGATGCTTTTCAGGACAATCTTCCCGGAATGCAGAAAGAGGGAATTTTTCCTGAAAAAATTGTAAAATATTCTCCCGACTGGGACAAGGCAATGGAAGAATATGGCCAGCGGATAAAGGAAGATCCTGAATTTGCAAAAAGATGGGGAGATGCAGGACCAATTTATGGCAAGCAATGGAGAAAATGGGAATATTTTGATCATGACAAAGGGAAGTTTGTCGAAATAGATCAGCTGGGAGAACTGATCGATGGCCTGCGGAAAAAACCAACCGGTAAAAAACACATTGTTGATTCATGGAACCCGGGAGATACGCCAAAAATGTCGTTGCCTCCGTGTCATGTTCTTTACCAGGTAACGGCCAATGAAGAGGGCGAAATGGAATTACAACTCTACCAGCGGAGCTGTGACCAGTTTTTGGGTGTTCCTTTTAATATCGCCAGTTACGCCGCCCTGACCCAGATCATTGCCCAGGAAGCAGGGATGATCCCAAAAACGTTTATCCACACCTTCGGGGATTCGCATTTTTATTCCAGCATCGGAAAGAGAACTCAATGGTACGGAGCAAATTTTAAGGAATTGCAAAACAGGATAAGAAATGTTTCCAAACGGGAAGGATATCCGGAAGTTATTGACTGGATCAATAAAAATGCTCCCGGTGACGGAAACGAAGAAAAATATGATCATGTAACTGCAATTCTTGAGCAGATGTCGAGAGAGCCAAAACCTTTGCCTAAATTACATATTGCAAAAAAACCTTTTGCCCAGTTAACCGTTGATGATTTTGTTATAGAAGGGTATGATCCCCATCCTGTGATCCGAAGGAATATGTGTGTTTAAATGGCAAACAATTGAACGGATCAGGGATTGCATCCGGAAGAATCCGGAGCAGGAAGATATCAGGGCCGGTCATGAATCGGCTGAGGGCCGAAAGAAAATAAGTGTAAGTTCATGTCATTTTAAATCTTAAGGATTATGAAACAGATTTTACAGTTTTTCACCATGTTGGCATTAAGCCTGGTAATAATTGAAAATGCACCGGCTCAGCGGCAGAAAGAACAAACTCATCCGGCCATTTTTAATCATCACATCCCTCCGGCTCCGGAATTAAAACATGCAAAACAACCTGTGCATCAAAAAATTCAGGTCGCAAACAATCCCGGTTCAAAACGGGTACTTGATTCCGTTTATGGATACTACTGGAACAGGTCGACGCTGGCCTGGCAAATGAATTCGATAAGGTACTGTACCTATAACCCCTCCGGGAATGTTGTATCCGACACCTATTATCAAGCCTGGTATGGGTCGTTGATAAAGGATTTCAGGACTCTGTATTCATACACCGGGACAAACTCCTATTACACAAGTGCCATGTACCAAAGCTGGGATAACGATTATTACCGGTGGGTAGACGTTGGCTTTACGCATTATCTGAAAGAAGACATTCAAGACGAAGATTATTATAAATTTTGGGATGTTACGCACCAGGTATACACATTCGGCTACCGAGACACAATGTGGTACGATCAGGCATGGCATCAGACTCTAAATAAGATCTGGGAAAACGATTCCTATTCATGGAACCCATCGACTTCCTCGTGGGACCGGACTGCAGGTTACAGATCAACCTCGCCAACACCGGATTACTCCCTTTATGAATATTGGAATTTCGACCTGAACGCGTGTGACAGCATCTCACAGACTTATAATACCCTTTCCGGAGGGAAAGTGACCTACTCACTCAGAAAGGACCTGCAAATAGGGACAAATCTCTGGCAAAATGCCTATTGCTGGTATTATACCTATTATTCTTCCGGGAACCAAAAAGAGATAACTACTCAGTTCTGGAATCCGTTGAACAGCCTTTGGAATACATGTTACTATACGTATTACAGGGATGATTCCACAGGGATATATTATGAGGATTATTGGAAAGATTATGACAACTCCACATATGCGTTTACAGGAGGATACCGGGAGCTCAATACTTTTGACGTCAATAACAACAATACAAGCTATCTCTCACAAACATGGAGTACGACCTATGACGATTGGGTTGGATTGTACAGGACCACTTCCACGTTCGATCAGCACAACCTGATCACGGGCAGGTTAGAGGAAGACTGGGATCAAACTCTGAACGAATGGTATAACCGGTTTAATGACGTTTATTATTATTCTGATTTCAACAACATTGCTGAAAAATCAGAGGAATCAAAACCATGCATAACAGTAAATCCAACTTCAGCAGGAACATCGGTTGCTTGTCCGTTTCTGAAAGCGGGGAAACAATACCGGTTCACCCTTGCGGCACTTACAGGACAAATTCTTGTCAGCAGTGATCTGAAGCCCGGGGAAACCATCACCTTCGACAGCAGTCTAAAGGAAGGATTGTACATGCTCTATCTCACCGAGGACGGGGCGCTGGTTTATACAGAAAAAATGATCATCATCAACAGATAGCAATTGATCGTTGGCTCCGATAAATCCTTCGATCACCCAGCTGAACGGCCCGGAAGCTTCGCAGCCGTCCGGAACCCCGGATCCGCCCGTATTGAAATTATTCCCTGTCTCCCGGCCCTGCAATTTCCCCTTCGGGATGCCCCTTATAATGAACCGACCTGGTTTCACGATCGAATTCGATCCAGTCGCAGGGCAGGGTCGGCCCGCCGAACATGCTTTCAACCACGCAGAAGTCCTTCCATTTCTTTTGCCCGTCAGCTGAAGTAACACCTGTTAATCCGCGCGCTTCCCACGATTCAACCAGGTATTGGATATCAGCAGGGCTCATGGCGCCGGTCCTTAAGAGGAATTCATCGTGCCATTCAGTTTTGCCGAAAAAACGGATAAAATCGGACTTGTATTTCTCAAACCCACCTTCATACACCTTGTCGATGTTTGAAATGGGGATGATCAGGTCGATGAATTCGCAGAATATGGCCATTGGGGGGGGAGTTTCTATTGTATTTCGTCAATCTTCTCGAAGTCTTTACAGGTTAAAACTTCTTCCGTGCGGAACTTCTTGATCAGTTTATTGAAATGCTCCTTTTTACAGGTTTCAAGCCGTACAAATCCATGTGTGACATGTTCCTCATCTGTAAAAAAATAATGCTTGCATTTTTCACAAATACCAGTTTGCTTTTCCATATTTTTCTCGTGTTATGATTTTAAGTTTAATGGGGGCTGAATCGTCGGCTTGATTTACACTAGTAAAGGTACAATTTTTTCGTGAGAAATGCTATAAGTCCCGCCCCCTGAGGTTGACAAATAAATCCTTATTTGCCTTTGTGAAGACCTTTGTCGTTAAAGAATTGTTACACGAAAATCCACGAAAAAGTCTGTGACAAATCTGTGGTAATCCGTGTAAATCTGTGGTGAAGAACAATTGGCGAAAGGCGAAAGGCGAAAGGCGAAAGGCGAAATCCAAGGTTTGAAACTAAAATTTCGCCCCGAGAATGATCCCGCTTACCATGGGGATGAGCCAGATGATCCAGACGATGATGCTGAAACGGTGGAAATTCAGGATCATTTTTTCATCTTTTCTCACCAGGACAATCGTTGCCCAGATGGCGTGGAACAGCATCAGCAGGATTGCGGAAAGGCCTGTGATGCCATGAAAGGTTGACCTGAAAAAAGAGCCGGCCATGATGCCCATGGCGGTGGTACCTGTTGTATCGGATATGAACCCTGCCCAGAAAAAAATGGTGTGCCACCATTTGAGCTTCCGCCGGATCCTTTCGGCCCAGACGCCGATCGTATAAAGAACACAGGCCAGCGTAATAAAGTGGACTGCTACCAGTAGAATACCTTTATGCATCCGGCAAACATAGTAATTTTTTCCGGTCCCGGCGGTTTGAAACTGTTAGTCTTAACGGAAAAAGTAAGGGCGAATCATGATTCGCCCCTACTGCATTATCCAATTTGGGGAAGTTAGTTCACTGTAATCTTCCCGGTAAAGCTCCTGGAATCGTTTGTCACGCTGATCATGTAAACGCCTTTTGCAAAACCGCTGATGTCGATCTGTTTGGTGAATTCGGCAGGCAGGTTGTCCATTGATTCGTCATACAGAAGCCGTCCGCTCAGGTCGGTGATCCTCACCCGCAGGTTCTTCTCAGCTCCGCTGACGGAAAGCGTGATCAGGCCGTGGGCCGGGTTGGGAAAAATTACGATCCTCGACTGAAGGTTATTCGAATAGATGCCGCTGCAGGTCAGGACTTTCACATACTTTGAACTGGCTGTCCCGGTGCCGCACTGGTTGTTGCCCGATACCGAAACATTTCCTGAAAGGGCCGTGGCGTTGAAATCAACTACGATGGAATTCGTTCCCTGTCCCTGTGAAACAGCGGCGCCCTGGGGGAGTGTCCATACATAGCTTGTGGCACTTGCAATGGCAGGAACGCTGAACGGATAGCCGCCCTGTCCCTGGCAAACGGAATCGGGTCCGGCGATTGCCTGGGCTGCGCCCGGGATGGTCGTCACCAACACAGAGAGCTGGCTCGGCACACTGTTGCCGCAGGTGTTTTGCGCGGTCACGCTGACATCGCCTGAAATGCTGCCCCAGAGAACCAAAATGGAGGGTGTTCCCTGTCCGCTGACGATCGTTGCACCCGCCGGAACAGTCCAATTGTTGGTAACACCGCTCACAGGCGAAACACTGTAGGTAGCCGTTTCGTTTTCGCAGACGCCGGTTGGCCCGGTGATGGACCCCGGAGCAGGAGGAAGGGGTGAAAGTGTCACGGCCAGTGTGCTGGCGGCGCTCGTACCACATGAGTTTCCTGCAGTCACCGCCACGTTCCCGGATGTTGTGCCCCACAGAACGGTAACGGCAGCGGTGCCCTGTCCCGACTGAACGGTTGCTCCCGAAGGAACGGTCCAGTTATAGGTCGTGGCATTCGGAACCGCCGTAATGCTGTATGATTCCGTACTGTTGACACAGGGCGTCGCGTTCCCCGAGATGGTGCCTGGCGCTGCGGGAACAGCGGTCACTGTGACATGGACACTGTCTTTGACGGTTGTGTTGATGTTATCATGCACCGTGCATTTATACCAGGTGGTGACGGTGGGTGTTGCGACGGGATTTGGTAGCGTGGAGGTAAATCCCGCGGGATTGGATGTCCATGCATAAGTGTACGGTAAGGTTCCTCCTGTGGGCGTTGCCTGGAGCTGCGTTGAACCGCCGGGGCAGACCGTCGTCGGGTTGGCTGAAACGGTAACGCCAAGCCCCTGTGAAGCCAGGACACGGATCGTTGCGGTCCGCTGGTGAACGGGCGTGCCGTTCGGACCCTTGGCAAAAAACGTAGCCGTGTAAAGGTTCAGCGGTACGTTCCCTGTAAGCTTTACGCGTACAGTTTTGGAGCCCGGAAAAGATGTGATCAGGTTCCCCTGCGGGTAAACAAAAGTAATGGTGCCCGGTGAAGGGGAAGGCGAGATCTGGCCGGAGAGGACCACCGTATCCGAATATCCTTTCACAGCAGGAATGTTCACAAGGAAATCGGTGCTGTCGCTGGTGACATAGAGGGTATCAGCCGTATGATTGATGGACATGGCAAAATCCGGGTAATAGGCGGTCACGCTCATGAAGGATCCCTGGCGGAAATCCGTCCAGCCGGCCATCGAACCTTTCTTGTTTGAAATGATCCCGTTGTAGTCGCCCTGGTACCGGGGTGTCCCGCCACCGCCGCAAGAGGGGCAGTCGATCTTCATTTTCTGGTTGGATACGGCCTGGTTGGCGGACCAGGACACGCCGCCGTTGTCGGAATAGGTGGCATAAATCAGTGCGCTGTCGTTGGTCGGACAGTCACGCGTGTCCATCCACATGGCATAGAGGCGACCGGTTTGCTTGTCGCACCAGATGGCCGGATGCCACTGGTGATGGCTGGTCGGGTTCACATCATCATTCACCTGGACGGCCGAAGACCAGGTGGTTCCGTTATTGTCGGAGTACCTGCACCAGATGTCCGGTTTGTTCGCGTCGCCCGGCGGGTTATTGGATGCATAGACGTTGTACAGGCGTCCGCGGTAGCTCCCGTAACTATTGTCCGCAGCGATCATGGGATAAGGACGCGTCCGCATGCCCTGGACGGAATTCCTGCCGTTCACATTAGTCCCGACGTAACCGGAAAAACTCTGCTGTGACATTTGTGTAAAAGTGGCGCCCCCGTCGGTGGAACGGTAAAACGTATAGGTTGAAGCGAAGGCGCTTCCGGAGTTCGTGACAACATAAACATTTCCCCCCTGGATGCTGCCGTTGGGCCCAACGCAAACCATCATTCCCGGAAGGCTTTGGGTGGTCGGGGCGAATGTGCTGGTGAAAGTCACCCCGTGATCGGTGCTCCTGGAGAAATTACCCGCACCCCCGTTGGTCATGGTGCAGTAAACGTAATTGGCATAAGGGCCCGAGGTCTGGTCGCAGGCGAGCCAGTTCTTGTCATTCCCTGCAATGGCGATCACCGCAGGACTCCAGGTTGCCCCGTTATTGGATGATTTGATCACCATGGCACCCAGGATGCTGGAGCCGTACATGTTCTGATAAAAAAGGTTTCCAAGACTGTCATAACAAACGACAGGATCGCCCTGCATTGTCTGGCCGAAGCTGGGAGAGGTATTTGTCCAGTTGGTTCCGTCCTCCGTGTGATGGGCTGCATTCGTGTTGTATGCAGTGAAAATAGATGGAGGGGCTAAAGGATTCTCAGCCATGTTGCTTTCACCAAAGTCTACCGCGAGGTTGAAGTTGTCCCAGTTGTTCACGGTGATCACGGTTGAGAGCACCTGTTCGCCGTTATCCGGCGTTTGTGCGTTCCGCAGATAGATAGGCACCTGGTCCAGGTAGGGATTGTCCACGAACTGGGCAAATGAGGGTAACGAAAAGAAGAAGGAAAGCATCCCCAAAAAACAGGAAAGGGAAAGCCGGTAAAAGGTGTGACGGTTCTTCATATTGGTTTTTTTTGAATGGAATGTTGTTTCAGAAAGGGATCGGTTTTTAACAGTGTTCGTTTGTAATATCCACCTGCTGCGCAGGATCAGCATCCGCAGGTTGAAGCATTGCTGATGATCAGGATATTTCAGGATACAAATGTACGAAAAGACATGTATAAACCTCAAAAAGAGGGCTTAATATTTTTTATCTGCACGAAAAGTGGAGGATTACGGATTTTTTTTAATTCCTCCATATGCAGGGAAAACGATTTTGTTAAATGAACTTCCTCGCCGCAGAGCAGCGAGGTATCAGTGGAACAAAATTATTATTCGCTGCAAGCAGCGGGGCATTAACCCAAGCACCTCAACCCCCGTCCCCTTCTCCTGAAGGAGAAGGGGTGCAGGGGATGAGGCTGATTAAATTTGAGATGGAAAATGAAAGGGCTGGCATCAGACTTTTATAATCTTTCTCACGACCGCCTTTTTTCCGGCTTCAAAGGCCAGGAAATAAACCCCGGCGGGGAGCTCATCAAAATTAAAGGAAATGACCTGTTTCCCGGCATGGACGGATCTGTCGCCGAATGTTTTCACCAGCTTCCCGGAAGCAGAATAAACATTTGTTCTGAGAAGGGCAGGCTTATCCGTAACAATTTCCACTTTTGCCGCATCTGTGACCGGGTTGGGAAAGACATTTCCCACGCTGAGGGATGGATCGTCTTTTGATTCCCCGATGCCGGCGGAGGGATTGAAGTAAGCGCTGTAAACCCCATTACCATGGGTGCCGATCGCAATAAAACCGTCGGTCTGCCGCGCATCGATCATGTCGATGATGACGTTGCCGATGCTGGTGGCGCCCTCCTTTGTCCAGACGGTCGAGTCTCCGTTCAGCTCGGGTGTGGAATAGAGGCCGCAGGAGGTTCCTGCGAAAATGATCTTCTTCCCCTGGTAGAACAACTTTTTCGTGCAGCGGATGGAAGGACCGTTTCCCGAACCGTCGGGGAACTCCTCAAGATTTCCCCCGACTGCCGTCCACGTCGAGCCGCCATCCATTGTATGGAAAAGGCTCTGCACACCGTAATTCGAAAAGGTCACCATCAGGTGATCTGCATTATCAGGATCAATATCGACGTATCCGACAAAAGCATTGTGAGGAAAATCAGTCCCGGTGATCTCAACAGGTACCGGGTTCCCGGTGTTGGCATTATCCAGCCGGTAAACCTTGCCAAGGCTTGTTCCGTAATAAAGCCGGTTGGCCGGGATCTTTGAAACAGCAATGCAGCTGATCTCGGAAGCAGTTCCCACATCCACATTGCTCAGGTGGCTCCATCCGGTGTTACGCAGGCTTGTATCGTAGGCGGCCGCCTTCAGGTTATCCTTGCGCCAGATGCTTGTGATGGTGGGCAGGTAGAAGGTTTCGTAGGTGTTTGGCTCAAGTGCGAAATTCTGGTAAAACGGGAACAGGGAGTTGCTTCCCATGGTAGGGTCATAATATTTGAGCAGGGTGTCAGGAAGCTGGGGGAAGATGTCTGTTGTATGCATTCCCGCGTCGAACCGGGATGTCCAGATATTTCCGCTGTAGGCTGAGATGGCGCAGTATTCCCAGTTGCGCGCGACGCATGCCGCAAAGCCGTCGTAACAGATATCGATGCTGAACCAGAATTCCGTGGGGTCGTCAGTGATCGTATAGTACCAGTTGTTATCCTGCAATCCGCCGAGGATCCAGTCGTCGCCGGAAGCACCATGATCGATGGCAACGCTGTAAAACTGTGTTGTCGTAAGTTTGCCGTTCAGCCGGGTCCATGATACAAAGATGCTGTCGGCAATGTCGTTATCCGTGCGGTAAATTCCGCCGTCGTTTGCAATGAACATCACCGACGGATCCGAAGGCAGGAATGTTATTCCGTGCTGGTCAGGATGAAGCTCACGCAACGAATCCATATCATACGGATACCCGCCCATGTAAGTTGTCGCCAGGCGGTTCTGAAAACCGTTCCCCGACCGGTAGAGGTTCATGCCTCCCAGGAAAACAGCATTTTCATCATCGGGTCTGACGCCCATTGTAAAGCAGTATCCCCCGTAAATCACGAACGAAAGAGGAAAGTTGTTTATGCTCCCGTCACCTCCGCCCGGAATACCGTGGGTGCGGTTTTCCCACACAGCCGAATCGGCAACCGGGTTCCAGGTCATTTTCCAGAACGTGTTGACCGAATTGGTGTACCCGTTAAAAGGGTTGAGGTCGGGCGATTGCGATGCCGTAAACACATACATGACATGGTCGTTCGAGGGCGCAAGGGCCAGGCGGGTCACGCGGTTATCCGTGGGAAAGCCTGCCGGTGTGATCTTTGTCCAATTGATCCCGTCGGCCGACCTCCAGATGCCGGCTTTCCGCGGGGGTTGGACCCCGAAGCCAAAACTGCTCAGGGCTGCGTAAACAACGCCATCCGAGGTGACGGCCACATCGGTTGCAAAGGATTTGTTCTCGAGATCGCCCAGCGTCACCTCCCAGGTTGAACCCCCGTCCTCCGAACGCATGATGGCACCGTAACAGGCCGCATAAACTATGTCCTTGTCGGTTCTTACCGGGTCGGTGACGATTCTCCAGACCCCCTGGAAAACCTCACTGAGGCTGCCGGAAGTTCCTCCCTGCGTGGCAGCCAGCGGTTGCCAGGTTGCCCCGTTGTCAATGGATTTATAAATCCCGTTGCCGATGCCGATGGTCCTGGCATTCGTGCTGATGTTCCGGTCGGTGGTGCTGAGCAGCTCCCCGGTGCCGTAATACCAGTTGTTGTGCTTACCGGACCTCTTATCCTGTACCAAACAGGTGGCGCTTTGCTCCGCATCCGGACTGGTCGCCTTTCGCCAGTTCTGTCCCTGGTCGTTTGATTCCCACATGCCTCCCGATGCGCTGCCGGCGAGAAGATGATCCTCATTGTCAGCATCCACAGCAATGCAGAGCATGCGACCGCCGATGTTGGTCGGTCCCCTCCAGGTCCACGACTGGCTTCCTCCTTCAGGATAGCATGGCAGCCCTGCGGCAAAGGCCAGTTCCCGGGCCCGCATCCCCGGCGGGATCTGCCCGGTCTTCGGATCCTTCAGCTTCATGAACTGGTAGCCGGCCTGCATGGCCAGGAGCCTGCTTTCAGGAATCCGTTCCCGTTCGCGGGTAATTCCTTTTACTTTTTTTGTCTGAACAGGAGAAGAGGAGTTCTGAAAGAAGAGGCAAACGGCTGCAATCGCTACGATGGCTGCAAGCATACTGCATTGAAGTAACCGTGTTTTCATACTTTTGCGTTTTTAAGACGGAAGGTTCACGAATTAAACAAATATAATTGACGTAATAAATATAAAGATTTTGATTGAACCAAATTACAGAAGATTATTTTCTTTTTAACAAGTCGCGCATTTTTACCTTAAATTTATAATCTTTTCCATTGTTCATCTTGCCCCGGTACCTGCCGGGCTTCAACAAAAGCTCCATCATGAAATCAAACGTTAATTCCATTTTAAGGACCCAGAGGGGGACCCTGCTGTTTTTCATTGTCATCCTTCTGCTGGCACCGGCCGCCGTTGCGCAACCCACAAAGAAACCGCTGGCCATTGAGATCTACAAACTCGACAACGGACTTACGGTTTACCTCAATGAGGATCACGCGCTGCCCAGTATTTTCGGTGCAGTGGCCGTAAAGGGCGGCAGCACGCGCGATCCGGCCGATGCCACCGGCATCGCGCACTATTTTGAACACATCATGTTCAAGGGAACCGACAGTATCGGGACCCTTGATTATACTGCAGAAAAAGTTTACCTCGACAGCATCTCCGCGTTGTATGACCAGCTTGATGCAGCCACCGGAGATGAGGCACGGAACAAGATCCAGGCGGAGATCAACCGGATTTCGTTAAAGGCGGCTGAATACGCCATACCGAACGAGCTCGACAAAATCCTGAAAGAAATGGGGAGCACGAGGATAAATGCCGGCACCAGCAATGAAGAGATTGTGTATTACAACATTTTTCCCACAAACCAGGTCGAAAAATGGCTCAAAGTATACAGTCACCGCTTTATTCATCCGGTTTACAGGCTGTTTCAGTCGGAACTTGAAACCGTGTACGAGGAGTACAATATGTATAAGGACAACAGGTTCTCGAACGTCCTGGAGGAATTCACCCTGGCAAACTATCCTAACCATCCTTACGGGGTGCCCATCCTTGGCAACCCGGATGACCTGAAAAATCCTTCGTTAAAAAAAATGGATGAATACTTCAGGACCTATTATGTGGCGAATAACATGGGGCTTATCCTTAGCGGAAACTTCAACAAGGAGGATGTAAAGCCATTGATCAGCAAATACTTTGGAAGCTGGCGGAGCGGCGAGATCCCTCCAATGCCCGGGAATTATTCGATCGAACCCTTCAAGGGCAGGACCGTTGTACAGAAGAAGCTCTCCCCGGTAAAGATCGGTATCCGCTCTTACCGGTCGGTGCCAATTGGGAATAAAGACGAGCCGGTCCTTAATGTGATCAGCGAGATCCTGTCGAATCAATCCCAGACCGGCCTTATGGATGACCTTGTTGTAAACCATAAACTTATGATGCTCTCTGCAAGCAGCATGAGGTTCACTCAGACAGGCAGCGAGGTGATCATTTTTGTTCCCAAGATTGTAGGCCAGTCGCTGAAGAGCGCCGAAAAGCTCATGGAGGAGAAACTGGAAGAGCTGAAGACGGGCAGGTTTGATGATGAACTTTTGGAAGCGGTCAAAACACAGATCATCGTCAACTATGAACGGAATTTCGAGGACCAATACAGCCGTGGATATAAGATGATCACGGCGTTTGTCAGAGACCGGCCCTGGCAGGAGATCCTGGATTATCCGGAGCAGATAAAAGTGATCACCCGGGAAGATGTAGTCCGTGCAGCTCAAAAATATTACGGACCGGATTACCTTGTATTTTACTCCAAAACCGGGTTCCAGAAAAAGGCGGAAACCCTGAAACCACCTTTCAAACCGATCCCTTCCGTCAATACCGGCCAGAAATCAGCGTTTGCAAAAGAAGTCGAAAGCATGCCGGTCCCGGAAACTGCACTAAATTTCATTGAATATGGTCCGCCGGGGAATGAATCCAATGAAGTGACCGTTACCGATCTGAACCCGATGACGCATCTTTACTATGTTAAAAATGAAGTCAATGAACTGTTTGACCTCTCCATCCGGTTCGGTATCGGAGCGTATGAAATGCCAATCCTTTCCCAGACCAGTGAGTACATGAACCTGGTCGGAACGGAAAATTTGCCGCTGAAGAAGATTTCCGGGGCCCTCCAGAAACTGGGCGCTTCTTATCAGTTTTTTTCCAGCCAGGATGATTTCATTGTTCACCTCAGCGGGCTGGATGCAAACCTTGACAAAGTCCTTGAACTGGTTGCCGGCCTGATCTATCATCCGAAACCGGATGAAACAAAGATCAGTAACCTTGTAATAACTGCCGAAGCCCGGGATAAAATTGAAACCGAAGAGGCCGGGAGCCTCGGGCAGGCACTGTATATGTTTGCGGTTTACGGAAACCATTCGCGTTACCTTAACCGGCTTACGACGAAAGAAATCAAGAAACTGAAGACAGACTCCCTTCATATTTCCCTTAAAAAAGCAACGCATGTCGAAACTGACATACACTATTCAGGAACGCTCGGACTTACAGAACTGGAAGGCATCCTGAAGGCCCGGCTTCAGCTCGACAGCATACGCATCAAGAGCAATTCCCCTCCCAGGCAAGACTTCAGGATTTATGATACCTCCGTTGTTTATTTCCTGAATGATAAGAAAGCGATCCAGAGCAAGAATTATTTCTTTCTTCCGGGAGAGATCGTCAAGGGGGAAGACAAACCATACCTGATTGCATACATGGAATACCTGGACGGGGGCATGCAGAGCATTATTTTCCAGGAGATCAGGGAATTCAGGTCGCTGGCCTATTCAACAGGCGCATTTACCCGGGGTGCGTTTTACGAGGATGAAAGGGTGGGCCTTTCAGCCTTTGTGGGTACACAGGCCGACAAATCAAAAGAAGCCATCGCCGTGATGTATCATATCCTCACCACTCCGCCGGAAAAAAGTGACCGTCTCGATATGGTAAAAAAATCGCTCATCCAGTCCATTAACAGCGACAAGCCGGGGTTCCGGTCTGTTTCGAGTTTTGCGGAACATTTAATCAAGCAGCATTACACCACCGATCCCAGAAAGCAATGGGTTGAGGCCTACAAGCGAATGAGCTTTGACGACATTGTTGGTCTTTATAAAGGCCAGTTTTATAAAAAGCCATCTGTGATCACGATCATCGGTGACAAGGAGAAGATCGGAACCGACTGGCTTGGCGGTTACGGGAAAGTGATAGAAGTGAAGAAGGAGGATATTTTCAGGAAATAGGCCATAAGCAACAGGGAACGTTTTCTCCAATATCCGGATCTCAGTTTCAGCGTCTTTATAATTTTATTTGGTAACGGTGAAAGTATCGAAGATGCTGTAGGCCCCGTGGTAGCCACTGTAACTGTTTACCGTTACGGTGCCGCCGGAGATGTCTACCACACTGAAGTAATAGGTTTTGGGGTCATTGTGCACGTTCCAGGAGGCTCTTATATTCGCATCGATGGTGTCGGTGGAAGGGCCGGCGCCGGCGGCGCCATTGAGCAGCTGGACAACATTGTTCCGCCATTTGGGTGTCGGCGGCGTGGTCTGTGGATTTGCGAGGACGGTGCTGTCAATGGTCCTGCGGGAAAAAAGATGCGAATGTCCGCAGGCATAAAAATCGAACCCGGTGGAATCAAGGAAAGCCCAGAGCTTTGTATAGGACTCGTTTGCAGCAGATGCCTCGGCTGAGTCGTTGGAGATATAGTAATAGGGTGTATGAATGAAAAGGAACTTGTGTGTTGCCGCGGTCTGGGCTACCTGAGCTTTCAGCCATGACATCTGTGCTGAATCGATATTGCCCCCCAGGTCAGAGGGAATGATATTGCCGGTGAGGTAGTAAGGATCCAGCACTGCGAAAAAGGAGTTGCCTCCCTGAGAGGCAAAGGAATAGGCCAGGTGGTCGTAGCCGGCCGGCCCGTTGGAGGGGTTTTCCGGAAACACACTCTGGAAATACTGCTGGTTGGCAAGTTTGAAACCGGAATCGGCGTGCTCGTGATACAGTTCGTGATTGCCCATGGCCGTGTATAAGGTTATTCCCTGATGGATCAGGGTATCAAACAGGCTTTTCCATGCCAGGAACGTGAAGGAGCCATGGATCCATCCCCTGTAGGACATGTCGCCGCCGAAGATCACAAAGGAAGGCCTGGGTGACAATGCGGCGATCTGGTTGATGATGGCCGTCAGCACCGTGTCGTTCACCGGATGGGCAAGCGAGTCACCGCGGCTGTCGGCCAGGAAGACGAAACGAAGTGTTTCATCCGTTTTAACCGTTCCGCCCTGTTGCTCAGATGTGCTTTTCTTGCAGCCACCAAGCATCGCGACAACAACAATCATAAACGCCAGGACGACGATGTTAAAATGGCTTTTCATGATCCGGAATGACTTAATGCCTTCCGCGGGTTCAGCGTTGATTCGAATCTTTAATGTTTTCGTCATGGGTTTTCTCCTTATCTTTTTTTTTGAACTTATTTCATTAGGAATTACGGATTAGTTATACCGTAAAACATATTACTTATGACTTATGTCTTATGACTTATGTCTTATGACTTATGTCTTATGTCTTATGTCTTATGACTTATGACTTATGTCTTATGTCTTATGACTTATTTCATTCCTGATGGCCAATGGCCAGCACCTATTTCCCTTCAAAGTATTTTCCCAGCAGTTCCTGCGCTGCCGTGTAGGGATTCATTTTCCCGTCCATCACTGCGGCTTCCATTTTTTTCAACTGGTGTGCGATCTCTTTTCGTGAGAAGAAGCTTGTTTTGAGCGAGGCTTCGATGGTTTCGAACAGTACCTGGCGGTCCTGTTCAATTCGCCGCCGGTCGAAGAAGCCGTTCTTTTTCGTAAAGGAACAGAACTCCTCAATGGTCGACCAGACCTGATCAATCCCTTCCCCGGTTCGCGATGAGCAGGTCTCGACGACCGGTATCCATCCCGATTCTGGCGGTGGAAAAAGGTGAAGCGCATTGGAGTATTCGGTTTTGGCCAGCTTTGCTTTCTGCAGATTGTCCCCGTCGGCCTTGTTGATCAGGATCGCGTCGGCCATCTCGATGATCCCGCGCTTGATCCCCTGCAGCTCATCCCCGGCGCCGGCCAGCATCAGGAGGAGGAAGAAATCCACCATTCCATGCACAGCCGTTTCAGATTGTCCAACGCCGACCGTTTCCACGAAGATCACATCGAAACCCGCAGCTTCGCACAGGATGATCGTCTCTCTTGTCTTGCGTGCCACACCACCCAGCGACCCGCCCGAAGGCGAAGGACGGATAAAGGCATCCGGGTCGTTGGCCAGCTCTTCCATCCGGGTCTTGTCGCCCAAAATGCTTCCCTTCGACCGACTGCTGCTCGGATCGATGGCAAGAACCGCCAGCCTGTGCCCGCGGGAAGTAAGGTGTTTCCCCAATTCTTCGATGAAGGTGCTTTTGCCGACGCCCGGCACGCCGGTGATGCCGATGCGGATTGTGATGGGTGATGGGTGATGGGTGACAGGTGAAAGGTGAGCGGTGAGCGGTGAAGGGATAATGCTGCTATGTTCAGTGTTCCGTTTATCGTGGACCGCGTTTCTCTCCGAAATAAATTCCAGGCATTTTGCGATGATCTGCTGGGCTTTTTGCTGGTGAGCGGGAAGTGAACTTTCAACCAGTGTGATCGCTTTACTGAGAATGGTACGGTTTCCTGTGAGGATTCCATCCAGGTATTCTTCTGCATTATGAACACCTGTCTTCCTGCCTTTTATATTCCTGACCAACTCTCTGTTGATCTGTTCCGGCTGGTCAATGCCTTTCATGACATTCAGGGCAGATTCACCTGGTTTTTTTTCGCTCATGGAGCCTTGGATTAACTGACGGATAGCGAAATTACTAAAAAATCTTTAATGACTCATCCAGCATCCAGCATCCAGCATCAGTCAGATCATCAGGTAAATTTTCATATCCCACATTGTAATTTTGCAAAGAATTCCTACCTTTGCCGCCCGAAAACCTCTCCGTAGCTCAGTTGGTAGAGCAATTGACTCTTAATCAATGGGTCGTAGGTTCGAGTCCTACCGGGGAGACCACTTAACGAAAAGAACCGTTTGAAAATCAATACGATAATCAGACGGTTCTCTTTTTTTGTCTCCGAAGTGACTCAAAAGTACCCAGTTTCATTCAGTTGAATGAGGATGGGGTCTGTTTCCCGATCAAGGCGCACTTAATCCCGTAAGCAACGGACAGAAAACCCGTTACTCATGGCACTGCAGTAACTGTTCACATCGCTGCCACTGTAGCTTATGCGCCGGCGCCAGGCACTGCTCGCACTGCCCTCTGAGGAACTCCACCAGTAGCCGTTGTTGCCTATGGCGCTGAATAGTCCGTTGACATCGCGGTAACCCCCTGGAACAGCTATAAAACCACTTTCGTTGGTTGCCCCGGTATTGGGGTCTTTCCATAAACCAGTGCCAGCTTCAATTGTACCGGTAGATTTCATCTTTCCTCCGGCAACATCTTCGCCACCTAAAAAATCAGTAAGCACAGTCCATTCATCATCCGTGGGCACATGCCAGCCGGCAGGGGCCAGTTTACCAGTGTTTACGGCATAACAGTTAAACAAAGCGCCATAAGTGGTTTTGTAAGTCGCATCATCATTATTATACCAGCAATAGGCGGCAGTGGTTAAAGTTGACCATGCTGTATTATCCGTCACCTTAGGTATTGCTGTACCATCATTGTATTTTGTCGTTTTCAGATTCTCTGACATCCATACCTGAAAACCAATCTGAACGACCCTGTATTGATTGTTATCGACATCGGTGACCGTCGTATCGATCGTTGTTATGCTCATGATACTGCCATATCCCGTTCCGTAATTATTTGTGGCAAAAGCGCGTACATAATAAGAGGTCTGACCCTTCAATCCCTTTATGTCACCCGAGAAAGAACCTGCTCCATTTCCGAATACCATGGTGTCATTCTGGATGGTGGGATTCTGATTGGCACTGCTCCAGCAAAAACCTCGTTTCGTCACAAAAACACCCCCGTCGCTTGTAATGCTTCCGGAAAAATGAACAGTATTGAGTAAAAGATTACTATGGCTATCTGTCACTACAACAGGAACCTGTGCCGTTGAGAACGTTACTACATTTCCATAAGCTGTACCGGCGCTGTTTGTGGCATAAGCCCTGGCATAATAAGGGGTGTTTTCAACCAGTCCGGTTAAATTGCTGACAAAGATGCCGGAACCTGTTCCATCGGTGGTTTTATTGTCGGCAATTGTCGGGGTTTGATTCGTTAAACTCCAGCACACTCCCCTGGCCGTTACTTCCGAGCCTCCGTTATTTGTAATATTTCCTCCGGAAATGGCTGTTGTGGCTGTAATGTTGGTTAGCGGGGTTGTGGTAAGGTTTGCTAATGTTATTGCAACTTCTTCACTTTTTTTCTTGCAACTGCTTATAATCAGTAAGACCGCGCCCATTATGGCCAATGAGTAAATCCAAATTTTTGTTACTTTTTTCATTTTGTCTGGGTGTTTGGTTTATATTTTGTCGTGTGACAATCTGTTTACAAGGTATTCACATTCCCATCGTTGCTGCATTAACAGATATCTCCTGTAAGGGCTTACGCCCCCCGTCTGTTTCCCGATCATGGCGCACTTAATCCCGCAAGCAACGGACATATAACCCGTTACCCTTGTTACAGTATTCTATGTATAACCCCGTGTTAAGGTAGTCGATGTAACGGTAACAAGCAGTGTTGTCCCACGCCTCTTCTGTTGAACTCCACCAGTAGCCGTTGTAGCCTATGTTTTTGAATAGTCCGTTGATGTCGCGGTAACCCCCTGGAACGGCAGCAAATCCACTTTCGTTGGTTGCCCCGGTATTGGGATCATGCCACAAGCCAGTTCCAGCTTCGATTGTACCGGTGGATTTCATTTTACCACCTGCATAATATCCGTCTCCCAGGCAAGTTGCGAGTGTTGTCCATTCGGCATCTGTGGGCACATGCCAACCGGCAGGGGCCAGTTTGCCGGTGTTTACTGCGTACCATTTATACAGAGCGCCATACGTGGTTTTGTAAGTAGCAGCATCATTTTTATACCAGCAATATCCGGAAGAGGTTAAATTTGACCATGCTGTATTATCCGTTACCAAAGGAATTGCTGTGCCATCATTGTATTTGGTCGTTTTCAGGTTCTCTGCCATCCATACCTGAGAACCAATCTGAACGACCCGATAATGGTTGTTGTCGGCATCGGCAATCGTTGTATCCAGGGTTGTTATGCTTATTATGCTGCTATATCCCGTTCCATTATTATTTGTGGCATAAGCACGTACATAATACAAGGTCTGACCCGTCAATCCCTTTATGTCACCTGAGAAAGAACCTGCTCCACTTCCGGAAGATACTATGGTGTCGTTCTGAATAGTTGGAGCCTGATTGGTACTGCTCCAGCAAAAACCACGTTTCGTCACAAAAAGGCCTCCGTCGCTCGTAACGCTTCCTGAAAAATGAACAGTGTTGAGTAAAAGATTAGTATGGCTATCTGTCACTACAATAGGAACCGGTGCCGTTGAGAACGTTACTACATTTCCATAGGCTGTGCCGGCGCTGTTTGTTGCATAAGCCCTGATATAATGAGGGGTGTTTGCAACCAGTCCGGTTAAATTGCTGACAAAGATGCCGGAACCTGTTCCATCAGTGGTTTTATTGTCGGCAATTGTCGGGGTTTGATTCGTTAAACTCCAGCACACTCCCCTGGCCGTTACTGCAGAGCCTCCGTTACTTGTAATATTTCCTCCGGAACTTGCTGTAGTGGCTGTGACGTTGGTTATAGCGGTTGTAATAAGGCTTGCGACTGTTATTACAGGCTCTTCAGTTTTTTTCTTGCAACCTGAAACAAGAATCAATGCCGCAAAAAGGATTACTAACCCTGTAAATTTTGAATGCTTTTTCATATGATTTGGGTTTTGGTTGTTATTTTGACTGTGGACTGGTAATCTGCCATCCCAACTGTATCAATAGTTTCTGGCCCTCCACCCAGCCCCTGTATCTTCTTCATAGGGAAAGGGCTCTCCAAATTTCTTAATCACATCTTTGATCTTTACCTTTTTATCCCATGTTGTTTCACCATCATCCAAAAGTAAAGGATCACCGATTCTGTTCTCCCAAGCTCCAAACATATAAAGATGGGAATTCCACCAGCCAAATGCGATCTGGATGATGTGGTGAAGTTGGTTCAATGTGAATGATTCAGGGACCTGAATAGTACGCCAGATGGGAGCGGTGATGCCGTTAAGGGTTATTTTTAGCAGGTACATATTAGGGAATTAAAAAGTAAAGGTCAGGAAATTTTACCAGATTTCCCACCCCTCAATCATATTTTCCGAAAATATTTCCACTTTAGAACAACCTGAATATCCCACTCATTGATTCAAAACCAGCGGACACGTGTCTCACCCTGAAATAGCTATACAGTTTTCAGGTGTCTTACCCTGAAATAGCTATACAGTTTTCAGGACGGGACAAGGACGGAACAAGCCGTGAATGCTGGAGATGGCTTAAAGATAACTTAGAGAAGACTTAGAGAAGACTTAGAGAAGACTTAGAGAAGGTGGGTGCTGTTTTTTTTGGAAGGAATGCTTTATCGTCGAAAGCAAGTTCATAGATACAAATATACGATAATTCGTACGAATCTCAACCATTGTAATTACATTTTTTTTCGCTCAGGGTGGATTAATAAAAATTTATCAAATATATGTTGTCCATATGGAAACAAAATTGTTTAAATTTGATCGATTGCAAGAGTATGTAGAAATACCGGAGTTCCAGATCACCCGCTGCTGATTTTTGTTGACCATCAGATCCTCTTAACAACCAACAAGGTGCGTTGGTCAGATTGCTCCGGCGAAGACGGATCAAGGCAAGCCTTTTTTTCAGCCATTCCATGTGACCATTAAAATCAAAATTATTCACCCATGAAAACGAAACCATTTCAATTCATCGTACCCTGTCTTTTTCTGCTGTTATTCAGTTCGGGCATCAGGGCCCAGCAGGTCATTGTGACTTATCAGCAGCCTCCGCCAAACCAATGGAATGCGGAAGATCTCTGGGCCTTATCGCTGACAAATACAACTGATCAAACCCTTTTGGTTTATTTACATGGAACAGTTCAGGAAACGACGGATGGACTGGTTTTTGAAGGTACAAGTGCTCAATTTGTATTGGCTCCCCATTATTCTGGAAGGATTGAATCGACAAAACTCCAGCCGGTGGATGTGGGTTATGCGAATTCAGCCTACGAAGAAATGGTTCTCAGAACCGGAACCTTACCGGAAGGCCTTTACGAAATTTGCATAACTGTTCATGATGCAAATACAGATGAGGAGATTGGTAAAGCATGTATTTTCCAGCCTATCGCTCATACCTCTCCTCCCGAGCTTTTAACACCGGTTAATGAGTCGCATGTTGACGAACCCTTACCGGTATTTCTCTGGTTGCCGGTAACTCCGCTCAGTCCGGGAGCACTCGTTACCTATTCGATAAAAATCATCGAACTCATGGATGGACAGGTTCCCATCGAAGCGGTGGAATCAAATCCTGCCTTTTATACTTATGCAAGTATTCTTTCCACCTCATATCAGCTTCCCATTTCAGCAAAGGGATTTGAACCTGGCAGAAGTTATGCCTGGCAGGTCACGGCAATGAGAAACGGATATGAAGTCGGGAACAGCCAGGTCTGGAGCTTTACATACACCAGGGAAACCAGGCAATGCGAGTTGTACAAAGCGGATATCGGAAAACCACAGAGAGCAGACACCCTTTTTTACGCGCTGGTGATCACCAATAATTACCATGGCACTTCAGAAGAATACACACCGGTGGGCTTCAGGCTCAGTATCCAGAAGGGTTTGATAAATTCTGTTTCCGGGGACCTTCCGAAGGATTGGGTCCGGTCGCCGGAAAAGATGCCCCCCCCGAAGAATCAGGTAATATGGACGACCAGGTCGGGCCAGATCCCGAACGGAGAAACAAGTCTTGGCTTGATTTACCTTGGGAATTCAGTAGTTACTCCCAATTATTTTCTTTGCGAATGGATGAATGCGGATGGCATCGTGATCTGTAAAGATTCCAGCAGAATTTCTGATCAGGGTCAGGGATATCATGACCTGAGTGAAAAGCAGACGGGAAACTATACTGGCATAACCAGTGACACCCTGAAATTTCAGTTTTATAGCAAGTACGCCTCAGTTGCAAATATCGGGATTGGAATTTTAGAGGTTGAGACCATGAAGTTAATGCCATCAGTGAAAAAGGAACCTGTGAAAATAGACGGTCTCAACGGGTTGAACAGAATATCCGTCAATTTAAAGGATTACAAGCTGTCGCCCGAAACGCCCTATCTTTTGAAAGTTTCCGATCAGAAATCGACCTATTACCTCCCTTTTAAAGTAATCTCCAAAAATGAAAAATAGGCTCCTTCTTTGTTTCGTCCTGATGGAGGATGTTTCTTCGATGGCAGGGCTGGGCTGGAATCTGAATGCCGGTGGCATCATGAGGACATTAAGGGGCTGCCGGATGACTTAAACAATGGTGTCATACTATTGAGCTTTGTATCAATGTGGTTAAACCTCCATGAGACATCATCCTAATCTTGCCGCGCTGACTATTTTGTCTCTGTTCCCTTTCCCGGCATTGGCCCAGCATGATTCGCCCCACGTGCAGTTTCACGGCAGCAACACCCTCTTCGGGCAGTATTCAAACATGCAGGGCGTGGGGCAGGAGATGCCGCCCTCCTTTTACCGCAACGAACTGAGAATGACGCTTACGGTTTACGACGTTCCCGTCTCCGCGACCTTTTTTATAACATCCCTCCAAAGTGATTACCGGCAAAGCATCAACAACTTCAGGATTTACCTGGATGTGGCCGCACTTATGAAAACGAAGAAAGGAGAAGCCTCTGCAAAAAAGGGGGCCATGTCGAAAACGGGCCGCTTCCTTACCAACTTCTCTGCGCTTGAATTCGGGAAATGCCGGCCCAACTACACCGAGCTTACACTCAAAGGCATTTCGCTGTCGGGAGCAAACATCGAATTTACGCCGGGTTGGTTTTACATGGCCTTTGCAACAGGGAAAGTCAAAAGGCCGATAAATTCTTCAGCCACGGTTAAACCAACGTATAAGCAAAATCTCATTTTCGGGAAAATGGGCTTTGGCAGGAAAAAAGGGACACATTTCTATTTAACATACATGCAGGCGAAGGACAAGGTAAGTTCACTTCCGGAAGACCCGGGAATGGATACGATGCACGTAAAACCCCGGTCGAATCATGTGGCGGGCACCGAGCTCCGGCTTGCCTTCTTCAAAAAAAAGTTCACCATCGACGGCGAAGCAGCGGTTTCGATGCTTACCCGCAACACGGAGAGCCCGGGGGTATTATCGGATAACAGCGATGTTCCCAAATGGCTGAACGATCTGCTCAAACCCAACATGAGTAGTTCCGTAGATTATGCCTATGATGTCAGATCAACGCTGACCCTGAAAACGACAACGATCATGGCGGGCGTCAGAATGGTGGGACCCGGGTACGTTACGCTTGGCAACCCGAACCTGGTTAACGACAGGATGACCTACGAGGGAAGGATCGACCAGACATTTGCGAGAAACCAGGTAAGCATTTCGGCGTTTTACCGCCAGCACAATGACAACCTGGTCAACTGGAAAACGGGACGGTCGACCACGATCGCTTACGGACTGGTTGCAGGATTCAGGTTCAGGAAGCTTCCGTACCTTCACTGCAGCTATACACCATTCCTCATGTCCACCGCGAGTGAAGCGTATAAGCTGGAGAATTCAGTCAGGGTTATTACCGCTTCAGCCAGTCATAATTACAAGATCGGCAGCCTGAGGTCCAACACCATGTTCAGTTTCTATCACCAGGAAACCGAAACCATCCTTGATTCTCTGACCATGAAGTCCCGGAACAACACATACACCCTTAACCAGGAGATCGCCTTCAAATTCCCGTTAAGTCTTGTCGCCGGGGTAAGCTTCACCCAATCTGGATACTCGGGTATAAACCAGAATATATTGCTTCTTACGATAAGCGGGACCTACAGTGCCTTCAGGAATAAATGGCAGAATTCTCTCGGCGTCAAATATTCAAACCAGGATTATGAACAGGACAAACTCGGCTTCTTCCTGAATTCAAGGATTCAGCTCTGGAGCAAAGGGGACCTGGATATCAGGGTGGAAAAGAACACATTTCACGACAGTTTGCTTGCATCAAACAATTTTGACGAATGGATCGTTCAGTCGACTTTCATTGTCAAGTGGTAAGGAGGGAAACGAGTTCATACCCGTGATTTATATTTTTTGAAAACGATATCATTCTTCTCAAGTATCTATATATTTGCATATAGAATTTAAATCATTCTTTTTCTGGTATTTATAATCAGATATCAGATAAAAGTTTTTATCCTAAAAAAACGAGATGAAACAATTTCGAAAATACAAAATAGCAATCTTTGCGCTGATGTGTTTCATGATCACTGTATCTGCGTATTCCAAAACCGGTAAATCTGACAAAAAGCAGGAAGCAGACGCAGCTTTTAAAAAAGAGATCACATCTGCGCTGGAACTTTGGAATAACATGGCTAAGAACAGAGATGTTACTCATTTCATGGATTTATTTGATACTACCGGAGAAATCATGGTCGTTGGCTCCGATAGCGGGGAAGTCTTCAAAGGCAGAGATCAGATTGAAGGCTGGATGAAAATGTTATTTGCGCATCGTAGTTTCTCCTGGGATATGAAAAGGATTGATATTGATCATAACGGAAACACCGCCTGGGTTTTTATGGACGGATATATGATCGTTACCAATGATAAAGGAAAAACCGCAAAATTTCCTTATCGTTTTACGGGAATCCTTGTAAAAGCCAGGAATACCTGGAAATGGAGGCTCTTTGACGGCGCCGTACCGGGAGGCCATTAAGCCATCATAAGATCATCCGTATCTTCCTGATTGAATAAACTGATTCAACATTCAGAAAAAGTGAAAAAGAAAGCTTTCCTGTTCATCACAATTTCAATGATTGCATTGCAGGCCTTCCCGCAAAAACAGGGGCAGGCCCGCATAGACTCTTTACTGCAGCAATTACCCAAATCTAAAGAAGATACAAACAAGGTAAAGTTGCTGATTGACCTGAGTTATACGTATCGCACCATAAACTCCGACGAAGGAATCAAATTCGGGATGCAATCCTTGTCGCTGGCCGGGAAACTTCGCTGGAAACCCGGGATTGCCAGGGCTAATGCTGTAACAGGAATTAACTATCACTATGGAAAAGCCGATTATCCAAAGGCCCTTGAGTATTATTTAAAATCCCTGAAGATCAATGAGGAGACCGGGGATAAGCCGGGCATTGCACGCAGTCTGAACAGGCTGGGATTGATTTATTACAGATTATCCGAATATCCAAAGGCGCTGGATTATTATCAGAAAGCGCTGAATATGGCCCGCAAATCAGCGGATAAAACCGACCTGCAGGATGTCATGATCAATATTGGTGAGATTTATCAGAAACAGGATGATTATCCCAAAGCGCTGGATTATTTTAACCAGGCCCTGAAGATCAACCAGGCTATCGGGAATAAATCAGGTTGTGCTACAGCATTGAATGCCATTGGATATGTATACAGGCGGAAGAAGGATTTCCCAAAAGCGCATCAATATTTTGAAGAAGCTGTTAAATTTTATGAAGCTGCAGGGAACAAACAGGCCATGGCAAGCGAGCTGGAGGACATCGGTGACTTTTATCGCGGGCAGGCCGATTACCCTAAAGCCCTGGAATATCTTTTTAAAGCGTTGAAGCTTCAGAAGGAATTAAATGACAAGAGGAGCCAAAGTTATAACTATGGGGTCATCGCCTTTACGTATTTCCTGATCGCGACCAACAGCAATAAAACCACATTGAATAAAATGTTTTCGGGGAACAAAACGGCGGCCATAAAAAAAGCTGCGATTTATGCAGACAGCGCTGCCACCATACAAAAAGAATTAGGAGATCTGTATTTATTACAGGACACTTACATTTCAATCAGCAACGCCTGGGAGCAGATCGGGGATTATAAAGGGGCGCTAAAATATTACAAAAATTATACAGCCATCAAAGACTCGCTTTTTAGTCTTGAAAAGGATAAAAAGCTTACGCAGCTCTCCATGAAGTTTGAGTTTGATAAAAAACAGGCAACGGACAGCTTGCAGCATGCTGTGGAAAACAACCTGAACCAGCTTCGGTTGCAGAAGCAGAAGACCTTTACCTATATGGGTTTTATCGGCATGGCGCTGGTTGTATTTTTACTGTTCTTCGTTTTCAAGAATTACAACAATCAGCGAAAATCCAACCTTAAGCTCCAGGCCGCTCAAAAAGAAATACTGGAGCAAAAGGAGAGGGCGGAGCAAAGCGAAAGGTTCAAGCAGCAGTTCCTGGCCAACATGAGCCATGAGATCCGAACGCCCATGAATGCCGTGATGGGAATGACAAACCTGTTAATTGATAAAAATCCCCGGGCAGACCAGCAGCATTACCTGGAAGGCATCAGGAAATCATCAGATATACTTTTGCACATCATTAACGACATCCTGGATCTGTCAAAAATTGAATCCGGGAAGATGGAACTGGAAAAGATAGATTTTTCCCTGCGCCAGACGTTTGAACAGGTAATTGAAACCTTGCATCACAAAGCCGATGAAAAAGGCTTGCATTTGCTGAGCGATATTGATAACCGCATCCCCGATGTGCTGACAGGCGATCCGGTACGCCTGAACCAGATCATTTTAAACCTTGCGGGCAATGCCATAAAATTTACCGAAAAAGGAAGTGTTCATATCAAAGGAATACTGGCCTCCGGCGACCCGTCCTCTGTTATGAACATCCGGTTTATGGTCATCGATACCGGCATCGGGATCCCTGAAGATAAGCTTGAAACCGTGTTTGAAAGTTTCAGGCAGGCCAACGCCTCCGATACAAGGAAGTATGGCGGTACAGGATTGGGACTGAGCATTAGCAGGCAACTGGTGGAATTGCATGGCGGTGAAATAAAAATAGAGAGTGAAGAAGGAGCAGGCACAACGTTTTCATTTGCACTTGATTTTACAACAGGTTCTGCGGAGCGGCTGCAGCAGATAAATGCTCAGGCCAACCTGGATGGCCGAATTTTAAACGGCTTGAAAATATTGATTGCCGATGACAATGAGTATAACAGGATCGTTGCCTGCGATACACTGAAATCAAAAGCGGACGTTGCAATAGAAACCGCATCCAACGGCCATGAGGCGATAGAATTGCTCAGGCTGCATGACTTTGACCTGGTTCTGATGGATGTGCAAATGCCGGAAATGAATGGTTTTGAGGCAACCAGGTTCATCCGTGCCAATCTTCCTTCACCCAAAAAAGATATTCCGGTCATTGCATTAACGGCGAGCGTGTTGCGAACCGACCTCGACAAATGCAGGCAGGCAGGCATGAACTCATACATACCCAAACCGTTTAATGCATCGCAACTGATCCGCGGTATTGCCGAAGTAATGGATATTAAAATTAGAACACTGGAGAATACGGGTGAAGTTAAAGAAAAAGGCCCGTCGGAAAAAGGCAGGGTGACAGATATGTCATATCTCAAAACTTTCTGTGAAGGCGACGGGGAAAAAATGAAAAAGTACATTGCCATGTTTTTACAATCGGCACCTGTTCTGTCAGAAAAAGTAAACGCGGCTCTTGCTGCTGCTGATTTTATTACAGTCGCTGATCAGCTTCATGGTTTTAAGACAAAGTTCATCATGATGGGAATGAAGGAAACAGGCAACCTGTCGCTGCAACTGGAACAGAAATGCAGAAGTGAATCAAGGCCGGCCACGATAAATTCAGAAATTAATCTGTTGCTTGGGGATGTTGAACGTGCAATCATTGAATTAACATAAAAGGTGTTAATCTTCCGATATTCGTTATTTTTACAAAAAATATGATCTATGGACCTGGATAAGCCAAGAAAAATATTCATCGTGGATGATGATGCGATGCTCACTGAAGCTCTTAAGGATTATCTCACCCGCCGGACTCCGAATGATATCCATGTTTTCAGCACAGGGGAAGAATGCCTCAGCCACCTTTCGGAGAATCCGGATGTCATCATTCTCGATTACTACCTGAATACCGTGCAGAAAGATGCGGCCAATGGAATGGAAATATTACAGGTGATCAAGAAGCATCATCCCGGGTTGCATGTTATCATGCTTTCGAGCCAGGAACGGTATGCGGTCGCTCTTCAAACTCTCCAAAAGGGAGCGGAGCAATACGTGATAAAAGATGAGAATTCGTTCGCGAAGATCGCCTCAATGATCACGAAACACTTATGAACACTGATCCCGCTGATAATGATCTGATCGAAAGATACCTGCTTGGAAAGCTGACCGATAAGGAGATCTCCGGTTTTCATGCCCGGCTTGGCGAGGACCGGGAGTTTTCCCGTAAATTCAGGCTGATCAAGACCTTCCCGGAGATGATGAGCGAAGGGGGAAGGATTGAACTCGAGAAAAAACTTACCGAAGCCGTAGACCGGGTGATGGAGGGGAAAGCTCCCCGTTTCAGGAAGAGGCGATACCTCATCTGGGGGTCTGTTTCCGTCATCGTTTTGACTGGAGCCATCCTGCTGATTATTTTCCTTGGAAAGAACCGCAAAGAACAATCAGCCTCAAATGAACAAAATATTATTCCGAAGGATACAGCTGTAAAAATCGCCATAGCTGCTGCCAGGAAAGATACGGCAACCCTTATCACTCAGCAATCCGCGAAGCCTGAAGAAAAGAAGATGCAGGAAAGCCCCGTGATTTCAGGTCAGAAAACTGCAGGGCTGTCTGCACCAGATGGTGGTGCGAAGTTTTCCAGGAAAGAGACGATCCTCTTTAAATGGACCCAAAAATTTGATACCTTCACAAGGCTTTCCATCTATACAGAACAAGGCGACAAGCTGATGCTCTGGAGAGGAGTGACCCCGGGGTTGCAGGAATACAAGGTTCCCGGGAATTACCTCATGACCGGGAAATTCTATTGGTGTGTGGGAACAAAAGAAGACAGGCATTCATTTGTGATCATCGAATGAAAGCAATTTACATACAGGATTATTGAATGTAATAAGTCCATTTTCCATCCTCCATCTTCCATCCTCATTTTTCAGACCTCAGACCTCAGACTTCTGACCTCCATCTTACATCTTCACGATCTTCTTAACCCCAAGGCTTGTCCTTAACACATAAACTCCCTTCGGCAAGCTGCTGATATCGATGACTGTATTGTTATTCGTGATGTTCTGTTTTATCAGGAGTTTCCCGGTAAGGTCGGTGATCTGGATTTCAGTATTAACCGGCAGCCCGTAAACGGTAATCTTATCCATGGCCGGATTCGGGTAAATAATGAATGCATTGTAAGGTTTTATATCAGCCGTCCCTGTTGGGAAAGAAACCCTGACATCATCCAGGTAAAGATTATTTCCCCAGCCGCAAACATCGTGGAAACGGATCAGTACATTGCCGGTATCGGATTCCAGCGAATAGGATTCATGCTGCCAATCATCTGTTGATTGCGGGTAAAAATTATTGTAAGTGGGGGCAGAAGTGGCAAGCCCGCTGCCGCCCTTGTTGAAGATCATCTGCCAGGTGCTGCCACAGTCACGGGAAATGTAAACCTGAAGGGAATCGCCGTAATAGTTGGGATACATTGCATAGGCATATTCGAATTCAAGCGACGGATGCGTTCCTCCGGCCACACGGACCATCGGCAGGTCAAGGTCATAATGGGAACCCATATCGTTCGAATAATTATTCAGTACAGCCGCCCTGCTTCCGCTGTATTGTGCCAGCGGGGTGGATCCCCATGTTAGGATAGAATTGGTGTTCTGAACCCATCCTGCAGGCGGGAACACCGGACCTTCAAAGCTTTCATCAAGGACCGATAGTACAGGCGGCAACACATCGCTAACGAATTCGCTTCGTGCTGTGTCATTGTAGTTATATCCTTCCGGCACCCCGTTCGGAAGGGTGGTATAGCAGGTAAATGTGTGAAAACCATTACCGGTAGTGACCAGCGGAAGGACTACCTGGACGGTATCTCCCTTGCCTAAAGATCCTGTCCAGGCATACGAGGCAGGAGCGCTGGCATCAACCTGATAATTGATGCTGACCGAGGCGAGGGTGGCGCTTCCGAAATTGGTCAGAAGCACTTTTGGTGTTCGCGTGGCACTGCAGCTGTGCTCCCAGGGGGCAATGATTTCGGTGATGCCGGCATCATTCGTTTTCCTCGGATACTCATCCAGCAGGACATTGAGCAGCGGAACGAACCTGGCATTTAAATCACCATTCCTGTCATTCATAAGCAGGCAAAGGGTAGAGTGTGTCGCCGCATCGTACCAAGTCCAGGACAAATATCCTGCCCCGCCTCCCGTGTGATTGTAAGCCACATGGTGTTTATAGTAAGACCGTCCCAATCCCAGGCCATACCAGGAAGTCTGGTCAAAATCGGTGATCTGCTGCAGGGAGGAACCGGAAACAACTGCACCGCTGAAAAGGGAACTGTACCATTCCGCCATCTCCTGTGCTGTTGAGAGCAGGGCTGCGGCAGCGTTCCCCTGGGTGAACTCCGCAGTGATCGGGGACTTTACGGCCGGAACAAGATTTAAATATTCAGCGGCCACAGGCCCGTTGCGGGGCTCATAGGCGCCTGCAAAAGTGCTGTCCATATTCAGCGGGTCTAAGATGACATCACGTATCTTCTGGACCCAGGATATTCCTGTAGCCGCTTCGATCACCATACCTGCCAGCAGGAAATTCGTGTTGGAATATCGGTACCCGTGACCCGGCCGAAAATGAGGAGCTTTTATGTAGGCCAGCATCTCTTCGGAGAGAAAGAATTTGCTTGTGTCGACCCATATCTGGTTCCACAGCGAATCGCCGTCGTTCCAGTAATCCCATATCCCACTCTGGTGCGACAGCATCTGCCGGATTGTGGTCGTCGAATCTACATTCTTATGTTTTGGGAGCCACTTGTAAAGAGGATCATCCAGCGACAGGACGCCTTGTTCCTGCAATCTTGCAAGGGTAGTGGCATTGAACAATTTGGTGTTGCTCATGATGCCAAACCGCATGGCGGTTGTCACCGGGACACCCGGGGAAGAAATGCCTGTGACACAGGTCATCAGCCCCTGCCCGGGCACCAGCACGGCCAGCGAGGCCCCTTTCATGTTGGTTGGAACACGAACGCTGTCGAGCACGGCCTGGAACCGGGCTGCCCAGGTCGGATCAAACTGGGGTGAACGGTATGAATCCCGGATCGTACCTGGAGGAATGGTATTGTCCCAGGCTTTCATGTCAGCAGCTTCCGGATTTATGGGAACAATTGTGTTTCCCGGTTTATAAAGGAACTGCTCTTTCTGTTTAGGAAAAAGGCCCGGAGCATTCGGTACCGGATCCAGATTGTGCTGTGCAACTGCAGCCAGCCCGGAGACCAGCAACAGGGTAAAGAGAAAAGTTCTTTTCATTTGAAGATGATTTAATGTTAGAAATAAAATACCGCCATGCATTAAGGAATACAAGCAAGATTGTTCCTCCGGATCACATTAGTCTGTCTTCGGATACAGGAAACAGACTACAAATATAATATCGTTTTTAAAAAAACCTTCTCTATGATAAAATTAATTTATTTAAAACCAATTGTTTATAAATTCACAATAGACTTTTGTTAGGTATAAATTGTTTGCGTCTTCGTGTGAAGAAGATTTTGATTTGAACACGGAATACACAGAAAAAACGGATTATCATATTCCGTTCATTCCGTGTGTTCCGTGTTCCATTTTTTAGATCCCGATAGAAATCCGATGATAGTATCAGTCGTAAAAAAATGATTATTTTTACCTCTGTTGAAATTATTGAAGCGTTTAAACGATAAAACCAATTACCATGAAGCGATCTTTACTTTCTTTCCTGCTGATTCTTTCCATGGCCTTATCCGGGCAGAATCTAAAGCTTGTTACAGAGGATGACATCCCGGGACTCCAGCTAACCAATTCTGTTTTTTATTCAAACCAGGATCTTCGTAATTATTCAGGATCAACTGCTGATCTCATCCTGGAATTCGGTTTCAGGGCGTTGAACGTATACGACTATTCGTTTCAGAATGAAAAAGTGAGGCTGGAAGTTTATACGATGGAAGATGCCCCATCGGCCTTTGGGATCTACTCCGTATCAGTTTCGCACTGTCTTTTATGGAACCGCTGGTCAACCTTTTCCTGTACAAATCAGAACCAGATCGCTGCTGCGCTCGGGCCCTACTTACTCAACATCAGGGACATGAATAAAATTGGAAGCGGACAATCCCTGTGCGAACAGATTATACAGCAAATTATCACAAAGAATCCCCAGGAGAGCTGGTACATGCCACCGTTATTCCAGTCTCCAAAGCTGGGCCGCTATATCAATACGCTGAAATATACGGAAGGCCCGAAAGGCATTGCTGCGGTGGCTCCGCAGCTCCTCGATCTTTTTGAGGATTTGCAGTACAACTGTTTTACCGTCGACATCACCGACCGTGGCCAGGTTGGAATACTTGCCCGCATTCAGTTTCCCGACTTTAATTCGATGGACCGTTTCCGCTCAAATGCCGGGCTGAACAATGATCAGCAGACCGGGCCCGTAATGTCGATGAACGGCCTCTACCGCTCCTGGTATAAGATCAACGACACAAAGCTGCTCTACCTGGAATGTTCCACCCCTAACGTCAAACTCAGCGACATCATCCCCGACAGGCCGGACCTGTACGGTGGATGGTAACCAACTTTGCACTTAACGTTTCGGACATTACACTTTTGCCAGATGCAGAAGGCCAAATGCCAAATGCCAAATGCCAGATGCCAAATGCCAGATGCCAAATGCCAAATGCCAGATGCCAAATGCCAAATGCCAAATGCCAAAGGCCAATTGCAAAATTAAGGCTGAAGTCTGAAACGTAAAGTGCAAAGTCTAGAATGGGAGAAAGCGCCTGACCTTTTTCTGATATGCCGCGTACTCAGGGTACTTCCCTGCGCTGATCTCTTCGCTGAAGCCAGAACTGCCCTGGAAAAGCACGATCAAAAGCATGCATCCGGCAATGGTCCAGTTGAACCACTGTCCGCCGGCCGCAATGCTGAACAGGTAAAAACAGACCCAGATGGCCTGCTCGGCAAAGTAATTGGGATGACGGCTGTAAGCCCACAACCCTTTATCAAGAAATCCCTTTTTGTTATCTCCTGTGAGATCTTTCCCGGCACTGATCAGCGCCCGTTTTTTACTCTGAAAGTTCCACTGCTGGATGTCGGCCATGGTTTCTAACACAATGAACAAGAACATCAGTCCGGCTGCAATGAAATCGAACATGCCGAGCGGGGCGGTCGCATGCTGAAGGACAACGATGGTTGGAAGTGTGAAAAGCAGGATCAGGGCATTCTGGTACGCAGAGATGAAGAAAAGGTTGAAAAGCGACCATTTCCAGTTTGGCTGGAATTCCGGTTTCTGGCGCAGCACCTGCCAGCGGTAATCTTCCTCCCCGGTCCAGAACTTCCAGTGATAGGCACCTTTCATGGCGAAATTAATTGTCAGCCGTACGCCCCAGATGGTGACCAGGATGCTCATGATCACAAGCCTCGGTGAATAATCGCCGTAACAAGCAACGACCCATGTGTAGGCAATTGGCAGCAGGCTCCAGAGTTTGTCGACCTGGCTGTTGTTCTTCGTCAGTTCGCCAACGATAAAGCAGTATGCAACAACAAGGACCAGGATGACCAGGAGCGTATGGATGGCTTTCCATTCAGCAGGTCCGAGTGCGGTGCCAAAAAAGTAGCTGAACAGTGGAACTGCCAGCAGGGTAATGACCAGGAGTATTGCGGTGTTGAGGATTTTCATTTGCCAAAGGTTTGATTTTTTCCGGTTGCAAAGATATAGAAGTAGAGTGTTTTTATTATTACACGAAGATTCACGAAGGAGACACGAAGAACCACGAAGATAAAAAACAACTTCCATCCTCCATCCTCTATTCTCTATCTTCCGCCCTCGGACCTCCGACTTCAGTACAAGGCATAAATACTATTGATAATCATCGCAAAAATGTTACCTTCACGCAAATAAGAATTTTATTTTCCGTTTCACTGCAATAAAACCATTCCAATCCGTCTATAATATCATGGAAAAGGAACTTCAGAGAAAGTCATTGGATCGGTTCTTCCGGAATGAGTACCAGAAACTGGTCAATTTTGTCAGGAAGAACCTGGATGATCGCTATGCTGAAGCTTCACCGGAAGACATCATACAGGATGTAGCACTGGGTTTGATCGACAAACTTGACCTTGATACCCAGATCGGGAACCTGACCGGGTACATCTACCGGTCGGTAAAGAACAGGATCATCGATTACCAGAAGAAAAAGCAACGTACTGTATCGATAGAGAGCTTCACGGATGGAAAAAATGAAAATTATTTACTTAATACGGTAACAGATGAAACACTGACAGAAGAAAAGGATTACGCAGACACAGAGCCGGAATTGCTGCAACAGGCCATTTCACAACTGAGGCCTGATGAGCAGGCAGTGATCATTGCAACTGAGTTTGAGCAGCGCACCTATGAGGAACTCTCCGGGGAATGGGATGTTCCTGTGGGCACACTGCTTTCGCGCAAGCACAGGGCTCTTTCAAAATTACACAAGATATTGTTAAACAATCAAAAATGAAAATTATGGAAACAACAGAAAATAAGTATGAAAAAAAACACTGGTGCGGTGGAAGAAAACCCCGCGCCGGATGGATAATACTGGGCGTTATAGGATTTACAGCCTTCGCATTCCTTTTCGGTGCCGTTGTGATGTGGCTCTGGAACTGGCTGATGCCGGTCATTTTCCACCTGGGCGTAATAACATACTGGCAGGCTGTCGGCCTGGCGATACTTGGAAGACTCCTGTTCGGGAGCTTTCATCATGGTCCCCACCACAGGGGGCGACACGGTTTCGGGTCATGGAAACACAGGCATTACATGAATGATGCTAAAAGTTGCAGGGATTACTCCTATGGTTCGAAGTGGAGCTACTACGATCGGTACTGGAATGAAGAGGGAGAACAGGCGTTCAATGATTACCTGAAACGTAAAGGTGAGAATCCGGTAAAGGAATAATTCATTCCAGTAGTCGGAACGATTATTACAACACTCATTTGTTGAATGTGAAAAAGGGGACAGGTTGTCCTCTTTTTCATTTTAGGGATATTCGATCCCTTCAATCGGGTATACTGTATAACTATCTTACAATCTTGCCATTTTACCAGTTGATTCAATGCGTCTGAAAAAACCGGAACACTACCAGAATTGACCGCCGTTTTATAACTACCTTTGCTAACCGGCGATATTTATCATCATTAAAACTTTTCTTCATGAATGACGTGCAACGTTTAAGCGAGCTGGTCCTTGCTCCCTATGTTTTACATGCAACGACACTTATCTCGAATCCCCGCAAAGTTGGCGGAAACGCCTTCAGGCATTGCTTTGCTACACTTGGAATTTTGCTTGACTACAAATACTTCAGGGATCCTCAAGGCCCTGTTTTGCTGAAGGCCTCGCTCCTGCATGACCTGCTTGAAGATGTGCCTTCAACTTCGAATGATTTAATAAGGGCCCTTGACACGGATGGCCCTGCGGTTGTGGAGCTCGTTCTTGAAGTGACAAAAACAGAAGGAGAAGATAAGGAGGTATATCTCAGGCGGATCCTGGAAGAAAAATCCCATTATGCCAAGGTCCTGAAAGTTGCCGACAGGATCAGCAATCTCACAGATCTGAACCGGGATGTCTATTCGGATCAGAAAATTTCTGATTACCTTGACCAGACAGAAAAATATGTGCTGCCCATGGCACATATTGTAAATCAGGATATGGTCAAAGAGCTTAGTGACCTTATTGAAAAGCGCAGGACTCTTTTAAGGAACGAGACAACACACCAGGAAGGGTAATATCTCATCCCCGGATACTTTTCATCAGATTACTTCGTTTATCACTGAATTTTAAGAAACAAATTCTTAAAGGATGAAGAAAATAATTTTTAGTCTTGTGATTTGCTCGGCTTTATTTATCTGCGGTTGTAAGAAGAGCTCCAGCAATCCAAGTTTTACCCCTGATTGCACCGGGGCTGCAAAGTCTTTCAGCAAGGATGTTAACCCGATATTTGCAACCATCTGTGCGGGGTGTCATGCAAACTTTGGATCTTATTCCCAGATTGCTGCCGACAAATCCGCCATCAGGAGCAGGATCATTGATGGCACTATGCCTCAGAACGGTTCATTATCCGATGCTCAGAAGAACAATATTGTTTGCTGGATTGACAGCGGCGCGCCGAATAACTGATAAGGTAGATCTTTCCGGTCTCCTCATTTTATCAGCTGTGACTGCATTTGGTTGGTATTTTGAAAATGGGCCTGGAGGCGACTTTTCAGTGATTCAGGAAATTTCACTTCGATAGGCCGTTGAATTCCACCTGATTCCTTTAATGCTTTATTGTAGAGGTCGTCAACTTCGGCCGTTAGGGAATTATTTTCCTTGATAAGTTTCTCGAACTCTTTATTGATAGGATCTTCCGGCGGGTACTTGCCTGATTTTGTTTTCAGGAAATCAGCAGCATCCCGCAATTGATTTTTTACATATTTATAGGAAAATCCTGAAGCTCCTCCCGATGTCTTGCTATGGCTCCGGATCTGGTATGTGCTGTCAAGCCACCGGTCAAACCTTCGCTGCAATGAATCCATGCTCGTTCCGAGGGCATTTTCAAGGATCCTGGTATCGGTTTCCTGGTTGTAGGTTGAATCTGCATAAATATTCGTGCGGTTTTTGAATGCTCCCACAACATTCCCGAGCAGGCCGTGTTCCTGGAAATAAATGGCAAGGTGCTTTACCAGTGCATAGTTCATGGCAATCGTGCAGGGAGATGTGTATTCGGTAAATGCGAAGCAATCCCAGTTGTCATGAACAATCTGGCTGAGCGTCGGGATAGTTTTTCTTGCCCGGATGTATTCCCGGATCACTTTCATGCGCCAGTTGTCAATGTCGCCTTTCAGGGTATCTCCTTTCCAGTGACTGGTCTCATAGAGGCACGCAACGCCCTCATCGAGCCACCCGGGGATATCGCCCACATCCGTGCGCACCATCAGGTGGAATAGCTCATGATAGATCGTCCCAATATGCCCCGGCCCCGAGATTCCGAGTATGCTGAGATCCCCGATCGAGGAATAGCCAATGTTGCTTTCCGGAAGAATCAATCCGTGGATACGTTTGGAAAGCTCCTGAAGGCTTGGCTTATCGGGCATAAGGTAAACGCTGATAAGCTTATCCGGTGGGCGGACGCCGTAAAACTTCCAGAAAAAGTCGTACGCCTTGTTCAGGTTGGTGGTTACCCACGAAATGGATGATGTGGAGAGATTTTCGGAAAGCGTTGTAACGATGATGTACCGTCCGCTGCTGTAAACATTGTATTTCCCTGCCAGAAATTGCCTGAAATAACTTACAGCTTTATCAGTGCTGTCAACCGGGAATAGCCTTTTTGATAACTCTTTCCTGTCGAATTTTTCATCCACTTTGTAGGCCGCCGTGTCAACCTGACAATTGATGACATACCCCTGTTTTCCCGCCACTGTTGCAACCGAAAGGTTTTGCTGGCTCATCATCCGGTAATTCATTTCCGCAATCTGCTGCCGCATTTCGTCGCTGAACTCCGCCTGCATGCAAGCATTCATTTCATTGATCATAAACTGCTTCTGGCTTTTATTCAGGGAATATTCTGCAATGATATAACTGAAGATTCTTTTTGCTCCCGAATAATTTCCGGTTGCACACACTGACTTAGCCATGAAGTAATCAAGAACAGCCGTTTTTGCGTACTCCTTTTTCTGCCTCAGGTCGGAGGCTTCCTTGAATACTTGCACATACTGCTGTTGGTTGAACAGGTTGATGAAGTGATCCTGGTTAATGTTCGCCTGGGGAAATGCCTGCGAAAAAAGGGAAACTGAAAAAATGATCAGAAATGTGATTTCTCTTCTTTGTTTCATAGTCCTTTACTTTTTCTTGTCCGGGAAAAGGGATTCTATCTCCCTTGGATCTATCTTTTCCCCGTTTGTTTTTATATGATTGACATTATTAACGGCCGGTTTTTCGCCGCTGATGGAATAGATTGACGGGGCGTTCAGATAAAGCGGCGAATCCTGGATGGTTATATCGGAGTGCTGCAGGATCGTTGTGACCATCAGGACGGTGCCAAGAGTGCAGAAGATGATCCCCGGCGAGGATGAAAGGACATTGAATTTGATCTTTGCAAACTCTCCTCCCACAGAGCTGTAATCTTCCGACAGTTTACCGATAATGAATACAGCCCCGACGATGGCCAGGATCATTCCCACAAAAAAGCCCAGGTATTTTGTGAAGATACGCGACATGAGCAGCAATCCTCCCTGGTTGTACCTTTTGTAAAGGCTTTCCTGTTCAAGATGCGTCAGTGTCAGCCACTTGATGTATTCGAGGTTGTTTTTCAGTACCGGGTCAATCGCCGGGTCGCCCGGAAGGGGCAGGACCCTGCCGATGAATGTGGTGTCCGGCTTTGTGTTGAGGATGGTGTTGAAACGCATCATCTGGACCGTTGCAAGGTAAATGAAGACGGCTGCCAGCAAAGTCGGGACGATGACCATGAACGGCAGTAATTTTTTCTGCCATGCATCAAGGCGGGCAAGTTCTGAAGCGCTTTTCTTTTTTGTCGCAGGTAATTTCTCCTGCTGATGATTTGCCGGTGTAACGTTTTGTTCTTCCATGGGAATTGGTTTTTCAATGATAAATATACATATAATTTACCCCCGGGTTCAACATTTTTTTACCGGAACATGGATTTTGATAATCGCAGTGATGAAACAGGAAATACTGTAAATTCGAAGCAAAATACAACCCCATGCCAGATCTTCACCTTTTACTCATCAGTAACTCGACAAATGCCGGAGAGGAATACCTTGCCTGGCCCCGAGTTTACATCCAGGAATTCATTCAGGAATACGGGATTGCGGAGATCCTCTTTGTCCCTTACGCCGGCGTCAACCTGGCACCCGGGAGCATTGAAAAATCGTTTGACCTTTATACTGAAAAAGTGTCAGGGTTCTTCGGCGGACTAGGCATGTCCGTGAATTCCATACACCTCGAAGCGGACCCGGTTGCCGCCGTGAAGAAAGCCGGCGCAATCGTTGTCGGCGGCGGCAACACTTTTCACCTGGTGAAGATGATGCATGAAACCGGGATCATGGAGGCCGTTCGTGAAAAGGTGATATCAGGAACACCTTACATCGGCTGGAGTGCCGGGGCCAATGTGGCCTGTCCGTCCATGAAGACCACCAACGACATGCCCATCAGCGAGCCACGTTACTTCAGTTGCCTTGGACTTGTCCCGTTCCAGATCAACCCTCACTACCTGGATGCGAATCCGGCCGGCCACGGCGGCGAGACACGTGAGCAGCGGATTCTCGAGTTCCTGGCAGTGAACCATGACATGACCGTCGCAGGACTTCGCGAAGGAACTCTGTTACATCTGAAAGGAGACACCATTCAGTTAAAAGGTTCCCGCCCGATGAGGGTGTTCAGGTTCGGTGAGGAACCGAAAGAGATCATGCCGGGAGATGATGTTGGATTCCTTTTGAGTAGCGGGATTTGATCAGCAAATGGTCAGACACGCGCTGCAAGCGCGCCAGCTACCTCCGCATAATGACCCTCACCGCTTCGCCTCTTTTATAGCTCACGGATTCTGCATCCCTGTAAACCGGAAACAGATCATACGACGTTTCCGAAACTTTCTCAAGGTGAAACTCCTTTTTCGGATCCTTTAACTGTTCTTTTACTTCCGGTGGAAATACATTTTCCCGCCGGCAAATCTCCCACTCCCGGATGGCATCAAGGAGTTCACCCGTGTACGGATTTTTTCGCAGGGATTCCAGCGAAGAAACCATGGCAAAGCCTGCATTGTATCCTGCAGAGCGGGCCAGCATCCATTCCATCTCGGGCAGGGTGGTCTTCTCTGTAAGCAGGTACCAGCCCAGCATGTGTGGAAGGTAATTCCGTTCGAACAGCCCTTGGTTGTCGAGGCGGTACTGCTGCATGCTTTCGGTAAAACCCCCGTTCCAGGGCTCGCCCCAGTTGCAGTAAGTGTTGATGTGCCAGTAGAAGGGTTCGGAATTGCTGGTCCCGTTCAGCACCGTGTGATCAAGGTGGTCATAGAAGGTTTTGGCAAACAGTTCCAGCGCATAATCCCCCTGCCCGGAAGAGAGGCATCCCTCGTGGCCGTCGAAATCCATCTGCTCCAGGCCCATTTCATTGAACCGGTGGGCGAGGTTCACGGCGATCTCCTGCTGAAGCTCAAGGTTCGGGAGAAAGACCTTGTAAGGGTGATCCATAAGCTTGGCGACCTTAGCGCCTTTGCGGTGAAAAAAAGCTTTGGTCCCGAAGGCACCTCGTGTGCAACCGGTCAATGTGTAAGGCAGATCGGATGTGACAGATGTGTATTGTATCAGTTCTTCATCAATTCTCACAGTGTGAAGCCAGTTTGCTTTTTCGTTGTTAAAATATTCCGGCGATTCCACCCTGATCACAGTTACGGTATCGCTGATCTCCTGTAATAAACGGCTGAAGCCGGTCACAGCCAGCCGGGGATCAGGAACCGGGGTGACATAGGGATCGTTGGTGTTAATGAAATCGGTCAGTGTGTGTGCCCCGAGACGGATGTTCATCGCCTTCGCTTTCATCCGGCATCTTTTGAAACTCACAGCGCCATCGTGAAAGAAAGCGGTATCAGGTTCATAATGGCCCCAGCTTTTCCAGCCATTCATGTGGTAGAGAGTCATCAGATTAGCCCGCTGTGTATAACCAAGCAGTTCATCGATGGTGGAATCTGAATAATCGGCGATCAGGTAAGAACGTCCCGATTGTGGCGAAACTTTCCCCCAGATGCCGTCGATCATGGGATGCGGCAGCTTTTCCTCAACCTCGATCCGGCCGATGGTTAGAAGGGTTTTATCTGCGGCACATCCGAACACCGCTATGGCCGAACCCGCCACGGTCTCACCCTTTACCGGCGGAACCGGCATATCGGGGAACTGGTCCCACCAGACATTGATCTGCCTTGGCCTGGACCTGTCCATTGAGAATGCCTGGAGCATACTGCCAAATTCTGTTTTCTTTGCCGTATTGCTTCGCGACGGGTCGGAGCCTTCATCGTTCAGCGGATAGCCGCCAAGGGTTTTGACATTCAATACCTGCAATCCAACTGCAAATTGCTGATTGCGGACAACGCCGATGATCTCGCCGACCGTTTCATTCAAAACAAGCGGATATGGTCCCCAAACAATCAGGTCAACCTTGCCGGCAGGCCTGACCTCCGCAACTTCAAACCTGACATGGGTGGAGGTCTGATGCGTTCTTATTTTAAGGGAGATTTTGCTGTTATGATAGGAGAGGAGGATAATCCCCGATGCGGGATCCCCGGATTCCGCTTTAAAAGCCGCTTCTGATGGTGATTCCAATTGACCGCTGACCTTTATCTGCACAAGTGGCGAAACTTGTCCTGCGGCAATGTATTCCTTCTCATGAACCCGGTCATATAAGCTGATGACACTTCCTTTTGGTGAAACAGTCACGGCAAGGTCATTGGTTTTAAAAATAAACTGGGCAGAAAGGAATAACGGAAGATAGATCAGAACGGAAAGAAATACTGTTTTGATCCGGTTTGGTAGAAAAGACATAGCAGTAGTTTTGTATCAAAACTACAAAATAGTAAAATCGTAAGATGGTAAAATAGTAAAACTATTTCCCGATCTCCTTATCAAATGCCTTGATCAGGGCATTGACCTGACCGGTCATTGGCTCCCTGGCTGCAAAAGGCATTAGGGCGATTACCGTATCCTTCTGCTCAAGCATGGCATGTTTCACTGCAACGAGAGCCGCTGCGGTTGCTGCATTTTCCAAAGGTGACAGATTCTTTTTCAGGGGAAGAAGTTCCATCTTATCCTTATTGATGAGCCAGACCTGGCCTGTTTCACCGTTCAGAAGATAATCTCCGCTGATTTCCCAGCAACAACATTTTTGTGGAGTGGCTGGAGTGTAAACTACTCCCTGGCCAATACCTCTCCCGAGGCCCCCCAATGCCCCCCCCGGAGCCGTTTGACCTGCGATTGGGGTGCCTGCTCCGCCTGTTTCCTGTCCCCCGGTTCCGCCTGCAGTTTGTCCTGTAGAAGCGATTGCTCCGGCCACACCGGCTAAGGCGCCGACAGTATCTTTGGTTAATGAATAGGCGCCGCCCGTTGCAATATTTGCCAATACATCAAAAAATCCAAGTGCCATAATTACCTCCTTTGTTATAAATGCTGATTAATTTTTTTACCTCAACCCCTTCAGGGGTTGGGGTGCCTGGTTAATTTCCTATTTGCTATGCGGAAGCAGATTTTGATCTAAAACCCAGAACCAATGCGATTACGGCCCCGACAATGCCCATTATGATAGTATTGGCAAGGATATCTGCCAGCATGGCACGCTTGGAGAACAGGTTCATCATGGCAAAAGATGAAATATCATAGGAGAGTGCCACGAAAAATCCGAACAACATACCGGCAGTCAGTCCCTTGAGAACAGTATCAAATTTTGCCCAGCGCTGAAATATGAATGAAAGTAAAAAAGACATCCCCAGTCCGGAAACAAAAATCAGGAGCATGAAAGATCCTGTCGTCATATCCTTCATCAGACCTTCATAATGGTTCGAATGAGAACTCATGAAACTCCCCAGTAAAAGGCCATAGATCAACCAACCGAGCACGAATTGTGTGACAGAACCTGCAAGGGTTGCAAGAATCAATTTCTTTGTCATAGGATTTGATTTTAAGGTTAATAATGAAACAAAAATCAAGACAAATATAGATACATAAGTATGAAATCCGGTTAATTCGCCGGGATTTTATGACAGGCTTCATGACTTGATAAGACCTGCAATGAAGGACAAGATGGTAAAATGGTAAGATGGTAAGATGGTAAGAGATCAGATCACAGAGGCAAAATACCCGATCGTCTTTTTTAATCCTTCTTCGAGCTGGATGGTCGGCTCCCAGCCAAGTTCCCTCCGTGCGAGGTCAATATCGGGCTGGCGCTGGACAGGGTCATCCGAGGGCAACGGCAGGTAGGTCAATTTTGAATTGGAGTTAGTCAGCCGGATCACTGTTTCGGCCAGTTCTTTTATCGTAAACTCATTGGGATTGCCGATGTTAACGGGGCCTGTAAATTCTTCCCTGGTGTTCATCATCCGGATCATTCCTTCGATCAGGTCATCCACATACTGGAAACTGCGGGTCTGAGATCCGTCGCCGTAGATGGTAATGGGTTCCCCTTTGAGCGCCTGTACGATAAAATTTGAAACGACACGGCCATCCTGGGGATGCATTCTGGGTCCATAGGTATTGAAGATCCGGATGATCTTGATCCGGACATTATTCTGCCTGTGATAGTTGACAAACAAAGTCTCCGCGACCCTTTTCCCTTCGTCGTAACATGCCCTCGTGCCGATCGGGTTCACATGTCCCCAGTAGGATTCCGTCTGCGGATGTATGTCCGGATCGCCATAAACTTCGCTGGTGGATGCCTGTAAGATGCGGGCCTTTATCCGCTTGGCCAGTCCCAGCATATTGATGGCCCCCATGACCGAAGTCTTTACGGTTTTTATTGCATTGTACTGGTAATGGATCGGGGATGCCGGGCAGGCAAGATTATAGATCTCATCCACCTCGATAAAAAAAGGCATGGTCACATCATGACGGATGAGCTCAAAAAACGGATTCCCGAGCAGGTGAACGATGTTCTGCTTCTGGCCCGTAAAGTAGTTATCCAGGCAAACAACTTCATTACCGTCTTTTAATAACCGCTCGCACAAATGTGATCCGAGAAAACCGGCACCACCTGTGACTAATACCTTTTTCCTGATCATGCTGTGTGTTTTAACGGGCTGTATCAATACCGATGCAGAAATAGTCAAACCCTTTGCGCTTCATTTCTGCAGCATCATAAATGTTTCTTCCGTCAAAGATGGCGGGTTTTTTCAATAATTTCCCGACGACATCAAAGTCCGGGAATTTGAATTCAGCCCACTCGGTTATCAGGACCAGGCAATCGGCATCATTCAGGACTTCGTACTGGCCTTCGGCATAGCTGATGGTATCCCCCAGAATTCTTTCCGCTTCGTGCATGGCAACAGGGTCATACGCCTTGACGGTTGCGCCGGCTTCAAGAAATTTCCGGATCAGGACGAGGGAGGGAGCTTCCCGCATATCATCCGTCAAAGGCTTAAAAGACAAGCCCCAGCAGGCGATGGTTTTTCCTTTCAGGTTGCCGCCAAAATAGTTGTTTACCTTATGGAACAGAACCGATTTCTGGTCTTCATTCACAGCTTCAACGGCTTTCAGTACCCTAAGCTCATAATTGAAGGCGGAAGCGGTATGAATCAGCGCTTTTACATCCTTTGGAAAGCAGGAGCCGCCATATCCGATCCCGGGATAGATAAATTTATGACCGATCCTTGAATCAGATCCGATCCCTTTTCTGACCATGTTAATATCTGCTCCCACGATCTCACACAGGTTGGCAATGTCGTTCATGAAGCTGATCTTCGTCGCAAGCATCGAGTTCGCCGCATACTTGGTCATTTCAGCCGAAGTGATATCCATAAAAATCACCGGGTGACCATTCAGGGTAAAGGGCTTGTACAATCGCTTCATCAACTCTTCAGCCCGCAGGGAGTCCAGTCCGACCACGATCCGGTCGGGTTTCAGGAAATCATCAATCGCTGCGCCTTCCTTGAGAAATTCAGGGTTGGAGGCGACGTCAAACTCAATCGCCGCTTTGCGTTTATCCAGCTCTTCCTGAACAGCTTTCCGGACCATGCTGGCAGTACCCACAGGGACTGTGCTCTTTGTAACGATCAGCAAATAATCTTTCATGTGCCTGCCGCATTCCGCAGCAACCCCGATGACATATTTCAGGTCGGCGCTGCCATCTTCATCCGGTGGCGTCCCGACAGCGATGAAAACAACTTCACATTCTTCAAGTGCTTCAATGATGTTTGTCGTAAAATGAAGCCGTTCTTTCTTCTGGTTACGGTGTATGATTTCATCAAGACCCGGCTCGTAAATGGGAATGATCCCTTTTTTGAGGTTCTCTATCTTTTGCTTGTCAATATCAACACATGTTACGTCAATCCCGACTTCAGAAAAGCATGCCCCGGTAACCAATCCAACATAACCGCTTCCGACAATGGTAATTTTCATAGCTCTGATTTTAATTATCCTCTATCTGATACGATAAAGGAGGTCAAAATTAAATAAATAATGCATTTGAAGGCCCGCATGGGTGAATATTCTAACCGTGATTGCAAAAAATATCCTTACCGGCTTGACTTACACCCTTTAATTTCACTACATTAGTGTTCATTTTGTTTTTATCCGGACGGAACCAATCTCCAAATCAAAAAGACACACGTATGGATTATAAAAAAGCTTTGATCAGGTTTTTACCGTTTCTCCTTCTTCCCGCTTTAATCCTCGGGATCAATTATATGACGGGAGTAAAGGCAACAACCGGGTTCGGAACCTACATCATTATTGGTGTTGTCATGGTTTCGATGCTGGTTTTCTTTTTAATTAAATCAAGACAACAGCAGCACATCCTTCAGACCGGCATCCAGGGAACAGCGAAGGTCCTTGCAGTTGATGATACGGGAAGACAGGTCAATTTCAAGCCCCAGTTGCTTTTCACGCTGCTTGTCAAGGTGCCGGGGAAAGACCCTTATGAGGTTAAACACCTCGATTCGGTCGATTACTTCAACCTGACCAAAGCGCAGATCGGCGGCGAACTGAATGTACTGGTCGACCAGGACAAACCGGATCGCATCATCATTGAGTGGCAGAATAATCCTGACAGGATCAAGTTGTAAAACGAAAAATCATGGATATAAACCTGACCAGAAAACAGACCACGATATTCAGGTACGCAGTGATACCTGTAGCTGTTCTTGCAATCTTTATTTATTTTGCCTTTACAGAGAAAGGCGTTGTTGTTTATATCGTTGGCTTTTTCTGCCTGCTGGTGATAGCGGCATCCATCGCCATCAATAAAATGGCGTTTAAAATACCGGCAACAACGCTTTTTCCGGCTCACCTTAGCGGTCCCTCTTCCGAACAGCATCCAATCTTTAAAGGGGTTGACGGAACCGTCAGGCTTCTCTCCGTAATCTATCTGCACCGGCTGATCAATAATTATCCGCAGTACGAGATAAAGCTTCTCGTCACCATCCCGGGAAAAGAGCCGTACGAGTGCAGCATGGCCAAGCTGGGGACGCCGCTGATGATCATGAAGATGAAGGTTGGGGCCGAATTCCCGGCCATCATCGACGAGTATGATCCGTACAACATCAATGTTAAAGAGCTGGAAGAATATTACTCGTTATAAGTGTTGATAAAAGGGACATACGCGCTTCTCAATTTTCCCGACCTTTGCACTCATGTCACTCAACCTTTCCTCCCTCAACTCGGGAAGCAATGGAAACTGTTATTACATCGGCAACGACCGCGATGCAGTGCTGATCGATGCAGGCATATCCTGCCGCGAAACAGAACACAGGATGTCAAAACTGGGGTTATCCATCCGGAATGTGCGTGCCATCTTCATCAGCCATGAGCATACCGACCATACCCGGGGCGTAGAGGTGCTTTCAAGGAGACACAGGATCCCGGTTTTTATCACGGCCGCCACCCTCCGGAACAGCAGGCTGTACCTTGATCCCGCACTTGTGCAGTCATTTGCCGCGCATGAACCGGTTCAGATCGGCAGCCTTTCCGTTTTACCCGTTCCCAAACTGCACGACGGCATCGATCCGCATAGCTTCACCGTGAGCAGCAACGGATTTACTGCAGGGGTTTTCACTGATATCGGCGAGGCCTGCGAAAACGTGACCCATCAGCTCAGCCGTTGTCATGCCGCCTTTCTTGAGGCGAATTATGATGAGAAAATGCTGGAGGAAGGCAGCTATCCGGTTTTCCTGAAACGCCGCATAGCCGGCAGCAACGGCCACCTGTCCAACCGCCAGGCGCTGGAGATCTTCACCCGTTACCGGGCTCCGTTTATGAAGGTGCTTGTACTGTCGCACCTCTCGGCGATGAACAACCGCCCGGAGATCGTGCAGAAGCTCTTCTCCCCGCATGCCAACGGTACCCGCATCGCGATTGCGTCACGTTATGAAGCGACGGAGGTCTACCAGATCGCTCATGAAACAGCCATAAATCATATCCACCGAAACAGATGAAAAGTTTATTCCGCCTGCTGCTATTGTTGTTTTTTTTCATTCCTGCAGGAACTCAGCTTGCAAATGCCCAGCGGTTCGATTACACAGATAAGGTTTTCTTTGCTGATTCTGTAAAAAAGATCAGGGTCTGGGCCTATATGGAAGGCGACACCCTTTACCGGTATGATCCGGGAGCTCTCTTTTCACTGAAGGAAACGCTTGAAAAAAAAGGTTACCTTGTCGATGTTGTTGTCTTTGAACCCAGGCAAAACGTTTCACCTCAGGATTGGAAACATACTGTTGTTTCAGGGCTGAAAAATAACGAAGCCTTTTTAGAACTGTTGACGCGTATTGAATACTATTCCGTGACCGGCCCGAGTTCAAATGCAAAAGCCGTGACCTATCCTTCGGGAGCACCGTTCGTGACACAGAACAAGCCCGGCTTTTCGGACTCAACTCAGTTGAGCTTTTCCTGCAAAGCCGTGACGAAAGTTTATGTTAACTGGAAAACCCAATTCAGGAACAAATTTGTGCCCGTATACAGCAGGACGGAAAAATTGACATCAGGTGATATCGGCCTTGCGGTAACGTATACTGCAGGCGGTATTCCCAAAAGCACGCACCCGGCTGTTCAGCCGGCATCTCCGGCTTCAGCAAAAAGAGAAAGTGTAGGTATTGAAATTGTTCTTTTCGGCGGGTACACTTTTTCTTCTGAAATGGATGTTGCAGGAGGGACCGGCTCAAATTTCCCGGGCGTGGCAAAGTTTAACGCAAATGCACAATACGGCCTGGAGATCGGCCTCGGGATTTCCAAAAACATTGATATTATCCTGCAATACCGGAGGCTTGGCAGCATTGTCGATGTGAATACATCCAACGAACCTGAAACAAACTCATTGACCATTAACCAGAATTTCATACTGGCGGGGATGAACTATAATTTCCGGGTTAACAAGGTCGTCTCTCCGTATGCCGGTTTCTCCATTGGCGGGTTAAATGGAGTCCCGCACCGTGACGATCTCAGGGATTACTGGTATTTTGTGTCGGGCGTCCAGGGCGGAATTAAATTCTATCTTTCAAAAGTGATCGGTTTGCGGTTGCAGGCAGATCTCCTTTACCAGATGCATACTGCCCAGGCCCCGTTTCTTTACACCAATAATCCATCCGATAAATCCGTTGAAGCCACCTCCAATATGCTTCAGGCCGGGATTTCGGCAGGGTTAATTATCAGGTTGGGGAGACAAGTAAAATAGCGAAAAGCGAAATAGCGAAATGGCGATCAACTTCTTGCAAATAGCGTCTCGCCTCAAAAAATTTCAGATCTTACCATTTTACTATTTTACCATCTTCCGTGATGGCTTATACCGCCGCCAGAATTTATAACGCGTGAGCGAGGTGTAATAGAAAAATTGTCTTACACCGGGTATCCTTAAAAGGTAATGGAAAATCCTGTATGAAATCACCATGGTGATGAATGTGAGTATCCATCGGATTATTGTGAACAGGACCTGCCACCATCCTTTGTCTTCCGGAATCAGGATGATCTTTCCTGCCAGTGACCATAGCCAGACAAGAATGCCCATGTTCAAAAGGAACATGATGCCGGTGATGTATCCGTGAGAAGTTTCTATGGCCCGTTTGGGGCAGCTGTTCATGCATCGCATGCAGCTCTCGCAGCGGTACGACCAGAACGGGCGGTTGTCAACGGTCAGGATGGCCTTCATCGGACAATTGTTTATGCAGAGATCGCATTTGTCGCAAAGTTCATTGGCATAAAATGATTTCGCCAGGATAAACCTTCCGACAAAAAAATAACCGATACTTATGGGTGATACAAGAAGATCCTGGATGATATCGCGGAAAGCCGTCAAAACGGTCTTCCCGTCGAGGATCTTCGACGCGTAAGCTTTTGTGATACGTTTGCACCGGGCATAAATTGATTCCACAACTTTTTCCTTCACCCCGGGATGAAAAGAGATCCAGTTGGAAGGAAGATCAATGGAACGCATACCCGTGATCCGGTAACCTTTAAGTAGCAATACGATTGCAGACAACCAGAGGGCGAGTCCGCTCAGTCCCGGCACGAACCATTTCGACAATTTCAGCCCGGCACGTGTATTCATCAGGAAGACGTGGTTTCCTCTTGAACGGGGGAAGCGGAAAATAAAATACATCATCACCGGCGGATAGTTAAACCCATGCGTGGGAGAGATCAGTCCAATCAGGGTCCCGCGCGGGGGCGGTGGAATGTGCCTGCGGTCGATGCTTGTAATGTCGATGATTTCAGTATTTATTCCGCGATCAATTGCTGCATCACCAAACCATTGCGCAACATGTCGGGCATTGCCGGTACCGGAGAAGAAGTAAATGAGGAGGGATTGTGTCGTGAACGGTTCCATCGATAAATAGTAAACTATACTAATACGTCCATCCTTTAAAAACCCTTGTACTGTCTTTCGGAACAAGGTTCCCGTCGAATTGCAGCGTTCCCGACCGGAGTCCTGCCATTGAAGCGCTTGCATACCCTGAATAATCAACACTCATGGTGATGTCATAAAAGCCCATGTTGCTGTCGATGGTCATAAAAACATCATAGTTTCTGGCTTTCTCATTTATTCCGAGTTTCCAGTTCGTGACCTTTCCCTTAGCAGTAATTCCCCCGGCGCCATTCATTCCAATGCCATGGTTTGATCCAACCTGGATCAGGGAAAAGGCGGAATCGACGGCAATGAAATTCAGAACCGGGGTAACAGGTTTTCGTTGCCCCATAGTATTAACAAGGTAATTGGCTTCGAGAACAAATCTCCGGCAGGTAATAAGCCTGCCGGTTTCATTGAATTGTTGTACCATCCTGGCCTCGCGTTCAGCTTTCTTTTTTTTCGAAGCTTCTTTCTTTGAATCCTTTGTACTTGAGGATTCCTGACCGACAATACCACCGGCGATAAAAAGAATGATTAACAAAAGGGGGAGGGGTCTCATTTCAGAATGTGTTGATATTATCCTTGCTCAAAATTAATTTTTTTCCTTGTAAGCAAAGATATTTATCATCCCGGGTGCAGAAAAAACAAGAGGCTGTCTCAAAAACCTTTTGAGACAGCCTCTTTTCTGTAACGCCGGATTCGAAAATTATCCCGGTGTTACTGCTTGATGAACTTTTTGTAAACTGCCTGGCCGTTCGTTTCCACGAGTATAAGATAGAGCCCCGCAGGCAATTCCCGTGCATCGATCACTCCGGCCTGTCCTTTCAGTTCAAATCCTCCTACTTTCACGCCCTGCATGGAAATGACCGAAACCTTTGATGTTTCGGCGCCATGCAAAAGGGTGATGTTCAGCTCATCCTTAACAGGGTTTGGATAGAGGATGATGTCCTTTGAAGTTAATTTTGATGAGCTCTCATTGTCGGGAGTGAGCAGATTCTCATCTGCAAGGCTGTTCTTGATGCTGGGAATGGTCACCGTATAATCCTCCACTTCTCCTGCCGTAAATATTTCGCAGGCTGTCGGTAACTTGTCCTTCTTCATGCTTACGCGAATGCGCGTATCTCCCGTCAGTGCGGTCGCAGGTAAAGTGAAACTTCCGGTTACTGTTGTTTTTTTCTTGGACACCGAAAAAACAAGTTCTCCTGACTCGGTAAAATCGCCGTCCTGGTTGTAATCGATCCATACGCACCAGTATTCATTATTTGAGGTCCCGCTGAATCCCGGTGTAAGTGTCAGGGTGTTGGTTCCCTTAACCAGTGTGAATTTAGAAGCGGTGAAATCCTGGTATCCGGAGGTGCCGGAAGAACCTGAGGTCTTGGAGGTCGTGCCGATTTTCGTCAGTGCAATCCACTGTGCCGTTGCATTTCCGTGGGAATTGCAATAGCTGGAGACCGGTTTTGTCACCGTGATATAACCCGCCTTTATCATCGTATTACTGCCGGAAGCATTGGAGGCGGTAAGGGTCACGTCGTATATACCTGCGGTAGTGTAAACAACTACCGGGTTTTTGAGCGTGGAGGTGGAAGGAGTGCCCCCCGGGAATTGCCATGACCATGAAACCGGGATATTTGCCGATTGGTCGGTAAAGGTAACGCTTGATCCTGAGCAAATATTTGTGGCGCTGGCTGTAAATGCGGCAACCGGCGACTTGGTTTGGCCTGAAGACATGCCGGTGATGATAAGGGAGTAATCCTGCGGGTCTGCCAGAACACCGGCGTGATTTACAACAATGGTGTATGTTCCGGCAACAGGAGCGTCAATCCTGACCACCTCCACGTTGTCAACATAGTTCTTCGAAGTTCTTGTAGCTGCAGCCGAAGGATTGTTCCTGTCAAGTTTCCAGGGATAATAGGTCGTCGAGTTTCCTGTGACCTTCACATCCAGATCGTTCACCAGCATCGGCGTGATCGGGTCAAGGCTGGGCGCCGGTGGAGTGCCGGCTGGATCGGTCCAGCAGATCGTCACGACCAGCGGCTGTGAACCATCCGAATAAACCGGCAGTGTGTAAACGCCGCCGTTTTCCAGGGAAAGTTCGTTGATCACGGCGTTTCCTGCTACATCGTTAGTGATAACAGTTGCAGCGTTTGCGGCGTCCAGCAGACCCCAGCCGAATATGTAATCGGGTCCCGGGTTCGACCCGCATTCATCGGTAGTATGGATCGCCAGTCCTTTCAGCGTAGCCGCCTGCATGCTTACGCCGTCATGCGTGCTTTTGTAATACTGCTGAAGGAGTGCCAGGGTGCCTGATGCATTGGGCGCGGCCATGGATGTGCCGGACAAGCCTGTGTAGGAAGTAGTGCTGGTGGCAATGGTAGAAAAAATGTTGACACCATCGGCAACTATATCCGGCTTGATCCTGCCGTCATCGGCCGGTCCCCAGCCGCTGAATGAACTAATAATAACAGAGGAAGGCCCCTGATAGGTCTGAACGTAGTTGACAGCCCCGACGGTCAGTATGTTTTTGGCCACGCCGATATCACCTATACAATCAAATCCGGACGGAGCGCCGTCAACTGGGTACGGAACCCCATAACCCGTTGGTCCTTCACCCCTGTCATTGCCTGCCGCTTTCACGATCAGGTAATAAGGTGCATAGTAAGCTATCTGGTCCCATAATTGCGCGCTGTTGGTGTAAAAACCAAACTGGTAATCTTCGGCGGTGCTGATGCTGCTGTTGCCAAACCATGCCCAGCCCGACCCCATCCAGGTCCAGCCTCGGGAGTAACCGTAGGAATGGTTGGAAATCTCGAGGCCGTTTGCGGCAGCCATGGCCATTTCCGAAGCATCATTATTCCAGTCCCAGGCTTTTAAAGTGCCCTCGAAAGCCATTCCTTTGGCAGGTAACATCACACCTGCTGCGATCAGCGTTCCGGCTACATGCGTGGAATGGTCAACGTATCCGATGGCCCCGTCCATCTGGGTTACCCTTGAAACGCCGTTATTCATGAATTCCTGGTGGGTTGCCATTACAGCGCCGCCATCCCATATGCCTAAGCCCGTATAACCAGCGCCAGTAAATGACAAGCCAAGACTTCCGCCCGGCCAGAGTTCATAAGTTCTTGTTGTGACTGCGGCTTCAGTGTTATTTGTCGTATAATAAAACGGTATGCCGTCTTGTACAAACTGAAGTTCGATTATGCTGCCGTTTTCAAGTTCCTTCCTTACAGGAAAGTTGTTTTGCGCTGCCCAGGCTTCTGCAGCAGCTTTCTTTTCCATGACCTGCTGAGTGTGGACAGCAGCGATACTGAAAAGTTTCGCTTTTTGGGTGGAGGCCTGTGCTTTTATGCACGGGCTGATGATCATGAAAGAGAAAAAAATGAAAAGTTGGAGGGCGGGAAGTAAAATTCTTTTTTTCATACTGCACATCATTTAGGTTAGAAATTTAACTTCATAAATCAGGTTTTGGTCGGTAATAGATGAATGGAGAATATATTGATCGAATTCTCTTATTTTCCTGTATGAAATGAATTTCCTGCCGTATGGCAGCTGATGATCTTATCATCGGGTGTCAGACAGGCATGAATACCTGTTGCACTCTTTTCCCGGGAGTTCCTGGTGAATGGCCCTGCTGTCCCCGGGCGGATTAATACAATTGCCCGTTTTCAGCTGGTACACCGTTTTCAGAAGATTTCTCCCTGATCATCGGTAAATAAATGGAACACCGGATTTGAGAATTACCCGATCTGGGTATTTCTGGTTATCGCTAACGCATTATCCGCGATCGCATTGACCAAAACCGGTGAATGACCTGCTGTTGCATTTACAGCAAGGCCCTGATCTTCCAGGGCAAGCGTTTCATCAATGACGATATCCGGACGGAAATTTTCGTATCCGGACTTTTTCCTGCCGGTCCGGCTGCCCGATATTGACAACATTGTTGTCGGGGACATCGTTCCGCCATGCGACCGGGTGTATCCGTTTTCAACCAAATCTTTTACGGAAACATTTACCAGACAGTTACAGTCATTTTTGATTTTCTTTGCCTCCCTTAGAGGATCGAAATGCTTATGGGGGTGAATAAGGAATGATGTTTCCTTATCCTGAATTCTCAATGAGCAGGGATTTGCTTCCTGTTCCCAACAGGCAGATGCTTCAACTGTATCAACCGTTAACCGGTACGTGCCGCAGGAAACCGGAAATGCATCTGCCTGCCGGGAAATTGCCCGGTAAATTCTGCATCCGCTTCTGGTTGTGCGGTGGTACATCGTATTAATATTTTCGGATTTAATTCTGGGAGTTCGTTACTGAATTTTGCTCCCGTATTCCTGGGACCGGGGTTTTTACCCGTGAATGGTCCGGTAAGACGGCACAAGAATACAAAATATAATTTAACTGGCAAGACGTTTTATAAAATTTATATCTGGTCTAAATAATAATTGTCATTATCCAGCCATCGGACTGGCCAAAGAATTACTGCGACATCACAAATAACGCATTACAAAGTAGAAAAACAATATGTTTTACCGGAAACATTAAAAAAACACTTGACAAATTGGTTTTTTTATTTACCTTTGTATCAATATTGTATTGGCATCGGAAACGGATGTCATTGTTTATATAGCTGCATATTTAACTTATTTACTTACTTATCAACACTTTTACATATGAAAAAGATATGTGTATTGGCTGTTCTTATATATTTAGGATCAGCCGGTTTGATGGCACAGGTATCCATCAACAAAACAGGGTTACCCCCCGCCAGTAATGCCATGCTGGATGTATCAGCCGACAACATGGGTATGTACATTCCCAGGGTTCAGTTGACCGGAACTAATGATATTACAACTATTCTAGGTCCTGAACAGGGAATGATTGTATTTAATATAGGCGCTGCAGGAATCGATCCGAACGGGGTATTGGAAGGCCTTTATTACTGGAGCGCTGCTTCGGGCGGGAAATGGGTCAGTATAACTTCATCCTATAACTCTTTTGAATCGTCGTCTAATGCTGGCCTTGTTAACTTTGAGGATTTTATTTTTGACAAGTACGAAGGAGCCAGCTCAAATGACAACCAGTATTCCTTCTCGCGGACAGCAGATGGCGGGTATTCAGATGTTGAAGGCCAGGGTTCCATTCCCTTTGTGGGTGGTAGCGATTACCAGGGGCGGCATGTTCTCTCGACAGCAACCAGCTCTAACGGTGCAGGGGGATTGTACTCCTATGGTTATTATAACCGGACAATGGTCGGATCTAATCAGCTCACATATGAAGTAAGGGTAAAACTTGATGGCCTATCGAATGGAACAAATACCTTTACCACCTATTTCGGGCTCATAGATGGTGTTGCAAGCTCCGGTACCGTTACTCCCATGTCCGCAATACCTGACGGAATATATTTTACCTCATCTGCAGATGGTCTTAATTGGGTTGGAGTCACAATAAAAACTAATACGGCCACAAGTACTATCGTTGCTCCAATGGCTGCGAATCAATGGGTATCCCTGAGGGCTACATTTAACCCCGCTAACCTCCCGGCGAACCCGTCTCCCTGGGTCGAATTCAGTGTCAATGGCACTAATAAAAAGTATGTCACAACAAATATACCCACGAATACGGCAATGAAGTTCGGCTTCGCGATTCAAAAATCAAAAGGAACAACTGCCCGGACGGCATCCATAGATTATTTCTACTGTATAATGAATGGTCGTTAAGCGGGTTGTTGCAGGCAATTTTGCTTTTTGCATCGTTCCCTGCTCAAAATAAGGCGGCCATTTTGGGCCATGACATGTAGGGAGGGAATTGAAAATCCTGGCGATATCATCGCCGGGATTTTTTTTAACGGTGAACTTCTTAGTAAGTCAGGTTGCCGGGAATTATTCTGTTATCGTCATCCTCACGGGTATGCGGCTGATAAAATGGGGTTGTCGGATGATTCACCCGGCAGGAATCTTTTCCAGACCCTTTTTGATTTTTGTCTTAACTTTGATAAAAATTACTGAACGATGAAAAAGAGTCTGTTCCTCGCACTATTCGCTCTCATAGTACTGGCCTGTTTACAAGTGGATGGGCAAAAAGTAAATGGAAAACCCTTCTCCTTCCCGAACGGGAAAACCGAGTGGTCGGATACGGTTTATAAGAAGCTCCTGACGAAACAAATGGCAAAGAATGGCCTCAGTCCGGTCGTGCTCGGGATCCGTTATAAATTCGTGAATGCGGCCAATGAGGGGAACTGGTATGAAATTGAGATCACCAATACATCGCCGGAAACCAAAGTAAAATTCAAGGTTTCATCAAACCATAACCAGGATAATTATACCATCCGGCTTGACCCAAAGCAAACAAAGGTGATTGATAAGTTATATTGGCATTCAAAATCAATGCTGACGCAGGAAGCCAATAACAATGAAGGGGAATACATTAATCCCCTCTTCGACGAGATCCTGGAAGAAAGGTATTAACGGGTTTTCCTTAAGCTGGATTAAGCAGAGATTGCCAATGATTCTCCGGCACCGGGGATGTTTTCAGTCTGCCTGACTAGATTGTTCCTGATGATGTCGAAAGCCGTGTAAGATAGAACAGCGCCTTCTTCCACCAGTACATTTTTCACCCTGGCCCAGGATGGGCCACGCTGGCACCAGCTCACAAAAAGATCAAGGTTTTCGGCGGCTCCTTCAGCTTCGATGTAAACAGATCCATCCGGAACATATTGAACAATGCCAAATACGCCATACCTGTATGCAGCCTGCATTGCTGAAAACCGGTAACCGGTTTCCTGAACTTTACCGTAAACCCTGATGTCAACGTGCTTCTTTTGGGTCGATTCCTGATTCATTGAGTTTTGCTTAGAAAAGTGATAAATAATTCTATACAATACTAATCTATCTAAATAAACGAATGCTGTAAAAAATGCAAACATATGCCCTTAGCAAAAAATGTGCCATCAAACCGGAAGTGGGAAGCGGGAAGGTATAAAAAATTATAGATAACAGAAATACAACAGATTAGAAATATGATGTTCAGGAATAATCTCAGGGTGAATTTACGAGGAGAAGAAATTGCTGAAAGAGGTACTTGATTATCGCACAGTTGCGCGAAATTGTGCGCAATAAAAGAGTGAAATGGTGAACAGAATACTTCACCATTTCACTCTTCACGCTTCACTTTTTACTTTTCACTCATTCTTCACGGTTGATAATAGGTCCTTGAGAAAGAACTTCTCTTTCCCTGGTAGGTAGTTGTTACTGTTGCAGTTACTATGGTGCCGGACGGAGGCAATGTCCCCTGCCATTGTGCTGTATAGGAATAGGAATTTTTCAGCTGACCGCTGATGGTTGAGTAGATCTTAGAGAAGGTGGAATCATTGTCGGCAAGGAAGAAAAATCCGCCCGTGCTGGCAGCGATGTACTTAAGGTCGGTTGTGTCGGTCTGGTCGGTCAGGAAACCGATGGTGTTGATCGGAATACCATGGAGAATGGCAAAGTCGAGCATTTCACTCTCGGTAATGGTTGAAACGTTTTCACCGCCATCCGTAAAACCAATGACCGACGGGATGTACAGGCTTGTATCCAGCTGGCTTGCATCGGTGAGTCCCTGGTAAATGGACTGATAGAGGGCAGTATTGTTATAGAGGTTGAAAGCTTCATTGTTGACACCAGCTACCAGCAAAGATGTGTCGTTGGTGAAGGGTTGTGGTACAAATACCTCCGTGCTGAATTTAATGATCTCTCCCATGTCCAGCGGGGCCATGGAATGAATGAATGTTTTAACCCCGCGCTCCATGCTGGGAATCGTGGTTGTATAGGTTGTCATGCTCCCGCTGTAATCCATCGTGATGGCTGCTGCCACCTTGAGGCCACTTTGGCTGTTTCCCGTCACGTGGACAAGAGCGCTTATCCGTGAAGAATCTACCAGTACAGATTTCGGCGGAAGCCAGGATAATGTAGCTGTGACATTGGTGGATGTGATGCTGGTGATGGCCTGCCCTTTTTCATCCACAACGAACAATGTTCCCTTGATGCTGTTTGACGTAAGCGGGATGATGGTCCCGTTTGTCACCAGTTGCTGGATCTGATGGCCGGATGAAGATGAGGTTTCTGATTTCTTTTTGCATCCGCTGATGGATACGATAAATACTCCAAGCAATGCTGAAATAAACAGCAGCCTGAAACTTTTGTGAATGTTGTTTTTCATGGTTACCTCCTGGTTGTTTATTGTTTTTTATTTATTGAACATGATATTTCTTCAAAGTAGTATTGACGATGGTGCACGTCCATGACTGGTAACATAACCGGTGTAAATTCAAGCAGCCTGATCACGAGCCGGAGGATCACGTATGATTCGGCAATGATCGTTGAATTCAGATGTCAATGTTACAAAATAATCTTCAAAGAATCAAGATATTTCGCCGGATTAATTAAAAAATCCCAAAATTATTTTCCGGGGACAGCTCTGTGCTGTTGTTGTTTTATCTTTATACCCGGTTTACTCAGCTTATCGCTCGGCGGAATTTGTAATTCCGCCCGATATAATCACCGGCAGATTTGCTAATTCTGCACTGTTCCAAGAGGCATACAAATGCCGTTTAGCATGAGAAAGAGTGGTTTATAAGTAAAAGAAGAATGATGGAAAAGAAAACGGTTCTTATAACCGGCGCTGCGGGCGGACTCGGGCAGGCGGTGGTCAGTGAATTCAGTGAACGGGGCTGGAAGGTCTTTGCCACTGATCTTGAAGCAGAAATCCTGAAAACGGAATATTCGGATCCGGGCGTCCGGAAAATGACGATGGATGTCAGCTCGGATGAATCGGTCAAAGCTGCATTTGAACAACTCCGGGCCGTTGAAATCGACCTGATCATTAACAATGCAGGGATCGATGGATATTTCACTTTGTGTGAAGCACCGGTGGATCAGTTCAGGAGAATGTTTGAAGTGAATGTTTTTGGTTCCTATCGTGTCAACCAGGTTTTCCTGCCCTGCCTGAGACGGCCGGGCGGCCGGATCATTCATGTCAGCAGCGAAAGCGTGAAGATCAACGTTCCCTTTATGACCTACCCGGTCACAAAACAGACCCTGGAAGGATATTGCAGGACATTGCGACAGGAGCTTCAGTTTATTGGAATTGATGTGACCCTGGTCAGGCCGGGAGCGATCAGGACACCTTTCCTGGAAAATGTCAGGCACATGAAAAACCCGGTTGTAAATTCTCTGCTATCAGGACCTTTCGACCGGTTTTCCCGCCAGGCGCCCAAAGAGATCGGAAAGATTGCGGAGCCTGAAGTTGTAGCAAGCTTTATCTATAAAATCTGTCAGAAGAGAAAAACAAAATTGATCTATCCCATCAATAATGATCCCAAACTGGCCCTTGCCGGGTTGCTGCCTTTTTCTTTTCTTGAAAAGATGGTTTACAAACGGCTAGGATAATGACACCGCTACGAGGTTAAAAGGAATATTATTTCGCTATTTCGCTTTTCGCCTTTCGCTATTTAAAATCCGATCCCTACCCTGATCTGGAACATATGAACATAAGCCAGTGTCCGGGTTATGGATTCGGATTTGCTGACGTTGGCCCACACGCCGGTGTTTCCCAGGAGCTGTGTGGTTTTTGATGAATACCGGTCGCCTGTGATGGTCCAGAACGAATATTCGCCTGCAATCAGGGCCGACAGGCGCCCGTAAAGCCGCACCTTCATCCCGATACCGGCAGTGATGAAAAAACCGCCGCTCTTGTAAACATCATAGTCTGCATAGGCACTTCTGCCATCGACGGTGAAGACGGGGTAATAGCTGGTATCTAAAACTACCTGTGTAGCCGGATTGTTCAATAAAATCTTATATCCTGCATCAAGGGCGACAACCGGTGAAACTTTTCCCTTCAGTGCAGTGTAGCGGATATCAACAAAAACAGGCAGCACTGAGAGGTTCGTCTTGAAATTATCATAGGTTGGAATGTCGGTGAACCCCTCATAACCGATACCACCGCCGACGGCTAACTGGGGAATAATTTTATATCCGCAAATGGTTTGCACACCATTGAAAAGATCCCCATTGAACGTAACCGGGGTGAAAGAGGTCACGTTGTAAAATCCGGTTGCCTTTTCTTCAGAGAACCAATTTTGCTTTTTGTCAGGAACAGCAGTGGATTGCCCGGAACCAGGCACGGGAATGCCGCAGCAGATCAATGCAACAAGGAAAAAGACTAAGGTTCGCTTCATGAAACTTATTTTCAGTCTGCAAAGGTAAGAATGTTTGCATTTCCCGCTACCGGAAGCAATAACGTTTGATTACGCGGTAGGCGTCGCTGATGCCAAGTTCTCCGGCACGGCTCAGGTCCTCGCATCCGGAAAGGTTGTCGGTTAAAAGGATCCTGACCAGTCCGCGGTTGAAATAGGCTTCTGCAAAATTCCCGATGCATCCGATGGCTTTGGAAAAATCCTCTTCCGCTTTATTAAACTGCCGCATCTTGCAATAAACGATCCCGCGGTTGTAATATCCAAACCCAAAACCCGGATCAAGCCTGACAGCTGAAGAATAATCTGCGATCACGGAATCATAGGTATGAATGTCTGTTCCGGTCGTATCCGTTGCAATCGGCGGATTTTTTCCAACAGAAACCTGGCCCTGCGTTGTATCCAGCGAAATAATCAGCCTGATCAGGCTGTACCGTGCATTGGCCCGTGTAAAATAGGCCAGTACAGAACCTGTATCCATTTTCAGTGCCGTTTCGAAATCATTGAATGCTTCGTTGTACTGATTCCGGGCGGCAAAATATAGAGCCCGTTTGTAATAGGTTTCAGCCTGACCTGAAGCAGAATCGATCACCCCGGACAATTGCCTGATCTGACGGATGCATAGCGAATCTGTAAACAGCTCCTCATGCGTTGTCAGGCGTGTAATATTGTGAGGATAATGCTGCTTCGGGTAACTGTCGTAAAGCCGCAGCAACCCGAAGGGAGCCTTGTCGGGAAAATCCCTGAAAAGGGGCATCAGCTCAATGGAGACCGGCTGGTTCTGAAACTTGCCGCTCATCGTATTCATCTCCTCGAAATCGCCGCTGAGTTTAACGAGGCTTTGCAGGTAATCTTTTTTCTCCTTCGAGAGGCTGTCGGGGTTATAATGGTTCTTCTTCCCGAATTCAAAAGCCTTGTCGTAATCTTCCCTGGCGCGGGTGTAATCTTTCAACTTGGTCCTGGCCTGGTATCTTGCATAATAGGCATCCGCGTAATCCGGCGAAAGCTCAATCGTTTTGTCCAGGTCTTCGAGCGCTCCCTGGAAATCTTTGGTTTCCATCTTCAGCATTCCGCGGTAATAATAGCTCACGATATTTTTCGGGTTCAGCTTGATCACATTCGAAAGATCAAGGATTGCTGCCCGTTTATCACTTTTATCGATTAAGAGAATGGCCCGGTTGAAATAGGCATAAGAGTTATAGGGCGACAGGCGTATGACCTTGTTAAGATCGTCGAGCGCTCCCTTCTGGTCCGGGACTTTTACCTTGGCAAAGGAGCGGTTGAAGAGGGCGTACACATTGTTCGAATCTACCCGGAGGGCCCGGTCAAAATAACGGATCGAGGAATCAACCTGGTTCTGTTCCAGCCAGAGTGATCCCAGCTGGATGTATGAGTAAGTATTTGCAGGATTGATTTCAATGGCTTTTTTAAAATCAGCGATGGCCTCTTCGTTCCGTTTCAGTCCCCATTCCGCACTTCCCCTCAGCAGGTAGATGCTTTCATGCTTATAACCCAGGCGGATCGCTGTGTTGCAGTCGCCGATGCTGGCATAGAATTTTTTTAACATCAGTTTCAGCCTTCCGAGGTTAAAAAAGACATCGGCATTTGTGCTGTCAAGCTTGTGTGCAGATGCAAGGTCCTCGAAGGAACCGTTGTAATTTTCCCGCTCGGCCCTGACCACTGCACGGTTTACGAAGACTTCGGCCTGGAACGGATTCAACCCGATGGAGGAGTTATAGTCTTCTTCGGCCCCGATAAAATCGTCGAGGCCGAATTTTGCATATCCTCTCAGAAAATACAGTTCTGATGAGGCCGGTACTTTAAGGATGGCAAAATTCAGTTGTTCCAGGGCTTCCACAAATTGCCCCTTCTGAAGGTAGTTTTGCCCGGATTGAATGAAGGTATTCAGTGACTGTCCCCTGGAAAATAAAGGGAAAAGGATCACCAGGGAAAGAAAAAGCATCCTTTGCCGGAGGATCATCCGGTAAAGCATAATTAAGTATATTCCTTTCCCCTGTAAGGGATTAACGGGTATTGTTGATTTCAATCTTTCTTTTGTATCAGCTTGAAGGCACAAAAGTAGGCATTTCCGGTAAGGGTGAAATTAAAACGGCTTGTTGAATGAATTTATTGCCGGAGCGGCAACGGTCTTCTTCAGCATGAAAGATATTCTGCCATTTATATGAAAAGATTAATTTTCTTTGCAAAATATTTCGCTGATGGATGAATCTGAAAAATCTCTTACTATTTACTTTCTTTCTGTTTGTTTTCAATGATCTTTTCGCCCAGGCATGGAATTTTATTAAGGAAGAAGATGGAGTCAAGCTTTATACACGCAAGGAGGATGGCAGCAACCTGAAGTCGTTCAAGGGCATCATGGATGTTACAGCCACCATGGATAAAGTGACCAATCTGATCGGAAATGTATACAACCACAACTGGTGGGATGAGAACCTCAGGGAAATCAAGGTTCTTGCTTATCAGAAGGATAAATATTTCCAGTACTACCTGGTGTACGGTGTTCCCTGGCCCTTTACCGACCGTGATCTGTGTGTGGAAGCCCAAATGACCATTGATCCTGTGACCGGGAAACGCACGATCTATGCCACACCCCTGAACAATGTCATCCCTGAGAAACACGACGTTGTCAGGATCAAGAACTACTGGCAGCGATGGACGGTCCAGCCCATGGAGAACGGGGTTATCCGGCTGACCCTGGAAGGATTTGTGGACCCGGGCGGGAACGTGCCTTCCTGGCTCTATAACATGGTGATCGTTGATACCCCGTTAAAGGTCATGCGTAGGGTGAAAAAGTTCGTGCAATAATTTCTTCGCTGCTCTTCACCGGTTCTGCTCTTTTCTTCGCTATATTTGTTTGATCTCCATCTTTCCCTGCCATGAAACATCGTTCGTTCATGATCCTGCTGGTGCTGGCACTGACAGTGATCCTTATGCCATCCTGCAAAAGGCATGCTCCGCGGATTGTCAATCCTGCATTTAAACAATACATACAAGCTTATACGGCGGGTGTCGTTTCCACACATGCGACCATAAAAATCAGGTTAAACAGTGATTTTGTGGATTCCGTGATGTTCAATGCGCCAGTTGAAGAGAAGTTGTTTGACTTTTCCCCGAATGTGAAGGGAAAAGCATTCTGGATCGACAGCCGTACCATTGAATTCCGTCCCGACGAACCCCTTCCGCCAAAAGAATTTTATGATGCGGAGTTTTATATTACAAAGCTGCTCAAGGTTCCTGATTCCCTTAAAACCTTCGAATTTCAGTTTCAGACCCTGCAGCAGGATTTCGAAGTCGACGTGACAAATCATAAAGCCTATAAAAATACAGACCTTACAAGGGAAAAACTTTATGGAACGGTTTATACGGCAGATGTCGCAGATGATAAAAAGGTTGAGAAAATACTGAAAGCCACCCAGGACGGAAAGGCGCTCCCGATTACATGGACAAAGGCTGAAAAGAAACAGGGATATACGTTCCAGGTTGATTCGGTCATCCATGGCCATGAAAAATCATACATTAAACTTGAGTGGAGCGGTACGGAGATCGGTGCAGATACAAAGGGTGAATTGAATGTTGAGATACCGCCGCTGGGTGAATTCAAATTCCTGGAGGCGGAAGTTGTTCAATTCGACGAGCAGTACATCGTCGCCCGGTTTTCGGATCCGCTGAAAGAAGATCAGAACCTGGCCGGGCTGATCAGGCTGGGGAAAAACATGGACCTGCGCTATTCCATTGAAGACAATGAACTTAAAATTTATCCGCCCGAGATTCCTTCCGGGCAGCTCACCCTTACCATAGAACCATCCCTGAAAAACAGCCAGGGAAAACTGCTGGGCAAGATCATTTCACAGAAGATCTCCTTTGAAGATACCCGTCCCAACCTCAGGTTTGCAGGGTCAGGGGTGGTCATGCCCAGTTCAAACGGACTCCTGCTCCCGTTCGAAGCAGTGAACCTCAAAGCCGTCGACATCAAGGTGATCAGGATCTATGAGAACAACATGCTCCAGTTCCTGCAGGTGAATGAGATGGACGGACAATCTGAACTGGCCCGGGTTGGCAAGATCGTACTGAAGAAGACGATACCCCTGACGCACGTAGTGGATTACGGCAAATGGAACCGTTTTTCCATTGACCTCTCAACCCTGATAAAGGCTGAACCGGGCGCGGTATATTCAGTCAGCCTTAATTTCAAAAAAGCCTATTCAACGTATCCGTGCAACGATAATGGAACGGCAACCGCGGAAACCGGTCTTACCACCTGGGGAGACCTGGTTCAGGAGGATGAAACGGATTGGTCGTACCACGGCAGCTTTGAAGATGATTATTACGACTACGACGGGTATTACGATTATGACTGGAAAGAACGGAACAATCCCTGCGACAAGTCCTATTACAACGGAAAATCGGTCTCCCGGAATGTGCTGGCATCCGACCTGGGTCTGATTGCAAAAGCCGGAGCAGACGGGAACCTCACACTGTTTGCAACGGATATCCTCACTGCAAAGCCTTTAAGCGGCGTCCAGCTTGAAGCATTCGATTACCAGCAGCAGTTGCTTGCATCGGGCAAGACCGATGACGAAGGTAAGGTGGTGTTGAGCCTGAAACGGAGGCCGTTTGTGGTGCTCGCCCACAAAGACAAACAGGTGGGCTACCTGAAACTGGCCGAAGGAACCTCTTTATCCCTCAGCATGTTTGACGTTGGCGGGGAGATCCTGCAGCATGGGTTGAAAGGCCTCATCTATGGCGACCGGGGCGTCTGGCGTCCGGGTGATTCACTTTTTATGATCTTCATCCTGGAAGATAAAGCCCAAAAGCTTCCTCAAAACCATCCCGTCACCTTCTCTCTTTACAATCCTGCCGGACAGGTTGTGACCAGGATCACCAAAACCTCTTCGGTGAATGGTTTTTACAATTTCAGTACGGCTACAGATGCCAGTGCCCCGACAGGGAACTGGCTGGCAAAAGTGAAGGTGGGAGGGAACGAATTCCAGAAAACGGTGAAGATTGAAACAGTCAAGCCAAACCGGTTGAAGATCAGTCTCGGATTCGGGGCCGACCGGCTGATCAAGGGAAAACCGATGAAGGCATCGCTTTCGGCAAAATGGCTCACCGGAGCCACGGCCAGAAAGCTAAAAGCCACGGTGGCACTGAGCCTGACAAAATCGGGAACAAAATTCAAAAATTACCCGGACTATATTTTTGACAACCCGGCATCGGGATTCTCAACCGAAAGCCTTACTGTCTTTAACGGCAGCCTGAATGATAACGGGGTTGCGGAGTTCCAACCCGACATACGGATGACCGGTTCGGCGCCGGGCATCCTGAATGCAAATTTTGAAACGAATGTCTTCGAGGAGGGTGGCGACTTCAGCGTCGACCGGTTCACGCTGCCTTATTATCCTTTTCTTTCATATGCAGGAATTAAGGTCCCTTATGAAAAAGGATCCGACCGCCTCCTGTACACGGGCAGGAATTATAATTTCAGTTTTGTAAATGTGGATGCTGACGGAAATTCCTTATCCCGGAACCGCTTAAAAGTCGAAGTCTACAAGCTTGAATGGCGCTGGTGGTGGGACAATTCTGAAAGTTCCGCCTCGGCAGATTTTATCTCGACATCCTATAATCACCTGGCAGACTCCATGACGGTGTCGGTGACAAACGGGAAAGCAGAATTCCCGTTCCAGGTGACCGAAGATGACTGGGGCCGTTATTTCATCAGGGTTACCGACAGGCTTTCGGGTCATGTGACCGGGGCGATCGTTTACTTCGACTGGTACGGCTATAACCGTGCGCCGGGCGGGGAAAAACAGGCGGCTGCCATGCTTTCCTTCTCGGCGGATAAACCGAAATACAAAGTCGGGGAAGAGGTCAAACTGACGATACCCTCTTCAGAAGGAGGAAGGGTACTGGTTTCGGTGGAGAACGGTACAACCATCCTGAAAACGTTCTGGGTCCCGGCAACGAAAGGAACCACTGAATGCAAGTTTGATGTGACCGGTGAAATGGCGCCGAATTGTTATGCCTCGGTGACGCTGATCCAGCCGCATGCACAAACCCTCAACGACCTTCCCATCCGCCTATACGGGGTCATTCCGATCCCGGTGGAGGATCCGGAAACACACCTCTTCCCGGTCATTTCAATGAGCAATGTTCTCGCCCCCGATCAGACGGCCAGCATTACCGTGAGGGAAGAAAAAGGGAAGGCGATGACTTACACGCTTGCGATCGTTGATGAAGGATTGCTCGACCTTACGCGGTTCAAAACCCCCGATCCCTGGAGTGTTTTCTATGCAAAGGAAGCGCTTGGCATCAAAACATGGGACATCTTCGACCTGGTGATGGGCGCCTTCAGCGGCGAGCTTCAGCGGATCCTCAGCATCGGCGGCGACCAGGACAAGATCAACAAAGGGAACCTGAAGGCCAACCGCTTTAAGCCCATGGTGAAATTCCTCGGGCCTTTTGAACTGAAAAAAGGAGAGGCCAGAACACATACCTTCAAAATGCCGAATTATGTCGGATCGGTGAGGGTGATGGTGGTTGCCGGTAACAACGGAGCTTATGGCACCGCAGAAAAGACAGTTCCGGTAAAGAAACCCCTGATGGTGCTGGGAACGCTTCCAAGGGTGGTAGGTCCGGGGGAGACCGTCAAACTGCCGGTGACGGTCTTTGCGATGGAGAAAACGGTAAAGAATGTTTCAGTTTCCGTATCGGCCGATCAGATGTTTACCATCAGTGGCCCGGTAACACAGAAACTTTCGTTCAGCCGGCCGGGCGACGATGTGGTCATGTTTGAGCTCAAGGTGAAAGAGATGATCGGGGTGGGGAAGATCCACATCCTGGCCACCAGCGGAAACGAAAAAGCCATGAATGATATCGAGATCGATGTAAGGATACCCAACCCGGAAGTGACCAATGTGATGGAGACGATCCTTGAACCCGGGCAGACCTGGAATGTCTCCTATCAAATGGTGGGAATTACAGGAACGAACAAAGGAAAGATCGAAGTTTCCTCGGTTCCCCCGCTGAACCTTGAAAAGCGGCTCAGCTACCTGATCGAATATCCGTACGGATGCATCGAGCAGACCACCTCTTCCGTCTTTCCGCAGCTTTACCTGGCCGATCTTGCAGATATTTCTCCTACCCGTAAAAGTGAGATCGAACGGAACATCCGGGCAGGGATCAGCCGGTTGAAAAGCTTCCAGATCACCGGCGGCGGCCTGACCTACTGGCCGGGCGGCAGCTATGCCGATGACTGGGGCACCTGTTATGCAGGCCATTTCCTGCTGGAGGCCGAACAAAAAGGATATACGTTGCCGGTTGGCTTTATGCAGGCATGGAAAAATTTCCAGAAACAGAAAGCCATCTCATGGTTATACAATGCCTCTTATTCCAATGATGAACTGATCCAGGCATACAGGCTTTACACGCTGGCGCTTGCCAGGGTTCCGGAACTTGGAGCCATGAATAAATTGCTGGAGCGGAAAAATCTTTCGCTGCAGGCCCGGTGGAGACTGGCCGCTGCCTATCAGTTGGCGGGAAAACCCGAAGAAGCGCGCAAGCTGGTTGCAACTGCCACGACGGTCGTTTCGCCTTACCGGGAACAGGCATGGTCGTATGGTTCCGGGACACGGGATGAAGCCATGATCGTGGAGGCACTCTGCCTGCTGAACATGAAACCAAAAGCAGCCGACCTGGTGAGAAAGATCTCGGCGGATATGAGCAGGGAAGAGTGGATGAGCACACAAACCACAGCCTATTGCCTGATAGCGATCTCAAAATTCACCGGGGCTGCGACCGGCAAAGGGATCCATGCATCGTACACAATGAGCGGAGGGGCGATGACGAAAATGGAAACTGATAAAGCCATCGCCACTGCGGATATGAACCTAAAAAAATCTTTCACCGGCGGAGGCCTCCGTATGATCAACGAGGGAAAGAATGTACTCTATGCCAGGATTGTCATGCAGGGGATCCCGGTGATCGGCGACATCACGGCTGCACAGAATGATCTGAAGATGTCGGTGGTTTACCTCTCGACGGATGGCCGGTTTGTCGATCCTGCATTGTTGCCACAGGGAACAAACTTCATCGCAGAGGTCACAGTCTCCAATCCCGGGATGCGCGGGACTTACCGGCAACTGGCCCTTTCGCAGATCTTCCCTTCCGGGTGGGAGATCATCAATGCGCGGATGAGCGAGGTCGCACAGGCGAATACCCAGGCATCCCCGTATACCTACCAGGACATCCGTGACGACAGGGTCTATACCTATTTTGACCTTGAACCGGGACGGATGAAAACCTTCAGGATCATGCTCAATTCGACATACATGGGCCGTTTTTACCTGCCTTCGGTCTATTGCAGTGCGATGTACGACAATACCATCAACGCGCGGATTCCCGGGAAATGGGTGGTGATCAATCCTTCCGGGAAGCAATGAAAATGCCCGGCAGGAAATCTGTTGAATGGTTTCTGAAAAAGGCAGGCACAGCATGCTGGCAGGGCCGGTGGGCCTGGCCGTTCATCCTTGCGCTGCTGGTTGTGTTGTATTTTCCTTCGGGAAGGATATTCAAAGATCCCGCATCAACCGTTTTGCTCGACAGGAACAGTGATCTGCTTGGTGCGAAGATCGCATCCGACCAGCAGTGGAGGTTTCCTGAACGGACAACGATCCCGGAGAAATTCCGGGAAGCCATCATCCATTACGAGGATCATTATTTTTACTGGCATCCCGGATTCAATCCCGTTGCGCTGATCAGGGCTGCATACCAGGATATCAGGGCAGGAAAGATCGTCAGCGGCGGAAGCACGATCAGCATGCAGGTGATCAGGCTGGCGCGGAAGAACAAGGAACGCACAATTCCTGAGAAACTGGTCGAGATCCTCCAGGCCTTCCGCCTAGAATTGCATTACAGCAAGGAAAAGATCGTCGCATTGTATGCTTCACATGCGCCTTTCGGCGGAAATACCGTCGGGCTGGATGCCGCGGCCTGGCGCTATTTCGGTGTTTCTCCCGAAAACCTTTCATGGGCTGAAGCTGCCACGCTGGCCGTCCTGCCCAATAGCCCTGCGCTGATCTACCCCGGGAAAAACCAGTTAAAACTTCTGGCAAAACGGAACAGGCTTCTTGAAAAGTTATACCGTTCGGGCGTGATCGATAAAACCACCGCCGACCTGGCAAAAGCGGAGCCGCTACCTCAGAAGCCATATCCGCTTCCCCAGCGGGCGCCTCACCTCCTTGAACGGGCGGTGAAGGACGGTTGCCATGGGATGCGCCTCAGGACAACCGTGGACCTCCGGTTGCAGGAAAAGATCCGGGAGATCCTTTCCCTTCATTATCCACAATTGAAAGCGAATGAGATCGGGAATGCTGCTGCTCTTGTTGTGGAGGTGAGCACGGGCAATGTCCTTGCATATGAAGGCAATATTCCGGCTGCCGACAGCACTTCCAGCGGGGGCGATGTCGATATCATCACCTCACCCAGAAGTACGGGCAGCATTCTCAAACCATTCCTTTACGCCGCCATGCTGAACGATGGCCTGATCCTGCCCAACAGCCTCGTTCCTGATATCCCGATGCAGATCGGCGGTTTCATTCCTGAAAATTACAACCTTACCTATGATGGCGCTGTTCCTGCAAAGAGAGCGTTGGCAAGGTCGCTGAACATCCCGGCGGTGAAGATGCTCCAGACCTACGGCTACGACCAGTTTTGTACGCTTCTGCGGAAGATCGGAATGACGACCCTGACAAAACCGGCTGACCATTATGGCTTGTCGCTGATCCTTGGCGGAGCGGAAACCGATTTGTGGGACCTTGCCGGGATCTATGCTTCGATGGCCAGGACGCTGAATCGTTATAACCAGTCAGGCAAATATGATAAATCTGACTTCCATCCTCCGGAATACAGGGAAAGGGAAGACCAGCCCGACCCGGAGCTTTCCCTCTATCCTCCGGTTTTTGACGCCGCCTCCATCTGGCTCACCTTCGAGGCTATGGTGGAAGTCGCCAGGCCCGACGAGGAGCAGCAATGGCAGCAATTCTCCTCATCTTCACGAATTGCATGGAAGACCGGGACCAGTTTCGGGAACAGGGATGCATGGTCGGTAGGGGTGACACCCGGGTATGTGGTGGCTGTCTGGGTCGGAAATGCATCCGGAGAAGGGCGTCCCGGCCTGACCGGGATCGGAACGGCAGCCCCCATCTTATTTGATATTTTTAAAAGTCTTCCATCTTCGGGTTGGTTCAATGCGCCGTACAATGAAATGGTGCAGGTACGGGTTTGCCGGCAGAGCGGTTTCCGGGCTTCCTCCATTTGTGAGGAGGACGATACGATGTGGGTGCCGAAGAAGGGGCTGCGAACCATCGCATGCCCTTTCCACCAGGTCGTTCACCTTGATAAGACCGAAAACTGGCAGGTTACATCAAATTGCGTTTCTCCTTCTGAGATGGTCCATAAATCGTGGTTCGTGCTGCCTCCCGTCCAGGAGTGGTATTTCAGGAGCAGAAACCCTTTCTACAAGGTTCTTCCTCCCTTCAGGCCGGGATGTGCCCCGGCCGAATCCCGCAACATGGAGATGATCTATCCCCGGAACGACAGCCGCATCTATGTGCCTGTGGATATTGACGGGAAACCGGGCAGCACCGTCTTCAAGGTTGCCCACCGCAACCCCCGTCACCTTGTCTATTGGCACCTCGACGACCGATTCATCGGCACAACAACGCTCACGCACCAGATGCCCCTGTCCCCCGAACTCGGTTTTCACCGCATTACCCTGATTGATGAGTATGGGGAAACGCTCACGATACGGTTCGAGATAATGTCGAAAGGGAAAGGGAGGTAGGATTTACAAATCGATGCTGGATGCTGGATGCTGGATAATTTGCGATGCACGGTTCACGGAACACGAAACACGTCATACGACATAAGTCATAAGACATACGTAATTCGTAATACGTAATACGTAATTATACTCGCCAGTTCGCCAACTCACCAGTTAAACAAAGATTTCCCCAACCAGATAGGTAACCGCCTTTCCCGCAATTTCCACTCTCTCGCCAAGGTCGTTGCACTGCAGGTATCCCCGGCGTTCGGATAGCTGGATGGCTGTCATCTCTTTCTTTCCAAGCCTGGCCGACCAGTACGGGATCAGTGTAGTATGGGCGGAACCGGTCACAGGGTCTTCATTGACGCCGACCGCAGGTGCGAAGAAACGGGAAACAAAATCTGAGGAATCGCCTTTCGCCGTCACGATAATTCCCCTGACCGTGGCTTTCGAAAGAACAGCAAAATCAGGGCTGATCGCTTCCACCTGCTGCTGGTTCTCATAAACCAGGAGATAATCAGTCTTTCCTTTCAGGATCTCTGAGGGTGTCATCCCGATGGCACGGATCAGCTCATCCGGGAGAGAGGCTTCCTTAAGGATGTCGGAAGGGAAATTGAGGATCAGCAGTTCGTCTTCTTTCCTGACTTCGAGAATTCCGCTCCGTGACGAAAAAAGAATGATCTTTTCAGGATAATCAAGGTGATGAAAAATGACGTGGGCGCTTGCCAGCGTCGCATGCCCGCAAAGATCGACTTCCACTTTCGGGGTGCACCAGCGGATCCCGAAAGAGCCTTCGTTCCGGGTTACAAATGCAGTCTCAGCGAGGTTGTTTTCAGCAGCGATCTTTTGCATCAGGTCATACGGCAGCTCTTCATCCAGCAGGCATACAGCAGCGGGATTTCCACCGAACAGCTTGTCGGTAAAGGCATCTGCCTGGTACATTTTTATCTTCATAAAACAATATTTTAAGATGACCCCACCCCAACAGGGCTGACTAAAAAGCAAAATAACAAAATGTCACGCAGAGTTACGCAAAGTTTTTCGCTGAGTTACGCAGAGTTATTTTGTACGTTATCCGTCATCTGCGAAACTCTGCGAGAAAAAGATTCTTTTTGGTCATCTTCCAGGGAGTGATTTTGTGAAAAAGTAATCAGAATCAGATCATCTTCCTGGTCTCCATCAGTTTGATGATGGCATGAACGATCTCTTCCTTTGTAAGCGTTTTGCAGTTGAAGATGAGGTCGTAAAGGGTTGGTTCCGGCTTCCGGCCAAGAAAGAGGTGGATAAGGGCAGTGCGTTTTTTGTCCAGATCCATAACCAGCGAAACGGCCTCTGATTTCGAAACCTTTTCGTGTACACAGACGCATTCAATCCTCCAGTCAACCGGCGCCATAAGCCGGATGTGCAGTGCATGGGGTTTGCCCTGTGTGATTGCAACTCCTGCGCGGCCAACCAGGATGATGTTCCCTCTTTCCGAAAAGCCATTGATCACCTCGTTGATGGTTTTCTTGATCTGGTGCGTACTCTTGTAGTTCGATGAAAACGAGGAAAGGATGTCGTCCAGGATCCCGATCTGTTCAGCATTGAACAGATGCCTGATCTTTTGCGGTTCAAGGTCCAGTTCCTTTGCTGCTTCCGCAACCACCTCCTTGTTGATGTACTGCCATTTCGGACCTTCCTTCTTCCCGGGCCGGGCGTTCAGTTCATTGGCAAGAAGGGTTGCAATCAACTTGGAAGGACACCCGAATTCCCTCGAGATCGTAATGAAGGGATACTTCTTTGCAACCCCCGATTTGATCGTCTCCTGGAAGCGGGTTTCCATGTATTTGAGTAGAAGATTGTCCATAAATGTTTCTTTTGGTACCTGATCTTTAACATTCAAATTTACGAAAAAAAGGCAGGAATAGCAACAGGAAAGATGAACGGATCGTAATAAAAAAACTCACATAAACCGGGCTTTTGACATGTCTCCCGCAGTTTTATGCAAAACTTTGGATGGATTTTCAAAAAAATTCTTACTTTTGCAGCCCAATTGAAATAACCGGGATGTAGCGCAGTTGGCTAGCGCACCACGTTCGGGACGTGGGGGTCGGAAGTTCGAGTCTTCTCATCCCGACATTTTGGGTAGGGTCACAAAATTTTGTGTACGGTCACAAAATTTTGTGACCCTACCCAAAATATGCCTCTTTAGCTCAGTTGGTAGAGCAGCTGATTCGTAATTAGCAGGTCGGGGGTTCAAGTCCCCTGAGAGGCTCAACAAAAAATTGCTTTCCTGGTCCCCGTTTCCAATTACTTCATTCTTTAATTGCTTTATTACTCATTATTTCCGGGCAGACGAGTGTCAATGATCTATCCGCCTTTTGAGGAGATACGAAATCCTGGATAAAAAAAGACCTCGTGAAGAAGTCTCGTGTGCAGTTGCCCAAATCAAGAAGAATTCTGAATAAAAAAATCAAACCAACCGTTTACCTTGTCAGTTTATAATCATTGATCAGAAGCTCAGGTGAAAGATTCAGTCTCCTGTTCAAATTGCGAATCATTTCAACAGTCAATTTACGTTTGCGGTTTAATATCTCTGATACTCTGCTTTTTCCGCCAATCTCATTTACTAAATCAATTTGTTTTAAATGCATTTCCTCCATTCTTATCTTGATGGCTTCAATCGGATCAGGTGCTTCAATCGGATAATGTTTTTTTTCATACTGATCAATCAGTAATCCAAGCAAATCGGCTTCATCACTTTCTGGTGTTCCGATCGGGGCATCAAAGAGAGTTTCCATTCTTTTTAATGCATTCCTATAGTCAGTCTCTGATTTTATCGGGGAAATATTCATATCCTTATTTTTTAAATGGTATTTGCATCAATCTTATCATATTCCGCGTGTGTACCAATGAACCTGATAAAAATCCATTGTTTCTTAAAATTAAATTTCGCCACTAATCTGTAAGTATTGCCTTTAATATTGAAAACGATCCTGCCGTCCTTCAGAATACTTGCATTTACATAGGTTCGCTTTACTTCATTTGGAGTTTTCCAGCCGGAACTCATTACCGTATCATACCAGGTCTTTAAATACTGCTCTGAATCAGGATATGATTTCCAGAATTCTCTTAAGGTGCTTTTTGCAAATATTCTCTCCATTTTATCCGGTCAGAGTGCAAAGATATAATGAAATTCGCAAATTGGGAACTTTTTTATGTGTTATTATTTTTCGAAAAGAATCAGACAGTCAAACGGCGAGTTAATCCCCCATTCCTCCATCAAATGCGAAATGCGGAGTCTGATGTGCAAAACGTAAGGTGTAAAGTGCAAAACAAATAATTCCGTCCTCTGACCTCCAACCTCCGATATAAAATCGGCAGCTGTTTTTTTGCTACATTTGGTGGAAGGTATGGAAATACCAGCCGAAGAAATTTTTAACATGACAAGGAATATATTTCTGTCAACGCTTGCGTGGGTTGTCGTGTTAACTGTCAATGCACAAACATTTACCTCCAGCCTTGTCGTAAATATTCCGGATGCACCCGGACCGGAGGTATATGATTCGGTTCTTGTATCCGGCTTACCTGCCTCCATCAACTCAACATTCGGCTTATCCGGTGCCTGCTTCAACATCATCCACACATACGATCAGGATTTGGTATTAAGGCTGATCGCTCCCGGCGGCGGTGCCATTCTCGTAGCAAACAGGATTGGCAGTTCTTTTGACAACTTCACCGGAACCTGCCTTGCGGAAAACGGGGCCAACGGATATATAAGTTACGGGAGCGCTCCCTTTACGGGAACATGGATCCCGCCTGAATCGCTGAACCGGTTCAACAACGGGCAGAACCCGAATGGCTGGTGGCGTTTCGCCATCCATGACGTCGCAGGCGGCGACATCGGCCTGATCAATCAGTTCTCCCTCACCTTTGCAGCGAATCCCCCGGCCGATCCCCCGCCACTGGCATATCCTGCCATACACGGCCCGCGGCCCAGGATTTATGCCGATTCATCCCGACTCGCCTGGCTTCAGGTTAACATTAATCTTCCGGGCGACTGCCGGACTACTTTCATCGATTTTTTATATGCTTACAATAACTGGTGGATCACAGATCCGCAATTGTACCTGGCGGGATCGGATTCAACGCTCTGGACATGGGACTGGTCATCTGTCTGGGCCGGTGATGAAGCATTTTATACGGTCTTCATTTACAAGATCACCGACGATCAGCTGGCGCTCAAACGCTGCAGGTTTCTTGCACAACAGGTTATTAATTGCATTGATACTGTCCATTTTCCCTCCATGGCCTGGGACGTAAAAGAGGCTTTGCTAAGGAAACTGAGTGATGCAGGTGATATACTTCTGGATTGGTGCTACAATTACATTCCGGGAGGACTGAGGGATCAGCTGGCCCAGCGACAGTATAGCATGAACCGTGAATTCATGAATACATATATCCTGTCAGCATCGGGCAACAGTTATGTATCCAGTCACAATACCTGGAACAACATCTTCTGCAATCAGAATGCACTTACATTGACAGATGCATCAGGATTGTCGTTGCTTCAGAAGGACACGGTGAATCAATGGTACCGGGCTGTTTATGATAAACTGACCTATGGATTCATCCCCTGCTGGACTTATTACCGGGATGATGACGGCGGATGGAACTGGGGCGCTGCTTATGCCATGTGGTCATTAATGGATCAGTTCCAGCTTTTTGAAAACATGCGGACCGGAACCGATAAAAATTTTTACACGGATCTGCCCTGGGTGGAAAACAGCATCAATCAATACATCTATTTCATTCAACCCGATAATAAATGCATTCACCTGGGCGACGGAGAAACGGGCCTTGCCTGCGACAGGACCATGTTCCTGCATGCCAGAATATTCAACGATCCGCGGAGCCTGTGGATGGCGCAGAAATGGTCGCAGCCGCAGTACACTCCGAATACGAACCAGAAGTTTGCAAAGCTGCTGTACAAGGACTTCACTATGCCTTTGGTTTTTCAACCTGACACACCTTTAGACTGGCGGACTGATAAAGTCGGCCTCTCTGTCAGCCTTTCTTCCCCTGACAGCAGTGCTACCATGGTTACATTTTTTAATTCCCCGAGCAAAAAAGCAGCGCATGAGCACCGCGACAACAATTCATTTATGATCTTTAAAAACGCCCCGCTTATCATTGATGCCGGTTATTACGATTATTACGGAGGAAGCCATTACGTAAATTATTACCAGCGAACCATTGCCCACAACAGCATTTGCGTTTTTGATTCGACGGATGCCTATTCCTGCTTCGGACAACCTGCATCGAATGACGGCGGACAGATCGAATCGGCAGCATTGATGAATTTCAGCGACATTTTTCTTCCACGGAATCAAAGGGGACAATGGATAAAATTTGCCTCCGGCAGCAATTATTCATACGACATCGCTGACGCACAATTGTCGTACGATACTGCCAAGCTGGATTTCTTCAGAAGAAGGGTGTTGCATTTAAAACCGGACAAGGTCATCATTCTTGACCATGTACATCTTAAGAACCGGACTGCGCATCAGCGGGATATTAAATGGGTTGCTCATTTCGTGAATAAACCGGGAATCAGCGGCACCTTAATAAATACTGAAGTTCCGGGTCATATTGAAACGTATAACGGGCAGGATTATTCAGCTGCAAACGGAAACGGAAATGTTGCCATCCGGACGTTACTTCCGGCAAACACGGCCACTACGTTGATCGGAGGCATCGGTTACGAATATTGGGTGGACGGAAATAATTATTTGCCGCTTGTTGCTCCCGACACAACCTATTACACTCCGGGAAGCTGGCGGATCGAAGTAAAACCAACTAACATGTCGGACACGGTGGTTTATCTCCACACCATTGACATCGGTGATGCTGCAAACAGTTCAGTTGCCGGCGGAACTGCTTATCAGAACAGTTATTCAATCGGCACTGACTGGAATGACACCCTTTACTTTTTTGCAGCGGATGCCGATACCGGAAAATACTATCATGTTTTTACCAATGTCGCCGGTAACAGAACCGCGGGAATATTTGCGGCCGATTTACTTGCCGGTTCTTACTTTGTCAAGGTGGATGGACTGGTGGTGACGACGGTCTCAGCGGATACTAATGGAATTATACAATCATCGGCAATCCTGGCTTCCGGAAATCACACCATTGAAATTGAATTTGATTATACTATCGTTGCTGAATCCAGCAGGAACAATCTTTTACAGCTCTATCCCAATCCCGCGCAGGCGGAATTAAACATCATGCTTAAATCAGGTACACAACAAGGCGAAATTGAAATTTACAATTCCATCGGGGAACTGAAAATAAGAATTACAGATAAGCGAATGATTGATGTTTCAGGCCTGGCTGCAGGTCTGTACCTGGTGAAGGTCAAAGAGGGAGGCAACCGTTATTCGGCAAAATTTATTAAAGAATAATTTCAAAGTTCAACCCCTCCGGGGCTGGGAGTTTTACCTTCCATATATCCGTGGATTTCATCCACGGATATTGAGATGATGCCACTTCGTGGCATTTTCCCTGTGACCGCCTCCCCCTTTTAAGTGCGAAGTGCGAAGTGCGAAATGCGAAGTCTGAAGTGTAAAGTGTAAATTATAATAGGCCACGCTCCTTCAGATCATAGATCAGGTCAGATATCTGCGGTTTTCCGGATTTTTTCAGGATGTTCCTCCTGTGGGTGTTGACTGTATGAACGCTGAGGAAAATCTTTTTTGAAATCTGTTCACTGGTCAATCCTGAAGAGATCAGTTTAATGATCTCAAATTCCCTGTCGGAAAAAATATTTCCCATCAGCAACAGATCCTCATCCGGATACCGGAATGCAGAAAGATCGATCCCTGTATAATAATGGTAGCCATGGTTCATTTTGGTGAACCATGATATGTCTGTCACTACCTGAAGCAAAAAGACTGTATTATACGGAGGTTCGGTATAAAAAAGATAACACTGAACAAGCTTATTACTGTAATGTTCGGTTACATGCCGGGTCCTGAAACTGGTAGAAATAATTCCGAATCCTTTCTGCGCGATATACAGATTCTGCCCCAGGCTGAATAGTTTTGTCCGTGCCAGGTTGTGGCGTTGCAGATCATCCGGGTGTGTGGCTTTAAAAAAAAGGGAAGGTTCAACATCTTCCGGTCTGACCCCCAGCATGTCAATACTTTTTTTACTCGTAAAGAGGATCTTCACCTGAAGCATATCTGCAACAAAGAAAAACTGATGATTGGCTTCCATGTGGTTCTCCAGCTTCAGCATCAGGGATGAAGCCTGGTCGATATTTCTGAAACCGGAAGGGAGCCAGGTTTCAATGAACCGAAAGAATAAGTTGTAATAGTCTTTATGATTCAATTTTATGAAATAAGTGAGATACTTATTATTAGGTATTTTTTGCAAAAATAGAAAAATACTAAACCAGGACCCGGGAAAACATTTTTCCGGTCCGGCCTGCAGCCTTATCGACTGAAAAGGCCAAGCCTGTAGTGTAAAGTGAAATATAAATCTATCCTATTTTCATTGTGATGAGCGCACCGACGAAGCAAACTCCGACCTCGTACCTCAGACCTCCGAGATCCGGTTTGTCTTTTTTCATTAATTTTTTATCTTTGTGTTGCCCCGAACGAAACGGTCTATTTTTTTTACCAAGTAATATCCAACCGGTGATGCCTAATAAGGGAAAATCCATATCATCGCAATTTCAATCACTTTTTTTAAAGTCTTTCATAATTACCGGTTTGCTTCTGCAATCTTTTTTAACAATCCATTAATACAATCATTATGAAACAGAAATTACAAGTAATCTTTATCCTGACGGCTTTTTTTACAGGATGGAACACCTTTGCACAGACCCGGACGGAAAGAGACCTGCTGGGTGAGAAACAGATTCCTTCCGACGCCTATTATGGCGTACAAACTGCAAGGGCGCTGGAGAATTTCCAGGTGAGCGGGGTAAAAACAAATTTCTACCCCGATTATGTCAGGGCATACGCCATGGTAAAGCTGGCTGCTGCACGCGCCAATACCGATATCGGCCGTATGAAGAAGGAGAAACTGGAAGCCATTGAGAAAGCCTGCCAGGCGGTGATCGACGGGAAATATCATGACCAGTTCCTGGTCGACCTCTACCAGGGCGGCGCCGGTACCTCTGCCAACATGAATGCCAATGAAGTGCTGGCAAATATCGCCCTCGAAATGAGCGGCCATAAAAAAGGAGAGTACCAGTACATCGAGCCCCATGATGACCTGAACATGGGCCAATCGACGAACGATGTATATCCTACGGCCATTCATGTTGCATTACTATTGCACAATGACAAGCTGATAAAAGAAGCGCAGCTGCTCTCTGATGCCCTTCATAAAAAAGGAGAAGAATTTAAAAACATGCTGAAGATGGGACGCACCGAAGGTCAGGATGCCGTACCAATGACGCTGGGCCAGGAGTTCCACGCTTTTGGCGCCCAGTTGGATGCCGAAATCAAAGGTCTTCGTTATTGTGAAGCCTATCTGTATGAGATAAACATGGGAGCTACGGCCATCGGAACAGGTATTACAGCATCCCCGGGCTATGCCGAAAAATGTGCCGCTCACCTGGCCGAAATTGCAGGCAAGCCCCTGGTGATGCACCCCGAGATGATTGCCGCCACCTCGAGCATGCAGGGCTTCGTCATGTATTCCTCTGCGCTGAAGAGCCTGGCTGTGGCCCTGTCGAAAATCGCCAGCGATCTGATCTTCCTTGCATCCGGTCCCCGCGCCGGTATCTTTGAAATCAATCTTCCTGCGCTTCAGCCCGGGTCATCGATCATGCCGGGGAAAGTAAACCCGGTGATGCCGGAACTGATGAATGAAGTATGCTACAAGGTAATGGGCAACGATGTAACGGTCACCATTGCATCACAGAACGGGCTTCTGCAGCTCAATGCCTATGAACCGGTTGTTGCCATTGCCATCATGGAGTCGCAGGCGATTTTTTATAAAACCATGCCGTTGTTCAGGAAAAGCTGCATCGACGGCATAACTGCCAATGAAAATGTGTTAAAGTATTACATGGATCGCAGCGTCGGAATCGTGACGGCCCTTAACCCAGTTTTAGGGTATGAGAAGACCACTGAACTTGCAAAGGAAGCGCTTCAGACCAATAAGGGGATCCTCGAATTGATCCGTGAGAAAAAGTTACTTACTGAAGAACAGATCAAAAACCTCCTGGATCCGGCAAAACTGACACAGCCCAACCAGGATCCCAACAGAGAATAAATAAAACAGGTAAACATTAATAATTTTAAACTATGAAAAACATGAAAACCATTTGCAGAAATTTGCTGGCCGTGACACTGATCGTTGTCAGCATTATTGCCAATGCGCAGGAGAAAAAATTACCGAACATCGTAATTCTCGCAACAGGTGGTACAATTGCCGGTGCAGGTGCAAGTTCAACAGGATCAGCCTACACTTCCGGACAGGTGAAGATCGAGGCCATGATCGATGCTGTTCCGAACATACGGACACTGGCCAATTTAAAGGGCGAACAGATCGCAAACGTAGGTTCACAGGACATGAGCGTGAAGGTATGGCTCGATCTGGCCAACCGTATCAACGAACTTCTCAAAAGCAAAGATTGCGATGGTGTCGTGATCACTCACGGGACCGATACCCAGGAAGAGACTGCATTTTTCCTGAACCTTGTGATAAAAAGCGACAAGCCGGTTGTGCTGACGGGTTCGATGCGCCCTTCAACGGCATTGAGCGCCGACGGCCCGCTGAACATGTACAACGCTGTTGCCCTTGCTGCCAGTCCAAAGGCGAAAGGGTATGGTGTGATGGTAGTAATGAACGACGAGATCCACTCTGCCCATGCAGTTAAAAAGATGATGAGTACGCCTGTTCAGACATTCCAGTCGCCGGATGAAGGAATGATCGGAACCGTGATCTTTGGTGATGTGCAGCTTTTTCATAAACCACACAGTCTGAATACCACCGCCAGCGAATTCTCAGTCGATGGGGTAAAGGAATTACCGCGTGTTGACATTGTTTATGGCTGTGCCGATATGTCCCCCGATTTGATTGATATCATGGTTAAAGCCGGTGCCAAAGGGATTGTAATTGCCGGTGTGGGCGATGGAAATATGAATGCAGGGACATTGGAGGCCGCCAAAAAAGCAACCAAAGCAGGCATAATAGTAGTAAGAGCTACCCGTGTACCCATCGGTGCAGTTTTAATCAACGGCGAGGTGAATGATAAAGAATACGGCACCATCTGCTCAGACGAACTGAACCCGCAGAAAGCACGGGTGCTGCTGATGCTGGCCCTGCTGAAAAAAAGAAGCTGGGATGACATGCAGAACCTGTTTATTAATTATTAACCGGTAAAAATCCCAGGCCCATGAAGACATCGCTGAAAATTATCCTGGTATTTGCCTCTGTTCTTACGCCCCGCCTGCTTTGGGCGCAGGCCCATGAGCATCAGACCGGCGATACCGCCTATTACAAGACCATCATTCCTGAAGAGAAGCAGGGTCTTCTGAAAAATGTGAGCATGATCGCCAACATGCGCTTCGGATTCCGGAACGAATTCATGAATTCCGATCTGGAGAATTCGGATTCCTCAATGAAATACATGCAATCGAGGTTCATGATGGAACAGTTCCGGCTGGAATTCCGCGGCCAGGTTCATAAGAATGTATATTTCCGCTTCCGCACCCGTTATACAAAAACACCCACTTCACAATCGATCGACAACATCTTTGGCTCCACCGACCTGGCCTTCATCCGGGTTACACTTTCAAAGAAGTGGAATATTACGGCCGGGAAAATGTGCACCGACTGGGGAGGGTACGAATTTGATGCGAACCCTATTGATATCTATGAATATTCCGATATCATTGAGATGGCGGATAATTTCCTGTCGGGCGTCCGGGTGGGTTACCAGCCGTTTAAGAATCACTCCTTTTCCATCCAGGTGCTTGATTCCAGAACAAAATCCTTCGAAGAGCTTTACGGACTGCAACCGGGCATGACGGAATCAAAAATGCCGCTGGCATTCGTGGGGAACTGGTCCGGCAGTTTTTTCAAGGGTAAATTCAACACGATCTGGTCATACGCCATCCATACCGAAGCCAAGAACACCTTCATGAACTATATTGCTCTTGGTAACCAGCTTAAGCTCGGGAAGTTCACCCTTGAATATGATTTCAAATGGAGCTCGGAAGATCTCGACAGAACAGGCATTGTCAGTTCGACAGTACCTGATCAGATCATCCGGCCTCCCGATACGCTGAATTACCCGTATGCAATGAAAAACACCCTCTATTACAGTCACTGGCTACACCTTTACTACAGGTTCAACCCGCACCTCAACATTGCATTTGTAGGCATGGTTGATTTTGCAAAGTGGAAGGGAGGAAGCGCAGATCCGGAGAAAACCACGGATAACATCCGCACGGCATGGGGATTCATTCCAACCATCGAGTATTATCCTTTTAAGGATCTCAACCTGCGTTTCTATGCAAACTGGGTCGGAAGGGTCTACCAGTACTCCGATTATGCCAAGACATGGCTGGGGGCTATGGATTATTCGACCGGAAGGTTTACCATTGGCTTTGTTTCGCCGCTGGGGATCTTCTAGTATATTAGGTGAATATTTTTTCTCGCAGAGGCTCGCAGAAGAACCGCAGAGTTACGCAGAAAACCGATTTGGTTTAATTTAACTTTGCGGAACTCAGCGTAAAACTCTGCGAAACTCTGCGAGAAACTTTATTTTAAAATTCCCAGGTAACACTTAGTTTTACAAGAAAAAATATTTATGGAAAAGGAAAAATCAAAACCGAGAAAGTCGATCATTTCTTTCATCCTGTCCTTTGTCATCGCGTTAGGATTGACATTCCTGATAAAAGAGCCGGCATTCACAACTTCCCAGGTGTATGTCATTTTTCTCCTCTTCTTTTCCATCGGCTTGTGGCTGACGGAGGCCATACCACCTTTTGCTGTCAGCCTTTTGATCATTGCCTATCTTGTCTATACCCTCGGAAACAAGTATTTCAATTCGGCGCCCGAAAACATTGCAAAGTACGTAAACACCTTTTCCAGCAGTGTGATCTGGCTGTTGCTGGGCGGTTTCTTCCTGGCTTCTGCCATGACCAAAACGAAACTGGACGAAGCCCTTTTCAGGTTCACACTGAAAGTTTCAGGAAAAAAACCCGCTAATGTTCTCATCGGACTGATGTTCACTACGATGGTCGCCTCGATGCTGATGTCAAATTCAGCAACCACCGCCATGGTGCTGGCAGCCACCATGCCGCTGCTGACGGCACTGGGTAAAAAATCAGGATTTGCGAAAGCATTGCTGCTGGGCATCCCGATCGCTGCCACCACGGGCGGCATGGCTACGATCATCGGAACCCCTTCAAACGCAATTGCCGTGGGCGCATTGAGCAATGCAGGCATCACCATCGAGTTCGTCGACTGGATGAAATACGGTGTTCCGCTCTCCATCGTCCTTACAGCCATCAGTTGCTTTGTTCTGATAAAGATTTTCATCAGGGACCATACTCCGATATCCCTCGATTTCCTGGAGAAGAAGGATAATGTCAATTCAGGGGGCTCTGTTCTTCAGCGGAGAATTGTCATCGTGATCATCATCGTGACGGTCGGACTGTGGTTGACGACTTCCCTGCACGGGATGACGGTCGCGGCGATTTGTGCGATTCCACTCGTCTTCCTGACGCTGACCGGCGTGCTTGAAGGAAAGGATGTCCGGGCCCTCCCGTGGGATACACTCTTACTGGTGGCCGGCGGTTTGTCCTTAGGCATGGCGCTTGAACAGACAGGCCTGTTGAATATTTATGCCCAGCGGCTGATCACAATGGATATAAACAGCATGGTACTGATGGCCATCCTTGCCTTTATCACAATGCTGGTATCAAATATTATGAGCAATACTGCTGCAAGTACTGTTCTGATACCGCTCGGCATGACGATCCTTGTTGCTTTTAAAGCTGAAATCGCACTGATCATCGCATTTTCGGCATCTTCAGCCATGTTCCTTCCTGTATCCACCCCGCCCAATGCAATTGCCTTCAGCACCGGCCTGCTGGAACAAAAGGATTTCAGGCTTGGGGGGATCCTGATAGGCTTGCTGGGGCCAGTGCTGGCGATACTCTGGGTGCTGCTCATAAGCTGAAAATGAATGTCAGTATAAAAAAGGAAAGTGATTATTCACGGATATGAATAATTTTGACTGTTGAAATTGTTTATTGCCTTTGAGCCTTATTAGACAGATAGAATTGTGAACGGTACTCAACCCGGTTATTCACTTCTTTTGATCATCCTTTTGTGCACCATCGCCGGCAGCGCGCAGGCACAAAAAAATGATACCGTTTATCTCCTGAACGGCGACCGGATCACCGGTGAGTTTAAAAAATATGAAAACGGGCTGCTCTACCTGAAAACAGACGGGATGAGCACCCTGAACATCGAGTATGACAAGATCAGGACCGTCCATTCTTCCAAATACTTTGAAATTGTTAAGAAAACAGGTTTCAGCTACTACGGTTCGATCACCGTCTCGGAAACGGAAAGGTCCGTCGGCATCTGTGTCACCAATGATACGATCACCGAAGCCATTTCAGACATCGTCGAAATCACCCCCATCAAGCACCGGTTCTGGAAAAAATTCTACGGTTCCGTCGACCTGGGAGTGAGTTATTACAAGTCCACCCAGACCTTACAGTACTATTTCGACGGCATCCTGAATTACCGGGGCCGAAAGGACCTGTTATCTCTGGAGATGGATCTTCTTTTCAGTGAACAGGATGTTGCGGATTCGCTTATGATTTCAAGGAAAAATGACGTCAGCCTCAGTTATTCTCATTTTTTTCAGGGAAAGTGGTGGGGTGGAATAGGGGCAAAAATGCAGCAGAATACTGAGCTGGATCTCGACTACAGGATCCAGCTGGGCCTGGCTGCCGGGTATGACATCGTACGAACAAATCCTGTCCGGTTATATGTTATGGGCGGATTAATCGTGAACAGGGAAAAACCGACAGACTCGGTCAGTTTTTCGAGCAATTTTGAGGGGCTTATGTCCACCAAGTTTACCTGGCTCCAGTACCGTCATCCGAAGATCAACATCTCCACCAGTTTCAGTGCATATCCGAGTTTTACTGTCAGTAACCGGTGGCGGCTTGAGTATAACCTTTCTGCCAAATATGAGATTGTCACCGACCTGTTTTTGGGTCTGACCTTCTATGACGATTATGACAGCAAGCCATCCGGCGGCGGACCGGAACTGAACGACTGGAGCGTGATCTTTTCGGTAGGATATTCATTTTAGGTACTCTTCTATTCATATTTGACAGATATAAATAACCGATCCATGAAAAGAATTGTCACGATTATCCTGATACTGATCCTGGCAGCCCAGGAAGGATTCTGCTGGATCTTCCCGGAACACCGGGACATCATGGTACTTGCCATTCAGAAACTTGATCCTGCCCGGAGGGCTTCATTTGAACGGTTGTGGTTGCAGGCCAGGACAGGCCGTGAATCAAGGCTTTCGGCATTACCTGCCGATACCGGCATTTCTAAAGGAACAAAGTTCCTGGATTATGCAACCTTCCCTGCCATCGGTGGAGACCATTCGACTTCAGCCTCCGATATGGTGCATTCGGTCCTCACCACCGATTGGATCTTTAAAGTTTCCGATGTTGCTTTTGAACTGAGGACCGGTCTTGCAAATGCAAAGAACCGCACCGACCGGCTGAACAAACTGCGGGATTCGGACCTGAGGCTGCTGAAAGCCGACCCGGAGTATGTCACCAGGGCAGGAGCCAACAACGTTCATTTCATGCTGGCAAGGAAAGAGGTCAACACGGATATGGTTCAGTTTCTGAGTGCCTGTGCAAAAGCAGGATGCGAGCTGAATGCACCGGGAACCTATACATATTACCATCTTAGTGCATTGAGGAAAGCAAAGGCGTATGCTGAAAATCCCTCCGCTGAAAAGTCGGCCGATCTGCTCTTTTCCGCCTTTGCAGATGAGGGTTTTGGTCTCCATTTCCTCGAAGACATGTTTGCCTCCGGTCACGTGGCAGGAACCAGGGGAAATGCCGCACAGCGGAAAGGGACCCACGATCACTACGACGAAACAGGTATTGAGGCTTACTCCTGGGAAGGAGAAGGGATGGTCCTTATGGGAGATGCATTCATGCGGCCGGAAGATGCCGACCTTGCAGCCATGACCGTTGTGAGAAGCCTGGAGCAGATCGTCGATGCAGCCTCCGGAAAGTATTCGTCGTTGATCACATCTGCATCAAAACCGGCTTCCGTTCCCGATACATTTAACGTTTGCAAGGCACTGGTAATGCCTGCAATCGAAAGGGACACGCTGGCTATTTCGCTGTTTAAGGACATCTTCAGATCGACAGCCAGGCCCGGGCTTGCGCAGGGTGCAGGAGAACTTCCAAGGTTCAGGGCGGAACTGGGACCGTTCATCGGGCTGAGTGCCGCACTTAGAGGGAATGCCGTATTTAATGGTTTTTGCGAAAGCCAGAATACGGCCGGAGAGATAACCGGACTGGAAGTGAATTTCCGTGTCGGACTTGGCCTCGAGGGAATCCTCAATGAAGCAAGTGACGGGGCCGTGTTCCTCGAGGCGGGCTACAGGCTGGACGGTTCGTCGACCATAAAATTAGCGGCTGATCCGGACCTGGAAAAGTATGGCAACATTTCATCTGCAATACCTTACAGGAACGGCATACATCTAAGGCTCCGGATGCCTTTTTACATCGTGCCGGGAGACCTGCTGGTAGTAGCGCCGATCCTCTATATTTTTGCCCCGAAAGCCGCGTCGACAATGATTGCAACTGCAGGTAACGGCGGACTGATCCCCTGGCAGGCCGGGATGCTGAGCTCCATCGGCAGGTTCCAGTTCGTGCTGGGCAGGGAAGTAGGAGTCTGCTTCTTCGGATATGGCAAAAATCCTGACACGTTTATCGTTCCGGTGACCATCAACGGTGTTGCAGACCAGGCAGTGATCTCCTTTCATTCTACACAAATTGAATTTCCTGTCCTTGAGTACCGGCCCTTCCATATGTTCTCATCCGATCAGACAGCCGGCCTAATGATACAGATCTTCGGAGGAGTTGACATTCCCGGTAAAGAAACCCTCGTTACCTCCGAAAACATCCCGGTCCCTGAAGTCAGATCCATCTGGTATTGTGGCCTGCGCTTCATCTTTGACTGGAGATATTATTTTTCCGGAAAGAAGTCCTGAACAGGCATAGAAGCATAATCCGGGAAGGGGTTAACATCAAACCCAAGGGGTGTGATCAAAAAGTAAAAAATATTTCACGCTGAGTTGCGCAGAGTTTTTCGCTAAGTTGCGCAGAGTTTAAATTCACATTATCACTTTTCTGCGGAACTCTGCGATTAATCAGCGAGACTCTGCGAGAAAATAAAAATATTTTTTAGTCAGCACCTGAAGGGGATGCTGTGCATGGGTTAGTTCCTTATCTTTTATAATGATTGTAACAACTCAGAACCTCACGCCGGTAGTAAAGATCAGCGCATTGAGGTGGTCGCTGGTATTGGAATAATATACCTTGTTGCCGGGGTTGGCATGCAGGAATTTGTATTCCATGCGGACATAACCAATCTTAACCGGTTTGTATTCGAGTCCGAGGGAGCACCCGTTCATCATGAGCCCGGTGCTTTTGTTTTCATAGTTGTAAACACCCGAAAGAAAGCCTTCGGGGTCGGTGAACATCTCGTAGCGGCCTGTAACTGAAAAATGTTTCAGGAACCTGTACCGGGCCTGGATAAAGCCTGAGACCATCGAAGCGATTTTATTAGTATCGGGTGGCATCCGTGAATTGCTCTGGAAGGCAAAATCACACTGGGCGAGAATATCAATATTTTTGATGGGACTGTAGGCTATCTGAACGTCGTTGTAGAGCAGGTTGTTCTTGATTTCCGCATTTTTCAATGCCTGGTTGCCGAACAGGTTGCTATAGGTAAGGGTCAGGTTCTTCAGCGGCATATAATTGATGAAGAGAACCCCTGCCAAATGGTTGGTTTGCTGATAGGCCAGCGAATAGGGATCTCCTGCCATAAGCCCGATATCGACTTTGTCGGAGATCCTGTAAGACACTTTGATCCCCAATACCGCCCCCGCTTCAAAGTAGCCGCAAACCGAAGCGGTACTCACGAAGTTGGTCACAGGCCATGCAGATTCACAACCCACCGGGGTGAACATGTAACCGGCGTCAATCCAGAGGTCTTTTACGATCCTGAAACCAATAGCAGCCTGGCGTATGGTTTTGATCCACTCCTTTTCCGGGGCTGCAAGAAGGTTGGGCGCGTCACCATACTGAAGCTGCAATTTTCCTCTTACCTTTTCGTCGTTGTAATAGATCTCGAGCGCAGCCACATTCAACCTGATCTGGTCCCTCATCGGGCAGTTGGCAAAGAAGGGAACAATGTTCGAAGTGTCTTTGTTATCATCAAGTTCAATGGTAACATAGGTATCCACATAAAAGCCAAATGTAAAATGGCTGACGTTATTGATCAGCTTGGCTTTCAGCTCATCTGTAAGGCTGTCGCCTTTATTCTGTGCTGAAGCGCGAGGAATGAAAAGAAGGAGGGTCAGGAAAATGAAACAGAATGTGGGAACCCGGCGTATATGCTGAAGACTCATTTCGCTAGAATAATGTCACACCTAGAATAATGTCACACCTACGGTGTTCAGTGGTATTTTCTTTTTGTTTCGCTTTTCGCTTTTCGCTATTTTTTTACTTCCAGCCGCCTCCCAGCGCCTTGTACAGGTTCACAACAGAGGAGAGTTCGGCATAATGTGCCTGCGACTCGTTGATCTGTGCGCTGTACAACTGACGTTGGACGTCAATCACATCAAGATAGGAAGCATAGCCGGCATTAAACAACTGATAGGCCAGATCGAATGCGGTTTGTGCAGCATTGGTAAGGTTCCGGCTTTCGACTGAGATTTCTTTCTGTTTTTCCACAGTCATAATGCCGTCGGATACTTCGGAAATAGCCGTATAGATGCTTTTCTGATATGTGATCAGAATTTCTTCATGGTATGCCTGTGTTCTTTTCAGATTCGCCCTTAGCTTTCCAAAGCTGAAGATCGGGGCAACCAGGCTCCCGACGGCGGAACCGATCCAGCCGGCTCCCAGCGTTGAATATCCTGCATTTGCGTTGATGCTTAATGAGGGGAGCATCATTCCCCGCGCAACACCGATCTGGGCGTTGGCCGAAACCAGCTGCTGTTCGGCTGCAATGAGGTCGGGTCTGCGGACGATGAGTTGTGAAGGTATTCCTGCTTCAGGAATAATATTCGGGTTGATCTGTCTTGTGATGGAATCGCCTGCAACGATTTCACCCGGCAATTCACCCAGGAGGAGTTTAAGTGCATTTTCCTGTAAAGCGGCGGCTTTCTCGTAGGCCGGGAGCTCTGCTTTTACCTGTGCCAGTTCTGCTTCCGCCTGGGCTACGGTCAGCCCTGAAACGGTTCCGGCAAGGAGTTTACCCCTGACCAGTTCCAGCCCTTCTGTCCTTATCCTTACTGTTTCACGTGCAATCTCAACCTCATCCCTGTAGTCAAGCAGGGAGAAATAGGCGGTTGCAATTTCTGCAATCAGGGAAATATACACGCTTTGCCTGTAAGCAACCTGCGAGAGCATCTGGGCTCTTGCCGACTCTTTTGACCTGCGGAGCTTGCCCCAGACATCAAGTTCCCACGACAGCGCTCCAACGGCATAGAGGTCGTTATAGCTCGTCGTATTTCCTCCTGCCAAGGGTGTCTGTATCGTGTTCAGGGAGCCGTTTGCCTCGGCGCCGATCGATGGCCAGATGGCTGCTCTTGCTTCCTTGAAAGATGCAGTCGCTTGGTTTACCCTTTCGACCGCGATCTTCAGGTCGAAATTGTTTTCGAGCCCTTTTTTAATAAGCGCTTTAAGAACGGGATCAGTGAACAGGTAACTCCAGGAGGTATCGGCCAGCGAGAGCGTATCCGCACTCTTCGCAAAACGGTAATTCTTTCCCAGGTCATATTGAGGCTGCTTGTAATTCGGGCCGATCTTGCAACCTGCGATCAGCAAAATGACCAGGATGCAGGAGGAGATTATTTTATAATTTTTGAGTACCATATTTTTTATTTACGAATTACGATTTTTTGTTATTGCGAGGAGCCAGCGACGAAGCAATCTCCATTTTTGTCATTTTACTTTTGTCATTGCGAGGCACGAAGTGCCGAAGCAACCGGCGCTTTTCCCTACTTCGCTACTTCGCTACTTTCCTTCTTTTTCCCCTTCATCCGGTTTTCCAGTTTCTGGAAAGCCACATAGAGCGAAGGAACTACAAGCACTCCGCAGATCGTGGCAACCAGCATTCCCCCGAAAACGGAAGTGCCTAAGGCATGGCGACTGGCAGCGCCCGCACCCTTGGCAATAACCAGGGGAACCACACCAAGGATAAATGCAAATGAGGTCATCAGGATCGGGCGGAACCGAAGCTTGGCCCCTTCAAGTGCGGCATCGATCAGCGGATGCCCCATGTCGTGCTTCTGCTTTGCGAATTCCACAATCAGAATCGCATTCTTGGCAACAAGCCCAATCAGCATGATCAACCCGATCTGAGCGAAGATATTATTCTGATACCCGAAGGCCCACTGCAGTCCGAAGGCTCCGAACACCCCGAACGGAATGGCCAGCAACACCGGTATCGGGAGCAGCCAGCTCTCATATTTCGCTGCGAGGAGAAAGAAGACGAAAATAAAACAGAGCGTAAAGATAAATGGCGCTTGCCCTCCCGAGATAAGTTCTTCGCGCGTCATTCCCGAATAATCATAACCGAATCCATAGGGAAGCGATTTGTCCGTAACCTCTTTGACGGCCTGGATCGCCTCCCCGGTTGCATAACCCGGAGCAATTGCGATCGTATAATCGGCAGAGCTGTAAAGGTTGAACCGTTTTACAATATCGGGGCCCTGGGTCGGTTTTATGTCTACCAATGTTCCGAGTGGCACCATGTTCCCGTTACTGCTTTTTACATAGGCCTTACTGATGTCCTCCTTGTTTGCACGATAGCGGGCGTCAGCCTGGATGATAACACGATAGGATTTTCCGAATTTGTTGAAATCATTGACATAGTAACTGCCGAAAAGTCCCTGCAGCGTCGTATAGACAGTGTTAACAGGCACTCCAAGTACTTTGGCTTTTTCCTTGTCAACGGTGAGCTCGTATTGAGGGATATCATTCCTGAAAGGAGAAAATGCGTTTATGAATTCTTTTCTTTTCAGCAGCTCGGTCTGGAATGTCTGGTTGACCTCCGTCATTTTATCCAGTCCGGCGCCGATCTTATCCTGCAACTGGAATTCGAGTCCGCCGGTTTTACCGAGACCCGGGATGGAAGGTGCATTGAAGGCCATGCAGAGTCCTCCCGGTATCTTGCTGAATTTTGCCTGGACTTCACGGATGATGACACCTACATTTCGTTTGATCCCTCTTACCTTCCAGTCTTTCAGCTTCACGAAAGCCATCCCGTTTGTTGTATTTACCGAATTGTCAAGAATACTGTATCCGGGAATAGTGGTAAACGATTCAACTCCGTCGGTCTTTGAGAGGATGGTCTCAACTTCGCGCATGACAGCATCCGTTTTTTCAAGAGCATAGGCTTTAGGAGTCGTGATGTTGATAAAGAAATAACCCTGATCCTCGGGTGGCAGGAATCCGGTTGGTAAAAACTTCATAACCACCACTGCCATCACCAGGACGATTAACAAGAACATCACGGGCCTTGCAAGGTGATGTGTAAAGCCGCCTGCGATCTTAAGGTAACCGTTGGTGGTTTTTTCAAATCCCTTGTCAAATCCCCTGAAGAATTTTCCGATCAATCCTTTCTTCTGCTTTTTCGGCTTTAAAAGCATTACGCAGAGCGGAGGAGAAAGTGTCAAGGCAAGCAGGGCAGAGATCAGGATCGATGAGATTAATGTAAGTGCAAACTGTTTGTACATAACGCCGGTTACACCACCAAGGAAAGAAACAGGAACGAACACCGCGCACAATACCATGGTGATGGTGACAATGGCAGGTGTGATCTCCTTCATCGTATGTTTGGCAGCTTCCAGCGGTTCCAGGCCTTCCGCATCGATCTTTTCCTGGATGGCTTCAAGGACGACAATCGCGTCGTCGACAACAATTCCGATCGCGAGAACCAGGGCGAAAAGTGTCAGCAGGTTGATGGAGAACCCGAGCATGGAGAAAGTGGCCAGTGCCCCGACGAGGGAAATCGGAACCGTGATGGCCGGAATAAGGGTTGCCCGCCAGTCCTGCAGGAATAGGAAAACGACGATGAATACAAGGATAAATGCCTCGACAAGAGTGCTGAGCACTTCCTCGACAGAGGCGGTAACAAATTCAACGGTATCGAGACCCTTTTCATAGGTGATCCCGGTCGGGAATTCCTTTGCCAGCTCCTCCATCGTGCCGTCAAGTTCTTTCCGAAGATTCACGGCATTGGAACCCGGCGCCTGGTAAACAGCGATGGCCGGGGCCGGTTTTCCGTTGAACCTGCCCATGGCGTCATAGGTCTTCATCCCCATTTCGACACGGGCGATATCTTTCATCCTGACCAGCGATCCGTCGGAATTGGCCTTGATGATGATCTCACTGAACTGCTTTTCATCAAGCAACCGTCCCTGGACCTTGATCATGATTGACATTTCCTGGCCAGGCGCAGCCGGGTTTTTGCCGATCTGACCTGCAGCAGCCTGTACGTTCTGGTCTTTGATCGCGCTCTGAACATCCTGGACACTGATCCCGAGGCCCGCCATTTTTTCAGGATTCAGCCAAATCCGCATGGCATAATCATCTCCGCCGAACATCGTGACATCGCTGACACCCCTGATTCTCTTAAGGACGTTTACGATATTGATGTTGAGATAATTTGCAAGGAATTTTACATCATAGGCCGTATCATGGGAGATCAGTGAATAGAGCATCAGGATGCTGGTGGATTTCTTCTGGACGATCACGCCACCCTGGACAACTTCCGGGGGAAGCACGTTCATGGCGCGCTGTGTACGGTTCTGCACGTTCACCGTGGCCATATCAGGATTGGTGCCGACCTCAAAATAGACCGTGATGTTGCAGGAGCCGTCGTTGGCGCACTGTGAGGTCATGTAGATCATGTTGTCGACCCCGTTGATCTGTTCTTCAAGCGGAACGGCAACGACCTTCTGAACATCCTGTGCATTGGCGCCGGGATAGAAAGCGGTGATCTGTACCGTGGGCGGCACGATGTCCGGGTACTGGGAGATGGGTAGCGTAAACAGGCTTAAGACCCCAACGAGAGCAATCATGATCGCGATGACTGACGAGAGGATCGGACGGGTTATAAATTGTTGTAACATAGAATCGGATTTACGATATTATTAATGCAGGTACGCGGGAATGCATATATTTTCGCTTTTCGCTTTTCGCCATTTCGCTAATTATTATTGTGGCCTGCCTGGCAGCTGAAATGTATCCTGAACAATGACCGGCTGTACCACCATTCCTTCCTTAAATTTCTGGAATCCTTCGAGAAGGATTTTGGATCCCGGCGTCAATCCGTTGAGGACGGTGACGTGCGAACCGATATTGCGCCCCAGCAATAACGGAACCCGGGTAACCTTGTTCTCGTTGTCGACAAGGAATGCAAAGTTCTTTCCCTGGATCTGTGTGGTGGCGCTTTGCGGGATCACGACGGCATTTTCACGCTCCATCAGCACCAGGTTCACCATGGCAAAGTTCCCCGGCTTGATCAGCCCGTCGGGATTTGAATAAATCGCACGCATCGCGATAGTACCTGTGGCCGGATTTACAGCCCGGTCGATGAAATCAATCTTACCCGGTGATGAGTATTTGATGTTGCCTGATAAGGTAAGGTAAGCTGTAATTGCCTTGCTAAGTTCCTCCATCTGTGTCTTGTGCTCCGCAAGGTATTTTGAAATGAAGAGATAGTCGGTTTCGTTCATCTGGAAGTCGACGTAAATCGGATCTACTGCAGAAACCGTCGTGAGAAGCGTACTTTCGCCATGGCCCACAAGGTTTCCCGGATTGACATTCACCTTCCCGATATAACCTGTTATAGGTGATGGGATCGAGGTGTAGGATAAATTCAGCTTTGCATCGGCCAGGTTCGCCTTTGCGCTTTCAACACCGGCACCGGTCTGTTGCTCTGTTGTCACGGCCACATCGTAGTCGTTCTGGCTGATGGCCCTGGTGTTGAGCAGCGGTTTCAGTCGCGCAACATCCAGCTTTGCCTTGTTCCATGCCGCAGTCTTACTGATCAGGTCAGCCTCGCTGTTTTTAACATTGTTGATGTACTTGTCCTGTTCGATGAGAAACAGCAACTGCCCCTTATTCACGATGGATCCCTCTTTAAACGACCAGTTTTGCAGGTAACCTTCAACACGCGCCCTGATCTCAACGGTCGGTATCCCGGTGGCCTGTCCGACCAGGTCAACAGAAACCGGTACGGTCATTCCTTTAATATCGAGGACTCTTAATTGCGGCGTCTGTTTGGCCTGTTCTTTCTTCGATTTGCAGGATGTTAAGAAGAATCCGGCCAGGAACAGTGCGGTCGCAGCCAGGAAGATTGTTTTGGAAAAGATTCGGTTCATGATTATGCTTTTTAATGAATGAACAGGATAATGTTTGAAACAAAGATAAAAAGTTATTCTTTCCTTCATGCCCTCAGGGATGAATCTGTTTATTAACTTTGTCTGACTTCATCCGATAAAAATAGTGAAATAATTTACGTGGAATCAAGGGGTGAAAAAAAAACCTGAGAAAAATTATCCATGATCGGGTTACGGAGATTGATTGCAATAAAAAACTAAGGCCATGAGATGCATGTCATTTCTTTTTGTTGCCGGGATATTATTCCCGGTCATCGCTATCGGACAGCAAAAAGATTCTGTCCTTTTACCATTTCACAGAAATGTGATCAAGTTCAACCCAACCCCGATGCTTATAAGCGGGAACATAAAAAACATCACGCTTTCTTACGAACGTCTGGTGAAACCAAACCAGTCGTTTGTCATTCAGCTCGGATATTTGGGATTCAACCCATCAATCAAGGACAGTTTCGATATAATAATGGATGTTAAAAGAATATCCGAATTCGGAATAAACTTCTCATTTGATTATCGCTTTTACCTTTTACGCAGAAATCAATACCGGTCCCCGGACGGGCTGTATATAGGTCCCTATTTCTCGTATTACGGATATAAGTTTAAGGATGAAGTCACCTACCTGCATTTTGATACAACCCGTTACAGCAACGTTAACGGCAGTTATAATTTTTTCAATCTGGGCGCAATGATCGGGTACCAGTTTATTTTCTGGAAGCGGTTTTCTGTTGACCTTCTTATTTTCGGCCCTTCACTGACATGTGTTTATTCACGTTGGAGTACGGATGGCAATGTTGATGAGCAGGATGAAGAAACTATAATTTCTGACATGAAAGATAAATTCAGGGAGAAGCACCCGTGGCTTGCACCCTTTGTCTCCTCGTCGGGTGATAATAATACCGCAACTTTCAAAATGTTTTTCAGGTATTCCATTTCAATCGGCTATCATTTTTAGTGATTTTGATCAAACCCTCCTGAAAGAAAAAACCTGTATCTTTACAAAAATTAAAACCTTCTGAATATCCTAAAAAGTCATTTCATGAAGTAACTAAAGAACGGATATGAAATACCAATCAATGTAAAATCAAAAGCCTCAACAAATGAAAAAAATCTTCATCCTCTTTGGAACCCTTTCAATGTTTGCAATCCTGTTGCTGACTTCCTGTGAATCGACCGTAAATGTGACAGGCTGGAAGAACCCTGAAATTAAAATGCAGGTATCGAAAATTGTCGTAATGCCGCTTTTCGAAAAACTGCAATACCTGAAGCCTTTCGAGCAATCGATGGTTACCTATTTCAACAGCAAGGGACTCCCTTCCATTGGCTCCCTCGAATTCCTCAATCCTTCAAAGAAATACCCGATCGACGAAATCAAACACCGGTGCGACAGTCTTGGCGCTGACGCAATTTTACTGTTCCTTTACCAGGGCACTGATAAAACGGAAAGCTACACGCCTCCCACCACCTATTATACCGGCGGATATGGAGGCTATGGCGGATACTGGGGCGGCGGATACTGGGGCGGCGGCTATTACGGCGCCGGTTATGCCGAGACCACTGTAACAACAGGAGGCTACTGGGAAACGACATCCGTGATCAACCTTACCGCAAAGCTCTTTGTTAAAGGTCACCCGGATCCGCTCTGGACCGCCGAGGTTGCAGTTCAGGATCCCAAATATGTTGACATTGCCGCTCATATCATCGGCCAGGAAATATACTCGCACTGGAAAAATGACGGCCTGATCAAACTGAAGCAGAAATAATCCAAAAGGTTTCACGCAAAGGCCGCAAAGGCTATCGCTAAGATCGCAAAGAACTCTTAATGATGAATTACCTTTTGCGTCCTTTGCGTTACTCTTTGCGCTCTTTGCGTGAAAAAATTTTGAATTGCAGCCCCGGTAAATTGTCTGCATTTTCTAGATAGTAATCACTTCGCCATACTCCGGCAGGACCGGATCGATCCCGTACCGTTGTTTTATGATCTCCGCCAGCGGAATCCTTCCCTTGTCTTCACCATGTGAAAGCACCAGTTTTGGTTTTGATGCAGCGATCGGGTCGAACCATTTAAGCAGATCGGTTTGTCCCGCGTGGGCGCTTAATCCGTTCAGACTCGCAACATGGGCTTTAACGACGACATCTTCCCCGAAGATCCTTACTTTTTTTGCTCCTTCTATCAGCCTGCGCCCCAGCGAACCATCGCCCTGGTAGCCGGTGATCATCACTGTTGTTTCCGGCTTCCAGAGGTTGTTCCGGAGATGGTGCAGGATCCTTCCCGCGTTGCACATGCCCGCGCCGGCAATGATCATGCAGGGTCCTTCAATGTCGTTCAGCGCCATCGAATCTTCCGGTGTTGTCGAAATGTGCAGCCGTGAGAAATCACCTTTGATGGAACCCGATCGGAACATCGCAATGGCTTCATCATCGTAAAGCTCAGGGTGTTTAAGGTAAATTTTTGTTGCATCGATCGCCATCGGACTGTCAAGGTAAACCGGGATCTCCTTCAGGGTGCCGCTGTCGAACGCCCGTGCGGCATAATAAAGCAGTTGCTGGGTTCTCCCGACGGCAAAGGATGGCACCAGGATCTTGCCTTTCAGCTCAATGGCCCTTTTCACCAGTTCCATTCCTTCTGCAAGAGTACCTTCAAGCGACTTATGATCCCGGTCGCCATATGTCGATTCCATAAAGACAAGATCGGCGCCGCGGAAGGACTCGGGATCCCTGAGGATAACCATCCCGTGTGGTCCGATGTCGCCGGAGAATAGAATGACCTTTTTCCTGCCATCTTCCTCAACGGCCAGTTCGATGCTGACAGACCCGAGAATATGCCCGGCCTCATGCACCCTTGCAACGCAGCCCGGGGCGATCTCCATATAGTTGTTGTAAGACAACGGCACAAAGTGGCTGAGCACCATTTCAACATCCTTTTCGCTGTATGCCAGGGTCACCGAAGACTGACCCCTGCGCTGGCGTTTGCGGTTGGTGCGTTTCAGGTCATGTTCCTGGACTTTGAGTGAATCCATCAGGATCAGCCTGGCCACATCCATCGTCGCTTCTGTGGCATAAATAGGACCGGAATAACCATTTTTTGTCAGCAATGGCAACCGGCCGATATGATCAAGATGTGCATGCGTGATGATGACCGCGTCAAGCCGGCGGACATCGATCGGGGGAAGTTTCCGGTTCAGCGCTTCCAGTGATTTCTTTCCCTGGAACACACCAAAATCAACCAGAACCGTGGCCGTTTTACTTTGAAGGTAATAAGCCGAACCCGTTACATTTCCTGCAGCCCCGAACAGCGTAATCTTCATGATGGTTGATTAAGATTGATAAAAATCTGTCGTGATGATCTGAAGAGCCAAAGCTTCATTCCTCATTCTTCATTCCTGCATTCCTCGTGGCAGCAAATTTCCCTACCAGTAAGGCAATGATGATTGCAATGTACAACTGACCCGATATGGCGATGAAGGTTGCCAGCGAACGTGTATAAGGTTTCAGCGGGAGGATATCGCCGTAACCTACAGTAGTCATGGTGATATATCCGTAATAGTTGGGAATGCTTGCATTTAATCCTTCTTCCACGGTCTGCTTGTAGTTGTATGCATCAGGATCATGCTGGAGAATGAGCGTAATGAAGATGGCAAAGATCAGACCCAGCAGAAGGTACCCGACGATCGAATCAAGGATGACGCCCGGGTTTACATCTTTTGACCTGGCGATCTGAATGATCAGGGATGTCACCATGACCAGGAAAAACAGCACGTTTACAGTCCGTGCAATGGCAAGCAATACCGGCATTCCAACCACGCCGGAGATCCATTCGAGCAAAAAAACCACAACCAATAAAATGAGAAGGTATTTCGGCTTCTTATAAAGCGAGAAGTAGGCAGAAATATAAATGACCGAATAGGCAATCCTGAACAGGTGTTTCTGCCATGGAACCGGCAGGACCGGCAGGATAAAAGAGACGAATACCAGCGAAACCAGTAAAACGGAATTCCAGATCGTAAGGGTTCTGAGAACCTCCAGTCGCTTTTTTGCTTTTGCAGCACTTAATTTCGCTTTCATAAAAGTGATGATCGGGTTTGGAAAGTAAATATACGACAGATTTTGATAATCGCCCTTAGCCCGTTCCACGAAATAAATAGCGAAAAGCGAAGTAGCGAAAGGCGAAATTATTTCAATGGTGCGGTGATACGAAGTCACTCTGTGACTTTGTCATCTTCTTTTATTCATTAACTTTTTTCGTTGCTTTCTGACATTTTCCTACTTTTGAAGAAAGAAACGGCGATTGATTCTTTGGATTGCCACAGAAGGAGAACAGGATGGTAGAGAACGATAAAATGAACTTCAGGACAACTATAAGATCATCTTAATGGCAAGTGTTTTCATAGCCTTCGGGAATTTCATCAGGCCGGTCATTGACTTCTTTTATCCTCCATTCCGCAGGTACATGTCATTGCAGTTCTTCCGCTACGGAGTGACCGGGGTCATCAATCTTGGGTTCGACTGGGTGCTCTATTTTTTCGTTTATAATTTTGTCCTGTTCCACAAAATGGTGGATCTTGGCTTTGTTACGCTGAGCTCACATATTGCTGCCCTGTGCATAAAATTCCCGGTCGTCCTCGTCTCCGGATTTCTTCTGCAGAAATATGTAACCTTCAACTACTCAAATTTGCAGAGCCGGGTTCAGTTGTTCCGGTACCTGGTGGTGTTCGCCGTCAACCTCGCACTTAATTATCTCGGATTAAAATTACTGGTGGATTATTTCGGCCTCTACCCAACACCTTCAAATATGATTGTTTCTATCGTAACGATCGGGATCAGCTATTTTTCGCAGCGGTATTATACGTTCAAGATGTCGGTGGAGCCTGTGGCGAAAATGTAAAATGCAAAGTGCAAAGTGCAAAGTGCCAAGTGCCAAGTGCCAAGTGCCAAGTGCCAAGTGCAAAATATTCTGCATCCTGCAATCTGCATCTTGATCCGGCATCCAACAGTATTGTTCTTATCTTTACCTTTGGATAAAAGAATAATCAACCAGTGCTAGTTGTTTCCGGGAACAGCTTATGAAGAAACTATCTCTTTTATTCCTCGCTGTCTTATGTTGTGTTTCTGCAGCTTCCCAGGTCGATTCTGTTACCTATGGAATTTCGGTTGCGGCGCAAGGGTCGGGAATTTATCTATCCAGAATCAATGTTACCGACGGAACTGTTTCAAAAATATCCGCCGATGCCGTTGTCCAGGTTCCCGGCGGACATGGCAGAACCATCGATCCCCTGCATCATGTTTACTATTATGCAGCGGATTCCGCGTTACTGGCGTTTGACCTTAAGACGGGAGAACTGATCAGGAAGATTTCAGTCACAAACTATTTAAATTCAACCTTCCTCGGGATCAGTTATAATTACATTGATTCGACCCTTTACGGAATTGCAGCGGATGCTGCCGGTCCGAACATTAAGCTGGCAAAGATAGATCCCTACAGCGGGCTTGTAACGCCAATTTCCGATAGTTCCCTCGCAACAAGCTACAATGTATTAACTGGTACTGCCTTGGATCCTGTTCACGGTATTTTTTATTTTGTGACACTGAAAGATCCTCCAAATCATCTGATCGCAGCAGATCTCCGTTCAGGCAACCTGATTTCCGACCTGCCCATCGGGATTGATCCCGGCGACAGGTTCGGACCGATGGAATACAATTGCCGAGATTCGGCCCTTTACGGACTGACGGGCAGTTATGCGCACTGGAGAAAACTGGCCAGGATCAACCCTCAGAATGGCACCGTTACGGTTCTTTCAACATATCCTGTTGCCGATACGATCCTCAACGAGCAGGTAACAATTGATCCGTTCCAGCAGGTGTTTTATTTCGAGGCAAAAGATCATACCTACAGGGGCGTCAGCCTGAATTCTGGTGATCTCGTAACAGCGCCGAACATTACCCCGCTTCCGGGTTCATACTTTTCAGGATTCATTTTCAATCACACCTGCTATTATCATTCATCCTCATTTATCGGTGAAAACAAGACAGATCCGGAACTGACAATTTTCCCCAATCCTGTTTCCGGAAGATTGAACATCCGGTCAAAGAAGCCAATATTAACGGTTGAGATCATCGATTTCACAGGGAAATCAATACTTGCTGCAGATTGTCACGGGTTGAAGGAGTTCCAGGCTGATCTGACCGGTTTCCCGGAAGGGATTTATATAGTACGTGTAAATAATGAACGCACAAGCGCATCCTCTAAATTCGTCAAGACTGATCCTGGCATGAAGTTTGGGCACTAGGTGATTTTTCAAAAGAGAAAATTAATGATTTACAGGCCTGTTCTTCTTCTTGTTTTTTCACTGATGATCCTGGATGGTATCCGTTCGCAGAATAATAACCTTGTAAACTGCAACCTTTACATAGACATCCCTTCCTGTCCCTCAAACCCCGTCGATAAACCGGGCTACTACATCCTGCTTAACCAGGCATTTCAGAACCCTTCAGAATACTGGAATGTCAGCAAGCCTTACGACGATAATGGCTGCGTTTTTGATTTTATGAGAAACCAGGAGAATGTCACTTTCCCCTGTACGAAAAGTTCCCGCACTGATCCATCAGCAATTTTTCCGGATCAGATCGATGATACCTGTCATGCCTGGCTATGGAATACGAACGTGCCGGTGAATGGTTGTCCTTATTCCATGGGTGAGATCAAAACAATGACGGTAGACACCTCCAATCACACCTTTAAAAGTTACTACTTCTACGGGACAGGATACGTTGAAGCAAAGGTCCGGCAACTCTACTGCTCCCCGGGGCAGGGCAGCGCCATGTGGCTCTGGTGCGTGCTTGATTCCGATGACCCGGCCATCATGCATCCAAACATTCTTGACGATAATGAGATCGATGTGTTCGAAACCCAGCCCGGCGATTCCAACAGCTTTAACATGGGATATCACTGGAGGAAGAAGGAAGGATTGCAGAAAGCGGAAAACTATTTTAACGTTCACACCACTCCGGACAGTTTTACGGACTGGACTGTTTTTGCCGTTCAATGGAACCACGACAGTATAACCTGGTACATCAATAACAACGTGGTTTATACGATGAAGATGACGGATATCCCGACTGGTTGCACATCCGGAAATCCTGCGTCATTTTTTCCTCCGGATGGTCCTTTCTGCCTCCGGTTCAATTCAGGCCCGAATACTGTTGGCGATCACAACCCGGTTCTGCCGGAAACACTTCCGGCCCATCTCGAAATCGAATATGTGAGGGTCTACAAACCCGAAGGGGAAAAGGCGGCCCCCATCACTTTTTTTTCAGGCACTCCCAACCAGATCTGCATTTCAGACAGTTCCTCCGAATCCTCAAACACAATTTTATCTGCCAATTACTATCCCGATGCCACCTATTCATGGTCATCTCCGGCCTTTGAAATCGCTCCTTATGATCTGCCCGGACACCTGCCCCAGCACCACAGCGGTAAAGTGAAAATCTGGGTCAAGCCGGGTGTTCAGGTAAACCAGTCTTACCCGGTCATTCTTTCTACCCATCTCTTATCGCATACGGAACAGGATACTGCCTGGTATTTTGTTTACAATTCGGCACCTCCGATACCAACGGATAAATTTCAGGCATCCCTCGTTGAAGGCCCCTTATGTTTATATGAGATCAGCCATCCGATTGAGAATTCTTCAACAGCAGGCGGTGAATTTTTTAATGAAGATACCCAATCCTGGGAGGAAGCATCGATCCGGACAATCAATAATGGCAGGTATGCTTTTATTGGGCGTTTTGAACCCCTGTCTTACGTGAAGATACAATACCGTGAGAAAGATGCCTGCGGCTATTCGGAAATACGGCATTCGGGCATCACCATACCTGTCCCGCCTCCGGGAACCTGCGGATGGTAATCATTACAGCAGCCTTACTATGACTTCCGTTTCATAGAAAGCCACCACAGCCAGTTGCACAAAAAAATGGTGCCGGCAAGCCCCATCCAGTTGACCCAGACGGGAATTGAAAAATCCCCGATCAGGATCGGCATCCGGGTGACGATCCGCAGGAGATGGATCAGGGCGACAATCCCGAAAATCGTTCCGGAAATGCGCAATGCAAGTGTTGTGTTCATTTCTCCAATACAAATGTTGTGATCAGCATGTTGCGGCTGGAGGTGACCTTCCCGTTTGAGGCGGAGGTCACGATCCGGTATCCCTGGCCCCTCAGCTTGTTCAGCGTTCGTGTCAGGATCTGGTTGTTCTTGACGAGAAAATCATCATTGAATTTGAACGGGACAAGCTCAATGAGCTCGCTGCTGTCGTTGGCATACACAATGACGATCCTTGAACTGGTCACGGTGAAGTTTTCATAAACCCTCATCGTGATGTACTCACCCTGTGTTCCAGGCTGGTCTGTTGACCTGAAAGAACCAAACAGTGCGACAACCGGGAAAACAAGGATCAAAAGGGCCAGTGAAATAAGGGTGCGTCTGGCCGGTATCCGATGCACAAACTTCCCAATGCTTTTTGGTTTTCTGTCCATAAAATATGATTCTGGAATACGTATATAAACTTCTGAGAGTCAAAAATACACGATAATACCTTCCGCCTGTTGAAAAAAATAATAAAAGTAATTTGGTGTTTAAGTCGTGTTCATGAATCATTTTCATATTTTTGGCTATGTTTGAATAATGTTTAACTAAAAATGTGACGTATGAAAAAAGCAATTTTTACTTTGGCTTTGGCATTATTTAGCGTATATGCCTTGAATGCCCAGGACCTGACATCAAAGAAAGGGTTCCCCATTCTGCCTGAAAAGGGCGATTATTCAATCTCCATCGATGCAGTTCCGTTCTTTGTTTATTTTGGGAACATGATGAATGGAACGCAGGACAATGCAGCCCCCACATGGGATTTCCCGGCATTAAGCTACGTGCCGATGTGGACCGTCCAGGGTAAGAAATTTTTAAGCGCCACAACGGCTGTTCGTGCACGGGTCCGGATTGGTTATACCCTGGACACCAGGAAAAACACCATTCTTGACCAGACGAATACAAGTACAGAACCTGCTTATGTAGATGATAAATGGACCTTAACCCACATGAACATCGTCCTGGGTGCAGGTCTTGAAAAAAGAAAAGGCAAAGGCAGGGTTCAGGGCGTTTATGGCGCCATGGCCAACATTATGCTGGGCAAGGTGGGAAATAAGGTTGTTTACGGCAATGACATTAACAGCTCCTACACATCTCCTTTGTCGACCGATTATCCCTGGTCACCCAACTCAACCGGGGGATACGATGCCAGTGCAGCTAATTCAAGGGTTACAAAGGATAACAGCGGGCTGACTTACGGGATCGGCGTGAATGTATTCCTGGGCGTTGAATATTTCTTCGCGCCAAAAATGTCGATCGGTGGTGAATTCTCATGGGGCCTGCTCTTCTCGTCTACGGGCAAAAGCAAGGTTGAAACCGAAGGCTGGGACGGAAGCAGTGTAAAAACCGTGACCTACAAATCAGGCGGCACCACCTATTTTGGTGTTGACAATACCAATACCGCCGGAGCCATCATGCTGAACTTCTATTTCTAGGAAATTTTAAGGTAATTTGTGAAAAGATCACCGCGGAGGTTTCATCCCGCGGTGATCTTTTTTTTATGAACCACAGATTACACAGATTACACAGAATTTTTCCAGTTCCAACTCGTTGCGAGTCCCGATGAAATCGGGACGAAGCAATCTCCTTCAATCATTGTTCACCCTTGTCATTGCGAGCGAAGCGACGAAGCAACCTCAGACCTCCGACCTCCGGCCTCCGACCTCTGTTTCAGAAAGAATAAAATGTATCAGATTTGATTCAGGGAATGAACAGCTGCAGAAAGCTTCTGAACCAGGGAGCGGTCTTTTTCGATGGCATTTCCCACGACGATCAGGTCGGCGCCGGCGGCGGCAGCGGCTCTGGCCTGTTCCGGTGTGCGGATGCCCCCGCCGATGATCAGCGGGATGGTAATGTTCTGCCTGACTTTTTCGATCATCACAGGCCGGATGGCATTATCTGCACCGCTGCCGGCATCCATGTAAATCAGTTTCAGTCCGAGCAGTTCCCCGGCCATGGCCGTGCAAACTGCAATATCATCCTGTCCGGATGGGATCGGGGCGGTGTCGCTCATGTAGGATACCGCTGTAGGCCGGCCGCTTTCGATCAGCATGTAACCGGTTGGCAGGATCTCAAAAGGACAGGTTTTGAGGTATGGGGCCGCCGACACATGACGGCCGATCAGCATCTCGGCATTCCTTCCGGAGATCAGCGACAGGAGCAGCAGTCCGTCGGCTTCCTTTACGATCATGAACTGGTTTCCGGGAAAAAGGATGACAGGTGCGGAACAGGCTTCCTTCAGGACGGCGATGTATTCCTTATGATTGCCGTTCATGACAAGGCTTCCGCCGTAAAAGAGAAAATCCACTTCTGCTTCCTGCGCAAGCTTCCCTATTTCCCGGATCTCTTGCAGTGAGAATTTGTCAGGATCGATGAGCGATGCAAACTTTTTTTTCCCGTCGGAAAACCTTTTCAGCAGCAAGCCGTTGTCGGACATAGAATTGTTTTTAAAAAACAGCAGATGCGATCTGGCGGATGTTCTCGGAGATCCCGATGGTGAAATAATGGAGAACCGGTACCCCGTACCGTATCAGCCCTTTAGACTGCATGATCGACCATTCGATCCCCACGCGAAACACCTCGTCGTTGTTTTTGCATTTGTTGACTTCCCTTACGAGGTCTTCGGGGATATCAATGTTGAACACCTGCGGAATAATGCGGAGGTCCCTTGCAGTAACAATGGGTTTCAGCCCCGGCACGATCGGCACCGTGATCCCTGCTTCCCTGCAGTTCTTTACAAATGTAAAATATTTTTCATTGTCGTAAAACATCTGGGTGATGATGTATTCCGCTCCTGCATCGATCTTCTCTTTGAGGTAGGTCATATCCGAGGTGATGTTCGGGGATTCGATGTGTTTTTCAGGATATCCGGCCACACCGACACAAAAATCGGTGGGTGTTGTATTTTCCATCTCCTCGTCGAGGTATCTCCCCTTATTCATGTCGATGATCTGCTTTACCAACCCTGTTGCATAGGAATGTCCTTCCTTTTCGGCCACGAATACCCGCGTTGCTTTCGGAGCATCACCGCGAAGTGCAAGGATGTTATTGATGCCAAGGAAATGGAAATCGATCAGCGCATATTCGGTGTCTTCCTTCGAAAATCCTCCGCAGATCAGGTGGGGAACCACATCCACCATGGGGTATTTGTATTTGATGGCGGCGGAAATGGCAACCGTGCCCGGCCGTTTCCTTACCGTGCGCTTCTCCAGCAGTCCGTTTTCATGTTTCTTGTAAACGACCTCTTCCTGGTGATAGGTGATGTTGATGAAGGAAGGGTTGAATTCCAGCAACGGGTCAATGGTACGGTAGATGCCGCCGATGTTATGTCCCCTGAGCGGAGGCAGAAGCTCGAAGGAAAAAAGTGTCTTATCGGATTTATTGAGATGTTCGATTACTTTCATCCGTAAATAATTTTGATTTTATATGTCGGATGGAACTCGCATGTAAGATGTTCCTCCTTGTTAACGTTTAACGAACATGCTCGTTTCATCGCTTAATAGTTCAGATTTGTGTTCAGTAACTTCTCGGCACGTTCGGTGCTGATATTCTTTCTCCGCCCGTAATCCGCCACCTGGTCCCTGCCGATCTTGTCCAGTGCAAAATACTGCGCTTGGGGATGTGCAAAATAAAATCCGCAGACCGATGCGCCGGGGTACATCATGTAACTTTCTGTCATGCGGATGCCGGTATGGTTCTCCGCTTCGAGAAGGTCAAAAAGGATCCGCTTCTCAGAATGTTCGGGGCAGGCCGGATAACCGGGGGCAGGACGGATGCCCCGGTATCCTTCCCTAAGCATTTCAGGAAGGCCGAGGGCTTCTTCAGGATCGTATCCCCAGAACTCTTTCCGTACCAGCTGGTGCAGTCGCTCTGCAAATGCTTCAGCAAGCCGGTCGGCAAGGATCTTGATCAGGATGGCCGAATAGTCATCCAGCTGGCTTTCATAATAGGTTGCCCATTCCTCCAGTCCGAGTCCTGCCGTAACGGCGAAACAGCCGATATAATCCACCGGTCCCTTGTCGCCCTGTGCAATGAAATCGGCCAGGCTCAGGTTCGGCGTGCCGGCTTCCTTCTTTTGCTGGTTCCTCAGGAAATGGAAAACGGTGCGTTTATCCGTGCGCTTGTCGTCCGTATAAATCTCGATGTCCTCTCCTGTGGCATTGCATGGATAAAACCCGATGGCCCCCTTGGCAAGGATCATTTTTTTACTGACCATCTCATCCAGCATCCGCCGGGCATCTTCGAACAGTTTTTTCGCCTCGGTCCCTTTGACAGGATCCTCAAGGATGGCAGGATATTTCCCGTTCATCTTCCAGGCATGGAAGAAGAAGGTCCAGTCGATGTATTCCCTCAGCTCGTCAAGCGGAAAATCATAAAAATATTTGTTGCCGGTAAAGGTGGGCTTTACGATCACATCCGGCGGAAATTCAGGGTTGAACCTGTTTTCCCTCGCCTCCCTGAGTGAAATGTAATGGGAAACCGAACGGCTGGTTTCATATTGTTTGCGCAGGTCTTTATACTGTAATTTGATCTTTTCGCCATATGCTTTTTTGTTTTCGGCCGAAAGCAGCGACGACAATACCCCCGCACTGCGGGATGCATCCTTCACATGGATGACCGGTGAAGAATACTGCGGATCAATGCGAACGGCTGTATGGATCTCGGAAGTGGTGGCTCCGCCGATGAGCAGGGGTACCGAAAGCCCCATCCGTTCCATCTCTTTTGCCACGTGCACCATCTCCTCCAGCGAAGGAGTGATAAGTCCGCTGAGCCCGACCACATCAACCTTTTGTTCAATGGCGGTCTGAAGTATTTTTTCCGAAGGAACCATGACACCGAGATCGATCACCTCGTAATTGTTGCATCCAAGCACAACCCCTACGATGTTCTTGCCGATGTCGTGAACATCGCCTTTCACAGTAGCCAGCAGGATCTTTCCGGCGCTTCGGTGCTCGAGCGGGTTATCTATATTTTCCTGTTCAATGAACGGAAGCAGGTATGCAACGGCTTTCTTCATTACGCGTGCACTCTTGACAACCTGAGGCAGAAACATTTTTCCCGAACCAAACAGGTCACCCACCACATTCATCCCGTCCATCAGCGGACCTTCGATGATATGCAGTCCGCGTTCATAGTGCTGCCGTGCCTCTTCAACATCTTCATCAATATGATCAAGGATCCCTTTGATGAGGGCATGCTTCAGCCGTTCCTGGACGGTTCCTTTTCTCCATTCCTTTTCCTCTATCTCTTTTTTTCCGCCCCTTGACAGGTTTTCTGCAAACATGATCAGCCGTTCGGTGGAATCCTTGCGCCGGTTCAGCACAACATCCTCGATCAGTTTCAGCAGGGCGGGATCAATGTCAACGTATACAGGCAGTGCGCCTGCATTGACGATGCCCATGTCAAGGCCTGCCTGGATCGCATGATAGAGGAACACGGCATGCATGGGTTCGCGGATGGCATCATTGCCACGGAAGGAAAAGGAGAGGTTGCTGATCCCTCCGCTGACTTTGGCAAACGGAAGGTTCTCCTTGATCCACCGAGTTGCCTTGAGAAAATCGACGGCATAATTGTTATGCTCATCCATTCCTGTTGCAACCGTGAGGATATTCGGGTCGAAGATGATATCTTCTGGAGGGAAATTCACTTCGTTGACGAGGATGTCGTAAGCCCGCTTGCAGACGCTGATCTTCTTCTCATAGGTCGCGGCCTGGCCTTCTTCATCGAATGCCATGACAATCACGGCAGCCCCGTAATTTTTTAATTTGGAGGCACGTTCCCTGAACGCTTCTTCTCCTTCCTTCAGGCTGATGGAATTCACGATCGCCTTGCCCTGCACACATTTCAGTCCGGCCTCGATCACCGACCATTTGGAGGAATCGATCATGATGGGAACTTTTGCCACGTCGGGATCGGAAGCAACCATGTTGAGAAATCGCACCATGCATTTTTCAGAATCCAGCATGGCTTCATCCGTGCTGATATCGATGGCCTGTGCACCGTTCTCAACCTGCTGTCGCGCGACCACGAGGGCCTCTTCATATTTTTCATCCCGGATCAGCCGGGCAAACTGCCTTGATCCGCTGACGTTGGTCCGCTCGCCGATGTTGATGAAATTGCTTCCCTTGAAAACGACCAGGGGCTCCAGTCCGCTGAGGGTAAGTTCATGTTTTCCCTGCGGGATTTTCCGGACACTTGCATTGGCAGCAAGTTCGGCAAATACGCGGATGTGGTCAGGGGTTGTGCCGCAGCATCCGCCAAGGATGTTGACAAAGCCATGCTCCAGGAAATCCCGGACATGAACCCCCATCCGTTCGGGTGATTCATCGTACTGGCCAAACTGGTTCGGCAGCCCGGCATTCGGATAGACGCTGACATAAAAAGGCGCTTTTTCGGAAAGTTCTTCGAGGAAAGGCCGTAATTCCTTTGCTCCCAATGAACAGTTCAGCCCAATGGAAAAGAGTTCGGAGTGGGAAAGCGATACCAGGAAAGCTTCCAGGGTTTGTCCGCTGAGCGTCCGTCCGCTTGCATCGGTGATGGTCCCGGAGATCATCAGAGGAACTTCTGAATTCCGCTGTTTCCGGATGTCAAGGATGGCCATCACGGCCGCTTTGGCATTCAGGGTGTCGAAAATGGTCTCCACCAGAAGCATATCAACGCCGCCATCCAGCAGGCCGTTTACCTGCTCTGAATAGACCTGGTAAAGATCGTCGAAGGTAACGGCACGGTAGGCAGGGTCGTTCACATCCGGCGACATCGAGGCGGTCTTGTTGGTAGGACCAATGGCCCCGGCTACAAACCTGGGTTTTCCGGGTGTAAGCAATGTGTATTTTTCGGCCGATTCAACAGCAATTCCTGCAGCTGTTTTGTTGATCTCATAAACAAGATCTTCCATGTGGTAATCCGACATGGAGATACGGTTGCTGTTGAAGGTATTGGTTTCAATGATATCGGCGCCGGCGGCGAGGTATTCTTCATGGATCTCCCGGATGATCTGAGGTTGTGTAAGGGAGAGGAGGTCATTGTTGCCTTTCAGCGGATGGGAAAAATCCCGGAACCGCTCGCCACGGAAAGCAGCCTCATCCAAAGGATAACGCTGGATCATGGTTCCCATGGCACCGTCCAGCACCAGTACCCGGCCGGAGATCTCATTGCGGATATCTTTCTTCATCTCACTGTCCTTGTTTCATGGCATAGACCAACATATAACCGGCAATTCTCTCGTAAAAAACGGTATAGGATTCTTCGCCTTCCGGAGTTTTCATCCTGCCGCAGCACCGGCCATTCCCTTTGCAAAGATAATCAAACGGTTCAATAAAGATGTCGCGCTGAAACTCAACTTCCGGTCGTCCGTAAATTTTGTACAGGGATTCTTTGGCTCCCCATGCCACGTATAATTTTTCGAGACGGTTGGCTTCCCCGATCTGCTGCTCTTCTTCAGGCGCCAGGAACCTGCTTTTGATCCGCTCGATGCGGTCTGCAATCCGCTCGATATCGACCCCCACAGGATGAGTCCTGCTGATGATCACCGCAGCAAATTCTCCCGAATGGGAGATCGAAAGAAACAGGTCACGCTCTCTCAGGGCTGGTTTCCCGAATTCATCATAAACAAGAACAGGATGATCTCCCGGAAGCATTTCATTCAGCAGGATCCGGTAAGCGAGCCATTGTTTCCTGCGGGTCTCGTTCTTAAAGGTCATGAACAGGTCTGCTTCTTCAGGCGTGAGGCAGGCCCTGGAACGCAGTTCATCCGCCGGCTCTTCAATTTTCCAGATCCCCAGTTGGGTAGATTCGTTGATCGGTTCTATTTTCAAAAGCGACATCGGGCAGCGTTGTTCTGTTCAATAATGGCCGGCAAAAATACAATATAAATAGAAAATCATTACTTTTGCACCCCTGAAACAAATGACAAACAGAGATAAAAGAGATAAAATGGAAAAGATGATTGCAGATGCAGAACTGAAATATAAGGTGGCCGATCTTTCGCTCGCCGAATGGGGGAGAAAAGAGATTGATACGGCTGAAAAAGAGATGCCGGGGCTGATGTCCATACGGAAAAAATTTGCCGCTGAAAAGCCATTGAAAGGAGCCCGCATCAGCGGTTCTCTTCACATGACGATCCAGACGGCGGTGCTGATCGAAACCCTCATGGAGCTTGGGGCCGATGTCCGCTGGGCCAGCTGTAATATTTTCTCCACCCAGGATCATGCGGCCGCTGCACTGGCCGTAAAAGGGATCCCGGTATTTGCATGGAAGGGTGAATCCCTTGAAGAATACTGGTGGTGCACCAACCAGGCACTGACTTTCCCCGGGCAAAAGGGACCGAATCTCATTGTGGATGACGGCGGCGATGCCACCCTGCTGATCCATAAAGGATATGCCATAGAGAAAGATCCTTCGTTGCTGAAAGTTGTTCCCGGAAACCTGGAAGAAAAGGCCGTTCTTGACCTTCTCCAGGCCATTTTCGTTGAAGATAAAACCAAATGGCATACGATTGTAAAGGACTGGAAAGGCGTTTCCGAAGAAACAACAACCGGCGTCCATCGCCTTTACCAGATGAAGGAACAGGGAGCACTCCTTGTCCCGGCCATCAATGTCAACGATTCCGTTACGAAATCGAAATTTGATAACCTTTACGGATGCCGTGAATCGCTGGCCGACGGCATCAAACGTGCCACCGATGTGATGATCGCAGGGAAAGTAGTGGTTGTCCTTGGATACGGGGATGTTGGAAAAGGCTGTGCAAAATCGATGCGCGCTTACGGTGCCCGGGTGATGGTCACTGAGATCGACCCGATCTGCGCATTACAGGCTGCCATGGAAGGATTTGAAGTGACTACGGTTGAGGAAGCCCTTGCAGAAGGAAATATCTGGGTTACCGCTACAGGAAACAAAGATGTGATCACGGCAGAACACCTCTCCCTGATGAAGGATGAAGCCATCGTCTGCAACATCGGGCATTTCGATAACGAGATTCAGGTGGCCCAGATGGAAGCATTGCCCGGTATAAAAAAGATCAACATCAAGCCGCAGGTCGACAAGTACATCTTCGCCGATGGAAAAGCAATCTACCTGCTGGCTGAAGGCCGCCTGGTGAACCTGGGTTGTGCCACCGGACACCCCTCCTTCGTCATGAGCAACTCCTTTTCAAACCAGACACTGGCCCAACTCGACCTCTGGCAGAATAAGTATGAGATCGATGTTTACCGCCTTTCAAAACGGCTGGATGAAGAGGTTGCACGTCTTCACCTGGAGCAGCTGGGCGTTAAACTGACAAAGCTGACGGAAGATCAGTCGCAGTACCTGGGAATACCGGAAGATGGACCTTACAAGCCGGAGCACTACAGGTACTAAGGGATTTACGGTTTACGATTTTTAATTGGTGACATGGTGCAGTGGTGCAATAGTGCAGGAGTGCATAAAGGAACTTTACGAACTTTATAAACTCAATCGTAAACCATCAATCTGAAATAAAATACAGGAAATACAAACCCTCTTTAGTTGTAAATGAACAGTGTCGTTCCGTTGAAGCTGGTCTGGTACTGTTTCATGGGATAGGGAGAAGGGCCGGAAAAGGGTGAGCCGTCGGTAAGAATGAATTTTGAATTGCATGACGGACAAACGGTGGTGATCCCGGAGGAATCTACATTGATCCGGGTGGTTGTCTGATCCCAGTCGTAAGGACAGGCCCTCTCATAAGCCATGAACCCGTTGGCGGAAGCCCTGAAAACAATAATGCCCCGGTAGCCGCCCGTAAGGTATTCCCAGCCGTTGACGGTGTTCAGCCGGATGTATTCAGTTGAATTGGGATCGATGGCAATGCTGACGGAGATAACGGGAATCTCGTTCTGTGGCGTATTTTTTTTACACTGAGGGAGGAAAATGATCATCAGGAAAATGATCACCGGGAATAAGGAACGGGGCATATTAAGGTTCATTGCAATTTTATAGCTAACGCAATATTAATAAGATTATTTGAACCTTCATGAAGATAAAAAGCTTCCTGAGCGTCATCCCGCCAGTCGCACTTGGGCTGTCATTGCTGCTACCCCAGGCCAGTCTGACCTCCTGCAGGTCCGAACGGTCGGTCAGTGAACGGAAAATTGAGAAAGAAAGGAAAAAGAAAGAAAAAAAGGCCCAGAAAGAATATGACCAGGCCGTCAAGCATCACATGGACCAGCAGTCAAAAAACACCAAGGCGATGATGAAGGAATCCAAAAAGAAAACGCCGAAAAACACCCCGCTAAAACCTGCTTCCGGAACAAAATGCAAATAAAGGACGTTGTTCGCTCATCAGAATGGATCGCTATTTAGAAGGATTTTATATTTCCTTTCCGGGAAAGAAATCATTTGGAATTAATTTTAAAATATTTATACCTTTACGATCTTTTTAAGCCCGAAAATAATTTAACATAAAATTAATGGTATGTTAAGACATTTACTATTAGCTATTGTATTGGTTCTAACAAGCAGTTTGTTAGTCTTTTCACAGACCGGGTCAGGAACCCTTAAAGGGAAAATCACTGATAAGAAAACCAACGAACCCATTCCGTTTGCAAATATTGTCATTGAGTCCGGGGGTGTTCAGGTTGGGGGATCCACAACGGATTTTGACGGTAATTACATGATCAAGCCGATCCCACCCGGGAAGGTTGATCTGAAGGCATCCTATGTAGGATATACCCCGTTCACCATGAAAGGGATCGTGATATTTCCTGATAAGATCCAGTTCCAGAACGTCGAATTGCAGCCCCAGTCGGTGAACCTGCAGGAAGTCGAGGTGGTTGAGTACAAGGTTCCGCTGATCTCAAAGGACCAGACAGTATCCGGAGGTACAGTTACCTCTGAGGATATTGCCAAGATGGCTAATAAATCAGCCGATGCCGTTGCCACAACGGTTGGGGGTGTAGGAACCGATGCAAACGGTAACATCACCAGCATGCGCGGTCAGCGTTCCTCGGGTACGGTTTACTACATCGACGGTATGCGCGTGATCGGGAATAACGCTTTACCGCAATCGGCCATTGAGCAGGTCGAAGTTATCCTCGGCGGTACGCCTGCAAGCTACGGTGATGCAACGGGTGGTATCATCAGTGTAACGACAAAAGGCCCTTCACGCGACTTCAATGCAGGAGTTGACATCCAGACCTCCAAATTCCTTGACCGCTTCGGGTACAACAGGGTTGGTATGAATTTTACAGGACCTGTCTGGTCTAAGAAAGATACGGTAACAAAATCCAAGACCCCGATCATGGGTTATTTTGTGGCCGGTGAATTTGTGTACCAGAAAGATGGTGCCCCGGGCGCAAACAAATATTACAAGGCAAAGGACGATGTTATCGACTACATGCAATCAAACCCGCTTCGTTTATCTGCCAATGGCCAGGGCATCGAATTGACCGGGGAATACATTACAAAAAACGATCTCGAACTTGCAAAGACAACGCAGAACACTTCATTCTATGATGTTAATGCCTCCGGCAAACTGGACTTCCGCCTCTCACCAACCATAAACGTTTCACTCGGCGGGACCTTCCATTATAACGACAATCGCGGTTTCAGCTACGGTTCATCCTTGTTCAACTACATGAACAACATTCACAACACGAGCAGTACCTGGAGGGTGAACGGCCGTTTTACCCAGCGTTTCCCGTCGAATCAATCCAGCAAATCGTTTGTAAAGAATGTTTACTATTCCATCGGGGCTGACTTCTCGCGGACAAATGGGAAATCGGAAGACGCAAATCTTCAGCAGAACCTGTTCCAGTATGGATATATCGGTAGTTTCGCCACCCAGACGATCCGTCAGTACACAGCCGACCTTGAAAAAGATTCTGTTACGGGAAAAATGGCTCACCTGCAGAATGGTTTCCGTGATACCGGTGTTGTCTTTACCGCCAACAATTACAACCCTGCATCAGTTTCCTGGGTGGAACAATATTACGACATCCTTGATAAACCGGGGAATTATGAAAACATTGACCAGATCCTCGGCAACCGTGGGCTGGTTAACGGTATAGGACCGGCAAATATTTATAGCATGTGGGCCAATGTCGGAACCCGGACCACCGGATATGGTTACAATGAATCCGACCAGGTAAATGTGCAGGCCTCCTTTGCAGCAGACTTCGGGCACCATGAAATCCAGGTCGGGTTGCAGTACCAGCAGCGCAAGAGCAGCGGGTATGGTGTCGACGGGCAGGATCTCTGGTCCCTTATGCGCCTTGAGACCAACTCGCACATCAAGGAGCTGGATGTGTCAAACCCGCAGATTGTTTCCCACGATGGATACGAATTTGATTCCATTAATTATTTCCGTAAATACTCTTCCACCCTTCAGAAGAATTTTGATATCAAGCTTCGTGAGAAACTGGGATTACCGGTCGACGGGATCCAGTGGATCGACATCAACTCCTATAATTATGATGCCGGTACCATTAATTATTATGACGAAAATCAGAAGTTGCATACCGTGGCTGTAAGGTCAGACCTTTTATCAGTGGATATGTTCACACCGGATGAGCTCTTTTACGGAGGAGCACCGCTGGTAAACTATTACGGGTATGATTATACCGGTAAGAAGATAAAGGGCCAGCCTACGCTTGATGATTTCTTCAATAAGAAGGATGCAAGCGGAAACTACACCCGCGAGATCGGCGCCTACCAGCCGATCTACATGGCAGGATATATCCAGGATAAATTTGCCTTCAAAGACCTGATCTTCAACATCGGCCTACGCGTCGACCGCTTTGATGCAAACCAGATGGTGCTGAAGGACCCCTACCTCTTCTACCCGGCAAAAACAAAAGGTGAAGTTGAAGCCACCGGTTTGAACGGAGTCCCGGTAAAGAATCTGCCGAGCAACATTGGCAGCGATTATGTCGTGTATGTTGATGATATCAGCGATCCGGGTGCCATCACCGGTTACCGTAACGGGAACCAGTGGTATAATAAAGATGGTACGCCGGTTTCCGACCCCAAGATTGTCGACCCGAGCGGTGTAAAACCTTACCTGGAAAATCCGTCCAATACCACCATGAGCACTGAAGTATTCCAGGATTATCAGCCGCAGGTCAATTACATGCCGCGTATCTCCTTCTCTTTCCCCATTTCGGATGATGCGCTCTTCTATGCTCACTACGACATTCTCACCCAGCGACCGGCCGGCGGTTATGTTCAGTTAGACCCGGTCAGTTATTATTTCATCGGTGTGACGGGCTCCAGCGGAACGATTACCAATCCTAACCTGAAACCTGAAAAAACCATTGATTACGAGTTGGGATTCCAGCAGAAGATCAACAACGCATCTTCACTCAAGTTATCCGTATTCTACCGTGAAATGCGTGACCAGATCCAGCAGTACCGTTTCAGCGGGGCTTATCCAAAGACCTATTACTCCTATACCAACATCGACTTCGGGACGGTCAAGGGACTCACAGTGTCTTATGACCTCCGCAGGACCGGCAATGCGAGGATCCGTTTCAGTTACACCCTGCAGTTTGCAGACGGTACCGGTTCGGACGCCAATGCTGCTGCAACGATCGTACGGTCCGACCAGCCGAACCTTCGTACCATGAACCCGCTGAATTTCGACCGCCGTCATTCATTCAATGCCAGCTTCGACTATCGCTGGGCCTCCGGCAAAGACTACAATGGTCCAGTCGTCAACCGCAAGAAAGGCAGCAACAAACCACCCGTTCAGATCCTGTCCAACCTGGGTGCCAACCTGACCCTGACGGGTGGTTCCGGAACACCTTATACCAAATCATCAAAGGTCATGCAGTATGGCGCTATGGGACCGATCCTCGGATCCATCAACGGTTCGCGCTTGCCGTGGCAGTTCCTGCTCAACCTGAAGATCGACAAGGATTTCAATTTCGGACTGGGAGGCAAAAAGAACAAAATGGCCACACTCAATGTCTATCTTGAGATCCTGAACCTCCTGAACACCAAGAATGTCACCGCTGTTTACCCGGCCACCGGATCTCCGAGCGACGACGGGTACCTCTCGGCTCCCGAATACCAGACCCAGATCAGCCAGCAGGTGAACGAGTCTTCCTACAGGGATCTCTATTCCATTTACATGGACAGGCCATTTAATTACAGTTCTCCACGACAGATACGGTTAGGCCTTATGTTTAATTTCTAACCCTTTGTTTCGATAACGAACGATGATAAGATTCAATACCGGACATAAAATAAAATCAGTCACCATGAAAAATATATTTCGCTTCTTATTCCTTTCTCTCAGCCTGATGCTGCTTTTTGACGTTACCTATGCCAGAGAGAAAACATATTCAGGAAAAAAGGATGCTGAGATCATCAAACAGACCGCTGCAGGGTGTGCTCCCGGATCCAATTACAAATATCTCGACATCAATAATGTCAGAACATTGCTTTATTCTTACGGAAACGGATGGTTCCTCGAAAAAGCGGAATATGAGATCCCGAAAGGATCCAAGAAAACATCCATGTTCTCGTTCGCGCTCTGGATCGGGGGTATCGACCTGAACAACAACCTGAAGCTTTGCGCATACGCGTACGGGCAGGGGCCAACGGGTGGAGCCGCTCACACAAAAAACGATTTCTGGCCCGGCCCGCTGAAAATTGACGGAACCGCCGGTGTAGATGAAGTTACCTGCGCAAAATATGACAAACTGTACCAGATTACGAAGGCAGATGTACAGGAATTCCTTGCATACCTGGATAATCCTTCTGCCTTCCCGGGCTATTCCCCTCCAAAATCAATTACCGACTATCCTGCAAAAGGCGACAGGGCTAACGGTTATGCCTATTACATGGCGCCCTTCTATGATGCTGACCATAACGGGGTTTACGAATATTCAAAAGGCGATTACCCGTTTTACGATTTTACCAATTCCCTTTGTCCGAGATTATTGAAACCAGGGCAAAAAATCAGTCGCGCCAAGATTGCCAACGGAGGTGCAGATGATACTCTCGGTATTCTTGCCGACCAGGTGCTGAAAGGCGACCAGACCCTCTGGAGCGTATACAACGACAAAGGAAATGTTCACTCCGAGACACAGGGTGAACCCATCGGGATGGAGATCAGGGCACAGTATTTTGCCTTTGCCACCAACGATGCCATCAACGACATGACCTTCTACAGCTATGAAATCATCAACCGTTCAACCTATACACTTACCGGAACCTATTTCAGCCAGTGGGTTGACCCTGATCTGGGTTATGCCTATGATGACTATGTAGGTTGCGATGTTGGCCGGGGATTGGGGTATTGCTACAACGGTAACCCTGTTGACGGCACAGGACAGATTGAAGCCTACGGAACACATCCTCCTGCCGTCGGTGTCGACTTCTTCCAGGGACCTTACCTTGATCCGGACAATTGTGACAACCCCTCGTTCAAAGGAAATGTCCTGAAAGGACCTACATTCAATGGTGACTGCAGCATCGTGGGACTTGACGGCGCTACAATCCGTATGTATTACGGACCAAGCGGCAGCGACAGCGGTGACTTTATCGTTCGTGCCGAGGCCATCAACGGGATCAATTTCGGGGATTCGATTGTTGATAATGAACGGTATGGGATGAAAAGGTATGTTTATTACAACAATGACGGATCCATCCGGGGTAACCCTTCTTATGCTCCTGATTATTACAATTATCTGAGGGGTATCTGGAGAGATGGGCAAAGAATGCATTACGGGGGCAACGGGCATCCCGCATTCGGAGGCACAGGCCCTGTTTGCGATTTCATGTTCCCGGAAATGTCCGATATCTGTAACTGGGGAACCAGGGGAGAAGAACCTGCACCGAAGTTATGGACAGAGGTTACAGCAGCGAACCCGGCAGGCGACCGCCGGTTTATGCAATCCGCCGGACCCTTCACCCTGCGCCCCGGCGCCTGCAACTACATCACCGTTGGTATTCCCTGGGCACGGGCAGCCGGCACCCCATGGGAATCAGTACAATTGCTCAAGATCGTTGATGACAAATGCCAGAAGTTGTTCGACAATTGCTTTACGGTGCTGGAAGGCCCCAGGGCTCCCGACCTTACCTTCCAGGAACTGGACAAGAAACTGATCCTTTACATCACCAACCATCAGGCCAACAATAACGGAAACAATTACCTGGAAAAATACCAGGAATATGATCCCAACATTCCGAACCCGGATAACCTTCCTCATAGCGACCGGAACGATTCGATCTACCGTTTTGAAGGTTACCAGATTTACCAGCTGAAGAATGCGGATGTTACGGATCTTAACGATCCATCGCTGGCACGACTTGTTGCACAGTGCGACATCCAGAACGGCGTATCAAAACTGGTAAACTGGACCTATGACACAGACCTTGGCGGAAATGTGGGAAAAATCATGGTGACCGGCGATGATAAGGGAATAAAACACACATTTGTCATTGATCAGGATCTTTTCGCAGATGAGTTCCACCTGTCAAATACGAATATGATTAATCACAGGCAGTATTATTATACAGCCGTTGCATACGCGTATAACCAATACAAGCCTTACCAGCCCGACTCACTCGACAAGGGCCAGATGACACCCTATCTGCAGGGTCGTGGAAATATTCAGACCTACACTGCCATTCCGCACATCCCAATCGGGGATATCATGAACTCTGACATCGGTGATGGCCCGGTCATTACCCGTATCCAGGGACAGGGCAATGGTGGAATGACGATTGAGCTCTCCGAAAAATCCATTGCCGAGATCCTTGCAAAACCGATGGCCGACTCTGTTATTAATATTTACGGGAATTCCGATTATCCGATCTCATACCACCCGGAATATAAAGTTTCGGCAGGACCATTGAACGTAAAGGTTGTAGACCCGTTAAATATTATGGCTGGAAATTATATTGTCAGGTTCGATTCCATGGTCCCCAGTCTGAACAGTTCGCTGGTGAATGCAAAGATCCTGTATGGAAAATGGAGGCTTTATGACCTGAGTTCCGGACTTGACTATCCGTCCGATACCTCTACCATCTATCCGTATGAACAATTGTCATTTAAGACCATGGACCAAGACTCAGTCATAGTGAACCTTGACCTTGGACTGGCCTTTACAATCAACCAGGTTCCGTTTGCCGGCGATAGTGCACGGGATGGAAGCCGTTACTCCGGGAATGCATTGCTGGCAGCTCCTGCTGCGATTTATGAGGATAGTTCCAAGATCTGGCTGGCTGGTGTACCGGATAATGATGTTCCGGCCAGCCCGCAGAACTGGATTCGTGCCGGTATCTATAAAGGCCCGGATATTAACCTCTACGACTGGGATATGGGAACCCTTTCAACGGGTAATCCCTGGGACCCGGATAAGAATTATGCAAAGATCCAGGGCGGCACATGGGCTCCTTACTGCCTTACCGTTGCCAATGACCAGAGCCCGATCGGAACACCGAACATTTCACCGGCCATTACAAAGGCATCGAAGACAAAGAGTACCATGGACAGAATCGCATCCGTCGATATCGTGATAACGCCTGATACAACAAAATGGACCCGCTGCCCGGTCATTGAAATGTGCCCCGATGCAAAATTATCTGAAGGTGGTGCCCCGAAATTTGAAATAAGAAGGCACAAGTCGGTTAATGTAAATGGAGACACTGGTGTTGTAAATCCCGGTAATCCAAAATTAAATTCGAGCTATATCAATGCTACGGGAATGGGATGGTTCCCCGGTTATGCCATCAACCTGGAATCGGGAGAACGTCTGAACATTATGTTCGGTGAAAATTCCTGGCTCTCGGCTGACAATGGCCGTGACATGCTCTGGAATCCTTCAGACCGGCTTTATGATGCCGGAGGAGAACCTGTTTTCGGTGGCATGCATTACGTTTACATCATGGGATCCATGCGCCAGAAGGTAACCCAGGGCCCGCAGACCTATAACCTTGATTATCCTGCATACGACGGAGGCGCCTACTTTATCACCCACGTGAAAAAAGTTCCTTCACAGGTCTGGCAGGCATACGGATACGGATCCTGCATGTATGTCGGGATGCCGTTGTCCATCGATGGACAGCAATGGCTCAGCAACGAGGTGAAGATCAAGATCCGGGTTGCAAAACCCTATGCCCGGTATTTTGCCGGAACCCTCCCGCAGACCTATTCCGATACGGCCGAAAACAAGTGCTGGCCGGAATATACGTTCAGCACTGCCACAATTGCAACATCCAAGGAGAATGCGGATAAACTGAGCAGCGACCTCGACCTGATCAATGTGGTTCCCAATCCCTATTACGGTTATGATGATTATGAAAGGAACCAGCTGGATAACCGTGTCAAGATCGTTAACCTGCCGCTGAAGAGCACGGTAACCATCTTCAACATGAGCGGCACCATGATCAGGCAATATGATGTTGATAAATCAGGGATCACGGAACCGAGAGGATCGCTCGACAAGATCAATACCGATGCGTTAACATCCATCGACTGGGATCTTAAAAACTTTGCGGGCATCCCGATCTCCGGAGGAGTTTACCTGATTCATGTGAAAGTCGACGGGGTCGGTGAAAGAACCCTGAAATGGTTCGGAATCTTACGTCCGGTTGACCTGAATTCATATTAAAATTCTTAAGAGTATAAAACACGATACAGTAAGAAATAAAATTCACGAATATGAAAAATATTTATAGCCTCGTATTTGCACTGTTCCTGGCAGGATTGACCATCCTTCCCCTGGCGCAGGTTTCTGCCGGAAATAAAGACCGTTCAGGACAGGCTGGAGCGTCTGAATTGATGATCGATCCATGGGCGAGGAGTTCGGGCTGGGGGAGTGTCGGTACTGCAAATGCCCAGGGCCTGGAAGCCATGTACGCCAATATTGCAGGTACCGCCACCACCAAAGGAACGGAGATCATCTTCTCCTATACCAACTGGCTTGCAGGAACCGGTACTAAGATCATGAACTTTGGTTTCTCACAGAAGCTGGGGCAGAATAAAGGAGTGCTGAGCCTTGCCATTATGTCGATGAATTTCGGAGAGATCGACATAACGACCGTTTCTTCCCCTGAAGGTCACATCGGCACCTTTAAACCCAGCTACCTGAACATCAACCTGGCTTACGGAAAGGCTTTCTCCAACAGCATTTACGGGGGATTGAACGTCAAGATCATATCCGAATCCATTGCAGATGCCAGTGCACAGGGAATCGCTATCGATGCCGGCGTACAATACATAACAGGGGAAAAGGATCAGATCAAATTCGGGGTGGCCCTGAAAAACGTCGGACCGACCATGAAATTCTCGGGTGACGGACTTTCCTTCCGCGGCGTCATTCCCACGCACGGAAACGATAATGACCTGTTCACCGTTGCAACCCGTTCGGAAAAATACGAGTTGCCCGCAACCTTAAGGATCGGCGCATCCTACGATTTCCTTATCGGTGATCTGCACCGGATCACCCTGGCAGGGAACTTTACCTCAAATTCCTTTACAAAAGACCAGTTTACGCTCGGGGTTGAATACGGGCTGAAACACTATCTTGGTGTCAGGGCAGGCTATACCTACCAGGATGGAATTTTCAGCTCTTCGATTGCTGAAAGGGGAACCGTTTTTACGGGATTTAACGGAGGCTTGACGGTTTCTGTTCCATTCAACAAGGAAAAAGAAACTGGCATCGGGATCGATTATTCTTACAGGTCAACAAATCCATTTTCCGGCACACATTGTATCGGGTTGAAACTCAACTTTTAGGATTCATCTAAATAGCATTTAGTCCAATTTTCATATGGTAAAAGGACCCTTTTCAAGGGTCTTTTGCCTTATTATCAGGTCGATGTAAATTTGCAACCATGACTGAAATCAAATATTATACACAGGAGGGATTGGATAAGCTCCGGGATGAGTTAAAGCATCTGACATCCGTGGAGCGGCCTGCCATTTCGAAGCAGATCGCGGAAGCCAGGGACAAGGGAGACCTGTCGGAAAATGCCGAATATGCGGCAGCCAAGGAAGCACAATCCATGCTTGAACTGAAGATATCGAAGCTGCAGGACATGATCAGTAACGCACGGTTGCTCGACGAGTCAAAACTTGACTTCACCAAGGTGCTGATCTTTTCCATTGTAAAGCTCAGAAATACAGAGAACGGCAGTGTAGTTACATTTACACTGGTGCCCGAGAATGAAGCCAATGTCAAGCTGGGCAAGATCTCTGTCAACTCTCCGATAGCAAAAGGTTTACTGGGAAAGAGCCTCGGCGACAAAGTTGAAATCATGATCCCGGCCGGTAAGGTTGCATTTGAGATCATCGAGATCACACGCAAAAACGGCAACTGATGGGCAGCATATTTACAAGGATCATCAACGGGGAAATTCCCTGCTATAGAATTGCCGAAGATGAGAACTACTTTGCTTTTCTCGATATAAATCCCCTGGCAGAAGGACATACCCTGGTCATTCCGAAGAAAGAGACAGACTACATCTTCGATATTGAGGATGAAGAATACAAAGGCTTGTTTCTTTTTGCAAAGCGGGTTGCCATCGCAATGCAGAAAGTCATCTCCTGCGAGCGCATCGGCATTGCAGTTATCGGCCTCGAAGTGAGGCATGCACACATCCACCTCGTGCCGCTGAAGACCATCTATGATATTGATTTCCGTAAGCCCAAGCTCAGCTTTTCGCCGGAAGAATTTGCAGCCATCGCAGCACGGATCACCAGGGCGATGAAATAACAATAAACCAGTTTACGGTAATCGGAATAAAAAGGGCCTGATCAGTAGGCCCTTTCATTTTTTCCCTGGATATAGTTGATAAAGGATTTGTTCACCACCTTGTTCCCGCCGGGCGTGGGATAATCGCCTGTAAAGTACCAGTCGCCTGAATGATTGGGAATGGCTGCGTGCAGATCCTCAATGGTCTGGTAAATGATCTCAATCCTCGACCTGACCTCCTTCGGGGTCAGCAGTTCGGAGACCTTTTCTGAGATCTTAGTTGCTGAAAACGGCTGGTAGATTTCCTTGACGAAATTCAGGATCTCTTCCTTGGGAAGATTCTCCTGGGCTTTGGCCTTTTTATAAACATCGTTGATGACATTCTCCTGGCGGGTTTCTTTCAGGAGTTCTATGGCGGCTTTGAAAGCGATAAAATCCGAAAGTTTTGCCATGTCGATCCCGTAGCAATCGGGATAACGGATCTGCGGTGCAGAGGAAGCAATGACGATCTTTTTCGGTTCGAGCCGGTCAAGGATCCGGATGATGCTTTGCTTCAGGGTTGTTCCGCGAACAATCGAATCATCGAGGACAACCAGGTTGTCCTTACCTTTCCGGATGCTGCCATACGTAATGTCATAAACATGCGTGGCGAGGTCGTTGCGCTGCGAATCCTGGGCGATGAAGGTCCGCAGTTTCATGTCCTTCACGGCCACCTTCTCCACCCTGGGGGCAAGTTTCAGGATGGCGTCGAGTTCCTCCGGTTTCAGGTTTCCCTGGGCTTCAAGTATCCGGTCTTTTTTGATCGCATTGCAGAAATGGTTCAGCTCTTCGATCAGCCCGTAATAGGCGTCGATCGCAGTATTCGGGATATAGGAGAAAACCGTGTTCTCGAGGTCGTAATCGATGGCATTCAGGATCGCCGGGGCAAGGAACTTACCCAGGTTCTTCCGTTCGCGGTAAATCTCTTTGTCGGTACCGCGGGAAAAATAGATCCGTTCAAATGAACATGATTTTTTCTCGAGGGGCTCCCGGAACTGCTTTTCAGCTACATTCCCGTCCTTTTTAACGATCAGCGCATAACCGGGTTTCAGTTCTTTAACCGATTCGCAGGGTACATTAAAGGTGGTCTGGATAACGGGACGTTCGGAGGCAGCAATCACTACTTCATCATCGTGGTAATAAAACGCAGGCCGGATACCGCTTGGATCGCGCATGACGAAGGCATCTCCGTGGCCCACAAGGCCTGCTATCACATAACCGCCATCCCAGGAGTCTGCCGCCTGTTTGAGGATCTGCTGAATGTCGAGGTGCTTTGCGATCTGCCCGGAGATTTCGCGTTTCGGGAACCCTTCCTCTTTGAATTTCTTGTACAGCGTTTCATTTTCTTCATCCAGGAAATGACCGATCTTTTCCAGGATGGTAATGGTATCCGATGTTTCAACAGGATACTGCCCGAGGTCGATCAGCTTTTCAAACAGCTCGTCCACATTGGTAAGGTTGAAATTACCGGCCAGGACAAGATTTTTTGTCATCCAGTTGTTTTCCCTCACGAGCGGGTGGATGTTCATCAACGAATTCTTACCGAAGGTTCCATAACGCAAATGGCCGAGATAGAGTTCACCGATGAAATCGATGTTGTATTTCAGCCAGTTGACATCATAAAGCAGCTCCGGGTGTTTTTCAACAACCTGGTGGATCTGCTCATGAAAGGATGAGAAAATGTCTTTTAGCGGAGAGTCGGAATCGGACCTCACACGGTTGATGTATTTATTACCGGGCTCAAGGTCAAATTTGATGGAAGCGATCCCGGCCCCGTCCTGGCCGCGGTTGTGCTGCTTCTGCATCAGCAGGTGCAGCTTGTTCATGCCGTAAAGGGTGGTTCCGTATTTGGCGAGGTAATATTCGAGCGGTTTCAGGAGGCGTATTAGGGCGATGCCGCATTCATGGTTGATCCTGTCGCTCATTCAGAAATGGGATTTTAAATGAGGGTGCAAAGATACGAAATTATTGCATTTTCGTTGTAATTTTGACCGGTAGCGGATTATAAAGGTTATCATGGCCATAAGAATCGAAGCAGAACAATTCCTGTCACAGTCAGACATCATGACGGTCGTGGATGTTCGTTCCCCGGCCGAATACCTGCAGGGACATATTCCCGGGGCCATGAACATTCCGCTCTTTGATGACCGGGAACGAGCTGTTGTCGGGACGATCTATAAAAATTCGGGAAGGGAAGCCTCCATCCTGAAAGGGCTGGAACTGGCGGGGCCGAAACTGAGCATGATGGTCAAAAAACTGAACACCGTTGCAGATCAGAAGGCGGTGCTGGTTCATTGCTGGCGCGGCGGTATGCGGAGCGAATCGATGGCCTGGCTCTTTGAACAGGCAGGCTATTCGGTTTCCGTCCTGGACGGCGGCTATAAGGCATACCGGAAGTTTATCAGGGATCGCTTTTCTCAACCGTTGAAAATAGTTGTTCTCGGAGGACTGACAGGAAGCGGGAAAACGGAGATCCTGGAAGCTCTGGCAGAAAAGGGGGAACAGGTTCTTGACCTGGAACGGCTGGCATTTCATAAAGGTTCGGTTTTCGGTGGATTGGGACAGCCTGATCAACCGACGAATGAACAATTTGAAAATGATATTTATGCTGAATGGGAAAAATATGATCCCGGAAAAATAACCTGGATTGAAGATGAGAGCAGGATGATCGGGAAGCTGTGCATTCCTGATCCTTTATTCGATCAGATGAACCGTTCGCCGATGATCATGATCGAAACAAACAGGGAGGAACGGATCCGGCGGCTGGTCAGTGAATATTCGGATTTTGAAAAAGAAGAACTGGAAGGGGCCATCCTGAAGATCAGCGAAAAGCTCGGAGGTGCAAATACAAAAACCGCGCTTTCTGCCATTACATCGGGTGATTTCGACACGGCCGCCGGCCTGATGCTGGTCTATTATGATAAAAGCTACACGCATTCCGTCGATAAACGGCTGAATAAAGATATCTTTACAATAATGATGGAAAATGATACCGGAAAGAATGTGACAGCAGTTCTGAACCAGGCCCGAAGGCTCTTTCCGTGATTTCAACCTGAAGAAATGAAAATGATCTATCTCGATTATAATGCCACCACCCCCGTGGATCCGCTTGTAGCGGCTGAGATGAAGCCGTATCTGGAGGAGCTCTATGGGAACCCTTCCAGCATTCATCCGGCCGGGGTCAGAGCAAAACTGGCGGTTGAAAATGCCCGGAGACAGGTTGCTGAATTCCTGAATGCAGAGCCCGACGAGATCATCTTTACCAGCGGAGGCACGGAATCAAATAATTTCGCGATCAAGGGAATTGCTCTGGCCGGCCGCGACAGAGGAAATCATATCATCACCTCTTCCATAGAACATCCCTCGGTTGTTGAAGTTTGCAGATACCTGGAGAAGCAGGGATTTGCTGTAACATGGTTGCCGGTGGATGAATACGGGCATGTAAACCCGGAGGATGTGGAAAAGAATATCACGGGTTCAACGATCCTGATCACCATCATGCATGCGAACAATGAAACTGGTACCATCCAGCGGATTGAAGAGATCGGCACCATTGCCCGGAGATCAGGGATCCCTTTCCACACGGATGCAGCCCAGAGCGCAGGGAAGATCCCCGTGGATGTTCAGGCCATGAAGGTTGATCTCCTTACCCTTGCAGGTCATAAGCTCTATGCGCCAAAAGGCATCGGGGCACTTTATATCCGCCGTGGCATTCATCCCGAAAAGCTGATCCATGGCGCCGATCATGAGCAGAACCTCCGTGCGGGAACAGAGAATGTGATGTCGGTCGTCGGACTGGGAAAGGCCTGTGCGGTTGCAGGAGAGAAACTGAAACCCGAATCTGAACGTCAAAAAAAATTACGTGATCATTTGTATGATGCGATCCGGAACGACCTCCCTGAGATCAGGTTGAACGGCCACCCGGAAGAACGGCTGCCGAACACGATGAACATCAGTTTCCCGGGAGTTGAAGCCAGCCTGCTGCTTGAAAAGATGAGTCCCGTTGCTGCCTCTGCCGGTGCAGCCTGTCACTCCGCCAGCGAGGTGATCTCACCGGTATTGTCGGCGATGATGGTCCTGGCTCATTTCGCCATGGGATCGGTCCGTTTTTCAATCGGCCGGATGACAACCCAATCCGAAATTGACGAATCCATCCCCATTATCATAAATGCATATCATGCAGTACAGGGATTTTATCCCCCATCCCCCATCTCCCATCCCACATCTGAAATCAAACTGACCCACTTCACCCACGGCCTTGGCTGTGCCTGCAAGATCCGGCCCCAGTACCTTGAAAAAATTCTCAAAGATCTTCCACTTTCAACCGACCCGCATGTCCTGGTAGGCCTGGGAACGAATGATGATGCTGCTGTTTACAGGATCAATGAAAAGACGGCCATTGTCCAGACGGTTGATTTCTTTACACCGGTTGTGGATGATCCCTATGATTTCGGGGCTATCGCTGCGGCCAATTCATTGAGTGATATTTATGCAATGGGAGGGAAGCCGCTCTTCGCCTTAAGCATTGTCGGGTTCCCTGAAAAACTCCTTCCCCCAACGGTGCTTCAGCAGATCCTGAAGGGCGCTTCGGATAAGGCTGCAGAAGCCGGCATCAGTATCATCGGCGGACATACCATCGAGGATACGGAACCGAAATTCGGGCTTGTTGTGACGGGCAGTATTGATCCCGCCCGGATCCTGCTGAATTCGGGAGCAAAACCGGGTGATGCACTGGTTTTAACAAAACCGCTGGGAACGGGGATCATCACCACCGCCATAAAACGGGGTGTGGCATCGGAAGATTCAGTTACAAAGGTTGTTTCTGTGATGTCAAGCCTGAACCGGAAAGCGGCAGAGGTCATGAAGCGATACCCGGTGAATGGCTGCACCGATGTGACCGGTTTTGGATTGCTTGGACATCTGAAAGAAATGGTCACCGGGGCAAATGTTTCTGCGGAAATTTACTGCGATTGCATTCCGGTTATTCCGGGAGCCGTGGAATACGCTGCGGCAGGCGCCATTCCGGGCGGCACGCTGAACAACCTTGATTATGTAAAAGAGGTTGTAAACTTCGGAGATGCTGTTCCCCGGCAAATACAGCTCCTGCTTGCCGATGCGCAGACTTCCGGAGGATTATTAATTTCACTTCCCTCTTCTTTGGCTGATCAGTTTCTGAAAGACCTTCACCGGGAAGGGATCGCGGAAGCGGCCATCATCGGGAAGATAAGTAAAGGACCCGCTACGATTCTAGTTCATCCGGATGCTGAGCGGAATTTGTAATTCCGCTTTTGAGACCAAGGCGAGCGGCATTACAAATGCCGCTCAGCTAGGGACTGAAGGGGTGAGTTTTTTCGGATCAATTATCACTCATCTTTACCAGTCCATCAACCGCTTTCCTGTCGTAAAGTCTGCCAATCGGATAGAGTTCCCTGAAGGGATCACCATACTGTGACTTGTTGTAGAACCAGTTCAGGATGGCATCGGAGTTTTTTGCAAAAGCCGTATCCGTTGCCTTCTTTTTTTCGAATTCAGCCTTTAAGGCAGGATCCTCTGCAAGCATTTTCGCGGCCAGCGGTTCCATTACATAATTTTCGGCATATTCCTTCTGCTCGAAGATAGCATCGAAAAATCCCCAGTAGATCAGCGATCCGTTCCCGCGGGGTTCAAGCATCTGCGCAATGATCCTGGCTTCCGGCTGCGCCATATCGATGATCGCCGAACCAGCCGGGAATGTTCTCAGCACGTTTATCCCTGAAGGATCGAAAGCGGTCAGCGGATGCCTTCCTTCGTAAGGATTTGTTTGCCAGCGGGGGTTGGATAGTTTCCATCCGGTGACCATCAGGTTTGTATCTTGTTTGAGCCGTGTGATCCTGATCCCGTGAAGTTCGATCCGGCTGATAACATTTTGCCATTCGGCCGGGATGATATATGCTTCCGGCAACCTCGCTGAGTCAACAACCCTGGTTTTGTTGAAAAAGGGAATGTTGAATGTCGTTTTCGCCTTCCCGAACCTGTAAAAATCATCCCCGGTAACTGTGCTTTTCACCTTGTGGTATTGAATGCCCAGAAATTGCACGGTAGTGCTGTCGTTAGTTGTTTCGAAACGCAGAGGGAACCACTGTTTGCGGAATCCGGCAGACGAAACATAAGCATCTGCTTTTTGTTCCAGGTTCTTCAGGTTACCGGCCTCTTCCGACAGGATCTCCAACGCGGATTTCAGGGCTTCATAGGTTGATGAAACCCGTTGATCGTACGGTTTCAGCATGTGTGTTTCGATCAGCAGGCCCGGCCTGTTCCGGAGGCTGGTGTAGCCCTGCGAAAGCATCGGCGGACTGGCACCGGTTTCCAGTCCGCTTTGCGGATCGTGCCAATTACGGAATTCGACATAAGGAAATACATGGAATCCTTCATTTTCCATCTTTCCGGACCAGGTTTTAAGGAACGGATCCCGGATCCATCCCGTCAATCCCGGATCCATATTCCCGTAAACCTCCATATGATATGTCAGCACATATTGATAATCGGCTCCGTCGGTGGTGTGGGTATCGATGAAAAAATCAGGCAGCCAGGTGCTGAACATCTTTAACCAGGCTTTCATTTCCGGTGCATCCGCCTTCAGGTAGTCACGGTTCAGGTTAAGGTTTAGAGCCGTGGTCCGCCATCCTGTTTCATCGGGTCCGTTCTGGTTGATCCGGTTATTGGGGGCAAACCGTTCATGGCCATCCACATTAAAAATGGGGATGAAGAGAATGGAAACATGATCCAGCAGTCCGGGATATTTATTGAGAATGACAAGGTCCCGGATGAACATCAATCCGGCATCCTTGCCTTCGCATTCTCCCGGATGGATGCAGGCCTGGATCAGCAGGATAAGTTTCCCGGAAGCATGGATGGACGCCGGATCGGATTTTCCTTCGCGATCGACAATCAGAAGCGGAAGATCTCGTCCCTTGCTGCTTTTCCCGAAAGAGACCAGGTGAACCTGGTTGGAATTCTTTTCCAGCATCCTGCAATAATCCATGGTTTCTTTATAACGGGGCGTCTCTTTTTTACCAGACCGTTCATAATATGTCGACCAGTCATTCACCTGTGCGCTTCCGGTGAAAACAATAAAACAGAAAAATAGGATCAGCAACCTGTACATACTTCAATTTCCTGGAAGGACAAACTTACAAATTATTCGCCTCAGACCTCCTGAACTCCGGCGATATTTTGTAACTTTATGGAGAATTTCAGGAAGGACATTCATGTTAAAAAATACATTCATAATTCTCTGTTTCTTGTTCCTCTGGAACATGACCTTCGCCCAGTTCCCGAATGTTCTTCTCGGGAATATGAACCAGCCCGAGGAACCCTCCATTATCATCAATCCGAAGGATACCAAACAGGTTCTTGCAGGAACGAACCTCGATAATGCTTATGTTTCGGCCGACGGTGGCCTTTCCTGGCAGGAAGGAACGATCGCCTCCTCTTTCGGGGTTTATGGCGACCCCTGCCTGATTGTCGATACGGCCGGCAGTTTTTATTATTTCCATTTATCGAATGCCCCATTCGGAAACTGGATCGACAGGATCGTCTGCCAGAAATCAACCGACGGAGGACAGACCTGGTCAGACGGAACCTTCATGGGACTGAACGGGACCAAGGCACAGGACAAGGAATGGGCGGTGGTGGATCCGCAGACGAACAACATTTATGTTTGCTGGACACAGTTCGATGTTTACGGGACCAACAACCCTGCTGACAGTTCCGTAATCCTGTTCTCAAGATCAACCGATGGAGGACTTACCTGGAGCGCCGCAAAGCGGATCAACCGGGTGGCGGGCGATTGCGTCGACAGCGATAATACCGTTGAAGGCGCTGTTCCGGCTGTCGGACCGAACGGGGAGGTGTATGTTGCATGGGCGGGACCTGCAGGGCTTGTTTTTAACAGGTCGCTTGACCAGGGAGATACATGGCTGGATACCAACATTTTTATTTCAGATATTCCCGGCGGCTGGGATTATGCAATACCCGGGATCTATCGTGCAAACGGGCTGCCCGTTACATGCTGTGACCTGAGCAGCGGACCCTGTCGCGGAAACATTTATGTCAACTGGAGCGATCAGCGGAACGGATTAACTGATACGGATGTCTGGTTTGCAAAATCAACCAACGGCGGGTTAACCTGGAGTCCGGTGAAACGCGTTAACGATGATCCGCCGGGCAAACAGCAATTCTTTACCTGGATGACCGTGGATCAGAAGACCGGTTACCTCTATTTTGTGTTTTATGACCGGAGGGCTTATAATGACAATCTGACGGATGTTTATATGGCCGTTTCCCGTGACGGGGGAGAAACGTTCCAGAATTTCAGGATCAGCGAATCACCCTTTTCTCCGGTTGCCCCGGTCTTCTTTGGCGACTATACCTGCATCTCTGCTTTCAATGATGTTGTCAGACCTGTCTGGGCGCGCCTGGATGTCGGCGGACTCAGCGTCTGGACTGCAATTATCGACAGCCTGTATACCGGTATCGGCCGGAAGCCGGAATCCGGTCTTTTTTCTTCCCTGGACCAGAATTATCCCAACCCCGGTAAAACCTATACGTATATCGCTTATAAAGTCAGGCGGCCGGTGACGGTTACCCTTGAGGTATTCGATCTTTTCGGGAGAAGGATTGCCACGCTGGTCGATCATAGGATGACAAATCCGGGAAGGCACATTGAAACCTTCGACATTGCCCGCTACGGCCTGGCTCCAGGCCTTTATTACTATTCCCTCATGGATGGTGAGAAATCCATCCGGCGCAAGATGATCGTGGAATGAGGGGTTGAAAAAACTTTTTATACTTAGTTTGTTTCTCGCCGATTTTCTTTAATTTTGCCTCACGGGAAAACCCGGCGAACTCATCCAATGCTTAATTTACTTGAACATCTCAGACTCCCGGAAAAAACATTCATGTACATTTTTGGTTTAATTAAAACGGAATCCCATGGACAGCACATTGACTGAGGTTCTTGAAAAAGTACGGGAATTTTTCTTCAAATATGGTGTCCGGAGCGTTTCAATGGACGATATCTGCCGGGAATTGGGGATATCAAAGAAAAAGCTGTATCAGCTTTTTAAGAGTAAGAATGAACTGGTGGAGAAACTCCTGGAACTGGAAAGGGAAAATTTCGAGATCATCTTTGACACCTATAATTTTGAAGGCGTAAATGCCATCGATATCCTGCTCATTGTGAGTAAAGAATTAGGAGACCGGTTCAGGGACATAAGTCCTTCCATGACCTTCGACCTGAAAAAATATTACCCCGATATTTATCACAAACACATTGAGGAGAGGATCGATTTTATCTTCAAGAAGATCCAGATCAACCTTGAAAAGGGAATAAACCAGGGGGTTTACCGGGATGACCTGAGCATCGAACTGGTGTCCAGGCTTTACATCCGCCGGCTGATCGACCTGCATAACCCGGAATTCTTCCCGGCCGATAAGTTTTCGTTCCAGACCTTGTTTGATACGATGTTCGACAACTTTATCCGCGGGATTGCAAACCCTAAGGGGATTGAATATTACGAAAAACAAAAACGAAAAGTACATTTTAATTAATTCAACGGATGAAACGGATTATTTTCCTGGTAGCTTTTATCTCGTTCTACTGTACTATCTCTCAAATTAATGCCCAGACCGGAAAGGTAATGTCAATGACGCTGAAAGAGGCTCAGGATTATGCATATGAAAATAATTTTGACCTGAAGAATTCAGCCAACGACGTTAAGATCGCACAAAAAATGGTGAAACAAAACACCGCGATCGGATTGCCCCAGGTGGATGGAGGGATTGATTACATGGACTACCTTGCACTACCCACCTCACTCATTCCGGGCGAATTCATCGGGCAGCCGGGTACATTTTTCCCGGTCCAGTTCGGCTCCGAGTACAATGCGACCGTTCGCGGCAGGGTGACCCAGTTGCTTTACAGTGGCCAGTACATCGTAGGATTGCAGACGGCAAAAGCCTACCTTGAGACGGCCAAACAGAAGATGATCAGGGATAAGATGGATGTAAAGGACCTCGTGGCAGAAGCCTATATCAGCTTCCTGATCGTGGAAGAGAGCACAAGGATCCTTGACTCAACCTTCAAGACGGTCAATCAGCTTGTGGAAGAAGGGAAAGCAACATTGAAACAGGGGCTGATCGAAGACATCGATGTTGAACAGATGGAACTGAATCGCTCAAACCTTGAGGCCTCTATCATCACGACGAAAAGCCAGCGCCTGCTTGCATACAACTACCTGAGGTTCCTGATCGGCCTTAAGGATAACCAGGAGCTCGTTTTGACGGATAACCTGGACTTTTTCATGAAGAATGTCCAGAAGGATGTATTGATCAACCAGCAGTTTGATTATGACCACAACATCGATTATACGATCCTGAAAAAGCAGGAGTATCTTGTCCTGATGCAATATAAGCTTTCGAAAACAGCTTATCACCCGACACTGTCAGGCTTCTTCGGCGCATCTGCCAATGCACAGCGGAACGACTGGAATTTTACCAGCGATGCATATCCCTGGTATAAGACTGTCAACTGGGGATTGACACTGTCTGTCCCGATCTGGAGCAGCGGCAGCCGGAAATATGCAGTAGACCAGGCCCGGCTGAATGTGGACAAGATGAAGGTGAACGATGAAAAGATGAGGATGCAGCTGGAGCTCCAGGTCGAAACATTAAAAAAGGATTTTAACAACTCTTATCTCGTTTTCCAGAATAAGCAGAAAGGCCTCGATATGGCCAACAGGATCTACGAAAAGACCTTCAAAAAATACCGCCTGGGCGTTTCCTCAAGCACCGACCTGAACCAGAAATACTCTCAGTTCCTCATCTCTGAATCGGACTACATTCAGTCGCTGTTCGACCTGCTGAAGAACAGGATCAGGCTGGCGAAGTTGCTGGAGAAGGTCTAGCCGAAGACGGAGGTCTGAGGTCGGATGTCGGAGGTCGGAGGTCTTGTAAAGTTACCAGATTTTTTATTTCTCGTATTACTTTTTGAAGAAAAGCCGATTAATGGGTAAAACCATTAGTATGGAAAAAAAAAGTATTACATCTGTAAAAGACCTTGAGGTATATTCACAATCTTACTCTCTTGCAGTTGATGTATTCCGATTTACATTATCATTCCCGAAAGAGGAACTGTATTCACTGACAGATCAGATCCGCAGATCATCAAGATCTATTGCCGCCAACATCAGTGAGGGTTAAGCTAAAAGGAATTATGAGAGTTTGTTCAAGCATCACCTGACGATAGCATTAGGGTCGCTTGCTGAGACAAAGACCTGGCTGGAATTTGCCAGGGATTTCTCTTATATGCCGGTAGAAAAGTTTGATGAAGTTTCTGGGAGATACGATATCCTTGGAGCAAAACTATACAGGTTACTTCACAACTGGCACACGATCAGAACCAACAAATAATAATTCAATATTGTATTTCTGGTTCTTTCCTATCTCAGACCTCCGACCTCTGCCCTCGGACCTCTGCCCTCGGATCTCAGTCTTTGTTTGAGTTCCTTGTGAGCGCTCCTTCTGCGGAACTTCAACTTCATCTCATAATCGATAAGATACATCGCCGGGACAAAGATAAGCGTCAGGAACGTGGCGAAGCTCAGTCCGAAAATGATCGTCCAGGAGAGCGGGCCCCAGAAGGCTACATTATCGCCGCCGAAATAGATGTGCGGGTTAAGTTCGGTGAACATGGTGACGAAGTTGATGTTCATCCCCACGGCCAGCGGCACCAGCCCAAGCATGGTTGCGGTTGCGGTCAGGATGACCGGGGTGATCCTGGTCATCCCTGCCTGGATAATGGCTTCACGGGTCCTCAGTCCCCGTTCCCGCAGGGTGTCACAGAATTCGACGATCAGGATACCGTTTCTCACCACAATTCCTCCGAGCGCCACAATGCCAAGTCCGGTCATGATGATGCTGATGGTCATGTGGAAAGCGAAGATGCCGAACAGTACCCCGATGATGCTGAACAGCACTTCACTCAGGATGATCAGGGATTTCGATACAGACTGGAACTGTGTGATCAGGATGAAAAAAATCAGCCCGATGGCGACCATCATTGCCTTTATGAGGAACATCATGGTTTCTGCCTGGTCTTCCTGTTCGCCCGTGAGGCTGATCGCAATTCCCTTTGGCAGATCGAACCCCCTGAGGGATTGATTAATCGTTGCAACAACCTCATTGGCTGTATGCCCGGATAAGACTTCGGAAGAAATGGTGATGACCCGTTTGAGGTTCTTCCGGTTGATCCCTCCATAGGTATCTTTATATCCGATCCTGGCCACAGAAGAAATCGGGATCTGCCGGAGCTGCCCTGAATTCATATCCCGGTAAGTGATCCTGGCATTGATGACCTTATCAATGTTTTTCCGCTGATCTTCCGAATACCGCAACTGGATCGGGTATTCATCTTCTTCTTCCTTGTACTTAGATACCTCTTTGCCATAAATGGCGGTACGAAGTTCCATTCCGACCTGCCCCACTGAAATGCCTTCACGGTTGGCCCTGACACGGTCGATGTCGATGGTGATCTCTGGCTTTTTATTGTCAAAATCCGATTTCAGCTTTTCGATCCCCGGGATCCTGAGCGAATCGATGTAATTCTGGAAATTAATGGCTGTAACGATCAGCTGGTCGAGGTCTTCACCTGTAACTTCAATGTTGATGGGCTTCCCGGTCGGAGGACCCATCTTGTTTTTCTCAACACTGATCTCAACGCCCGGAATGTCCTTGACATCATTCCTGATCTCATCCATGTATTTGTTTGTACTGATGCCATGTCGGAAACGGCTTTCAATAAAGTTGATTGATACTTTTCCCTTGTTTGAGGCTGCAGAACGGTCGAACATTCCACTACCCGCGCCGAAGCCGACATTCGTCACAATCGATTCTACGATGGGGTTGTTCCTTCCGAACACTTTTTCCAATCTCCGTTCAACGATCCGGGCGACAGAATCTGTAACAAGCTGGTCGGTCCCTTCAGGCATCTTAATAAAAATGTTGATTGTGTTTGGATTGTTATCGGGGAAGAAGAGTACTTTAGGCTTTGAAATCCCGGTCAGGAAAAATGAAAGGAAAAGAAGGCCGACTACCGTGATCAGAATATAATAGGGATTCCGGTTTTTCAGGAAAAACCGCAGGTTCTTTTCATAAAATGCAACAACCCTGGGCCAGCCTGAATTCTGGAATTTCAATGCGGCATCCTTGATCCATAAGCGGTAGATTGCATTCAGGATCAGCATGAACACCATCACGTTACCCATTCCAAAGGAACCCCCGATGTAAAAGATCACGGCCAGTCCAAGGAAAATGGCACTGATAATAAAGAGCCGCCGCATGTTTGTTTTGTGTTCAACCTTGTCGTATTCATGCCTCATGAAGGTAACAGCGAATACCGGGTTGATGATGTAGGCGACAAAGAGGGAAGCAAAAAGGGTAAGGATGAGCGTTACCGGCATGTAATGCATGAACTGACCAACAATCCCCGGCCAGAATGCAAGCGGGAAGAAAGGTGCCAGTGTGGTCAGTGTTCCCGAAAGGATGGGAAGAAACACCTCCCCGGCCGCATGCTTGGCGGCCGTAACAATGTTCGGATCCGTTCGGTGTATCCGGTGTGTGTTTTCGATCACCACGATGGCGTCATCCACGATGATCCCGAGGGCGAAAATGAATCCGAACATCACGATCATGTTCATGGTAAAGCCGAGACCGGGCATGATCAGGAAAGCCACAAACATTGACAAGGGTACTGAAAGACCCACAAAGAATGCGTTGTTGAATCCCATGAAGAACATCAGGATCAGGGTTACCAGGATGAAACCGATGATGGTGGTGTTGTTCAGCTCTTCCAGCGTGCTTCGCGTGAAACGCGATTGTTCGCCTGTAAGCTGGACGGTAAGGTCGGGCGGAAAATCATTGGCCCTCATGTCGGCCAGGATGTCCTTGATCTCATCCGATGCATTGAGCAGGTTCTCCCCGCTTTTTTTAATGACGTTAAGGGTAATGACATTTTTCCCGTTGATCCTCGAAAAACTCTCCTGTTCCTTGAACGAATCTTTTACTTCGGCAAGGTCTTTAACATAAACGATGGCCCCGCTGCCCGACTTGATCATGATGTTCTTGATCTCTTCCGGTGACTTGAACTGGCCTGCAATACGGATCGTCCGTTTGGTCCCGAAGCTGGTGATCGTTCCTGCAGAAACGGTAACATTCTCACTGGCGATGGCACGTTCGAGGTCGCTGAAGGTGACACTGGCTGCCTGAAGTTTATACATGTCGCAATCCACCTTGATCTCACGATCGAGTGCTCCCACAATGTCAACCCGTGTGATCTCCTTAAGGGTTTCAATCCTGTCCTTGGTATCGTCGGCATATTTTTTCAGCCGCTGTAGGTCATAATCCCCGGCGATGTTGATGTACATGATCGGGATCTCCGAGAGGTCGACCTGCATGATGTCGGGTTCCTTCGGAAGATCGGTCGGAAGGTTGGTTTTAGATTTGTCAACGGCATCCCTTACGCGCTGCTTGGCTTCCGAGACTGCGATCCCCGGATTGAACTCAACCACGATGGTGGAAAAATCCTGGACGGACTTGCTGGTGATCTTCTTAACATCGGCAAGGGCTTTCGTCTCCTTTTCGATCGGCCGGGTCACCAGGTTCTCCATATCTTCCGGTGAGGTTCCGGGATAGGGTGTATTGACAATAATGGTTGGAATAATAATTTCTGGAATCTGCTCTTTCGGGATGCTGATATAGGACATTATCCCCAGCATGGTGATTATGATGGTCAGTACATAGATGCTTGTCCGGTTATCAATCGACCAGCTCGTTGCAAAAAATTCCTTGAACTTCTTCTGTGCGTCTTTCATGGAGGCTATTTTTTGTAGTCAATGACCTGGCCTTCGTAGAGGTCTTTGTAACCGGCTGTGATCAGGGTATCGCCCTCTTTCAGCCCGCCCAGGATCTCGGTCAGTCCGTTGTAAGTAATCCCGGTCTTGATGTAGGTTTTCTTTGCCACATTTTTTCCGTTTTCATTTTTCGATGTGAAAACATACGAACCTTCATCCTTCGATGCCTGGATGTAATTCTGTGCGATGGCGATGGTCGAAGGGTTCGAATAATCCTTGATCCGGATCACAGCGATCATGTTGGCGCGGTATACCATCCCGTTGGCCGGTGAAAGTTCCACTTCCACAATGAAGGTACGGTTGGTCGGGTTGATGTATTTACTGGCAAAGGTGACATTCTGCTGGAGTTCCGTATTCAAATCCGGCAGGAAGATCTTCACCTGGTCGCCGGTTTTTATCTTTGAAGAGTATGCTTCACCCACATCGGCAACGGCTTTGGCCTTTGCAAAATTGATGATCCGGAATGCAGGAACACCAGCCGTTGCAAGCTGTCCGACCTTGATGGGAATATCCTCGATGGTGCCATCGATCGGGGCTGTTATGTTGGTCATGCTGATCTGGTCTTTCAAAGCGGCAATCTTGTTTTCGACCGATTCCTTGTTGTTCTTGGCAGTGAGGTACTGCACTTCCGATCCGATCTTCTGATCCCACAATGCCTTTTGCTTTTCATACAGATCGGTTACAAAGGCAAGCTGGCTTTGCAGGTCGGTAAGGTTCCTCCTCAGTACCTCTGCATCCAGTGTAGCAAGGACTTGCCCCTTTTGAACAAAATCGCCTTCGTGGGCAATGATCTTCGTGACCACCCCGGCTGTACGGGGACTTACGCCGATGTTCTCGTTCCCGTCGATCCTGCCCTGGACCTCGATGTAATGATCAAAAGAGTTTCGGGTCAATGTTTCGATGCTGACGATCGCAGCTTTTACATCATCGGAAGACTTCAATTCCTTTTCAAGGGATGCAATCTGGCCCGCGATCTTGTCGTGCTCTTTTTTAAGTTTTTCAAGTTGGGCTTTCTTGTCAGAACTGCTGCAGGCGATGGCAAAAATCAATATGCCGAGAAGAAAGAGTGTTTTTTTCATAAAGATGGGATTGTTATACTGATGAAGATGAACACACAAAATAAGGCTGCAAATATAGAGAAAATAAAGGTGTAAAAACTTTGTATCGGCAAAAGTTTCCATGGGTTCTTTTGCTATCTTTGTTGAATGGATGATAAGAGGCTGCGAATTCTTGAACAGGTCAGGAGGCTCTACCACCGTTACGGCATCAAGAGTGTGACGATGGATGATGTGGCGAAGCAGCTCTGCATTTCCAAGAAGACGCTTTACGAATACTTTGCCGATAAGGAAGATCTCGTAAAAGATGTTCTGATGATGGATTATCAGCAGCGCAGCACGCTTTTTATGGAAATTGAAAAAAAGGACCTGGATGCCATCGGGGAGATCCTCGAAGTTTATAAGGTGATCAATGCCATGTTCCGTGATTACAATACCTCCATGGAATATGATATCCGGAAGTATTACCCGGATCTCTATTCGAACGTGAAAGTGGTCAGGAGGAAAAGAATGTACGACACGGTTTACCACAACATGAACAAGGGCAAGCGGGAAGGATTTTACCGGAAAGACCTCGATACAAAGATCATTGCCCGGTTGCAGGTGATACGGGTTGAGAACATGTTTGAGAACGAGATGTTCTCACTTGAAGAACTGGTTTCTGCCAAGGTTTTTAATGAGATGTTCATCTACCATATGCAGGGTGTCCTGAGCGCCAAGGGACGAATCCATTTTGAAAAGAACTTTGACCGGCTCAGGGCCGGCATTGCATAAGTTGCTGATTCTCATTTTTTAATTTTGGTTTTTCCCTGCCGGGGATTTGTGTCCGGAAGGATTTCCCTCTCAATTTTTGTATCTTTGATCCTGATCAGGCAACTTTTTAAAGGCATATCTGTCTAATAACCGGCAAACTTCGGATGATCGTTGATGAATCTATACTCGAGGGCTGTATTGCAGGCAAGCGTGATGCACAATATCAACTGTACCGGAAATTTGCATCCTCTATGCTGGCGGTATGTTTCAGGTATGCGAAGAACCGGGATGAAGCGGAAGATTTCCTGCAGGAAGGTTTCCTGAAGGTTTTTCAGAACATCAGCTCATTCCGGAAGGAAGGTTCTTTTGAAGGATGGATGAAAAGGATCATGATCAATAATGCCCTGAATGAGCTGAAGAAGAACCGGAGAACTCCGTTTCTTGAGGACATTGAAATGATCAGGGAAACGGAGATCGTGGATCAGGATCTTTTCACCGGAACACAGGAACCCATTCCGGCCGACGTTTTACAGGAGATGATCCGCGCGCTGCCCGAAGGATACCGGGTCGTTTTTACCCTTTATGTGCTGGAAGATTACAGCCATAAGGAAATTGCGGAGACGCTGAACATCTCCGAGAACACCTCGAAGACCCAATTGCTGAAAGCGAGAAGGACGCTGAGGATAAAACTGAATGAATATAATACATCGAAAAAAAGTTAATCATCACAATGAGTGACGATCAAAATAAGATGACTGATACGGGTGGCGGGTTGGACGATCTGTTCCGGACCATGTTGGGGAGCCGCCAGATTGAGCCTTCTGCAGGTCTGTGGAAAGGTATCAGCCGCAAATTGCTCAGGACCGAACTCGCCCATTTCAGGTTCACAAACGTTCCAAAAGCATTCTGGATCGGTGCTGCAGCCGTCATCCTGGTTGGTGCCTTCTTCCTGCTGAAACCGGTCAGCAACGAAAGTACCATCGTGAAAAGCCCTTCACCTTCCCCATCATCCGATCGCACGCCTGCAACATCCTCCATTTCATCCAAAGAAGAAAAGAAAACCCAAAAAGCTGTTCAGCCACCTGGTGCAAAAACCGAAGTGCCTGTTGTTAACAAGACCTTAAAAGCATCAATAAAATCAAAACCGGCCGAATATGCCTTAAATTTACCGAAAGTAACCAATCCCGGACTCCCTCCGGCACCCGAACCAGCAGAGAAACCAGCTTCCGGGGAGATCAGCCCTGGTCAACCGGTGCGGAATCCTTACGGATACGATCTGAATTATATGGCAACCGGGAATATTCCTGAACTGCATACCATTCCCGCTGAAGATACCATCCTGAGGTTCATAACGCCACAAGGCATCACCAGCGTACCGGTGAGTAAAAGAGAGATCCCGCAGTTCTTTTCAGCCAATATGGGTGTTTCTCCCGAACTGGCGGTTTACAGGAATTCGGTCCGGTATACCGAAACCAATTACTGGGTCAATGCCGGCCTGACCTATCATGCCGGCAAATTCTCGGTTCAGACCGGGGTTGGCCTGGGCTATGTTTATAATCAGAACAGCTACCGTGTCAACTATAAGAGCAAGGACAGCATCGGCTACTTTACCAGCATCATCTCATTCACTGTTTCGCCAGGGAATCAGATCGTATACACCACCAAGGACATTGCGGTTTACGACAGCATTCAGCATTTTGCCGACGACCGGGCGGTGAGCCGTTACACCTATGTGCAGATCCCGCTGATGCTGGGATATGAGCTGGTCTCGACGAATCATTTCAGCCTCGGGATCAAGGTGGGCCCGTCGGTTTCGTTCCTCATCGGTTCGAGAGAGGCCCAGCCCTTCATTGATTATCCCAATGCAACCCTGGTGCGGGTGGACGACAATTCACTGGAACGCGTAAAGGTGAACTGGGAACTCCAGGCTGCCCTGGATCTCGATTACAGGATAACAAAACAGTTCAGCATCTATGCACAGCCGTATTATAAACATTATTTCCAGCCGTTCGTGGAACAGGAATCAGAATCTGTAAAAGATCCTTTTTCTTTTGGAATTGAGGTTGGCGCAAAGGTTCACTTCGGAACGAAAAGTCACAAAACCGGACCGTTCACTAAATAAAACGAAACAACTCAGAAACGAAAAGAAGTAAAGAATGAAGATCAGAACTATTGCCTTTTACTTGTTTTTTATCTCACTCCTCACGATGAATGTTTCCGGTGCGACAGTCTACATCAGGGGGACGGTCACCGATTTACAGGGTGTCACCCCGGTTGCCAATCACACCATCTACATCAAGACCGATTTTTCATCCCCCTTTCATTATTATAAGATCCTGTATACCGATCTGCACGGATATTATGCCGATACAGTTTTGAACGTCCCGTCGTTCCCCATTTCTATCCAGATATCGACTTATGATTGTGACAATGTACTTCAGGTGAAATCAGGCCTGTCGACCAACTCTCCCATCATTGCAGATTTTCAGATCTGTGTTCCGCCTGTATCAAATTGTCATGCGGATTTTACCTACGACAGCATTTCAGGCCTGAACTACCAGTTCACGGACCAGTCTTCATCGAATACCTCGATCCTTACCTGGAACTGGAATTTCGGCGATCCGGCCTCGGGTACAAGCAACATTACATCCCTGCAGAACCCGCAGCATCTTTACTCCGGGGCCGGGATCTACAATGTTAAACTGGGGATTCATTCCCATGACGGTTGCAGGGATTCGATCGTTCAGACCGTATTTATCGGGATCCCCCACGACCGCGTAATCATTTCCGGGCATATCACGAACGACAGCACCGGCGAACCGGTTGCCGATCATCCTGTCATGATCAATACAACGCTAATCCAGTATTCCGAAGTTAAATACACCGATGCAGACGGATTCTATGCAGACACGATTCCTTCTGTTCCGCACGGGATCCCGATCAGCGTGGCTTCGTACGACTGCCACAATGTACTTCATTCGAATACGGTCTATGCCTCAGCGACCCCGTTGCAGGTTGATTTCACACTTTGTTCGAACACGCAATGCTTCGCAGACTTTGTTGCGGCACTTGATTCAAACAATCAATCGGAGAATACATTCCTCTTTACCGACCGTTCTTACGGTCATCCGGACCACTGGAACTGGTCGTTCGGTGACGGAAGTTACAGCCACGATCAGAATCCGGTCCATCAGTATACCACTCAGGGAACTTATAATGTCTGCCTTTTTATCCTAAAAGACGACACTTCCGGGTCATGGGTTTGTTCAGATACGATCTGCCAGCTGATTACCACATCTTCTTATCATAACCTTGGCGGCTTGCTTTTTACAGGACTTTTCCCGATCAACAACCCGCATTTTACCGGGGATACCGGGATCGCCGTCCTTTACCGGAAGCACAATCAATGGGTTGCTCCTGTCGATACGATCCTGTTCACTTACCTCGGATATTACATCTTCCTTCATGTTATGGAAGGAAGCTACATCGTGAAAGCCGGTCTCACGCAAGGATCGGCGAATTACAATAAATACCTTCCTGCGTATACGGGAAACCAGGTAACATGGCAGACGACGACTACGTTCCTGCTCGACCAGGACCTTTTTAACAACGACATCCATCTCTTTCCTGCAAACGACAGCCTCTCAGGACCGGCCGTTCTGAGGGGATCCGTGATTCATAACGGAGACTATGCAAAATTACCCGGATCTGAAGTATTGCTGTTCAACGCCAACCTCGAACCGGTCAGATCCACTGTCGCTGATGCAGAGGGAAATTATGAATTTGGCGCATTGCCGTTCGGAACCTACAGCCTTTACCCGGAAATCGCCGGGAAATATGCCAGGGTCCTCGAGGTTACTGTGGATTCAAGCCATACAATTGCAGAAGGGCTTGACCTGGAAGTATTCGATTATGACATTACAGGAGTGTTCCCCGTTCAGCCGCAAAGCGAGGTCAAAATCGGTAAACTGTTTCCCAATCCCGTAAACGATGTCGTCAGCGTAACTGTTACATCCCGGAAACCTATGATTATATTTGCAGAAGCCATTACGGTGACGGGGGTAAGAGTCTGGTCGGGTTCATTTGGCATCACCGACCCCATAAAAACAATTTCATTTCCATTAAATATTCAGCAGGGCTTGTATTTCCTGGTTTTGAGAAATCAGGACGGAAGCCTTCTGAGTACACAAAAAATGATCAGGAATTAGAGACAAAATTTTTACTTAATTCAGAGTACCATGAAAAAACAATTTTTACTTTTCGTATTTATAATGGGAGCACTCTCCGGCATCTTTGCCCAGACCGTCAACGTGCAGCTTTCAGGAACGGTCCTGCGGGATTCGACCAATGCCCCGGTTCCCAATCACGAGGTGATCATCATGGCCGACAGCAGCAACAGTTACGGGTATACCTATTATACCACACGGTTTACCAATGCAAGCGGCTACTATGATTGCTACATTCATAATGTTCCTGCAACCGGAGCAGCTGTCATCTTTATCGTTAAAACCAAAGACTGCGACAGTACTTACCTGGTGCAGGACTTCCCGGCATCTGCGACACCGGTTACAGTGAATTTTTTACTCTGTAACTCGAACTATACCGGATGCCAGGCGGCATTTCATTCGGTCGTGGATAGCACAAATGCTTACCTGGTGTACTTCTATGATTACAGCACTTCAATTCATAACATCGTTTCCTGGCATTGGGAATTTGGTGATGGAACCAGTGCAACGATTTCATTCCCGGCAAACCCCAATGTAGATCATCAATATAATGCTTACGGGACCTATTTGGTCTGTCTCACTATTGAAACTGCCGACAATTGCCACAGCACGGTCTGTCATGAGGTTACAGTCGGACAGAATACCGATTGCCATGCACTGTATCACTTCCAGGCCGACAGTGTGAATGTAACGCATGTCCACTTCTGGGATGTCAGTACTCCCCAGAACATTATTATTTCACGGCTCTGGGATTTCGGAGATCCGGCATCAGGAGTAAGTAATAATGCAACCACGGGTGATCCATGGCATGAATTTACCGCTCCGGGATATTACGATGTTTGCCTGACCATTCATACCTCACTGGGGTGCACATCCACGAAATGCGACACCATCACAGTGGGATCAGGTGCTGCCAATTGTGAAAACTGGATCACTTATACCTCCAGCGGACTTGCATTTACCTTCGAAGGCCACACTCACAGTATTTACCCGACCACATATACATGGAATTTTGGAGATGGCAGTTCTTCCGTGACCGGCCAGGTAGTGCAGCATACCTACGCAACCAGCGGTTCCTATACGATTACACTGCATACGATTGACAGTACCAACTGTGAATGGAGCCGCACGCAAACGATATACGCTCACTCAACCTGTACGCTTTATGGTACTGCTTATCTGCAGCAGAATTCCGTTCCGGTTGATCATGGTCTTGCCGAGCTGATTCGTGTCGAAACAGGAGTAATGACCATTGTCGATTCAGTGGAATTCGGGGATTCTGCCGGCATGTACTGGTTCAACGGTGTCCTGCCGGGACATTACTATATCAGGGCATCACTGTTGCCTTCATCAGCCTATTACGGACAGTATGCCCCGACCTACCATTTCGATGCCGTCAACTGGTCCTATGCAACCCTGATCGGACTTGGCCAGCCGAGCAATCCGTACAACATCCATATGCATCATATCAACAGCTATACCTCGGGCAATGGAAATATTTCCGGAACGATCACCCAGAACGGAAAATACAACGGGAACGGAACCCCGGCGCCGGATGTTGAGGTTCTGCTGCTGGATGCATCCGACCAGGTTCTTGACTTTACCATGACCAACACGGGCGGAGAATTCAGCTTCGCGTCCATGGCCATGGGAACGTATAAAATCTATCCCGAGATCGTTGGAAAAACAACGACCCCGTCAACCGTTATACTTGATGCAAATCACACGAGCTCAACGGTTGAATTTGCAATAAACGGCAGCAATATCTCCGGCGTTCACAACGAAACCCTTCCGGTTGATTTCGCCGTCTCGGATATTTACCCGAACCCGGTGACGGATTTTGCCAGCCTCACTGTCAATACTGTACATTCCTCCGGAATTACGGTTGGGATATTTTCAATCACCGGGCAGTCTGTGAAGGAGATCCCGGTCACACTGCACCAGGGCGTAAATAAACTGACAATTCCGGTTGCAGACCTGACAAAGGGATTGTATTATGTGAAGATCGGGAAGCCGGACGGAGGCGTTGTCGTAAAGAAGTTTGTTCTGAACAAATAATTACACCAACCTGCATGACCCAGGAAAGAGGGGCTGTAAATTCTCTGTGAACCTCTGTGCCTACTCTGTGGTTCTCTGTGTAATAAAAATTACACGGAGGTTCACGGAGAAGACACAGAGTTACACAGAGTAAAAAAAGTGTTTATTACTTAGATCAGATGGTGAAAGTTTCCCCCGGTGTTAGGACCGTCACATTGGTAATTCCCTTTACTTTTTCAGCAAACTCGTAGGGCTCAACCTTCAGTTCAAGGTGTGTTAGCTCTTTCCCGAAGAATACATCGACTTCGCCATAGTGCATCGGGATGACATGCTTCGGTTTGATCAACTGAACGGTCCTGACGGCTTCCCCGAGATCCATGAGAAAATAACCTCCGATGGGGATCAGCATGACATCGATCGGACCAATGTCATTCATTTCCGGGATCAGCTCGGTATCGCCCAGGTGGTAGATCCGCTGTTCACCGGTATCGACGATCCATCCGGCGCCGAAACCTTTGGGGTGAAATGGGTTTCCGGGCGAACGCATCCTGACGATGTTGTACGCATGGACAGCCGTCACAATAATGCCTCCGGCATCGTGCTTTTCACCCGGTGCCAGGCCGATCCCTTTAACCGCCTGATGATTCTCCACAGTCGTGATCACCACGGTTTCCGGTTTCCGGATCCGGGAGAGGATGTTCAGGTCGGTATGATCGCCGTGGCTGTGTGAGATCAGGACCAGGTCGGCGGGTTCGCTGCAATCGCCGGTTACAGGGTCGAAGTAAATTGTTTTGCCGGAAGCTTTAACTTTAAAACTGCTCCAGCCAAGCCAGGTGAAATCTGCCATTTCTTGAAATATTTATTATCCATTATCCTCCGCAACCCACTCCGCAAATGAAGTTGCGGTTTCCCTCAGCCGGAGCGAGTGCAACCTGACGCCATCCGGCAATAAATTCATGATCTTCTGTGAAAAATCGACCAGCATGTTTTCACTCGTGGGCTGGTAGTCGACCCAGATAACATTGCAGAAAACCTCTTTGATCTTCTGCACCTCTTCCACCGGGTAATCCTTGTTCAGGATCAGTGCATGATCCACGGTGTCAATGATATTTTTCTTGATGATCTTTTTCAGGTCGCCGAAATCCATCACCATGCCGGCTTTCGGCGATCCCTTATCGGCAAGGGGAGTCCCCGATACGGTCACCGATAATTCATAGGAGTGCCCGTGAATGCTCCTGCACGGACCGTCATAGCCGCGCAGGGCATGGGCAGCTTCAAAACGGAATTCTTTTGTAATCCGGATGGTTGTCATTGATTAGTTTTATGACCCCTCCCCCTTCGTGACTAAAAAGAAAAAATATTCAGAATATTTTCCTTTGTGCGACTTTGTGTGTACTTCGAGTTCTTTGTGGTTCAGTTACTTAAAATTTAACCACAAAGGCCACAAAGGGCTTCACAAAGGCGAATAAGTACTTTTTAGTCAGCCCCCAGGGGTGGGGTTATTAGTGTCTTTTGCCCACTTTTTATCGCGGGAAGTTTCATCACAAAGGTAGGGAAAAAGCGGAGGAATTATTCCTTACAGAATTCCAAGATGATTCAGCAGGATCTTTGTCCCGATCATGATAAGGACCAGCCCGCCCAGCAATTCAGCCCACCTGGCAGGGATGAAGGTGGATTTTGCGCCCAACCTTGAACCGACAAGCGATACCATAAAGGTGACGCCGGTGATGACCAGCGCTGCTTCCAGGATGTTTACCCGGATAAAGCCAAAGCTGATGCCTGTTGCAAGGGCATCGATGCTTGTGGCAACCGACAGGGTCAGAAGGACAGAGATCTTCCGGATGTCAATTCTTTTTCGTTTTTCTTCGTGAACAAAAAACTGACTGACCATCCTCAGACCGATAAATCCAAGAATACCGAAAGCCAGCCAGTGATCATAGGCCTGTATCAGTAGCTGAAATGAAGAGCCGATCAGCCAGCCGATCAACGGCATCAATCCCTGGAAGATCCCGAAAAATGCAGATACCTTAAGTACATCTTTCCACGCCAGCCGGCCGCAAATCCCGCAGCTCACCGAAACTGCAAAACAGTCCATCGAAAGCCCAAGTCCTATGAGGAATATTTCTAAGAATGACATTTTCTTTTCGATGTCTGAGGTCCGATGTCTGAGATCAGAGGTCTGATGTCTGAGGTCGGATAAGTTATTTCATTTTCTATTCTCTTTTTCTGGTCTCTGACTTCCGACCTCCGACTTCGGTTTTCAGATTAATTCCACAATCCTTTCCAGATACAAAGCGTCGACATCATCAAACGAATTCAACGAAGTGCTGTCCACATCAAGTACACCAATGATCTTCCCTTTTTTATCCCTTACGGGAACAGCAATCTCGGAACTGGAGCGGGTGTCGCAGGCAATATGGCCGGGGAAGAGATGCACATCGGGAACAACGATCGTTTTTTCCTGGGTGATGCCGGCCCAGCAAACGCCTTTGTTTTTCTCGAGTACCTGGCAGGCTACGGGCCCCTGGTAGGTCTTGACAGTCAGTTCGCCGTTGACCAGGAAATAAAATCCGGTCCAGGAAAAATAATCCATTTTATGATGAAGAACAGCCACGATCGTAGCCATCCTGGCATCCCTGTCGGCGGTTTTCTTAAGTAGTTCTTTAAGCTGCTGATGGATTCTGAGGTAGCGGCCCTCTTTTTTATCCGGTTCCATCTCCTGTTCAGGCAAGATCAAGCTCAACGGTAAAATGACGCATGATCGGGGCCTCTCTTATGATTTTCATCCCATGGGTAACCTTGTCCCGGCGATCAAAAACATTCTTCAGAGCGATGGCAACCACATCCATGTGGTTGTTCGTGTAAACCCTGCGTGGAATGGCAAGACGGAGGAATTCAAGTTTCGGGAAACGATTTTCGCGTGTCACCGGATCACGATCGGCCAGTAGGGCTCCGATCTCTACACCACGCACACCGGCTTCGATGTAAAGCTGAACGGCGAGGGTCTGGGCCTGGAACTCCTCCTGTTTTAGGTTGGTGAGGAAACGTTTTGCATCGACAAATACCGCATGACCACCAATGGGCATCTGGATCGGGATCCCGAAATCGATCAGCCGGTTCCCAAGGTATTCAACCTGTCTGATCCGGGTCTCGAGATACTCAAATTCGGTTCCTTCATAAAGCCCTTGTGCGATGGCATTCATATCACGGCCGGCGAGTCCGCCATAGGTGATGTATCCTTCGTACATGATGTTGAATACCGTACACTGCCTGAAAAGTTCCGGGTCTCTCAGCCCAATGAAACCGCCGATGTTGACGATCGCATCCTTCTTGGCGCTCATGGTCATCACATCGGCGTAAGAAAACATCTCCCGTGCAATATCACGGATGGACGAATCCCGGTATTTTTCTTCACGCAGCTTGATGAAATAGGCGTTTTCGGCGAAACGGGCCGAATCAAAAATGATCATCTTCCCGTATTTATCGGCCATCTGCCTTACCAACCTGAGGTTTTCCATCGAAACGGGCTGTCCGCCTGCGGAATTATTGGTCAGTGTAATGATGATAAACGGTACCTTTTCAGCAGATTTCTTCAGGACATCTTCAAGCTTTTGCAGATCTACATTTCCTTTGAAAGGATGCAGGCATTGTGTGTCAAATGCTTCATCAATGGTGCAATCCACAGCAAACGCCTTCCGGTATTCGATGTGTCCTTTCGTGGTGTCAAAATGCGAATTGCCCGGAACCAGGTTTCCTTCCTTCACCAGAACGGAGAAAAGTACATTTTCGGCAGCCCTTCCCTGGTGTACCGGCAGGAAATATTCAAAGCCGGTGACAGCAGCGATGGCTTCTTTCATCTTGTAATAAGACGATGCGCCGGCATAGCTTTCGTCTCCCAGCATCATTTCCGCCCATTGACGGTCACTCATTGCACCTGTCCCGGAATCCGTAAGAAGATCAATGAAGACCTGTCCGCTTTTCAGCTGGAAAAGATTATACTTTGCTTCCTTGATCCATTTCTCGCGTTCTTCCCGGGAACTTCTCCGGATAGTCTCAACCATTTTGATCCGGTACGATTCGGCAAAGGGAAGTTCCATGTTGGTTTGAGGGTTTAATGCGCGTCAAAGATAGAAATTTTTTTTGACTAAAGATTTTTTCTCAGGAGTTTGTGTATTATGCAAATTTCATGTAGGTTTGCTAACAGAAAGAAAGGCTTTCTGAAAGTTAATACATTCATTTTTTTGAAGGAGGGACTGACATTATGACTACAAAAGAAACAGCCGGGATCACAGGGCTGACGAAACTATCCGATTTAGATGAACTCGCAAAGAAATCCGGAAAGAAAAAAGTTGCCGTTGCGGTGGCACACGATGAGCACTGTCTTGAAGCTGTCTGCGCAGTAATGAAGAAAGGCATCATAGAGGCCATCCTTGTCGGTAACGAAAAGAAGATAAAAGAGATTGCCTCAAAACTGAACCTCGACCTGGCAGGCTCGGTCATTTACAACGAAGAAAACGATACACTTGCAGTAAAAAAAGCGGTAAAGATTGTCCGCGACAAAGAAGCTGATATCGTGATGAAGGGAAATGTGACAACGGCAACCTTTCTGAGGGGGGTACTTGACAAGGAGCAGGGACTGAGGAAATCAGACGTTTTGTCGCACTTTGCCATTTTTGAGGTCCCGACCTATCACAAACTGATCGGCCTGACCGATGCCGCCATGGTGATCGCTCCCGACCTGAAAACGAAGATCGCCATCATCAACAACTCAGTGGAATTCATGAACAAGCTGGGCTATGCAAAACCCAAAGTCGCACTGCTGTGTGCTGTTGAAATGGTCAACGACCAGATGCCCGCAACCCTGGATGCTGCCCTGATCGCCAAAATGAACCAGCGCGGCCAGATCAAAAATTGCATCATCGACGGTCCGCTGGCCTATGATAATATTGTCAGCAGTGAAAGTGCAAAACATAAAGGGATTGTCAGCGATGTTGCCGGGGATGCCGACCTGATCGTTGCCCCGGATATCGAAGCCGGCAACGCCCTTTACAAATGCTGGGGCTTCTCAGCCAATTCAAAACTTGCTGCTGTTATCCTCGGTGCCATGGCGCCCATTGTCCTGACTTCGCGTTCCGACACGGAGGAATCAAAGCAAGCCAGCATTATTCTTGCCGCTGCTGTAAATTGATCTTTTTCTTTCCCTTTTTCCAGGGAAGTCGGGAATAGTAAATTAAGGACTGCCCTATTTAACAAGAAATACTATGTCAAGCCGGCTGTTTTCAACAAAGTCCATGGGTGATCTGATGAGTCAGGCATCTGATACCACACACGGTTTTAAACGAACGCTGACGGCCACAAACCTGACCACCCTCGGAATCGGTGCCATCATCGGGGCAGGCATTTTTGTTCTGACAGGGCAGGCAGCCGCCCAATATGCCGGACCGGCCATCGTAATTTCCTTCATCATTTCAGGCTTGGCATGCGCGTTTGCCGGCCTCTGCTATGCTGAATTCGCCTCCATGATACCCATCGCCGGAAGCGCTTATACATACGCTTATGCCACCCTTGGAGAATTCCTTGCGTGGATCATCGGATGGGACCTGATCCTGGAATACCTGTTTGCTGCTTCCACCGTTTCAGTGGGTTGGGGTGGATATGTAATAAGTTTTCTGAATGATTTTGGAATTCATATTCCGACCGCTTTTACAGCTGCCTCCGGAAGTGTACTCGTCCAGCTTCCTGAAGTAGGATGGCAGGAGGTGACAAAAAACCTGATTACCAACCTTACTGCCAAAGGGATCGACATCAATACACTTCCGCATGTCACTGCTGTACTAAACCTGCCGGCCATGTTCATTGTTGCAGTGCTGACCTTGTTGCTGGTAATTGGCATAAAGGAATCGGCCAATTTTAACAACATCATGGTCATCACCAAGGTCTCGGTCATCATTATGTTTATCGGGCTTGGAATTGCATTTATCAAAGCCGGCAACTGGCATCCTTTTATCCCGAAAAACACGGGAACGTGGGGCCAGTTCGGCTGGAGCGGCGTTCTGCGGGGAGCGGGGGTGATTTTCTTTGCCTATATTGGGTTTGATGCGGTTTCCACGGCGGCGCAGGAGGCAAAAAATCCGCAGAAGCATATGCCGATCGGGATCCTCGGATCGTTAAGCATTTCCACGGTTTTATACATCCTGGTTGCTCTTGTGCTTACCGGGATTGTAAGCTATACCACCCTGAATGTGGCGGATCCGGTGGCCGTGGGGGTGAATGCAATGGGACCAGGAATGTTCTGGTTACGGCCGATTGTAAAGATTGCTGCGATTGCAGGACTGAGTTCAGTGATCCTGGTATTGCTGATGGGACAGCCGAGGATTTTCTATTCCATGTCCAGGGACGGACTTCTGCCTCCTGTTTTCTCAAAGGTTCATCCGAAATTCAAGACGCCCTATATAAGTTCGCTGCTTACCGGTTTTGTCGCCATCATACTGGCCGGGATCCTCCCCATCAGCATCCTTGGAGAGCTTGTTTCCATCGGAACCCTGCTCGCCTTTGTGATCGTTTGCCTGAGCATTATTCTCCTGCGCAAAAAAAGACCGGAACTGGAACGGCCTTTCCGGACACCATTTGTTCCCCTGATTCCGATCCTGGGTGCGGTGATTTGCTTTGTGCAAATGGCTTCTTTGCCTTTTGAGACCTGGCTGCGTCTTTTGATCTGGATGGCCCTTGGGTTTATCATCTATTTTACTTACGGGATCCGGCATAGTATGCTGAGAAAGACCGGGCCCACCTCAAAATAATTATCATCTTACTACGGTCATGAAGGAAGTCAGAATTGTTGCAATAAACCCGGGCTCTACCTCTACCAAGATCGCTGTTTACCAGGAAACGGAACCGATATTCCTGAAAAATATCAAGCATACCACCGAGGAACTTGCACCTTTTCCGAGAATTTCAGATCAGTTCCGTTACCGGAAAGAGATCATCCTGAAGCAGTTCAGCGAGGCCGATATCAGCCTCGAAGAAGTACGGGCCGTTATGGGTCGTGGAGGATTGCTGAAACCAATACCTTCAGGCGTATATGAGGTAAACGAACTGATGCTCCGCGATCTGCAGGACAGCACACGCGGAGAACATGCCAGCAACCTGGGCGGACTGATCGCTCATGACATCGCCCTCGAACTTCCGGATGCAAAAGCATACATCGCGGATCCCATCGTGGTTGATGAACTGGAAGACATCGCCCGTATCTCCGGTCACCCGCTGTTTGAACGGCTATCGATCTTTCATGCACTGAACCAGAAAGCCGTTGCAAGGGAATATGCGCGGGCCAACCAGAAAAAATATGAGGAGCTCAACCTCATCGTGGTCCACCTTGGTGGAGGCATTACGGTTGGTGCCCACAGGAAAGGAAGGGTCATTGATGTAAACCAGGGACTTGACGGCGAAGGTCCCTTTACGCCTGAACGAAGCGGTACCCTGCCGGTCGGATCGCTGATCCGGCTCTGCTTCAGCGGAAAATATTCACTGAAGGAAGTCCTTGCAATGAATAAAGGGGAAGGCGGGCTTGTGGCTTACCTCGGAACCAACAATGCTGAAGAGGTCGAAAAAATGATCGACGCCGGGGATCTGAACGCCAAAATGATTTATGATGCTATGGCTTACCAGGTCGCAAAATGCGTGGGTGAAATGTTCGTCGTCCTCAAGTGCGAGGCCGATGCGATCCTGATCACCGGCGGAATTGCTTATGATAAAAAATTCGTTGCCTTCATCCAGGACCACGTCAGTAAACTTGCACCCGTCCACGTTTTCCCCGGTGAAGACGAAATGCGTGCCCTCGCCATGAATGGTCTTCTCCTGATCAAAGGCGAACTTGAGCCAAAGGAGTATAAATAATTTACAGTTTACGATTTTTTTCATTCCCGCATTCAGCCTTCCTGCCTTCCTGCATTGAATCTTCTTTTTCCCTATCTTTGCAGGAAATAAATCATACAAACCAAATTCAATTTCACGGATGAAGAAGATCCAGATGGTCGACTTGCAAAGTCAGTACCTTCACATCAAACCCGAGATTGATAAAGGTATTCAGGATGTCATTGATTCCTGTGCATTTATCAACGGACCCGCAGTAAAAACGTTCCAGGAAAACCTTGAAAAATACCTGGGAGTAAAACATGTCATCCCCTGTGCCAACGGCACCGATGCATTACAGGTTTCAATGATGGCGTTGGGCCTTAAGCCCGGCGATGAAGTCATTACCACTTCCTTCACCTTTATCGCAACCGCAGAGGTCATTGCACTTCTGCAGCTGACGCCGGTATTGGTTGATGTGGATCCCGGCACCTTCAACATTGATCTGAAAGCCATTGAAAAAGCCATAACCCCGAAAACAAAGGCCATCGTGCCGGTGCACCTGTTTGGACAATGTGCGCCGATGGAAGAAATCATGGTGCTGGCTGAAAAGCATAGCCTCTACGTGATCGAAGACAACTGCCAGGCCATCGGCTCGGATTATATCTTCAACGACGGGTCCGGGAAAAAAGGCGGAACGATCGGCCACATCGGCTGCACCTCCTTCTTCCCGTCAAAGAACCTCGGCTGTTACGGTGACGGCGGAGCCATCTTCACCAACGACGATGAACTTGCCAAACAGTTGCGGGTGATCGTAAACCACGGGATGGTTGTTCGTTATTACCATGACATCATCGGGGTGAACTCCCGCCTCGACAGCATCCAGGCGGCTATCCTTAATGTCAAGCTGGGCCACCTCGATGAATATGCTGCCAGACGCAGGGCCGCAGCCGATTTCTATGACAAGGCCTTTGCCGGTAACCCGAAGCTGAAAACCCCGGTCCGGTATGCCAAATCAACCCATGTATTTCACCAGTATACAGTTGTAACAAACAATCTTGACCGGAAAGGACTGATCGACCATTTGTCCTCCAAAGAAATCCCGGCCATGATCTATTACCCGGTTCCGCTCCACATGCAGAAGGCTTACATCGATCCGCGCTATAAGCCCGGTGATTTCCCGGTCACGGAAGCCCTTTCGGAAACGGTATTTTCACTGCCGATGCATACCGAACTGGATGATGAACAACTGAACCACATTGTAACTTCCGTCCTTGAATTTGTAAACGGCTGACACATGGAGAAAGAATATTTTGCACACGAAACCGCCATTATCGACGAAGGGTGCAGCATAGGAAAAGGCACCAAGATCTGGCATTTTTCACACATCATGAGTCGTTGCACCATCGGGGAGAATTGCAACATCGGTCAGAATGTGGTTGTTTCGCCGGAGGTGGTGCTGGGCCGGAATGTCAAGGTTCAGAACAATGTTTCCATATACACCGGAGTGGTTTGCGAAGACGATGTTTTCCTGGGACCGTCGATGGTCTTTACCAACATCATCAATCCCCGCAGCCACATCATCCGCAAGGAGCAGTATGCACGGACGCTGGTGAAGAAAGGCGCTTCGATCGGCGCCAATGCAACGATCGTATGCGGGAATGAGATCGGTGAATATGCCTTTATCGGCGCAGGAGCCGTGGTGACAAAGAATGTTCCGCCCTATGCACTCGTCGTCGGGAACCCGGGACGACATGTATCCTATATGAGCGAATACGGTCACCGGCTTGAATTTACAGACGGAATTGCAGAATGTCCGGAAAGTCATGAAATTTATCAGCTCATTGACGGGAAAGTCAGTAAGCGGCAATTATAACCATGGAAAAACCAGTTACTCCACTCAATTTTGCCCTGATCGGCGCAGCAGGCTATATTGCGCCACGGCACATGAAGGCCATCAGGGACACGGGAAATACCCTTGTGGCTGCGCTGGATCCCTATGATGGCATGGGGATCATCGACAGCTATTTTCCGCGGGCCGAATTTTTCATCGAACCGGAAAGGTTCGACCGCCATCTTGATAAATTGCGGCGCATTGCCGATTCCGATGGAGCGGAGGGACACCATAAAGTCGATTACGTCAGCATCTGTTCCCCGAACTACATGCACGATTCACACATCCGTCTCGCATTGCGAAATGAATCAACAGCCATCTGTGAAAAACCGATCGTGCTGAATCCCTGGAATCTCGAAGCCCTGCACGAAATTGAAAAGGAAACAGGGAAACGGGTCTATACCATCCTGCAGGTCAGGCTTCACCCGGTGATCATGGCCCTGCGCGAGAAGATTCTTTCAGGCCCTGCTGACAAGGTCTATAACGTCGATCTCACCTATATCACATGCCGGGGGAACTGGTATTACCGGTCCTGGAAAGGCAATATGGAAAAATCGGGCGGCATTGCCACAAATATCGGGATCCATTTTTTCGATCTGCTGACATGGATTTTCGGGGAGATGAAAGAAAACACCGTCCATCTGATGAGACCTGATAAAGCCGCCGGCTATCTCCGGTTGCAACGAGCCAATGTACGATGGTTTTTGAGCCTTGACTACGGAGATATCCCTGATGAGATAAAAGCGAAGGACAAACGGACCTACCGTGTCCTTTCAGTTGAGGGGGAAGAAGTTGAATTCAGCGAGGGTTTTGCCGATCTTCATACCGAGAGTTACCGCCAGATCCTGGCAGGAAAAGGGTTTGGTATGAAGGATGCAAAGCCCAGTGTAGAGATTGCACATGAGATCAGGGCTGCAACCCCGGTCGGAATAAAAGGCGATTATCATCCGTTCTTAAAGAAGATCTCGGTTTAATAATCAACATGAAATGAGCAAAAAGATCCTAGTCACCGGCGGAACAGGATACATCGGGTCGCATACGGTTGTTGAACTGCAGCAAAAAGGATTCGAGGTCATCGTGGCTGATAACCTTTCCAATTCGTCGATCGATGTCCTGGATAACATTGCAGCCATCACCGGAATCCGTCCCCTGTTCGAGAAAGTTGACCTCGCCGATCAGGAACCCGCGCTGGACCTTTTCAATCGTCATCCGGATATCAGGGCCTTGGTTCATTTTGCAGCCTTCAAGGCCGTTGGTGAATCGGTGGCAGATCCCCTTAAATATTACCGGAACAACGTCGGATCCCTGTTGAACATCCTGATGGGAATGCATGCACACGGGATCAGGAATATCGTCTTTTCTTCCTCCTGCACGGTTTACGGACAGCCGGAAGAGCTTCCCGTGAAGGAAACAGCGCCGGTGCAGACAGCTGCCTCTCCATACGGAAACACCAAACAAATCTCTGAAGAGATCATCACCGACACCAGCGCAGTTACGCCCCTGCAATGCATCATTCTGAGGTATTTCAACCCCATAGGCGCACATGAATCAGCGCTGATCGGTGAACTCCCCCTTGGCGTTCCCAGCAACCTGATGCCTTATATCACGCAAACGGCCATCGGGAAGAGGGAGTTCCTGAATGTTTGGGGAGACGATTACAAGACGCCCGACGGTACGCCCATACGGGATTACATCCACGTGGTCGACCTCGCACAGGCGCATGTGATCTCTATTGAAAGGATGCTTGAAGAGAATAATCAAAGCAGGATCGAGATCTTTAACCTTGGGACCGGAACCGGCTATTCGGTGTTTGATGTGATAAAATCATTTGAAAGAACATCGAAACTGAAACTTGCTTATAAAGTCATGGCCCGCCGGCCCGGTGATGTGGAAAAAGTCTGGGCCGATACGGAATACGCCAACCGTGTCCTTGGCTGGAAAGCCGGCCGCGGACTGGATGAGATGACATTGTCGGCGTGGAATTGGGAGAAGAAGTTAGCCAGCTGGTAGAAAGACTGAGGACTGAGGTTGCTTCGTCGCTTTGCTCCTCGCAATGACAAGGGTGAACAATGATTGAAGGGGATTGCTTCGTCCCGATGAAATCGGGACTCGCAATGACAAATAGGATGAAAGATTTCTGTGTAATCTGTGTAATCTGTGGTAAATAACAGAAGGTTGAAAATTGAAAAACAGAAAGATGAAAACGATATTGATAACAGGAGGAGCAGGATTTATCGGCTCGCATGTGGTAAGAAGGTTCGTAAAGAAATATCCGCAGTATAAAATACTGAATCTGGATAAACTTACCTATGCCGGGAACCTGGCCAACCTCCGGGACATCGAAAACGAACCCAATTACGGCTTCATAAAAGCTGATATCGTTGACGCCGAGCGGATGAACCAGATCTTCCGTGAAAATAATGTAGAAAGTGTGATCCACCTTGCGGCAGAATCGCATGTCGACCGTTCCATCAGCAACCCGATGGAATTCATCTTCACAAACATCATTGGAACCGTCAACCTGCTGAATGCCGCAAGGATCGCATGGCAGGATAAGATGGAAGACAAACGCTTTTACCACATCTCGACCGATGAAGTTTATGGTTCACTTGGAGAAACCGGAACCTTCCTGGAGACCACGGCGTATGATCCGCGAAGTCCCTATTCGGCTTCAAAAGCCAGCTCCGATCACCTTGTCAGGGCCTATTTCCACACCTACAAGCTGCCGGTTGTGATCTCCAACTGCTCCAACAATTATGGTCCTTTCCAGTTTCCCGAAAAGCTGATCCCACTTTCCATAAACAACATCAGGAACAACAAGCCGATACCGATCTACGGAAAGGGAGAGAACATCCGCGACTGGCTTTTTGTTGAAGACCATGCCAACGCCATCGATCTCATTTTTCATGAAGGAAAGAACGGGGAGACATACAACATTGGCGGAAACAACGAATGGACCAACATCAGCCTTATCCTTTTGCTTTGTAAGATCATGGACCGGAAGCTTGGACGAGCGGACGGCACTTCCGAAAAGCTCATCACATATGTGAAAGACCGTGCAGGCCACGACCTTCGTTATGCCATCGATTCGACGAAAATTCAGCATGAACTGGGATGGAAACCTTCCCTGCAGTTCGAGGAAGGACTTGACAAAACGGTCGACTGGTACCTGGAAAATGAGGAATGGATGAATAACATCACCTCCGGTGACTACCAGAAATATTATGAAAACCAGTATGTGAAAAGGTAATCGTCAGGCGCCTTCCACTGTCACATTCTGTCCGATCTTCCCGATCAGTCCCTGAAGCACATTTCCCGGCCCGACCTCTGTAAAGAGCGTCGCTCCATCAGCAATCATATTCCTGACAAGCTGGGTCCATAAAACAGGTGCGGTAAGCTGTGCAACAAGATTCACCTTGATCTGTTCCGGATCGGAAACACAGGTTGCGGTTGCATTCTGGTAAACCGGACAAACCGGGGTATGGAACTGTGTTGAGTGGATGGCCTCTGCCAGTTCAACCCGGGCAGGTTCCATGAGCGGTGAATGAAATGCGCCGCCCACCTTTAAAGGCAAAGCCCTGCGGGCCCCGGCTGCCTTCAGCTTCTCGCAGGCGATCTCAATTCCCTTCATGCTCCCGGAAATAACAAGTTGTCCGGGACTGTTATAGTTTGCAGGCACGACAACTTCTTCAATTGATTTACAGATCTCCTCAGCTATTGCATCATCCAGTCCAATTATCGCCGCCATGGTGGAGGGTTCTTTTTCACAGGCCTTCTGCATCGCCATTGCACGCTTCGAAACCAGTACAAGACCATCTTCGAACGAAAGGGCTTTATTTGCCACGAGGGCTGAAAATTCCCCGAGCGAATGGCCGGCGACCATATCCGGTTTGAACTTTTCCCCAAGGGTGGCTGCCAGAATGACAGAGTGAAGGAAAATAGCCGGCTGCGTTACCTTCGTCTGCCGAAGGTCTTCATCCGTTCCTGCAAACATCCGGTCGGTGATCCTGAAACCCAGGATCTCATTGGCTTTTTCAAATAATTCTTTTGCGAGGGGAGAGTTTTCGTAAAGATCCTTTCCCATTCCGACAAACTGAGCCCCCTGGCCGGGGAATACGTAGGCGTGTTTCATGTTAAAAGTTGGTTAGATGATTATAAACTGTTAAACATAAACTTGCGAATTAGCGAACTGGCGAACTGGTGAGTCAAAAATTCGCCAATTCGCCAGTTCACCAATTCGCCAATTAGTTATTTCCGGTTCCCCAAAAACCGCAGCAGGAACAGGAACAGGTTTATGAAATCAAGATAAAGCGTGAGGGCACCGAGAATGCTCATCTTCCTCACATTCGGATCCTGAACATTGGTGCCAACACCGGCACTGATCCTTTTCAGCTTCTGGACATCATATGCTGTAAGCCCCGTGAAAACGAGCACGCCGATCACGCTGATCACGTAATCCATAGTGCTGCTGTGCATAAACATATTCACCACCATCGCAATGATGATCCCGAAAAGCGCCATCATCATGATCGACCCGAATTTCGTCAGGTCGGTTTTGGTGGTATAGCCGAGAACCGCCATAACTCCGAACATGGCCGAGGTCACGGCAAATGTTTTAAAAACAGATCCGCCTGTATAAACAAGCAGGATGAAGCTGAGGCTCATCCCCATCAGGATGGAAAAGGCGATGAACAACAGCGTCATGACCAGCGGTGAAAGCCGCTGGTAGCCCATCGACATCAGCAGAACAAACCCGAATGGCGCCAGGGTGACGACCCATCCAAGACCGGTCAATCCTCCTGTTCTGGAGTTGAAAAGACTGCCGATCAGGCTCATGTCTGACGCAAACCAGTAAGCCGTAAGTGCAGTAATGGCCAGCGCCATCGTCATCCAGATGAAAACGTTTGCCATGAATGTCCTGGCAACCGGTAATGCCTGTGTTGATTTGTATTCCTGTTCAATGATGTTGAACCCTCTGTGATTCTGGTCCATAATTTTCTCCTTTTTTATGAATGATATTGATTAATGCAATCTGTTGCTGATCAGGTGCAGAAATTCTGTACGGGTCTTATCCCGCTCAAATGCACCGACAAAGTCGGATGTCGTTGTGACAGAATTTTGTTTCTGAACGCCGCGCATCGCCATACACAAATGTTGTGCCTCGATGACAACTGCCACGCCGAGCGGCTTCAGCGTGGTATTAATTGCTTCTTTGATCTGCATGGTCAGGCGCTCCTGTACCTGCAGACGGCGGGCATAGATCTCCACAACGCGCGCGATCTTGCTTAGTCCCGTGATGTACTTGTCGGGAATGTAGCCTACATGGGCTTTCCCGATGAACGGCACCATGTGATGCTCGCACAGGGAATAGATCTCAATGTCTTTCACGATCACCATCTCCCGGTAATCTTCACGGAATTTGGCAGAAGAAAGGATCTCGACGGGATCCAGTTCGTAACCTTGTGTCAGGAACTGGATGGCCTTTGCAACCCTCAGCGGGGTTTTCAGAAGACCTTCCCGGTCGGGATTTTCGCCGATCAGACGAAGGATCTCCCTATAGTGATAACTGAGCTGTTCCGTTTTTTCCGGATCGTATTCTTCAACTTTCTCGTAGTTCATGCTCTTGTGCTTTTAGAGGATCGTATTACAGGGATGATGAACGGATTATTTCCCGAAATATTCTGCCTGGTTGTTCTCTGTTTCTTCAACCCTGATGGAATGCAGCTTTGCCCCAAGCTTTTCAACCGCTTCCTCCAATTCATTCCAGATCGAGATGGCCAAGTTTTCGGTCGAAGCCAGTTTCCCTTTCATAAAATCAACTTCCAGGTTGATGTTCCGGTGATCAAGCTTGATGATGACCTTTTCATTGATAACATGGCTCAGATCTTTCAGGTCGGCCACGAAACCGGTTTCAGGACTGACTTCCCCTTTCACGGTGACATGCAGCGTGTAATTGTGTCCATGCCAGTTCGGATTCGAACATTTTCCGAAAACCTTCAGGTTCTGCTCATCCGAAAACTCCGGCCGGAACAGCCGGTGAGCTGAATTAAACCTTTCTTTCCGTGTTATATACGCCGTGCTCATAAAGGGTTGCAAAGATACGGGTTTTTTTCTATCCTCTATCCTCTATCCTCCATCCTCAGTCTTCCGACCTCCGATTTCGGTTTCCTACTTCTGTGTTGCTTTGAAATGCAGAACGAGGTATGCCACCTCGAACACCATGTACAGAAAGTAAAGGATCAGGAAGGAGATGGCGAACGGTGCAGCATCAGCCTTGTTCAGGTACATATAAAGAAAAATCACACCGATGAACAGGAATAATTTCAGCACCGTGATCAGAAGGTAATAGTTGATGAAGGTGATGAACGCTTTTGAAGAGGAGCGGAGAAGAAAATAAAAGCTGACCAGGGTAATGCCGATAAAGAAGATGAAGATAAAGGGCAGTGACGGAGTAATGTACTTTGCGGGAACAAGAAACCAGAAGCCGGCGGCGATGATGCCGAGAACAGCCGAAAAGATCAGCAAACGGCGAAGGAAGGTCAGGTAAGGTGAGGTTTTATCCGGGTTCATAGAAGATGATTATTTTCAGGATGAAGAAGGTATGTGAAAAAGATAGAAATGGGTGTTATTTATTCTTGAGAAGATCCCTCGTTACGGAATAAATGGCGATAAAAACAGCGATGATGGAAAGCAGAATGACCAGCAGGGGAGCCGTATGAAGCCATTGATCCAGTTTATACCCCCCGAATACTCCGGCCAGGATGATGACAAGCATCTGAATTCCCATGCTGGAATAACGGGCATAGGCATTAAGCTGTCGTTTCTTTTGGTCGGGGATCATCTTGTTTAAAAGGTGGAGGTATCGTGGTCTTCACACCTGAACTTTCCATGGTGCAGTTGCCGGAGAACTTGGCCCCGGGCTCGATCGAAAGCTTGTTGGTCGTAATGTCACCGGTGAACCTGGCAGTTTCTTTGAGTGTAAGAAGTTCAGCCACTTTAACAGTCGCTTTGACATCTCCCGAGAAATCCGCATTCTGGCAGATGATCTCGCCGTCGATAGAACCTGTCGGGCCCACTACGACTTTCCCTTTGCAATTGATGGTCCCGGTAAAAGTCCCGTCGATCCTGAAATCACCGTTCACTTTTATTTCGCCTTTCACCTCGGTGCCTGAACTCAGGAGGTTGATGGAAGGAACTTCAACTTCTTTGTTTTTCGCCATAACATCTCAACTTATTGAAAAAATGAAATCTAAGACAATTCAAAGATAGAAATAAAAAACAGACTTAACAAGAAATTATTCTTGACGGAGGTCGGAAGACTGAGGACTGAAGATGGGCGATGGGCGATGGGCGATGGGCGATGGAAAATTTAATCAACCAGTTCACCAGTTGATCACGTATGTCTAATGTCTTATGACTTATGACGTTTACCGCTACTTCTTAATAGGATAGTTCTTCTCAAAGAACTTCTGGTACAGCTTGATGTCTTTGCTCCTGTAAAAGATCGGGTAATTATCAGAGGATATTACGAAATCACTGTAACCACCGGTCGTTTCGAGTTTAGTAAAAACGTAGGGATTGTTCTGGATGGCGAGGTAATAATTCATGGCCTTCAGGTCGCTTTCGAAATTATTGACCGTGATCATCTCCTGGTTCCCGTCGAGGAGCAGGCTGTTCACCTGGAGGTTATCCACGCTGAAGTATTTCTGGTTGAAATCGGCAATTTTTATTTTCAGGGCGTTGATGTCGGTCCTGTTGTTATCGGCGATCAGAACGAAAAAGTGAATGGAATTCGGATTAAAGCTGTAAAGCTTGGTAACAGGTTCAGGCAGGACTGTAGAATCCGTGACAATTTTTTCGCCTTTCGAATTGCGCTGGTTATTGAGGTAATCCAGTACTTTCTGGGCCAATGGTTTTACCGGGCTTTTCGGGTATTTTGCAATGATCCGCTGCATGCCGGTGACCAATGAATCCACCACTTCAATTTTCCCGATCGACAGTGCTTTCAGGTATTCGAAACGGGGGATAAGGGCGGTATCGCCGGGGTATTTTGCCAGTGCAACATCCGCATTGTTGATCACCATGTAATACTGCTGGTTGGTGAAGGCCTTATACGTGTCATCGTAAAGGCTCATCACCTCTTTACGTTTCGACTGGGCTTCCTTGTAATAATCCGGGTTAACCAGCAGCTTTGCAAAATCTGTTTCAGGATACCGTGTCAGGATGATATTCTTGTAGTTGTTGCTTTCCGGCTGGTTTTCCAGTGTTTTATAAAGGATATACAGTTCATAATAGGAGGGGACCATGTACTTGTTTTCAGGGAAACGGGTATTCAGCGTCTGAAAAGCATCGATGGCATGTTCATAGTCATTCAATCCTTCCACATAAACAAAACCAAGATTATAATAAGCCTGGATGATCGTGTCGTTCGAAAGTTTCATCATGGCCGGCGTCAGGGGAATATCCTGCATGTAGAAACCCCTTTCCTTCGGGTTCCTTGATTTCGGTCCCGCTTTCTTGCCCTTCGTGGTGTCGCCGGGGGATGCCATGGTCGAAGTGTCGCCTTCTGTCGTTTCAGGAACTTCTGCCACGATCGCCTTGTTGGCCAGGAACCAGTTATCCTCGAGTTTCCTGCGACCCCATTTTCGCGCAAAAGTGGAAAAACCGTTCGACATCGCCGCAGCATTGTAAAAGTACCACGATCCGGCGCTTGCTCCCGACTGCGGGCTTCCGGGACCACCCGGAGTTTGTCCTTTACTCTGGCCGAACAGCGCCAGGTTCTCCTGCCGTTCCTGCTCTTCTTTCTGCTTCTTGATCTCTTCCTCGATGAGCTTTGCAATGATGCCGTCGATAACGGAATTCCGCTTGCCTTCAGGCATGCCTGCGAGCCGCTGAAGGCTGTCTTCGCGTTCAATGAGTGTCAGGTAGGATACAAGATCGGTGAGGGTGGATGTTTTTTTGCTCAGCTCCTTGTAATTCGGAAAGTCCTTGGGCAGGAACTGAAGCGTACTGTCATAGTAAGCCTGGGCCAGTTTATAATTTTTATGGGCGAAGAGGATATCAGCAAGATCCAGCGCTGAGATCGCTTTCTGGTAGTTATTCTGCTTGCTCGATGCGACGGATTTTGTCAGGTAAGCAGTGGCAGCAGCCGTATCTGCATCTTTCAGCGCAACACGGGCAAGGGCGTAATAGATCTGGTCGCAATAGTCCTTGTTCTTTTCATCCTTGAGCATTTTCTTCAGCTTCTTGACAATGTAGTCGCGGTTTCCCGATTGTCCCATATAGCAGAGGGCAAGGTTGATCTTGGAATTGAATTCCATCTCAAACGAAGCGTTCCGTTTGATCACCATCTTGTAGTAATTCGAAGCTACGTCGAGCTGGCCGGTCTTCTGGTAGATCTGTCCGAGGATGAACAGGCACCGTGTTTTCATATACCGCTTGGGCCCGATCTCAAGGGCGCGGTCCAGGAATTCGATCGCAGGAGGATAATTCTTCTGAAGGATGTAGAAATTCGCATAGGTCAGCGCCATCATCTCCTCGTATTTTTCCGGGGCTTTCCCCTGCTTGATCATGTTCTGAACCATGTCGAGCATCGGCTCGGCACGGTTAAAATCGCCCAGCTGCATGTTCGACAGCGCCTGCCACATCATGGCCTCGTATTTCACCGGGTTGTCATTGAACGTCTTGATCACGAATTCAAATGTCCGCCGCGCCATAGGGAAGTCCTGTTTGTAGAAATAGGATTTCCCGATCAGCATGTAGGCATCGTCGACCCAGTGATTGTACTCCTTGTTGTTGAAGAACATGGAGTGCTTCTGGATGGTCTTGGTGCATTTCTTGATTGCGATATCGGCACTCTGGGTGATTTTTGAGTTGGTGGTCTTATCGCCGAAATAATAGACCGGAAGGACCAGGGCATAATTGTCTTTTGTATTTGATTCAAATTCCTTTAACCCCTGGCGCATCTGGTCCATGCCGTTCCAGTACACATTGTAATGAGCGGTCAGGTCATGGTAAACCCTCCGCGTCCAGGTGTTCTTCTTGGTGGAACAGGATGAGAAGAAAAAGACCGACGCGATACAGAAACAAAGAAGAGGAGAAAAATATGTCCGGGATCTGATCAAATATGCTGCTGTTTTAGTTCTTTATAAACTGAATTTTTACAAAAATATTTTAAATTTCCGAAATAACCTCTTTTTAGACAAAAGACATTGGACATTAGACATTAGTTTTATGCCTCATGGGCATGTCTGTGTGTTGACATTTTTCCAATCTCTTAATGTCTTAATGACTTATGACTTATGTCTTAAGAACATGGCCTTATACTTTCTGCCTCAATGTCACGTTTTCTTTTTCTGTTCAGGGTGTGCTTTTTTTTCCGAAATTTGCAGGCCCTCAGGGGAATGAACAACTGGAAATATGCCGAAGGATAAAAAGGAGAGGAAAAAAGGGTCATGGCTCGACCGGCTGCGGAACAAGTACCGGCTGGTCATCATGAACGATGAGACCCTTGAAGAGCGGTTTACCTTCCGCTTGTCCAGGCTGAATGTCTTCATTGCGCTGGGAACCCTCACCATCATCCTGATCTTCCTTACCTCTATCCTGATCGCCTTTACCCCTCTGCGGGAATACATTCCGGGCTATACCAACGTCGGGTTGCAGAAAAAGCTCTACCAGCTCCAGGTCAAAACCGATTCCATTGTAAGGGACCTTGAAAAAAGGGATGCCTTTATTCAGAACATCAGGGATATCATGAACGGCAAGGATCTTACATCGGATGTGCCGGTTGCCAGGGACACACTTAAAAAATATACCAACATCAAGCAAAAGAAATCCGTTGAGGATTCGCTGCTGAGGGCCGACGTTGAAAACCAGGGGAAGTATAACCTCTACCGGATCGAAAATGCTGAAAATGCAAGGCAAAAAAATGCACCCATCGGCAAAGTGCTGTTCTTTGTTCCCCTGAAAGGCGTGATCACCAATGAATTCAATCCGTCACAGTCGCATTACGGGGTCGATATTGTTTCAAAAACGAACGAAGCCATCAAATGTGTGCTCGACGGAACGGTGATCATGAGCAACTGGACGCTGGAAACGGGCTATACCATTGCCATTCAGCACCAGCAAAACATCGTGTCGGTGTACAAGCACAATTCGGCCCTGCTGAAGAAGGAAGGCGATTTCGTCAAAGCAGGCGATCCCATTGCCATCATCGGCCAGACCGGAGAACTTACCACCGGGCCGCACCTGCATTTTGAGCTCTGGAATGACGGAAACGCCGTGAATCCGAAAGATTACATCAATTTTTAACATCCCGGTGGAGAAGGTCAAGAAGAATGTTGCGATATTGGGATCCACCGGATCCATCGGTACCCAGGCATTGGATGTCATCCGCCAGAACCCCGACCTGTTTTCGGTTGAAGTGCTGACGGCCCATTCAAATGCCGATCTCCTTATCCGCCAGGCTATTGAATTCAATCCCAATGCCGTTGTCATCGGTGATGAGGATCGTTATCCGTACGTAAGGGATGCGCTGGCATCCTTTCCCATCAAGGTTTTTGCAGGCCAGGATTCCGTTTCCCAGGTTGTGGAAATGGAACAGATCGACCTCGTGCTGAATGCACTGGTCGGATATGCAGGATTAAAACCGACGCTGAATGCCATCCGGGCAGGGAAGCACATTGCCCTGGCGAACAAGGAAACCCTTGTCGTGGCCGGTGACCTGGTGATGGATCTTGCAGCGGAGAACCGTGTCATGATCCTCCCGGTCGACTCTGAGCATTCGGCGATCTTCCAGTGCCTGGCCGGCGAATACCGGAAGAATGTTGAAAAGATCATCCTTACAGCCTCAGGAGGTCCCTTCCGGGGGAAAAATCATGAGCACCTCCGGAAAGTCCGGAAAGAAGCTGCCCTGGTGCATCCCAACTGGAAAATGGGCGACAAGATCACCATCGATTCCGCTTCCATGATGAACAAAGGGCTGGAGATCATCGAGGCAAAATGGCTGTTTGATCTTTTACCGGATCAGATCGAAGTGATCGTTCACCCGCAGTCGATCATTCATTCGATCGTACAATTTGTCGACGGTTCGATGAAGGCCCAGATGGGTCTTCCGGATATGCGGCTGCCGATCCTCTATGCGCTCTCTTATCCCGACAGGTTGTTAACGGATCTGCCGCGGTTTAACTTCTCAGTCTATCCGGAACTTACCTTCGAACCACCCGATAAAGATCTTTTCAGGAACCTCGGACTGGCTTTTGAAGCATTGAACAAAGGCGGCAATATGCCCTGCATCCTGAATGCCGCCAACGAAATAGCCGTCCAGGCATTCCTGGAAGACCGCATCTCATTTCTCGGAATGCCGCGCCTCATCGAAAGCTGCATGCATTCCGCCGGGTTTATCCGGAAACCTTCTTACGACGATTATGTGCAAACGAACCGGGAAACAAGGGAAAAAGCCCTTGAATACCTGCTGTTACATGCTGAATCCTAATATCAACAACTTTAATCAGAACGGAATGGTCATATTTATCAAAATCGTACAACTGCTCGTCAGCCTTTCCATCCTTGTCATCTTTCATGAGTTTGGACATTTTATCTCGGCAAAGATCTTCAAGACAAGGGTCGAAAAATTCTATCTCTTCTTTAATCCCTGGTTCTCTCTTTTTAAATTCAAAAAAGGGGAAACCGAATATGGCATTGGCTGGCTTCCGCTCGGAGGATATGTCAAGATCTCCGGGATGATCGACGAATCGATGGACAAGGAGCAGATGAAGCAGCCTCCCCAGCCATGGGAGTTCCGTTCAAAACCGGCCTGGCAGCGGCTGATCATTATGCTCGGGGGCGTTACTGTCAACATCCTTCTGGCCATCACGATCTACATCTGCATCCTGTTTGCCTGGGGCGATACCTACCTTCCGACGAGTGAAGTGAAATACGGCATCGCGGTAGACACCATGGGATACCAGATGGGATTGCGGAACGGTGACCATATCCTTACCATCGACAATAAAACCATTGAAGATTTTGCCGACATTCCCAGGCAACTGGTCTTCGAACAGGCAAAAACGATACAGGTTCTCCGCGATGGGCAAAATACCGAAGTGACAATCCCTGATGGGTTTATCAGTAAACTTATCCGTTCAAATTCCACAACCTTCATCTCGGTCCGTTATCCGTTTGAGGCAGGGAAATTTGTGCTCGGTTCGGTGGCTGAAAAAGCGGGCATGAAATTAAATGACCGGATTATCGGAATCAACGATTCGCTGTTTCCCTATTTTGATGACTTCAGGATGGCCTTAAAGCGATATAAGAACCAGAAGGTCAACATCGTGGTTCTCCGGGGAAATGATACCATCCGTTTTTCTATGGAGGTTCCTGCCGAAGGGAAGATCGGTGTTTATCACAAGGAGCTTTCAGCCTATTTCAAACTGAAAGAAAAATCTTACACTCTTCTTACCGCAATTCCTGCGGGGTTTACCATGACCTTCGAAAAAACCGCTGATTACCTTAAAGGGCTGAAACTGCTGTTTTCGCAGGAAAAAGCCTATGAATCGGTAGGCGGATTTATTACGATCGGCAGCCTCTTCCCGGATGCCTGGGACTGGCAAACCTTCTGGTCGTGGACGGCATTCCTCTCGATCATGCTGGCCGTGCTGAATGTGCTTCCGATCCCGGCGCTTGACGGCGGACATGTGATGTTCCTGCTTTACGAAATGATCTTCCGCCGCAAACCGAGTGAGAAATTCATGGAATATGCCCAGATCACGGGAATGGTCCTGCTTTTCGGGCTGCTGATCTTTGCAAACCTGAACGACATCATCAAGCTGTTCCGCTAAATGCTACCGACCAATTTTCTAATGTCTAATGTCTTATGACACACGTCATACGTCATACGTGAAGTGATTAGCTAATCTGTCACCTTCTCCTGCAGCGACTTGAACCCTTCTCCAAGGATCTCTGTCGCATCGAGAACAGTGAGGAACGCTTTCGGATCGACTTGGTGGATGTATTCTTCCAGCGTGGCAAGTTCGCGGCGGTTAACGACTGTAAAAATGATCTTGCGGTCGGTCATGTTGAACATCCCTTTCCCGTCGATGTAAGTTCCGCCCCTGTTCAGGTTGTTGATGATCTTGTCGCGGATCTCCTCGTGTTTTTCTGAGATGATGAAAATGCTTTTATCCGAACTGAGTCCTCCCATCACAATGTCGATCACCTTGCCGGTGATGAAAATAACGATCCAGGAGTAGAGGGGGATCTTCCAGTCGCGGAAGATTATGAATCCAAAAAGGACGATCACTGAATCGACATAGATCATCAGCATCCCGAGCGGCAGCTTGGTGTATTTGGCAATGATCATCGCCACAATATCCGATCCGCCGGATGTGGCTTTTGCCCGGAAGATCAGTCCGAGCCCGAGCCCGACCAGCACTCCGCCGAAGATACAGGACAAAAGTGTATCGTTTTCCACGAGTGGCTTGAAGCCCCAGAAATAGGTCAGGGTATCGGTAAAGATGGCCGTAAGGGAAAAACCGAGCACGGTTTTGTAGCCGAACCTGGGCCCGAGTACTTTTATGCCAATCACGGTCAGCGGGATGTCGAAGCAGAGTGCCATCAGCCCGACCGGCGTCCCGAAAAGGTAATGCAGGACGATGGAAATCCCGTAAACCCCGCCCGGAACGATCTTATGGGGAGTGATGAACAGAACAAATCCCGAGGCCAGGATAAATGATCCGATGATGATCAGGCTGTGTGAAATAAACCATTTCTTCGTGAAAGGCTTTTCCTTTAAGAAAAAAAAAGACATATCTTTAAATTTAAATGTGTTGCAGGAAATCCCTTGCAAAGATAGTGTTTCCGGCAGATGCAATACGACCATTCAGGGGATGATCATTTCAGAAATCCTGAAACTTTTTAAACCCTGACACAGTATAACAACCATGCAATAATGTTAAAGAAAACAAGTTTCATATATGTCAGGCGAAGAAAAGTATTTACCGGTATTGCCAGAAGAAAAAATTGTCGTACTTTTAACGCCCCGTTTGCCCCAATCAAACTCTGAAAGTATTGATCTTTCATACGAATAAATATCACTACTTTTCCCGGAACTGCCTGAACCGACAGTTCCTTATTGCTGTATTATTCATGGCCATGGTCCCTTCAGTGATCGCACAACAAAGCAGCAGTATCACGCATTACATGTTCATGAACATGGCGTACAATCCTGCTTTTGCCGGTAGCAGTGAAGGCATCAGCGTTATGGGACTTGTTCGACAGCAATGGATTGGTTTTAAGGATGACAAAGGGGGAAATACCGCCCCACAGGATCTTTTCCTGACCGTCGATTCCCCGCTTAAATTTTTACACGGAGGGCTCGGTGCCACCGTCATGTCGGACAAAATCGCCCAGTTCAGCAACACCTATGTCACGCTCGCGTATGCCTACCGCACCGACCTTGGCCCGGGCATATTTTCAGCTGGAGCACAGGTGAATTTCCTGAATTCGAAGATGGATGCCTCAAAACTGAGTCCGATCACACCCATCAGCTGGGGATCGGATACCCAGGTGGGCAATGACAAGCAAACCGATTTTATCGTGGATGCTTCTGCAGGACTTTATTATAAAGTACCCGATAAGTATTACGTAGGACTTTCGTGCCTCAACATAGCTCAATCCCGGATGAAAAAGGTCCATGTCCAGGATAAACGGACGTTCGATCTGAACGGCGGCTATAACTGGACGATTCCGGGACATCCTGCATTCGAACTTCAGCCCTCTGCATTCATTTCCACCGATTTTGCAGCCTATACATTCAGCGTTGCCACACTCCTGCTCTACAATAAAAAATACTGGGGTGGCCTTGAATACCGTTACCAGGATGCCCTTTCGGTACTGGTCGGGTTCAGCATAAAGGCCTTCAGGGTCGGGCTGTCCTATGATATCAGCATTTCCAAAATGTCGAGGTACAACAACGGCAGCGTTGAAGTGATGCTGAGTTATCTTTTTAAAATTGAAACAGAGAAATTCAGGAAAAGTTATAAAAATACAAGGTTCTTGTAATAAAAAAGTTATTTTTGCCGTACGAATTTCAAATTCTGAACGGAGAAGATAATAAAATCTGCCAAGCAGCGTTAATTTACATCATCTAATCGGCCGAAAAATGAAAAAACTGCTCATTTATTTTGCTCTTCTCGTTTTCCTTGCCAGTTGCGGAAATTCCGGAAACGGCGAGCTCACAGGAGTGCCAAACCGAAAACGATACTTCCAGCCTGATCCTTACGGGATGCGTTATATACCAATGGGTAGCTTTACCATGGGGGTGGGTGATGAAGACCTGCCGTATGCCCAGTTAAATACACCCAAAACAGTGACCATCCAGTCGTTTTACATGGACCAGACTGAGATCACGAACAACAAGTACAGGCAATTCGTTTTCTGGGTAAGGGATTCCATTGCACGCAGGCTCCTGGGTGAAGTCAAGCCGGATCTTTATCTCATTTCGGAAAATAAAAAGACCGGGGAAACCTTTGATCCGCCCTTCCTGAACTGGGCGACACGGCTGGACTGGAATTCAGACCAGCAGGATGTCCGTGATGCGCTGGCCCAGATGTATCTGCCGGAAAGCGAGCGGTTTTTCCGCCGGAAAGAAATTGATACAAGGAAGCTCTATTTCGAATATTATTTCGTTGATCTGAAAGCTGCAGCCCGCAAAGATTACACACAGCAGGGTGACATCAAGGAAGGCGGTCTGGCCAACCGTCCCCAGGGTCTGAAAGACCGTTCCGTGTATGTCCGCAAGGAAGTGATCAACGTTTATCCCGATACCCTTTGCTGGATCCATGATTACGTCTATTCGTTCAACGATCCGCAGACCGAAAAATATTTCTGGCATCCCGCTTACGATAACTATCCTGTTGTCGGCGTTACCTGGAAGCAGGCCAATGCCTTCTGCATCTGGAGAACCCAGCTGAAGAACAGTTACATGTATGGCAAGAAAGGCGAATCTTCCGTCAGTGAATTCCGGTTGCCGACCGAAGCCGAATGGGAATGGGCAGCCCGCGGAGGTTATGACAATAACCCCTACCCCTGGGGCGGTCCCTATACCAGGAATGACAAGGGCTGTTTCCTTGCCAATTTCAAACCGCTGCGCGGTAATTATATCGATGACGGAGGGGCTGTCACTGTTATTTGCGCCCATTATCCGCCCAATGATTTCGGCCTGTACGATATGGCCGGCAATGCAGCCGAATGGACCCGTTCAGCGTATTATCCTTCCTCCTACAATTTTACCTGGGACCTGAATCCGGATTATACGTACAACGCGAAAGATGCCGATCCTCCTGCTATGAAACGGAAAGTTGTGCGCGGCGGATCATGGAAAGACGTTGCCTATTTCCTGCGTGTCTCAACCCGGTCGTTCGAATTCCAGGATACGGCCAAAAGCTACATCGGATTCCGGACCATCCAGCCTTTCCTTGGCCGGCAGAAAGATGACAACCCGGCCCGGGCTTCACACGTCTACAACTAGATAAAAGGTTTAAATCGACAAATAACAATCATTATTAATCCTTAATCCTAATCAATCATTACTATGGGCTTATATGCTTTAGTCAGGACAAGACAGTACCGGAATTTCATGGCCAAACTTTATGGTATCGGAGCTTCAGTGGTCATCCTCGGTGCACTTTTCAAGATCAACCATTACATGGGCGCCGATTACATGCTGATCGTCGGCCTCGGTACGGAATCGATCATCTTTTTCTTTTCTGCTTTTGAACCACCCCACGTGGAACCTGACTGGAGCCTTGTGTATCCGCAACTTGCAGGTATCTACCATGAGACGGATCAGGTCTTCGGACCCGATGGTCAAAGAAGCGCAAGCGGCACCCAGGAACTGGACAAGATGCTGGAAAAAGCGAAGATAGGGCCGGAACTGATTGAAAGCCTCGGTTTGGGTTTGCGAACCCTGACCGAAACCACCTCAAAGCTTTCTGACGTCAGCAATGCAGCCCTTGCCAACGACCAGTTTGTCAATACCATGAAAACGGCAACAGATTCTGTTTCGGTACTGAATGAATCCTATAAGAAATCAGCAAAATCCCTCGATCAGAATGTAATTGTATCGGAAGAACACCTCCAGCACATACAGGCAGTATCAAAAAGCGCCAGTACCCTTTCACATGCATATGCACAGGCTTCAGAAACATTGAAAGACGAGATCTCCCTGAACAAGGAATTCTCCAACAGCCTGATCAATGCCACGATGACGACCAATAAATTTGTCGAAAAATACCATGAATCTTCTGAATTGCTGTCCAAGACATCCGAAGCCCTTCATGCCTCAGTCCAGGAAGAAAATAATTACAACAAGCAACTACAGAAAATATCCAGCAACCTCTCAGCCCTCAATTCTTTGTATGAGCTTCATCTGCAGAGTTCCAATCTACAGATGGAATCTACAGGCAAAGTCAGTGAGACCATGAATAAACTGACGGCCAAACTGAATGAGTCGCTTGAAAAAACCAATGAATTCAAGCAGGAAGTGGAAAACTTCTCAAAGAATATTGCAGCCCTCAACAAGGTATACGGCAATATGCTTTCTGCGATGAACATCGGTAACAAATAATGCTGAGAACGAGTTGTTTAATTCCTAATCAATAATAAATATCAGAATAAATGGCTGGATATAAAGAGACCCCGAGGCAGAAGATGATCGCCATGATGTATCTTGTCCTTACCGGACTGCTCGCTTTGAACGTCTCGAAACAAATCCTGGATGCTTTTCTGGTGGTTAATGAAAGCATGGAAATCACCAATGAGAATTTTTCTAAAAAACTCGATAACACCATTGCAAAATTCAAGATCCAGTATCAGCTAAATCCGAATAAGGTCGGCCCCTATTGGGAAAAAGCCCAGGTTGCTCATAAACTTTCCAAGGATTTTACCAACTATATCGACAGCATCAAGGTTTATATCGTTAAACTTGGTGATGGCCTGGAGACCATGAAGGAAGCCAGGGAGATAAAGCTCAAGGATGTCAAACGGAAAGACAATTATGACAGGACCACGACCTATTTTATCGGGAACGCCCATGACGGTTCGGACGGAGAAGCCCGGAAGCTGAGTATTAAGATGGAAGAGTACAAAAAGAAGATGCTTGACCTCGTTGATCCGAAATTCAGGAATGTTATAAAAATCGGACTTGATACCAAGGGCCCCTTCTATGACCTTGACGGTAACAAGCAATCCTGGGAGATGCACAATTTTTACCGTACCATCCTGGTTGCCGATGTAACCATCCTGAACAAGATCAAAGCGGAAGTCTTCAATGCCGAATTCGACGTCAGCAATTACCTGCTTTCTTCAATTTCTGCAGAAGATTTTAAATATGACAAGATCGACGCGCGCGTCATTCCCAAAAGCGGTTATGTCTTTATGGGTGATGAATACCAGGCAGAAATTGTTGTTGTGGCCTACGATACGAAAGCAAAACCCAATGTCAGGTACATCCTGGGTTCGGACTCACTGACCGCTGCAAATTATAATAATGCCACACCACTGGAAGGATCAAACGGCGTTGTCTATCTGAAGCTCGCGGGAAGCAGCGAAGGATTGAAGAAGTTTGCAGGGATCATCAAGATTGTAAACCCGCTGGGCGATACCATGTCGTTCCATTTCAAGGATGAATTCATTGTTGCAAAACCAGGCCTGACCATCTCGCCGTCGAAGATGAATGTTTTCTATATCGGCGTTGACAATCCGGTCGACATCCTTGTTCCCGGAAGCCCTGAAAGGATCCTGCCCTCCGTATCCGTCGGAAATATTCGTGCTGACGGGAAACAATGGATCGTTTCCGGCCTTCCGAACGGCATAAAGGAAGCGATCGTCAGTGTTAATGCAGTATTTTCCGGGAAAACAAAATCCATGGGTTCTGCAACATTCAGGTTAAAGAAGATCCCGACCTTCAATGCCTCTATCGACAGGAATCCTGAAGGCACCGTTATTTCAAGAAGCGATATCCCCGTCGGCTACATTGCCGCCGAAAAACCGGTCGGATTCGATTTTGACCTTACTTACAAAATCACCTCGTTCGTATTTGTTTCCGACATAGACGGCAGCATTATCGAAAAAAATATCCCGGGAAACAGGATTCCGGATGACCTGCTGACAAAGATCAAAAGGGCCAAGAAAAACAACAGGATCTGGATCGAGAACATCATGGCGATTGGTCCCGGAGGTGAGCAACAGTTGAAGAATATCAGTTATAAATTCAAATAAATC
>JAPLDJ010000010.1 GCA_026391805.1 Bacteroidota bacterium | reverse complement strand
AAAAAAGGAAAACAGGTATTTGAAGGAATTACGCCAAATGGCTACAATTCAAAGTATCGGATCATCTACCCGTATTGAAGGAGCCACAATGAACGATGAAGAAATTCAATCACTGTTGAAGAATATGAAAATCTCAAAGCTTAAATCAAGGGATGAGCAGGAGGTGATAGGATACTATGAGGCTATTGATCTTTTATTTTCAAATTTCAAATCGATACCATTAACGGAAAACTATATAAAGCAATTTCATGGGATACTTTTAAAGTATTGCGAGAAGGATGTTCGTCACCGGGGCAAATACAAAAATTTTCCAAATAAAGTGGTAGCCTCATATCCTGATGGTAAACACAAAGTCATTTTCAATACAACAGAGCCGCACCTGGTTGACAAAGGCATACAGGAGGCGCTTATTTGGACCAATGAACAATTGACCAGCGGAGACATCCATCCCCTGCTGGTCATCCCGGTATTTATCTATGAATTTCTTTCCATTCACCCCTTTCAGGATGGGAATGGGCGGCTTTCAAGGTTATTGACTACTCTGCTTCTGCTCAAACAAGGGTACACCTTTATCCCTTATGTTTCATTTGAAAACATTATCGAACGCCGCAAGAAGGAATATTATGAAGCCTTGATAATGGGGCAAAAGAATCGTTCCACTCCGGATGAGAATATCCATGTATGGGTACTATTTTTTATGGACTGTCTGCAGGAGATGATTGATATCCTGGGGAAAAAGTATGATGTTTATAAAGATAAAGGAGGTTATGTAAATCCCCGGCAAAAGGAAATCATTGAAGTAATCAGGATACACCAGCCTGTCAAGTTCAGCGATATCTGCAATGCATTACCGGCATACTCAAAAGACACTATCAAAAAAGACCTTCTATATCTGTTAAAGGAACACCGGATTGAATCCATTGGTCAAAATAGAGGAACAGTTTACAATACCATCACTGGTGATAAAGATAATCTGTAAGTAAATTCACAAAATCTTTACAAATACGACCTGATGTGTAAAGAAAAACCGATTTTCTTTACATAAGCTTCAGGCGCATGGCCTGCCCAGTAAAATTTCAAATTGTCGAATCAATTCTGGAGGCAGCGCACTGAGAAACCATCAACCTTAGGGAAGGTGATCCTGACCACAGTAGCATCGGAAGAGGAAAGATACCTGCGATACGCGGTTGAAGTGAATGTCGTCGTCGCCGACCAGAAGTACCCGTTGCTGGCGAGATTGATGCAGGTGCCACTGGAGTTGCGGTAGCCACCGGGCAGCGCCGTGAATTCGCTTGAATTGGTTGCACCGGTATTTGGAGATGTCCAATGTGCGGTACCAGCTTCCTTCATCGGTCCTCCTGCAACACTTTCTCCGCCAAGATAGGTTGTAAGAATGGTCCATTCCGCATCAGTCGGCAAATGCCATCCGTCCGGGCAGATCCCCTGCACATTTCCCGTTGGAACAGGATTCCAGGAGGCGGTATTGGTTGCACCGTTCAGGTACTGTACTATCTCCGCCCATTGATACAACCCGCCGTATACATCGCAGTTGGCCGCATTGTTATTATAGCAATATTTTTCAATGATGGCGTTGTTCGTTTGATCCTGGACCCCAGGGATAGCACCCCCGATGTTCAGGTTTTGTGTCATCCAGCATTGTATTCCAATAATTACTGAAGTGTAAGTCTGTCCGCCGTAAGTTACCGTACCACAATTTTTGCCGTCACGATTGGCTCCGATATCCCACGAGGAACCATTAAACCAGCAGATTGAGTTCAGGGTAGTGTTGTATACCATTAAACCTGCAGCTGGCGATGAAATTTCATACATCTGAGTGGTAGTCATTCGGGGTGGCAATAACCCTTTGGCGCTTGATTTTACATCCAGCATCGCAGAATTATCCGGCGCGCTGTTGTCATTGTTGATCCCAACCTGGGCAAACAATGTACCGCTGAAAAGCAGAAGCATAGCAATAAAAAAGGATAGTTTTTTCATACTGCATTTTTTTATGGTTAATAATTTGAGATAATCGGTTCTTTGTGAGAAGAAATGAATAAAATTACAACAATGTTGGCACTTTGTCATTTAAGTGGTTAACATAATGAGGATTGATTTTCGAGAAGTCGAGTTTTCCAGTAAGCAAATAGATAATCGCTTTTATAGTATCCGAACGTTGATAACCTCGTGCTTTATTTTTGGCTGCCTGAAAGATGGAATTAAATCCCTCCAATATTCCATTACTGATCTTATAATGTATCCATTTACAATTCCCTCCCAATGTCGTTGGATCGTATAAGCGGCCTCTTTGATGGGTTCTATGCGGATCACTAGACAAATGCGAAATGTGAAGTGCGAAATGTGAAATATTTCGCATATTACAGTTCGCATTTTGCGTTTTAAACATAGCTCTTCGTGTTTCAGAAACTCAGAAAAACCTCGGCGTAAGCATCCGCTCCTTGTTGAACAGGTCAAACTCGTACCCCAGCCGGATCTCATGAGAGCCTGAGTTGTATGACTTCAATGCATTGAACCAGATGTCGTATGAATAGCCGACCGAGAACCCTTTGCCGATGTTGATCACTGTGATCAGTCCCATAGCCTCTTCGGTCCGGTAAGAAACACCCAGCGTCAGCAGATTGGCGATCAGGAAACTTGCATTGAGGTCGGCCTGCAGCGGAGCATCCCGGATGTATTTCACCAGCAGCGACGGGATGAATTCCAGGTTTTCTGTTAATGGAACTGCTCCTCCGGCAATGAGATAATAGTTCCTGCGCAATTTCGTGAAGCTGGTCTTGTCGTCTGGCGCCGCGCTTGACACCACCACCTGGTTCTGGAACAGGTGCTTTGCCGAGAGTCCTGTATAGAAGCGGCTTCCATAATAATAGATTCCGAAATCAAAGTCAGGTACAGCCCGGTTCTTCACCTGGCCGGTGATCAGAAGGTCGTCCTGGTCCTCCGCATCGAGCATACTCCAGTCAATATCCATGTACTTTAATCCGCCCTGCAACCCAAAACAGAGGGTCGTCGTACGGAACGGTATGCGGTAGGCGAACGCGCCCATAAGGCCGTAGTCAACCGAAGGACCCAGCTCGTCGCTGTAGGCATAGAACCCCAGGCCGATGTGCGGGTTGACCAGCGGGGTGTGGGCGTTGAAGCTGAAGGTCCGCGGCGCCCCCTTGATGCCGGTCCACTGGAACCGGCTGATGAGGTCCATGGAGAACCGGCCTGCGCTTCCTGCATAGGCCGGATTTATTGCCAGCTTGTTGTAAGCATACTGTGTGAACAGCGGGTCCTGCTGTGCAGACGCGATAAGCGGCAGAAGCGCCGCGAAGATCACCGGTAACATCCATACCCGTGGTTTCATGGCGAGCCTCCCCGCACAAATACCCACCCGGTGTATGTTCCGCCATCTTTAATCGCCAAAACATAATAATAGGTTCCGTCGGGAACAATGTCACCCTGCTGGTTGGTGCCGTCCCATACATTTGAACGATTGTCATAGTTGGTGATCTCCCGGATACGGTCGCCCCACCGGTCGAAGATCACCATTTTGTTCTCCGGGAAATTCCCGATGCAATCAATGATCCAGGTATCGTTCTTTCCGTCTTTGTTGGGGGTGATGACATTGTGGATATGGATGCACGATTCCTCGGAAGGAACGGGCTCTCTGACTACCGAGATCCGCACGCTGTCTGATCCTGAACAACCGGAAAGATTGTCGGTCACGGTCACAATGAAGGTCATGGTGGTGTCAAGTGGCAGGGTCTGAGGGTTGGGGATGATTCCGTTCACCAGCATTTCATGGGGTTCCCAGGAATAACTGTAATCACCGGATCCTAATGACGCATCGGAATTCAGCGATGCGACTGTGCCGTAGCCGACTGACTGGTCCGGGCCTGCCTCGACGGAAACAGGCAGGTAGATCTCCAGGTTCATCTGGTCAGTTGCCTGTGAACCTGCACAACCGGCGGTGCCAAAGACATGCAGTGTGAAGGTCACCGTACCTTGTTCGCCGGCAGATGGAGTGTAGACAGGGAACAGTGTCGAAGCCCCGGCAAGCTGGCCGTTCCCGTTGTGGGACCATGATAGGCTGTCGGCCCATGATGCATTCGCTCCCGAAAGCGTAAACGGGATGGTGGTGCAGGTGACGCCATCGGGCCCCGCATCGGCAACAGGGGGCTTTGATATGATAAGTGTCATTGAATCAGAAATAGGCGGGCAAACCGAAAATGAGACGGCAGTCAGTTTAAGCACGGCTGTGCCTTTGCTGATATCCCCGCTGCCCGGTGTGTACGAGGGGTTCAGGACCGTTGCATCGCTGAAAATTCCGTCCCCTGTGGTATTCCATAACAGGGATGCATATCCTGCGGCGGTTGATCCATCCAGGACGACAGGCTCAGTTCCGCAGGTCAGGCGGTCAACTCCTGCATCGGCCATGCCCGGACCGGAGACCCGGAGGAAGACACTGTCGGAGAGTGACGGGCAGATGCCGTTGGTCACTGTCCAAACGCAAAGATATTCTCCTAGGATCAGTCCGGAGACGGTTGAATGAGGATCATTCGGGTTCCCGAACACGGCCGGTGCGGGACCGGCCACCTGGCTCCAGAGCCCTGAACCATTCAACGGTGGGATGGCCGACAGGGTGGTCGAGGCGAAACCTGAAGATTCTACGCAGAGTTCCTGGTCGCTTCCGGCATTGGCTGGACCTGCCGGCGAAAGGTTGTCAACCCTGACACTATCCGATGAAATGCATTCGCCTGAAGTAATGGTGTAGCTGAATTCGTACAATCCCGGAATCAATCCTGAAGCAGTTGCGGCGGAAGCCCCTGTCGGTGTTATGATAGCGGTATCGGGACCTGAAACCTGCTGCCACACTCCGGTCCCGGGAAAGGGTGAATTTCCGGTAAGCGTTATGGTTGTTGCATTGCAAACAACCTGGTCCGCTCCCGCATCCGCAATGATCAGCTCAGTCACTGTAATGAAGATAGTGTCGTTGAAACAAATGGGTGGCAGGGGATATCCACCATCGCAGACAGAAACAACAAACTGGTCGGATCCGGAATAGCCCGTTAACGGGGTGTAGGTGAAAATGCCATTGGTACCGAGTACTATGTTACCATGGAGCGGTCCCGAGATGGCAGGAACCACTACCGACATGGCTGTATTCTCGACCGGATCATAATCGTTTTCCAGGATATTTCCTGAAACGGAACTGTTTTCGCAGAGCGTGAACGATTCATTCATCACCACCGGGGGATCGTTCACCGGGAGTACATTGAGAAACACGGATGCGGTATCGCAAAGGTTCGTGTAGTCGCAGATCCGATAGCGCAGGGTGTCTTTGCCATAGTAGTTCAGTGCCGGCGTGTATGTTATATTTCCTGTATTAAGCACAACCATTGCGTTCCCGTGAACCGGCGCTGCGATAATGGAAAGGTTCCCCGGGTTGATGTTGTTGTCGCAATCGGTGTCGTTTGCCAGGACGTTGATGGTTGCCTGGGTGTCTTCCATTATGGTTGCGGAATCGTTGACCGCCACCGGGTAAGCCGGCCCGGGGATGATGGTAAGGGTAACCGGTTGCAGGTTGCCCAGGCCGCATAAAGTCAGCCCGGTGGAGCTGACATTCACCTGCGGCGTAGCATTCACTACGCCCTGGTAGCTGGCGGTCACCTGGCAGGTGGGATGACGCACGGCGCTGTCCTGCAGGAGGATGCAATCGGTGATGGCCCTGGCCTTGTAGTCCAGGCTGAAGGCAGAATCCCCCACTTCGACAAGGCTGTCGGGAATGCTGAAAGAGAGGGTTTTCGTGACAGCATTGTATCCGGAAGTAACACCCGGGGGCAGCGGGTTGATGACCTGAAGAAAAACCAGTCCGGGAGGGATCACAGTGGAAAGCACCAGCCCCTGGGCCCCGTCGTTCCCGTTGTTACGTGCCTGGAGATGGAATGTGACCGTATCGCCGGCGTTCACGCTGTCCCCGGTGCCGCCCGGCATGGCAGGTATGGTGAACAGGGAAAGGATCTCGGGAAACCAGACATCCACTGCAAGGCCCACCAGGAACATGCCGTAGATCTCCTGGTTGGTTCCCATGCGAATGGTAGCCGAGGTCTGGCTGTTGCCGATCACCATGTTGCCCGTATTGGGGATCGGGAATTTATCGGCATCAAATCCAAGGGTGTTCTGGCTGGCGGGCACCCGGTTGAGGAATTGCGCCCCATCAAGTCCGATGATGCTGTGGAAGAAATTGTTGGTCTGCCGAAGGGGCGAACTCATGGTGAGCCAGGATGCGTCCACCTTTTGTATCTCGCAATAGTCACCGGTGAGGTCCCAGTCCCCCTCCAGCGACCCCATCAGGAAATCCACGTTGACGTCGCCGGTGGGCACCGTCTGGAAACCACTGAAGGAGAAAGGTAAGGGGTTGGGCGACATCTCCGTGGCCACATGAACGTAACCGTCGAAGATGGCAATGTTCTTTTGCGGCAGGGAGGTGCTTTCATACACCACCACGATGATCCATCCTCCCGAACAGCCCGTGTTCCCGCCACCGTGGCTGATCAGTGTGCCCTGCTTCCCCTTGACATTCGCCACCCAGTAAGTCCCGGTGGGATCTCCTGCCACCATCGCGGTGATGTCTTTGACGCAGACATAAGGATCGTTATAGAAATGCTCCAGCCTGCCCTGGTAGATCACCTGGTCGGCGGTAACGGTGGTATAAAGTGTATCTCCGGGGACCTTCAGTTTTACCTTATTGAACTCCCAGTTCGGTTCGTTGCCAGGATCTTCCATATCGGCGGCAGCCCAGTAGAGGTATGTCTTTTTCATCACCGGGCAGACCAGGCCTGACGGCAATGCCAGGGTCGCATTGCTCGAATTGAAGGTGCTTGTATCGGAATCAACATCCACATACACCATTACCACGCTGTGGTTCCCAAGCGTTCCGTTGTAGTTGCCGGTTGCGGTGGCAGAGACCATGTTGTTGGCGATCAGTGTCATGTTCCCCTTCACCGATGCCTGGTACCTGGGCAGGAACGGCGCCTTCACCTGGCTGGACAGGTTGCCGCCGGTAAAAAAAAGGAAAAGGAAAAGCACCGTCCAACGCATCCCGGAAAATTATCATGTAAATATAATCTTTATTTGCATGGGCTGTATTCATGCACTGTTTGCATTAAATGGTAAAATGGTAAAATGGCAAGAAGCGCTGTTCTGCCATTTTTTTGTTACTTTTGGATCATAAAAAGGAAGCCATGGCAGAGACGATAAAATTCGGGAACAATTATTCTGATATCAGCACTGATGTTGCTTTTCAGTTTGAGTTCAATTGTGGATGTTGCAATACGGGATACCGTTCAACGGCAAACAGTTATACTGCCGGCCAGGCGTCAAAGTTACTGGGAACAGCCAGTTCACTTTTCGGGGGGTTCCTTGGAGGGCTTTCCAGGGTTGGTGATGAAGTCAAGGATGCCTCGTGGAAAAATGCCCATGACAAGGCTTTTAAGGAAGCGCTCGGTGAAATGGCCCCGGTTTTTATCCAGTGCCCGCATTGCCATTCATGGGTCTGCAGGGAGCAGTGCTGGAATACAAAAAAAGGATTGTGCAAGAATTGCGCTCCTGATCTCGGTGTTGAAATGGCTGTTGCACAGTCTGAAAGATCGGTAGAAGAGATCCATGCACATGCCGCCATGGCCGAGGAAGACAAGAAACTGGGCACGGAATACTGGAGGACCAACATCAAGGCTACCTGTCCGAAATGTGAAGCCCCGCTGGCTGCAAATGCCAAATTCTGCCCGGAATGCGGCGCCAAACTGAACGAAGACGCCAATTGTGGAAAATGCGGAGCAAAACTGACGCCGGGCGCTAAATTCTGCCCGGAATGCGGGGAGAAAGTCTGAGGCAGTATATCAGTTATCGGCCGGATTCCGGTCGATCAGTTCCTGGCGATGCTTCCGGTATTCAATGATCGGCTTATCCCCCATGATCAGGTGTTCCCCGATCTTCATCCCGGTTTTCTTTGGCATCTGGGTTATCACGATCCGTTTATCCTGCCGCAGGATGACGATATTGGAGAGTTTTCCGATCCAGTTCATCAGTTCCTTCAGGAGAGGAATTTTAATCATCTTCTGATAATAGCGGACGTAAACAATACAGTTCTCCTCATCCACCGGTACAAATGCAGCAAATGCCCTTATCTTATCAGAAATAAAGTTCTGCCAGATGTTGGGATAATGGAACTGCAGGTGAAAAAGACGCTGGTAATCCACGATCTCATCCGGCTTTAACGGAAAGGTTTTTCCATCATCCATCACATTATTGACATAAAAGGTGATCATTTCATCTTCCCTTACCACAACCGGCCCATTCACCAGCGTTTTATTACCACGTCCGATGGTTGTCCGGTGGACAAAGGGCAGGTGAACGACATCCAGCTGGTTTTCAATGGCACGGGAATAGTGAACATTCCAGTGATCCCGGAATGTTGAATAAGAAAAATCCTTCAGCTCTTTAAAAAAGAACGGCTCCTCCTCTATTTTATCATCATCGCCATACCATATCCAGATCAGTCCATAGTCTTCAGAAGTCCTGTATGACTTTACCTTCATCGTCTCTGGCACAGGGTTATTCTTACCATTGGCAGGAATGGATGTTACGGTTCCTGATTTATCATAGATAAAACCATGGAAAGGACACTCCAGTTTCCCCTTGATGATCTTTCCGCACGCAAGGGAAGCACCGCGATGGCAGCATTTGTCGGCGATGCAGCAAACCTTGCCTGCTTCATCCCGCCAGAGGACGAGCTGTTCATTAAACCGTGTAATCCTGAGCGGACTGCGCCTTTTCAGTTCTTTCGAATCAAGAACGACGTACCATTGATTCCAGATCATAATCTACCAGATATAAGGGATAAACCTGTATTTGACTTTTCTTTTATACTCTGAGTAACCTTCAAATTCATCCTGCAGCATCTTCTCCTCCCCCACTGTTCTGAATGCGAGCAAAAGAGTCACCAGTAAACCAAGTGCAATTCCAACAAAAGAGCCCAATAACAAAGGTGTCCCGATGAATAACAGGATCCCGCCAAGGTACATGGGATGTCGCACAAATGCATAAACTCCTGTTGTAACCAACCGGTGTTTACGCTCTGTCTGCACCCTGACCAATGCCGACAGGAAGGTGTTATCCGTATAGGAGCGGAAAAAGAAAAAGGACGACAACAGCAACCCTGCTCCACCGACAGGTTTTAAGAAAAAAGGAAACGATCCTGACCATCCGAACCGTTTTGCATCCAGCGGCATCAGTACGATCCACGAAACAAACCCGATCATCAGACCGAAAACCACATATTTGTCCCAGGATTTCTGATTACCCTCCCCTGGCTTTTTGTACCGTTCATTCAGCAGTTCAGGATCCTTGCGGTACAAATATATAATTGTCGTCCAGCATAGCACCAGGAACCAGATGCTGAAGATCCATCCTTCAGTCCAAAACCAGTCACCGGAAAGAAAAAGCAATACGGCCGGGAAGATCAGGATGTAGATCAAGGTGAAGATGATCATTGACAACGATACTATCTTTTTCTTTCTATCCATGTCCGGATCGCATTGTATCATCAACCAAATGTACTAATATTCAGCTATCAGAACAGAAATGAGGATCTGCAATAACGGATGCCCGTAATTCTGAACCTGCGGAAAACCGCAGCAGCCCTCATAAAAAAACCCCCTTTTCTTTGATTCTTAAGGGAAAAATAAAAACGGGTGGCGTGCAAAATGCCCGGCAAGAAAGAAAAGATTCAATATCCCTAACGGATACCCGTAACACTGAGCCTGAGGTAATCCGCAGCAACTTCCTGAAAAGCAGTTTTCATTATTTGATTATCAGCGGTAAAGAAAAAATGGATGGCGTGCAAAATGCCCGGCAGAAGCGATATGCGATATGCGATGAGCGATATCCGAATATCGAACAGCGAAATGCTATTTCCATTTAGCCCGCAAGTACTGGTTCGGACAGTCAATGTCTGCGCCAAGTTGCACAGCTGCATGCAGCGGGAAATAGGGATCGCGGAGGAACTCACGTGCAAGAGAGACCAGGTCGGCCTGGCCATTGGCAAGAATAGATTCTGCCTGGTCTGCTGTAGTGATAAGTCCCACGGCACCGGTAAGAATGCCCGCTCTCTTTCTGACTTCTTCTGCAAACGGTACCTGGTAACCCGGGCCGATCGCAATCTTTTGCCAGGGCACAGCACCACCGGAAGAGCAATCGATAAGGTCGACACCTTTTTCTTTCAGGATTCCGGCAAGTGCGACAGATTCCTCCAGGGTCCAGCCACCTTCCGCCCAATCGGTACACGAAATGCGGACGATAACGGGGTTCTTTTCCGGCCAAACAGCCCTTACATTTTCAACAACCTCAATGAGCAGGCGGATCCTGTTTTCAAAGGATCCTCCGTAATCATCGGTCCGCTGATTACACAACGGCGATAAAAATTCATGGATCAGATAGCCATGCGCTGCATGGATCTCCGCCACCAGGAATCCTGCTTTATCGGCGCGGACGGCAGCATCCCTGAAATCATGGATTACCTTTTCTATACCTTCCATGGTCAGAGCGACCGGTGGTGGATCCGTTTCTGCAAAGGGGATTGCACCCGGTGCAACCATTTTCCATCCTCCCTGCCTGTCCGGCAGGCAGGCATCTTCAATTTTCAACACCTTGTCGCCGTTCCATGGTGCTGAACGGCTGGCTTTGCGACCGGCATGGGCAAGCTGGATGCCCGGAACGGAATTGTGCTCACGGATAAACCGGGTGACCTTCTGCAGTCCGGCGATGTGCTCATCTTTCCAGATCCCGAGATCATCAATGGAGATCCTTCCTTCGGGAGAAACACCGGTTGCCTCGCTCATTACCAGTCCGGCCCCTCCCACTGCCCTGCTGCCGAGGTGAACCAGGTGCCATTCACTGGCAAAGCCGTCGTGGCTTGAATACTGGCACATAGGCGAAACGGCGATCCTGTTCTTCAGTTCGACTTCGCGTAATTTCAGGGGAGTAAAAAGATGGGTCATAAACTCATTTATATATCATAACTTTAATGCCGGACATACTTGTCCAATATTTTCTCTTCATAACATCAATATTTCACGCTAAGGACACGAAGGTTTCGCAAAGGCCGCAAAGAGTGTCATCAAATAATTCTTTGCGTTCTCAGCGTACTACTTTTGCGCTCTTTGCGTGAAAAATTTCAACTATTTTCTTTCTGGTGCGAATCAGCTGTTATAGCGAGTCTTGTCACCGCTGTACTGTGCATCTCCGAAACCAAGAATGGCCAGGAAGATCACGCGCAGGAAAATTAATCCGACAGTAAACCAGCCGCTTTTCCCGAAGCTTTTTGACAGCCCGTGAAGGATCATGATCCCGATGATGATATTGACGATCGGTATCAGAAGCAGCAGGATGTACCACCAGGGCTTCCCTGCGATCCTGATCACGATGAGGATGTTGTAAACCGGGATAATGGATGCCCAGCCCTGTTCACCGGCTTTCTTGAAAACGAACCAGAGCGCCACATAGCGGATGGCCATGACGTGCATGGCAATAATGAGTAGTGGTACGATGATCATCGGCATGAATGCCATCGGGGGACAGCTACCGGACATGCAATCAGTTACAAAATGACAGTGTTCCATGGTTTGATTTTTTTTGTTGATAATAAAAACCCCTGATGGTCCTGCATAACCATCAGGGGCGTAAAGATAACACTGAAGAAGCTAAAAATCAAGCGGAGATCTTAACCGTTTCCTGTTGCGGGAGTCCGGTCGAGAAGTACACTATATCAATTGCAGGATTCGGGTAGACGGAATAATGGAACGATGCAGTTCCTGCAGCAGGCGGCGTTCCCACCGAGCTGTATTCGGCATCGAATGTTGCTATCCTGCCGCCGGTCAACCACTGTCCATTCCAGACATGAGCGACCTGCGTGTATACAGGATTAATTTCCACTTTCGGGCAAGGATTGATCAGGTTGTTGGCATCATTGTACTTGTCGTTGATCAGTCCCCAGTTATAGGCATCGGGCATTTCCTGCCCCTGAACAAGATACCGTAATTTCTGGTCCGTCTGGTTGCAATAGGTTGCAAGGAAGTTATTGAAGCCCGGGTCAAAGTTCAGGTCGGGCTGGATGTCGTTGTGGGTAAAGCCTGCATCTATGCCGAATATTGACCAGGTATCCGCAGCGGGAGCATCCTTGTTATAGACCCCTACAACATTCATTGTTGAGGTATTTCCATCATAGGCACGGTCGAAAAGGACGACCTCGGTAAGATGTCCGTTGCCATTGTCGATATCGTTAAACTGGCATGATATGCTGGGATTCCTGCAAAAACCTGCAGTGTGCGAAAGAAGATCATCCAGCCTGTAAAGAGATGTAAAAGCGGAACTAAAATAGGGATCGGAATGGGCTGTGTAGATCATTCCCATATCAGACACCACGCTCGAACGTTCTTCCCATACGGCAAAATACCGTCCATTGCTGTTAAACGGGCACCTTCCGTATGCAAGGGAAACATTGCGCGAATAATTATATGTTACCATGACATCCGCTCTGGCATCAAATGTTACGCCGCCATCAGATGAGGTAACAATTGCAATGGTATCCATTGACGATTGTGCCTTTGAATATAGCACACCGATGCTGTATGGAGATGCGCCGTATGCAGGATTGCGGTAATCGCTGGCAATGGCAACGTCAAGGAATTTCTGTGTCGTTGGTGTCGTCGTGCTGACGCTGCAATCATAGGGTGTTGAAACCTGTGATCCCGTATTTCCATTGTGTTTTGTAACCCTTAACATACTGGTCTCGGAGACATCATTCTGATAGATCCTCGGAACATAGACGACCAGGTCGGAAACGGTCGTTCCGCATACAACCAGGTCAAGCGCCCTGGTATACCAGTTTGTGGCGATCGGGTTGTCGATCAGCAACTGCCATGTCGCACCGTCATCCTTGGAAATCCATACTTTCCAGGCGTTATAGGAACCGTCAACGGCAATGTAGGCGGCATACAGCCAGCCGTTGAATGCAACGGAAAGGCAGACGTCGCTCTGGTCCTGGGTCGGCTGGTTATCGATGATAACATCGCCTCCATACAGCAGCGAATTTGCAGGCATAAAAGGGATCGAGGTATTGTCCTGCAGATCCTGAGCCCACAGGTTCAGCGATAATAACAGCATGATAAGCATGCCAGTACAAGCATAAAGTTTTGTTTTCATGGAATAGGTTTTTGGTTCGACTTCAATGCAGTAACAAGCTGCAAGATATGAAATAAATCCGAATATGTCAAGAGACTCGCAAGAAATCTTTCTTACATTCCGGTGAATAACCTCACTCTGTTTTATCCGGTTAACCTGCGTACCTTTGCGCGACATACGCCAAACGCCAAACGCCAAACGCCAAACGACAAACGCCAAACGACAAACGACAAACGACAAACGACAAACGACAAACGACAAACGCCAAACGACGTACGACGTAAGACATAAGACATATTACCCTGAAAAATGACAGAACAAAACCGCTATATCTACGAAATAATTGAAGGAGATCCGCTGGGGACGAGGATTTACATGCTTGAAAACGGGCTGAAGGTTTTTCTGTCTCATCATGCTGACGCGCCTCGGATCCAGACCTATCTTGCCGTCCGCACGGGCAGCAAGATGGATCCGCCTGAAACGACCGGGCTGGCACACTATTTCGAGCACATGATGTTCAAAGGGACGGAGCGCTTCGGGACCATTGACTGGGATAAGGAAAAAGAGCTGATTGAGCAGATCGGGGCGCTTTTTGAGTTGTACAGGAACGAAGAAGATGAGAAAAAGCGGGCAGACATCTATACGGAGATCGACAGGATCTCTTACCAGGCGTCCCTGCTGGCGATACCCAACGAGTACGACAAGCTGATGGATGCCATCGGGTCGCAGGGATCCAATGCCGGGACATCCAACGATTACACCATTTTCATGGAAAACATCCCTGCGAACCAGGTCGGAAACTGGGCCATGATCGAAGCCGACCGGTTCTCCAATCCTGTTCTGCGCCTCTTTCATACAGAGCTGGAGACAGTGTATGAGGAGAAGAACATGTCGCTGACCAGCGATAACCGCAAGGTAAATGAAGCCCTGATGGCGCTTTTGTTTCCCAATCATCCGTATGGGACACAGACGACCCTCGGTGAAGCAAAGCACCTGAAAAACCCGTCGATGAAGAACATCCGGGCGTTCTTTGAAAAATATTACGTACCCAACAACATGGCCGTCGTCATGTCGGGGGATCTGGATCCTGAAGAGACCATTGCAATCATTGACCGTCATTTCGGAAAACTGAAACCGGGAACAGTCTCCGATCTTCGCTACGACTCATGGAAACCGCTTCCGGAACCGGTTTACCGGGAAGTGACCGGCCTGGAAGCCGATAATATCCGGATCGGCTTCGGGTTTGACATCAGGGCCAGCCAGGAGGAATCGCTGATGCTGACCATGATCGGGATGATCCTATCGAACGGCCATGCGGGCCTGATCGATCTGAATCTGAACCAATCACAGAAGGTGCTGAACGCTTCAGCCTACGACAACCAGCTTGCCGATTACGGGATGATCGTTCTCAACGGACGTCCGAAATCAGATCAGACGCTGGAAGAGCTGAAAGAACTTTTGCTCAGTCAGGTTGAGCTTGTTAAGAAAGGGGAATTCCCCGGGTGGATGCTGGAACAAGCATATGCAGGAAAACTACGTTGTCGTAATGAAACGGCAGGGAGCTCCTGACGATGTACTGAAGGTGGACAAACCTCCGATCACCCCGATCCACATCAACCGCGACGAGGAATCTTCATTCCTGAAGAAAATAAGGGAACATAAGGTTCCGGATGTTAAACCCGAGTTTCTTGATTATTCCAGGGATCTTAAAATTATTCAGCCTGAAGGATCGGGCAGGATCCTGTATAAAGAGAATACGGAGAATGAGACCTTTACGCTGACCTATTATTACAGGATGGGGAAGAATCATGACAAGGTGATGAATTTCGCCATGGGCTACCTCCCCTACCTTGGAACCTCATTGCATACAGCCGACCAGCTAAAGCAGGAGTTCTACCGGCTGGCCTGCACATTCAGTGTCAACTCCAACGATGATGAATCAAAGATCTCCCTCACCGGACTGAGTGAAAATTTCAGCAAAGCGCTCGCTCTTCTTGAGGAGATGCTGGTAGATGCTCAGCCTGACAGGGATGCCCTCAGCAACCGGGTCGCCAACACCCTGAAATCAAGGGCCGATGCAAAAGCAAACCAGAACGAAGTATTTAACGCACTTGTAAGTTACGGCACTTACGGCCATGATTCTCCTTACAAGAATATGCTGAAGGAAGATGAGCTCAGGATGCTGACGGCAGAACAGCTTGTTGCGAAGATCCATGACCTCAGGAACATCGAGCATACGGTGTTGTATTACGGGAATGAAACGCCGGAAAGCCTCACCGGCCTTCTCGACAGATATCATTGCGTACCATCACCGCTCAGGCCGGTACCGGATAAAACCTTCTTCCGGGAAAAGGAGACCGTTGCAAACACGGTCATCTTTGCTCCTTATGATGCAAGGCAGGCGAAACTCCAGACCATCATTAAGGGCGGGAAATACGATACCGCCCTGGCACCGGGAACGGCGCTTTTCAACACCTATTTCGGAGGCAATATCGTTTTCCAGGAGCTTCGCGAGAAACGGGCGCTGGCCTATACGGCAACATCCCGCTACCAGGAGCCGGCTGACCTGGGAAGATCATACCTGAACATGGGCTATATTGCCACGCAAAGCGATAAGGTTATAGAAGCCTTCGATGCTTTTGACGAACTTTTCAATGCTGTTCCCGAATCGGAGATCACCTTTATGATCTCCAAAGATGCCCTTCTGAACAGGATCAGCACGGAGAGGCTCCGGCGAATGAATGTGCTGTGGAATTTTCTGAATGCTGAAAAACTCGGGCTGAACCGGGATATCCGTAAAGAGATTCATGATCGGGTCACCGGGATGACACTGAACGATATAACCGCATTCGGACAAAGCATATTAACCGGGAAAGCAAAGACCTATCTCGTCCTTGGGAAGGAATCCGAGATCGATTTCACGGCCCTTGCAAAATTCGGAACCATCATCCGGATCAGCCTTACCGATCTTTTTGGATACTAAAACGTATCGCGATATTGACTTCCCTTTTTTTATGTATTATCTTTATAGCATAAACCAATCATGCTATGAACAGATACTTTACCCTTCTGGCAGCGATCGTTATATCTGTCGCTTCCATGGCGCAAAACGCCGATTACCTCTCTAAACAAGACTTCCAGGCCGAGAAGAAAAAGATCTCGGAGGGTATCGATGCAGCCAAAAAAAACGGATTTGAGGCAAAGAAACTTGTCACAAAACAGGTTGCAATCATCGACAGCCTTACCAAATTAATTGCCGCGAATGAGAAAATGGTTGCGGTTACCAATGATTCTCTCCGAAAAACTATTTCGGAGATCGATAACCTAGAGGCAAAGTTCGAAAAAAAGGCAAGCACCTCTCAACATTCACTTTTTCTTTCTGTGATCATTGTTGCCATCCTTTACCTGGTGCTGTTTGTTCTGGTCATCTATTTCAGAACCAAATGGGCCGCAAAGATGCGCGAGGTGAGTGAAGAGAATCAGAAGCTGAGCGACGCGCTAAAACAGGAAGCGATTCTTCTGAAGGAGCATTTCGACAAGAAAGCACAATCACTGTCGCTGGAATTTCATGAGCATGCTGCCAACCTGTCTGCAAAAGAAGAACGGACCGAAGAACGGCAGCGCCAGCTTGCCCTGGAACTTGAAGATCTGATGGATAATATCGTAAAAGACCATGATCTGCAGAAAACCATCTATGAGACCATGGTCAGCGAAAATAAATCCGCCCACGAAAAGCTGGAAACCGAACTAAAGAACCTGAAATCCCAGCATACAAAGGATATCCAGGACATCAAGTCAAAACACTGAGGTTGTCTCAAAAACCGGAAAATGTTTCTCGCAAAGGCCGCAAAGATGAAACGCAAAATTCGCAAAGGTTTAATTCCTGATATTTACTCTTTGCGTTCTCTGCGAGAAACCAACTTTTGAGAGTCAGCTTCTATTCTTTAACTGCTGCAGGCGGAGTTTCTTTCGGCCTGATGGGGATTATGCCACCCATTTCACTCAGCACGTTCACAAGATCAGAGCCGGTCGGGACAATGAATTTTGCGTTATCCTTTAAGGATGTTTCAAGGGCCTGTATCCTCCGCAGCATTTGTGCATTGCCGACGAAAAATTTCTCTGCTGCTTCGTTCACGAGCTGAATCGCCTGGGCCTCGCCTTCTGCACGCAGGATGGCGCCCTGCTTGAATCCTTCGGCTTTACGGATCTCAGCACGCTTTTCACCGTCAGCCCTGGTTTCTGTAGCGGTGGCAAAATCGATGGCGGCGATCTTTTCATTCTCTGCCTTCACGATCTTGTTCATCGTTTCCTGGACGTCTTTCGGCGGCTCGATTTCCTTTAATTCTGTGCGGATGATCTCGATGCCCCAGTGGCTTGTCTCGGAAAGCAGCGTTGTATGAAGATCTTTGTTGATCCTGCCACGCTCGCTGTTCGCTGATTTCAGCGTCAGCGTTCCGATGATGTTACGCAGCGTGGTACGTGCCAGGTTCACGATCTGGTATTCGATGCTGTTCACGTTGTACTGGGAGAATTTCACACTGTCTTCGTCGGATTTGATCTTGAAATAGACCTGCGCATCCACTTTGGCGTTCAGGTTGTCGTTGGTGATGATCTCCTGGGGTTCGGCATTGATCATCTTTTCCGTCACATTCACCTGGTACATTTTTTCAATGACCGGAACGATCCAGTGAAAACCAGGCATGGAAAAACGGTTGTATTTCCCGAGCCGTTCAACAAGCCCGCGGTGCGTCGGACGGATGATCCTGACACCGGAAAAGAAAATCAATATCAGGCCACCGATTACAATAAGGATGATAGCATTGTTCATACGTTCAGTTTTAAAGATTAGACAATCTTGTACAGGCGCAAATCATTTTCGCCTTCAAGGACAAATATAGTTAAAATTGTTAATTTTACTCATTCATTCTTGATCCATGAAATTAAACAGGTCAATTTTTACATTCCTGCTTCTGTCCGTCACTTGTCCTGGCCTTCCTGCCTTTTCACAGGGGATAACAGCAAAAGGAACGCAATTGCTCCTGTATTACAACCACCTGGATGTGGAACACCTTTGGCTGAGGGGAAATGCCATCAACTGGCAATCAGGTGCAACGACCGGGCTGAATGACTCTGCATCAATGAGGTACGGCCATGCGGCAGAATTTGTTGCTGCAGTCTGTAAAAAACTGAAAGTCAGGTTTCCGGGTCCGGATGAGTGCATCAAGGGAGAATTGCTTGTTAACGCACAATACAAATGGATGAGGGAGAAGGGAAAGAAAAACGGATGGGAAGGGAAATGGCGCGATGTCGACGCACAGCGTCTTGCCAACGAAGGCCATCTTGTGATTGGGATCTACCACGGAGAAACGCCGGATCAGCCTGGGCACATTGTACTGGTGAGGCCTGCCAATCTTGAACAGGAGATGATCGAGGTGGACGGGGTCCAGGTGATCCAGGCCGGGGCGAGGAACTTCACATCAAATTCGGCACGGGAAGGATTCCGTGAATTTCCCCAGGCCTTTATTGATCTGCAGATAGAATTCTATTCCCATAAAATTGACGCAATTAAATGATAAAAAGATGAAAGAGATCAATTCGCCCGGTGATTTTCTGGAGATGGTAAATTCATTCCGCATCAGCAGGATCATACTGACGGCCCATGAACTGAACATTTTCACCCTGCTGAAGGACGGACCGCTCAATTCACAGGCGGTTGCCTTTGCCATCAGCGCCGATGAAAGGGCCACCGACCGGCTGATGAACGCCCTTGTTCCGATCGGGCTCCTGAAGAAATCGGGAACTCTTTTCTCAAACACCGATTTTTCAACCCGCTATTTAATCCAGGGACAGCCGGGATTTATGGGCGGCCTCTCGCATATCGTACAGTTATGGAGAACCTGGAGCACCCTGACGGATGCAGTAAAGGCAGGAACCTCAGTAGCCATGCAAAAACCGATCGGAGGACGGGAAGATAACTGGGTTGAGTCCTTTATTGCCGCCATGCATGCCAGGGCCATCCAGCAATCGAAAGAAATAGCTGCCGTTCTCGACCTCTCACAGGTCAAAACATCGCTGGATCTTGGCGGTGGTTCGGGCGCATTTACATTTGAATTCATCCGGGAAAATCCTGTGATCCGGGGGACGATCTTCGATCTCCCCAATGTCATTGAGATCACAAAAAAATACATTGCCCGGGAAGGATTTGAGAATATGGTAAAAACCGTTGCCGGTGATTACCTGACAGACAAGTTCGGGTACGACTACGACCTGGTTTTCGCCTCTGCCATTATTCATATCAATTCCCCTGAAGAAAACCGGAGCCTTGTGCATAAATGCTCTGAGGCTTTGAATCCCGGAGGACAGTTGGTAATCCTGGATCATATCATGAACGATGACCGGACTGATCCGGCTGTCGGAGCCATCTTTGCCATCAACATGCTGGCCGGTACACTAAAAGGCGACACCTATACGGAAAAGGAGATCAAATCGTGGATGCAGGAAGCCGGACTTAAATACATCCGCAGAAAAGACACGCCGCAGGGATCATCCATGATGATTGGGGTGAAGTAAATTACGAATTACGATTTTTTCGTGTTTTTCGTGTCTTTTTCGTGGAATTTCGTGGAATAAAATTTCAACCACAGATTTCACACCTGCCTGCCGGCAGGCAGGGATTACACAGATTTATTCTATCCTCTATCCACCATCTTCCATCTTCCATCTTCCGACCTCCGATCTCAGACCTCCGACCTCACTTTCACCCCGCCCTTGGATCCTTCCTCATCGGCATCTTCGCCATCTTATGAACTTCCAGGCTGGGGAACCCGAATTCTTCCACGATCTTTCCAAGAACAAGGTAAATCCCGTCGCCGCGAAAGGGATACTTTCTGACCGAATCGGGAAAATGGACGGTATCGAAGAAATGCCCGGTGATGTCGGTGAAGGTCCCGAAATGCATCCACTCCTTCTTCACCGTTCTCACATATTTGATCGTCACAAGCTGGCCGAGCATCCTCACATTTTTTCCCATGCGGTCCATCATCGCCTTTGCCATGATCTCGCCCCGGAATGAGGTTTCGAGGAGGTCAAAATAGGTGTGCTTCACCGGGAAACCGAGCAGCTCCACTTCATCGTAAACATCTTCAACGGAGCTTTGCTCAAGGGAAGGAAGCGTGTATTCTTTAGGGGGTGTGTAAAAGAGGACGGGATTGACGGGAGAATTTACGATTTCGGATTTACGATTTACGATTGAATTTTCGATGGGTGATGGGTGATGGGCGATGTCCGATGTCGGAGGTCGGAAGGCGGATTTTGAAAGTTCGGCGTTTTTGCCCAGCAGCAGGTGGGCTTCCCAGAGAAGCTGGGCCTTGGTCTTCCCGGTAAAGCGGAAGGCGCCGATCCGGATCAGGATGATGAGCTGCTCGAGGGTGATGTGCGTGCGAAGGACGAAGTCGTCCAGTGAAAGATAAACGCCGTGCGCTTTGCGCTCTGCGCCGATCATCTTCCCCACGGGATTCTCCAGGTTGGCCACATGGATGAACCCGACGAAAACGTCCTTTCCGCTGATGCTGGTCTTGTAATCGCCGCGGTTGACGCAGGGAAGATGCAGTACGGCGCCGCAGTTGCGGGCTTCGTTAAAATAAACCCAGGAGCTGTAGAACCCGCCGAAATTGTTGATCACGCCCACCATGAACTCCAGCGGGTAATGGGATTTCAGGAAAAGGCTCTGGTAGCTTTCCACTGCATACGAGGCGGAATGGGCCTTGGAAAAGGAATAGCCCGCAAACGATTCGATCTGCCGCCACACCTCTTTCGTGACCTCATCGGGATAGCCATAGCTTTTGCAGTTTTCAAAAAATTTGTTCACGATCCGTTCCAGCTCCTTCTTCGACCGGAATTTCCCGCTCATGGCGCGGCGCAGCACGTCGGAATCGGCCAGGTCGAGACCGGCAAAGTGGTGGCAGATCTTCAGCACATCCTCCTGGTACACCATCACCCCGTAGGTCTCCTTCAACTGCTCTTCCATGATGGGGTGCAGGTATTTGAATCCTCCCGGGCGATGGAAACGGAGGATGTATTCGCGCATCATGCCCGAGCGTGCCACGCCCGGGCGGATGATCGAACTGGCCGCCACCAGGCTGCGGTAATTGTCGCACCGCAGCTTTTTCAGCAGTCCGCGCATGGCAGGACTCTCCACGTAAAAACAGCCGATGGTCTCCCCTGTCCTGAGCAGCTGCTTCACGTTTTCATCCTTCTTGAACTCCTGCACGCGGTGAACATCCACTGCTTCGGACCGGTTCTTCAGGATGATCTCCGCCGTTTCCCGGATGTGACCGATGCCGCGCTGGCTCAGGATGTCAAGCTTCTCAAACCCGATCTCCTCGGCCACATACATGTCCCACTGCGTGGTGGGGAAGCCTTTCGGAGGCATGTCCAGCGCCGTGTAGCAGGTGATCGGCTCGTCCGAGATCAGGACGCCGCCGGCATGGATGCTGCGGATGTTCGGAAAATCGACCAGCATGGCGCCGAGGTCGCTGATCTTTTTGATGATCCCATTCCTGTGGTTCTCGTTTTCAGGATATTTCAGAAAATCGTCCATCTCCCCCTTCGGAAGACCGTGAACCTTGCCCAGCTCCCGGTAGATCGAATTGCCCTTGAAGGTCGACATGGCGCCGAGCAGGGCGGTATGCTTGTGTCCGTACCTTTTAAAGATGTAATCGAGCACCTCGTCGCGTTCCTTCCAGGAATAATCGATGTCGAAATCGGGAGGGGACGTCCGCTTGGGATTGATGAACCGTTCAAAATAGAGGTCCAGCTCGATGGGATCGACATCGGTGATCCTCAGGCAATAGGCCACGATGCTGTTGGCCCCGCTGCCACGCCCCACATGGTAGAATCCGCGCGACATGGAATACCGGATGATGTCCCAGGTGATCAGGAAATAGGAGGAAAACCCCATTTTATCGATGATTCCGAGTTCATGACGGATCCGTTTTATGGCTTCACGGTCGGATTTTCCGTACCGGTATTCCAGCCCGTCGTACGCCAGCTTCTCCAGGAGGATCCGGTCGTCATACGGATTCCCCGTAAAGGTCTTTTTATTCTTGCAGGAAGAGAAATCAAAGCCGATCGAGCATTCACCGAGCAGTTTTTCCGTATTCTTTATCAATTGAGGATAATCTTTGTAGATCTCTTTTACCTTTTCTTCCGTAACCATTTTCTCACCCGGACCGGCGACCTGTTCCGGCCGGAGACGGCTGAGCAGGATGTTGTGATCGACCGCCCGCAGGTTGCAATGAAGATCGTATTCCTTTTCATCGGTATGGGTCACGGGGAAGAGGATGACGGCGTTTTCCAGGAGGGAGGCGTTGTTGATGGTGGCGAGCGTACGGAGCATGGAGGGAGAGACACCAAAGAACTGGTGAACTGGTGAACTGGTGAACTGGCGAGTTGATGAATTTTCGCTACTTCGCTTTTCTCTTTTCGCCTTTTTTATTTCGCCATTTCGCCATTTCGCTATTTCGCTATTTTGTAAGGGATAAATCGTCACTACATTCCCGAACTCCGGTGCAAGCTCCGGCAACGGCAGGTTGCGGATGGTGTGGTGACTCAGGAAGTCGTTTAGTTCACGGAAGCCGGCGTTGTTTTTCGCCAGGCCGATGTAGAGCAATTCATCCCCGTTGCGGAATTCGATCCCGGCCACCGGTTTGATGCCGTTCTCTTTACAACTCTTTACAAAATCCATGATCCCGGTGGAGTTGTTGATATCGGTCAGCGCCAGAGTGCCGATGCCGCATGCCTTCGCCGTTTCCACGAGTTTCTCAATGGAAAGCGTGCCGTAGCGGAGAGAGTAATATGAGTGACAGTTGAGGAACATGCTGTAATCAATTACGAATTACGAATTACGATTTACCAATTTTAAAGCCAACCGGCTCCCTTGGTTCCTGTTTTGGAGAAACTAATTCCCTTAATGCCTGGAATACCATTAATAATTGATCGGAATGTTCATCCAATTTTTCAAATGTCCGTCGTTCAAGATCAGTTATTCTTTCTGATAATTCATGATGCATTGACAGTATCTCCCTCAATTTCACGAATGCTCTGACCACATATATACCTGCAGCGACAGCTGAAGGACTGTTCAATATGCTGGCCAGCATTAAAGCACCATGTTCTGTAAATACAAAAGGCAATTTTCTCCGTCCTCCCCAACTTGAAGTCACAATTTGTGACATCAAGTTTGAAAGTTCACCCTGCGTTAACTGAAACATAAAATCAACCGGAAAACGATCTGCATTTCGTTTTACAGCCTGGTTCAGAACCTTTGTTTTAACACCATAGATCCTCGCCAGGTCACTGTCCAGCATCACCTTCCTTCCCCGGATAAAATAAATCTGGGAAATAATTTCTTCGTACAATTGAACTGCTTCTTCCATACTGTTTTTTCATCTTAATCGTCATTTCATGAAAAGGTAATACGGTTTCCGTTGTAATTTTTTAAGTTTTAAGATGCGATAATTATATTCTTTTCACCACAGATTCACACACCTGCCTGCCGGCAGGCAGGGATTTACACAGATTAAGTCACAGACAATCTGTCTACCCTATTGCCTAATGCCTATTGCCAGTTGCCTTTTTTATTTCGCCATTTCGCTTTTCGCTATTTCGCTATTTGTCTTCACCGCTACCGCCCTTCGTACCGCCTTCTGCCCGTACTTGTGCCGGATCCGGTCCATGGCCTGGTAGAGGTTGATCATCTCCACCGAATCCTCGAAGAGGTCGATCTGCTGGTTTCCGGGGACCAGCTTGCTGAACCGTACCCCGATCAGCCGGATCAGCATGCGGCGCTGGTAGAGCTTGTCGAACAGCTCCTTCACGACGGGAATGAGCACATGGTCGAACGCCGTGTAAGGGACCTGCTGCTGGATGGTATGGGTGTCGAAATTGGAATAGCGGATCTTGACGGTCACGCAGGCGGTAAGCTTTTGCTGTTCGCGTAGTTCAAAAGCGATCTTCTCGACCATCTTCACCAGCAGTTCTTTCATTCGTATGATGTCGGTCGTATCCTGTTCGAAGGTAGTTTCGGTGCTGACGGATTTGCTCTCCGAATAGGGCCTGACGGGGGTAGTATCGATGCCGTTGGCCCGTTCCCACAGGACGATGCCGTTCTTTCCCATCACCCGTTCCATCATCTCCCGCGGGATGTTGCTCAGGGTTTCGATGGTGGCGACGCCCATGGAACGGAGCAGCGGGTAGGTCTTCTCCCCTATCCCGGGAATCTTCCGGATGGAGAGGGGCGACAGGAACGGCCTCACCCGCTCCTGCAGCACCTGCAGTTCGCCGTTCGGCTTGGCTTCACCGGTAGCGATCTTCGATACGGTCTTGTTCACCGACAGCCCGAACGAGATCGGCAGTCCGGTATTCTGAATGATCCTTGTCCGCAGTTCATGGGTCCATTTCAGCAGCCCGAAGAAGCGGTCCATGCCGGTCACATCGATGTAATGCTCATCCACCGACGCTTTTTCGTACAGCGGTGCCCGTTCGGCGATGATGTCGGTGACCAGGTGCGAATAGCGGGTATAAAGCTCCATATCGCCCCGGATGAAGACGGCATCCCGGCACATCATCCGGGCCATCTTCATGGGCATGGCCGAGCTGACACCGAAACGGCGGGCCTCATAGCTGCAGCTGGCCACCACGCCCCGGTCTGACATTCCCCCGATGATCACCGGCTTGCCCTGCAACGCAGGATTCTGCAGGCGTTCAACCGACACGAAGAAGGTATCGAGGTCGAGGTGGACGATATTTCGGTTGGCAGTTAGCATATTAAAAAGCGAAAAGCGAAAAAGCGAAAAGCGAAATCACTTGCCAAGCTTCTGCTGGTATTTCTTTTTTATGGAGGAAAATATCCGGATTAATTCTTCTGCTTCTGTCCTAAGCAGCAAGATATCATCCTGTTTGATGATCTCAGCATCAACCAAAAAGTCGATCCATACCAGACATTCATCACATTCTTCTGTAACTATGCAGATTTTTGAGTAGAACTCTGGATCGGATCTTCCCCGTGTTGCGGAACTGAAATTAGCATTAACTGATGCAGCACTTTTCATTAACTGCTTGACCGGAATCCTCGTCAGATCATTTATCCGGACCTTTGTCAGCACTTTATAAATGCCGATGGCAAACGCTTTCGTCCTGGAGCGGATTCCCTGGTTAAAATTATTCACATTGTATGTTTCCATATCTTTTTTCCCCTTAATCCACCAATTCCCGAAAAGTAATATCTCCGTGAAAAAAAAATTCGCTTTTCGCTTTTCATTTTTCGCTTTTTGTTTTACCTTTGACGAGTTTTTAATCAATCTTCTGACTACAATATAATCATTTTTTAAAACTTTACAAAATGTTTTTCAGTTCCAACATAAAATTTTTCAGGAAAAGGACGGGAAGGACTCAGGATGATGTTGCGGTGGCCCTGGGCATGAAGCGTTCAACCCTCAGCGGTTATGAAAATGCCGTTGCCGAACCGGGCATGGATGCCCTGATCAGCTTTTCAAATTACTACAGGATCGCGATCGACACCCTGGTGAAGGTGGATCTGGCGAAGCTGCCCGAAAGCCAGCTCCGGCAGCTGGAAAAAGGCTATGATGTCTTCATCAGGGGCAGCAACCTCAGGGTTCTTTCCACCACGGTAGGGCCCGACAACAACGAAAACATCGAACTTGTCGCCGAAAAAGCCAAGGCAGGTTACAAAACCGGCTTTGCCGACCCGGAATACATCAGTATCCTTCCGACCTTCCGTCTGCCTTTTCTTTCAAGACAAAAAAAATACAGAACCTTCCAGGTCAGCGGCGATTCCATGCTCCCCATTCCCAACGGCGCCTGGGTGACGGGGGTTTTTATCCAGGACTGGAACGCTATCCGCGACCGGGATGCCTGCATAATTCTCACCACCGAAGAGGGCGTTGTCTTTAAGGTGGTTGAGAACAAGATCAGATCCGAAGGAAAACTGATCCTTCATTCCCTGAATACGGCCTATGACCCTTATTCCATTACAGTGAATGACATCCGCGAGATCTGGCAGTTCGTCAACTTCATCTCCTCCGACCTTCCCGAGAACTTCGAAGATGAGACCTACCGGCTGGTACAAACGGTCAAAAAACTCCAGAAAGAGGTAAAAGCCATCCAGACGAAGCTGGATATTTGATAAATTTGTAAAAAAATTGAAGACATACGAAATAAGACATAAGAGATAAGAGATAAGACGTACGCTACACGAAACACGAAGCACGAAACACACACAACTTATGACGTATGACTTATGTCTTATGACTTATGACAAACAACTGAAAAGATGAAGATCCTCGTAACAGGCGGTGACGGACAACTGGGAAGATCCCTGCGGAAATGCGCAGTGAATTACCCGGATCATGCATTCACCTTTATTGATATCAATGACCTGGATCTGACTGATCCTGTAAAAACGGTGGCATATGTTACCGGGTTGATGCCTGGCATCCTGATCAATTGTGCAGCATATACTGCCGTCGATAAGGCCGAAGAGGATTCAGCACTTGCGATGAATGTCAATGCGGAAGTTCCCGGCAAATTGGCATGGATCTGTTCAGGGCAAGGGATAAAGCTGATCCATATTTCGACCGATTATGTTTTTGACGGAAAAAGCTACATGCCTTATTCGGAAGATGATCCCTGCAACCCCGCATCCGCATATGCAAAAAGCAAATATGAAGGAGAGCGGGAGATCCTCAGGCATAACGTCAGCGGTATCATAATCCGGACATCCTGGCTGTACTCTGAATACGGTCACAACTTTGTGAAGACGATCCTTGCCAAAGGGATCGAACTGGGTAACCTCAGGGTTGTGTACGACCAGATCGGAGGGCCTACCTATGCCGGTGACCTGGCGAAGACACTGATAGAGCTTATTCCCCGGTTATCCGATTCAGAAAAAATGGAGATCTTCAATTATGCTAATGAGGGGGCGGTCAGCTGGTACGATTTTGCAAAAGCGATCATCGATATTGGCGGCATTGATTGCAAAATCCAGCCGGTCGGTACGATAGATTATCCGACACCAGCAGCCCGTCCGCCTTACAGCGTTTTCAATAAAACAAAGATCAGGGAACGGTTTGGGATCGAAATTCCCTACTGGCGGGATAGTTTGAAGGTATGCATTCGGAATTTGAAGAGTTTGTAAAGTTTTTAAAGTTCATAAAGTTTATAAAGTAATATGATAAGGGGTATGGGGCATACGTCATAAGTCATACGTCATGCGTCATTCCTTATATGTCACCAATCATTAAACTCATAATTCATAACTCATAATTTATAATTAATGATAGATCCTATTGTACAGAAACATGCACAGTCCTGGCTGGATGGGAATTTTGATGAGGCGACCAAATCCCAGGTGCGGGAGATGATGAATAACAACCCGGTTGAACTGACCGATTCATTTTACCGTGACCTGGAATTCGGCACCGGGGGACTGAGGGGCATCATGGGGGCCGGAACCAACAGGATGAACAAGTATACCGTTGGAATGGCAACCCAGGGCCTTGCCAACTATGTATTGAAAATGTTTTCGGGTCTTCCCGATGTTAAAGCAGCCGTATCGTTCGACAGCAGGAACAACAGCCGGGAGTTCGCCCGGATCGTTGCAGAGGTACTTTCGGCAAACGGGTTCAAGGTTTATCTCTTTGATGAACTTCGTCCGACACCGGAGCTCTCTTTTGCCATCCGCCAACTGCATTGCCAGACCGGCGTCATGTTAACGGCTTCGCACAATCCCAAAGAATATAACGGTTACAAGGCATACTGGGACGATGGCGCCCAGATGATCGCCCCGCATGATGTAAATGTGATCGCTGAAGTTCAGAAGATCACCAGTATCGGAGACGTTAAATGGAACGGGAATCAGGACAACATCATCAGCATCGGGAAGGAGATCGATTCGGCTTACCTTGACCAAGTCCTGAAACTCTCCTTATCGCCTGAAGCCATTGCACGGCAAAACCTGCTGAAGATTGTTTATACGCCATTGCATGGTTGCGGCCGGACCCTGGTTCCGGAGATCCTTCGCAGGTATGGATTCACGAATATCACTACCATTGATGAACAGATGATCGCCGACGGGAATTTCCCGACCGTACGGTCTCCCAACCCCGAAGAGCAGGATGCGCTGAACCTTGCCATCGCAAAAGCCCGCGAGATCGATGCCGACCTCGTGATGGCCACCGATCCTGATGCCGATCGCGTCGGTATCGCCGTAAAAAACCACAAAAACGAATTCATTCTCCTGAATGGCAACCAGACGGCCTCCATTCTTTTCTATTATATCCTGAACCGATGGAAAGAAAAAAACATGCTGACAGGAAATGAGTACATCGTTTCAACCATCGTTACCACCGAACTCCTGAAAGACATTGCCGGAAAATTCAACGTCGGTTATTTCGAATGCCTGACCGGTTTTAAATTCATTGCCGATGTCATCCGGAAAAATGAGGGAAAACTAACCTACATCCTTGGAGGTGAGGAAAGCTTCGGATACCTGATCGGGGATTTTGTCAGGGATAAGGATGCCGTCAGTGCCTGTGCCCTGCTGGCTGAAGCGTCGGCCTGGATGGCTGACCAGGGAAAATCGCTGTTCGACCTGCTGATCCGCATTTACCAGGAGTTCGCATTTTACAAGGAACAGCTGATCTCCGTCACGAAAAAAGGCAAATCAGGCGCGGAAGAGATCCAAAAAATGATGGTGGACTACCGCCAGTCCCCACCGGTTACGATCAATGACTCAAGGGTTGTTCTGATCCGGGATTATCTCACCCTCATTGAAAAAGAGCTGAATTCCTGTACTGAAACGCCGATCAGACTCCCGAAATCAAACGTACTGCAGTTCCTTCTTGAAGACGGTTCAAGGATCAGCGTCCGGCCTTCGGGTACCGAACCGAAGATTAAGTTCTATTTCAGCGTGAAGGAACTTCTTCCGGCTAAAGAGAATTACGAAACAACCGAGGCGATCCTGTCAGAAAAAATCACCAACATCATTGCCTCGATGAAACTGCAGTAGATGAAGCACGCTGAGCAGATCCGGATCTCAGAACTGCCTGAATGCAGCAATGCTAGGATTATAATCTTACTCTATATCCTGACGATCGTCATTACCCCTTGCGCCGGTCAGATAAACAGCAGCAGCCCGCCGGGTTCATCGTGCGGAGATACCATCTTTGTAAAAAAAGGAAGCAGGTTCCTTTATGAAGGGAAAACACACAAGATTAAAAAAGATACGTTCTTTGTCATCCATCCTGTTCAATTCGGGGAAGCGGATGTGATCCGCGAGCAGCAATGCCGGGCCTTCTACGATTCGATCTATCATAAATTCTCGCGAAAAAGGTTTGGTCAGCTTCTTTACGGGCTCGCCTTCAGGCCACCGGAAGAGCAACCCCTGCCAGAACCAGCCGCCCGGATAAAGAGTGAATCTCCCTTTGAAGCATACAGGGGTATGGTGATCAGGAGCATCCGGGTCGTCACCCTGGATCCCTTCGGAACCAGCACGCTGGATACTCTACAGGACGCAAAGACCGGGATCGGGAGTGCATTGAATGCCGCGCATATAAAGACCAGCAGTTTTGTGATCCGGAACACTCTTTTTTTCAAGGAAGGGCAGCAGGTGGACCCGTTCCTGCTGGCAGACAATGAGCGGAACCTGCGTGAAATGCCATTTATCGACAAAGTGCGCACCTATGTTACGCTGACTTCGCCGGGCAGTGATTCCGTTGATATCACGGTTGTCACCAAAGATGTATGGTCGATCGGGTTCGATCTTATTTCTGCCAGCACCAGGAAGGCCAGCATCCGGGTTTATGACGGAAATTTCCTCGGCCTTGGCGACCGGATATCGACCAATGCCTCATTTGAAGTGAACCGGGCTCCTTTCTTCCGGTTCGACGGGATATCCTACACATACAACAACATTGCCGGAACCTTTATCAATACAAGTGTAAATTACCTGACGGACAATACCGGCAACGAATCGGTAGGGATAAGTTGCAACCGGGAGTTCTATTCCATTAAAACCCGGTGGGCAGGCGGGGCCGGTTTCGTCTACTCCAAACTGGTCAGTTCCGGATCTTCCGGCAACCAGGAGATTCTGAACATGGCAAAGGAAAGTTATGCGCATGATATCGGCCTGTGGGGCGGTCATGCGATCAACATAAAAAATGCACATATCCCGACGCGGTTTGTGATCCTTGAATCCTTTTTCAAGAGAACATTTACTGCACGCCCGCCTGTCACCATCGACACCAACAGGTACTACTACAATGTCACACGGCTGTTTACAGGCCTTGCCTGGTCAGTGAACGCGACCTACCTCAGTGATTACGTATTGCAACTGGGCCGGACAGAAAACATCCCTTACGGCTACCTCATCAAGCTGACCGCAGGGCCGGAATTAAGTGACTTCTATGACCGGTTATACGGCAGCATTGATCTTTCGACCGGTGATTTTATAAACGGACTCGGATACCTGTCGGGAAGGATCGTAACGGGCGGATACCTTAACAAGAACTCTTTTGAAGACGGGGTTCTTAAGATCAGCGCGAATTATATCACCCCTTTGCTCATGACCCCCAATCAGAAATTCAAATTCAGGGGATATCTTTTTGCCGATTACCGTTATGGTTTTAATTCCCGGAGCAATAATGGAGATTATACGAACCTCAACCAGGATCTGAACATCAACCAGGTAAAATACGATTCGGTCTTTTACGGAAAAAAATCGCTGGCCGTCACAATGTCACTCGTCATGAATCCTCCCATGTATTTCTACGGATTTAAGTTTGCTTTTTCGCTGCTGGCCAAGGGTGGATTCATAGCGCCCGACAGGGAGATCCTGTACCACCGGGCCTTTTATACCGGATTTGGCCTCGGGGTCGTGATCCGGAACGACAACCTTATCTTCCCGCTGCTGCAGGTCTCCTGTTATTATTATCCCACGGTCCCGGGTGGTGTAGACTGGATTCAATTCCGGTTTCAGCAGGATGCCAGATTAACACTTCCGGATTTTACCGTAACTTCACCGCAGGCTGAAACGCTTCAGAATTAAACTCCGAACCCATGGAAAAGAATGAGAATGCGATCACGAAAGACCCGGTATATTCAAAAACTGTTCTTGAACTCCTGACGGTTGCGAATGAATACTGTCTGTTCCTGGAAAAGGCGGAAGGGTACGACCGGCTGAACATCCTTTTATTCCTGCAGAAAATCTGCCCGCTGATCTACATCAAAGCTTCGCTCCTTCCCGACATCCCTGTGAACGACGAGGAAGCTGCGGAACATTTCGTAACGGAAGAAGAGTGGGAATCGGTGTTCAATATGCTGCATCTGAAATTGGGTGATGACGATGTTTATTATTTCATCGATCATCACGAAAAATCACATACGGATCCTGTAAAAGCCAGCCTGGCGGAGAATTTCACCGATCTTTACCAGGACCTGAAAGACTTTGTGCTGCTGTACCAGAAACCCCGGAAAGCATCGATGGAATTTGCCGTTTATGAATGCAAACGGTTGTTTGAGACCCGGTTTGGCTACCGCCTGGTGAATGCACATGCCGCATTGCATTACATCCTGTTCAAAGAAGGGGAAAAAGGCGAATTACAGGATTTACTTGAGATGCTTTAAATGTTTCTCGCAAAGAACGCAAAGGAAAACGCAAAGGGCGCAGAGTGTAATTTCATATTCACACAGCCTTTGCGATCTCTGCGATATTTCTTTGCGGCCTTTGCGTGAAATTATTTTCAGAAACAGCCACCGGAGAGGATAAGGGAAACATGTCATTTTTTCCTGGCCTTGTCAATCCGGTTCAGCCCGGTGATGGCTTTCTCGTAGTTGGTTTTCAGGGTAAGAACATGCTTGTAATCCGTATAGGCTTTATCAAAATCGCCTGACAGCTCATACGCATATCCCCGGTTATACAGGGCTTCCACATAACCCGGATCCCTTTTCAGCGATTCGGTAAAGAAATCTGCTGCCTTTTTATAATCGCCAAGGTAGACAAGGTAAATGTATCCAACATTGTAAGGAGCATCCCTGAAGGTCGTATCAATCTTTGCAAGGGCTTCATAAGTGGCAATGGCTTTTTCATAAACGCCTGTCTCCTGGTAAAACATACCCAGCATGTAAAGCGCTTCCTTGCTGTCCGGGCGCAACCGGAGGGCACTTCTCAGGTAATCTGCGCCGATCGGGTCTTTCCGCATCGAATAGAGTTCTCCCAGTTCGATGTAGGCGTCATAAAATTCAGGAGCCGCGTCGACGGTTCTTTTCAGGTCTTCCACCGCCTTAACGGTATCGCCTTTTTCAAGCAATGCGAGCGCCCTGGTAAAGTAAACCTGGGGATTATCCGGTTCGATTTCGAGCGCCTTTTTTATGTATTCAAAGGTCGATTTATAATCCTTGATGATCAGGCTGAGCTTTGCGAGACGGACAAGCGCCGCCATGTTTTTCGGATCAAACGAGATGGCTTTCAGCAAGGCCTCGTTGCAGTTATCAGGCTTGCCCATGCCCAGGTAAACATCCGAGAGGACAATGTAAAGGGCAGGCTTGTTGGGCGCCAGTGAAATAGCCTTGGTGATATCGTTGAAAGCTTTCTGTTCCTGGTGATCGATCAGCAGATATTTTGAACGCTGCTGATAAAGGTCGGGATCAGAAGGATGATCGGCGATCTTCTGATCCAGTTCCCTGATCAGCAGCGTCAGTGTGTCCTGCCCGGTTTTTGTCTTTTCTTCCGCTTTCTTTTCACCCCCGCAGGAGGAGAAAAAAACAGCCGAAGCAAACAGGGAAAGGATGAATAAATAAATCCTAATTCCTGGCATTCTTTAATACCTCCATGATCTTTACTTCAAGCTCATCAGCCAGTTCGGGGTTGTCCTGCAACAGCTTTTTAACGGCATCCCTGCCCTGTCCGAGTTTGGTTTCACCATAGGAAAACCAGGAACCGCTCTTTTTGATGATGTTATGTTCAACGGCAAGGTCGATGATCTCAAGGATCCTTGAGATTCCCTCGCCATAGATGATATCGAATTCGGCTTTCCGGAACGGCGGCGCAAGTTTGTTCTTGACCACCTTCACCTTCACCCTGTTGCCGATGATCTCTTCGGCCTCTTTCAGCTGATTCACCTTACGGATATCCAGCCGGATGGAAGAGTAGAATTTAAGTGCATTCCCGCCTGTGGTCGTTTCCGGGTTCCCGAACATGATCCCGATCTTTTCACGCAACTGGTTAATAAAGATGCAACAAGTAGCTGTTTTTGAGATGGTCGAGGTCAGCTTCCGCAGCGCCTGCGACATCAGCCGGGCCTGGAGACCCATTTTTGAATCGCCCATCTCCCCTTCGATTTCGCTCTTGGGTGTGAGTGCGGCAACTGAGTCGATCACGATGATATCGATAGCTCCCGAACGGATGAGGTTCTCGACGATCTCGAGCGCCTGCTCCCCGTTGTCGGGCTGCGACACCAGCAGGTTCTCCACATCCACGCCCAGCTTCTGGGCATAAAAACGGTCGAACGCATGTTCGGCATCGATGAATGCGGCAATCCCGCCTGTTTTCTGTGCTTCGGCAATGGCATGAATGGCGAGGGTGGTCTTCCCAGAAGATTCCGGCCCGTAAATTTCCACCACCCTTCCTTTGGGCAATCCCCCGATGCCGAGGGCAGCATTCAGCGCAATTGAACCGGTTGAGATAACGTCCACCTGCTCGATCGGATTGTCCCCCAGCTTCATGACGGTGCCTTTGCCATAGGTCTTTTCAAGCTTATCCAGCGTCAGCTGCAGCGCCTTCATTTTCTCCTTGTTGTTGTCTTCTTCTTTTGCCATGTTGATTGATATTTACAATTTATCATTTACTTCGTGACCTTCGTGTCTTCCTGCCTGCCGGCAGGCAGGCTTCGTGGATCTTCGTGAAACATTTTTCTTCACCACAGATTTACACGGATTTTCACAGATTATTCACAGATTATTCTTTTCTGACCTTATATAAATTATCACAGATTTCACAGAAATATTCCATTCTCCATCCTCCATCCTCCATCCTCCATCCTCCATCTTCCGACTTCCGACCTCAGTCCTCAGTCCTCAGTCGGCAGCCGGCAGTCTTCAGTCTTCAGCCAGGATCTGTTCCGTGTGGTTCTTCGTATCCACCTTTGTAAACACCTTCTCGATAATTCCTTTCTCAGATATCACGTACGTGGTGCGGATGATCCCTTCATACTCCTTTCCGTAAAGCTTTTTCATCCCCCAGGCACCGTATGCTTTCAGGATATTTTTTGCTTTATCGGGTATAAGTGGAAAAGGTAATACGTATTTTGAAATAAATTTTTTGTGTGATATGTCGCTGTCGGCACTTACACCCAAAATTTTATATCCTTTTTTTAGCAGAAGTTCGTAGTTGTCGCGCAGGTTGCAGGCCTCGGCCGTGCATCCCGGCGTATCATCTTTCGGGTAGAAATAGAGGATCAGCTTTTTCCCCATAAAATCTTTCAGTGCGACAGGATGCCCATCCTGATCAACCGATTCAAAGGCCGGGGCCCTGTCTCCGACTTTAAGTGCTGCCATAAAATTTTCAATTTGCACCTCAACCCCCGTCCCCTTCTCCTGAAGGAGAAGGGGTGAAGATTCAGGTGTGTTTGTTAATGCTTCAAAGGTAAAAAAAATGCCCTGTCGCACCCGCACTAACGGGCATGAGTTATTAACAAATTCAGGTCCTGGAAAGCTGTGAATAATATTTGCAAACGATGGTCAGTCCGCATTCGGAACACTTCGGTTTGCGCGCCATGCAGATGTACCGCCCGTGCAGGATCAGCCAGTGGTGGGCCAGCGGTATAAGATGTTCCGGCAGGTTTTTGACCAGCTGCATTTCAGTTTGAAACGGTGTTTTTGAATTGGTAGCCAGCCCGATCCGCGCAGCCACCCTGAAAACATGTGTATCCACCGCCATAGCCGGCTTGTTAAAGATCACCGCAGCCAGCACATTTGCAGTTTTTCTCCCGATACCGGGAATGGTCATCATCTGTTCAATGTCTGATGGGAGGACACCGGAGAAATCCTTCATCAGCGAGTTTGCCATCCCGATCAGGTTCTTTGCCTTGTTGTTTGGATAGGAACAACTTCTTATCAGTTCAAAAACCTTCTCCTGCTTTGCCTTTGCAAGGGAACCGGCATCCGGGAACTTCTTAAAGAATGCCGGCGTGATCATGTTGACCCTTTTGTCGGTACACTGCGCCGACAGGATAGTTGCCACAGCAAGTTCATAAGGTGTCATGTAAACAAGCTCTGTTTCCGCCTTTGGCCGGTGTTCCAGGAAATAGTCGATCAGGAATTTGTAGCGCTCCTTTTTCGTCATTGCATAAGGTTTGTGCAAAAGTAGTGAATTGGTTGATGCTGGATGCTGGATGCTGTTCGCTTTTTACTGTTCACTGTTCACTGTTCATTGTTTTCAGCCTTCCGGATAAAAAAATTTGCCTTCTGTCGCAAATGATTTGGCCTCTGTGGTAATTGTCTTGCCTTCAGATGCAAATGATTTAGCCTCTGTGGTAATTGTTTCCCCTTCTGATGCAAATGATTTGGCCTCTGTGGTAATTGTTTTGCCTTCTGATGCAAATGATTTGGCCTCTGTGGTAAATGTTTTGCCTTCCGGATAACTTTTCAGGCACTTCCTGTCAGAGACAGAAGTCAGAAGGGAAATTTATGCCGGCCGTCAAGCCGGATAGCCGGATTATTTAGTATTTTTGGGTGAAGATGGATAACCGCTACCGGTTATACATCTATACTAATCCGGTAACTTCAACTTTAGAACGCACAAGTTTAAAAATAACCCCAATTAATTTACACAACCGTTAGCGGGCATGCTGAAAAAAGAGACGAATTTCAATTTTTAAAAAACTCACATCCAATAAAAATGAACCATGAACAAGAAAGGACAGCAGAAGATGTCCATAAAACAATGATGTTATTAGAATTAAAAATTTCTAATGATAAAATACTGATTAGAGAAAATAATCTTGATGAAAAGGCAATTTATTCTTTCTCAGAACATACATTTTCCTTACTTATAAAGAGATTTAAACATAGTTATTATGTTAAAGGAGAATATGATAAAGGTGATAAACTTGAAGAAATTGTAAGACAATATAAGGAACCTATTAATCATACTATCTCAGCAAATGCTTCAATGGTCATGATGAATCTTCATTTATATCAAATAAGTCTTGAAGATACTTTCCTTGAAATATCAAGAGAATATGCTGAATATTTGAAGCCGTTACTTGAAGTTGTATCAAATAATAAGACATAATTAACCACAAATGGTAATATTTACTATAATAGGAGTCTTGATAGTAATAGCTGTATTAGGCTCATTTATATTAGGTATGGCAGGAGTACCTATTGCACAATCATTTAAAACTCAAAATACATTCGAGGCTAAAAAAGAAGAACTATTAAATAGGTTTAAAGAATTATATGGCAAATTTATAACTCAAGAAGAAATCGACTTTAATGATGCCCTTATTTTAGCACAAACATCTTATGCAATGGTAATAAATGAAAGGCTTAACAAGGATCCTAATTTTCTAATTCCTTCAGTACGAAGAGGGGCTGATATTATAAATCAGAATTATGATGATATCTGTGAGATGTATGGAAATGTCAATTTTAAAGAATTCCATCATTTAGCAGAAGCAATGATACAATATTCTTTAAGTACTATGGAATTAATTGTATAAAAATCCTTATCAGAAAGTAATCTAATCTTAGATAAACTTAAAATGTCTGAATTATGGAAAATCAGAAACTGACATTAGAAGAAGCAAAAAATTTAGATGAACTTTTAAATGAAATTAAAAAAAGTAAAGAATATAAATTAGAAGTAGATATTTTAGATAGAATTTCGACCAAATATATAAATTCACTTTACAATGAGTATAATTATAAAAAATTAGTTGAATATAAATTAATAGAATATCATTCCGTTGAAAATTCGTCTAAAGATATTCTTTCTGGCAATTCAAGAGAAATAGATAAATTTATTGGATTTGTTAAACTATTGGAAGATGAACAGAAAGAAAGTAAAGAAAGTGAAGAAAAAAACAACTGGAATTATCTAAATTGGTTAAAGAAAATAGATTTTTACAATGGCAAATTGAAAATAGATGGTGGATATTTGGTATTTCATTAGTAGGTGGAATTTGTGGGATTATTTCACTGATATTTACATTTATAAATTTATCCATAATTTATTAGAATAACGACGAAAAGATAAAGCACGAACCGCTAACGAGCTTGCAACCGCAACAAAACCAACATTATTAATGTTTAGCAAAGGCGCGACGTTGCTACGGTTGCAAGCGGGGCGTTAGCACCAATTATTTTAAGAAATTAAAAACCTATAACTAACTAAATGAATAATATACATCCACTATTGCTTGATGATTATAATCGAACAAGGCAATTCATAAAAAATTATGATGCTTTTAATAAAGAAGGATATATTGGATATGATGAAGTACTAAGAGCTCATTATTTAATAACAGATTATTTTTCAGATGAAGAGGCAAGTCTTGTTTATGGTTTAAAAAGCGAAACATTGCTTGGATCCGCTCTGGGGAGACAGTTCACTGGTTTTGGAGGTGTCGATAAATATTCGACACCAATTGAAATTTGTGGCACTCTATTCTATGGATTAATAAAGAATCATGCATTTCACGATGGTAATAAAAGAACTGCGTTTTTAATTCTAATTTATCATTTGCAAAAACACAACCTTCAATTTATTGATAAAAACAGGAAGGAAAGAATTGAAACCCTAGCAGTAAAGGTTGCTGCTAATGAATTAGATGAAACATATGATCGCTTCCAAAAATTTAAGGAACAAGAGGATGCAGAAGTTAGGTTTGTTATTGATTATTTAGAAAGGAATACTAGAAAGTTCAATAAAAGGTTTTATTCAGTCACTTTTGCTGATTTTGATCACATATTAAAAAAATATAACGTCAAACTATCAAATCCACATGGTGGTTTTATTGATGTTTGTCAACTTAAAACCCCAAAAGGTTTTTTAGGTATTAAAGGAAAAGAGAAATGGTGTAAGGTTCTTCAAATTGGTTTTACAGGATGGAAAAGAAAAGTGGGCATGAAAGCATTAAAAGAAACCTTGAAAGCTACTAATCTTACGTCAGATCATGGTTATGATTCTGAAGTTATTTTCAAAGGTGCAGAACCTTTATCAATTCTAATTGATGATTACAACGATCCATTAAGAAGATTAAAAGACAAATAACTGGGGCTAACATGCCGCTAATCGCAACAATGCTTACGCAAAGTTGCTTTTTGAAGGTTCAAACGTTGAGGCGGTTGCCGGCAAGGCGTTTGTGCCAATTACATTATAAACCGAAAAATATGAGAAAACTAGTTATTATATTTACAATATTGATATCCGTCGAAGGATACTCTCAAATTTCCTTGGATTTTCATTCCTTAGTACCTTTTTTAAGGACAGTAAAACTGAGCAATACGGTTACAAAATACTCTCAGGATTTTAATGATGCTTACTCAATTGCAGAGTTCACACTTTATAATCTTAATGGAACTATTTATAAGACAATATATCTGCCTCCTAACCCTTATCCTTCCTCAATAGTTTATTACATTTCTAATATTTCAACATCCTTGTTTGATCATGATTCCACTACGATAGAATATCTTATTACCTATGCTTGTGATAGTTCAGGATATGGCTTTCACCAAATTCAAGTTATAAGGGAGGATGGTACTGTTTTACTAAATGAGCCAAAAGCAGATGTATATTATTGGCCTTCTAACTTTGACAATGCGAGTATTTATAACACGGAAGAGGGAGCAAAACTAAAACTCTATTGTTATTTTGCCAATGGAGTCAATAATGGCACTAAGGTTTTTAGTCTGCCAGGAGATGTTCCAACAAGTGTGAATGAAAACCAGAGTGCATCCAATATAAATGCATTAATTTATCCAAACCCAAATGATGGCTCCTTTTTCGTAAAAATTTCAAGTAATCATCCAGTCATTTCTACAATAGATTTATTGTCGTCTAACGGGAAATTATTAGATACGTTTAAATCTTCAAATTCAACAATTCAGGAAAATTATCCAGAGTTAGTTAATGGAATGTACTTCCTACACATAAAGACAGAAAAAACTGGAAGTATAAAGAAAATGATAATTCAAAAATAACTGGCACTTACGAGCGGCTAAGGCCAATGCTCCGGTTTTCCGGACTGCTTACGGAATCCTGATCTCATGCACAAGCCTTAGCTGCCGTACGTCAGCAACAATTATTTTTTATGAAAAAAATCATTTTTGCATTCATCCTTTTTCTGACAACGCATCCTGGTCCGGCTCAGAATTTCGAAATTGGCGGCGAATTCGGGTTTGGGAAGACAACAGCAATGGAAATCAGTGATTTATTCGGATCAGATGCCGACAACAATTTTAAAGCCGGTATTCTGGCTTCATTTAATCCAAACCATACTATTCTGTTCATCAACAGCGGGCTTCTGCTTCAAATGAAGGGAAATAACCAGGGATACCTGGAAAACTTAAAAATGCCCGTCGGTGTTGATCTATTCTTTGGAAAGAAACTTGGATTTGTTTTTGGCGGCGGTTTATATCTCAATTATTTTTACAGTACAACCGGAAAGGTTTTTTCTGAGGTTGAGGAAACAAAAACGAATTTTCAGCTGGGCGCATATTTCGATATCGGGGGAAAGTACAACATCACAGACTATCTGAATATCGCTTTAAAATTCCAGATGGATTTCGATCTGACCCCTGTGTACGAAGAAGGATCTTATAGTGCCGGCGGCTGGCTTACCGGCAGAGATCAATTAAAGTCAAAGGAATATTCCGGGAACCTCAGCATCATGTACCGGCTTCATAAAAAAAACAAAAAATAACCGGACTAACAATTCAATACATCTGACATGTCCACCCCCTCCCCCATCCCTTCCTTCGACCTTGTCATCATTGGCGCAGGGCCGGCGGGGTGCACAACGGCGCTGACACTGGCAGATTCGGGACTGAAGGTCGCGTTGGTTGATAAAGCATCCCTCCCCGCAGCGAAGATCTGCGGGGATGCGCTGAGCGGTACGGTGATGAATGTACTGAAGAGGCTTCCCGGGGATTGTTACCCGGATTTCCTGAAAATATTCCCGAAGACTCCTTCCCGCGGGATCCGCTTTATCGCTCCCGGCGGAAAGATGCTGGACCTTCCCTTTCCTTTGGAAAAGGACGATACAAAGCCGGCCCCGGGATACATCTGCCGCCGTGAAGTATTTGATGATTACCTGCAAAAGAAGGTCAGGGAACGAACAAACGCCGGAATCATTGAAAATTTCCCTGTGCGTGAGATTTCGAAAGATCATGAATCTTTTATCATCAAAAGCGAAAAAGGGGAGATCCGTTGCAGGATGGTTGCCGGCGCTGACGGAACTCATTCCGTGGTTGGCAGGATACTGGCCGGGCATAGCCTGAACCATGAGCGGTACTGCCTTGGTGCCAGGGCCTATTTCAGGGGCGTCAGGGATCTGCATCCGGAACATTTTATTGAACTCCATTTTCTGAAAGAGCTGCTTCCGGGCTATTTCTGGATCTTTCCGATGGAAGATGGCCTAGTGAATGCAGGACTGGGAATCATGTACCGCAAGCTGAAAGCCGGCCAGGATTCGCTGGCAGCCAGGTTTACGGAAGTGATCCGTTCGCATCCGGTTTTATCGAAACGGTTTGAAGGCGCAGAAATGGTATCGAAAATTGAAGCGCACGGACTTACACTTGGTCCCGACCCAAAAGCCATTTCCGGGGAAGGTTTTCTCCTGGCAGGTGATGCGGCTTCACTGATCGATCCCTTTTCCGGTGAGGGGATCGGGAATGCCATGGTGAGCGGGGAGATCGCCGGGAAGATCATCGCTGAAGCATTTAAAAACAATGATTTCTCTGCGACCTTCCTGAAAAAATATGATGAAAGGATCCGTCACAGGCTTGGCAGGGAACTCCGGACAAGCCGTGCCGTTCAGAAACTGGTTTCCGTTCCGGGGTTGTTTGATCTCGTCGTGAAGAAAGCAGGAAGAAGCAGGGATCTCAAGGAAATGCTGATTAAAATGTACACCGACCAGGATGTACGCGACCTGCTGATGAGTCCGGGATTTTACCTGAAGGTATTGCTAGCGTAGGATCGTGATCGACCCCCTGTAAACTTCATCGCCATTTTCCCCGTGAACACTGAAGATGTAATAATAAACACCTTCTGCAAGGTTATTTCCATCCCAGTCGCCGCTGTTGTAATTGGCCCTTTCATAGACCCTGCGTCCCTGCCGGTTGAAGATAACCATCTCGTTCGAAAGAAAGATCTCAGAAAGGTCAAGATTCTGACCGACAGGCTTGGTACCGGTTGTATCGGACGCCCGGATATTCAGGGCACTGTTGTCATCGCCCCTGCCCGGTGTAATCACATTCGGGATAAAGAGCCGGATGAGCCTGACATCGATCGTATCGGTGATCGTTGAATCACACCCGTTCAGGTCGGTGAAGTTCAGCTTGACATAATATCTTCCGGTTGCCGAGTAGGCATGCTGGTAAGGATTGACGTTTGGCACAACCGGACTTTTGTCATCAAAATCCCAACTCCAGTTCGTCAGGTTTTTCTCGGATGTATCAGGAAAGGCAACCGTAAGGAACGGGTTACTCAGGTAAACCGTGTCTTTGGGCGATTTAGTGAAGGCAATCGGCGGGAGTTTCAACACATCGATGGTATATTCCCTCGAAATACAATGGGCATTGAGTGTGTCGGTAACCGTCAGCAGGTGTGTTCCTTTACAGAGATTATAGCCGATCGTATCCTGCGAATGTCCGCTGCCCCATTCGTAGGTATAAGGAGGATTTCCGCCCGAAACCAGCACCTTCATCTGGCCTTTGCAGGGATCAGGCCGCGGGCAGGCCAGCGGATTGAACCTGTAGAGGGTATCGATGTGCAGCTGTCCATGCATCCCGAGGTGAACCGAATCGCTGATCGCAAGCTTGGCTGGGTTATTAATATCACGGGCTATGCACTGGTAATATCCGGTATCAAGTTCGCTGATGTTGAGAAACGCAAGATAGGAGTTGAGGGTATCAATTCCTGAAATATAAGAACCTTTAAAAAGCCAGTTATAGGAATAGGTGCTCGAAGCCGTGTCCTGGATGGTTGCAGTAAATTGTGCAGTTCCCCCAAAGCAGACCATGATATCAGACGGAGTAACGGTCACGTTGAACTGGGCCGTCGAATGAAGTGCGGTAAGGATGAAAAGAAAGATAAATATTCGTCTCATGGGAGAATTCAATTCGACTGTAAAATTATGAATTTATCTTTATCTGCCAATGATTAAAACTCTCCTTTCGACAACATCACGAGCATGCATCTGCGAACGACTTCAATCCCTTTATCGGCCAGGAGTTTTTCCATTTCAGGATTTTCCGTTCCGGGATTAAAGATCACCCGCACCGGGTTGACCTTCAGAATATAATCGAGATAAAACTGCTGATTCTTTGGACCAACATAGAGGGTGATTGTATGAATCCCGTGAACTTCCGGAAACGGTTTTTCGATCTTCACCTCCCCGATTGCACCCTCGCGCATTCCAACGGCAACGACAGGAATATTATTCCGTATCAGCTTGATGACTGCCTTATAAGCAAACCGGTGCGGCTTCAGGCTCGCACCGAGAACAAGGGTTTTCTTTTGTTCCACGGTTAAATAACGCTGATCCTTGTGAAAAATTACAAAATTTCGGTCAAACCTTAGCAATTGGTGAGCAAAAAGATGCTGGATGCTGGATGTGGAATATTGAGGTCAGGGGACAGAAGACTGAGGATAGATCATAGAAGTCATACGACATACGACATACGACATACGACACACGACACACGACACACGACATGCGATATGCGACACACGACTTATGACATATGACGTATGACTTGTTATCAGGATATTCTTCCGTCAGGACCTTTTCCGGGGTCTCGAAGAATCTCTTCCTGACCTATGCTGTGAGGATTTAACCGGTTTGGATTCCTGGATGGTTCCAAGATGTGCCGGCACCTGGGATTTGTGAACAGGTTTTTCAAGGATCCGTTCGATGGCGGCGAATTTATTCTGTTCCCTTGAGTTGATGAAGGTGATGGCTACACCTGACGCTGCGGCCCTGGCCGTACGCCCTATACGGTGGATATAATCTTCGCCGTCATGGGGCACATCGAAGTTGATCACCAGGTCGATGTTTTCCACATCGATGCCGCGGGAGATGATATCCGTGGCAACGAGAATATTCAGCTGCCTGTTTTTAAAGGACTGAAGGATCTTTTCCCGCTGCTGCTGCTCAAGTTCCGAATGGATCTCGCCTACGTTCATCCCCAATTTACTGAGTTCGCGGCTGAGTTGCTTGGTGCTGCTTTTGGTTGAGCAAAAGATCAGTACGGACTTATCCGTTATGGGTTTCAGGATATACTCGAGCAGGGGGATCTTCTGGGCATTGTTCACCACGTAGGCAAGCTGCAGGATCTTTTCTGCCGGTTTCGAAATCGCGATGCTGATGGTTGACGGGTCCTTCAAGACCTGTTGAGCAAGCTTCCTGATCTCATCCGGCATGGTTGCAGCAAAGAGCAGGGTCTGGCGCCTGGCTGGCAGGGAGGAGATGATCTTCATGATATCGGGATAGAAACCCATATCCAGCATCCGGTCGGCCTCGTCAAGGATCAGGTAGTGCAATCCTTCGAAATTTACATAGCCCTGGTTTATATGGGCCATCATTCGTCCGGGTGTACAGACCACCAGGTCAACGCCTTCTTCAAGTGCCCGTTTTTCCCGGACAAATGCAGCCCCGTCTGTCCCTCCATAGACCGCAATTGAACTGACCTGGGTAGAATAGGAAAGACCTTCCATGTGCTGGTCGATCTGCATGGCGAGTTCACGTGTGGGCTCGATCACAAGGGCATGGATACGATCCCGCCGTTCGGAACTCATGATCTTGTGGATGATCGGAAGCAGGAAGGCAGCGGTTTTTCCGGTTCCCGTCTGTGCGGAAGCAATGATATCCTTTCCTTCAAGGATCAGGGGTATTGCCTGTTCCTGGACGGGTGTTGCAGTATCAAACCCCATGGATTCAATACCCTCCATAAGGGCAGGTTCAAAGCCAAATTCTGTAAATTTCAAGGTAATTTGTTTATTGGTGAGATGATTAAGCGGCAAAGGTAACAATTATGGAGACATCCGTGACAGACGACGAAAAGGTTATAATTTTATCCATCTTGTCTGAAATTCCATTACCTTAGGTGGAGTTTCAAAATAAAGCTATGGAACAACGGCACATTGATTACATCGAATATTACAGGTCGAGGGTGAAAAAGTACGAAAACAACCCTATGTACAAAAATTCGTACCTCACTGAAAAAGCACTTTTTGAGGCTGTTTCCGGCATTGAAAACCTCGAAGATTTCCGCGAGATCATGGAGACGCAAAAGCTGCATGTTAAAAATGCGGTTGCCCTGGTTAAAGATAAAAGCATTGCAGAAAAGGATGCCTTTACGGAAATGAAGGAAATCATCAGGGCGCATGCAGCAGAACGGATCCTGGAGGTGATCGATTCCATACAATCGGAAATGGAACTTGTTAAAACCTGTAGCCAAACAGCATCAGAGGCGAATATCGAAATATCCATTGACCAAATGGTAAGTTTTTTTTACATCGATTTCCCGCTCATGGAGAATGTGATTTCCTGGGAAAATGCTGAAGTTCCATCTGAATGGAAAAATGAGATTAATTCAGAATGGCCGGCTGAGGCGCGCGCCAGCTTAAAAAAAATATGGGAGGAGACTACCGTCCCGCAAGCCAGGTACTGGGCTCCGGAATGGAACCTGAATTATGACCTGTTATGGGAAGATCGGCATCGCAGGCTGATTCCGGTTCCGGATGAGGTTTTGCAAAAAATGATTGAGCAGCATAAAAAAGCAAGGGGGATCTGATATGCCAATAGAAAAAATATATGTTGACTCAATGCTTGGCACATTCCGCAATTTCCTGAAAGAATGTGAAGAAAAAAAAGCATCAGGAACCGCTTTTGAGAATATGAAAAGTACCCTGGCCCGCATGGAACAACTTGCTGTCGAAACGGGAGACATCAGTGAATTTTCCGTCAAGCTTACAACCGGGCATCTGATGGTGGATTTCGGCACAGCTTATGGCGAGGTATTGTCAGAGCTGGCTAAAAAATCGTATTCGGGGAATGACGGCGATGAAAAACTACTGCAGCAGACGTTGGAAGCTTATGAAAATTCCATTAAAAGCCTTAAGGGTATTCCAAAATCGGAACTCATTATCCCGGCCATTCAGGAAGTGGTTGACCTGGGCCGGTCGGGTATTTCGTACCCGGTCTTTCTCCGTATCTGTGAAGAGAAAGGATTAAACAAAGCAATGGAAGGATCCCTTGTTACCCGGGAAGGTATAGTACTGGACATCCGGGTGGCCACCATGTTTGAATGGCCGCTTGAACTTCAAAAAGCGAATGAATTGCTGGTGAAATATGATGAACTGGCTGGAGCAAGTCCGTTTGGAATTCCTGATTCAACGCAATTCGGACTGGAAAGAATCAAACTGGACTGGAAATATGCGCCTGATTTCCATCGCAGGGATGCCATCTGTCAGAGGTGGGATAATTTGTTTGGCTACCTTCACGACTGGCTGGATTCATACTGCAGTTTTGCACCTCATGATCCCCGGTGGGCATCCATGACCAGCATGGCTGTTACCATGAAGAACATTAAAAGATGCAAAGAATGTAACCCCGGAATCTTCAGAGTAAAGGAGAAAATATTTTACGATTATTTTGGCCTGGCATGGAAGGATATTTTCAACCATGAAACTTTTTTAAATGAGCTGAAAGCAAGGCGTATCTGGTATTCCGATGAATCACTGGAGCTGATCAAAGAGACCTGGGAACATTGCAGGCCTTCTGCTGATCCGCCTACGGAACTGATCCGTAAAGCAGAAGAGATCCATTCAGCAAAGCGTTTTAAACGTCCCGGATGTTATCAGTTGTCGGAGGAGGGCAGGCAATTGTTCATTAACGTATTCGGCCAGGAAGAATATGATAAAAAATATGGCAAGTACCAGAATAATTGATAGTTATTTCGCTATCTCGTTATTTCGCTATTTAATTCCTCCTTCACCTTAATCTCCTTCGCCGGTGGGTCAGGTTGCTTTGTGGTTTTCACGAGGACACCATGATCATATACATCGGTTACAGTAATTTTACCGTCAAGGTCATAGGTCAGCCAGGTCCCGTCAGGGTATCCGTTAAGGTATTGACCAGTATTGAATTTCTTACCGGTAGGATAAAATACGGTGATCGGGCCTTCCTTCAGGTCATTTTTATAAGAACACCGAAGCTTTACAACACCATCATCAAAATACTGCTCCCACAACCCTTCCCGGATGCCGTTCTTCCAGGTGATCACTTCGGCGACTCCTTTTCCATGAAAACAGGTTTTCGCCACCCCGTCTTTTTTTCCGTCCTTATAAAGTTCTTCTGCAACCAGGGTTTCATCTAACTCACTGAAGAATCGCCACAATCCCTCCCGTTTTTCGTTGACAAAGGCGCCTTCCGCATTTTTCTTTCCGGTGGAAAAGTAAGAAGTCGTTTTGGTTGTTTTTCCATCCTCGGAGAAGACCGAAACCGCTTTCAGACTTCCGGTCGGATAATAATATATAAATGTACCTGACGGAATGTTGTTCCTGAAATGTCCTTCGTATAATTTTTTACCGGCACTGTCGGATTTTGTCCAGTAGCCCTGTTTTCGCCCGGAGACATCTTTCCGGTTAATGGTATCCTGGGCAAACCCGGAAATGGAAATCATGATTGTGAGAAGAAAAATCAGGAATCGGTTCATGTTCATATGGATGAATGATGTACTTTTGAAGGCGTAAAAGTAGGGAATGTTTTTCATCCCGATAACGCTTTGCTTTTGGTTTTATTTTATGCAAGATCATCCTGTCAACCCTGAAGAACGGTGAACATCTATCCATCAAAACTCCTTGAGAGTGCAGTGACGGAATTGTCGAGGCTGCCGGGCATCGGGCGGAAAACTGCGTTGCGCCTGGCGCTGCATCTTCTCCGCAGGGATCTCACCGAGGTGGAGGCCTTCGGAAATGCGGTGATCAAGCTCCGGAAGGAGATCCGGTATTGCAACGAATGCCACAACATTTCCGACACCGAGGTTTGTTCGATCTGCGCCAGTGCGAAAAGGGACCGTTCAACGGTATGTGTCGTTGAAACCATCCGCGACGTGATGGCCATCGAAAACACCGGACAGATGAGTGGTGTTTACCATGTCCTCGGAGGGATCATCTCTCCCATGGAAGGCATCGGTCCCGAGGAGCTGACCATCGAAAGCCTCGTGAACCGTGTTGCGGAAGGAACCGTTAAAGAGGTGGTTCTTGCCCTGCCGACCACCATTGAAGGCGATACGACCAACTTTTACCTTTACCGCAGGCTGAAGGATTTCCCGCTGAAGATCACCACCATCGCCCGCGGCGTCTCGATCGGGGATGAACTTGAATTTACGGATGAAGTCACACTGGGAAGATCAATCCTGAACCGGACACTTTACGAGGTGATGTTTGCAAAGAAATCCTGATAATCATGGGTCCCTCCTAACTGTTCACTGTTATCTGTTATTTCTTCACTGTAATCTGTTCACTGTTCACTGTTCATTACGGACATTGAGATCTTGGACTATAGGGTCTATAAGTCCTTTGCGTGAACTTTTTTTCTCGCAAAGGGCGCAAAGAATTGGCGCAAAGAGCGCAAAGACAAAAAAATACTTTTGTTTAAGGTATTACCTTTTTGTTTTTATCCGATTAAGGAAGAAATTGTATTTATGGATGAGAATAAAATTTCGTTCCTTGTGATCGGAACTGCCATTATGCTGCATAAGCAAATCGGACCAGGTCTTCTTGAATCTGCCTATGAACACGCCCTTACTTTTGAATTAAGGGAAAAAGGGCTCGATGTTAAACAACAGGTTCCTCTCCCTTTTATTTATAAAACTATAAATTTAGAAGTTGGTTACAGGCCGGATCTTCTGGTTGAAGGGAAAGTGATAATAGAAATTAAATCTATCGAAAACCTGGCACCTGTTCATTTTGCTCAGACGCTGACCTACCTGAAGTTGTCAAATCTGAAGCTGGCGTTGTTAATAAATTTTAATTCGTACAGGTTAAAAGAGAATATTCACCGAATCGCCAATAATCTGTAACTAGTGTTTGAAGTCATCTTTGCGTCCTTTGCGATCCAGATTTTTCTGGACTTTGCGTTCTCTGCGTGAAACTTTATTTCACGCTAAGAGCGCAAAGAATCGACGCAAAGAACGCAAAGAATTAATTAACTCAAAGGAAAAGAATGAAATCAGTCCGTTCCAAACAATTTCAATTGGTTGGCTGATACCTGCGGAATGCTTGGCGCTGAGGAAGCATAGTTATCCAGCAGCGGGCGGATCGATTTCTTGATGATCTTTGTGGGGGTGGTGCCGCGGCTCCTGCAGAAATTCTCCAGCGACCTTTTTTGCCGGGTCGTCAGTTTCAGCTTGATGGTCCTGTACCGGACCGGCTTCCGGGCTTTCTTTTTTGTCATCGTTCGTTTTTCTCGTTCAGGATTTCCTTAAAATCGTTGATGATCTTCTTGGCCAGGTTCTCTGCTTTTGCCATGAGATCACTTTCCGCATAGATACGGATGATGTTCTCCGTGTTGGATTTCCGCATATGGACCCATTCTCCTTCAAAATGGATCTTGACGCCATCAATCGTTTCGATCTTCATGGCCTTGTATTTCCGGATGATCCCTTTGAGAATCTCATCGATGTCCATTTCCGGGGAGAATTCAATCCTGTTCTTGGAAATAAAAAATGATGGATAGCTGTCCCTCAGTCCTGAACATGTTTTTCCTGATTTTGCAAGATGTGTCAGGAACAGGGCGATCCCGACGAGCGCATCGCGGCCGTAATGCAGTTCCGGGTAGATCACCCCGCCGTTTCCTTCGCCGCCGATGACCGCCTTCTTCTTCTTCATCAGTTCCACTACATTCACCTCTCCCACTGCGGAGGCAAAATATTCGCCTCCTGCCTTTTCCGTGATGATCCGTAGGGCCTGTGTGGATGAAAGATTTGAAACCGTATTTCCGGGCTGGTGCTTAAGAACGTAATCCGCAACAGCAACAAGGGTATATTCTTCGCCGAATGGCTCCCCTACTTCATTGATGATGGCCAGCCGGTCCACATCGGGGTCGACGACGATACCGAGGTCGGCGCTGATCTTGGACACGCGTGCACAGATCTCATCCAGGTGCTCGGGCAGCGGTTCGGGGTTGTGGGCGAATTCGCCATCGGGCTCACAATTGATGGGATCGATCTTGTTTACTCCAAGCGCTTTCAGCAGCATCGGAACTGCAATGCCGCCCGAGGAATTCACGGCATCCACCGTTATGCTGAACCTTGCCTTCTTAATGGCATCCGTATCAACCAGCGGCAGGTCAAGGATCTTCTCTATGTGCATTGACAGGTATGAATCATCATAACTGTACCGTCCAAGCTGTGCCACTTCTGCAAACCTGTAATCAGCGGTTTCAGATATCTTTTCAACATCTTCTCCATCGGCAGCTGAAAGAAACTCGCCAAGGTGATTGAGAAGCTTCAGGGCATTCCATTGTTTCGGATTATGGCTGGCTGTGATGATGATTCCACCATGTGCGCCTGAATCGGTTACTGCGAGTTCAGTTGTCGGCGTGGTGGTCAGCCCGATGTCGAGCACATCAGCGCCCATGGCCAGCAAGGTGCCGGAAATGAGGTCGCTCACCATGCCACCGGACGGACGGGCATCCCTCCCGATCACGATCAGAAGACGTCCTTCGGGATGTTGACTCCGGATAAATGTTGCGAATGCAGCAGTGTATTTTACGATATCAGGCGGCGTCAGTCCTTCTCCGGGTTTTCCACCAATGGTTCCCCTGATACCGGATATCGACTTTATCAGGCTCATAAACAGTTTTGAGGCAAAAGTAAGGTTTTTTCAATGGATGGGAAGTCCCTGTTGAAAAAAATTGAAATCTATGGAGAACCGGCTGTGACAAGGGTAAAAATTTCGTACTTTTGCAGCGATTTTAAATGAAGCCGGGCGGTACGACCCATAATGGAAGATCCTTTTGAATTATACCCGGATCCTGAGATCCGGATGCTTGCTGACCGCTTTGAGCAGATGCTCAAGGAAGGAGAGCATTATTTTTTCGACCTTGACGAATTCGAAGAACTGATCGAATATTACCTCTTCAACAACGAAACCCGCAACGCAAATTTCTGCCTGGAGGCTGCCTTTGAACAATACCCCGGAGAGACAAGCCTTCTGCTGAAAAAGGTGCAATACCTTATTTCCACCAACCGGAACGACAAGGCCATGCAGATCCTTTCTGAACTGGAAGGCAACAGCTTTGACGATTACGAGGTCCACCTCGCCAAGGGGCATCTTTACAGCCAGCTTGACCAGTCGGAGAAAGCCATCGAGGAATATACCCTTGCCATTCATGAATCCGACGACCTGGACGAGATCCTTTCGAACATCGCCTTTGAATACGAAAACCTGGGGAAATACGAAAAAACCATTGAATACCTGGTCAGGGCGCTTGAGCATAATCCAGGGAATGACACGCTGCTGTACGAGCTTTCCTTCTGCTACGAAATTTCCAGGCAAACCGACCAGGCCGTCTCCTTCCTGACCGCTTACATTCAAAAACATCCTTTTTCACGGGCAGCCTGGTTTAACCTCGGCATCGCCTACAGCAACCTTGAGCTTTTCGAAAAGGCGATCGAGGCTTATGATTATGCCATCGCCATCGACGAAACCTTTGCATCGGCTTACTTCAACAAAGCGAATTGCTATGCGAACCTGAACAAGTACGACAAGGCCATTGAGACCTACCTCGAGACCAGTTATTATGAGGAGCCGGAGCCGCTGACCTTCTATTATATCGCCGAATGTTATGAGAAGATGGAACAGTATGAATCTGCCATCCATTATTACACCAAGGCCACCGATCTTGATCCGGAATTCGGGGATGCATGGCTGGGCGCAGGAATTGCCTATGATGCCATCAATAACCACCAGTCGGCGCTGGCGTACATTGAACGTGCCATTTCCATCGCCCCGACGGTGCCTGATTACTGGTTCCTGAAGGGTGATATCCAGGTAAAGCTGAACAGGATCAATGACGGAGTTGAATCGTACCGGAAGGTGATTGAGCTCGATCCCCATGATCCTGAGATCTGGCTGGAACTCTCGATGGTGTATGCAGACCTGAAAGAATTTGATCATGCCCTTGAAACGCTGAAAGAAGGAACGAAATGGCATGAAGCCAATCCCGATTTCCTCTATGCAAGCTCCATTTACCTGCTGAAATCGGGGAAGACAAAACATGCCTGCGAAGTGCTTGAGAAAGCCCTGGGCATCGACTACGAGGGGCACCGGAAAATGTTCAAGGCCTTTCCGGACCTGAAGGAAAACCAAACCATCACTGATATTATTGAAGGATACCGCGAAAAGGGTCAATGATTCAACGTGAATCCTTTTGTCTGCTGAAAGAACAACTTCCAAAACTACACATATGGATAAAAACTTACTCCCCCTGATACCGGAACGGTCACAAAAGCCAAGGAAATCCGGTATTGCCATGGTCATGGACAAGGGTCTCAGCCTCCGGGAAGCAGAAGATTTTGTTTCTGTCTGCGCCGACCTGACTGATTTTGTCAAGCTTGGTTTCGGAACATCGTATGTCACCCCCGGCGTGAAAGAAAAAGTAAGGATCTACCAGAATGCCGGCATCAAGGTTTATGTCGGAGGAACCCTGTTCGAAGCCTTCCTGATCCGCGGAAAATATGATGATTACCGCCGGTACATCGATAACCTGGGAATCGACTCCGTTGAGATCTCTGACGGCTCGATGGTGATCGAACACCATAAAAAGTGTGAATACATCCAGGACCTTTCAAGGAATTATACCGTTCTATCCGAGGTAGGGGCCAAGGAGGCCGGGATCCTGATCGCCCCGGGACGCTGGATCGAAATGATGAAGACCGAACTTGAAGCCGGTGCTTTCAAGGTGATCGCAGAAGCCCGTGAAAGCGGAACGGTGGGGATCTACCGTCCCAGCGGGAAAGCACATACTGTACTGATCAACAAGATCCTTGCGGTGATCGAAAGTAACCAGATCCTCTGGGAAGCCCCGCTGAAATCACAGCAGGCATGGTTCATCCAGCATTTCGGTGCCAATGTGAACCTGGGCAACATCGCACCCAACGACATCATTCCGCTGGAAACCTTGCGCCTGGGACTCAGGGGCGACACCTTTTTCAGGTTCCTTCCGGAAGAATTCAAAAAATTCAAATTAGAGTAACAATCTATGATCACTTACGGACTGATCGGGAATCCCCTGTCACACTCCTGGTCGGCATCGTGGTTCTATGCCAAATTCAGGGATGAGCACATCCGTGATCATGTTTACCTTGATTTTCCGCTTGCCTCGCTGGATGAATTCCCTGCCCTGATCCGTGATCAGCCCGACCTTGCAGGATTGAATGTCACCATTCCCTACAAGGAGAAGATCATTCCGTTCCTGGATGAAATTGATGAACTGGCTGCAAAGGTCGGTGCAGTGAATACCATCCGGATCTCAAGGAACGACGGTAAGGCAAGCCTGAAAGGGTTCAACACGGATGTTCCGGGATTTCTGAATTCCGCCGATTTTTCAGGCCATCAGCATGCGCTGGTGCTGGGGAAAGGCGGAGCGGCAAAAGCAGTTGCTTTCGCCCTGGAGTCCATCGGCATTTCTGTTCTCTTTGTTTCGAGATCACAGAAAGGGCCGGGAACGATCTCTTATGACGATATTACGGAAACCATCTTTATTAAGCACACACTGATTGTGAATGCCACCCCTCTGGGAACGTTTCCGGCGGTTAATGAAATTCCCCCCATTCCCTATAAATGGCTTTCAAAAGGGCATTTTCTTTATGACCTCGTTTACAATCCTCCCGTAACGCATTTTCTCGCCAAGGGATCGCTGGCCAGCGCCCGAACCCAGAACGGACTTAGCATGCTGGAAAACCAGGCAGAATTGTCGTTCCGGATATGGAATGAATAGCCGGAGCTCGATCAGTTCTCCTTTTTTTCTTCGGGTGGTTTCGGCGGTTCAGGCTCCTCTGTCCGTATCACTTCGATCTTCAGGTTGGCTACCATGGCTGCAACGGCGCCGACGGCAGCGAGGGCCGGGGCAAGGATTGCCCCGATGATCCCGAATGTAACCGGTATCTCGAGGTAGGTCTTCCCGTCTTCATCCTTTATGATCAGCTTCCTGACGTTCCCTTCATGAAGAAGTTCCTTTACCTTCTCAATCACTTCTTCACTCTTGACTTTAAATTCTTCCTTGAAATTTTCCATCTGAATTTATTTTAATGACGATTTGATTCAATAAACTCACCGCCGGAGGTTGTCTCAAAAGTTGGTTTCTCGCAGAGAACGCAAAGACTTTCGCAAAGGACGGTAGTGTATATATCAGGAATTAAACCCTTTGCGAACTTCGCGTTTCATCTTTGCGTACTTTGCGTGAACGATTTTTAACCTTTTGATACAACATCAAAGGATGATTGTGGGTTTCTGGTTTCGAAAATCTATTCCCTGATAAAGGTACTCAATCCGGGAGATTTTGTCAAGAATATTAGTGAACAGTGAAAGGTCAGAGATCATTTCCAAGAAGCAGCCAGGTTTTCATTTTCCCTTTGCCCTTTACTTCAATCTCGCCGCGTTCTTTCGTTGCAAACATTCCATGCAGCCGGTTGATGACGCTTTCCGTTACCTGCACTTCCCCGACAACCCCCATGGATTCCATGCGGGACGCGGTATTCACGATATCGCCCCAGAGGTCATAGCTGAACCTGATCTCGCCGATCACCCCCGCGATCACCTTTCCGGCGTCGATCCCGATCCGGACCCGGATGGGCTGACCGTAGCGGGTTTTGTAATCCTTCATCATTTCGCGGCATTCGAGCGCGAACCGTGCGGCTTTCTCAATGCTGTCGGGGGTCGGTTCGGGCAAACCGCTCACGGCCATGTAACAATCCCCGATGGTCTTGATCTTCTCCATCCCGAACTTATCGGCAAGGGCGTCCATGCTGCGGAAGAAATCGGTGAGCACCTCCACGACCATCCGCGGATCCTGGTCCTTGGAAAAACCTGTAAAATCGACAATATCTACGAAAACAACCGCTGCATTTTCAAACAGGTCGGCAATGGGTTTTTCCTTTTTCTTCAGCCTGCGCGCGATCTTGGCAGGCAGCATGCTTCTCAGCAGAAGTTCAGACTTTCTCCGCGACCGGTAGATGAGGATCAGGATAACGGCGAGCCCGATCAATGCACCCGCCAGTGCGATCCTTTGTGTAGTGGCCTTTTCCAGGCGCACATTCTGCAGCTCGATCTCTTTCTGTTTTACTTCAGTTTCACGCTTTGCATCAAGGTTGGCAATTTTGATCTTGCTCTCCTCGGTGAATACGGAATCATTCAGGTGATGACTCAGGTTTAAGTAGGCATAAGCCCCTTCCCAGTTCCCCAGGGCCTTGTATACATAAGAGATGTCGGTGTACCAGTTGATCATCTGTTTCGGCGCCTTGATCTCCTTCCCGGTTTCGACGGCTTTCGACAGGTATCCGAGGGCCCGGTTCAGGTATTTTTCCTTGTCGCTCCGCGAGAGCTGGTTCAGGGATTCCCTGTTCTTTTTTGAAGAGTCGGTCGCCATTTTATAATGGGCTTCGCCGAGCGTTCCGTAATAATACATTTTCCAGCGCGGCTCGCCGATCTCTTCAACGACCGGAAGCGCCTTGTTCAGAAGCTGGATGGCCTGCTGGTATTGCCCCTGGTCGGAAAGCACCCAGCCGATGTTTTCCTTCATAACGATGATACCGCGTTTCTCACCAAGTTCTTCATAATAATTCAGCGCTTTAAAAAAATATTCAAGCGCCTTCTGATAATCCGGTTTTTTTTGCTCTTTATAAATGGTTCCTATGTTTCCAAGTTTCCGCGCCACTCCGCGTTTATCTCCCATTTCCTGGGAGATTTTCAGCGCCTTGAAATAGTATTCGAGGGCTTTCGGATAATTCTCCATATCAGCGTAAACCGAACCGAGGTTCGCTGAGGCCTTTGAAATCCCGGTTTTATTGCCATCCTCTTCGGAGATTTTCAGGGCCTTTAAAAGCAACTCCAGCGCCTTCGGAAGGTTTGAAGAAGCCCAGTAACATACGCCGGTAGAGATCAGGCAGTAAATAAGCCCTTTGCGGTATTCAAGTTTTGTAGCAAGGTCAATCCCCTTTTCTCCGTATCCGATCCCGATTTTCGGATCGATGCCGTAATATTCAAACGCAATTTCACGGTACAGGGCTATCTTTATCGTGTCACCCGCAGTATGCTTTGCCAGCATCTTAAGCAGCGAATCAACCTTTTCCTTGCCCTGCTTCGCCGAATAACCGGCAGTTCCGGCCATAACCAGACAGATCAGCACAATGATCCAACGAAGAATGTTTTTTTTCATGAAAAAGGAATATGTGAACACATGCAAGGAGGCAAATATAATCATTTTGAATTCTGCATTATTTTTTTTGTTATCAAGAAAAGAAATTCTTACCTTTGCACCCCATTAAACCTAAATAAGGCAATAACCTAATCAATCACAAGAAGTTCAGTATGAATATCGCACCAGAAGAAAAGAAAAAGGCATTTAAGGAATTTGGCAAGTCGGAATTTGATTCCGGTTCAGTTGAAGCACAGGTTGCATTGTTTACCAAGAAGATCCAGCATCTTACCGAGCACCTGAAAGAATTCAAGAAAGACATGGCTACCGAGCGCTCGCTCGTCATGATGGTAGGAAAGCGCAGGAAACTGCTGGGTTATCTCAAAGAAAAAGACATTGAACGTTACAGGGCGATCATCAAGAAGCTGAAGATCCGTAAGTAAGAAATTTGTTCCCTGTTTTAACGTAGAAAGAGGCAATTCAACCGATTGCCTTTTTTCATATCCATTGATAATGAATAGTTAGAAAAAAGATAGAAGATGAATAAAATTGTTAAAGAATTTGCCCTGGCCGATGGAAGAACGATCTCCATCGAAACCGGGAAGCTGGCCAAACAGGCCGATGGTGCCGTTGTCGTTAAGATGGGTGATACCATGCTGCTGGCAACGGTTGTTGCTGCACAGGAAGGTAAAGAAAATGCCGATTTTATGCCGCTCACGGTTGAATACCGTGAAAAATATGCTGCTGCCGGACGTTTTCCCGGCGGTTTTTTCAAACGTGAAACCAGGCCTTCAGATTACGAGGTCCTGATCGCACGCCTCGTTGACAGGGCCTTAAGGCCTTTATTCCCAGAGAATTTCCACGCCGAAACACAGGTCATTGTCACCCTGATCTCTGCCGATAAGAACATGCTGCCGGATTGCCTCGCCGGTCTTGCTGCTTCCGCAGCGCTGGCCGTAAGTGATATTCCGTTCAACGGTCCCATCTCAGAGGTACGCGTCTGCAGGATCGATGGCAAGTTCGTGGTCAACCCCTCCATGACCGATATGGAAAATGCAGACCTCGACATCATGGTCGCTGCATCGATGGACAACATTATGATGGTGGAAGGCGAGATGAAAGAGGTTTCCGAAGATGTGATGGTCGATGCCATCCTGTTTGCGCATGAAGCCATCAAGATCCAGTGCCAGGCCCAGACGGACCTTGTAAAGATGCTGGGAACACCTCCTGTTCCCCGTGAATACTCACACGAAACAAATGATCCCGATTTTAAAGAGCTGCTGAGAAAAGCAACCTACCAGAAGTTGTACGACGTTGCAAAGCAGGGTATCGCGAATAAAAAACTGAGGAAAGAGAACTTCGGTGCAGTGAAGGAAGAATTCGTTGCAACTCTTTCTGAAGAAGAACAGGAAGAAAAGAAGGTCCTCATCGGCCGTTATTTTCATGATGTGGAAAAAGATGCCGTACGGGATGCCACAGTCGAAAACCGCACCCGCGTCGACGGCCGGAAACTCGACGAGATCCGCCCGATCTGGTGCGAAGTGGATTACCTGCCGGCTGCCCATGGTTCCGCCATCTTTACCCGCGGGGATACACAATCCCTTACAACGGTCACGCTCGGTTCGAAACTCGACGAGCAGGTGATCGACGGCGCTGTGATTGAAGACAAAGTCAACTTCATCCTTCATTACAACTTCCCTTCTTTCGCAACTGGTGAAGTAAAGCCGATCCGCAGCACAAGCCGTAGGGAGATCGGACACGGTAACCTTGCACTGCGTGCACTTAAGAACGTTCTGCCTTCTGCGGAAGAAAACCTCTATACAATTCGTATCGTTTCCGATATTCTTGAATCAAATGGTTCTTCTTCCATGGCCACCGTATGTGCCGGCACAATGGCGCTGCTGGATGCCGGAGTGAAGATCAAAAAGCCGGTTTCCGGAATTGCCATGGGATTGATCACCGATGCAAAGAGCGGTAAATATGCCATTCTTTCCGACATCCTTGGCGATGAGGACCACCTCGGCGATATGGACTTCAAGGTTTGCGGAACCAAAGACGGGATCACGGCCTGCCAGATGGACATCAAGGTGGACGGACTTTCTGCAGCACTGCTTCATGAAGCACTCGAACAGGCCAAGAGAGGCCGCCTTCACATCCTCGGAGAAATTCAAAAAACCATTTCCGAGCCACGCCCGGACTTCAAGCCTTTCGTTCCCCGTATCTTCCAGATGAAGGTTCCGAAGGAATTCATCGGCGCCATCATCGGACCCGGAGGAAAGATCATCCAGGAAATGCAGCGTGAAACCGGTACAAAAATCGTTATCGAAGAGATCGGCGAATATGGTGTTGTGGATATTGTTGCCGATAATGTTGAAGCAAGGGATGCCGTCATTGCAAAGATCAAGGGAATCACGGCTACACCGGAGGTCGGTGAGGTTTACACCGGCAAGGTCAAGAACATCATGCCGTTCGGCGCTTTTGTGGAGATCCTCCCCAACCAGGACGGGCTTCTTCACATTTCGGAGATCGACTGGACACGCCTCGAAAAGGTGGAAGATGCCCTGAAGGTCGGAGATATCATTCAGGTTAAACTCATCGGCATCGACCCGAAAAACGGAAAAATAAAACTGTCGCGGAAAGTTTTATTACCGAAACCTGAGTCTAACCATCAAAAAGAATCGTAACTTTGTAACTTGTGGTGGCTTTTGTCGTACAAACGACCAGGAATATTCCCAGATTAATTTTGTTTTCGCATGAGGCAATTAAAGATTACCAAGCAAGTCACCAACCGCGAGACTGCTTCCCTGGACAAGTATCTTCAGGAAATCGGTAAAGTTGAACTGATCACCGCCGACGAGGAGGTCTCGCTGGCGCAGCGTATCAAGGCAGGTGACCAGGCAGCCCTTGAAAAGCTGACCAAGGCCAATCTCCGGTTTGTGGTTTCTGTCTCGAAACAATACCAGAACCAGGGGCTTAGCCTTCCCGACCTGATCAACGAAGGCAACCTCGGTCTGATCAAAGCCGCCCAGCGGTTTGATGAAACACGCGGATTCAAATTCATCTCTTACGCCGTATGGTGGATCCGCCAGTCGATCCTGCAGGCACTGGCAGAGCAATCGAGGATTGTCCGCCTGCCGCTGAACAAGATCGGTTCCATCAACAAGATCAACAAGGCCTATGCACAGCTCGAACAACAGTTCGAGCGGGAACCCAATGCCGACGAAATCGCCACCCTTCTTGAGATTTCTGAAAACGAGGTAAAGGAATCCCTGAAGAATTCCGGGCGTCATGTCTCCATGGATGCACCGCTGGTGCAGGATGAGGACAACACGATGTACGACGTCCTGAAAAGCGAAGAGAATACGACACCCGATACCGGGCTTCTTTACGAATCGCTGCGCAAGGAGATCGAACGTGCTGTTTCGACGCTGACACAGCGGGAAGCAGATGTCATCCGGCTCTATTTCGGGCTTAACGGAAGCCACCCGATGACGCTCGAAGAGATCGGGGAAAAATTCGACCTGACCCGCGAGCGCGTACGGCAGATCAAAGAAAAAGCAATCCGGAGGCTCAAACATACTTCACGAAGCAAGATCCTGAAGACATACCTCGGATAAAACGTCCGGCATGAACCATCTTGTAGCCCCTTCCCTCTTGTCTGCCGATTTTCTCAATCTGGAGCGGGAGATAGAAATGGTGAACCGCAGCCAGGCCGACTGGTTTCACCTCGACGTCATGGACGGGGTTTTTGTCCCCAACATATCATTCGGTTTTCCTGTCATTGAAAAGATCGCAAAAAAGGCGGCCAAACCCCTTGATGTTCACCTGATGATCACCGACCCGGACCGCTTCATCGAGCGGTTCAGAAAGACCGGGGCCGATGTGATCAGCGTTCATTATGAGGCCTGCAACCACCTGCACCGGACCCTGCATGCGATCCGCAGCCTGGGCGCAAAAGCAGGCGTTGTACTGAACCCGCACACCTCCGTGGAACTGCTGAAAGATATTATCTGCGACGTCGATCTGGTGCTGATCATGTCCGTCAATCCCGGGTTCGGGGGACAGAAATTCATAGAACAGAGCATTCCAAAAATCGAACGGCTGAAATCCCTTATTACGGCCTCAGGTTCGGGTGCCCTCATTGAAGTCGACGGCGGCGTTGACCTTCAGAATGCTCCCCGTCTGATTGCTGCAGGCGTCGATGTTCTTGTTGCAGGCAATACGATCTTTTCATCAGCCGACCCGGAAAACACCATCCAGCGCCTGAAAGCGGTCTGAACCTCTGACCTTATTTAAACGGGGAATTTTTCTATACATATACAGACTTTTTTCAATTGTTTTCTCGTTCTATATTTTTTCATATTTTTACAGAATCATATACATTCCGTCATGGATTTCGCTGGTGCACGTGATTACATACTGGACCGGCTGAGAAAAGAACTCAGTCCTACGCTTACTTACCACACTGTTGATCATACACTCGACATGCACAGGGCTGTGGTTCGTTTGATGGACATGGAACAGTTCACCGATGAACACGAACGGACGCTTATCGAAACGGCAGCTGTTTTTCATGATGCCGGCATGCTGCATTCATACAAGGATCATGAAATCCAGTCGGTAAAGATTGCAAAGAAAGTCCTTCCCGCCTTCCGGTATACAGAAAAGGATATTGACGAGATCTCGAAACTGATCCTGGTGACCAAACTTCCACAAAATCCGAATACACTTCCCGAGAAGATCCTGTGCGATGCCGACCTGGATTCACTGGGACGCGTGGATTTCTTCCAGGAATCCTTCGAGCTCCAGCTGGAATGGAAACTGAACAACATACGGCAAACAACACTGGAAGAATGGCTCAGGTTCGAAGTCTGTTTTTTCAGTGATCATGAATATTTCACCCACTCAGGCAGAGAGCTCAGGCGGGAACAGAAAAAGAAAAACCTGGCTGAAATAACAGACATTCTTGAACGATTAAAGTAAATCCCGAATAACAGTAAAGGTTATGGAAAATCTACCCAAAGTAAAGATCAAGTACAACAGCATTGTGATGATTCCGACCGACTTCTCGGAAGCCTGCAACAACGCCATTCACCATGGCGCCGGGCTGGCAAAATCCCTGAACTACAGCATCTGCATCCTTCACGTCATCAACAAGCAGACAAAATCAATGCTGAAGAAGGAAAACCTTACCCTTGAATATATCAACGACCGCCTGAACCAGTATAAGGAGGAGCATGAGAAGGAGTTCGGGATAAAGGTTGAAACTATCGCCAGGGAAGGAAGCATCTTCAGCGTGATCAACGAAGTGGCCACAGAAATTAAGGCCAACCTTATGGTGCTGGGAACCCATGGGAAGCAAGGCATGCAGCATCTTTTCGGCAGCTATGCCCTGCGGGTGGTGCTGGATTCACCATGCCCGGTGGTAGTGGTACAGAAACGTTCATTCGGCAATGGCTACCATGACATCGTGATTCCCATCACCAATGAGCATGAGACGCGGCAAAACATAGATTGGATCCTGCTGATGGCGCAACTGTTCAATTCGAAAGTGACCTTTTTCCAGGCATTTTACAACGACCCCGACCAGGATAAGAGGATCGGCTTCATCACAAACCATATCACGAGGATCCTCGATGAAAAGCAGGTACAATACAAGACCTTGAGGGCTGAAAAGTCGGGCGATTTTGAAAACCAGGTCCTGGCTTACGCAGTTAAAAGCCGGACCGAACTGGTCATGTTCATGACCATACCCCATGTTGATGTTCCCGGGTTCAGCGTATCCACCTGGGCTGAAACACTCATGTTCAACGAAGCCGAGATCCCCGTCATGTGCATCAACCCTACAGAACTCGGGAATTATTACTACGAATGGCTTACCCTGGCAATCTCGTGAAATTAATTCCATGACTGCCCTGATCAGGAAATACTGGGACGAGAAGCCTTTGCTTGTTATCATGGCACTCGGCATCCTTTTCCGTCTCCTGTCTGTTATTTTTGCGAAGGGCTGGGGCATGATCGACGATCATTTCATCGTCATTGAATCAGCACAATCATGGGTGGATGGTTACGATTATAACGCATGGCTTCCCGGAAGCCCGCACAATACCGGTCCAACCGGGCACAATTTTTTCTACCCCGGGCTTCACTTCCTGGCTTTCTCCTTTTTCAAGCTGATCCACCTGGATGATCCCCAGCTGAAAATGCTGATCATCCGGTTCCTGAATGCAAGCTGGTCGCTGCTCACGATCTATTTTGGCTATAAGATCACCGAGCGGCTGAGCGATAAGCATTCTGCAAGGCTTGTCGGACTTCTGCTGGCCATCTTCTGGTTCATGCCATGGATGAGCGTACGCGACCTGGTGGAGATGAGCAGTGTTCCGTTCCTTGTAATTGCCGTATGGTTCATCATAAGCCGCGGGGATCATCCGGGACAAACGGCGGCCTACTTCCTGGGAGGGTTGTTTCTCGGACTTGCCTTCAACATCCGGCCGCAGACGCTGTTCTTCAGTGCAGGTCTCGTCCTGGCGGTGCTTATCGAACGAAAATGGAAAGAATCCATCACCCTTTTTCTCGGAATCCTGCTTCCGTATGTGCTAATACAGGGAAGCATTGATTTTTTCATCTGGGGAAAACCTTTCGTGGAACTAGCAGAATATGTAAAGGTCAATTTCAGATCGGCCGGAGATTACATTACGCTGCCCTGGTACAATTATTTCCTGGTTGTTCTCGGGTTCCTTGTTCCGCCTGTCAGCCTGATGCTTTTTTTCGGTTTTCTGCGCAACTGGAAAAGGCTCTTTATCATCTTCATCCCGGTAGCCCTGTTTTTTGCCGCCCACTCTTACTTCCCGAACAAGCAGGAACGGTTTATTCTGCCGATCCTTCCGTTCATTGTCATTTCAGGGGTCATCGGCTGGAATGAATTCATCGACCGTTCTAAGTTCTGGCAGAACCGCAAAGGCTTGCTAAAAGGATGCTGGATCTTCTTCTGGATCATCAACGTTGGGTTGTTATGTTTTGCTTCGACCGTTTACTCTAAACGTGCCAGGGTGGAAACGATGACCTACCTTTCGAAGTATCCTGATCTCAAATACCTGATGGTAGCGGATTCCGACAACAACCCGGAGCTTTTCCCGGAGTTCTATCTCGGGCAATGGCCCGGCATCTATGAAGAGCTGCAGGGCAATGAAACAACCCCCGATCTGATCGGCCGGGTCTCCGGACAGCCGCAGCGTGAGCATCCCCGTTTCATCCTCTTCACAGGAAGTGAACTCAAACCTGAAACCATTATACAGGCAAGGAAAAGCTTTCCTTTCCTCGTTTATGAGACCACCATTGAGCCGGGAACAGTCGATAAACTTGTGCACTGGCTGAACCCGATCAATGTTTCCAGGAAATGTTTCATATACAGGAACAAGGTCTTCTTTCCCGAGAAAAAAACAGACTGAAAATCATACTTGAAAAAGAGGTCAAATTTCTATCCTGAACCAGCAAACAGCCCATGAACCGAGAGGAAGCAAGAGAACGAATCGGGCAACTGACAGAAGCGGTCAACTTTCACAACCGGAACTATTACGAGCTTTCGAGGCCCGTGATCAGCGATTACGATTTTGATCGGCTGCTGGAGGAACTGATCCGGCTGGAGAAGGAATACCCTGAATTTTCCGATCCTGCTTCGCCAACACAGCGTGTCGGCGGTGGCATTACAAAGGAATTTCAACAGGTCAGGCATACTTACCCGATGCTTTCACTGGGCAATACCTATTCGGTGGAAGAGGTCAGGGAGTTCGGGGAACGGATCTACAAACTGCTGGGTGAGGAAACCGAATATGTTTGCGAACTCAAATTCGACGGGGTCGCAATCGGCCTGACATACCGGGACGGAATTCTCGTGCAGGCCGTCACACGCGGCGATGGCGTACAGGGTGATGACGTCACGACCAATGTCCGCACCATTCAAACTGTTCCGCTCCGGCTGAAAGGCCGGGGATATCCTTCTGAATTTGAGATCCGCGGGGAGATCCTCCTGCCGAGGAAAAGTTTTGAGCGGCTGAACAAACAGCGGATGGATGAGGAGGAAGAGCCATTTGCAAACCCGCGGAATGCAGCCTCCGGAAGCCTGAAGATGCAGGATTCGAAGGAGGTTGCCCGGAGACGCCTTGATTGTTACCTCTATTATCTTCCCGGCGAACTTCCTTTCCCTACACATTATGAATGCCTTATGGCAGCAAAGGATTGGGGATTCCAGGTTTCGGATTACATCGTTAAATGCCGCGACATTGAAGGGATCTTTGAGTTCATTGACACAATGAATTTATCCCGGCATGAACTTCCGTTCGACATAGACGGGATCGTGATCAAGGTAAACTCCCTGAAGCAGCAACAGCAGCTCGGTTATACTGCAAAATCGCCCCGGTGGGCGATCGCATACAAATTCAAGGCGGAACGCGTCCGTACGAAGCTTCTCTCCATCGATTTCCAGGTCGGCCGTACCGGCACCGTGACGCCCGTGGCCAATCTTCAGCCGGTTCCCCTTGCCGGGACTGTCGTAAAGCGGGCTACGCTTCACAATGCCGATAACATCGCTGCACTGGATCTTCGAAAAGGAGATACGGTTTATGTTGAAAAAGGCGGTGAGATCATTCCGAAGATCATTGAGGCCGATCTTTCACTGCGGCCGGAAGGCGCCGAGCCGTTCATGTTCATCACGAATTGTCCTGAATGCGGAACCCCCCTGGTCCGGAATGAAGGCGAAGCAGCGTTTTTCTGTCCGAATGAATCAGGGTGCCCGCCGCAGATCAAGGGGAAGCTGGAGCATTTTATCAGCCGGAAAGCGATGAACATCGAAAGTCTTGGCGAAGGAAAGATCCAGATGCTCTATGACAACGGTCTCGTAAAAAATGTGGCTGATTTCTATGACCTGAAAGCCGAGCAACTGCTCGGGCTGGAAAAGACTTATGATGCAACCGAAGGGAAAAAAGAGAAGAAGGTAAGTTTCCGCGAAAAATCAGTGGAGAACATCTTAAAAGGAGTTGAACAATCCAGGATCGTGAATTTTGAACGGGTCCTTTATGCACTCGGGATCAGGTTCGCAGGAGAGACTGTTGCAAAGAAGCTTGCCGACCATTTCGGATCAATCGATCAGCTCATGAAGGCAACCTTTGAAGAGCTTAAGGAAGCAGAGGAGATCGGTGAAAAGATCGCCCAAAGCATTCTTGACTATTTTCAGGATCCGAAAAACCTTGAGATCCTTGGTCGCCTCAAGACAGCAGGTTTGCAATTTGAGATCATGGAAGATCAGCGGATGCTGAAAAGCGACAAGCTTAAGGGGATGATTTTCGTCGTCAGTGGTACATTCCAGCAATATTCCCGAGAGGAAATAAAAAAAGAGATCGAGGATAACGGCGGGAAAAATGCCGGGTCGATCTCTTCCAAAACCACCTATGTGGTGGCCGGTGATAAAATGGGACCGGAAAAACTTAAAAAGGCACGTTCGCTGAACGTAGCTGTGATATCTGAACAGGAATTCCTTGACTTGTTAAAGTAACATTACAATCAATCCACTTTTTTTACTGAACCTGAACCTGAAATATCCTGAAAATTCCTTTCCGGATTGCCTTTATAACGTACTGAAGCAGCGCCGGAGATGTCAACATTCAGCGATTTGTTAACAGTAATTTCGGCCTTACCTGCGCCGCTGATGCTGATACTGTAGTTATCCGCAGGAAGGTCGAAGGCAAAAAGGTCAACCGCACCGGAAACATCCACATCCACATCTTTTGCTGAACCCGATAATCTCAGTTTGTTCCCGCCGCTGCAATCGATATTGAGCTTCTGAACCTCAAGATCAAGGCTCGTGTTGGAGGCCCCGCTTCCGCTGAAGGAAAGTTCCGGCATTGTAAGTTTGCCCTGTGATTCAACATCCACGGCTCCGCTCACATCGATCTTCTTCAGGTCGGTAAAAGTGATAAAAATCTTCAGGCACTTGGGATGAGAGATGGGCTTTTTAGTGTCGATCATAAGCGTATTGCCCCTGACCTCCGTCCGGATCAGCTCCAGCAGGTTATCGTCAGCTTCCAGGAAAACCGATTGCGTGGTCCCCTGTGTCAGGATCACATCAAATGCGCCCCCAACATCGATTGCATCGAATGAAGAGACTTTACGCTCCTGGCGGATCACGTTACCGCTTCCCTCCTCCCCGATCACGTTGCAGCTTGCAATGACAAGGAACACCAGAAGCAAAAGGCCTGAAATGAATTCTTTTTTGGTTGTTTTCATACTCTTAAGATTATACTGGATGAATAGTTGATTAAAATTAATTACCATTGGCAGAATGATTATTATTGAACACGGATGACACGGAATGAACGGAGTATGATTTTCCGTTTTCTCCGTGTATTCCGTGTTCTGACCTGTTATCTATCATTTTTTAACTATGTTTTACTCCATATGTCGTATGACTTATGACGTATGATTTATTCCAGAGAAACATTTCCAAACTCGCTTTTAACGATCACCTTTGCTTCGGGGCCGGGCTTTTTGCCAACCGTTCCCCTAATCGTTTTAGAGGTGTTTGTGGAGATTTTCTGGGTAAAGCTGGTCTGATCCTCCGGGAAATCGAGGTCGCAGAATTTAAGGTCGGCTTCGAGGGTATAAGAGGTTCCCGTGGGAATGTTCACCGATACATCTCCGTATTTGTTCCGTATAGAGATCAGGGAAAAGTCTGCTGCCACATTATCAACATCACAATTTCCGTACTGGATGTCCAGGTCAAGCTTTTTATCCAGCGTGCCGATGTTCAGGTCGGCGAACCTTGATTTGCCGGTGACTGCAGACGTATTTTCCACGTTCACTTTGCCGCCTTCCATTCCCATCGAAAGGGAAATGACCTTATCCCCGTCGAGATCCGAATATTTTCCGTCCAGGAAGAGGCTTCCGGCATAACCGACTTTCATTTCTGAATACTTCAGTGTCAACATGGCGCCGGTAATGTGCTGAACATTTGCTTTTCCGAATTTGATGTCAATGACGTTATCGGAGTTCAGCAGCCGGTTGGCGTCGAGATCGCCATAGGCAAGGTTAATGTTGCCTTTGCCGGAGAGGTCATTGAGATAGACATCCCCGAACTTGTTGGTCAGGTTAAGGTTGACGGTGGCAGGCATGCTGACAATATAGTCCACACTGATGTTAGAATTTCCCTTGGGACCGTCGGCTGTGAACACCGTCCTGGCTTCGACCTGTGACGGAGTGCCGCTGGTTACGATGTTGACCAGGCCGAACAGTTTATTGGCTGCATCCTGGTTGCCGGCCGTCACCGTGATCCTGACCTCCAGCAAAATGCTGTTCTTGTCCCAATTGTTGCAATGAACCTGGCCGAACTTATTTTCGAGGATGAACTGTGCATCCGGGTTTATGGTGAATTCCTTTTTGATCACCTTGATGTAATCATCATGCGCCCTGGCATTCCTCGGAACCAGGATAAAAATCAGGGCTAAGAGCGGGAGGAGCTTTATTAATGTTTTCATGGCTGGGGGGATTATGATCTACGATTTACGATTTATCAATTATCAATTACCAATTACTTCCTTTTCATCTGCTTAACAACCTGCTTCATCACCTCGTCCTTCATCTGGTGGTTCCGGATGATGGCGTTCTGGATCCTTTCATTGCCGGGGTTTTCCGACAGTGCCTTCTGCAGTTCGGCTGAATTTGCATCCAGGTCATTCATTTCCTTACCGGCCATGGTGTGGATCTTCCGGGTATCCTGTCCGCAGCAGGCAAGCTGATCGATCTGTCCGAGCTTTGAAGAGGCAGACTTGTCATAATAATTGATGGCTTCCTGCATCTCGGTGGAGATGGCTGCTCCGGCTTGTTCTCCTTTGAAGGCTTTTGTCAGACGGCCGGCGGTGAAATCAAAAACAAAAACAGATACGGTGAGCAGGACAATTATAACGGCAGCGATCTTCAGTAAGAACATCCGGTTCTTTGCAAACCTCTCACTGCCCGGCTCCATGTCAAGCTTTTCCTGGAACCTGCTGAAATGGCCTTCCACGGGTTCCGCATCATCAAAGGATTCGCGGTTTTCGGCAAAGAATTTTTCAAGCTTGTCCATATCAGTTATAGTTAAACGATGATTTCAGTTTCTTTTCTTTCAGGATCTTTAACAGCCGCTGCTTCGCCCGCAGGAACCTGATGCGGGAGAGGTTGTTCGAGATGCCGAGGATCTCGCTGATCTCTTCATGATCATATCCTTCAAACAGGAAAAGCGTGATCACGATGCGGTACTCTTCCGGAAGTTCACCGATGGTTTCCTTCACTTCCGTCACCTGCAACCGGATCTCTTCCTCCCTGTTTTCTTCTACCACCTCCGGAAATTCAAGTTCACTCGCCTCGATGGAAACCATCTCTTTCTTCTTCCTGAGTTCATCGAGCGAGTTGTTGATGACGATCCGTTTCAGCCATGAACCAAAGCTGCCTTCGCCGGTATACGAGTCGATGCGGCGGAACGCATCCAGGAAGGATTCCTGCATGATGTCTTCCGCTTCGGCTGTGTCGTTTACGATTCTGAGGCTGGTGTTGTACATGGCTTTATAATAGAGTTTGTAGATCCTGAACTGCGCATTCCGGTCGCCCGTTTTGCAGGCATCAATAACATCCTGGTGAATATTTATATATGCGGTTTCCAAGAGCAGGATTTTAGCAAAGAGACTTAAGAGAATTTCAAAAGTTACAACTTTTCCGAAAAATCTGTAAAAAAAATTAATTTTGCCGCCTTGAAAGGTTTTCGCATACCGGTCTATTTCTACCCGCTTGCCGCCATGCTCTTCTGGGGCATGTCGTTCGTGTGGTCTTCCATCCTCCTGAAATCATACGAGCCCATCTCCATTATTTTCATCCGGCTTGTAATCTCCTCGCTGTTTCTCTTCGGGGTTTCATTAATCTTTAATAAATGGGAACGGATCCGGCGTTCCGATTACCTGCTTTTTTTCCTGAGTTCTGTTTTTAATCCCTTTCTCTATTTCCTGGGAGAAAATTACGGGTTGAAATACTCATCATCCACCATTGCATCGGTGATCATTGCCACCATTCCTGTTTTTTCCCCGGTGGTGGCCTACGTCTATTTCCGTGAAAAATTATCACTTCTCAATATTGCAGGTCTCTTTTTGTCATTTGGCGGGGTGGTCCTGATGCTGATCACCAAGGACCTCTCGCTGAGCGTCGACAAGAAAGGAATTATTTTTCTGGCCGGTGCCGTGCTGGCTGCGCTCGTCTATTCCGTGATGGTCAGGAAACTGACCTTTCGTTACCAGCCGCTGACCATCATCAAATACCAGAACCTGATCGGGGTTCTGCTTTTTTTGCCGGTATTTCTACTTTATGATTACAGGTCAGTCATTGCCGTCAGGCTGAATTATGAGATCGTTTCATCATTTTTGTTACTCGCGGTCCTGGCTTCGTCGCTGTCGTATGTTTTTTACACCAAATCCATCCAGATGCTGGGGATCAGCAAGGCTAACATTTTCTCAAACCTGATCCCGGTATTCACGGCTGTTTTTTCCTTCTTTCTTCTTTCAGAGCAATTCACCCTGCAAAAACTGGCTGGCATGGTCATGGTGATCGGCGGTGTTTACATCTCTGAAATGAACGGGCGGAAATCAGCATAGAGCGCAAGAATTCATGCGCTTTTTCTCTCTTCCCGCCTGATTTTTTCGTAATTTTGCATCCGCCCGAATGCACTATACGATTAAAGATGAAATTCAATCCTGAAAAGCTTAGAATACCAGATCAACGGATGAAACCGTTCATCGATGCCGGGGAGATCTGGGGATACATCCATCAGACCCCGGCCACGAAGGAACGGGTACGTGAAGTGATTGCAAAATCCCTCGACAAGCATCGTCTTACCCTTGAAGAAACCGCCGTTCTGATCAACGCCTGCGACACTGAACTGGTGGAAGAGATCAAGCAGGGAGCAAAAGCCCTGAAAGAAAAAGTATACGGCCAGCGGATCGTCCTGTTTGCGCCGTTGTATGTCGGCAACCTCTGCATCAACAATTGCGCTTACTGCGGCTATCAGGCTTCCAACAAGAAGATGAAGCGCGTTACCCTGACAAATGAAGATCTTATAGAACAGGTTAAGGCGCTTGAAGACACCGGGCAGAAGCGCCTTATCCTTGTTTACGGGGAGCATCCCCGCTACAACGCAGAATTCATCGCGGATACGGTTCGAACGGTTTACAGCGTCAAAAGCGGCCCCGGAGAAATCCGGAGGGTGAACATCAATGCCGCCCCGCTCGACATCGACGGGTTCAGGACTGTAAAAGATGCAAAGATCGGGACCTACCAGGTCTTCCAGGAAACCTACCATGAAGAGACCTATGCCAAGGTTCACCTGAGTGGGGTAAAGCGCAACTACGAATGGCGCCTTACCGCCCTCGACCGCGCTCAGGAGGCCGGTATCGATGATGTCGGCATCGGCGCATTGTTCGGATTGTACGACTGGCGGTTCGAGGTGATGGGGTTGGTAAGGCATACCAACCATTTTGAAGCCTGCTACAATGTCGGCCCGCATACGATATCGTTTCCGCGTATCCAGTATGCCTCGGCGCTGAACATCAACAAAGACCACCTGGTCAGCGATGCTGAATTTACGCGCCTTGTGGCGATCCTGCGGCTTGCAGTTCCCTATACGGGACTTATTCTCACGGCCCGGGAAACTTCAGCCATCCGGGATGAGATCCTGCAGTTCGGCGTTTCGCAGATCGACGGTGGGACCAACATCGAGATTGGCGGCTATTCGGCCAAGAAAGACAACGAGCACCAGGACATTGACCTGGAACAGTTCCAGATCAATGACAACCGGTCGCTGAATGAGATCATGGATGAACTTATCCAGCACAAATACATACCTTCATTCTGCACCTCCTGTTACCGTGCCGGAAGGACCGGCGAACATTTCATGGAATTCTCCGTTCCCGGATTCATCAAGCGCTTCTGCCAGCCAAATGCCATGCTGACACTTGCTGAATACCTTGAAGATTATGCACCAGCGGAAACAAAGGAAAAAGGATACAAGCTCCTGGACGAAAAACTTGTTGAGATGGACGAGGATGGGTTCAAGGAAAAACTGGTTGAAAAGCTGAAACTGGTTAAAGAAGGCAAACGCGATCTTTATTTTTAACCGTATAAACTATATTTCATGCAGGAGTTGAGAATAATAGGACTACTTATTACCGACCGGATAAAAGAAGCGGGACTAACGCAGGAAGTCCTTACCCGCCATGCGCATGTGATCAAGTCACGGCTGGGCTTTCATGAGGTCAATGACAACATCTGCAGCCGGGTTGGCGTCGTGCTGTTGCAGCTGAGGGGAAAACCGGAAGAGTGCGATCTGCTTGAGAATGCCCTTCGCGAGATCGAAGGCGTTGAAGTTCAGAAAATGTCGTTCCAGTATTAATAAAAGAAGATGGAAAAGAAAGAGATCTGGATCCTTGGCATCCACATATCCGACAGGGTAAAAGAAGCCTCACTTGTACAACCTGTACTCACCAAGTTCGGTTGCAGCATCCGCACCCGCCTGGGACTTCACGACGTCACCGAAGAATTCTCCTCCCCCACCGGCATGATGCTACTTGAGCTGACCGGCGACACTGCAGAATTCAGCAAACTCGAGAATGAACTTCTGAAAATTGAAGGACTGGAAGTGAAGAAGATGATATTCCAGGAATAAATCCGAATTACGATTTACGGTTTACGATCTACAATTTTTTTCACTACAATAGGCACATTAGGTCACAATAGGGTTTCGTGGAATTTCGTGTCTTCTTCGTGGAATTTCGTGTCTTCTTCGTGGAATTTCGTGTCTTCTTCGTGGAATTTCGTGTAATTATTTTTCACCACAGATTTACACACCTGCCTGCCGGCAGGCAGGGATTTTCACAGATTAGTCACAGAAATCAAGCATCCAGTATCTGATACAACTCGTAAATCGTAAATCAAACCAGCGTGATCCTCGTTCCTCCGTTATCAACCCCCAGCATGGTGGTCTTGGTGATAATGGTATCTTTCCCTGAATTTTCCACAAACCGGATGGCGGCCCGGATCTTCGGCCCCATGCTGCCTTCGGCAAACTGACCTTCATCAAGGTACTGCTGTGCCTCGGCAATGGTCATGCGGTCGATGGGTGTTTCCTCGGGTGTATTGAAATTAAGGCAGACTTTCGGCACATCCGTCAGAATAAAGAATTTATCGGCATTGATCTGTGAAGCCAGCAAAGCGGAAGCAAGGTCTTTGTCGATCACGGCATCGATGCCCTGGAGTTTATTGGTCTCAACATAGAAAACAGGGATCCCGCCGCCGCCGACGGCAATCACGATATTTCCTTCGCGGGCGATCTTTTCAATGGTCTTTTTATTGATAATGACAAGCGGTTTAGGAGATGCCACAACTTTCCTCCATCCCCTGCCGCGGGAATCTTCCTTGAAGACTGCGCCAGACTCGGCCATGAACTTATCGGCCTCCTCCTTTGTATAAAAGGGACCAACAGGTTTTGTAGGATTCTTAAAGGCAGGATCCAGCTTGTTCACCAGTACCTGCGTGGCAATGGTGATGATATCCCTTTCCATATCAAGGGAATTGAGCACATTCTTCAACTGCTGCTCGATGATGTAGCCGATGAATCCCTGTGAATAGGCAACGCAGATGTCAAGCGGCATTTCAGGCAGCCCGTACATTTTAAATCCTGCCGAATTGGCCAGCATGATGTTCCCTACCTGGGGTCCGTTTCCGTGGGTTACAACGAAGTTGTAATCACGTTTCAGCAACTTCACCAGACTCTCAGCAGTTGCAAGAGCATTCGATTCCTGGTCTTCAATGGTTCCCTTTTGGTCACTCTGCAATAAGGCATTTCCTCCGAGTGCGACAACAGCAAGTTTTTTCATATCAATGATGTTCGTTTAATCCGATAAAAAAAAGGATAAACATCCTTTTAACTGATAATCCAATAATTTTATGCAAATGTAGAAAAAAACATTCAATTTTGCTGCATGAAGCAACAAAGGCAGGCTTATGTCTATGCGCTCCTTGCCATTCTGTGCTGGTCGACCATCGGTTCTGCCTTTAAGATCTCATTGCGGTACATCGATTTCCTGACACTGCTTCTCTTCTCCTCATTTGTTGCCATCGTAGTTCTTTTCCTGACACTGCTTTTCCAGCGGAAACTGGTTTTACTGAAAACCATCACAAGGAAAAACCTCATCCATTCAGCATTCCTGGGCCTTCTGAACCCATTCCTTTACTATCTTGTACTTCTGCGCGCCTATGACCTCTTACCGGCGCAGGAAGCCGGCACCCTGAACTACATCTGGCCGCTGGCCCTGGTGCTGCTGTCGATCCCGATGCTGAAACAGAAGATCAGTGCATGGAGCGTTTTTGCAATACTCATCAGTTTCCTGGGGATCATCCTCATCTCGACCCACGGAGAGCCGCTGAGCTTCCGGTTTTCAAGCCCGACGGGTGTCGCACTGGCTCTGGGCAGTGCCCTGTTCTGGGCCCTGTACTGGATATTCAACCTGAAAGACAAACGGGAAGAGGTTTCCAAGCTCTTCCTGAATTTCTGCTTCGGTTTTCTGTACATCCTTCTGACCATCGGTCTCCTCAGGCTGTTCGGTCTGAACTGGAGCCGCTTCCCGATCCTCCCTTGGCAGGGCATTGCAGGTTCCGTATACCTTGGTATTTTCGAAATGGGTGTCACGTTCGTCCTCTGGCTGATGGCATTGAAACTCTCTTCCACCACTGCCCGGGTATCCAACCTGATCTACCTCTCCCCTTTCATCTCCCTGCTCCTGATCCGTTTTTTTGTGGGAGAGGCGATCCTTCTTTCCACCATCATCGGACTGGCTTTCATCGTCGGCGGTATCCTGTTGCAGCAGGCGCTCAGGAAATGAGCCAAATCCCAAATCCCAAATCCCAGATCCCAAATCTCGCATCTCATTTCCCTGTCGAACTCGTATCTTTGCAGCATGAACCCCCGAACCATAGCATTTCATCATTTCGGCTGCAAGGTGAATTTTGCAGAAGCATCCGCACTTTCGAGACAATTCAAAGAAAGGGGATTCCAGATCCGGAATTTCCATGAACCTGCTGACGTTTATGTGATCAGCACCTGCGTGGTAACTGCCGTCGCCGAGAAGAAATGCCGTGCTGCTATCCGCCAGGCCCACAAGCTGAATCCCGAAGGGAAGATCGCCGTGATCGGCTGTTTCCCTGAACTTTCTCCCGGCGAACTGGAGAAAATGGAAGGGGTCAGCATCGTGCTGGGGCATTCAGCAAAGTTTACGCTTCCCGAAGAGGTCGAAAGGCTGTTCACCCCAGGTGAATACGGGCATCCGCATCTTCCTTCAGCAAATGATTTTGTTCCTTCCTGGTCGTTAGGCGACCGTACCCGTTCATTCCTGAAGATCCAGGACGGATGCGATTATTATTGCTCCTATTGCACCATCCCGCTTGCCCGCGGCCACAGCCGCAGCGATACAATTGAAAATGTAATTAAAAATGCAAAGGAAGTGGCTCAGGCCGGCATCAAAGAGATTGTACTAACAGGAGTGAACATCGGTGATTTCGGAAGGCACAACAACGAATCCTTCCCCGGACTTGTAAAAGCACTTGATAAGGTTGAAGAGGTTTCCAGGATCAGGGTCTCATCGATCGAACCTGATCTCCTGAATGATGAAATCATCGACCTGATCGCTTCTTCAGGGAAATTCATGCCCCATTTCCACATCCCGCTGCAGTCGGGTTCTGATACAATTCTGAAATCAATGAAGCGGAAATACAACACTGCTCATTTTGCTTCAAGAATAAAGAAGATCCGTGAAGTGCTTCCGCTGGCCTGTATCGCAACCGATGTGATCGTCGGTTTTCCGGGGGAAACGGATGCTGATTTCAGGGAAACATACAATTATCTTGAAGGACTTGATCTTTCCTATATGCATGTCTTTTCCTACTCGAAACGGGAAAACACACTTGCATCCAAAATGCCGGAACCGGTTCAGGACAGGATCAAAAAGGAGCGGAGTCATCTTCTGCACCAGTTATCCGAAACGAAAAAGAAAGACTTCTACCTGAAAAATAAAGGAGCGCTTGCAAGGGTTCTTTTTGAAGGAGACAACAGCGGCGGTTTCATGCATGGGTTTACGGAGAATTACATTAAAGTCAGGACGTTGTTCGATGCTGAGTTGGTGAATCAAATCGTTGAAGTCAGACTGGAGGAATTGGATGAGAAGTTGGAATATGTTGTGAAGTGGTGAGGATGGAGGATGGATATAATCTGTGACAAATCTGTGTTAATCCCTGCCTGCCGGCAGGCAGGTGTGTAAATCTGTGGTGAGAATTTTATTACACGAAGAACCATGAAGAACCACGAAGGAGTTGGTAAATCCTATTGTGACCTAATGTGCCTATTGTGGTGAAAAAAGAAATCGGAGATCAGGGGTCGGAGGTCAGAAAAGAAGATTCTGTGGAATCCCTGCCTGCGGCAGGCAGGTGTGAAATCTGTGGTTAAATAATGAAGATGGAGGATGGAACAAGATGGATCTGAAAAAAATCACAAACCAGGTATGCGAACTCAGCCTTCAAACCGCTGATTTCCTTCTGGAAGAAGTCGACAAACTAAGTACAACTGACATTGAAGTGAAGAGTATTCACAATTTCGTCACTTATGTCGACAAATCTTCTGAAGCACGCCTGATGGAAGGATTGTCGAAGATCGTTCCGGGAACCGGCTTTATCGCTGAAGAGAGTCCTGACCTGGAGATCAAAGAGCTGAATTGGGTGATCGATCCGCTCGACGGAACGACGAACTTCATACATGCCATCCCGCTATATTCGATCAGCATTGCACTGATGAACGGAAATGAGGTGATCCTCGGGGTCATCGTCGAGATCAACCGGAAGGAGTGTTTTTATACCTGGAAAGGCGCGCCATCTTTCCTGAACGGAAAGGAGATCGTTGTATCCGAAACCGGTAAGCTCACTGACAGCCTCTTCGCCACCGGTTTCCCCTATTATGATTACGGACGGCTGGATCCATACATGAACATGTTCAGGTTTATGATGAAGAACAGTCATGGTGTCCGCCGGCTGGGTTCCGCCGCTGCCGACCTCGCCTATGTTGCCTGCGGTCGTTTCGACGGATTCTATGAATACGGGCTCAGTCCCTGGGATGTCGCTGCCGGAACGATCCTCGTAAAGAATGCAGGAGGAAGGGTTTCCGATTTCAGCAATGGCGACAATTTCATTTTCGGGAAAGAGATCATTGCAACCAATGCGAATCTATTTGAGGAGTTCCTGGCGAGGTTCAGGGAAAACTTTATATAAAGAACAATCGAATAATCGAATAACGAATTCTGAAATAAGAAGTATCTATGAACGGTTTTAAGATCGAACTCATTCAGGGCGACATTACCAAACTTAATGTTGATGCCATTGTGAATGCCGCAAACCAGTCACTGATGGGCGGCGGTGGCGTTGACGGCGCCATTCACCGTGCCGCCGGCCCGGGATTGCTGGAGGTCTGCCGGCTGCTGGGCGGCTGCCCGACAGGAGAAGCCAGGATCACGAAAGGATTTAAGCTGCAGGCAAGGTACATCATCCACACGGTGGGACCGGTGTGGCATGACGGAACCATGAATGAAGCAGCATTGCTTGCCTCCTGCTACCGTGAAAGCCTGAAACTGGCCGTTGAACATCAATGCAGGACCATCGCCTTCCCGAACATCAGCACGGGGATCTACCATTTTCCAAAAAAGCTTGCTGCAGAAATCGCACTCCGGGAAGTGAAGGAATTCCTGGCTAAAAATGATCTTCCGGAGAAAGTCATCTTCGTCTGCTTTGATGAAGGTAATCTTGAGATCTACAGGAAGTTGATGCAGAGCTAGAGGCTTTTCGCTTTTCGCTTTTCGCTTTTTTCACCACAATAGGCACATTAGGTCACAATAGTTCTTCGTGTCTCCTTCATGGAATTTCGTGAAATAAAATTCTCACCACAGATTTACACGGATTAACACAGATTTGTCACAGAAAGATTTTCCGCCCTCTGACATCTGACATCTGACATCTGACATCTGACCTCCGATCTCCGTTTTACTATACAATCAAATTTTCTTCACAAACCAAAAAAAAGTTCCTATATATTTGCATTACGATCAATGTGAATGAAAAAGTTAGGGATAATCTTTCTAACATTTATTTTCTTCTTCCTGCAATTTTCACTTCCGGCACAGAATGCCAGGAAATCGATTGTTGCTGTTCCTGTAAATACACCGTTAAAAATTGACGGCATCCTGGATGAAGAAGCCTGGGCAAACGCGCCGTTGGCAGGCGATTTCATCCAGCGAAAACCTTACAACGGCGCTCCTGCCACATTCAAAACCGAGGTAAAATTTTTGTACGATAACACAGGACTGTATGTTGGCGCTACCCTTTACGACCCGTCGCCCGACAGCATCCTGACACAGCTTGGACTACGTGATGCGCAGAATCTGAATGCCGACTATTTTATGCTGATGCTCTCGCCGTTTGATGACGGCATCAACGCTTTCTGCTTTGCGGTTTATGCTTCGGATGTGCAAGCTGATTTCAAGATCCCGGGCGGGGATTCCTACCTGGAGGAAGACCTGAGCTGGGATGCCGTATGGCACAGCAAGGCCCGGAAAAATGAAAAGGGCTGGGTGGTTGAGATGAAGATCCCCTATTCAGCCATCCGGTTTCCCAGGCAGGAGATTCAGCATTGGGGCATAAATTGCCAGCGTGATATCCGCCGCTACAGGGAAAACAGCTCCTGGAATTTCGTGGATTCGAAGATCGAAGGGTATGTCAACCAGTCGGGGCTGATGGAAGGGATCAGGGAGATCCGCCCGCCGCTCAGGTTGTCGATCTCCCCCTATGTTTCAGGATATGTCGAGAAAAACCCGGAAAATCCTGACTGGCAATTCACTTACAATTACGGAGCCGACCTGAAATACGGCATCGACCAGAGCTTCACACTCGACATGACACTGATACCGGATTTCGGGCAGGTACAATCGGATGACAAGATCTATAACTTCACCCCTTTTGAGATCCAGTACAACGAGAAACGCCAGTTCTTCACGGAAGGGACCGAGCTTTTCAACAAAACCGCGATCTTTTATACGCGCCGGATCGGTGGAGAGCCGAAGGGATACAACCTGGTCCCGGATTCATCCGAAAAGGTGATCGAGAACCCGGCTCAAACCCGGCTCCTCAACGCCACCAAAGTCTCGGGAAGGACAAAAGGCGGTCTTGGGATCGGTGTCTTTAATGCCATCTCAGGAAATACCTGGGCTGAAGTTCAGGACACCATCACAGGGGTTAGCCGAAAGGTCCTTACCCAGGGCTTCACGAACTACAACATGCTCGTTTTTGACCAGGCACTGAAAAACAATTCGTACATCGATCTCCTGAATACGAATTATTACCTGGCTGACAGCGGTTATTTCGCGAATGTGACCGGCACCGATTTCAAGCTTGCCAACCGCAGCTACACCTATGCTTTTATGGGGGATGCCTTCATCAGCCAGAAATATTACAGCCATGCGGCCACAGACCTGGGGTACCACTACAGCCTGGCATTCGGCAAGATCTCGGGGAATTTCCGGTTTACCTATAACCAGCTTCTTGAAACCGAAAGGTATGACCCGAACGACATGGGGTTCAATGAACGTAACAACAAATTCAACAATGTTCTGGTCCTGAATTACAACATCTACGAGCCCTTTGGCAAATTCCTCGAAACAGAGAACAGCCTCCGCTTTGCATACAATTGCCTCTATGATGGTTTCCGGTACACCTCTTTTACGATCAATAGTGAATCTCTCCTTACGACATGGAAACATCTTACAGTCGGAGGCAGGTTAAACCTGACCCCCGTCGAATCCCATGACTATTACGAACCACGGGTGCCCGGTTACATGTACGTTCGTCCTGCAGATTATGGCATCTCCCCCTGGATCTCCACGGATTACAGGAAAAAGGTAGCACTGGACCTGCTCCCTGCCTTCTATCTTTCAACCGGGTACAAAGCGTCAGGTATCGGCATTACGATAGGACCTCGTTACAGGGTCAGTGACAGGTTGCTTCTTATCTACAGGCTGGGCTATGAAAATTTTTTCAATGACGTTGGTTATGTGCTGGATTCGACGGACGCTGCGAACAACACAGTCATCCTTTTCGGAAGGCGCGATCTGAAGACCATCACGAATGTATTTTCGGCAAATTTCATGTTCAGCAGCAGCATGAGCATTGATTTCCGGCTTCGTCACTACTGGGTCACCACACCCTATTATTCATTCTACAGGTTGCGCGACGACGGACATCTTGATCCGGTCGATTACCGGCAAAACCAGGACCTTGATTACAACCTGTTCAACATCGACCTGACCTACATCTGGAACTTTGCCCCGGGCAGCCAGCTTTCTCTTGTCTGGAAAAATGCCATCAATACCGTCAGCAACAGTGTTGACAACAGCTACTACAATAATTTCAACGAAATGGTCGGATCACCGGCGTCGAACAGCTTCTCGATCAGGGTACTTTATTACATTGACGCAATGTATTTAAAGAAAAAGCGAAGTAGCGAATAGCCTAGGCGCTGGGCGCTAAGCGCTATGCGCATCATTTTTTCAATGTCACTGCGTCGAGTTTCTCTCCCTTTGCATTATACACCGTGAGGTTCAGCAGGCTATATTTTACATCAAGCACGGCCCAGTTGTAATCTTTTATGGCTACAAGGGTATAGGATGCTTTTCCCGGGTCATAGAGTGGTGCCCCTGCTGATCCGATGATCATGTGGTGAATTCCGTTTACCAGGTTATGTTCATAGAAATGGGAATGTCCTGAAAGAACCATGCTGACGTTATTGGGTTCAAAGATTTCTTTCGTCATCCTCACCAGGCTGGTATCTTCCCCGTGACCGCCAGCGCAGTATGCATGTGAATGCGCTGCCACGATCTTCCAGGAAGTTTCGGCCGCAGCAAGGTCAGCTTTTGCGAATTCATACTGCGGACTGCCCGGTTTCATATCCATCTGCGTGTTTAATACGAGAACATGAAGATCTCCATAATCAAAGGAATAGTATTGCTGCGATTTTGAAGCAGATTCGGGATTCTGAAGAAACGCAACCGTATTCGGGCCCTCTCCTTCATGGTTTCCCGTTGTGTTGAAGAATGGAACCTTTGAGATGAGGTCCAGCTCGGGGGAACGGAAGAATTCTTTTTTCCATGATGTATACTCACCGTTCACGCACAGGTCGCCTCCATACAGGGCCACCTGCGGGTAGGTGGCGGCTGCCAGCTTCGCGATCTTGTCGTGAATGGAAGTATTCGTGCGGAAGTCGGCCATCCAGAGCAGGCGGAAAGAGGTTCCGGCTTCAACGGCCGTGTGAAAAATAAATCCGTCGCTGTGCGATTCTCCCTGGCGCGCCTGGTAATAGTAGGCAGTGTTCTCCTTCAGCCCCATAAGCTTGATCTTATGAACATAGGTAGGCACCTTGGCATTCGTCACTGCAACGATCGATGCCAGCGCAGTACGGCCGTATGCAGCCGTTCTTCCATAATCCACCCTGACCGTATCCTTGCTGTCGCATTCAACCAGCACATACACCGAATTGGTGGTCACTGCCTGAAGGTAAGGCTGCATGAGGATCTTTGCCTGAGAAGTTAATGCGAGCGCCAGCACAAGCATGAACAGAACGATCTTTTTCATAGGGATCAACTAGATTTACGATTCTTTTTATTCACCACAGATTACACACCTGCCTGCCGGCAGGCAGGGATTTACACACCTGCCAGCCGCAGGCAGGGATTAGTCACAGAGATCCAGCCTCCAGCATCCAGCATCAATTCAAACATTCCCGCATTGAACAACCTACCATATCTTCACGATCAGGCTGTCGGGACGGAACATGGCATCGCCTTTTTTAACGCCAAAAGTCTCATAAAATTCAGGTATGTTCGACAAGGGACCTATCACGCGGAACTTTGCCGGTGAGTGTTCATCGCTCTTGACCTGCGTGGCGACATTCTCCGGCCGTTCATTCACCATCCAGGCAAGTGCATAACCGAGGAAGAAGCGCTGGTTCGGATTGAGCCCGGCAACCATCTCGTTGTTTTTGTACTGGTCTGTTTTTTTAAAAGCCTGGTAACCCATCACAACACCGCCGAGGTCGGCGATGTTCTCGCCCTGTGTCAGTTCACCGTTGATGTGCAGGCTGTCGACGGCAACGTAATCATTGAACTGCTTCACGATCATCTTTGTCTTTGCATAGAACCGTGTGCTGTCTTCCGTTGTCCACCAGTTGTTGAGATTCCCTTTCTCATCGTATTTGCAGCCCTGGTCGTCGAAGCCATGCGTGATCTCATGCCCGAAGGTCGATCCGCCGATAATGGAATAAAGCAAGGCGTCGTCGGCAAGTTTACGTTCATACCCAGGAACGATAATGTTGCAGCCGGGTACCACGATCTCGTTGTTTGACGGGTTGTAATAGGCATTGTAGTTCTGCGGTTCCATAAACCATTCGGTCCGGTCGACAGGTTTGCCATATTTGGAGATCATGTATTGCATTTCCCACACGCTGGCGTTCATCACGTTGTGCACGTATGAAGATCTGTCAACGGTGAGGGTGGAAAGATCTTTCCATTTTTCAGGATATCCCACCTTCATGATTATGGTATTGAGTTTCGCAATGGCTTTCTTTTTTGTGACAGCACTCATCCAGTCGAGGTTGCTGATCCGCTCTGCATAAACCGCCTTTATCGCATTTCCTATCTCCTGCAGCTTCTCCTTTGTTCCTTTCGGAAGATATTCATTCACGTAGACCTGTCCGATCAGCTCTCCGAGCATTCCATCCGTCTGCTCCACAACCCTTTTCCAGCGCGGCTTTGGTTCCTTTACACCACGTAAAGTCGTGCTGTAAAAGTTAAAGGTTGTCTTGAAGGTCTTGTCATCGAGGTAACGGGCAAGTCCGCGAACAAGATGAAATTTCAGGTAATTCTTCCAGTCGCTCAACGGGAAGGATTTCAGGTAGCCGTTGAGCCCTTTCAGAAATTCAGGCTGGCCGACAATCACGGTATCGACGCCCTTCAGCCCTAAATCTTCAGTGAAAAGATTCCAGTTCAGGTTCGGTGTGGTTTCAGTGAATGCCTTGTACGCAATCTTGTTGTAATTTTTCAGGGGATCACGGAGATCTTCACGCTTGCGGGATACCTGGGCGATGGCCGTTTCGGTTTTCATGAGCTGTCCGGCAGATTTCTTTGCCATAGGTTCGTCCTGTCCCATGATCATGAACATGTTCTTAACATATTCAACAAACTTTTCGCGGATCATCACAGTTCGTGCATCCTTGTCAAAATAATAATTCCTGTCGGGAAGACTGAGTCCGCCCTGGCCGATAAACACTGCATATTTGCTGCTGATCCGGTCGTCCTGCCCAATACCAAAGCCAAACAGCGGCGCACCGGCAACCAGGTGGATATAAGCGGCCTCTTTTACAACTCCGTTTATGTCCTTGATTCCGTCGATCCTGTCAAGATCCGCTTTCAGGTCGGTTATTCCTTTATTATTCAGGGTGATGCTGTCCATCCCTGAAAAGAAGAAATCGCCGATCTTCTGCTTCGGACTGCCTTTGGGTTCATCTTTTAGGCTTGCGCTCGATTCGCAAATATTCCGCACCTGCGCATTGATCGTATCCTGGATCAGCTGAAAGATGCCGTTGCTGGCCTCTGAAGCCGGTATCGGGTTTTCTTTGAACCATTTGCCGTTCGCAAAGAGGAAAAAATCATCGCCCGGCTTGACGGTCGAATCAATGTGAGATACCAGCGCATCTTTAACGGCGCCGTCCTTATTTCCGGTTGAACATGAGGCGAGGATCGCTGCAATAGCGATAACAATGTAGTGAAAGAGATGTTTTTGCATGATTTTGATTTTTGAATGGAAAGATTTCAGGTTAGGTGGCAAAGTTATAAAGTTCTTTGTAAACAGAGGTCTGAAGTCTGAGGTCTGAGTTCAGAAAATATTTTCTGTGATCAATCCCTGCCTGCGGCTGGCAGGTGTGAAAATCTGCGTAAATCTGTGGTACACTTAAAAACGGAAGTCAGAGGTCAGAGATCCGAAGTCGGAAATAATTTTCATGCAATTCATCTTTTTATATTAAAATCATTAAATTTGTTAGACCAGCTTTTTAACAGAAACCGAACCATCAAACCGCATTAATAATCCATATTCAAAATGAAAACAAACAGTATGGTAAAATCCGGAATGATAATTCTGCTTCTTTTCGCAGCTTTGTCATGGAATGCACATTCCCAGCAATGGAAACCCATCTCCAGCACTGAAAAATTCAATTACCGGATCGATTCTGCCGCCTATATCACCAATGTGATCACTGTGGATTCTGCGAAGATCCAGGGCGTCGATTCGGTCTTTTACCTCAACAGGATCGTCACCCCCTGCCCTGCCTGTTCCAATCAATCCTGGCGGTTGTACAACCAACCGCAGTTCCTGCAGCGGAAAATGATAATGGAAACAGGAGGAGTATACCTCTTCTCCGATCCTGGCAGGTTCTGGATCAGGACTCTTGCAGGATTGAATGCCACATGGGTCTTTGATTCATCGGCAAGCATAAATGCGCAGGTTACAGCGTTCTCCTACGAACAGGTGCTCTCGCAATGGGATTCGGTAAAGACCATCAGCCTTTCAGATGGCGGGATTATCAGGTTAAGCAAGAATCACGGGATCCTCCGGTTTCCTGTAATGGGATCAGTTTACTATTACCTGCTGGAAGGGATCGCCGGAAGGAACCTGGGCACGCTGGTTCCGGGTTTCAGGGAGATCTTTAATTACAATGTGGGGGATGTATTCCAGTACAGTTTTCTGTCAATAAATTACGGCATCGGTTACGGAACCGAGGGATTGACGAAAAAGACGATCGTCTCGAAAGACTCGTCTTCATCAGGTTATCTGTATGGTGTCGCTGTTTCAACGATGTCCTGGACTGAGTACATTATCGGATATGGCTACGACACTATCCACTATTATTCCAACTCCACCGACACGATACTCGATTCGGTAACCCATTCATGCAACCTCAATCCGCTTGAGCTTATCATGAACCCGGTATTCCCGCTCTATGTTTCAGGACCGAATGCATCGATCATGAAAGTCTTCAGGGATACAGGACAATCAGTTTCACGCTGCCAGGGAAAGAATTATTATTCCTCAGGTGAAGAAGCACCCCTTTATGGCTTTGGTGCAGGAGATACACTTGAGCCTTCTTTTCTGGCCTATATGTACCAGGAGAAATTTACCACCGGGATCGGAAGAGTGATTTTCGAGCTGGGAATCTTTGAGACCGAAGTAAATGAATACCTGATCGGCTATATTAAAAACGGAGTTACTACCGGTACTGTTTATTCGAATGATTTTCTTCTCCAGAAGATCGGTGAGCAAAAAACAGACGGGCCTCTACGTCTGTTCCCAAATCCTGCCAAAGACAGGCTAATCGTAGAAACATCCGGAACCGACTTCCCTTATCTATTATCGATTCTGAACATGACCGGTCAGGAGCAAATCACCCAACAGGTTTCTGAACAAACAAAGGTGATTGATATCAGTAACCTTCCTGTTGGGATTTATTTTGCAAGGCTTAAAAGTGACAAGGCAGTCAATATCGGGAAGTTTGTGAAAGAGTAGATGCTGGATAACTGGTGAATTGGGGAACTGGTAAGGTAATTTTGATTCTCCGTTATCTCTTTTAACCACATTAGGCACAATAGGACACAATAGGTTGTACGATCTTCTTCGTGGCTCTTTGTGAAACCTTCGTGGTCCTTCGTGTAATAAAAAATGCAAGCCATCAATAATTCCAGACAAAAGGAAACAAATGAAACATGTAAAAGATTACTATGAAATCCTTTTCATCCTGATCTTGATTTTTACCGGACAGAGCAACATTGCCCAGAATGTTTTTCAAATTGAATATGCCGGAATGAATGCAAGTATCGGCTATTCAATCGCGGCTGACAGTGTCGGGCTTACAATTGCCGGAACAGCTTCCTATTCCGGGCAGGGCGAGGATGATGTTCTTCTTATGAGAACAGACCTGAGCGGTAACATTCTCTGGGCGAAAACGATCGGTGGAAAAGGAGAAGAAATCCCACGCTCCATTAAAAAAACCTCGGACGGAGGTTACATCATTGTCGGCTCCACTTCAAGTTATTTGTTTGCTTCATCCGACAGTTCAAACGTCTATGTTATAAAAACAAATGGTTCCGGAAACGTTCAATGGACAAGGGTTATCGGTCTTAACAGGAAGGAAGTTGCGAATGATGTGATCGAGACGTATGATCATAAATATGCCATTGCCGGTTATACGAACTCAATTGGGGCCGGGAATGAAGATGTTTATTTCCTGGAACTGGATAACAGCGGGAACCTGCAGTGGGCTGCAGCAATCGGAGGCAGCGGGCGTGATTTCGGGAACAGTCTCGTGCAAACGGCCACGCATGACTTTATAATTGTCGGGTCTACGACAGGGTATGGCGCAGGAGGGCAGATTCCCTTCATGATTTTCGCCTCCGAATCAGGGGTTGTTCAGAATCCATCGCTGACTTTTAATCTGAACACGACCGTCACAACGAACAAAAGATACTTTACGAAAATCATTGATGGCTACTTTAATGATTTCGTAATCACAGGTTCTGATGGTACAGACTGGATCGGTGCGGCACAGCATTTCATCCTGGATATCGGTCAGACCGGTTCAATAAACTGGATGAAAAAGTACTACCTGAATTCAGGGGAAGGAGTCGGAACTTCCCTTGATAAAACCAGGGACGGAGGATTTATCATCGGCGGTACAATGGGTTTCGATCATCTTGCATTGATTAAAACGGATGGGATCGGACAACTGGAAAACACGAAGTTTTATCCTGACATTAATACGCCGTATAATGGAAAAGGTCTCGATGTGAAGCATGTATTCGACGGAACTTTTGCCCTGGTCGGATACCACTACAATTCCAGCAATATTTCTGTTTACCTGGTTAAAGCAGATTTCAACCTGTCGAGCGGATGCAATGAACAGGATGGCTTTATTAATACGGAAGAAAACATGAATCCTGGAGCAGATATTCAGACTGCCTCATATACGGTCAATTCCCCTTACGTTGCGATCGATTCGGGGATTGTGGAAGGCGCAGATCCGTTTATGAATGTCATGTGCATTACAACGAATGTTTCTCATGATCCTCCGGTGAATAAAAGCCTTGAAATAAAGCAGTCAGATCATTCCGTTGAATTTGTCCTGCCTGATCCCGATGATTTTATTGTTTCTGCTGAGATCTATAATTTGCCGGGAGCTGAAGTAAGATCATTTGGAAAAGGCATTCAGATGATCTCAACTGCGGGGCTTTCAAAAGGAATCTATTTTTATCGTGTTCTGACAAACAAACAGGTTCTCTATTCTGGAAAATTTACCCTCTGATTCTATTGACTGATCTCAGAAGATGAAATCTTCGACCCTATAAACCCTATATACCATGAAAAAATATCTCTTCCTGAGTTGCTTTCTGCTGATCACGGCGATTGCCAATTCACAATGGACCTGGCAGAACCCATTACCCCAGGGCAGTTTCTTATTACGTATGCAATTCACCAGCGCAGACACGGGATATGCACTGGGGTATTACGGAACCATTATTAAAACCACTGATGCCGGCGTAACCTGGACGGAACTGCCGACCGGAATGACCGGGTATATTTATGAATTTCATTTCCCCGATGCCAATACAGGGTATGCCGTGGGGGATGGCCCGAACATAATAAAAACCACGGATGCAGGCGCCAGCTGGACTAAAATACCAAACTTTACCGGCGATGATCTGCATGCTGTTTATTTCGTCAATGCCGATACCGGCTGGGTTGCGGGGTTCCCGGACATCTTTAAAACCACCGATGGCGGATTGACATGGATCACTCAGCCAACCGGAATATTTTCGCTGCTGAATGCAATCTGGTTTACCGATGATAATACAGGCATTGCTGTCGGAACCAGCGGTACCATCCTGAGAACCACCAACGGAGGCACTACCTGGAATACAATAACAAGCGGAACAACCATTGGCCTGGAATCACTTTACTTTGTCAACGCAAATATCGGCTATGCAGTCGGAACTGATTACAATGGCACCACCGAGGGAACAGTAGTTAAAACAACTGACGGAGGCGTATCCTGGACTGTCATCCCGACCGGCATTCCCCATGAGTTCAGATCCGTTTACTTTACGGATCCTCTTACCGGGTATGTTGCAGGAAGTGAAGGGACCCTTATAAAAACCACAGATGGAGGATCGACCTGGACGACGCTTTCAAGCGGAACTGCCTTCAACCTTTTTGCAGTCTGCTTTACCGGGAGCATGACCGGGTATGCAGCAGGGTTTTATGGAACCATCCTGAAAACCGTTGACGGAGGCGCAACATGGAATGATTTAACGAGTGCCATAACACATAACTCATTGTATTCAGTTCATTTTCCCGATGCCAGCACCGGGTATGCCGTGGGTCTTAATTATCCTGTTCATGAAGGAGCAATTGTAAAGACCACAGACGGAGGCTCAACATGGACTGCCCAATCGAGCGGAAAGAACGTTATGTTATTTTCAGTTTATTTTACGGACGTCCAGACAGGTTACGCCGTGGGCGACAGCGGAACCATCCTGAAAACAACCAATGGCGGCACAAACTGGATTCCACTGGTAAGCGGAACCACCATTCGCCTATACTCTGTTTTCTTTACCGATGCCAGCACAGGCTTTGCCGTAGGTAATGATAACAACAACCTGAACGGGATCATTTTAAAAACACCGGATGGAGGTGCAACATGGAATGTTATAAAAAGCGGATTACCCTATGGTCTGTTTTCCATTTACTTCACCAGCGTGATGTCAGGGCACATCGTTGGCGGGACAAGGAACACCCTGAGCTTTGGCTATGCTGAAATTCTCAGAACCACTGACGGAGGCATAACCTGGGCTGATTCAACGGTCATGACGGCAACCGGGTTTATGTCGGTTCACTTTCCTGATGCAAATACCGGGTATGCTGCGGGTTTTGATGAATTGACGAATAATGGTGTGGTTTTTAAAACAACCGACGGAGGTACAACCTGGACCGATCTGTCGATCGGAATGCCAATGCTGTTAAATTCAGTTTTCTTCACAGATGAAAATACCGGTTATATTGTCGGGACGAATTCCCAGATCGCTGCCAGTTCAATCTTAAAAACAATGGATGGAGGTCTCACCTGGACAACATTATCGAGTACTCCTGTCAATAATCTCGAATCTATTTTCTTTACCAACGACACATCAGGCATAGTTGTTGGCACTGATGGAACGATCTTTAAAACAACCAATGGCGGAGGTATAGTATCGGTAAAGGAGTCGCGTCCACCGGCTGCGGCTCTGACCATTTATCCTAATCCGTCAAATCATCTGATCACCATCGAAACAACCTCACTCCGTTCCAATGGCCGGTTATCCATCATCAATATGACTGGTCAGGAGCTGATTACACGTCAGGTGTCTGAACGCAGGACATTAATAGACATCAGTAACCTGCCAGGTGGGATTTATTTTGTAAGACTGTACAATGACACGACGGTGGAGGCAGGAAAATTCATTAAGCAATAGATCCTGCGAAAAAGCCTTCGATTGAAAAAATATTTAAAAAAAAATTAACAGAATTGATTTCTTTTCGTAAATTTCCCTTCTGATAGGGGTTAATATCATCGACTTTATGATATAGTGCCATCTGCACCTTTGCTGTTGCTATCTTCCCACACAGGCAGAGACCTTTATCAGGCGTATTTAACGGCAGGAAGAATTAATTTCTGGTCAACAATCTTCAAAAAGCCAATACCATGAAAAAAATCTACATTCTTATTTGTCTTTTAGGACTGGCGGCTCCTGTTTTCGCGCAGACCTATCTTTCGGAAAACTTCAGCTCCGGGCAGATGCCTCCTGCAGGCTGGACAATTGAAAATCAACAGGCCCAATGGGGGATCAGCAATAGCAGTAGCGCCGGGGGATTACCTCCGGAAGCTAAATTCACTTATGTCAACACTACAACAACAACCCGGCTGATTTCCCCCGAGATCAACCTTACCGGTCTGACTACCGTCACGTTCATGTTTAATTACATGTACGACTGGTACGCCAATCCGGCTCCGGTAATGAGAGTGGCAACCCGCCATGGCGGAGGAGCATGGACTACTGCATGGGAAATTACCCCCACAGGAAATATGGGACCTGTAACCATTATTTTGAACATAAGCAATTCCGATGTCGGATCGTCAACTTTCCAGTTTTGTTTTTATCTTAACGGAAACCTCTACAATCTTGATTACGTATACCTGGATGACATCATCCTGTTTACACCCTATCCGACAGATGCTGCACTAACCGGGATCAAATTACCTGCTTATGTCGTTGTCGGCGATTCAGCAACCCTGACAGGCACAGTAAAGAACCTGGGAGCAAATACTATAACCTCTTTCGATGTTTCCTACACTGTTGATGGCGGTCTACCGGTCGTCTGTTCCTTATCAGGCTTGAATCTGGCATTGGGAAATTCATATGATTTCACCCACGTTACCAAGATCCATTTTGATAATCCCGGTTCGTCCCTGATCGATGTTAAGATCTCAAATGTCAACGGAGGGATTGATAACAATCCGGCCAATGACACCGCTTCAACCCATGTGGGAGCTGTTCCATGGCTGCCCGAGAAAAAGGTATTCTGTGAAGAAGCAACCGGTACATGGTGCGGCTGGTGTGTCAGGGGTATCTGCTACATGAATTACATGGATGAAACTTACCCGGATACATGGATTGGCGTTGCCGTTCACAATGGCGATCCCATGGTTGATGCCCCCTATGATGCTGAAATCCCAAACATCATCCCGAATTTCCCGGGATATCCGAGTGGCACTATAGACAGAGTAGGTGATTACTGGGATCCCCAGGATTTTGAGCAGGGATACTTACAGGAGATCGCGTCCATTTCACCGGGATCAGTCGGTATTGTGAATTTCACCTGGAACCCGGCCACAAGGGACGTATCCTTTGATGTTCAGGCAAATTTCTGTATCGATGTATATAACGAATTGAGACTTTGTGCTGTTATCGTTGAGGACAGCGTATGGGGGACTACTTCGGGATATAATCAGGCTAACTATTATGCAGGTGGTTCTAACGGACCCATGTGCGGGTTTGAAAGTTTGACTTCCACAATTCCTGCTGCACAAATGCATTACGACCATGTAGCCAGGGCTATCCTGGATACTCCTTATGGAACTGCAGGCAGCATTCCTACCCCGGCGCTGGCAGGTCCTTTCTATACACATACGTACACCTATAATATCCCAACAAACTGGGTATTTGAAAAATTAAAGTTTGTTTCGTTGCTTTTAGATCACACCACAGGCGGGATATTAAACGCAAACAACATTGCTTTCTGGGTTGGTATCAACGATGACAATAATGTGAATAATCTAAGGATCTATCCCAATCCAACCAGCGATTTTACCAATGTTGTATTTACCATCGACAAACAATCCATGGTAGGCCTCAAGGTTCATAACCTGCTGGGCAACACGGTTTACAGCACAGGCCAGAAATCCTGCCCGGCTGGTGAGAACAAGATCCTGCTGCCGTTAGCAAGCCTGGATAATGGCTTGTATATCGTGGAAGTTACGATTGGGAATCGTTCTTTCACCGAGAAAGTATCGGTGAACAAATAACGATCGATCTCGGGTACTCACCTGGAACCCTGGCATACCCTTATCGGGATGTTCTGCCTTAAGTAATACTATCTGTTCAAAAGGCTTCCAATAGCTGCCTGGCCGGACTGAGAACATCACAGACCAATTGTTGATAAGAATTAATTCTTATCAAGTCCGGAAATTATCCGTACCTTGTTAAAATTCCATGGATTTTAACCCCCTAACAACAAAACCTGAATGAAAAAAGACACACTTGAGTACAGGATGATGATGGAGCATAACCGGTCGAAAATCCACAATTCAAAACTGCTGACGGGGTCGCTTACCGGTAAAATTCCCATCATTCTGGATGGTGGCAGGACCACGATATTTATTTCCGATATCAGCAAGGAGGCCGAGACCAGGGAAAAATATCAGTTACGAAAGGATAATAAGCTGTTTTTCTTCGTTAAAAAAGCCAAAACATAAATTCCGGATCAGGATAAGACGCCTGACAGGCGAATTTCTTTGAGTAAGCTGATGAGTTGGCGAGAAATTTTCCATCCTCCATCCTCCATTTTCCATCTTCGGATCATGGACCCCGGATCTTCTTTTTTTACTATTGAACTATTGTTCAGGCAACCTGGCTAATTTGTGAATGTCTTTCAAATTGGAAGAAGTGAATTCGCAACTTAACATCTTGTCCTATGAAAAAGTTATTCGGTCTCTTTTTAATCATGTTCCCGGTTTTTGTATTCGCCCAGCATTACGGGTATAAATCTTCCCTCACCGATTATTCGTGGAAGTATGTCGGAGATACAGGTTTCTCGGCGGGATTGGCTGTATTTACAAGCATTGCTTTCGGTCCTTCAGGTGAACCTTACGTTGCCTATGAGGATGGGGCCAATTCCGATAAAGGATCGGTGATGAAATTTGACGGAACCAGTTGGGGTTATGTCGGATCCGCAGGTTTCACATCCGGGAGGGCCAATATTATCAGCCTTGCCATCAGTCCGACCGATGGTCAGCCCTATGTGTCATACCAGGATATTGTGAATTCATACAAAGCTACCGTGATGAAATTTGACGGTACCAATTGGGTGTTTGTGGGTCCGCAAGCGTTCACGCCTGCGAAAGCGGATAACATCAGTTTTGCGTTCAGCCCAACCGGTGAGCCCTATGTGGCTTTTACGGATTATGCGAGTTCCTTTGGCGTAACTGCGATGAAATTTGACGGCACCAACTGGGTGGTTGTGGGGACGGGAGGTTTCTCAGGTGGTACTGCAACCGATGTTAACTTAGCGGTTAGTCCGGCCGGTGAGCCTTTTGTAGCATATTCAGATTACGGGAATAATTTTAAGGAAACAGTAATGAGATTTGATGGCGCAAACTGGGTAATGGTTGGAACTGCAGGGTTTACCTCAGCACCTTCCGGTGCGTCAAAATTTGCGTTCAGTCCTGCCGGTGAGCCTCACCTGGTTTTTATGGATTCTGCGTATTCTTATAAAGCGACTGTCATGAAATTCGACGGCAGCAACTGGATACTTGTCGGAGAAGCCGGATTCACCGATGGAGAAGCTTTTATGCCAAGCCTTGCCTTCAGCCCGGTCGACGGTGAACCCTATGTGGCATATTCTGACACATTGCTTTTTTATAAGGCAACCGTCATGAAATTCAACGGGACCAGTTGGGTGGTTGTTGGAGATGCAGGTTTTTCGGCAGACTATACGCAGGGAACATCGATTGCCTGCAACCCTTCAGGTCAGCCGTATGTAGTATATTTGGATGGCGCGAGTGGCGGGAAGGCATCGGTAATGAAATTTGATTCCGTCTCCGTCGGGATGAATGCGCCGCAGGAATCAGGGTTATTAATTTATCCAAATCCGGCCACTGATAAGATTACAATTGAAACATCAGAAATTCCGGCAAAATACAACCTGACCATCATGAACCCGGATGGTCAGCAAATCCTCGCCCGTCAGATAACGGATCCAAAAATAATGATGGATATCAGCAACCTGCCGGCAGGGATCTATTTTTTCAGGCTGACGAATAACAGATCGGTTAAAGTTGGGAAGTTTGTAAAAGAGTAACTTGCGACCTGGCGAACTGGCGGGTTAAATTAACTGCAATGCGCTAATTTTCAAAAACCGGACGTCTTGACCACATTTGTCCGGTTAGATTACAATTAGCATACATACCTAAACAACAGCCATATAACGCCAGCCATGGGTGGTCAAAATAAACCGGCCAACTATGGTCAAGGTCACTGATTTCTCCAGAACGTTCGCAAGGGAATGTTAAAAACCAAAATTTTATTGTATCTTAGGTCCACATTTATAGAAAACATAGAATGGGTTCTTGATGTTTTTTAGAAAAGTCCTCAATACAAGTGAATTTTCAGAACCCACATTAACTAATTATAGGAGGAAATAGTATGAAAAGATTAATAAGCATGATGATCTTTATTTCATTGTTCTCTATTAATATTTTTGCTCAAATTGGAAGAACTTACGATGATGGGCATGGTGGACGAATATTTTTTCCTTTTGGAGATATTTCCTTTGCCGATGAAGTGATCTCATTTAAAGTAGGCAATCCTGCGCCTATTGCAGGGTATGGCATACCAAGTCAGGCCCTTAACATCCCTGATTACAAAGATGAAAGAGATGATAAAAATGCTACCAGTCTGGGATATGGTGGGGAGTTAGTTGTAAAATTTACGGACAACATACTTTATGATATCGACGGATATGATTTGATTGTTATGGAAATAGGAGCAGCCATTGAACCTGTGGATGTTTATATTTCTAAAAATGGTATTGAATGGATATCTGTTGGAAAAACAGGAGGTGGATTCTCAAAAATAGACATTTCTAAATATGTTAAAAAAACGGATGTATTTCGATATGTTAAAATAATTGATATGAAAGAAAGGAGTGATGGGAATTGGCCTGGGGCTGACATTGATGCCATTGGAGCTATCGGCTCAAGTATAAATTTTCAGTTAAATAGTTCTGTATTGTTTAAAACCGGAGAATCAACTTTGAGTAATGATAAAACAGAACTAATTAAAATTGCGGAAAAAATTAAAAAAATAAATGGCCTAACATTAATTGAGGGCTATACTGATAATGTGGGTAGTCCGGAAAGTAATATAATTCTTTCTGAAAAAAGAGCTCAGTCTATAAAAAAATTTCTTACAGACAGTTGTAATATAGCCGCAAATTTGATCGAAACATTCGCATTTGGAGAAAGCAATCCTGTTGCAGATAATAAAACAGAAGACGGACGCAAAAAAAACAGACGAGTAGAAATTATTGTTTTCCCAAATTCAAATCAAGCTAAAAACGATGTTGTGGGAATATGGGATACAGATTGGGGGGAATTACACATTTACAGATATGGAGAAACAATTGCCGGTTGGTATACTGATGACGGTGGAGAAATAGTAGGTAAATTAACCGATGAACATACTATCGAAGGGAAATGGGTTGAGAATGGCTCTGATAGAGTTTGTGGTGAAAATGTTTATGATAGAAACCACTGGGGGAGAATTATTATGAAATTTAATGAGGCTTTTACTGAATTATCTGTAAAATGGGGCTATTGCTCTGATGAACCTACTAAAGTTGATTGGAATGGGAAAAGAAAATAGTCCTGGAGAACTTGCGTCGGGATGTTCCGCTTTAAATAGCAGATTCCTTGCTCCTTTTTCAGGATAATTATTAACTGAGGTCGTAGGTTGGAAATCAGAAGTCCGATTACTCTTCAGACATAAAAAGCGGCAGACATAAACAATTGTCCGCCGCTTTTTGTATCTGGTGATACCTGACTTTTATTTAATGATCGTCAGCATCCGCATCACACTGTTATAGCCGATGGTGCCGTACCCGTTGGTAGTACGTGAGTAAGCGCCCAATGTAAATGCGTAAGCGCATTTCACAGGAGGAATCCATGGTGTGCCTCCGACGGGCAATAACAATCCCGGGGTAGGCCAACCAACCGGTTTGCTTGTGTCATAAGCATCAGAATAGATGGTCCCGCCAGTTCCGTTCCCATAATTATAGGTGAAGCTGAAACTGTCAATATCCTTCTCGGGGTCGCTGACTGTAATCTTGAATAGCAGCCCTTCTGTCTTGCCAAGAGTTGCAAACTCGCAAGCAGCAAGATCATGATCTGGCAGGCTTGCCTGGGCAATGCGGTCAATGGACACAACCGGGACGGTGTTGTCGATATAAAGGTTCAGTGTTTGGGGCGGAGAGACGACCGCCGTACCACCGGCATTATAAAACACCGCCGTAAACTGATACAGGCCATTCGGTAAAAGAGCTGAATTGAATGATATGAGGAGGTCCTGAATACTGTATTGGGAGGCTGCATCGGGCAAGGTATAAAAACCCCCGGCATCGGGTCCGAATGCATCGAGCACAACGTCGCTGCCAACCCAGCTGTAATTATACCAGGCGCTCCGCAGTTCTGTCTGCGTTCCGCCTACCGGACCAAACATCACTTTGTATTTGGTTGCAAGTTTTGGCGCTGCCCTCAGCCCGTTCACGGTGTTGTGATTGAAAATAAGGTTCAGCATGCCGCCGAATGCTGAATTGAGTGCTCTCACATAATAGCCTGAAGCCGTTGTTGCGCGGCCGGTGGAAACATTGATGACACTTGGTGCGGTCGGCACCAGTCCAACAGCGGCGATCACCGGACCCATCAGCGCAGGATCAATAAATGCATTGCGTGCAAAAACAAGCACTGATGTCGACATGTTCGTAAATCCTGTGCCTGAGAAGTTGGCGGGAAATTCAAAAGTCTGTCCGCTGACACCGATCCTTAATCCCATCCAGGCAACGATACTGAAAAGGGAGAGGTTGATTCCGAATTCAGCGAGCGGGATCCTCAGTTTCCAGACCTTGTGCGCAGCGCTGTTTTTTGGAGAAGCTTCGAAAGCGAACCTATAATCGCCCGGGTAGCTGCCAAGACCAGTCCATACATTCGGGCCGAGGTAAAACTGCTTTCCGATCTTGCCCGGATGCGAGTGGTCACCGGCAAAGGAAAAGTTTACATCAAGGTTTGGATTGATTGAGTGATTGTGGTTCACATCAAAACTAAGCCAGAAATAATCATTGGCAGAGTTGCTGTTACTTGTCTCATCCGGCATATCGATCACAAGATACATGTTGAGCGCGTCATTGCGCAGGTATAACCAGATGGGTTTTACAGTGCCGGGCAGTTTTTGAAAATAACTATCCTGCCAGGCCGGATCATTGAGGGTATCCGTGAGCTGTATCGGATTGCCAGCCCATTTTGAATTAAGTACCATACTTATGTCGTATTAGAGTTGTCGCTTACTCTTATCAGTTTTCAGCATCCCTGTCCTACTCTGTTAAGGATTTTCAGATCACTCCTTTTTCGGTTGACTGCTGTGCACGGTTTTCAATCGAATGTTATCATCAGCAGAGCTTTTTATTGTAAAATCACCGTTCAATGTTCAGACGGAAAATGGCAGTTTGCATGCGTGAATATTCAAATTCAACTGTTAACAATTAAACAGGTACATATGCAGATAAACAAATATACATTCAGTTTAAAATTTTGTCAAGATATTTTTGCAGCGTTGTATGGTTTAAAGTTCCAGGCCGGAAATCGTTGAGCTGATATGTTGGTGAGGTATCGGGATGATGAGATTATTTTTTTTATATTTTTGAGTAACTCTAAGGAGGTATCAGCTATCTCAGAAAGAACAAAAGTTTATTACGGACACAAACATGCAATCCTATGAAGAACTTCATCTGCATTTTACTGGTAATGGCGTCAGCAGCCGGCTACCCTCAAACCGATCCGTATAAATATTCCCCGATGGATTGTTCCTGGCAGAATGTCGGGAACCGGGGATTTTCAGCCGGGAGCATCATTTATACCAGCATTGCCGTGAACCCTTTGAGCGAACAGCCATATGTGGCCTATGTGGACAGACCCTCCGGAACAGTGTTTACCGGTCCTGCCACGGTAATGCGGTTTGACGGAAACGACTGGGTCAATGTAGGAGCTGCGGGTTTCACAACTTTTGATGTCGGTTTTACCAGCCTGACCTTTACCCCTGCCGGAGAACCCTGTGTGGCTTTCGGTGCAACCTGTTCGACTCCGAATAAAGCTACGGTATTGAAATTTGACGGAGCTAACTGGGCACCGATCGGCACAGGAGGGTTTTCACAAGGAGAGGCCTCATATACAAGTCTTGCATTCAGTCCCGCCGGGGAACCCTGGGTAGCGTTTCTGGATATGGCCAATTCAAACAAAGTAACCGTGATGAAATTTGACGGAACCAACTGGTTAACTGTAGGAACCCCTGGCTTTTCAGCGGGCGAAGCGTGGTGGGAGAACATCGGCTTCAGTCCTTCAGGAGAACCTTATGTATCCTACTGGAATAATTCTTTTGGTCACCGGGCAACCGTAATGAAATTCAACGGAACAGCCTGGGAATGCGTGGGAGGTTCATTTTGTACTGCAGGAAGAGCCGAGAATCCATCGCTTGCCGTCAGTCCGGTGGATGGTCAGCCTTACCTGGCCTACACGGATACCATTCATGCATACAAAGCCACAGTCATCAGGTTCGACGGAACCAACTGGGTGAATGTCGGCACTGCTGGATTTTCAACGGGGTATGCTTCCGCGATCCGTCTTGCATTCAGTCCGGCCGGCCAGCTATATATCTTTTACTGGGATAATTATCTGACCAATTCTGTTGTGAAAAAATTTGACGGAACCGGCTGGGTGGATGTGGGAGCATCCGGCTTTACCGGAGGATTTGTCAGTTTTACCGGTTTGGCCTTCAGTCCATCCGGTACGCCCTATGTGACGTTCCAGGATTATATTAATTCAGATAAAGCGAGCGTAATGAAGTACGATTTCCCGGCAGGAGTATATGAACAGAAGGGATCGGACTTGATGCTTTATCCAAATCCTGCGACTTCCGTCTTGAATGTCGACCTTACAAAAATACCGGGCCATGCAAAAGAAATAAAAGTGCTTGATGTCCAGGGGAAAACAATGTGGTATTCGCAGGCTTCGGGAGATAAATTCAACATTGTTATACCGGATTATCCTGCGGGTATCTACATCTTAAAAGTAAACACAGAAACATCGCACTATACCGCAAAGTTTTGTAAAAGCAGGTAGTCCTTAATCGCCGGTATATAATTTCCTTCCCATCGTTTCTGGGAATGTCCAGATCCAGGCTCCTGTGAGCAAAGCAAATAATGCGGCAAGGGATATGCCACCGCCAAGTCCATAATTCACTGCTATGACCGAAATCATTACCGGTGTAAGGAACTGCACCCCCCTTGCGAGATTGAATGCGGACCCCATGGCCGTGTTCCGGATCGAAGTCGGGAAAAGCTCTGAAAAAAGTGAGCCGAAGCCACCGAACATCCCCGTGCCAAAACCCACCATGAACATAAACCCGAGAATGACTGGGGGGTAAACAGCAATTACGTCCCAGAAAACCGTTACCATAACCAGCCCAAAGGCCATAACGACTGAATAGAGGCTGTATGCCGGGCGTCGTCCAAACCGGTCCGCCAGAAATCCGAAACCAAGATAACCGAGGAATCCACCGGTTTGGGTAACCAGAATCCATAAAGCAGATTTGGTCATTGAAAAATTTCGTTCTACGTGAAGATAACTCGGCATCCAGGAGTAGGTAAGCCAGTACGCCGACATATCTAAGATGGCCAGCACGAGCGCGAGAAGAAAATATTTGCGGTGAACCGGAGAGAAAAGCGTGATGAACTGTTTTACACCTTCAAATTCAAATTTCAGAAATTTCTTCCGAGGGGTTTTTCCAGCTGCTTTGCGGAGGAGCCAGAGATCCGATTCTGGCAGACGTTTCCTTATGTAGAGCACCATCAGGGCAGGAACCAGCGAAATAAAAAAGCATGCCCTCCAGCCGATCAGCGGCATTATCAGTCCCCCGACAACGGATGCAAGGGCGATTCCCAGCGGGGCTCCCGTTTGCATAATGGCACAATAGCGTCCCCTGACTTTTGCCGGGAACGTTTCGCCGATATAGGTCTGGCCTGTCCCCCACTCTCCTCCAACGCCCAGCCCGGTTATGATCCTGAAGATCATAAGAAAGCCTAAACTGCCCGCAACTCCCGACAAAAAAGCGCCGATGGAATAGGTCAGGATGGTCCATTGCAAAACCGGTTTCCGTCCGAAACGATCGGACAGCATCCCGAAAATCACCCCTCCGATTGCCGTGGCGCCAAGGGTGGCGCCAACAACGTATGACATCTGCATGTTGGTAAAATGGTACTCCGCCGCAATGGGAATCAATAAAAAGGTGAACAGCATGAGGTCGTAAAAGTCGAAGACCCACCCGGCCCAGCTCATAAACAGGATCCTGTAATGAAGGGGGGTTATTTTTTCGTACTCATTCAGAAGTTTTGGCTGTGGTTCAGGGGAAGAAGAAATATGAAGTTCTGTCATCTTAGCCGGGTTTCGGGATATCAGGAGACTGCGAAATCAGATGTAAATATAATAAAAGCTGAAAAAGCAGAATGATTTGGACCAGACTGGGAAGGTAACTTAACTATTCTGGAAAAACCGATTTCAATTATTTCAGAAAATCACTTACTGCTTTTTTTATTTCCTTTTTAACTCCCTCCCAGGTCTGTTTCTTATAACTTACCGGTTCTTCTGTTTCCTCTGCATCAACAAAGTAAGTGATGGCATGGGGAATACTGATAGCAAGCATTTGACTGGGGTATTTTTGTTTGTGCCAGTCCATAATCTGTTGCAGCGAATAATGCTGCAATAATTCAAATAAATCCCAGAAGTCCTTTTTCTTTGCTCTACCCAGAATTGCCTGAATTTTCATGGCAGCGATATCAGCATCGCCGTATTGTCTTATTCCATCAACTGTTTCTATTGCTTCTAAGGGCCAATGAGGATAATGAATAAAATCCACCTTAATATTATCAATAAAACAAAAGATGCTTGAAAGGGTATGTTCTTGTGTGAAAACAAATTTATCCCCAAACACTTTATCCAGTTCCCGGATTATTTGGGATTGATCAAATTTCTCATGGGTGAATAAATCGAGATCCAAAGAACCCCTATGACCATAACGTAATGACAAAGCTGTTCCTCCAACCAGTGAAAATGGCTGAAGTGATTTTAAAGCCATTAGCCGATTTAGTAAGGATAAAGTTCCGGGTTCAACTGCCTCAACATGTAACATCTGAATTCTTCCAATGGTTTATCAATAATAGCACTGGCAAAATGGATGGTATGCAAAGGAAGATACTTTGCATTCAATAATGCCTCGTTAACTTTCACATCCCCGTAATACCTCCGGCATTGTCGTATATCTTCAACATCGCCGCGCTCGAACACCCGCTCAATGACAAAATCAGCCCTGCTGTCCAGGTCCATTTTCTCAAAATTCACATCCCAAAAGATACGCTTGTTAAATTCCGGTTTCCTCTGTTCAGACATGATACGAAGATAAGCATAAAATACTTATCAATTTACGATGTTCCACCTCGATTTATTTGGTGATTATTAACCTATCATAAAATTCCTGTAGGCACATTTGAAGGCACATAATAAAAAAAGACCTTCAGATAAACTGAAAGCCTTTATTTTACTGGAGCGGTAAATGGGGATCGAACCCACGACCCTCAGCTTGGGAAGCTGATGCTCTACCATCTGAGCTACTACCGCGAGACTTGTTTGTGAGTGCAAAAATAATAAAAAATCGGATTAACTAACGAAGGTGAAGTGACAAAAAATGCCTGCCCGCAGTACCTTTGTAAAATAAATAGTCTTTCATCATTTTAAAGGATTCTTATAACCAACAATGAAAGAAATATTACGAGAACCTTGATTAACTCCTTTTTTTATGAATCGTCGATATTATACATGCAGTATAAAGATACTTCTTCTATTCCTTTTCTTCCTGTCAGGTTTCGGATTTACTCAGGAATCACAATCTCAGGATAAGCTAGGCTTGAATTATATCATTCAGAGAACAAACAGTCTTGAGCTGTTGCGTCTTTCAGAAAGCCATAGGGTTCTGTCAGAAACTAACCATGCGATCGCACTGAAGGCTGCAATTCAGAACGGCTGGATCGTAAAGAACACTTTTAAAGACGGCCGTATTGTTGAACTTAAGGAACTTGATCAGAACGGACGACCTGTTTACTATACAACATGTAATATCAATGCGGCCAAGACAGTTTCCACGAATAAGCTTTGGCCCGGTGGCAGCCTTGGATTATCCCTCACAGGCAGCGGAATGGTTCTCCGGGAATGGGATGGAGGAAAGGTCCTCGATACCCACCAGGAACTTACGGGGCGGGTTACACAAGTGGATATACCATCTGGCCTGAGCGACCATTCAACGCATGTGGCCGGCACCATGATAGGAACCGGGATATCTGCCGCAGCAAAAGGAATGGCAAATCAGGCTACGCTCCGGGCTTTCGACTGGAACAGTGATTTTTCAGAAATGGCATCAGAGGCTGCTGCGGGGGCACTTGTTTCCAATCATTCATATGGATATCTTACAGGATGGTCATACGGAACTGTCGTTTCAACAAAATGGACCTGGTACGGTTCTACCGGTATTAGTCAGACTGAAGATTATAACTTTGGATTTTATTCATCGCAAGCACAAACTGTTGACCAGATTGCTGCAGGAGCCCCTTATTACCTGGTCTGTAAAGCCGCGGGAAATGACAGGACCGAAGGGCCGACTTCTCAGCCGGTTTCACATTATGTGTGGAACGGATCCGGTTGGGTTTTATCCAGCACCGTCAGAAACCTGGACGGGAATTCCAACGGTTACGATTGCATCTCGGGCTTCGGGATGAGCAAAAATGTTTTAACGGTAGGCGCTGTGCTTGATCTCGTAAATGGATACAGCTCTTCATCTGATGTTATAATGGACTATTTCAGCGGTACAGGTCCTGCCGATGACGGGCGAATCAAACCCGATATTGTTGCAAATGGCGACTACCTTTATTCTTCTGTTTCTACAAGTAATACTACCTATGATATCTATAGCGGCACATCCATGGCCACTCCAAATGCCTGCGGCTCACTGATCCTGCTTCAGCAATATTATTTTTCCCTTTACAGCGCCTATATGAGATCTGCAACCCTGAAGGGACTTGTGATCGAAACAGCCGACGAAGCGGGTGCCAATCCCGGTCCTGATTACATGTACGGCTGGGGATTGCTTGATATGGCCAAAGCGGCCGCTGTTATAAGGCGGAAAGGAGCTTCATCTGTCATCAGCGAGCAAACCCTGAACAATGGCAGCACCTATACGCTGAATGTCAATGCCACGGGTGCTGAACCGCTTAAAGTCACGATCTGCTGGACCGACCCTGCGGGTACGCCGCCGGTAGCATCCCTGAACCCGTCAGCAAAAATGCTGGTCAATGATCTTGACCTGCGGGTTGACGGTACCAGCTATCCATGGGTGCTGACGCGCTCCAATCCTTCGGCTGCCGCCACGACCGGGGATAATAATACAGATAATGTTGAACAGGTTTGTATGGCTGCTCCTTCAGCCGCCAATCATACGATAACAGTTTCTCATAAAGGAACCCTTTCGGGAGGATCACAGACTTTTTCCATCATCGTTACAGGAGTTTATTCCTCGGTTCCCGACCCGGTGCCATTTACTGCCAATGCTACGGGTTCAGCAGAGATCACACTGAACTGGACGACGGATGCTGCCAATGATAATGTTGTAATCGCATGGTCGGCAACAGGCGTTTTCGGGATGCCGGTGAACGGAAACAGCTATTCTGCAGGAAATACAATCCCAGGTGGAGGAACTGTTATCTTTTCGGGAAGCGGAAACAGCTTCCTACACTCCACCCTTTCAACCTCCACGACCTATTATTACCGGGTCTGGTCAGTTACACAAGCAAAAAATTATTCCTGCGGGCTCAACGGCATTGCGACAACCTTATGCACAGCGACAAATACGTTGCCGATCACAGAATCCTTCACCACGAGTTCTATTCCCTGTGGCTGGACCCAGCAGGTTTCCGGTATCGGCAACATCATTGACTGGTCCGTGTCGAATTCGGCCAGCGCAGGTGGCTCTTCTTATGAAATGAAAGCAACTTGCCTGACATCCAATGTCGGCTCAGGTTATATTACAAGAGTGATCTGCCTTCCATTCAACAGCATCGGAATGAATGTGGTCAACCTCAGTTTCAGACATATGTTCGATGATTACGCAGCCGGTGCAACAATGAAAGTTCAATCAAGCAGCGATGGTCTGAACTGGACCGATGAAACCTGGTCCTTTAATTCAGGAGGAGGAAATGTAGCTGCGACATTGGTCAATACAACCATCACGCACAACCTGAACAAACCATCTACCTTGATCGCTTTTGTCATTTCAGGAAATTTGTACAATTACGACTACTGGTACATTGACAATGTAACAATTAAAGTACCTGGCTATTGGGTGGGAGGTACTTTGGGCAACCTTACCGATTGGAACACAACCACAAACTGGGGAGACCTGCTGGTTCCCACCGCATCAGTTGATGTTTACATCCCGGCAAGAACCTACTTACCGGTTGTCGCCAATGACCCACCTGCTGCATGCAATAACCTGGTCATTGAAAAAAATGCAAACATTATCGTCAATTCAGGGAAAATTTTTACTATCAACGGGAATATGACATTGAAATAGAAACATGGCATCCCCCAACCCAACCCATAGAATAATGTCACCCCTACGGGGTTTATGAATTTCTGTGTCATGCCATCTTTCTAGAATAATTTCACCCCTGCGGTGTTCAAAAATATTACCATTTTACCATCTTGCCATCTTACTATTTCTACTCCACCTCTATCGACACCACCCTCAGCTCGCCCCCATCGACAATATCCAGGTTTATAACGGCAAATTCGAGCATTGTATTTTTCTTCGCCAGATCCAGCATAAAACTGAAAGCATCAGGATCGACGCCCGACACTGAGCCCACGATCACCTTTACCGAAAGGATCCTGGAATTGCCCGAGTCTACTGTTTCTTTTTCTGCCAGTTCAATCAGGCTCATCGCCAGCGACAACTCATGCATATATCTAAGCCTACAAATATTTTCAGTTCATATCTTGACCAACTCACCAGTCCACCAATTCACCAGTTAACATATCCTCGGCAGCTGCTCCCCCGCCGGTAGATCTATCCAGCGGCTGCCCCCGGAAACCGTTCTCAGCTTTACCTTCTTTTTATGATCCTCAACGATCCTCCCGATCACTGCACTCTTCTTTCCCTGGTTCTGACGTTTCATGATACAGAGAACCTCTTCCACATATTTTTTTTCGACAACCATGACAACCTTGCCTTCATTGGCAACATGCAGGGGATCGAACCCCAGCAGTTCGCACATGCCGTTCACCTCCTCTTTCACCGGAACAGTTCTTTCATCGATCTCGATCCCGTATCCTGATTTTTCGGCAAATTCGCACAGAACGGCTGCAAGTCCCCCGCGGGTGGCATCGCGCATGAACCTCACCCCTTCTGAATTATGCAGGATTTTCTGAATGAATTTATTCAGCGATCCGCAATCGGATTCAAGTGAGGAAGAAAAATGAAAATTTCCGCGGGCATTCATCACTGTCATCCCGTGATCCCCGATGGTGCCGTTGATCAGGACAAGATCTCCGGGTTTCGTTTTCAGTCCGTGGCTGATCCCAGCGTATTTTTTTTCGATCTTCCCGATCCCTGCTGTATTGATGAAGAGCTTGTCTCCCTTTCCTTTCGGAACGACCTTGGTATCGCCTGTGACGATTGAAACACCGGCTTTGGATGCTTCCTTTGCCATCGATTTCACAATGGTTTCAAGATCATCCATGGAAAGCCCCTCTTCGATGATGAAGGCTGCAGATAGGAATAGCGGCACGGCGCCGGAAACGGCAAGGTCGTTGACCGTTCCGCATACGGCGAGTTTACCGATATCCCCTCCTGGAAAAAATAAAGGATCGACAACAAAGCTGTCGGTCGTGAAAGCGATCTGTGCTGAATTCAGTGGCAGGATTGCCGAATCGGTCAGTGATCGCAGCCCTGGGTTGTCAAAATACCGCAGGAACAGATCGCGGATCAGCTCCTGCATCAGCAAACCGCCGCTTCCATGATGCAACCGTATCGTCTTAGCCATCATTCTCCGTTTTACGGTATTTATAAAATGCGGCACAGCTCCCTTCGGCAGAGACCATGCAGGCGCCAATAGGTTTCGCCGGTGTACAGGCTGTTGCGAACAGCGGGCAATCCTTTGGAATTTTCAGTCCTTTTAAAATTTCCCCGCAGATACAGCCTGCAGGTTCATGGTTTTCCGGTACTCCAAGATGAAAATACTTTTCTGCATCAAATGCTGCGAATTCAGGGCGGATCTTCATCCCGCTTGCAGGAATCATCCCCAGTCCGCGCCACCAGTCATCGCCGGGTTCAAAAACAGCATGCATCAGTTCCTGTGCAACCTTGTTTCCTTCCGGCTTGACCACCCGTGTGTACTGGATCTGCAGCTTTGGTTCATAATCCTCAAAAGCTGAAACAAGCATGTAAACCGACTGCAGGATATCCACCGGTTCGAAACCGGAGATCACCACGCCAAGCCTGTACTTTTCCACGATCGGACGGTACATTTCCGATCCGGTGATGGCGCTTACATGACCGGGGGCAATGTAGCCGTCGATCTTCACGCCGTCATCGATCAGCGCCGTCATCACGGGCGGCATCAGCTTGTGCGAACAGAGCACCTTGAAATTTGATATCCCTTCTTCCTTTGCTTTTAGAATCCCTGCTGCCGTTGCCGGGGCGGTGGTCTCGAAACCTATTCCCAGGAAAACAATCATGTTATCGGGATTCTGACGGGCAATTTCCAGCGCATCCATTACAGAGTAAACAATCCGGACATCTGCGCCCTTTGCCGATTCCTGTTCGAGCGATGAGTCAGAACCGGGAACGCGGATCAGGTCGCCGTAGGTGGTGATAACAGTGCCGGGAATGCCTGCAAGTCTGACAGCCTGATCGATGAATCCTGTCCCGGAAACACATACAGGACATCCCGGGCCTGAGATCAGCCGGACAGTTTCAGGAAGAAAATCATGCAGGCCAAACTTATGCACTGCCATGGTATGGCCGCCGCAGACCTCCATCAGGACGATGTTGCGCGCCGACCGCTTCCGTATGCCCTCTGCAATGTTGAGCACCAGATCGCTGTCCCTGAATTCATCGATGAACCGCATGCTCAGCCTTTATTTTCAGATGATCCGTTTTCAATTTCATGGATCAGCCGGATGGTTTCAAGCGCCTCTTCCGGATCCACCTTCTCAATGGCGAATCCTGCGTGGATGATCACAAAATCATTCACTGCTGCATCCGGCAACAGCCGGAGGCTGGCTGAATATTCCACTCCGCCGACCGAAACTGTCGCCATTTCTCCTTCAACAGAAATTATTCTTGCAGGAACTCCTAAACACATGATAAAGCCTTTCTTTTTGCTGCTATTGCAATTTGTCCCAATGCAATTCCCCCGTCATTCGCCGGGATGATCCGGTGTGAAGAAACTTCAAATCCTGTTCTTTCAAGCAACCTTTCCACGCCTTCCAGGAGGTATTTATTCTGAAAGGTTCCCCCGGACAGGACAACCTTGTTGCAATGATACTGAACCTTCATCTTCTTGACAACCTCAAAAATAACCGAAATAACCGAATTATGGAATTTCGCAGCAATAATGCCGGGATCAATCTCCGATGCCAAATCTTCCACGATCGCGCGGATCATCGGCTCAAAGCTGATATCATCCTGAAGAATGAACGGATATTGCTCCGTGACTTTTTCCATAACTATGGATTCAAGCCGCATCGGCGCTTCTGCCGGGAAGGTGGCGACGCCGCAGAGGCCAAGGAGAGCCGCAACCGCATCAAACAGCCTTCCGGCGCTGGAAACCAGCGGAGAATTGGTCCCACTGCTGATCATGTTCAGAATAAAACTGAGCTTGTCCTTATCCAGTCCTTTAACGAACGGCAGGTCGAGATCCTTCATCTCATCACCATAAACACTGAAAAGATATGAAACGGCCATCCGCCAGGGTTCTTCAATACCTCTGTCACCGCCAGGCAGCGGCATGTATTCAAAATGTGAAAACCGTTCAAAGTCCGCAAGATCACAGTAAAGGAATTCTGCCCCCCAGATGTTCCCGTCGGTTCCGTATCCGGTCCCGTCCATGGCCACGCCGATGACATGCTCATCCAGTCCGTGCTCGGCCATGCAGGATGCAATGTGCGCATGATGATGCTGGACCTTAAAATGTTCCAATCCCTCCTGCCGTGCAGCAAACCTGCTGGTGAAATAATCGGGATGGAGGTCCGAAACAACCCGTTCCGGTTTCATCCTGAACAACCGCTGAAATTTCCCCAGGGTCTCTTCATAATATGATGTTGTTTCGGTATTCTGAAGATCCCCGATATGCTGGCTCAGGATCGCCTGGGATCCTTTGCCGATGCAGAACGTATTTACCAGTTCTGCGCCGGTTGCAAGAATTCCCTCCGTGCTGAACGGCAGCGTCACCGGAGAAGGCGTCATCCCCCGCGACCTCCTGAAAACCCTTTCAGCATCGCTCATGATGCGGACCACGGAATCATCCGTACGGTTTTCGATCTTCCGGTTATAGACCAGCAAGCCATCGGTTGTATCAAGAAAGGTCCGGATGGCCTCAGCATCATCGATCAGGATCGGTTCATCGGAAATATTTCCGCTTGTAAGAACAATGGCAGGAATTTTCAGCTTGTCGAAAAGCAGGTAATGGAACGGAAGATAAGGCAGCATCGCTCCCGTCAGGTTCAAACCAACATTAACTCCCGATGCAAGATGATTTTTATTGTTTGATTCTAATAATACGATCGGGCGTTTCCAGGATAAAAGGCTTTTCTCTTCTGCTTCGCTTATTTCAGCATATTTCCGGATCGTTGCAGGATCGGGGAACATGACCGCAAGCGGCTTTCCTTCGCGGTTCTTCAGCAGCCTCAGATTTCCGACTGCCGCTTCGTTCGTGGCATCACAGGCCAGGTGGTATCCTCCAAGCCCCTTGATGGCGACGATTCCACCGTTCAGAAGCAATCCGGCAAGGCGATCCATGATCGCATCAACACTTTCAATGCGGTCATTTTTCGTGATAAATGAATAGTGTGGTCCGCAGACTGAACAGGCAACGGGTTGTGCATGAAACCTCCGGTCATTCACATTCTCATATTCCTTCCTGCAGGAATCGCACATCGGGAAGGGCTTCATGCTGGTGTTTTTCCGGTCGTACGGAAGATCATTGATGATGGTGAACCGCGGTCCGCAATGGGTGCAGTTGATGAAGGGATAATGCACCCGATTTGTCTGATGCTGCATGTCTTGCAAACATTCTTCACAAACTGCAATGTCGGGACTGATCTCCGTGATCCGGTCGGACTGATTTTCGCTGCGGGTGATTATAAACCCTGTTTCATTCTTCAAAGCTTCCGGAAACCGTAATATATCGCGGACACGGGCAGCAGGAGGAGGATGAGATTCCAAATCATGAAAGAATCGCTCAAGCGATTGCTCAGCTCCCTGCACGAAGATCTCCACGCATTCATTGGTGTTCCTGACCCAGCCCGATAACCCGTGCTGCTGCGAAATCCGATAGACGAACGGCCGGAAGCCGACGCCCTGCACGAGGCCGGTGACGCGGAGGAAGAAGGCTTTTTGCTTCGGGATCATTAGCAACAAGATTGTTTACTATTTACCAAGAAACACATAGATGCTGGATGCTGGATGGTGGATAGGGTTAAATAAATACAATGAATAAAAGTACGCTATTTTAATTTTCATTTCAGAATAGTTGTAAATTTAACCTTCAAAGAAAATCAAAATTCAGGGGAAGATGAAAAAAGCAAGAGACATCCTGTGTGAAGAATGCCAGTCAGGATTCCTCAAATTTTTTCATTCGCTTGACAATGCCGACCTCCAGTATCTGAACGAACAGAAAAATACGCTGATCTTCAAAAAGGGGCAGCTTATTTATGAAGAAGGTCATAAGTCGCTCGGGGTTTTCTGCATCCGCGAAGGGAAGATCAAGGTTTTCAAAAACACCCAGGAAGGGAAAGAGCATATTACAAGAGTCGTTCTTCCGGGAGAGTTCCTCGGACTGAAAGCCCTCCTCAGCGGGAATGATCATTCCGTTTCCGCCTCTGCACTGGAAGATTCAGTCATCTGCTTCATCTCCAAAACGGATTTCTTCCAGTTGATGGTAAAGTACCCGGAATTCACCCGTTCCCTGATCCTGACCCTCAGCAAACTGCTGGAAGAGGCCGAAATGAGGATGATCTCGCTGGCCTACAAGCCGGTGAGGGAGCGACTGGCCGAAACGCTTCTTTTCCTTTTTAATTCCTTCTACCCGCATCCTGAGAAGAATGTCAAAGATTACCTGAACCTGACGCGCCTCGACCTGGCCAACATCATCGGTACAGCATCCGAGACCGTCATTCGTCTGCTCTCCGAGTTTAAGGATGAAGAACTCATTGCCATAAAGGGCCGGAAGATCTTTCTCCTTAATCCGGATGGATTAAAGTCAATTGCGACACAGTCAGGGTAAATTAACTGGTGAACGGGTGAACTGGTGAACTTTTCTTCGTGGTCCTTCGTGTCTTCCTGCCTGCCGACAGGCTTCGTGGTTCTTCGTGTAATAAAAAGAACTTCCAATTTTTCGAACTGGTGAGTTTTTTCAAATCATGAAAAAATTATCCTTTTTTTTCAAATCATGACGAATGTCATTTTTTGAGCAGATCGTTCTTGTTACTTTAGCTGTTAATTAATTAACAATGCTATGGAAAAACAGGAACCGACCGGTGTATTTTTCTATAACCCGAAGGATACCATTCCCGATCCCATCGATTACAGCGAGCTTGAAGCCTATGCGCTCAAATACACTGCTGTAAAACAGGTCTGGCAGTACAATGACTTCGTATGGAATGAAGGAAGCCTGAGTACCATTATTGAATCGAATCAGATTGAGCGGGTGGTTCTGGCCGGGGCTGTGCCCGGAATTGTCAAGACCCTCTTTTCGAAGATCCTTTCCCTCGCCGGCAAGGATCCCGACAAGGTGATCCTGGCAAGCTTCAACGAGCATGGCATCCGCAAAAGCAGCGATCTTCCGCGGGCAAAGGCAGTACTGGCCTGCGCGATCTGCGATATTCCGTATGAGATTGCAGCGCTGCCGGATGAATTCCCTTCATCACCTGCAACGCTCGTGATCGGCGGAGGAATTGCCGGCATCCAGGCATCGCTTGAAATTGCGAACAGCAACAACCTTGTTTACCTCGTCGAAAAAAGCGGAACGATCGGCGGGAAAATGGCCACCTTCGACAAGACCTTCCCCACCCTCGACTGCGCCGCCTGCATCCTGACGCCAAAGATGGTCGAAGTTAACCAGAACCCGAACATCAAGCTGATGTCGTATTGCGAAGTGCTGGACGTTACCGGCACACCGGGAAACTTTTCCGTTAAGGTCCTTAAGAAGGCAAGGAAGGTCAATGTTTCGACCTGCATCGGCTGCGGAACCTGCGCCGAAAAATGCCCTGCACAGGCGCCCAGTGAATTTGACGCCGGAACAGCCATGCGGAAAGCTATCTACATCCCCTTCCCGCAGGCAGTGCCGAATAAATACCTGATCGATGCCGAATCGTGCATCTACATAAAGAACGGGAAATGCAAGGCATGCGTGAAGGCCTGCCCTGTTCCCGACTGCATCAACCTCGACGAACAGGACCAGGAGGTCACGCTCCAGGTCGGTAATATCATCGTTGCCACGGGATACAAGGTATTTGACGCCAAACGAATGCCCCAGTTCGGTTACGGGGTATTCCCGAATGTGCTTACATCGCTCGAGTTTGAACGGCTCCTGAATGCATCAGGTCCGACGGGAGGAAACATCACCGTGCGCACACAGGATAAAAAGGGAAACTGGATCTTCGGTCCCGACTCCGAACGGCCGGAAAGCCTCGCCATCATTCATTGCATCGGAAGCCGGGACAAGAACTACAACAAATACTGCTCGCGCGTCTGCTGCATGTACTCCCTGAAATTCGCCCACCTGATCCTGGATAAATTACCGGATGCGCAGGTTTTCGAATATTTTATCGACATGCGATCTTTCGGAAAGGGATATGAGGAATTCTATGAACGGATAAAAGAAGAAGGAGTTTCGATCATCCGCGGCAAATCAGCGAAAGTTGAAGAGAAGAACGGGAAACTCCAGGTCCGGGGCGAAGATATCCTCCTTTCCACGATCATCGAAAACCAGGTGGATATGGTCATTTTATCTGTCGGACTGGAACCTTCGGAAGACACTGAAAAGCTTTGCAACATACTGGGGATTCCGCAGAGCGAGGGTGGATGGATGGAAGAGTCCAATTACAATACGAATCCCACCGGCACCATCAAGGGAGGAGTCCTGATCGCCGGAACCTGCCAGGGGCCGAAAGACATCCCGGATACCGTCGCCCAGGGCTCGGCTGCCGCGGCACGGGTGATCCAGAGCATCCTGAAAGGCAAGGTGGGCGGTGACATCGACACCCTCCCGCTGGAAAACATCGAGCATCGCATCAATGAGCTTACACCCATTCAATCATAAGGAGGTTTATTTATGAGCGTCCGTCTTCATCCTGAAGTAAGAAATGAATTGATCCAATTCGGCATCGGCGACTGGAACGCCTGCTATCACTGCGGCACCTGTACCTCGATCTGTCCCCTTTCGGAAGAGGGCTTCCTTTTTCCGCGGAAAAAGATCCGCCTGATGCAGATGGGACTCAAGGACCAGCTTGAGTCCAGTGTGGAACCCTGGTTGTGCTACTATTGCGGAGACTGCAGCAAGACCTGCCCGCGGGATGCCAACCCCGGGGAGCTGATGATGTCGCTGCGGAGGTACCTGACGTCAAAATATGACTGGACGGGCCTTTCAAAGAAGTTTTACACCTCCGAATTGTGGGAGCTGGGATTCATCCTTGTCTTCGCAGCACTTGTCGTCATTTCATTCCTGGTTATCCTGCCCTCCATGGGATATCATTTTACAAGGGAACTTACGGCAGAAGGCGGGGTTCAGGTGAATGCATTTGCCCCGATCAAAATCGTTGAGCCCTTCGACCTGATGATGGCCTTCGTGGTAGCCTCCCTGCTGATCTCGAACATCCTGAGGATGTATTACAAGATCATATGGAAGAACAGTAAGACAAAAGTTTCGCTATGGGTTCACGTCCGTGAATTCTGGAACCTGATCTTTCACTTCGCCGTTCAGCCCAAATTTTCAAAATGCGATGACAAGCGTTACTGGCTTTCCCACTGGCTGCTGATGTCGGGTTATACCATCATGTTCATCCTTATTATGGTTTTCCTTCCCTGGTTCCAGACCGAGAAGATCCATCCCATCTGGCACCCCCAGCGAATCCTCGGGTATTATGCAACCATAGGATTGCTTTTCGGATTGGGAGTGGCCATTGTCGGGCGTATCCAACGGAAGGATATAAAATTCCAATTCTCGCACGTCAGCGACTGGCTTTTCATCATGATGCTGACACTGACCGCAACCACCGGCATCCTGGTCCATATTTTCAGGATTACCGGAATGCCCATGGCCACTTACATCAGCTACATTGCCCACATGTCAGTACTGGTTCCGATGATCCTGATCGAGGTTCCCTTCTCAAAATGGTCACACCTCGCCTACCGTCCCTTTGCGGTCTACTTCACACAACTGAAAAAATATGCGGTTCCCAAATAAAGTAAATATCTTTTGAAAAATCGTTCTTATGGAAGAACCAAGAATAGGCGTTTATATTTGCCACTGCGGTACGAACATCGCTAAAATGGTGGATGTTGAAGCGGTTGCGGCGGAAGTCGGGAAACTGCCCAACGTCGTCCTCGCCAAAACCTACAAGTACATGTGTTCCGATCCCGGGCAGGAACTGATCATCAAAGACATCCGCGGCCACCGGCTGAACAGGGTCATCGTGGCGGCCTGCTCGCCGAGGATCCACGAGCTGACTTTCCGGACTGCGGTTGAAAAAGCAGGGATCAATCCCTACCTCTTTGAGATGGCCAACATCCGTGAACAGGATTCATGGGTCCACACCGACCGGGTGGAAGCTACCGCGAAGGCCATCGATCTTGTGATTGCCGCCATTCACCGTGTGCGGTATCATGAGCCCCTGGCCAAACGTTCCGTTAATGTAGACCCTGCCACGCTGATCATCGGCGGAGGTATTTCCGGGATGGTGGCAGCGCTGGAAATCGCCAATGCCGGCAAAAAGGTTTACCTGATTGAAAAAAGCGATCATCTTGGTGGACATGTCGCCCGTTTCGACCTGACCTTCCCGCACCTTTCAAGCGCCAAACAGATGATCCGTCCCATCCTGCAACGGGTTGAAAATCATCCAAACATCGATGTATTCAAAAAATCAGTGATCAAAAATGTAACCGGTTATATCGGGAATTTTAAAGCAGTTGTTGAAAACGGGGTTCCTGATCCGCTTGAGCTGACCTTCGGCAACATCATCGCGGCTACAGGTCTGAAACCCTTTGATCCGTCAAAGATCGAGGAATACGGCTACGGGAAATTCCCGGATGTGGTAACTTCTATGGAATTCGAGGAGATGCTTTCTGCAGGAAAAGTAATGACCCGCTATGGGAAAGAACCGCGGAACATTGCGATCATCCACTGTGTCGGAAGCCGGAGTAAAAAATATCATGAATACTGTTCGCGCACCTGTTGCATGGTGGCGCTGAAATTTGTCAACCAGATCCGCGCCGGGCTCCCCGACTGCAACATTTTCGAGATCTATGCCGATATGCGCGCCTACGGGAAAGGTTGTGAGGAGTTCTATGCCGAGTCCACTCACCGCCAGATCATCTTCCTGATGTTCGACCAGCAGGAGAAACTGCCCCTGATCAAGGAAGCAGAACGGAATGATGAATGCAACATGCTCATCGAACTGGATGAAAAACTGTCGGGAGAAACTGTAGAGATCCCTGCAGATATGGTTGTGCTGATGGTCAACATGGAAGCCCATGAAGACGTTAAAGAAGTTGTTCATGCGATTGGTGTTAGCCTGTGCGGGAACCAGTTCTTCATCGAAAAACACCCGAAACTTGATCCTGTGGCCACAACAACCGGCGGCGTTTATATCGTCGGCACCTGCCAGGGTCCGAAAGATATTCCTGATTCTGTAGCACAGGCACGTGCCGCTGCAGCGCGGATCCTTGCAACCATTGCGCAGGGATCGGTAGCGGTTGAAGTAACGACAGCCTCTGTCAACGAAGCCATGTGCTGCGGCTGCCAGACCTGCATCCGGGTCTGCCCCTACTCTGCGGTCTCCTACAATGAGGAAAAAAAATCCTCGGAGGTCAACGAGGTGCTCTGCAAGGGATGCGGAACGTGCGGTTCAGCATGTCCCTCGGGGGCTATCAGTACCAAGCATTTTACGGATCGCCAGATCCTGGCGGAAATTGAAGGTATCATGTCCATGTCTTATAAAGAAATCTGACTATGAATTTCAGGCCAAAAATCGTCGCATTCCTTTGCAACTGGTGCGCGTACACCGGTGCCGATCTCGCAGGAACCTCACGTATGCGTTATGCACCCAACATCCGGATCATCCGGGTCATGTGTTCGGGCAGGATCGAACCAACCTTCATCCTGTCTGCATTCCAGCAGGGCGCCGACGGTGTGCTTGTCTGCGGCTGCCATCCGGGCGATTGTCATTACCAGACCGGGAACTACAAATGTCTCCGGAGGTTCAAACTGATCGAAAAGTACATCGCCCAGATGGGCATCGAGCCCGAACGGCTGAAACTGGAGTGGATCAGCGCGAGCGAAGGAAAGCAGTTTGCCGAGCTGGTCAACGAGATGACCAAGGACATCCTGAATGTCGGTCCGAGCAAGATCAAAAGTTCACTTGAAGTCAAACATTTAAAATCATAAGCGATGCCTCCCGATTCATCCAACCCAAAACCCAAGCTGAAACTCGCTGTTTACTGGGGTGCTGCATGCGGCGGATGCTGCGTTTCGGTGCTCGACACCCATGAGAAACTGCTGGACATCGTGGCCGCGGCCGATCTTGTATTCTGGCCGATCGCCATGGACATCAAATACAAGGATGTCGAAGCAATGCCCGACAAGTCCATCGATGTGACCCTCTTCAACGGAGCGATCAGGAACAGCGAAAACAAGCATATCGCACAGCTCCTGCGCAGCAAAACCAAGATCCTTGTTGCTTATGGTTCCTGTGCCTACATGGGAGGAATACCCGGACTGGCCAATTTCACCGACCGGGAAGGGATCTTCCGAAGGGTGTACGAGGAGAGTGAATCGACATTGAACCCTGATAAGGTCAGGCCGCAGACAGAAACCATGGTAAAAGAGGGAAAACTTGAGATCCCTGAAATGTTCAACGATGTCTACACGCTTAACCAGGTGGTGGATGTGGATTATTTCATTCCCGGATGTCCGCCCCAGAGCGAACGCCTCATCGAAGTCTTCACCGCCATTGCCACAGGTGCTGAGCTGCCTCCAAAGGGCTCAGTAGTTGGCGCGAATGAAAAAACCAACTGCGATGAATGCAAGCGGAAGAAATCCGACAACAAGGTCATTAAAAAATTCTACCGCCCGTGGGAGATCCAGGATGACAAAGAGACCTGTTTCCTCGAGCAGGGTGTAATCTGTATGGGACCTGCCACACGAGGGGGATGCGGAGTACGCTGCGTTTCCGGAAATTCCCCCTGCCGCGGATGTTACGGACCACCGGCAACGGCTTCCGATCCCGGCGCCAAGATGATGTCAGCCATCGGGACGATGATCGATGCAGATACGCCCGAAGAAATCGACAAGATCATCGATACCATCGTGGATCCGGCCGGTCTTTTCTACCGGTTCAGCTTACCCTCGTCAATCCTTGGAAGAAAGATCATATAATACACTAAACCCAAATCAGTACAATCGATGAAAACCCTCACGATCGACCCTATCACCCGGCTGGAAGGCCATGGAAAAATTGATATTTTCCTGAACGATGAAGGCGATGTTGAAAACGTTTACTTCCAGGTTCCGGAGCTGCGCGGCTTCGAGAAATTCTGTGAAGGCCGGCCCGTCGAAGAGCTTCCCTCCATCGTGACCAAGATCTGCGGCGTGTGCCCGGGCTGCCACCACATGGCTTCCGGGAAAGCTGTGGATGCTGTTTTCGGCCTTGAGCCTCCTCCGACTGCCAAAAAACTGAGGGAACTTTTTTACATGGCCCATTTTGTCCACAGCCACATCGCCCACTTCTATGCCCTTGCTGCACCCGATTTTGTTGTCGGTCCGAACGCACCGGCAGCCGAACGGAACATCCTCGGCGTTATCAATAAAGTCGGTCTTGAGATCGGAACAGAGGTAATAAAGCAACGGCGTATTGCCCAGGAAATCCAGGCATTATTAGGAGGTCACCAGACACATGTGGTCATGAATATCCCGGGCGGTGTAAAGAAAGGGCTGACGGAAGAGGAACGCGATGATATTGTGAAGAAGGCTGAAGGGTTCGTCGAATTTTCCAAATTCTCGATGCAGCTTTTCAAGGATGTCGTCATTGGAAATAAAGATTATGTGAACATCATCCTGAACGGTCCCTATTCACTGAAAATTCATTCCATGGGACTTGTGGATAAAAACAAGAAGGTGAATTTCTATGACGGGACGGTGCGTGTGGTTGATACGGATGGAAAGGAACTTTATAATTATGCCCCGAAAGATTACATGGACTTTGTGGAAGAGCGCGTCGAGCAGTGGAGCTACCTCAAGTTTCCGTACCTGAAGAAGATCGGATGGAAAGGGTTTGTTGAAGGGCAGGATTCAGGCGTTTACCAGGCCACTCCCCTTTCGCGGCTGAATGCCTCGGAAGGCATGGCGACTCCGATCGCCCAGAAAGAGTACGATTTCATGTATGAAACCCTTGGGGGAAAACCGGTTCATGCAACCCTTGCCATGCACTGGGCACGGCTGGTCGAACTGATCTATTCGGCCGAGCATTGCCTGGAACTGGCAAAAGACCCTGACATTACCGGCAAGGAACTGCGGGCTCCCATCGACAAGATCGTCGGAGAAGGCGTCGGGATCGTAGAAGCCCAGCGCGGAACCTTAACTCATCATTACTGGACCGATGATAAGGGAATGGTACGAAAAGTCAACCTGATCGTAGGAACAACAAACAACCATGCCGCGATCTGTATGTCGCTGAAGAAGGCTGCGCAGGGACTGATCAATAAAGGCAACCCGGCTACGGAAGGCACGCTCAATATGATCGAAATGGCGTTCAGGGCGTACGATCCCTGTTTCTCCTGCGCCACCCATTCGCTTCCCGGCCAGATGAAGATGGTTGTCAATTTCCTGGACTTGGACGGAAAACTTATCAGGAGCATCGGAAGGTAATAGAATCATGAAATTATGGACGAGAAAATCCTGATCCTCGGCATCGGCAATGATATCCTGAAAGACGACGGGATCGGTCCAAGGCTTGTAAAAGACCTGCAGAAAAGCTCTTTCCCGGAGGGGATCAGCTTCAAGACAAGTTCCATGGGGGGGCTGGAGATCCTGGAACTGATCCGCGATTACCATACGGTTATGATCCTGGATGCCATTAAAACGAAAGACGGGAATCCCGGTGATGTTTATTATTTTAATCCTTCCGATTTCCATGAAACCATGCACCTTTCCAACCTGCATGACGTCAATTTCATCACGGCGCTTGAACTTGCCAAGAAGATCAAGCTCTCGATCCCCGAAACCATCCACATCATTGCCGTGGAGATCCTTGAAGACATGGAATTCGGACGTTCGCTGAGCCCTGAACTGGAAGAGAAGTATCCGGAGATCCTGAGCCGGGTTCAAGAGCATCTCCAGTCGAAATTATTTCCTGATTAAGGATTAAATACTTTCTTAATAGACCCTTCTCTTCAGGTAGTGTGTATGCAAAAGCTCGTGAGCCTTCTCGCTGAGCGGCTCGTCAAGGAAATCCTCGTAAAGCGTTATCACCTCTGGGTTCTCATGCGACTTCCGTAATTCCAGTCCCATTTCCTCTGCATAAAGTGCCTGTACACGTTTCTCCCGTATTTCAGGATTCGTCGGTATGGGTTGTCCGCCGCCACCAAGGCAGCCCCCGGGGCAGGCCATGATCTCGATCAGGTGGTAATCGGCTGTTCCGTTTTTGATCGATTGCATGATGTGCCGTGCATTGGCAAGTCCATGCGCGATCGCAACTTTCACTTCGACACCGTGCAGGAAATTCCATTCCGGCAGAGGATTCTCGATCAGCAGCGAGGCCTCGCGGATGCCCTGCATCCCCCTTACCGGGGTAACGACAAGGTTTTCAAACGGGATCTCACGGCCCGTGATCTTTTCATAGACCGTCCGCAGAGTTGCTTCCATCACACCGCCGGTGGCGCCGAAAATAACGCCGGCACCGGTCGCTTTGCCCATGATGGAATCGTAGTGATCGTTCGGAAGCGATTTGAAATCGATCCCCGCCTGGTTGATCATGATGGCCAGCTCGCGTGTGGTCAGGACAAAATCCACGTCCTTGAAGCCGCTGTCGCGCATCTCGGGACGGTCTGCCTCAAATTTCTTCGCCGTACATGGCATGATCGAAACCGTTACGATGTTCTCCGGTTTCAGGTCCATCTTTTCCGCATAATAGGTCTTTGCCAGGACACCGAACATCTGCTGCGGCGATTTGCAGGTCGAAACGTTCGGGATGTATTCGGGGAAGGTCTGCTCCAGATACTTGATCCAGCCCGGCGAACAGGACGTGGTCATCGGCAGCACAGCCTCGGGGTCTTCAAACAGCATCGTTCGCTTCAGGCGGTCGAGGAACTCGTTTCCCTCTTCAATGATTGTAAGATCGGCAGTGAAAGCAGTATCCAGGACCGAATCAAAACCCAGTTTCCGTAAGGCAGAAACCAGTTTCCCCGTAACACGCTTGCCCGGTTCGATACCCAGGTCCTCGCCGATGGCGATCCTTACGGCTGGTGCAGTCTGGACAACAACATGCTTGTTCGGGTCGAAAATGGCTTTCCAGACTTCTTCGATATAATTTTTTTCGACTAATGCACCGGTGGGACAGCGATCGATGCACTGACCGCAGTTGGTGCAGATCACTTCGAACAGCGGCCGGCCGAAATAGGTGGAGATCTTCATCTGAGGGCCTTTGTTCACTGCTGCAACAGCGCTTACTTCCTGGATCTGGGAGCAGGTGCGGATGCAACGCTGGCAACGAATACACTTGCTGTCGTCCTTCACAATTGAAGGTGAAAGATCGTCGATGCTGTATTTCTTGAATGGAACGAGATCAATGAAAAGTGGGTTGATGATCTTGAATTCGGAGGCCAGGGCCTGCAACTCGCACTTTCCGTTCTTGTAACATTTTGTGCAATCGGCATTGTGCTCCGACAACAGCAGGTCGATGATGGTCCTTCGTGCCGTCCTCACCTTGATGCTGTTCGTAAGGATGTCCATGCCCTCTTCCACCGGTGTTGCGCAGGAAGCGATCAATTGTTTTGCATGTTTCTCTTCAACAAGACAGACGCGGCAGTTTCCGGCAATCTGAAGGTCCTTGTGATAACAAAGTGTGGGGATGTTGATGTTGTTCTGACGGGCTGCGTCCAGGATCGAGATCCCTTCATCCACCTTGACTTCAATCCCGTCGAGTTTCAGTTTTATCTGATTGGTTAAGGCTTCCGGCGATGTTTTTAGCTCGAATACCTCGAATTTTTCCTCGATCTCATCTTTTGCAAGCTGTAAGGTGATCCCGATGTAATCGTAGATCTCCTGCCGGGTAAACTTGTAATCTTGTGAATCAACCAGGTATTGTGTGATGACTTCGTTGAAAATATCCAGCAGGTCGCAGATCTCCGTTGCATGGAAACCCTCGTTAAACCTGGCGATGGCGATGTCCTCCATGTAGTTGATCATCAGGCTCCGGTCGGCATTGTAGACCGTTGATGCCAGCAGGTTATAGGTGGTGCTTGTCAGCAGCCAGAATTCATCCGGTGGCTTGTTCTGATAATCCTTGAATTTCTCGGAATTTTCAAGCGAAAGGATGCGTGCATTGATCTTTGCAAGGATCTTCTCCTTATCGGTCACCATCATTTCATAGATCACCAGGTTGACCCTGATGGAAATGTGTTTCAACGCTGCTTCGTTCCTGGCATTCCATTCACCAGGGTTACTCTTCATGCGTGCCAGCAGGAAAAGCAGCCGGCGTTCGATCTGGTGGCGCGGTGAAGGCTCCCAGCTCAGCATTTTCCGGGAATATGACGAATCAACGAACAGTTTCAGATCCACGTATTTCAGCATCCAGAAACGTTCAAAGGGCATCGGTGTAAGCCCTATTTTTCCCATCATGATCCGGAAAAAGATGCCGGGATAAGCGATCAGCTTCGGAACATGGATCGGCTTGACCGGCTCCCCGAAATAGTCCTTGGTAGCGATTTCGAACAATTGCTTATGCGAGGTGCATCCGTCGGGACTGGCAGCATAGATATCAAATGAAGGCAGCTTATGACTCTGCTGGATAATGGACAGCAGCAGCTTGGCGAGTTCATGGATGTGGATGTAAGAGACGGCAGATTCACCTTTTCCGCCGAGGATACGGGAATCATATTTCCGGGAAAGCCAGGTCTCAAGAAATTTATACAATGGAGGATATTCACAGAGGTCACTGAATACTGCAGCAAACCTGACGACTGTACATGGAAAATCCTTGGCGGTCTTTCGCAAAAGTTCCTCTCCGAATTTTTTTGTCTTGGCATAGGCAAAATCGGCATCCGGGGAAGATTTTTCATTCACCACCTCTCCCGGTAGTGGAAAATTGCATGCAGCCAGTGAACTGGCAAAGATGAACCGCTTGATGTTCAGCTGGCGGGCAAGCTCAACGATATGGACCGTTCCTTCAACGTTGGTTCTCTGGTAGGCCGTGTTATCCGAATAATCGAAATCATAAAATGCTGCCAGGTGCAGCAGGTAATCAGCGCCGCCACGGTTCTGGATCGTCTGGAGAACTTCCTTCAGCTGGACCTTGCTTCCGATGTCCCACTGGATCCAGAAAATGTTCGGGTGAAACGGAATTCCTGCTTCCTTTGAGGTTCTCCGGGCAATTGCAATGACCTGGTAGTGTTCTTTGACCATGTCCATGAAATAGCGACCGATAAAACCGGAAGCACCGGTAATGATGATGGTTGGCGGATCATTTTTCATAACAGAAATTCTTTATTCGGTTAGATTTGTGCAGTTCTCTTAGCTTCAGCCTGTTTTCTGTAAAGAATGTATAAAACAAGAATTGCAAGTCCCATCAGGAAATCTGCGATCCCTGAAAATATCACCATGAAGATATGATTGCCAAAAATAAAGTAGGAGATCAGGAAGATGGTGGCCACGAACTTTGCCGTGCAGGATATAACTATCATCTTGAGTGCATTTTCAAGATCCAGGGCCGCCCAGATATAGGCCACGGCAACCACAAGGTGGAATACCCCGCCCTGGTCGGCAAAGAATTTCTCCGTCAGGCTGAAACCGAAGAGTTCGATGAATGAGATGGGCAAAACCACCAGTGCAATCCCGAAACAGATCGAATGGATGGCGATCAGCCATAGGATCCATTTTAACAGAAGATCATAGCGGATGTTTTTCATAGTGGAATGATTTTATTTCCGTTACCTGTGAATAAATTAACAGAATATGTAAAAGTAATAAATATTCATGAGAAACTAATATATCAGATAAAAAATTGAACCTGCGGAAGAATATTTTTTCTACTTTCATCCTATAAATATTTATTCTGAGGATTTATGATCGGATTGCTTACAGGATTTATTGCCAGCACGGCTCATGTGATCACCGGTCCGGATCATCTTGCAGCCGTGACCCCGCTGGCGATCGACAGCCGCAAGAAATCATGGATCATTGGTCTTTCCTGGGGGATCGGTCATACGCTGGGCATGTTGCTGATCGGAACACTGTTCATTCTCCTCAAGGGCATACTGCCGGTTGAAAAGATTTCAGCACACAGCGAGATCATTGTTGGCATCCTGCTGATCATGATAGGGAGTTGGGCAATATTTAAGATCCTCCGAAAAAAAAATCCGTATGCGCATGCTCACCCGCATGTTCATACACAGCCGTCATTTTTCATTCATATCCACAGGCATTCGCATCATGAACATCCCGATCATGTTCATGCACATAAGAAAGATTACCGGCAGAATGCAGGAACAGCTTTGATCGTGGGAATCGTTCACGGGATATCGGGATTCAGCCACCTGCTGGCCGTTCTGCCTGCACTGGCATTGCCTTCCATGGCATCCGCCGTTTTTTACCTCACTGGTTTTGCCATCGGCACCATCCTGACCATGGTCCTGTTTGCCCTCATCCTGGGAACAGTCGCATACCGGTCGTCCCTTCAGAAAAAATCAGGATTTCTTTTCGGATTCAGCCTTACCGGGGGAATCCTGGCTATTACCGTCGGGATTTTCTGGATCATCAGCGGTTTCTAGGAAAATTCCAGGAGGATATTTTACCGAGACCAGGAAAAGTCCGCTGGCCGGCACCGAAAAACCCGCCGCACAGCGGTCTTTGGAGAGAATGATCCGCTGAAGATCTTCCGGGGTGATCTTTCCTCGTCCAAGATCGATGAGCGTACCGACAACAGCCCTGACCATGTTCCGCAGAAAACGATCGGCGGTGATGGTAAATACCAGCAGATCCTCTCTCTTTTCCCAGATTGCATTCTCAACATGACAGATGTTGGTTTTCGTTTCAGCCGGAAGTTTGGCAAAAGAGGTAAAATCAAGGTTCTCCTTCAGGATCGCCGCCCCAAGGTTCATGGCCGGTACATCGAGGTCCCCCGGATAATACCAGGAAAATGCCTGGAGGAAAGGATCCTTTTTCTTTGTGATAAAATACTGGTAGGTGCGCGAACGGGCGCTGAACCTTGCGTGCGCGTCCTGCGTCACCGGCAAAATTGCATGTATGGAAATGGAGGCAGGAAGATATCCGTTCAGGTGGTTGATCAGCTCTTTTCTTTCAGATAATGAAAGTTCTTTCCCGGAATCAAAATGGGCAAAAAATTCCCGTGCATGCACGCCTGCATCGGTCCTCCCTGCGCCGGTGACATCCGTTGGCTCTCGTAGAACAACCGTGAGTGCATCTTTCAGGGCCGACTGGATGCTGTGGGCATTGTTTTGTCGTTGCCAACCATGAAAGGATTCGCCGTTGAAAGATAGTCGTATGAAATAGCGAAAGCTCACGCTGATGATTATTTTGGCAAATGTAAGAAAAGAGAGGAATGAAATCGTAATAACTCACTGGTAGATTATCCCCAAATACACCTCCAGTGATGCTTTCTCAAAAGATAATTTCACGCAAAGGACGCAAAGAAATACGCAAAGGACGCAGAATGCATTTTTTTTATAAGTTTTCTTTACGGTCTTAGCGACAACCCATTGCGTCCTTTGTGTGAAACATTTTGAGGTTTTTTAGAATTCCTTTTTAGGTGGGTAATCTTTAAAGAAGAAGGGCGAGTTCATCAGAATTTTGTTTAGATTGTTTATAAATTTACAGATTGTGAAAAAATTAAATTCCTGTTGTTAGTTTGTTAACAAAAGAAATAATAATTTTGTGCCCGGTTTTCAACCCTTGAATTTATTTCGATTCTGACCTTAAAAAACACAATTAAACTCATATAATATGGTAGCTAATAACAATCTGATTAAGGAGTTGGTAGAAAAGTACGGAACCGACCGCACGAGCCTGATGCCCATTCTGCAGGGTGTGGTTCTGCAAAATAATTACATTTCAGACAGCGACATGACGGAAATCGCAAAGGAACTTGACCTCTCTGCAGCACAGGTTTTCGGCACGGCTACTTTTTATTCCTTTTTGGATACGATACCCCGCGGGAGATTCGTGATCCGGATTTGCAAGACCATCACCTGCGACATGCACGGGAAAAAACTGATCATCCAGGCGCTTGAGAACATGCTCAAGATCAAGGTCGGCGAGACTACCCAGGATAAACGGTTTACCCTGCTTGAGACCAACTGCCTCGGCTGGTGCCACCAGGGGCCTTCAATGCTTATCAACAATGAAGTGTACTCTGACCTTACCGTTGATAAAGTTCATGATATCATCGCAGATTACATGCATAAATAAAGGTGTAAACAAAAAAATCAAGATACTATGTCAGAACTGGTAAAACGTGTTGATTTAATATTCGGCGAATATTCGGATCAAAAATACAAGACCCTGGAGAAGACCCTCAAGCGTTCAAACGATGATATCATCAAGGATATCCTCGATTCCGGCTTAAAAGGAAGAGGAGGGGCAGGATTCCCGACGGCACTGAAATGGAAATTCACCATGGAACAGCCGGGTGATGAGAAATATGTCATCTGCAATGCCGACGAAGGCGAACCCGGAACGTTTAAGGACCGTGAGATCCTCACCAAGGTGCCCCGTAAGGTTTTTGCGGGAATGGCGATCTGCGGTAAAGTGATCGGCGCAAAGAAAGGATATATGTACCTGCGTGGCGAGTACCGTTTCCTCCTGCCTTCGCTCCAGGTTGAGCTGGATGCTTATGCTGAAATGGCAAAAGAGATGGATATCGATTTCACCATCGAAGTCAGGATGGGAAGTGGCGCCTACATCTGCGGTGAAGAAAGCGCATTGTTCGAATCGATGGAAGGAAAACGCGGTGAGCCCAGGAACAAGCCACCCTACCCTACCGTTTCGGGATACCTGAACAAACCCACCGTCATCAACAACGTTGAAACCTTCGTGAATGTCCTCATGATCTGCAGGATCGGGCCAGTCCAGTACAAGAAGCTGGGAACCCGCGACTCGAGGGGATCAAAGGTGTTCTCTGTTTCAGGAGATACGCCCATCGCCGGGATCTATGAACTTGAACTCGGCATGCCCCTTGAAAAATTCGTGGATGAATTCGGCGACGGCGACACCAAGGCCGTACAGGTCGGAGGTGCATCGGGATTCTGCGTTCCCAGGAAAAAATTCAAGGATACGATCATCGGTTTTGAAGGCGTCCCGACCGGGGGCTCCATGATGATCTTCAACAGTTCAAGGTCCATGTACAATGTGCTGCATAACTACCTGGAATTTTTCGAGGAAGAATCCTGCGGACAGTGTACTCCCTGCAGGGTCGGATGCCAGCAGCTGAGAAAAGGCATTGAAGCGGTAAAGCGCGGCGACAAGCCGATCACCTATCTTGAGCAGCTGATGAAGCTCAGCGAGACGATGAAGATCACAGCCAAATGCGGCCTCGGCCAGTCGGTTGCCAATTCATTCTCATCGATCGTGACAAATTTTAAAGAAGAAATGATTTATTAATAAAACAAGACTCGTTATATGACAAACCAGATCAACCTGAAGATTGATGGAATAGATCTCACCGTGGATGAGGGCACGACCATTCTGAGTGCCGCCCGAAAAGCCAACATCCAGGTCCCCACGTTATGTTATCATGAAGATTTATGTGTTGCAGGAAATTGCAGGGTGTGTGTTGTTGAACAAAAAGGCACAAAAAACCTTGTCCCCTCCTGTGCAATGCCCGTTTCCGAAGGAATGGACATCCTGACCAACACCGGAAAGGTCCGTCTTGCACGTAAGCACATCGTCGAACTGCTCCTTTCGGAACATAATGCCGATTGCACCAAATGTTACAAGAACGGAAACTGTGAACTGCAGCAACTGGCTTCTGAAATGCTGACCGGTGAACCGATGTTCCTCGACCTTGTTCCTGACAAGAAATACACCATCGACATGTTCAATACGGCCATCGTGAAGGACGACAGCCGTTGCATCCGCTGCCAGCGCTGTGTAAGGACCTGCGAAGAGCTGCAAAGTGTGAGCGCACTCGACGTTGCCTACCGCGGCCACACTATGAAGATCTCGACCTTCTTTGAACATCCGCTGTTTGAAGTCGTCTGCACCAATTGCGGACAGTGTGTAAACCGCTGTCCGACCGGAGCACTTATTGAAAAGAATTATATCGACAAGGTATGGGATGCCATCTATGATCCCAACAAGCATGTTGTCGTTCAGACAGCGCCTGCCGTCCGCATTGCGCTAGGCGAAGCACTGGGAATGCCTCCGGGAAAAATTGTCACCGGTAAGATGGTTGCAGCCCTGAAGCGCCTTGGTTTTGATTCGGTGCTCGATACCGATTTCACGGCCGACCTTACAATTATAGAAGAAGGACATGAACTGCTGTCGAGGCTCAAGAGGGTTCTCGTCGATAAAGATACTACCGTTGCATTGCCGATGGCAACCTCCTGTTCTCCGGGATGGATAAAATTCATCGAGCATACGTTCCCGGAAATGCTGCCAAACCTTTCAACCTGCAAATCACCGCAGCAGATGTTCGGCGCACTGGCAAAAACCTATTATGCGCAGAAACGCGGACTGGATCCAAAGAATATTGTATCGATCTCCATCATGCCGTGTACGGCGAAGAAATTCGAAGCCAACCGCCAGGAGATGCGTTCCAGCGGCTATACGGATGTTGACTATGTGCTTACCACGAGGGAACTCGGGATCATGATCCGCCAGGCGGGGCTTGACTTTGAATCACTGCCCGAGGAACATACCGACAGCTTCATGGGAGCCTCAACAGGCGCCGCTGTGATCTTTGGAACTACTGGTGGTGTCATGGAGGCAGCCCTCAGAACAGCTTATGAAATCGTCACCGGAAGGGAAGTCCCGTTTGAAGGACTTAACATCACACCGGTCCGCGGCACAGAAGGAGAAGTGAGGGAAGCCTCTATCCTGATCAAGAAAACACTGCCTGAATGGAGTTTCCTGGAAGGTGTGGAACTGAAATGCGCGGTCGCCAACGGACTGGCCTATGCCAAGAAGGTGATGCAGGATGTGAAGAGTGGCAAGGCAAACTACCACTTCATCGAGATCATGGCCTGTCCGGGCGGATGCCTTGGTGGAGGCGGCCAGCCGATCCCGACCAACCTCGAGATCCGTACAAAGCGTAAAGAAGCTATTTATTCCGAAGATATGGGAATGCCCATCCGTAAATCTCACGAAAACCCGGAAATTGCTGAAATCTATCAAGAATTCCTCGGAAAACCCCTTGGGCACAAGTCTCATGAATTACTACACACACACTACACTCCCAGAAAGAGGTACTAGTTTTTACTCGCACAAATCGAAAGGCTGCTCCCCCATAAGCAGCCTTTTTTCATTAATTCAGAATGCAGAATTGAGCCCTTCAAAAATAACACCGTTAGTATCTCAAAATTGATTATTTTTGAATGCATGAGGCGCTTCTTAATCCTTCTTTTCCCGGTACTGCTTCTTTCTCATCATCCGGGGCATACACAGGTCAATACGTTCAACAGGAAACTGGTCTTTGTTAATGATACCCTGAGCGAATCGGTTTCCGGTACTCTTGTGCTCAACAACCGTTACTATGTTTTTGGATACCTGGAAAAGAGCAACAACCCAAACATTGGAATCGCCGAGGTTGATTCTGCGGGAAACCGTCTCTGGGTGAAATCTTTTGGTGATTCGACAAAATATTTTATGACAGGTTTTTTCCACACTGCTGTTCCAACCTCCGACGGGAATATTATGATGACAGGGGAGTATCGCCAATCCCTGACTCCATATACTTTTTTTACCCTTTTAGTAAAGTTCACACCGGATGGGGATACCCTCTGGACAAAACTGTTAATTCCTGATTCCCCCCTTGGTTCATATAGCCGTGGTAACGGTATAATGCAAACATCGGATCATGGATTTGCTGTTTATGGTGACGGGCCTTATGGTGGGATCATCTACAAAACAGATCCTGACGGGACAATCCAATGGAGCCGCTCGATCCTTGACGATACTGCTGTTGACTACTCTCAGATAAGTTGCATGCAGGAACTGCCTGGAAAACAATATCTAGTTGGAGGAACCTGGATTTATCCACATGTCTGGGAAGGAAGGCAAAACGGAATGATCCTTCTTCTCGACAGCACAGGCAGTACGATATGGTCGGATACGGCTCACGCCGATCTTGACTTTTTCGTTGCATGGGACGGAAAATCAGGATTTACGGGTGTAGGGAACAGGCCTGTATCCATGTTCAACCAGAGCAACAGGATCCATGTGACGCACTTTAATGCAGAAGGGATACAGGATAAGGAAGGGTGGGTCGAAGAACCTGTCACCTTTCATCTTTCCTTTAACCTTCTGGTTCTGCCTGACACTACGTTCCTCCTGTGCGGTTATCACAATTACGACTCAACGTTCCTTCTCAATTTCAACCGCAATTGTGACATCCTGTTCTACAGGAAATATTTCTATCCGACAACAGACCCGACCAAAGTAATTTCCAGTACTATCATGGATGGAACACTGTGTCCTGACGGAGGCATCCTGTTCGGTGGCGAATTTGATTCTCTTATCGGGAGCACATTGACCCCTACCGGCTGGTTGCTTAAAACCGACCGGTACGGTTGCCTTCAACCCGGTTGCGATCCATACGGAATCTATATTTTACGACAGCCAGGATATGATTCTTTGCATTCATTCGAAACGGCATACATGTCAGTCCTGGCAACCGGAGATTCATTGCACTATTCATGGCAGTTATGGTCAGGGTCCGGCTGGGAAACTGCTTCGGATACGGCCGTTTTCGAAGGAAACACTGATGCCATGGTCGTGCATTGCCGGTATCTTGCTCCGGGAGATTACCGGTTCAGATGCAGGATCAGCAATCATTCATATACGGTCTATTCCAGCGAAGGTCTGCTGCATATCATTCTTGGCGTGAATGAAGTTCATCAGCGGGAGGAAGTAGTTCTTTATCCAAACCCTGTAAAAAATGATCTGAAGTTAAAAGCATCGGAAAAAATCATGGGCATTAGGTTGTTCAATTATCTCGGCCAGGAGTGCTTTCCTGAAAACCAAATTGAAAACAATCATGCAACCCTTGATCTTACCAAATTAATTGCAGGAGTGTATATCATCCGGATTGCAACGGTGAAGAGCATTTATTATCGTATGATAATAAGGGAGTGATAATACCAGGTTAATTCACTGTAATACCCATAAGCAGCCTTTTTTTTGGCATAAAAAAAGGGCAGCCTCCCGACTGCCCCAAGGGAATTATTAACCCCCTAACCAAACCAAGTCTTCAATTAAAGCTTCTCTCCATCATCATCATCGCCGGATTTGATGATGATCTTCTTCCTTATCTGCGGCTGCGCATCATGACCGTGTCCCCGCTGGTACCCGGGTGCCCGCATGATGATCACTTCCTGGTGATGTTCCACGATCGGATCTTTCTTTAATTCAATGATGATCTTTTTACCATCCTTTGTTTCCTTGACCGAATAGCTTTTTACATTGTCCATTGAGATATCTCCCAGGACATCATTGAGGGTCTGACCTCCTCCCCTTTCATCATTGAATTCCCTGATCATGGGTGGCTGAAAATCTGAAAAATCAGGCATATCAAAATCGAAATCATAATTGAAGCCATATGGAAGCATCTGCTTGTTGCAATGACCGAACCCCATTTTATTACAATCCCGGAGACATCTTACTGTAAACCGGTGGATCGAATCCATCATCCCGCTATCGGGAAGATCCATTTCGCTCAGCTGCATTTCCATTTCCTTCATCTCATCTCCAAGATCCTTATACCGTAACTTTAAATTTTTCAACATTTCTTCCTCTTCACCCGGCTTCAGTCCCCGGTTCAGGGTTATGGTCGTGTCGAACACCTTCTTCTTACCATCTTTATCCTCAATGATCTTTGCGACAATAGTTACCTTCTTCTCACCATTTGTCTTTGTCGCGTCCTGGGAAAATACGGGCCGTGTGATAAAAATTGTCAGCGCAAGACCAAGACCTCCGAGAATGAAAATTCTGCTGATTTTCGATTTTGGGTTCATGGGTTTTGTTTTTGTTTCCGCAAAACTATATCGATTAAAAGCCGGATTTCGTTAATGTTCAGTTAAAAATGGTTAATGAAGGGTTAATCTTTATGAAGTGCCCTGATCATTTTCATATTTTTGATGCCGGAAAAGGGAGATCATCAATAAATTCAAATTTTGTTGTGCTTTTCCTGGAATCAGCCGAATGAAAAGAAAGGTTCTGAATATCATCATCGCGTTTATCTGCATCTCTTTAACAGGGATTGTAGCCGTTCAGTATTTCTGGATCAGGAATGCTTTCCAGGTCAGGGAGTCGCAGTTCAACCGGAGTGTGAATGATGCCCTGAGTGCGGTTGTAAACAAGCTGGAAACCCGTGAAGACATTGCATTCATGAAGAATAACCTGGTGGGAGACAGCATTCATGCACTGGTACAATCCTTTTCTAAAGACCCGATCCTCTCCCTTAACGTAAAGCTCGATTCCCTGCTGAAGAGTGATGAAAAAGCGCCTCCGCCGCCGCCCATGAGAGGAATGCCGATCCCCGGTTCATTTTATAATATCGATCCCTATAGCGGACTTACTGACATGGACTCCGTCTTCAGGCAGTTTCAGCATTTTGACATTATCACCCAGGAAATCCCCGATGGTTTTTCATTTGAATGGCGGGGAGAGATTGACAGCAGGCAGATCGATTCCATCATCCTGATGAACCAGAAACGGATCGAGGTGATTAGGAAGCAGGACAAGCAGGGATTCAATGATCCTAAGAAAGGCCGACAAAGGCAAAGGCAGAGGCCGGGACAGTCAGGTTATGATTATCCACCGGGGTTCCCAAGGGAGAATGAAGATATGCCTAGGATCGTCATTGATCAGAACCGGCCTGATCCGGGCCAGTTCCATGAAGATATGAGGATCATTACAAAGAAGGCCCGGAAGATAAAGGATGTGATCCAGAAAATGGCAAGGGAGATGGAAACCAGGCCGTTGCCGATTGAAAAACGAATTGAAAAAGAGAACCTTGTCAAATCATTGTCAAAGTCTTTAGCAGAAAGAGACATCAGGCTGCCGTTTGAATATGCCGTCATTTCCAATAACCAGGGAAAAAGCAAAGTGCCGATCCGGTCCAACGGTTTCCGGATCGACAAAAAGAACATGATCCACAGGGTTTCGCTGTTTCCGAATGATATCTTCCAGAAACCCGGGTCACTGCTGCTCTATTTTCCTGACCAGAAAAGCATGATCCTGAAGTCGCTTTCGTGGCTGATGCTGGCTTCGATCTTTTTCACCCTCATCGTGATCCTTTCTTCCATTATCGGAATTGTAACGATGCTCCGCCAGAAGAAGATCTCCGACATCAAGACCGATTTCATCAACAACATGACGCACGAATTCAAGACTCCGATCGCCACCATTTCGATTGCCGTTGATTCGATTAACAACCCGAAAGTGATCGATGAGCCGGAAAGGATAAAATCCTACACCCGCATCATTAAACAGGAAAACAACAGGATGAATGCACGTGTTGAGCAGGTGCTGCAGATGGCATTGCTCGACAGCAGCGAGTTCCGGCTTGACCTTAAACCGGTAAATGTAAATTTACTGATCGAGAAAGTGGCAGAAAACATCCGGCTCCAGGTGGAGAACCGGGAGGGGCGCCTCGATGTTCAGCCCGGAGCAATGAATGCCATTGTTGAAGCCGACGAGATGCATCTGGCCAATGTTTTCATGAACCTGCTCGACAACGCCAATAAATATTCCTCAGCTACACCTGAAATTTCAGTGACCACCGAAAATAAAGGTTCTTCGGTTGTTGTTACATTTGCCGACAAGGGGATCGGGATGGATTCGGAGACGAAGCGCAAGATCTTTGACAAGTTCTTCCGTGTCACCTCGGGAAATATCCATAATGTAAAGGGCTTCGGACTGGGACTAAGCTATGTCCGCGCCATCGTTTTTGCTCATAAAGGGGAGATCCGGGTCAGCAGCGAACCAGGACAGGGAAGCAGGTTTGTTATTGTTCTGCCGTTATTTACGGCGAGGACGGAGGTCTGAGGTCTGAGATCGAAAGATGGAAGAAAGAGAATTAAGGATGGAATAAATTCTGTGTAATCTGTGTAATCTGTGGTAAAAATAATCTGTGACTGATCTGTGATAATCAGTGTAAATCTGTGGTGAAAAATTATTAATGGTTAATGTTGCTTCTCTTGCCCGCAATGACAAATTACATATGACTTATGTCGTATAACTTATAACGTTTACCGTGTACCGTCTACCGTGAACCGTCTACCATGAACCGTAAAACAAAATAACCGATGGTAAAAAAATCAAGGATACTTCTGGTTGAGGACGACACGAACTTCGGTTCGATCCTGAAATCGTACCTTGAACTGGCCGATTACGAAGTCATGCTGAAGATGGACGGGAAGCAGGGATTATCCGCCTTCAGGACCTATGCATTCGAACTCTGCATCCTCGATATCATGATGCCGGAGATGGACGGCTTTACGCTTGCCCGCGAGATCAGGAAGCTGAACAGTAAAATCCCCATGATCTTCCTCACGGCCAAGACGCTGAAAGAAGATGTTCTTGAAGGATTCAGGATTGGCGCCGATGATTACCTGACCAAACCTTTCGATTCCGAGGTTCTTCTTTACAAGATCGCCGCCATCCTCAAACGGAATGCAATGGCCGCCGAATCTGCAGAACAACCGCAGCATTACGAAGTGGGTAAGTTTCAGTTCGACACCCGGCTCCGGACACTTAAACTCGGAAACCTTGTTCAGTCGCTGTCACCCAAGGAGTCCGAACTGCTTAAAATGCTCTGTACAGCAAAAGAAGGCATCCTGACCAGGAGTGATGCCCTGCGGCAGATCTGGGGAAAAGAGGATTATTTCACAACGCGCAGCATGGATGTCTTCCTGGCACGTCTGCGAAAATGCCTTAAACCTGATCCTTCCATTGAAATAATCAACATCCACGGGAATGGATTCAGGCTGGTGATCCATTCAGATTAAACAACTTATCCTGCTTTCATACCTCGAAACAATAAACATTCATGTTATTTTATTAACAATGTGAATTATTTCACAAGTTTTTCTTGTTTATTAATTTTTACTACTCTAATTTTGCACCCGGTTTCAACCCTGAATCTTTTCCAAAGAGAGGAAAAGTTGAATAAAAGAGAAAAAAAACAGATCATGACCAGAATCAAATCCTTACCTGAACTTACCAGATTACGCGATGATCTCAGGGTCAAGAGGTCGGCTAAGTCTGACAAGTCAAGCCCGGAGAGCATCATACAGGTGAAAGTCGCCATGGCTACATGCGGTATTGCATCGGGAGCCAGGCCTGTTATGGAATACATGACAGAAGAGCTGGAAAAACGTAACATCCCTGCCCTCGTTACACAAACCGGCTGCATGTGTTACTGCTATGCAGAACCTACGGTTGAAGTGACTGTTCCGGGGAAAAAACCGGTTGTTTTCGGATTTGTCACAATGAAAAAGGCAGATGAGATCATTGAACGTTATATCCGCAAAGGAGAACTTGTGGAAGGGATCATTCCTGCCGATTATGATACCATCGACAGCAAATAGCGGAGGACGAACCAGATGGCAAAGAAACAATTAAGAATAGCCCTCAGAAACTGCGGTGTCATCGACCCCGAGCGGATCGAGGAATACATAGAACGCGATGGTTACCAGGCGCTGGGAAAGGTTCTGACCGAACTCAGCCCGGAAGCAACCATAGAGATCATCAAGAAATCAGGCTTGCGCGGACGCGGCGGCGGCGGTTTTTCCACCGGCCTCAAATGGGAGATCACGCGTAAGGTACAGGCCGACCAGAAATATGTGGTGTGCAACGCCGATGAAGGCGATCCCGGCGCCTTCATGGACCGTTCGGTCCTAGAAGGCGACCCGCATTCTGTGCTGGAAGCAATGGCTATTAACGGTTACTGTACCGGGGCCAGCAAAGGACTTGTATACATCCGCGCAGAATACCCGCTGGCCATCGAACGGCTGAAAATCGCTATGAAACAGGCCAGGGAATGGGGATTCCTCGGAGAGGACATTCTTGGAACAGGATTCAGTTTTGATGTTGAAATACGGTATGGAGCCGGCGCATTTGTTTGCGGCGAAGAAACCGCACTGATCCATTCAATGGAAGGGCTGCGCGGCGAACCAACGGTAAAGCCCCCCTTCCCTTCCGAATCAGGATACCTCGGAAAACCGACGAACGTAAATAATGTTGAAACCTATGCCAACATTCCTGTCATCATCAACAAAGGCTGGGAATGGTTTGCAGGGATCGGCACTGAAAAATCAAAAGGAACAAAAGTTTTTGCCCTTGCCGGCAAGATCAACAATGTTGGACTTATCGAGGTCCCGATGGGAACGACGCTTCGCGAGGTCATTTACGACATCGGCGGCGGACTCCAGGACGGCGCTGCTTTTAAAGCCGTCCAGACAGGCGGACCTTCAGGCGGATGCCTTATGGAAAAACACCTGGATGTACCGATCGACTACGACAACCTGATCGCTGCCGGTTCCATGATGGGTTCCGGCGGTATGATCGTGATGGATGACAGCAACTGTATGGTCTCCATCGCAAAATTCTATCTTGATTTTACCGTAGAAGAATCGTGCGGAAAATGTTCCCCGTGCCGGATCGGCAACAAGCGGCTGAATGAGCTACTTGACAAGATCACCAAGGGAAACGGAACGATGGAAGACCTTGACAAGCTGCGGAACCTCAGCACGGTTATAAAAGAAACATCGCTCTGCGGACTGGGCCAGTCGTCGCCAAACCCGGTTCTTTCGACCCTTGAGAATTTTTACGACGAATATTATGAGCATGTGACGGCAAAGAAATGCCGTTCGAACGTCTGCAAGTCGCTGATGATGTATATTATCGATGCCGAAAAATGCATCGGCTGCACCCTCTGCGCCCGTAATTGCCCGGTGAACGCCATCACCGGCGAACGCAAGCAGGCCCATTACATCGATCCTGAAAAGTGCATCAAATGCGGCGCCTGCATGGAGAAATGCAAATTCAGTGCAATTTTCATCAATTAAGGAGGAGGGCGAAATGGAAATGATCAAGCTGACCATCGACGGAAAACAGGTTGAAGTTGAAAAAGATATTACGATACTGAAAGCAGCAAAGACTGTGGGTATCGACATACCCACTTTGTGTTATTTCGAACTCAGGGACATGAACATCGAGAACAGGCCCGGCGGATGCCGCATCTGTGTGGTGGAGATCAAAGGAAGAAGGAACCTTGCCCCTGCATGTTCAACAAAAGTGGAAAACGGAATAGAAGTGAATACCCACAATATAAGGGTTCTGAACGCAAGAAGAACGGTTCTGGAGCTGATCCTTTCGGATCACCCTGCCGAATGTCTGACCTGTGCCAAGAACGGAAACTGTGAGCTTCAGAGCATGGCACAGCAACTCGGCGTTCGTGAGCTTCCTTACCAGGGGGAACAATCCACCTATCGCAAGGACACATCTCCTGCGATCATCCGCGACATTGATAAATGCATCATGTGCCGCAGGTGTGAAATGATGTGCAATGAAGTTCAGACGGTAGGTGCATTATCTGCCATCAACAGAGGTTTTATGGCAGTTGTGGCCCCGGCATTCGAAATGAATCTCGAGAAATCTTCATGTACTTATTGTGGACAATGTGTTTCTGTTTGCCCCACAGGTGCCCTGACCGAAGTTGACCACTCACGCAATGTCATCAATGCCCTTGCTGATCCTGCTAAAACTGTTGTGGTTCAAACCGCACCTGCAGTCAGGGCTGCATTGGGAGAAGAATTTGGCCTCGAGCCAGGCACCCTCGTAACGGGAAAGATGGTCGCAGCACTCAGACGACTAGGTTTTGACTACGTGTTCGACACCGATTTTGCTGCCGACCTGACTATCATGGAAGAAGGAAGCGAATTACTCGACCGTCTTTCCCGTTACCTCAAGGGTGACAAGAGCGTTAAACTGCCGATCCTCACCTCCTGCTGCCCGGGTTGGGTCAATTTCTTTGAACATAATTTCCCTGAAATGAGGGATATTCCATCTACTGCAAAGTCGCCACAACAGATGTTTGGCCCGATTGCGAAGGAATATTTCGGAAAGAAGCTTGGCATCGACCGGAAGAACATGATCGTGGTCTCCATCATGCCCTGCCTTGCAAAAAAATACGAGTGCCAGCGCGATGAATTCAAGGTGAACGGCGACCCGGATGTCAACTTTTCACTCTCGACACGTGAACTGGCCCATCTTATTAAAGCGTCCAACATCGATTTCAATTCCCTTCCGGAAGAAGAGTTCGACAACCCGCTGGGTGAGTCCACCGGCGCCAGCGTGATCTTCGGAACCACTGGCGGCGTAATCGAAGCAGCCTGCAGGACCGCTTATGAACTTTACACAGGAAAAAAACTGGAGAAGGTCGATTTCATGGAACTGAGGGGATTTGAAAACATCCGTCATGCCACGATCGACTTTGACGGGTTGCCCATCAACATTGGAATTGCACACGGTTTGGGCAATGCACGGAAGCTCCTGGAAGACATCAAAGATGGCAAGAGCGAGTTTCACGCCATCGAGATCATGGCCTGCCCGGGAGGATGCATCGGAGGCGGCGGTCAGCCATATCATTTCGGAGATTCAGAGATCCTGAAGAAACGTGCAGCCGCCGTCTATCAAGAAGATGCAGGTAAAACGATCCGGAAATCCCATGAAAATCCATTCATCATTCAGTTGTATAAAGAATTTTTAGGAAAACCCCTTGGCGAAAAATCGCATCACCTGCTGCATACGAAGTATTTTGACAAGAGTGCGAGCGTGTTCGTTGAGGAATAAGGAGCGATAAGCGATAGGCGATAGGCGATGGGCGGAACACGAAAAGCGAAATAAATAAAGATTATTCCAATTAACCTCGTAGCGGTGACATTTTTGTAGATAAAATAAATCGATATATTCAACTAAACCGCGTAGCGGTGACATTATTCTAGCGGTGACATTATTGTAGATATGGCAAAGATTAAATTATCGGAAAGAAAAATCCAGGAGCTGAAGGAGGTTTGCAAATCCTTTAACAACGAAAAGGGAGAACTGATCAACGTACTGCACAAGGCCCAGGGATTGTTCGGATACCTGCCGGCCGAAGTCCAGGAGGTGATCGCAAAGGAACTGAATGTTTCGGTGGCCCATGTTTACGGGGTTGTAACATTCTACTCCTTCTTCACGATGGTGCCCAAGGGCGAACACCCCATCTCCATCTGCCTGGGAACAGCCTGTTATGTGAGGGGCGCTGAAAAGGTGCTCGAAGAATTCAAACGGATACTGAATGTCCAGGTAGGGGAAACAACTTCCGACGGTAAATTCTCCCTGAGTTGCCTGCGTTGTGTTGGCGCCTGCGGACTTGCACCCGTTGTGATGGTTGGTGAAAAAGTTTATGGACGCGTATCTCCTGACGGAGTCAAAGATATAGTTGCCGAGTACCGCAGCTAGGTTGTGTTTTTTGGTTAATACTTGATGGGTGGACCCGCGGAAATTCAAATTTCTGCGGGTTTCGCCTTTTTTATCAGAAGAAGCGCATGGAAACCTCTTTCAGAAATTTCTCCTCGAGGACGCGGGTGATGCGGTGAACAACGGTGCGGCGGAGTTCAAGGTCGACCGGCAGGGTCGGGTCCTGGTGAGCAACATTGATCCTGGTCCCGGCCAGGAAATGGATCTCATCGGAATCAAGGATCAGTTTTACTATCTCATCAGCGGGACCTTTGCCCAGTTTCGTGGACTGAGTCCATGATTTAAGCAGTTCATTGACCTTGCTCAGGGTCAGGATGCCTTCAGTGATCAGTTCAACACCTTCCATCGTCGAAACCGGCGGCAGTTCAGGATCAGAGATCACATTGGAATCGGTGATCTCTTTTTTCCACTCCCTTGCAATGATGTCGGAGGTAGTGGCGCCACAGATGATCCTTTTACCTTCGAACGCTTCAAGAATCCCGGCATATTCGCCATCCCGTTCTTCCTCCTCGGGAGGTCCGGTACAGATCATCAGTTTGCGGGGATCACGGAAATAGATGACGGCACAGCTCATATCGTCCTTCGGGAAAAACTCATCGTTTAAATTCGCCCTGTTGATCACCCTTCCGGCAAGCTTCACCGCCGAAATATCCGGCTCTTCGCGGATGGATTCGAGCACGTATTTTTCAAAATTTTCCTGGCCCCATCCAGTTGCAAAGGTCTCTCCCCCCAATCCGGATTGAACCACGCCATCCGTGCAGAATACCAGACGATCCTCTTTCACGGCCTTAAAGCTGGTGGTGAGGATCTCTTTCCCGGGAAATTTTTCAGGATCAAGGATGATCCCGTTCCATTCCGGTTCAAACAATCTTCCGCCACGGAAAATCGCACTCTTCGGGTTCTCGTACTCTATGATCTTAACCTCGCCTTCGGCATCGATCTCAACGATGGTAAAAGTGGAATAGTTCAGTTTTTTGACCTGATCATACGGAAGTGTTTCCATGATGATGCCTGCGATCCGGCTGATCTCACTGCGTTCCTCCATGAAGTTCGCGGCAAGCGTGGAGGTCAGGATGGCCAGCAGGTTCGCTTTTATCCCGTGGCCAAGCCCGTCGGAAAGCACCACGATGATCCTCCCCTCCTCCCGGATCTTCTTTGAAAGAAAAACATCGCCGCAAACCCTTTCATCGCTGTGGTTTTTCTGCTGGCAGTTGATCTCGATGTAAAATTTTCCGTCCAAGGAGGATTGTTATTTATTCGGAGGAGACTGATGCGATTCGATCACCGTTTTCAGGATCTTTTCTGTTTTTGCAGAGCCTTCGCCGAGCAGGTATGCGATTTTCTGAACCATCCCGAAATTCTCGTCGATGGCTTCCGTCAGCCGCCGGATGATCTGTTCCTTGCGCACTTCAGGGGTGTACATGTCGCGCAGGATACCTCCGGCAATCTTGTTTTTACGGATCGGGAAAACGGAAACGCTCAGCGTATTGTCGCCGTACTGAATATCCTTGTTTTCAAGATCCTCATCCGAACCGATGACATAGGAAAACAATTTATAAAAATGAACCGGAAGCAATGTTTTAAGATCGGCGCCGACAAGCCCGGGAATGACCTCGTCGACCATGGCGGCATCATCCCCCAGGATCCTGACAAAAGCCCTGTTTGAATGAAGGATCTTCAGGTTTTCGTCGACGATCACCACTCCTGAGACCAGCTTCTGCAACATAGCTGACATTGATTCCGTGGCCTCTTTTTCAGCTTCCTGTTCATGTTTGGCCTTTTCTTCAGACTCCTTAAGGGCCGCCTGGGTGCTGGCCAGCTTTTCATTGGCCGAACGCAGCGACTTGATGTATTCCTGGCGGTTTTTTGAACTGTAGATATGGCACATATCGGTGGTGGCCAGGCCCTGGGCGATCGCAACTGCAAATTCACGGCAGTTCGCGTATCCGCAGGATTCACATCCGATGTTATTCTCCATCTCGCCCTCTTTTCCGATGCTGTGTAAGATTTCCCTGACCATATCTTCGGATGGCTGCGGCAACCGCTGGTCATCTTCCGTAAATGATCTTACAAGATCCAGGCTTCCATAGGTTTTCATATTTTTTTCCCAGGTTTCCGGATCAAAGTCCTGGAGGCGTTTATTGGCATAATCGGTAACGAGGGTCCGGCGCAGGAATTTTTCGCCGCCGGCCGATGTTCCCGGTCCCATCAGGCAGCCTTCGTTATAAAAAATATTAAAATGGTGCCGGATCATGTCGATCCTTGAATCAAATTCCTTGACAGCGTCGAGCATGTTATTCCTGCCTTCCGTCGTGATGATCCTCCCACTGAGCAGGTCCTGGCTCAGCTCTGCTGCCTGGATGATCCCCTCGCTGAGGGGATAAAGAGAACCTTTATTCCCGAAAGGAGGATCAAATTCCGAAAATTCAAGCTGGCTTTCACGGATGTTGAATTCGTTAAAAAGCTGCCGCAATTCGACAAAGGTCAGAACCGAGTCGACGGCCGCTTCGCCGCTGTACCGTTGCGCCTCATCCTTGGCTGCAATGCAGGGACCGATAAAGACTACCTTAACATCCTTGCCGTAATTCTTCCTGACAGCCAGCGTGGTTGCGATCATCGGGCTGACGACCGGTGCGAGGTTATTGATCAGGTCGGGATAATATTTTTCGATGAATGAAACAACGGCCGGGCAATTTGCCGTGATGTAATATTTTCCGTGAAAATCCTCAAGCAGTTCCTTGTATTTCCAGGCCACCAGATCGACGCCGAAGGAGACTTCGCTCACGAAGGCAAATCCAAGTTGACGAATCATTTCCACGAACTTCCGGTAATCGGTGATATCATTGAATTCCCCGGAGATCGTAGGATCGCAGATCGCAGCCACCCGCTGTCCGGATGCAAGAAGGGCTTTTGTTTCTTCGACTGAACTGCGATAGGTAATGGCTGCTGGAGCGCAGGCCCTGAAACAGCTGCCGCAGCCGATGCAACGCTCCGGGATGATCGAAGGAAACTCTGTTCCCGCATCCACCTTAATGGCCTTGACAGGACAGATCCTGACACAGGCGTAGCACTGGATGCAGGTTTCGTGGTGAATGAAGAACAGAGGTTCGATCATTGTTTTATTCGTTTTGCGCCAAGCGCTCTACGCTTCGCGCTTCGTACTTTCACAGACAAATTTAGCTTTTTTCCTATGAATTGTAAAGATTAAAGTACAAAGTTAAAATATTTTCCATCTGTTTATTTATTAACATTGCTAATTAATTCACAGACAAAATCTTTATTTTAAAGATAATTATATTAATTTTGTAGTGATAAACAGATTTATACCTCCATCTCCATGGAAGAAACCTTAGATAAAATCCTGCGGAAATATTCACCCGGGAAGAAGGATGCATTAATCCCCCTGCTTCAGGAGATCCAGCGCGAGACAGGTCATCTTTCGGATGGTTCGATCGCGGAAGTGAGCCGTCACATGAACATCCCCCTGAACAAGATCTATGGTGTTGCAACCTTTTATGACCAGTTCAGGTTCGGCACGAAGGGTCGCTATCATATTCAGCTCTGCAGGGGAACCACCTGTCATGTATACCGTTCATCCGTTCTGCTGAAGGATGCAGAGAGGATCCTCCAGGTCAAAGCCGGGCAAACGACACGCGACGGCAAATTCAGCCTTGAGATCGTAAATTGCCTGGGGGCCTGTGCGAATGCTCCGGTAATGATGGTAAACGGGAAAGCATATGGGGATATGACCAGGGAGAAGATGGGGAAGGTGCTCATGAAGGTTATTGAAATAGCGAAATAGCGAAAGGCGAAGAAGCGATATGGTGCAGTGGTGACGTGGTGAGAACATTGGAATTACAAACAAACCGCGTAGCGGTGATATTATTCTAGAAAAGAATTGGGATTGCACCAAGTAAACCGCGTAGCGGTGACATTATTGTAGCGAATACAGAACAACGAACAACGAACAACGAACATAATGGACATCACGACAGAAGATAAATCGTTTCTTTTGGAAAAGGTCCTGAAGAACCTTACCGGTGAACTTCTGAAAGAAGAGCAGGAGCGGATCAGCATATTGCGAAGGGACAAGGTCAACTCGGCCGTTATCTATATCGGAACCGGTTCCTGCGGATTGGTTGCAGGCGCGGCTGAAACCCGGGATGCGATCCGGAAGTACCTTGCCGACAACTCCGTGAATGCGGAGATCATCGAATGCGGATGCATCGGGCTATGCTCAGAAGAGCCCATCATGGATGTCCATCTTCCCGGAAAGGCACGGATCTCATTCAGAAAGGTTACAAGTGATAAGGCAGAAGACATTCTCGCTGCGATCTTCAACAGGAATGTCAATACCGATCATGTGCTCGGGCAATATAAATCCACGCCCCAGGAAACATGGGCCAATGTTCCGTTTATCGACCAGTTGCCGTTCTTTGCCTTGCAGCAGAAGGTGGTCCTGAAGAATGCCGGGTACATCTCTCCGTTATCGATAGCCGACTACATCACACGCGGAGGATACCGTTCCTATTACAAGACCATTCTCAATTACACGCCGGAAAAGGTTTGCGACCTTGTTGAACTCAGCGAGCTGAGGGGGCGCGGCGGCGGAGGGTATTCCACGGGAAAGAAATGGAAAGTTGCACTGACCACAGCCGGAGACCAGAAATACCTGATATGCAATGCCGAAGAGAGTGATCCTGGAGCCTTCATGGACCGTGCGATCATCGAAGGCGATCCGCACCGGTTACTTGAAGGGATAGCCATTGCATCGTATGCGATCGGGGCCAGCTATGCATACATCTACATCCGCTCGGATTATCCCCAGGCGCTGGCCATCCTGGAAGAGGCCATACGACAGGCAAAAGAATACGAGATCCTCGGACACAATATTTTCGGAAGCGGCTACAACCTGAACATCTCCATCCGCCAGAGCGCAGGCGCCTTTGTCAGCGGCGAGGAGACAGCACTCATCCGCAGCCTCGAAGGCAGGCGGGGAACGCCCTGGGCAAAGCCCCCCTACCCTGCCGAAGCCGGCCTTCTCAACCAGCCGACCATCGTAAACAATGTGGAGACGCTGGCCAACATCCCTGCCATCCTTGAACATGGCCCTCACTGGTTCAAAGGGATCGGCAGCAGGACCAGCAAAGGAACCAAGATCTTCTCCATCACGGGAAACATCCGGAATGAGGGATGCATTGAAGTTCCCATGGGAACGAAGCTTTCCGACATCATTCAAACGATCGGCGGAGGAATCCTGGGAGATAAAAAAATCAAGGCCGTCCAGATCGGGGGACCTTCCGGAGTCTGCATACCTGCATCAAACCTTGATGTGGAGATCGGCTACGAGTCGCTCAGGGAGATCGGCGCCATGATCGGTTCGGGCGGTTTGCTTGTAATGGATGAATCGGTATGCATGGTAGACCTTTCACGGTATTTCATGGAATTCCTCCAAAAAGAAAGCTGCGGGAAATGCATTCCCTGCCGTGAAGGGACCAAAAGGATGCTCGAGATCCTGGAAGGGATCACGAGGAGGCCTAGAGAAGAAACCACACATGATACCCTTGAACGTTTCAAAGGCGTTGTACAGCTGGAAAGCCTTGCAGAGGTCCTTCACGATACATCCCTTTGCGGACTCGGACAGAATTCAGCAAACCCGCTCCTCAGCGCCCTGCGCTGGTTCCGGGAAGAGTTCGAGGAACACATCTTCGACCGCCGGTGTGCTGCTTCCGTCTGCAGCGACATGCGGTCCTTCTACATCGATGTCGATGCATGCAACGGCTGCAATGTCTGCCAGAAAAAATGCCCTGAAGATGCCATCATCGGCGTGCCCAAGGTGCCGCATTTCATCGTAGAGAACAAATGCACCGGCTGCGGCATCTGTTTCGACGTCTGTAAGTTCAATGCAATCATCCTAAAATAACCCGGAACATGATCTTTACGATAGAAATAAACGGGCAACCCGTTACTGCAAAGAGGGGCGAAACCATCCTTGCCGTGCTTAACCGTACCGGGATCAGGATTCCGACCCTTTGCCATCTTGCAGGCTTTACGCCAACGGGCGCCTGCCGCATGTGCGTCGTGGAGGTGGAAGGCATGCCCGGACTGGTCACCTCCTGCTCGCACCCGGTTGAGGAATGGATGAAGATCACCACCCATTCACCGAGGGTCGTGAAAGCCCGGAGGACCGTAATCGAACTGCTGCTTGCCAATCATCCTGACGATTGTCTTTACTGTGAACGATCGGGTAACTGCGAGCTCCAGGACCTGGCCTTCGAATTAAACATAAAAGAACGCCACTACCGCACCCGGAAAGCATCCGTCCGTGTCGACAGGAACTGTCCTTCCATAGAGCGCGATCCGGCCAAATGCATACTCTGCGGCCGCTGCATCCGGGTCTGCAACGAGATCATCGGCGTAAGCGCCATCGAGATCATAGGCAGGGGCAGCCGGAGCATGATCGGCACCAGCCAGAACAAGGGACTTAACACCCAGGCCTGTGTAAAATGCGGACAGTGCATCATGGTATGCCCGACCGCCGCGCTGAGAGAAAAAAACAGTTACAATGCCGTTATCGACGCTCTAAATAATAGAGGGCTGTTTCCCGTTATCCAGATCTCGCCGGGCGTCCAGGGATCGATTGCGGAAGACATTGGCATCAAAGGGGGAAAAGACCTGCAGGTATTACTCGGCACAGCTTTGCGGAGAATGGGATTCCGGCAGGTATTTGATACTTCCGCCAGCGCCGACGTGATGATCATGGAGATCTCAAAACAGCTGGCACAGCGGATCCGTGACAAGGAAAAGATGCCGCTCTTCACAAGCTGCTGCCCCTCCTGGGTAAAATACATTGAAGAATTCAAACCCGGGCTGAAGGAGCACCTCGTCACCAGCCAGAGTCCGATGAAGATCATGGGATCCTGGATAAAAAACCAGTTTGCAGAGAGAATGAACATTCCGAAAGAGAATATCTTCTCCGTTGCCGTGATGCCCTGCACATCAAAAAAGCATGAAGCCATATCCGGTTCAGAGAACGGTGATCCGTTGATCGATGCCGTTCTGACAACCCGGGAGCTGATCCGCCTGATCCGTCATTACGGTATTGATTTTTCCACGCTTGAACCTGAAAATACGGAATTCGGCTTCGGCGTGAGAGGCTCTGCCGGGAAACTGTCGGGAATCGCAGGCGGAGAGACCGAAGCCGTTGCAAGAACCCTGCATTTCCAGTTGACCGGTCAGGAGATAAGTCCTGTCAAGATCAATGATCTGAGGGGATTGAAGCACCGGAAGGAGACGCGGATCAAATTCGGAAGAAACACCTATGGATTTGCCGCCGTCAGCGGTCTGAACAACGCCCGGCTCCTGGTGGAAGAAATTGAAAACGGCCGCAGCGACCTTGTGATGGTCGAGGTGATGGCCTGCCCGTTCGGGTGCATCAACGGCGGCGGTCAACGGCTTGGCACCGATGAGAAGGCGCTGAAATCAAGGATGAAAGCACTTTACGATGCCGATGAGGAAGAGATGATTAAGGTCGCTCATAAAAACCCTTCGATAACAGAATTCATCCAAACCAACGGGAAAGTTTAGTAAAATACCCGACATCAGATACAAATAAGAGAGAGAACATTCCCATGAGTCAATCGTTCAGGACACAACTCGTATTTACCCTTAAGGACCGTTGCCGCGTATGCTATACCTGCCTGCGTGAGTGCCCTGTCAAGGCCATCAAGATCATCAACGGACAGGCGGAAGTGATCAACGACCGCTGCATCGGTTGCGGGAATTGCGTTAAGGTCTGCAGCCAGGGAGCAAAAGTTTCCCTCCGTTCGGTGGATGAAGTCTGTTCGCTGCTGAAATCAGGACACAAGGTTGCTGCCTGCATCGCCCCGAGTTTTCCTGCAGAGTTCAGCGAAATAAAGAACTACCGGATCCTGGTCGGGATGATCCGGAAACTGGGGTTTGATTACGTTACAGAGGTTGCTTTCGGTGCCGATGTGGTTGCAAAAGAATATGAAAAGAGGATCAAGTCGGAGGATTATACCGGGGATATCTCCTCAGATTGTCCTGCCGTAACCTACTTTATCCGGCACTATCATCCCGACATTGTCGGCTCGCTTGCACCCATCGTTTCACCCATGGTGGCCATGACCCGCATTTTGCGGAAGAAATATGGAGAGGAGCTGAAAATCGTTTTCATCGGGCCCTGCTTTGCAAAGAAAGCTGAGTCGAACGAAACTGACGAAGTGATGACCTTCCTCGAACTGCGTGAGATGTTTCAGCGATCGGATATTCATCCCGAAGCGGCCGGGCCATCCGATTTTGATCCCCCGGTCGGGGGTAAGGGCGCCATCTTCCCGATCACACGCGGGCTTTTCCTTACAACCAACAGCAGGGAAGACATTCCGGAAGAGAAGACCGTGATCGCTGACGGACGTGTCAATTTCAAGGAAGCCGTAAGAGAATTTGAAGAAGGTCTGATCCGCAACAAGCACCTGGAACTGCTCTGCTGCGAAGGTTGCATCATGGGTCCTGGCACATCGCCCGGCGGGAAAAAATACGCCAGGAGCGCAGCCGTGGGCTCCTATGTGCGGGAAAAGCTCGACACACTCGATTATGGCCAATGGGAGAAAGATGTGGAAGAATTCTCCGGGCTCTCCTTTGTTCAGCATTTTGAACCCGATGACAGAAGGTTTGAAATGCCGACCGGCGACGAAATCAAGGATGCGCTCGAGTCGATGGGTAAATTCTCCGCCAAGGACCACCTGAACTGCGGGGCCTGCGGGTATGATACCTGCACTGAACATGCGATCGCGATCGTCAAGGGGCTGGCCGAAACTGAGATGTGCCTTCCCTATTCCATTGAGCAACTGCATGATTCCATACGGAACCTGAATATTTCCAACGACAAACTGGCCAGTGCCAAGGCTGCCCTGAAACAATCGGAAAAGTTGGCCCATATGGGTCAGCTGTCAGCAGGCATTGCACATGAGCTGAACAATCCCCTTGGGGTGATCACCATGTATTCAAATATACTTATGGATGAAACCGCCGAAGGTGATCCCAATAAGGAAGATCTGAAGCTGATCGTGGAACAGGCTGAACGGTGCAAGAAAATAGTAAGCGGCCTGCTCAACTTCGCACGCAAGAACCAGGTCAACCTCACCGAAACGGATGTTGTTCAGTTCACCCAGCACAGCCTCAATTCCATTATTAAACCCGACAATATCAATATCGTTTTCGAGCCCCGGATCGATGATCCGATCGCCAGGCTTGATATCGACCAGATGATGCAGGTGCTGGTAAACCTGGAGAAGAATGCCATCGAAGCCATGCCCGGCGGTGGCACCTTAAACATCGGACTTGAAGGGAACAAAGAAGATATCGTCTTTATTATTTCCGATACGGGAACGGGGATCCCAAAGGAAAACATGGAAAAGATCTTCACCCCGTTCTTCACAACAAAAGAGATGGGAAAAGGAACCGGGCTCGGATTGCCGCTGATCTACGGGATCGTCAAGATGCATAAGGGAAAGATCGCGATTACGACCAATGACGATCCGGCAAAAAAGCCGACGGGAACGAGCTTCAGGATTACGATTCCGAGAAATATGGAATAAAGGTACAATTATGCGATATGAATAATGAAATAAATGATATGGATTGCAAGATGTTTTGGGCTAAAGCCCATTAATCAAATCATCTGCGTTACCCCGGCCTTAAGGCCGGGGTAATTGAAAACCGAACAGCTACCGGACTTTAGTCCAAAAGTGAATTTTCTAAGTGTATCTAATTTTTAATTCATTTAAAATGCAAACGGGTAAAAAGACACTTCTGATCGTGGATGATGATGTTGATTTTTTATTGCAGTCGAGGATCAGGCTGGAGCAGATGGGATATCTGACAGTGACGGCAGAAAGCCAGCGGGAAGCCGAGCTGATCCTTGAAAAAACGAAACCCGACCTGGCCATCCTTGACCTGATGATGGAAAACGAGGACAGCGGATTCATCCTCAGCTACAAGATCAAAAAGAGATACCCAGATGTCCCGGTGATCATTTTCACGGCTGTTGCCATGGAAACAGGCATTACCTTCGACATCCAGGATGAGAACAACCGCAAATGGATAAAGGCTGACCTCTTCCTTGACAAGGGCATCCGTTCGGACATCCTGAAATCGGAAATTGAACGTTTACTTACAGAAAAGGCGGACAAATCGTAATTGACCGATTTTCCGTATTTTTGAACCCGGAATAGCACTATGGCGACATTAAAAATACTGGTAGTGGATGATGAACCCGGGATACGAAGCGGCGTAAGCCGTATTCTCCGGAACTTCCGGGTGGATTATCCCTTCATGGAAGAGGCCTATGATTTTGAAGTATTTGAAGCGCCGACAGGGGAAGCCGGCATCGAGATCATCGAGAAAAACATTCCGGATATCCTTCTCCTCGACAACAAACTGCCCGGGATCCAGGGCGTGGAGGTGCTGGAGTACATCCGCAAAAAACAATATCCGATCATCGTCGTCATGATCACTTCGTATGCATCACTCGAGCTGGCCGTAAAAGCCACCAGCGACGGCGCATCCGATTTTATCCCGAAGCCGTTCACCCCCCAGGAACTGCGGTCATCCATCGAGAACATCACGAAAAAGATCTTCTTAAAGAAGATGACGCAGACGCTGAAAGATACCGGAAGGCAGATCCGCTTCCAGTTCCTTTCTGTCCTGTCGCATGAACTGAAAGCACCGCTGAACGCCATCGAAGGATACCTGAAAATGGCCAAGGACCGTCAGCTCGGAGATAAGATGGAAGATTATGACACGGTTTTCAACCGCTCCCTTGAACGTATTCATGGCATGCGTACCCTGATCCTCGATCTTCTTGACCTTACAAAGGTTGAAAGCGGAAAGGCGCAGCGCAACATCCTGCCCATTGACCTGATCAAATCGATGCAGACCGCCATCGACGCCATCCAGCCTTACGCCATCCAGCGGGATATCCGGATCAGCCTGCACGGCCCCGAAAATGTCATCCTGGATGCCGATCATAACGAAATTGATATTATTTTTAACAACCTTCTTTCAAACGCGATCAAATACAACAAAGAGGGAGGGGCCGTCGACGTAATAATTGCGCGGGAGAACGGGCATATTGAGATCCGGGTAACCGATACCGGGATCGGGATGACGGAGGTGGAAAAAGGAAAACTTTTCCATGATTTTGTCAGGATAAAGAATGAAAAAACAAAAAATATAACGGGTAGCGGGCTTGGCTTGTCGATCGTAAAGAAACTAACGGGTAACTACGAAGGAACCATTGATGTAACCAGCATTCCCGACCAGGGCAGTACGTTTATTGTTTCACTTCCACAATCAGAAAAACTATGATAGTAAAGCATCTTCCACATAAGACCGTTGAGCGGCTCAGCCAGTACAGAAGGGCACTCCTGTTGATCCTGTCGAAGGAGAAGACCCATGTATTTTCACACGAAATTGCGCAAATGCTGCACATCACACCGGTGCAGGTAAGGCGCGACCTGATGCTGATCGGCTATTCCGGAAACCTGCGGAAAGGATATGACATCAAGGAACTGATCGACATGATCGGCCATATCATCGATACGGAAAAAGGACAGAAGGTTGTGGTGGTCGGGCTGGGCAACCTCGGGAAGGCGATGATCAGCTATTTCAAGGGAAAACGTACCAAGCTGACCATCGTTGCCGCCTTCGACGTGAATCCCGATAAGATCGACCGGATCTACGACGGTGTGCCCTGCTACCATGTCGACCGGATAGCAGAGATCATGAAGAAAGAGAACATCACCATCGGGATCATTACGGTTCCGGCCGACCAAGCCCCTGCAATTGCCGAAACGCTAGTGCTGGCTGGCGCCAAAGGGATCCTGAATTATTCACCAAAACCGCTGAATGTTTCCCCGTACGTCTATCTCGAAGAATACGACATGATCACCTCGCTGGAGAAAGTGGCATTTTTTGCCAAGAAGAACGACGAACGATTTAAATAGAAGGCTACCATTGAAAATATACAGGAACTTCGACGAGGCAGGCTTTATCCGGAATGCAGTCGTCACCACAGGATCTTTCGACGGGGTCCACGTCGGGCACAAGGTGATCCTCCAGCGACTGAAGAACCTGGCCACCGAAATCGGAGGAGAAACCGTACTCATCACATTTCATCCCCATCCGCGAAAGGTACTGTATCCCGAAACAGCGGGCAAAGACCTCTACCTGATCAATTCCCAGCGGGAAAAAATCGAACTGCTGCGCAAGGCCGGGCTCGGCCACCTGATTATTGTTGATTTCACCCTTGAGTTTTCCCGGATCAGCTCGGTTGATTTTGTAAAGAACATCCTTTTGAATAAAGTCCATGCCCGCAAGATCGTCATCGGGTTCAACCATCATTTCGGGCACAACCGCGAAGGGGATTATGAAGCCCTGCGGAAGCTCGGGAAGGAATACGGTTTTGATGTCGAGGAGATCCCCGAGCAGGACATCCAGAATGAGACGGTAAGCTCCACCAAGATCCGAAAAGCCTTGCTGGACGGGAACATCCAGAAAGCCAACGCATACCTTGATCATCACTACATCATCATGGGACTGATCCAGGAGGTAAAACCAAAGCTGAGGGAGATCGGATTCCCGAGTTTCAGCGTGAAGATCGAAGAAGAGAGCAAGCTGCTGCCGCCAAACGGGGTGTATGCCGTAAGTGTTTCGGATGACCGGCAGTCGTTCCGGGGCATGTGTTTCATCAAGAAACGCGGGCAATCCTCCATCGAGGCGGTTGTCGACTTTTACCTGTTCGATACGCCTGCATCGCTTACCGGCACCAGCGCAACGGTCTATTTTCATAAATTCATCCGCGACGAAATACCGTTCAGCACTATGGAAGACCTGCAGAAACAGCTTCAGATCGACCGTGCGGTAGTGGATGAACTCATATTTTAAATTAATTTTCATTTCAACCTGATCAGGCATCGTGAAGACAAAAAAAAAGACAGACGGCATACGGGTGACATTCCTCGGAACGGGCACGTCCATTGGCGTTCCCGTGATCACCTGCGACTGTCCTGTCTGCATGTCGGAAGATCCGCACGACAACCGGCTGCGGACTTCGGTGATGATCGAGGTCAACAACCGGACTTTTGTGATCGATTGCGGTCCCGATTTCAGGATACAGATGCTGCGGGAGCGGGTCATGAACCTGGATGCGGTGATCTTTACCCACGAACACCGGGACCACATCGCGGGACTCGACGACGTGCGTGCATTTAATTATGTGCTGAACAAAAAGATCGATATCTACGGGACGAAGCAGGTGATGGAGGCCATCCGGATCGAATTCCCTTACATCTTTTCCGATTCCCGCTATTTCGGCGCGCCGCAGCTGACCGTTCACCTCATCGACCAGCAACCATTTCAGATAAAAGATGTGGAGTTTATCCCGATCCGCGTCCTGCATGAAAAATTACCTGTATTCGGTTTCAGGATCGGTGACTTCACCTACATCACCGATGCAAGTTCCATTTCGGAAGAAGAAAAAGACAAGATCCGCGGTTCAAAGGTGATCGTGCTGAATGCCCTGAGGAACTCGAAGCATGTTTCCCACTTCTCGGTGGGCGAGGCCGTGGAACTGCTGCAGGAGCTGAAACCGGAATCCGCCTATCTTACCCATCTCAGCCATTTTGTAGGACTCCATGAGGAAGTGAACAGCCGCCTCCCGGAAAACATCCGGCTGGCCTACGATGGTCTTACCGTAACCGTCTGAACCATGCAGATCGATATCCTGACCCTCTTCCCCGAAATGTTCGACGGCCCCTTCAGCCAGTCCATCCTCAAACGCGCACAGGAAAAGGGGATTGTCACTATACACCTGCACAACATCCGCGACTGGTCCACCAGCAAGCATAAGACTGTTGATGATTACGCGTTCGGTGGCGGTGCCGGCATGGTGATGATGATCGAACCGGTTGCACGGTGCATCGAAGAACTGAAGGAAAAAACAGAATACGATGAGGTGATCTACCTGAGTCCCGACGGTGAACTGCTGACCCAGCCCGTCGCCAATCGCCTTTCGCAATTAAAAAACATCATCATCCTCTGCGGACATTATAAAGGCATTGATGAACGGATCCGCGAACATTACATCACCCGCGAGATCTCGATCGGGGATTATGTTCTTTCCGGAGGCGAACTTGCCGCCGCTGTGCTCACCGATGCCGTCGTCAGGCTCATGCCCGGGGTACTGAATGATGAAACATCCGCCCTCTCAGATTCTTTCCAGGACAATCTCATCTCCCCTCCTGTTTATACCCGCCCTGCAATTTTCCGCGGATGGGAGGTCCCTCCGGTACTGATTTCAGGGAATGAAAAGGAGATCGTAAAGTGGAAGCATGAACAGTCGCTTGAGCGCACGCGGCAACGAAGGCCGGATTTGCTTGACGAAGCTGGCTTTTAGCCGTAACAACTGTTCTCAGTTAACTTTTTTCTCCACTATTAGGTACAATAGTTTCGTGGATTTTCGTGTTTCTTTCGTGGGTTTTCGTGTAATCTTTTTATTCACCACAGATTTACACACCTGCCTGCCGCAGGCAGGGATTACACAGATTAAGTCACAGATATCTTCTCCGGTTTCTGACCTCCGTCCTCCGACTTCGGTTAGTGAAATGAAACAAACTTTTCACTACCGGTTGTTGGAATTAAGAAAATTACTATATTTGCACTCTTTTTAGTGAATAGCCCATATTTTAATCGTTGAATGTTATGAATCGCGCGGAAACCATTAAGTTTGTAGAAGATACTTTTATCGCAAAGAAAGAATTCCCGGTATTCAAGGCCGGTGATACCATCACGGTCCAGTATAAGATCAAGGAAGGAAACAAGGAACGTATCCAGAATTTCCAGGGTGTTGTATTGCAGCGTTCCGGGAAGGGCGAGAACGAAACCTTCACCGTCCGCAAGATCTCAGGAAACATAGGTGTTGAAAGAATTTTCCCATGTTCCTCCCCGTTTATTGAAAAAATTGAAGTAAACAAGAAAGGCGTGGTCCGCAGGGCAAGGATCTTTTACCTTCGCGGGTTGCGCGGCAAGAAAGCCCGTATCAGGGAAGAAAGAGTTTAATAAAAAAAACCCGCGGTCAGCGGGTTTTTTTTATGTCAGTTCATCACCAGGTGCACGAAACCTGTATCCCTTGTAGTCAGAACAGATAACGCGCTTGAATAGCTCAGGAGGTTCCTGATCACTTGTTCGCTGGGTGAAACACCGTTTCTTTCCATTTTTTTCCTGTGCTGGTGTTTCCGGGTTCTCGCCCCGGTGTTGTCGGTGGAAGATAACGATGCGAGAGGATAGAGAGTCAAGGATTTCTTCATAGGCAATCGGCTGGTTATTAATTATTGTATACATCCATAACGGACATAAAACCGCCTTATTTTACCCTTGCAGAAAAAAAGTTTTTAACAAATAATCCACGGAATTTTCCCTTCCGGGAAAGAACCTGAAATGCTTCAGGTCACGGATCTCAATCAGTAAATAGGATTATACGGAGAGGATGATGTTCTTCTCATCCACAAGCTTGCGCAGGTTGATAAGCGCATAGCGCATGCGTCCCAGTGCCGTGTTGATGCTGACGTTGGTGACTTCTGCAATGTCCTTGAAGCTCATGTCGCCGTAATGACGCATGACCAGCACTTCCCGCTGTTCCTTCGGCAGGTAGTCGATCAGCTTTTTCACATCCGCATGGATCTGCTCGGTGATGATCCTTTCCTCGACGGATTCGACAGGAATGCGGACCTTTTCGAATATATCGCTGTCGTCGCGGTTCTCGATGGTCGGGATCCGTTTTGACTTCCTGAAATGATCGATGATGAGGTTATGAGCAATACGCATCACCCACTGGATGAATTTCCCCTCTTCCTTATAAGATCCTGTACGGATGGTATTGATAACTTTGATGAAAGTATCCTGGAAAAGATCTTCTGCAAGCTCTTTTTCCTTAACGATCATAAGAATATACGCGAACACGCGGTTCTTATGGCGGCGGATTAAACTCTCAAGGGCGGATTGGCTTCCGGCTAAGTATCTACCAATCAGTTCCTGGTCGGTTACTGGTTGGGCGTTCATTGGGCCTCCTTTTTTTATTCAAAAAGGGTAGATGTTCTTTCTATAGCCGGTCTCCTATTTTTGGGAGTACGAAATTACCATATTTCGTACCTTTTGGGTTTATAATTATCGCAAAAGTAAACAAAAAAAAGAGAAAAGCAAATTTTCTGTCTAATTTTGCACACTTTCTTTCCATGACAGCTCAAAATGACGGATAGCATCGACGCACTCGACCCCCGGGATTTCATCATTATCAAAGGCGCAAGGGTCAACAATCTCAAGAACATCAACCTTGCCATTCCGCGCGATAAATTTATCGTGATCACCGGGCTTTCGGGCTCCGGAAAATCATCACTTGCCTTCGACACCCTTTATGCAGACGGCCAGAGGAGGTATGTCGAAAGCCTTTCAGCTTATGCCCGCCAGTTCCTCGGCCGCATGAGCAAGCCCGATGTCGATTACATCAAGGGCATCTCCCCCGCCATCGCCATCGAGCAGAAGGTAAACACCCTGAACCCGAGGTCCACCGTGGGAACATCCACGGAAGTTTACGAATACCTGAAGCTTCTTTTTGCCAGGATCGGGAAAACCTGGTCGCCTGTTTCCGGCAACCTGGTGAAACGCGACACCGTGACGGATGTGGTTGATTTTATCCTCGCCCGGCCGGCCGGAACGAAGATCAGCATCTTCTCCCCCATCCCCTGCGCCGATCACAACGGCGACCTCCAGGCCAAAAGCAAGGTATTGCTGCAGCAGGGTTTTTCAAGGATCATGGTCAACAATGAGATCTTCCGCATTGATGAAATTGATCCGAAGCTTAAATGCAAGGATGATGAGATCTTCCTTCTCGTTGACCGTTTTTCGGTCGATAAAGATGATCCCGATTTATCAGGCCGGATTGCAGATTCTGTGCAGACGGCCTATTATGAAAGCCACGGTTACTGCATGGTGGAGGAGACTTCGGACAAACCTGTCCGTACTTCATTTTCCAACCGTTTTGAAGCCGACGGGATCGAGTTCGAGGAACCTTCCGTCAACCTGTTTACGTTCAACAACCCTTACGGCGCCTGCAAGACCTGTGAAGGGTTCGGGACCATCATCGGGATCGACGAAGACCTGGTGATCCCGAACAAGAATCTTTCCGTTTTCGAAGAGGCCGTTGCCTGCTGGCGCGGCGAGAAAATGAGCGAATGGAAGAACGAGCTGGTGATGAATGCCTATAAATTCGACTTCCCCATTCACAAGCCCATCTATGAGCTGACACCTGCGCAGCGTGAATTGCTCTGGACCGGGAATAAGTTCTTCCACGGGCTGAACGAATTCTTCGAATTTGTCGAGAGCCAGAATTACAAGGTGCAGTACCGCGTGATGATGTCACGCTACCGCGGAAAAACGGGATGCCCCGATTGCAGGGGAACCCGGCTGCGCAAAGATGCCGGCTATGTAAAAATCGGTGGAAAGTCGATCAGCGAACTTGTGCTGATGCCGATCGAAAACCTGAACAGTTTTTTCACGAATCTGGAATTGACCGAATATGAGGCCGGTGTTTCAAAACGGCTGTTAAAGGAGATCAACAACCGGCTGGAAGTCCTGACAGATGTCGGACTCGGATACTTGACACTCAACCGGCTCTCCTCTTCTCTTTCCGGTGGAGAATCACAGCGGATCAACCTTTCCACAGCGCTCGGAAGCAACCTGGTGGGCTCGATGTACATTCTTGATGAACCCAGCATAGGACTGCATTCGCGCGATACACAGCGGCTGATCAAGGTACTGTTACGTTTGAGGGACTATGGAAATACGGTGATTGTCGTAGAACACGACGAAGAGATCATCCGTGCCGCCGACCAGGTGATCGATATTGGTCCGCTGGCAGGGCATTTCGGCGGGGAAATCATTTTCCAGGGAACGTTTAAAGAGATCATTAAGGACAAGATGAGCCTCACGGGAAAATACCTTTCAAACAGGATGAACATCCCGTTGCCGGCCCGTCGCAGGAAATGGAAAGAGTACATTGATATTAAGGGCGCCCGCGAAAACAACCTGAAAAGCATCAACGTAAGAATCCCGCTGAATGCATTCACAGCCATATCCGGCGTCAGCGGATCGGGCAAGACTTCGCTTGTCAAGAAGATCCTTTATCCTTCGCTGAAGAAGATGTTCGACGGGTACGCAGAACGGACAGGAAAATTCGATCTGCTGGAGGGCGACTTCAACCGCATCGGGTCCGTTGAACTTGTGGATCAGAACCCCATCGGACGCTCATCACGGTCAAATCCCGCCACCTATATCAAAGCATTTGACGAGATCCGGAATCTTTTCTCAGATCAGCAGCTCGCGCGGGTCAGGGGCTACAAACCGGGATATTTCTCGTTCAACATCCAGGGCGGACGTTGCGACGAGTGTGAGGGAGAGGGCGTTGTGAAGATCGAGATGCAGTTCATGGCAGATCTGTTTCTTACCTGCGAAAACTGCAAGGGCAAGCGTTTCAAGGAGGAGGTGCTCGATATAAAATACCGGGAGAAGACCATTGTAGATGTCCTTGACATGTCGATTGACGATGCCATGGAGTTCTTTAACAACAGCGGGAAACATACAGCCCATGAAAAAAGGATCCTGGCCCGGCTGAAACCGTTGCAGGATGTAGGACTGGGCTATCTGCGCATGGGACAATCCTCCAGCACCCTCTCCGGCGGGGAAGCGCAGCGCATCAAGCTGGCCTTTTTCCTGACGAAGGGAACCAGCGAAAAACCCACTCTCTTCATTTTCGACGAACCTACTACCGGGTTGCATTTCCATGATATCCACAAACTGCTGGTGGCGTTTGAGTCGCTGATAAGCCATGGCCACAGTGTCCTGGTCATAGAACACAACCTGGAGGTTATAAAATCCGCCGACTGGGTTATAGACCTGGGAAAGGAAGGCGGCGAGGAAGGCGGAAATGTCGTCTTTGCCGGAACGCCTGAAGAACTGGCGAAGTGCGGGGATTCGTATACGGGACAATTTCTGAAGGAAAAACTGAGGTCCGAGGACAGAGGTCTGAGGTCTGAGGATGGAGAATAGAGAATGGAAGATGGGGGTTGCTTCGCTTCGCTCGCAATGACAAGTGAAAGTAATAAAAGAAGGAGATTGTTTCGCTGCGCTCGCAATGTATATGGTGCAGCGCTTACATGGTTAGATGTGCGGAAATTGTTAACAGGAACCGCGCAGCGGTGAAATTATTCTAGGGAAAAACATTGCAAACCGAATAAACCGCGTAGCGGTGAAATTATTGTAGAAATGAGAAGCACCAATCCGGTCAATAACGAAATCATCAGGGAGTACAAGGAACATACCCCTGCAGAGACATCAGTGATCATCGAAGAAGTTCATAGTGAATGGCTGAAGTGGAAAGAGACCACGTTTGATTACCGTGCAGGTCTTTTCAGGAATGCCGCAAAACTGCTCCGTGAACGGAAAGATACCTATGCCCGGCTTATGACGTCGGAGATGGGAAAGATCATCCGGGAATCGCAGGCTGAGATCGAGAAATGTGCCAATGCCTGTGATTTTTATGCAGAACATGCTGCTTCGATGCTTCAGGACCAGATTATCGCATCCGATGCCTCCCGCAGCCTTGTAGTATTTCAGCCTTTAGGAGTAATCCTTGCTGTCATGCCCTGGAACTTTCCCTTCTGGCAGGTGTTCCGCTTTGCAGCGCCTTCGCTGATGGCAGGCAATGCAGCCGTGCTGAAGCATGCATCAAATGTGCCGGGATGCGCGCTTGCCATCGAAGAGGTATTCCGTGATGCCGGCTTCCCGGCCAACCTGTTCCGGACACTGATGATTCCATCCTCTGCAGTTAAAAATGTAATAGAAAATCCTTTTATAGTTGCTGCAACCCTCACCGGCAGCGAATATGCCGGAAGCGAAGTTGCATCGGCGGCAGGAAAACAGATCAAGAAGACCGTACTCGAACTGGGCGGGTCGGATGCCTTTATCATTTTGGAAGATGCCGATATGGTTAAGGCCGTAAAAACTGCAATTACGGCACGGATGATCAACCAGGGACAGAGCTGCATCGCGGCCAAACGTTTCATCGTAGTGGAAAGCAGGGTTGCCGAATTTGAAGAAAAGGTGAAGCAGACCATGGAATCGCTTAAAATGGGTGATCCGCTCGATCCGCAAATTGACGTCGGGCCGATGGCACGGAAAGACCTTGTTGAGGAGATTGACCGGCAGGTTCAGAGGTCCGTTTCTTCTGGCGCCAGGCTTGTTCTTGGCGGAAAACAGGCCGACCGGCCCGGGTGCTATTACCTGCCCACCATCATTTCAGGCATCAGACCGGGCATGGCCACCTACCATGAAGAGACCTTTGGCCCTGTCATCTCAATCATCCCCGTAAAAAATGAAGAAGAAGCAATTGCCGTTGCCAATGATTCCGAATTCGGTCTCGGCGGGAGTGTCTGGACAGAGGATCTGAAGCGCGGTGAAGCTGTGGCAAGAAAGATCGAAACCGGCGCCATGTTCGTCAACGGGCTTGTGAAGTCCGATCCCCGCCTGCCCTTCGGCGGCATCAAAAAATCCGGTTATGGGCGCGAACTGTCCGATTACGGGATTAAGGAATTTGTGAATATCAAAACAATATGGATAGCTTAGCGGTATTCGCTATTCGCTATTTATTTTTCACCACAGATTGCACAGATTAGTCACGGATTTTTTGTGGAACTTCGTGAAATAAAATGGCAAATTGTCAGGATTGGTTAGCTTAAACGAACCTTAAACACACCATGGACGGACCTTGGACACACCATGGGTGAAATTTTTGTCAGATTGGCAGGAAAAACTTTATTACACGAAGAAGACACGAAAATCCACGAAGAAGTTATCTGCAAATCGTCAACCTTTCGCTATTTCGCTTTTCGCTTTTCGCTATTTATTTAAGGCAACGCCGCCATCTGCGCTAAAAACGCAGTCGTAGTTGTCAGTGTCAGGGAGAAATTGACTGTCAGGTTTGCTGTAATGGTTATCGGAGTGAAGGAAGAATAGAGTTTTCCTCCTTTCACCCCAACTGCGACCACTGTGCACTCTAATCCCAGGGGTGCATAATCGTACGGAAAATCCGTAGAATTATAATACACATGAACCATCGAATTGACATTCTTAAAAATAAGAAATACGTCGGTATTATAAACGCTGACACTGTCGAGCGGGTGGAGAATAAGGTGGGTCAAAGGCCCGGTAAAATAGTTGGGATTGTCGCTGTTGCACCACGTCCCTGAATCGGCCGGAACCCTGAACCTGTAAAGGCTGAAAACATAGCCTGACAGCGTGCCCGTCAGTGAATCCCAGGGCGACGGAACCCAGCCCCCCTGTATGGAATCCTGACCACCCTCCTGTATCATTGCGATCATGGCAGTGTCAACCGGCAGTCCGAACAGGGGCTGCTCGATCACGATCTTCTTACCGGGATTCAGGTCAAGGCCGGCATTGTTCTGCGTGGCCTTGATAAAGAACATCCCGGCCGACTTCATCGGTATGCCCCAGAAGGTAGTTGCCGACAATTTGCTGAGCAGCATATCGCTTTTCTTATAAACGTCCTTAAACCCAATTGAAACGGAACCGGTAACATTTCCGCCAGACTGGGTCACGAAAGCATCAGCCGGAATGGTGACTTTGGTTCCCTGGGGTGTTGTGAACTGGCCTCCGGTTGTGGCGGTGACTGTGAATGTCTGGAGTTGTGCCCCGTTTGCAGCATAGAATGCCCCGATGGATGAGTAATTATCCACAGCAGGAGTTTCTTCTGTAGTCTCTTTCTTTTTACAGCCTGAAATGATTGCAAGAATCATTACTGAAAGGATGATCAGGTTTAATGTTTTCATGGCTCTGAGATTTTAAATTGATTTATTATGATAAAAACCGATGAATGAAGATTCTCGTTTCATTTACAATTATACGTTAAAAAATTCGGTGGTACCGGTCGGGTGATTGAACGGTAAAAACCTTAGAGTAACTGGTAAATATTGGATGATTAACGGTAAAGGAGGAGATCAAGCGGTGCCTGCCCGGAGATCAGCCCGGAATAGAATTTCAAACCGTTTATCCCTTTATTTAATCCGTTGACTCAAAGAATCCTGCCGCTTAATCAATTCCGGTGTTTATGTGAAATTTTTGATATATTCTTGAGGAAAAATTTCTATCTGGTGACATTTGTGTATAGAAATCAATCATCTTATTAAAATCGACGATATGAAAACATTCGGCGCTTCTTTGAAGATGTTTATACTTCTTTTGGGAGTTGTTTTAATTTTTTCCGGGAAAGGGCAATCCCAGAGCTTCAGTACGGACTGTTGCCCCAAATTTATTTTGAAATTCGGAGACACTATCTGCCCTCCAGATAATGCCTGCAAGGAAGACACTACGTATTATACTTCAAACATGCCCATCCAATTGCAGGAATTTATCGTGGCCTGCAAGAACACGTCTCACATTTATACGGTTTACCCTAATCTTTCAACACCTTTCACCTATACATGGACTGTTACGGGCGGAACGCCCTCCACCCCGACCGGGAACCCGATGACCATCCTCTGGGGGACGGGAGTTAAAGGCTATATCAAGGTAGTCATAAGCGATGGGGGCAATTGCAAGGACTCCATCATAAAGCAGGTGTGCCTGATCGACGGACCGGAAGCAAAGTTTACTGCTCCCACTCCGGTTTGTGTAAATACTTCCGTCTATTTTGATAACCAATCCACCTCAGGATGTTATTATCAATGGAATTTCGGGGATGGAACCAGCTCTTCAGAAACCGACCCGGTTCATAAATTCACGGCCGCCGGCAGTTACACGGTCACGCTCACTGCGACTGACTGGGGCACCGGCCGGCCGGTCCCGGGAGGTGAAAGGGATAGCATTGGGCCTTGCGGGTGTACAGACACCTGTAAACACGTCATTGTCGTAGACCCTGAGACCGGACCTGAAATTCTAACCACCTGCTGCTTTGGTACATTATGCCCCGGTGATACATCCACATTTTTCTGCGCCTCCATGTCCTGCTCTACATATAATTGGACCGCCACCGGAGGGGATATCATCCCTCCCGCGAATACCAGCTGCATAAAGGTAATATGGAAATCTGCTTATTCCGGCCCGACGACCGTCACGTTGCAAGGTTGCCCGCCAGCGACCTGTCCCGGTCCGACAACGCTGAATGTCCCGGTGATTTATCCCAGCCTGCCCATTGACGGACCGACTCAACTGTGCGTTGGCGCTTCAGGAAGTTACCAGTTACCGACCCTCCCGGGCACATATTATACGTGGACTGTATATCCCCCGTCAGGAGGGGCCTATGCCTACAATAAAAGGGACCAGAATACCCCGGTTGTCAACATTACATTCTATATTAAAGGAAATTATACTGTTAAGTGTGTTTACAAAAATCCCCTTGCAGGCTGCAATGATAGCAGCACCTTGATTGTCAAGGTCAGTCCAATCTATTCGATCTACGGAGAAGAGAATATATGCCTGACCGATTCTCCTACATACACAGTGGACCCGGGCGATAATTCCACCTGGAGTGTTTCACCATTAGGACATTCAACCATTACCGTATCAGGAAGCAGTGCGACTATTACCTGGAATCAGGCAGGTGAATACACGATTACTGCCACTGCAAGCTCCGCAGCCGACGTCTGCAATACGACTGCAATAAAAGTTGTTGAAGTATTTGCGGCCCCGGTTTTAGGTCCCATAGTAGGTGATGTGAAGGCATGCCCCGGCGAGAACCTTATTTATACGGTCTCCTCAAATATTACCGGCACTTCATTTATCTGGACTATCATTAACGGTACTATTCTTTCAACATTTGGCCCTGACATGGATTCCGTCATTGTGAAGTTTACTTACGGCGCTTCTCCCTGGTTATTAATGGTAACCCAGAATTTAGAAGTCGCTCCCGGAGTAATATGTCCATCGACAGAATCCATTAACATACTTCATTATGATCCGCCAACTTTAATAACCGGAGATGATGATGTCTGTGTTGATGATATTGACACTTATACAGCAAATGGCTCGGTACCCCCGGGGGGACTTGAATGGTCAATTTTAACGCCAAATACAAGTTACGGAAGTATAATATCCCAGTCAGGGAATAATGTGACCATAAGATGGCATGGAGATCCTGTTTCTCCTACGATAAATAATGTAAAATTAAAAGTAACAAACTGTGAAGGGTCTTGCATCTTTACGGTTAATACAATCTCCGTTCGCCCTAAAGTTACCGTCACGACAAATGATCCGCTGTATTGGTGTTACGATGGCACCACTCCCCATACCCTCACGCTCACCGCAACATCAGGTCCGGGGTACACTTATCAATGGTATCCCACGACTCTCGGAACATCAAATCCCGTAACCATTAATTGTACATCATATCCTGTTGGCTCTTATTCCTTTTATGTTATTGTGACCGGAAATAATAATTGTAAAGACACGTCCAATATAATTTATCTTGATGTTCTTAGCTGCACGGGACAAGGAGGTATCCAAACAACAACATGCGATATCATTCCTGATTTATACGTTAATAATTGCAATGGCAATACTAAAACAATTTCATTACATGACAATACTACTCCCTCCGCTCTCGTAATTTATCGTCTCTGGACAATGATATCAGGACCCGGAACTGTCAGTTATATTTCTGCTACCAGCAACACCAGCAAAGACCCAATTATACAAGTTACCAAAGGAGGAATCTACAATTTTACCCTTGAGGTTCGTTCTTCCTTATGCACTGCTATTATGCCGGTATCGATCTTTATGCCGGATTTCGATCCGATTACTTTTTGCAGGAACCAGCCCGGCACCTTAATAGCTGTCCCAAATGATCCGAATTACAGTTATCTATGGGATTTTGGCGACTTTCCCACCTCCTCCACGACCTCCTACCTTTCAGTCACACAAAAAGAATACACCACCAATGCGCTAAGCCACCCGGTGACACTGACTTTAACCGGCGATTATGTATGTTCGGTCACACACCCGGTTCTGGTAGACCAATTCAGCTGCTCCATTGGGGTCCCTGCAACGATCTGCCCGGGAGGCTCTGCCAACCTGGTTTCAATGAATATGCAAGGAACTCCGGGCTATGTTTACCAGTGGAAAAGGAATGACATTAACATTCCACTACCAAATGGGACTTCCAGTACATACCTGGCGACCAGAGCAGGCAAATACCAGTTGGAAATGACTGACAAAAGTGGAGCCGGATGTCATATTCTGTCCAACAGCATCTTTATCCTCACGTACACCCCGCCTGTCGCTAAGATTACGGGTGAACGCCGCTATTGTGCTGATGTGTCGTCGGTTCAGCAATTCTATTTGTCAACCGTATCAAATCCTTCATATTCCTATTCTTGGACGGCAGGCCCGAACCCCACACCCTCTCAATTCACTCTAAGCAACACTAATCCAACGCTTGTTAATATAACGTTGCCTTCCTCGTTACCCGCCGCCTATCAGTACATCGTTACTGTAACAGATAATAATCCTCCTCATTGTGTCGCAAGGGATACCATTTGCATCTGGTTTTACCCGCAACCAACAGTAACCCTAACCCCTCTGGGTATTTGTGAAGGCCTTCATCATATCCTGACGCCCGTGATTACACCGGCGACGAGTACCTTTGACTACCTGTGGTCAACCGGGGAGACCACCCCAACCATTGATGCATTCCTGCCGGGTTATTACGGTCTGACCATAACAGACAAGCTATACGGGTGCAGTGCATCAGCCAGTGCAGGTTTTATTTTTCCCAACCCCGACCTGAGTCTATTCCCGACGGGGTGTGATACGATATGCCCCACCGACAGATTCCAGCTCTATATCCCGTTGCCGCTGGATTCCTTACCCCCCTGTAACGATTATCCATTTGCTTACCCGGTCATTACCTGGTACGATAACAGCGCCCAGGTGGTGGGTAACACGGGGACCAAGGAAAAACTTGATTTTTTACCCGGGACTCTCGGGAATCATTTGATCCATGTGACAGTGACGAACCAGTTCAATTGTACGAGCACTTCAAAAGATTTCTGTCTTTATGTCAAGCCATGTACTGAACCGGTGGGGTGTGACAACTGCTGTAAAGACTTTAAGATCACGGTTACGGCGGTTCTTGAGAAAGTCAACAACAAATGGATCCTCAATTCAACCCTTGCCACAGAGCCGGACAAGCTTTACGAGATCAAGGCAGCCATCGCGAACTTCTATATGAATACCCAGGCCGGCTGCGAACGATGTGTAACGCCGACGATGGACTTCGGCAGCCTGATGCCTGTCAGCACGAGCTCGAACCCGTCATCACAAATCAACTGGAACCCGCCTTCAGGACCGCTGATAAATCCGATACAAACCCATTATACGACAGGCGATCTCTTTACCAGCCCGAGGGAATTTGTCTGGCACAAGTTGAAGGACGGCCAGTTTGTTTCCAGGCCTAAATTAGGGGGCGAGAATGTAGGTTTCCAGGTGGTCGTACCACAGGTCTATCCAAACAAGTGCTGCACCGACACCATCCATTTCTGCATCCGGTACTCATTTACCGATACCACCTGCCGGGTTTGCGATACCCTGAAATGCTTTACGATCATACAGCAATACCAGGGCGCCAACACCGTGGTGATCCAAAATGAAAGCACGGAGCAATGGGAGAAGGATCTCCGGAAGCTGGAGCAAAATAAACAGATGGTCATCCCGAAAAAAAGCAAAATAAAAAAAGGGGGTGGGAAATAAATGTCGACCACCCATAATGAAACATGGAAAATAAGAATCTTGAAATTATTCAAATCAAATCATTAATAAAAAGACAGATTATGAAAAGGCAAATCTTCTTTCTGATCTTGTCGGGTTTACTGGTCATCCTTTTGATTCCCGGCATTCATGCGCAGAATCCGCAATTCACCCTGACCTTGTTTCAACCGCCTCCCGGTCAAATGAATATTGAAGAGCTTTGGAACCTTACCATTTACAACAGCGGGACCGATGCGACCATTTACCTCAGAGGAACAATTACGGAGAAAAGGGACGGACTTATCGCCGATGGGACCAGTTCTTCCTTCCTGGTGAAAAACGGCCCTCACCGGGTCAATACAACTGAAGTGCAACCGGTGACAAGCCATGTCTATATAAAAAAGTACCAGGATATCATTCAGAAGACAGGCACAGCACCCGACGGCATCTACGTGATCTGTGTGGTTGCCTTTGATGCCAAGACCAATAAGGAACTGGCAAGGGATTGCATCGAGCAGCCCATTCAGAACCTGGGGATGTTAAACCTGACCTTCCCGACAAAAGGATCCACGCTGAAGGAAGACAACCCGGTTTTCCAGTGGGAGCCGCAACCTTCAAAGGAAATTGTAACATACACGCTCCGGATCTATCGCTCCCGCGATAACCAATCCATTAGTGAACCGCCTGAATCCAACCCGCTGTTTTTTGAAAAGGCTGATCTTCCTACTCCTTATTATCAATGGTCCCCCAGTGCAAAAGAGCAATTTTCTCCAAATCAAATGTACATATGGCAGGTCACGGCCAGTACAAAAACCAATTCCAGGAAAAGCGAGGTATGGAATTTCGTCTATTCCAACAACCAGTGCGAAGCTTACATAGACTCTGTGCATGTCGTTTGCGACGGGAAGGATCAACTGGGTGCAACAAAGTATAAAGTGACGGTATTTTTCAGGGATAACATTACTGCCAATAACTGTACCTGTTCTCTGGGAACGTACAATACAGGTGCTGGTGCCGGTAGTGGTTTTCAACCAGGAATGCCTTACCTGGAAGTCCTCCCGGGACCAGGATCAGCAACGATCAGCAATGCCAGTCCACCCAATCCGGTAACTGCCGCTTCTTACTTACCATTAACCTCTGGCCCATTGATCCCCCCTATTACCTTCAATATCTCAAATATCATCCTGCCCTTTTCTTTTCAAATTGACTATGGCTGCACCTGCACTACGAATGGCATAAAGACATCATGCAGTGCCCCGGTGCCCTGGCAAATTGACAGTCTGCCTGATTGCGGATGCTGCGATGGGTTTACAAGGCAGGTCGACAACCTGAAGATCCATGAAGATTCTGCCAATAATTATTGCCTGCACGGAGTGATGACAGCCGGTCCTAAACCGATCTGTAAGATCCAGGCCGAGATCGTATCTTTTTCCTACAACGTTTTTTCCATAAACAATCCTCCCAATGGCGTAAATTATTGTCCTTTCTGCGTTTGGCCAAGCAGCAGGTTCGGTAATTTCACCAGCCCGGTTTCATCGATCGGATGCTTAACCCCCGCGCTGACATTGACTCCTCCATATACCTACAGCAGGGAGATCATCTGGAAGGGGAACAAGTGCAATGTCGATCATGTGCCTTTTCATTTTCCCATCATCCTGCCGGACACGAATCCACTCACCGGCTGTTGCCAGGACTCGATAAAAATGTGCATCCGGTTTTCCTTCACCGATTCAGCCTGTATCACCTGCGATACGGTGATCTGTTTCCGGTTCCAGAGAAGTCCCGTAAGCACTTTAAAAATAGGGTACAACGAAAATTCACCAGGCAAAGGACCGTATTACCCGCAAGTGAGAGATGGAATGGGATACAACAGGGAGCAGACCAAAGATGAACAGAAAGGATGGCGTTCGCCCGACAACTTTGCAGCGTACCTGATTCCACAGGAATCAACCCTGAAAACAGATCAGAAGCATTCGATTTTGAATAACAAATAAACCTGCAAAAATGAAAAAGGCAATAACAGTACTTTTCATATTGGGCTTTTGCTGGGCAGGTTATTGTGCATCCTTTCCTCCGGTTAACCGCACCCCCCAGGAATCAGAGGTACGTGTGAATGGATTTATCCTCAAGAAATGGGTTAGTGTCACTACCGAATATTCAGGTGTTCCTTTCAATTATTCGATTTTCTACACCATCCCCGACAGCGTGGACCCCGCGACCGTAATTATCATCACAGATGAGATCCCTAAACCGTTAATTGTAGCAAGCAGCACTGATCCCGACGTTGTAATCAGCCCCCCGACAGCAACATCAACAAAAGTAACCTATACGGTGCCTGTTGGAAACAAGAAGCCGGGGATGTATTATTTCCGTATAGATGTGAGTTTCCCGGCCGGAACAACCTGTGATGGAGATTTCGCCGATAATAGCTGTGTTATGACAACTATACCATCTACAGGCAAACACGTGATACCCGATCCCGGACTTAAAACCGCAATCATAAGGGTTACTGCTGTTGCCGTTGATAATCCTTTTATTATTACCAAATCCTCACCATTGCCCAAAAACGGTCAATATCATGCAGCAGTCGGGTACCCTGTTGAATACTATTTGACTTTATCAAAACCAGCCCCGTTTTACTATAATAAAAACGGCCAGCAAAACCTGAGCACCATTATTGTCACTGATTATTTCCCGGCAGGCGCTACCTACGTACCAGGCAGCTTCCAGGTCCTCTTTGTCAATTGCACTACAGGCGCTCCGGTGATTACTGATAATTCCCTGGCCGCAAGTCCTAATATTCAAATTACGATCCCTTTTTTACCTTCGTCTGATGAGACACCAACTGTTCAATTCAGTTATAAAATCGATTATCCTGCTCTCACTTTCCCGGCCGGGGCAACGGCTCATAATTGCGCAAGTTACACTGCAACTTCATGCGGTAAAACCGTTACGAGCAACACGAGTTGCATTGACGTAGTGTTTGAGGCTGCGGCACCGGGTGGCAAGGTTGGCAAAGAGCTTCATTTAGAGAACCCTGTTCCGGGATGCAACGGTTTTTACAGGTTGCTGGTTACCAATAGCGGGAATAACCCGCTTCCTGAAGCTACTGTTATTGATAACATACCGAATGAGGTAGATGTTACCAGTATCGGCTTTAATACGGCCTATTATAATTCAAATCCATTGCTGTGTAAACTTTTTGTTACAGGTATTAGCGGTGTTCCTCAAATAGTAAATGTTCCTGCATCAAATTCATTTTCCTGGCCCACTCTTGCCGATCCTAATACCGTCGGGATCATAAAAACCATCAAGGTCATAATTTTTAGCAATCAACTCAAGTCAGGCGGGACGTATGGCATTGATCTTTATTTTACCGTTAAAAATAATCCTGTCGGTACCCCGGTAAACAACAGAATGGACATAACGTATGACCCTGCTTCCAATTTAGCGCCTGATTTTTCGGAGGTCTCATTTACGATTGCAAAAGAGGAGCCTAAACTCTGTTTACTTAAATCTGTGGTCGACCCAAAACCATCGTATAAATATGGTGATAAAGTAAGGTTCAGCCTGAGAATACAAAATATCGGAAGCGGGCCCCTGACCGGTGCAATAATTACGGATCATTTAAGCTCCAATTTTGATTATGCCAATGGCGAAAACTATTTGATCTCGACCAGTGGTGTTACAAACAGCTGGCCCCCCGTGACACCTCAACCAAATCATGCCGGGCAAGACCTGAAGTGGATTTTACCCCCGATTTCACAAAACTGTAAATTGTACAATTGGGTCTATGGCTGCGATGTCAATGGCGTACCCTATTATATCATAGAGTATGATGTCATAGTTAATCAATTGGCCCTGGCCGGCAGCGTGCCAAATTTCTTTACCGTAAGCGGCGGCAATCTTGTGGTGCCCAAGCAGGAATCAAACACTGTATACGTTACTGTAACCAGCAAGTCAGAAGCAAAGGCTGAAAAATTCATCAGTGTCGATAATGGGGTCACCTGGAGCAAATCTGCATCTGCTGCCCCCGGAGATGTGGTCATGTACAGGCTTTGGTATAAAAACAACTCCAATTATCCTGTCAGTGATGTAATTTTATTTGACCTCCTACCGATAAACTTTGGATATGGCCCTGCAGATGACAGGATGATACTGGACAGGAATAATCCAAATAACAGGGGGAGTCAGTTTGATCTCACCTATTCTACAACATTAAATTCACCGTATGGTACCCTTCCGGATATAAAAGTAAATAATGTACCCGCACCTTCATCCAACAATCCGTACCCCACTGTCAAGGTGAATAATGATCTGAAAGTTTGCATTCCCGAACTTGGAATTACGACAAATTGTACACCCGGAAGTTGGAATACTAACGGTAATCTCAGGAATGTAAAATTTGAATTTGGCTCGAATTATACATATAAAATAGCTCCTATTACTAATTTACCCATTACCAAATTACAACCAGGTGATGAACTGACCCTGGATTATAAAGTACAAATCTCGCCTGGCACATCCTATGGTTTAAAAGCATGCAATAGTTTCGCTGTAACATCAACAGGGTACTACTTTATTGATAATGTTCAGCAGATTGTCAAACCAACGCCCTGGGAATCGGATGTGGCATGCTTGACTTCTGCCATCAAACATGAAAGTTCCTGTGACAATTGTTGTAAAGATGTTAAAATTGATATATCTCCAAATTCTGTTGTGAAGATGGGTCAAAACTGGTATGTGAAAACAACCCTGACGACTGCTCCGGATCGGCTCTATGAGATCAAAGCTGCCATGGTGAATTTTTACATGAATGAACAAGCAGGTTGTGAAAGGTGCGTACCATCCAACATCTTTTTCGGTAGCATGTTGCCTACCAACAATCCCGGGCCTTACCAGACTTCACAGATCGACTGGAATCCTCCGAATGGTTCATGGGTCAGCCCGTATTTGAACACATACGCGGGATCGCCATTCAGCGGCAGTTTGCGCGAGCTTGTATGGCATAAGATGGTCAATGGTCAGTATGTGTCGCGGAAATACCTGAGCAGTGAAGAGGTCTATTTCCGGATCGTTTTCCCCAAAGTGTTCCCGAATCAATGCTGCAAGGACACCATCAATTTCTGCGTCAGGTGGTCATTCACCGATACAACCTGCAGAACATGCGACACGCTGATCTGCTACACCGTCTATCCGGAGCCATGGCAGGGTAATGGTCAGGTTCAGCCCGTCAAAGGGAAGGAAAAGGATAACGGGAAAATTGACATGCCGAAGCAGAAGGGGAAAAAGGAAAAAAAGGCAAAGCCAGGGAGCAATTTAAAACTTCCGGAATCCCCGGTCAAAGGAATTATGTATCCCGAAGGCAGGTATCAAAGCGATTCCGCCGGTGCCGCGGGCTATAACACTCCGGACACGTTGATCAAAATCATTAAAAGTTCGCAACCTCCGGAAGGGAAATAAGGACAAACGGGTGGTGTCATGACGTTGAAAACAAGTATAACCGGGTTCATTCTCCTTCTGTTTCTTATTATGTATTCCGATATCCTGATTGGGCAGGGCAACTCGGGGTCCCCGGTGCAGTTCCACGGAACCAACCGGATCAACGGCCAGTATATAAGCCTGCAGGGCGGAGAAGGGATAGTTCCGCCATCTTACCTGCTCGATGACCTGCAGATGACACTGACAGTTTATGATATTCCGATATCAGCCAGTTTCTTTGTCACCACGGAACAAAGCAAATTCAAGCAAAGCATAAATAATTTCAGGATATACCTGGATGCAGCGGCACTGAAAAGCAACGGAATAAAAAAAGCTACAGCTTTTGCTACTTCAAAACTGCCTCCTGAATTGGTCAAAGCCAAAGATGATCTTACAAAAACCCAGGACCTGCTGAAATCGGACCTCCTGAATGAAACCAAACTGCGCGATGAAGCCATGAAGGAATATGACAAGGAGAAAAAGAATCTTTCAGACACTGCTTCAGCAATAGCCAAGAGTCGTTTACGGAAGGCGAAATCCAAATTGGATCAGGCGGAAGCAAAAGTCGCAAAGACGAAAGCAAAGTTTGAACAGGTGAAAGCAAAACTTGCGGAAGCCAACAATGCGATCAAACAGGCACAGTCTCTTGTAAAATCCCCGCAACAACTTACCGGAAAAGCTACCGATCTTGCCAAGGGTGTTGCCTATTCAAAAATGGGGCGATTTCTCTCCATCTTTCCCACCCTGGAGATCGGGAAATGCAGGCCCAATTACAGCGAGCTGACAGTTGAGGGGATCCCCGTGTCGGGGGCGAACATTGAATTAAACCCGGGCTTGTTCTATGCAGCATTTGCAATGGGAAAGGTAAATCGGGCAGTCGACATCAACAGCACTTCCGACCCATCCTATAAGCGCAATCTTTTGTTTGTAAGGCTGGGAGTGGGCAGGAAAAATGAAAGCCATCTTTATTTTTCCTATCTGCGGGTTGAAGATAAAGCGAGCTCACTGCAGGATAGCCTTGTCAGCGATTCGTTGTACATCTATCCCCATTCCAATCATATCCTTGCAACTGAAGGAAAACTAAATCTCTTTAAGAATAAATTCACGATCGAGGGAGAGGCAGCTGCTTCACTCTATACAAACAATACGCAGTCGGAGAATTTTGATCTGAAAATTTCGGGGATCTCTGCCGGGCTTGTTAAATATTTTAATGTGAATGCCAGTTCCTCCTATGATTTCGCCTACAGCGGCAACATCGGATTGAACCTGAGTACGACCACGATCACCGCGGGAATAAAAAAAATCGGTTCCGGCTACCATACGCTTGGCAATCCGAACCTGATCGCCGACAGGTTGATATACAACGGCCGAATTGATCAGAGTTTTGCAAAACGCCAGCTTATGATGTCGTTTTTCTTCAGGCACAGCAGGGACAACCTGATCGGATGGAAAGCCGGGACCACGACGATGGAGGCATATGGGATCAGCGCCAGCTTACGGTTACGGAAGGCCCCCTTTTTTACGGCCATGTACATGCCGAATTTTCAGAAAACGAGGGGGGAATATTTTAACCAGGATAATTCAGCTTACCTGGTCAATGCCATGGCCGGTTACCAATATAAGATGGGTAGCCTTGATGCCACAACCACCGTTATGTTCTGCCGGCAGTACGGGAACCTGGTAAAAGACACCGCTAAAAACCTCTCCAGGACCAACTCCTATTCCTTAAACCAGAATTTTTCGATGGTAATACCCTTAAGTTTTGAATTCAGCGTAAATTATTCCCAATCAAAAATTTCTGAACAGAATGAAGATATATTCAACCTGATGCTGAAAGGGACCTACAATGCTTTCAAAGAGAGATGGCAGAACTCGCTTGGGATCATGTGGTCGAAACAAAACCCCGGTCAGGATAAGCTGGGTTATTTTCTGAATTCACGCGTGAAGATGTGGAAGGGAGGAGATCTTGAAATCCAACTGGAGAAAAATACCTTTAAAAATAATATCGAGTGCGTCAAAAGCTATAACGAGTTTATAGGCAGGATAATATTTGAGGTCAGATGGTAAAAGAGTGTTAAAGGAGGATCTATGAGCAGAAAAGATTGGATTATTTCACTGATCATGATAACTTTTGGCACCGGACTTTTTCTCTTATCGATCCCCGGTTGCAAAAAAGTCTGCTGTACGATCGGATACAGGCTGAATACCGATTCGGTCTATTCCATCACATACAATTCCGCGCTCGTTCACGTAACCATTGTTGCGGATGACGAAGACACGATAAATGTGAAGGGAGTTTGCTGGAGCACCAGGCCGTCGCCCACTGTTAGCAATGATACCACAAATAATGGCTATGGGAAGCAAGCCTTTATCGGTAACATTCACGGCCTGGCATCTGTCGCAATGTATTATTTACGGCCTTATGTCACGACGAAAAAAGGTACGGCATATGGCGATGAGACCACTTTCAAGACATTAAAGGCACCGGTATTTTCGGTCGGAGAGAAAATCGGGGGAGGCGTTGTTTTTTATGTCGATTCAGCGGGCGTCAGAGGCCTTGTGGCCGCCCTGTCGGATGAAAGTTCCGGTGCAACCTGGGGTTGTCCTGGCACATTGATCCCTGATACCACCAAGGATGGTCCCGGAGCAGGTTTTTCATATACTCTTGCCATTGTTCAATTATGTTCCGATACGGCTTCCGCCGCATGGATCTGCAGGAAGATGAGAACGGTCTATGACACGGGCGATTGGTACCTGCCATCAAAATTTGAACTCAAACTGCTGTACCAGCAAAGAATTGTGGTTGGTGGTTTCGAGAATGCCGATTACTGGAGTTCGAGTCAATCGGATAAGGACAACGCCTGGGGGTTAAATTTTGCCAATGGAGACACTGCTGTACTAAGTAAGAATATTAAATGTCATGTCAGGCCCATCAGAGCACTTTGACGCCGGATTCCATCCGATAGCTAGAGGAAACCCACCGTTCACTCAATCGCCGTGTTTTTCATGCAAAATGGCTGTAAAATTGCATTTCCTGATAAATTGACTTTTTTCAATTAACGGGAGGGAATTATTTGCTGGTGGACTCCTGCCCTATCGCAACCGCGGTGGGGCAGGCTGGTTTTGGGGATAATACAGAAATGCAGCATGCAAGATGCTGGATACTGGATGACTGAAGACTGAAGACTGAGGACTGAGGACTGAGGACTGAAATCAGCTAACGTTCTCGCTGTAAGTGAACGGCACGATCAGGATGACCCGGGTGCCGGGATTGGGTTTGCCGGGAAACATATCACAATATTCGATCCGGGTAGGGACATTAAACTTCTTTCCGAGCAGATCCAGCCGTTTGCGTGTCATCTCCATACCAAGGTGCAGATGGCTCTCGGACTTTGCTGAGTAGCCTTCTGACTGTTTCATCCCGATGCCGTTATCTTCCACGATGATCCTCAAGGAAATTTCAGACTCCTTTTGAAATTTTATGTTAATCAAACCCTTTTCCTCCAATGGCGTAATCCCGTGCCAGATCGAATTTTCGGCAAAGGGCTGGATGATCATGGAAGGAATGTAGACCTCATCGGGTTCAATATCATCATCGATCTCAATCAGGTATTCAAATTTATCACCCAGCCGCATCTTCTCCAGGTCAAGGTAATTTTTCAGACGGTCAACCTCTTCCTCGAGGTTGATCATGGCTGTATTAATGGCATTAAGGTTTTGCCGTATCAGGCGGGCAAACTGGGAAAGGTACAGCCCGGCTTCACCTGTTCTTTTCTGCAGGAGGTAATTCTGAATGGATCCGAGGGAATTAAAGATGAAATGCGGGTTCATCATCGACTGAAGCGCCTTCTGCTCAAGCGTAACAAGCTGGTGGTCGATCTCCCGGCGCCTGATCTGCGCATTCTTTCTCCGGATGACAGAAATGACAATAATTGCAGTAAGGATTAAGAGAAGTGCAGTGAAAAATAACGGATGTCGCCAGAAAACGGCTTTTACCTGTATGTGATATTCAACCGGGTTACTCCATGCCCCGGTCGGTTTTCGTACCCGCATTTTAAAAACATAATCCCCTTTGGGCAGGTCCTGGTAAACAATGCTTCGCGCAGTTCCCATTGTCCATTCCTTGTCAATGCCTGCAAGCATATATGAAAAAACCACGGGCGAAGAGGAATAATTTATGCAACTGAAAGTAAATTTGGCTTTTGCCGAACCACCGATTATGATTTCATTTTTTGAAATATCAGCCTCGTGGTCATTGACCAGGATGGATTGAATATACGGAATAGGCGTATGAGGAGGAATTTCATCGATTATTTTTTCGGGAATAACTGTCAAACCGTCATCAGAAGCAATGTACAGTGAATCGTTCCGGACCACAATATCCTGAATATTCCTGAAATTGATATCCAATATTTGAAGCCGGACCGGCTTCTTTTCAAAGACTGGTAAGAGATTGTCGATCTTGTAAATGTTCCGGAATGTGGTAAAATATAAAACCGGGTCGTCATACGTTATATTTCTGATCTGGAGTTCAACCGGCAACCCGATAACCTGTGTAAGGTTAACAATTTCCTGATCCCGTTTAAGGTAGATGCTGTCGTTCTCGACATTGAACAATTCCACCTTTTTATTCAGAACCAGATAATTCGTAATGACTTTATTATTCAGAAATGACAACTCTTCAAACGGAACCACAGAATCATTCCTTAATATGAAATTCTCGCAGGAGTTTATGACAAGTTCATCCCGAAGATTAAAAAACACATTGAATATCTTCTTACTTATATTTAAATCCATTATCGGCTTCAGTTGCTTTTGGGGTCGGAAAAGCAGAATGTTGAATCCACCGTATGATGCAAGAAGATCATGTGCGGAATTCGTAGAAAACTTCTTCAGACATTTCGAGGATTCGTTTTCCAAACGGCAGATAATTGTCGGTTTACAACTAATATCCGGTAAAAACTTATCCGATCGGATCCCATCAAAAAGAAACAGTTTAAATCCTTTTTCGCCAGCAATCAGAAGATCATTGATTTTGAAGATGAGGTTCAGGGAATTCAATGGAATCTCAGCATTGAACAGCCTGACTTTACCATTCTTCATCAAGTAGAGTTGCTTACCATTCGTGAACCAGATACCATCATCAGGATCAGAAAAGAGTGTCGTAACTCCTCTGTTTTGGAATGAACTTACAGATAAGTGTTGGTGCTTAAGAATATTGGGATTGATCTTGTATATACCGCTGTTCATTGAGCTGATCCAGATGTTATTTTCGTTATCCTGTATAATTGCCTGCCCTTCCTGTATGTCAAAATGGTGAATTACCCGGTCATTTTTCATGCAGAAGGTTCCTTCATCGAATGTAACTATCCATAAAAAGCCTTCGTTGTCTTTCATTACCGATTTGACTTTAATTATTGAATAAGGGACTTTGAAAGGTAGCTGGATGGATGCTGAAATGGATGTCCCGTTGAATAAAAAAAGTCCCCGATCAGGAATGTTCAAATAATAGTCCTTGTTATCTGCAGGAAATATGTTTTCCACACCATTGTAAATAAAAACCCGGGTAGGCTTCTCCGATAGTTTTTTCATATGATATATGCCATTTCCACCCCAGAGAAGATATCCGCCATCCGGTGAATTTGACAGATAACATAATTGCCCCGGATTAGGTTGGTCACGGAATTTAGAATTAAGATCATACCTCGTGACATGTTTGTTATGGTCTATGACAAGAATTTCGTAATGGTTATTATAAAAAACAACTGTTTTATCAGCACCCTCACAATAATCGCGAAAGAAGGAAGTGCCTTTAAGGGAATCCAGAAATGGCATGTTCAATCTGTTATAGATCTTGCTCTGATAAAAATAATCAACCGTGCCGTTAAAATTCATAAACCAGATTCTTCCTTCCGCATCTTCTTTCATCCGGATCACTTCATTGTCCGATAATCCCTCCCGCTTTCTAAAATTAGTAAAGGCGGTCCCGTCATACTTCACCACCCCTGCATCAGTTGCAAACCAGATAAATTTTTTACTATCCTGGAAGATGTAATAAATGGAGTTAGATGGTAGCCCATCGGAAGTTGTATAATGCTGAATATAGGGATTCTGTGCAGGTGCTGAATAAAAACCTGAAAGGAAGGTAAGACAAGAAATAAAGAGGATTCTTCTCACATTATTCCACTGGTTTTGAGAACTGTTTCACGGCATCCCGGAATTCATTCAGTTTCCTCCTGGAGATGCTCAATCGCGTGCCATCCGTCAGCTCTGCAAAATTCCCCTCGTAGCTTGAATAGGCATGAAGGTAGTTCATGTTGATGATTGTCGACTTGTGTATCCTGAAAAAGGCTGGGTGCATCAGCATATTCTCAAATTCGCACAGCGACCGGGTGGCAATGATCTTGTTCAGGCCGGAGAGATGAAGGATGGTGTAATTGCTGTCGGCCTGCAGGTACATGATATCGCTGACATTCACGATCCTGAAGCCAAACTGCTCAGTCACCGTAATTTTTGTAATCATTTGGTCGTCTGAACGAATATGATCATGAAGATTTTCCAAAGATTCATGGTATACCTTCCTCACCTCCTCCCTTTTTTGCCGCATTTCATGGAATTCGATGGCCTTGGTGACAGCTTCCCTGAGTTCCAATCCATTGACCGGTTTCAGCAGGTAATCGATGGCGCTTGCCCTGAGCGCACGCAGGGCGTATTCCTCGAAAGCAGTGACGAATATTACCCCGTAATTCTCTTTTGGTATAGAACGCAGAAAGGCGAAGCCATCTTCTTTTGGCATGGAGATGTCGAGGAAAATAAAATCAACATTGCAGCTCTTCAGCAATTCGCGCCCCTGTGCTGCTGAATAAGCCGTACCGCACACGCTGATCTCCGGGCAATAATCGCGCAGGATCAGTCCGAGCGCTTCGCAAACGTTCTTTTCGTCATCGATGATGATCGCATTGTACTTTTTCATGCGTGACCAGTTTGCAGTCATAGTCATCCGATAACAAACATAGGATTATAAAAATACAATTTATTTACAAATGATTGAATTGTTTTTTCTGTTGATTGAAAGGGCCTTTAAGAAGGATGAACGGCATTCGATTTTTTTCTTTTAAGTTTTCCCGGAAGTTCTTACTTTTGCACCCTCAAAACCGGCGGGGTAGCTCAGATGGTTAGAGCGTCGGATTCATAACCCGGAGGTCACGAGTTCAACTCTCGTCCCCGCTACCAGGTCAAATGCGAAACCTGCCTGCCGGCAGGCAGGTGTGAGGTGCGAAGTCTGATGAACTTCGCACTTTACATTTCAGACATAAGGTTTCAGACTTATGACGTATGTCTTATGACCAAGAACAGTGTAATCCATAATTGATGAAGTGTCTCCGGATTGTTTTTATTTTCCTTGTTCTGACCGGTAATGTTCATGCCCAGGTCAAAATTCTCTTTGATGCAACAAAAGCTGAAGCAGCGGGCAATGCCGACTGGGTGATCGATGCCGACCAGCATAACCTCGGGTACTCAAGCGGACCGGCTATACTCAACAATGGCGATGAATCGAATGCTCAAAAGATTCCCACCCCGGCGCAGTCGGGCGTTACACAATCAACCTCTGAAACTTACTGGGAAGGAGCGATCTCTGCCTGGGGGATCGATTGTGTGAAGAAGGGATATACGGTCGAGACATTGCCATACAACGGACAGATCACATACGGAAACGCTGGCAACGCTCAGGACCTGTCGAAATACAAGGTATTCATCGTTTGCGAACCCAACATTCTGTTTATCGCATCAGAGAAGACAGCGATCCTTCATTTCGTGCAGAACGGGGGCGGGCTGTTCATGGTCTCCGATCACGATAATTCCGACCGCAACAACGATGGCTACGATTCACCGCACATCTGGAACGACCTGATGAGCAACAACTCCATTGCCTCCAACCCGTTCGGAATGACCTTTGATTATGCAGATTTTTCCCAAACCACCACCAACATCCCGAACCTTCCCTCCGACCCTCTTCTGCATGGGCCGATGGGGGCTGTCACAAGGGCACAATGGAGTGGCGGAACAACAATGACACTCTCAACGTCTCATAATTCATCGGTGGTTGGTGTGGTTTACAAAACAGGATCGAGCTTCGGGAGTACAAATGTGATGGTCGCCCATGCAACTTACGGGAGCGGACGGGTAGCCGGCATTGGCGACAGTTCCCCCTGTGACGACGGTACCGGCGATCCTAACGACCAGCTTTACAACGGATGGACGGGGGATGCCAACGGCAACCACGAGAAACTGCTTATGAATGCTACGATCTGGCTGGCTTCATCAACAGTATCCGGAATTGAGTCTGCTGATCTTCCGAAAAGCGAAGTCAGGATATACCCAAATCCTGTTGATAAAAATTGTACTATTGATATCGGAACATTTGAAGGATCATCAGGACCAACACTTATTGTTCATGATATTCTTGGCAAGGAAGTCCTCCGGATCAATGATATCCATTCGAACACAATCAGCCTGAATACGGAAAACCTGCTCCCGGGTCTTTATTTTTTCAGGGTTCTTGATGGTGGGAAGTCCTTGGGAACAGGGAAATTCGTGAAAGAATAACCGCAAAGAGATTATTTCAAAATCATTCTTTTCTTCTCCGTGTAACTCTGTGTCTACTCTGTGAGCCTCTGTGTTAAATATCTTTTTATTACACAGAGAACCACAGAGAATGCACAGAGGTTCACAGCGAGCTTTTAAGCAGATCGCAAGCGGTCGTTTTATTCCACAACAACGGCAGTGCCGTAGCAAATCACCTCGGTCACCCCGCTCATCACTTCGGTGGTGTCGTACCTGACACCGATCACGGCATTTCCCCCCACCATTTCGGCATGGGCGATCATCAGCTCGAAGGCATCCCTCCTGGTTTTTTCGCAAAGTTCAGTATAAAGGGTGATGTTCCCTCCTGCCAGCGTCTGGAAAGCAGCGCCGATGTTGCCAAAGATCGACCTCGAACGAACGAGGACGCCCCTTACGATGCCCTTGTTCGTCGTGATCTTATATCCCGGAATCTCAAATGCGGTTGTAGTCATTCTGATGTCCATATCTAGTGTTTTTATTTGTATCAAAGATAGTCAAAGAACTTGAACATCTATTGCGATGCTGATGGTCTTGAAAAATATTTTAAATTGCAGGTTCGTTGGAGGCAGATGCTGGATGCTGGATGCTGGATGCTGGATGCTGGATGCTGGATGCTGGACACCGGATGCCGGATAAAATCTGTGACTAATCTGTGGTATTCTGTGTAAATCTGTGGTGAATAATAAATTGCGAAATAGCGAATTGGCGGAATAATTATCAATTATCCATTGTCAATTATAAATTATGACGAACGACCACGTCTTCAGGAAAAGCCTGAATCTGTTTGATTCAACGGCGATTGTTGTCGGATCGATGATCGGATCCGGAATTTTCATAGTCAGTGCCGATATTGCCCGGCAGGTCGGCGCTCCGGGCTTGCTGATGGCGGTCTGGCTGATTACGGGATTCCTTACTATTTGTGCAGCGCTCAGCTACGGCGAACTGGCCGGCATGTTCCCCAAGGCCGGCGGACAATACGTTTACCTCAAGGAATCCTACAATCCGCTGATCGGGTTCCTTTATGGGTGGACCTTGTTCCTCGTCATCCAGACAGGCACGATCGCTGCTGTGGGAATGGCCTTTGCCAAATTCCTGGGGGTGATCATTCCGTGGGTCTCCGAATCGGTAGTGTGGTGCGACCTGGGCTTCATCAATACGAACCTTCATATCCCCTGGTTCACAGAAGTCGTTTGGCACATAAACCTCGGATTTTTCAAGTTTGGCCCGGTACAGGTCATCGCAATCCTTTCCATTGTTGTTCTCACCTGGATCAACACCCGAGGGATCAAATCCGGGAAGCGCATTCAGAATGCATTCACCAGCGGGAAATTTCTTTTGCTGCTTCTCTTTATCCTGATTGGATTGATCTTCGCAACCAACTCGGAATCGATAAAGGAAAACCTCCGTATCTTCTGGGAGCCTCAGCAGCACCTGAAAGGATCTGCAACCATTCCCCTCACCGGCTTTGCAATCATAGCAGCCATGGGCGTGGCCATGGTCGGGTCATTATTTTCTTCGGATGCATGGAACAACATCACCTTTACCGCAGGCGAGGTGATCAACCCGAAGAAGAACATCCCCATGAGCCTTTTCCTAGGAACATCCATTGTCACCATCCTTTACCTTCTCGCAAATGTTGTTTACCTGATGGTCCTGCCATTCAGGGGAAGTGAAACCGGTTCGGGCATCGTTGAGCAGGGAATGCAGTTCGCGGTCTCCGACAGGCTCGGAACTGCTACGATTCACGGCATCTTCGGCGCATATGCAGCGCTGATCATGGCCGGATTCGTTGTAATCTCGACGTTCGGGTGCAACAACGGGCTGATCCTCTCTGGTGCACGTGTCTATTACGCAATGGCGGATAACGGACTTTTCTTCAAAAAGGTCGGACAACTGAATGACAAAGGTGTACCGGCATCCGGACTGATCTTTCAATGCATCTGGGCCAGTTTGCTGTGCCTGTCGGGAACCTATGGACAGTTGCTCGATTATGTGGTCTTTGCAGTGCTGATCTTCTATGTTCTGACGATCGCCGGGATTTTTATCCTGAGGATACAGAAACCGGAACTGGAAAGGCCTTACAAGGCCTTCGGCTATCCTGTGGTACCGGCAATTTATATTCTGATTGCCACATTTATCATGGTGATTCTGTTCATCTATAAACCTAATTATACCTGGCCCGGACTGATCATCGTCCTGCTCGGGATACCGGTTTATTTCTTCTGGCACAAAAAACAAAAGCCGGTCAATTAACGTTATCATCCTGTGTACCTGAAAAAGCATTGCCTCAGCATTCTACTTTTGCTCATCATTCCCCTTTCAGCGCTGAATGCACAGTGTTTTAAGGAGAATCATGTCTTCCAGGAGGGCGAATACATCTCCTATACGGTTTCCTACAGCTGGGGCCCGGTGTGGGTTGATGCAGGACTGGTCACCTTTTCCATTGATAAAGAAAATTACCAGGGCAAGCCTTCATGGCACCTGAAAAGTTCAGGCAAGACCTTCAAGACCTACGACTTCTTCTTCAAGGTCAACGATTACTACGACTCCTGGATCAATCCGGAAACCTTCCATGCCTATGCGTTCCGGAGATCTGTTTACGAGGGCGGTTACACCCTGCTGAACACGATGCAATTTGATCCTTCCAGGCAGATCATCTACTCGACCACGAAAACCAACAATAACCCGGTGAGGTACGACACGCTCAAACAGCGGTATTGCGCCTATGATCCTTTATCGGCCGTGTATGTCACCCGGACCATGGATATCTCAAACCTGAAACCGGATATGAGAATCCCGGTCACCGTGATCCTCGACGATAAGACCTATGAGATCTACATTAAATACCTTGGAAAGGAGATCGTTCAGAACCGTGACGAAAAGAAGTACCGGTGCATAAAATTCGCAGCAAAGATGGTGGAAGGAACGATTTTCCGGGGCGATGAAGATGTGGTCGTATGGGTGACCGACGATGATAACAGGATCCCGGTTTACATCGAGGCAAAAATACTGGTTGGGACTGTGAAGGCGTATCTGAAGGAGATGAAGGGTTTGCGGAACCCGGTTACTTCTATCGTAAAGTGAGGTCGGAGGTCGGCAATTCACCTCACCCCCCGGCCCCCTCTCCTGAAGGCGAGGGGGAGAAAAAATATTTTGTCTGTGAATAATCTGTGTCATTCTGTGAAAATCTGCGGTGAAGAAAATAATCAGATAATCTGTTGTAATTTTGAAAAGCGAATTCAATAAAAACCCAATCCATAAAAAAATGAAAAAGCTCATCACCCTGTTCGTTGTCCTTGCCATTGCAGGATTATACGGCTGCTGTCCGAAAGAGAACAAAGAAGCAAAAACTGAAGCCACCCTGATCGGCAAAAAAGAGATGAAACTGACCAGCCCGATCATGACCCCGGAGGTACTCTGGTCGTTCGGAAGGGTAACCGAACCGGTTGTTTCGCCTGACAAATCACTCATTCTGTACGGGGTGACCTATTTTGACATCCCACAAAACAGAGGAAACCGTGAACTTTATACGATCGGCCCTGACGGAAAGAACCTGAAGCAGATCACACAGACAAAGTTCAGCGAATACCAGGCGCTCTGGCGGCCCGACGGGAAAAAAATCGGTTACATGAGTGCAGAATCAGGATCGATGCAGCTCTGGGAGATGAACCCTGACGGCAGTGACCGGCAGCAGATCACAAAAGTTGATCCCGAAATTTCGGGATTCAGCTATTCACCGGACGGAAAAAAGATCCTTTACACCAAAGAGGTGGTGATCGATAAAACCGTGAAAGACCTCTATCCCGATCTTCCTTTATCCACCGGCAGGATCATGACCGACCTGATGTACCGCCACTGGGATTCCTGGGTTGACTCTTACAGCCACATTTTCGTTGCCGATTATGACGGAGCATTCGTCTCCAATGATTTTGATATCATGAAGGATGAGCCTTACGAATCGCCGCTGAAACCTTTCGGCGGCATGGAGCAGATCAGCTGGAGCCCCGACAGCAAGGTGATCGCCTATACGTGCAGAAAGAAGAAGGGAAAAGAATATGCCCTTTCAACGAACTCCGACATCTACCTCTATGACATCGCCAATAAGCAGACCACAAATCTAACGGAAGGGATGATGGGGTATGATATGGCCCCGGTCTATTCCCCCGACGGGAAGAAGATCGCATGGCAGAGCATGGAACGCGACGGCTATGAATCTGACAAGAACAGGTTGTTCGTCTATGATTTCGAATCAAAAACCAAAACCGATTTCACGAAAGATTTCGATCAGAATGCAGAAGGACTTGCCTGGAGTGATGACGGAAAATCAATTTATTTTATTTCTGACATCATAGCAACCGACGAGATCTACCGCCTCGACGTTGCAGATGGAAAAATAGCAAGGCTCACGGATGGAATCCACAATTACACTGCTGTCATCCCCGCAGGGAATCAGCTGATCGCAACCCGTGTATCGATGTCGATGCCGGCAGAGATTTATTCTGTGGATCCGGCATCAGGAAAAGACACACAGGTAACGTTTACCAACAAGGAACTGCTCGACCAGCTGAAATTCGGGCAGGTTGAAAAGCGCTGGATCAAGACCACCGACAACAAGGAAGAGCTGACCTGGATCATCTATCCGCCGGATTTCGACAAGAACAAGAAATACCCTACCCTTCTCTACTGTGAAGGCGGTCCGCAGAGCACCGTGAGCCAGTTCTGGTCGTTCCGCTGGAACTTCCAGATGATGGCCGCCAACGGTTACATCATCGTTGCACCGAACCGCCGTGGGTTACCGGGCTTCGGGCAGGCATGGAACGAGGAGATCAGCGGTGATTACGGCGGACAGAACATGAAGGACTACCTGAGCGCCATCGATGCAATGTCAAAAGAACCGTTTGTCAACAAAGAGAGGCTTGGATGCGTCGGAGCCAGCTACGGCGGATTTTCCGTTTACTGGCTGGCCGGGAACCACAACAAGCGGTTCAAGGCATTTATCGCCCACGACGGCATGTTCGACCTCGAAAGCCAGTACCTCTCGACCGAGGAGATGTGGTTCGCGAACTGGGACCTTGGCGGGCCCTTCTGGGACAAGAACAACAAGATCGCACAGCGTTCCTTTGCCAATTCTCCTTCGCGGTTTGTCCAGAACTGGGACACGCCGATCCTGGTAGTACACAGCGAACTGGATTACAGGATCCCGGTGACACAGGGGATGGAGGCCTTCAATGCCGCAATCCTCAAAGGTGTACCTGCCGAGTTCCTCTATTTCCCGAACGAAAACCACTGGGTACTCAAACCCCAGAACGGAATCCTCTGGCAGCGCACCTTCTATGCCTGGCTGGATAAATGGTTGAAATAGCTGATGAGATGATGAGTTCGTGAGCTCATCTACTGAAATCTGTGATAATGACCGTCATTAACATCAACATTCAGAAGGCCGCAGAAGTTCTCAGGAGATCCAACTTTACCACGGCTTATACGGGAGCAGGGATCTCTGTTGAAAGCGGGATCCCTCCTTTTCGCGGAGAGGGCGGATTATGGACCAAATATGACCCGAATCTGCTCGATATCGACCATTTCATGGAGGATCCGCTGAGGGCATGGACGATCATCAAGGAGATCTTCTATGATTATTTCGGGAAGGCAAAGCCCAACAGGGCGCACCTGATCCTCGCGGAGATGGAGAAGAGAGGGTTGCTGCGAAGGACCATCACACAAAACATCGACAACCTCCACCAGGAGGCAGGTTGCCAGCATGTATATGATTTTCACGGAAACTCAAAGCGTTTGGTCTGTCTTTCATGCTTTTCTTACTTCCCCGCCGCTGAGGTCAGCCTCGACCACCTTCCGCCCACCTGCAGGATGTGCGGCGGTTTGCTGAAACCTGATTTCGTTTTTTTCGGCGAGGGCATCCCGCACATCGCCATGTCGGCCGCCTACGAGGCAGCCACCGTTTCGGATGTCTTCCTCATTGTCGGCACCACCGGTGAAGTCATGCCGGCCAATCAGTTCCCACTGATGGCAAAGGACAACGGGGCTACGGTCATAGAGATCAACCTTCATGAATCGAATTACACCCCGGTGGTCACCGATATCTTTCTGAAAGGAAAAGCAACGGAAATGATGGAACTGCTGGGCAACGCCTTATTTGCCCCGGCCCTGGAGAATGATCAGGACGGTGTAAATTAGGATCTTGAAATCCATGGCCAGTGACATGTTCTCGATGTAGAGCAGGTCGAATTTCAGGCGTTCGATCATCTGGTCTACATTCTCGGCATAGCCGTATTTCACCTGTCCCCAGGAGGTAATGCCCGGCTTCACTTTATGAAGGAGCCGGTAATGCGGTGCACGTGCTACGATCTGCTCAATGTAATATTTCCGTTCGGGCCTCGGTCCGACAAGGCTCATGTCGCCTTTCAGCACGGTATAAAACTGGGGGATCTCATCAATCCTTACTTTCCGCAGGAACTTCCCGAACGGGGTGATCCGGGGATCATCCTTCGATGAAAGCATCGGGCCATTTTTCTCGGCATCGTTGAACATCGTCCTGAACTTATGCATGATGAACGGCTTTCCCTTCAGCCCCACACGTTCCTGGGAGAAGAAAACAGAGCCCCTGGAGGTAAATTTAACGCCGATGGCGGTTATCAGGAAGACCGGGGAAAGAAGGATCAGGCAGATAATTGAGATCCCGATATCGAGGATACGCTTCAGCGACAACTGCCAGTCGGGCATCAGGTCGGGAAAGATCTGGATCAGCGGAGCCTGGAAGATGGAGGTCGTCTTCACCGATCCGACAAGAATATCCTGGATCACCGGGATGATCTTGATCACAACATCGGTATCTTCAAGCTGGGTGATGATGTTCTCGATCGTATGGTTCTCCGAATTTTCAATGGCAATGATCACCTCTTCAATCCCGTGTTCCTTGACAAGCATGTTCAGGTCTTTCAGCTCTCCCATATGCGGGATAAAGTCTGCAAGCTTGTAGGTTTTATATCCTTCTACGTTCACGAATCCCACAAAATGATTCCCCGAGGATTTTACCTGGTTTTCAATTTCATGGTAGATGGCCACCGCGTTCCCGTTGCTTCCGACGATGATCGTATTGAAACCGATGATCTTGTTATGGATCTTGTATGCGGTTCTTGAGGTCAGGATTAAGCGTAAGGAGGCTGTTAAAACGAGATGGAGCGCCAGCAGGACGAAGAAAAATTCGATGTAGGTCTTGTTGTTGATGATGATATCATCGAGGATGAGCGTAAAGAAGAGAATGGTCACACCGATAAACGAGATCAGCACGGTTTGCCCGAATTCACGGAGGCGTGCTTTCCGGTAGATTTTGCGGTAGGTTCCGATCAGCACATACAGAATCAGCCAGAACGCGGGGATCACCACGATGCCGAGGTAGAGTTTCGGGTCCTGGAAGACGACTGACATGTGACGAAGAATGTCATGATCCACAGCATACTTCCGGAACATGAAGAAGAAAGCCCAGGCCAGGGCCGCCGAAACAACATCTGCAGTGACGTACTTTATGACCTGGAGCCGTTTATTCATCATTATAGGTTTATACAATTACTTTCCACTTTCAATAAGACACCAGTTTGATGTTATCGAGCAGGATCCTGTGATGACCTGTAGAGGTTTCTTTCTGATAAAAAAAGACACGAAATGCGGAACCTCCGGTATAAGCATTTAAGATGTTTGATAGATCTATATATATTTTTTTCCACTTGTCATTGGTGGGATTCAGGTAAATGACCGGCAATTCGTACACCACCCCGTTGACGCTCACATAAACACCTACGGTAAGGTACGTATCCATGTTAAAATTCATTTCAAGAAAAACCGCTGAACTCGGGATGTAGAAGGTTGTGTGGGAAACCGCGGAAAATGTGGCGCCCACGGTATCAAATTCGGCGATCCCTGAATGGAGTCCCTCCAGTGTTAAGGGAGAGCCCGTTGGCGTCTGCTCAATTTTTACCGTCGTTGATTTTGTGGTATCAAGGGTAATGGCAACGTCGTCAAAATCTTCTTTCCACATGAACTTTGTCGATGTATTGTAGGTTGTGCTCAGAAGGCCGGTTTTTACCGTGCTGTCGGGAACGAGCTTTATTGTTTTTACAACCGGTTTATAAAATTGATAGGAGATCCTTGTGGTCGCAATTCCGTCTTTTTTTATTCCCGGCAGGACACTCAGTTCATGCGAGCCTTCTTTGAGTACCGGGAACGTAGCGGGAAGCTGGAATGTGCCGATGAACTCACCGTCGATATAAACCCATGCATCCGTAATATTATGGATAGCCGTTCCCTGTGTTGAATAATCTGTCGTAAGCCTGATTGAATCAATGTCAAGGTAAGCGGGAATGGTCTGATCACCGGAAAATTTTTCACATGAAGTCTGTGCCAGAAGAAAGAGAAGAAAAAAGAAGGAGATAAGAATCTGTAAAAATCTTCTAGACATCATAACCCGTAGTCTGGTGAGTCCTTTTAGTGTGAACGACCTGTTTTTATGAATATTGTTATCATGCCCGGGAAAAGATTTGAACATTTCTGCCCGGTATTGTTAGGAACTCCTAAAGGTTGGTTGCAGACTGGTTAATTTTCTCAATGATCTTGTGTGCAACCTCAAGTGCACTGTAGCCGTCGTTGATGGTCACAGGCGGTGCCGTATTGGTGGTGATGGCAAGATGAAAGCTTTCCAGTTCCTTCCGGATGGCATTGAGCGGCTTGATCTCCGGTTTATCAAAAGAGATCTGTTTCTTTCCCTTTCCGGGACCAAGGTCGATCATGAAACCGAGTGCCGATCCTGCTTTATCAGCATCATTGATCCGTACGACCTCAACTTCCTTCGCGAGGAAGTCGACCGAGATGTAGGCATCTCGCTGGAAAAAACGTGATTTCCGCATATTCTTCAGGGAGATCCGGCTGGCTGTCAGGTTCGCCACGCACCCGTTGTCGAATTCGATCCTTGCATTTGCAATGTCAGGTGTGTCGCTCACCACCGCCACACCGCTGGCGCTGATCTTGTGGATGTTGCTGTTGACCACGCTGAGGATGATATCGATGTCATGGATCATCAGGTCGAGAATGACCGGAACATCGGTCCCGCGAGGATTGAACTGGGCCAGGCGGTGGGTTTCGATGAACATCGGCTTGTTGAAAAAGGGCTCTGCAGCCAGGAATGCAGGATTGAACCGTTCCACGTGGCCGACCTGGACCTTTACATTGGCTTCACCGGCGATCTTGATCAGCTCTCTTGCTTCCTCCAGTGTGGTTACAATGGGCTTTTCGATGAACACATGGCGGAACTTCCGCAGGGCTGTTGATGCGCATTCGAAGTGTGAGACGGTCGGCGTGACGATGTCCACCACATCCACCGAATCAATCAGCTCATCCAGCGAAAGGTAACGCTTGATGCCGAACTCCTTTTCAACCTTCACAGCATTGCTGTCATCCGGGTCAGTAAACCCGACCAGTTCATAGTCCGAAATTTCCTTGATGCACTTGATGTGGATCTTTCCGAGGTGCCCGGCACCCAAAACTCCGATTTTTAGCATCGTTTTATATTTATAAAGATTGGTTCTGTTATTTAGGCGCTTGGCGCTTGGCGCTTAGCTGAAAAATGATTTTGGGACTTTCTGACTCTTTAATCTACCTGCCCGCCTGTCCGCTTTTTTTACAAAAGTAGTTGTTTTGGCGCGATTGAAATGATTATTTTCGTGAAAAATTTGAAGGGCCTCTCTGAATCATGATCGACTCGTACAAACACCAGGGATTAAGGAAACACCTCGTCGAGGTCGTCCGTGATAAAGGGATCACCGACACAAATGTTCTGAATGCCATAGGAAAGGTCCCCCGGCATTTCTTTTTCGATTCATCCTTCCTGAAATTTGCATACGAAGACAATGCATTCCCCATCGGGGCGGGACAGACCATCTCCCAGCCTTATACGGTCGCTTTTCAATCCCAGCTCCTGATGATCTCAAAAGGTCAGAAAGTGCTGGAAGTCGGAACAGGCTCAGGGTACCAGGCATGCATACTGGCCGAGATGGGCGCCAAAGTATTCAGCATAGAACGGCAGCGTTCATTGTACGACAAGGCAGTTGAATTCCTTCCGACCCTTGGATACCGTATCAAACTTTTTTACGGCGACGGCTACAAAGGACTACCCCCGTTCGCACCTTTCGATAAGATCATCGTGACCGCAGGAGCTCCCTATATCCCGGATCCTCTGACCGACCAGCTGAAAATCGGCGGCATCCTCGTAATCCCAATCGGGGGGGACGATGTACAGGAGATGACCACCATCACCCGTATCTCTGAAAAAGAGTTCGTGCGGCGCGGCCATGGAAGGTTCCGGTTCGTACCGCTGCTCGGGGATAAAGTCTGATAGGAAACCCACTGCTGAGCGGAATTTGAAATTCCGCTACAGCCCCCTCCCCACCTCCCCCTCAAGGGGGAGGAGTTTGGTAATTTGCAACCCCGGTTTTGTTTTGAGTTTAAGTTTATTTATTCCCTCCCCGGGTGGGGAGGGTAAGGGAGGGCTAATAAAGCGGCATTCAAAATGCCGCTTATCCCAGGCTTGGCTGGGTCAGAAAAGATTTCCTCCTTAGACAAATCAGATAATTTTTATGGACGTGTTATATTTTTTTTTAGATTTGACCTTCTAAAACCAAAAACAATGAAAAAACTTTTTATTCTTTCAGGGATTGTAATGATCCTCGTTGCCTGTTCCACCAAATCTGAACGGACAAATTTAAGCCAGCTCCAGGAACGCGCCGGCATGTTCTACATGGTCAATTCCGACAAGCCTTTTTCGGGAGATGTTGCATCGTATAACAATGGCCGGGTTGAAATTGAGGGAAAAATTGAGAATGGATTGAGGGTAGGCACATGGACCTGTTACCATGCCAACGGACAGAAGAAGTTCCAGGGGGATTACAAAGAAGGCGTGAAAGACGGCACGTGGACTTACTGGAAAGAGAGTGGCCAGCAGGAAGGCGTTGAGACCTATAAATTCGGTTCACTGCTCAGCAGCGAAGGGGCAACCCCCTCGCAGGCTGCAGCCGACAGTTTAAAAAAGGCAGCTGAAGTCCAGGCCGCACCGGCAGCAGCTCCTGCAGCCGCAGCAGCCCCCCAGAAGGCTGTTGAGCGGAGACAGCAGCAGCCCGTTGCCTGGGAAAAGCTGAAAGGCGGTCCTGTTAAATTCCTGGACGGCGTTCCTTATACCGGCCCCGTTGTGAAATACCAGAAGAACGGCGAAAAAGAGTTTGACGGCTATTTCACCGAAGGGAAGAAAACGGGTAAATGGAATTACTACGACAAGAAAGGCAACCTGAAGAACAGCAAATATTATTGATCCCTGCGCGTTCCGATACGCCGCCAGAATGCATACGTCATGCCCAATACCATCAGGATCGCTCCTGTCCAGAGCACATTGATGAAAGGATTCATGATGGCCTTTATCACGATGAAATCGGCGGGTTTTTCTCCCGTCGATGAAATGTAGGCATAATAGTCTTTCCAGAGGAAGTGCCGCGTGTCGGGGTTGTAAACATTCCCCATGCGCGGATTCCTGTTCACAGAAGGATAGAGGGTGAATTCCTTCACATAATTTCCTTTTTTCATCTTCAGGAAATCGACCGTATAGGTGGTATAGTTCCCCTGCTGCCTGCTTTCCTTATAAACTACGTAAAATCCGCTCATGTAGAGGGTATCCCCTTTTACAAGCATGAGGTTCTCTGCATTGGATTTCATATCGCCGAGATCAAACCGCGAAGTATTGGTGGAGATCGTTTTTGAATTGGAAAAGGTGATGATGGTTCCCATGACAAAGAGAAGGAATCCGATGTGGGTCAGGATGGCGGCAGGATTTCGCGGCTTGCCGGTAGTGAAGATAAAATTATAAAGGGATGCCAGGATCGAGAAGAGCACAAAGAAAAGCGTCAGGATGAAGTTCATCCCTGTAACGATGCCGCTCATCGTGAACGGAATCAAAAGGACTATGCCCAGCACAAACGGAACGGCCATCTTCCGCATAAAAACCCTTCCGGAATTGACATTGTAGTTCAGGAATTGCGTAAAGGCGATGAACCCGGCGATCAGCAATGCATACGGCATCTGCCAGCGGTTGTAAAAGCCCACACGGTCGGCCGGGGGCGCGATGTTCGTCCTGAAGAGGCTGTTGAATACCGGGATCGAAGTGGTAAAGATAATCTGGAAGGCCGCAAGGACGACGATGATGGATCCAAGGAACATCCAGAACTCCCGCGACAGCAGGATCTCGTTTTTCTTCTCTCCGAATTTTTTTGCACGGATCACGATGAAGAAAACAGCCAGTACCAAAAAAACCAGCAGGTATATTAGCAGCTGGGCCGTCATCCCGTTATCGGAGAACGAATGGGCTGAAGAATCAGCGAGCACGCCGCTCCGTGTAAGGAACGTGGCATAAAGCACCAGCACATAGGACAGGGTGATCAGTATAAAGGCCGACAGAAGCGCGTACCGTTGCTTCCTCGAGACCAGCAGAAAATGAAGACCTGCAACAAGTGTCATCCAGGGGACCAGCGATGAATTCTCCACCGGGTCCCACGACCAGAACCCGCCGAATGTAAGCGAAACATAGGCCCAGGCGCCTCCGAGGAGGATCCCCGCACCCAGCAGGGTGAGGGAAAGCAGGGTCCAGGGCAAAGCCGGCCGGATCCATGAATAGTACTCTTTGCGCATCAGCCCTGCCACGGCATAGGAGAACGGCACGAGTGCGAGCGCATAGCCAAGGAACAGGATCGGCGGATGTATGGTCATCCAGATGTTCTCCAGCAAAGGGTTCAGCCCGTTCCCGTCGGTTATCATACGGACGTAATCAGCCTGTGCGAAGATCGAATCCTGAACATTGCTGTAAGTTTCGCGGAGCAGGTTGAACGGGCTGCCGCCAATCCTCATCGAAAACAGCTGGACACCCAGCATCATCGAGGTCACAAAGACCTGTGACAACGAAACAACCGAGAGCACATGGTCTTCCCATTCACGCGAGATAAAGATCAGCACCATTCCGAGGAGGGCCTGGAAAACGGCCCAGACCAGGAAGCTTCCCTCCTGCCCTGCCCAGAAGCAGGAAATGATGTACTTTACCGGCAGTGTAACGGAAGAATATTCCCACACATAGGCATATTCAAAATAGTGGCGAAAGATCAGGTAATAGAGGATAAAAGCGACGGAGAGGAGGCTCACGGCATGCACCAGGAAAAATCCCCGGGCAAATGAGGTGACCGGTTTCAATGAATGGCGCTTCCTTCGGATATTGATAAAATAGAGTACTGTAGCGATTATTGCGGCACCAAAACTGACCCAGATCAACGACTTCCCGATCATACCGGGCAACAGGTGCTCACCGATGTATTGTATGTTCATATGTAGGTTTCTGAATGAGCGGCAAAGTTACATTTTTAGCGGTTAGGATGAAAATTCTCTTTAATTTCGTCCGAAACATTTATCAATGATAAAAATAGGATTGATCGGAGGTTCGGGATTGGAGAAGATGAACCTGTTCAGCGAACATGAAGAAATTAAGGTCAAAACGCCCTATGGCGATCCCAGCTCTACATTTCTGAAAGGTGCTATGGGGCATTGCACTGTATTCATCCTTTCCCGTCATGGCCGTGACCATTCGATCACGCCTACCCATGTAAACAACAGGGCGAACATATATGCACTTAAGCAGCTCGACTGCGACTATGTGATCGCGACCACGGCCTGCGGCAGCCTGAGGGAAGGGATCGGACGCGGGGAGATCGTTTTTCCCGACCAGTTCATTGATTTCACCCGGTTCAGGAAGAATACCTTTCATGATGTATTTGAGCCCGGAAACCCCTGCCATACGGCAATGGCCGATCCCTTTTCGGAACCGCTCCGCAAAATACTGATCTCAAAAGCCGGTGAACTCGGGTTGCCTTTTCATCCTTCAGGAACGGTGGTCACGATCGAAGGTCCCCGGTTTTCAACGCGGGCCGAATCAGTCATGTTCCGTACCCTGGGCGCAGATATCATCAATATGAGTACCGCCCCGGAGGCAGCGCTGGCCAACGAGGCAGGCCTCTCCTACGCCGCTGTCGCCCTATCAACAGATTATGATTCCTGGAAACACGACGAAGAGCCGGTTACCTGGGAAGATGTGTTCAGGGTGTTCGAGGAGAATGTGAAACATGTGACAAGCCTGTTGGAGCAGGTGATCCTTCAATTCTGACGCAGGAGGTCATATGTCATAAGACATAAGACATAAGACATAAATCATGCGTAAGAAGTTGAAAACCCTATGGCGTATGACTTATGACGTATGACGTGTAACGTGAATCGTGTACCAGCTTTTACCTCCGGTACTTGAAGCTCTTCCCCAGGTATTTTGCAGATGATCCAAGTTGTTCCTCAATGCGAAGAAGCTGGTTGTATTTTGCAATGCGTTCGGAACGACAGGCGGAGCCGGTCTTGATCAGTCCTGTGTTCAGTGCAACGGCAAGATCAGCGATGGTGGTGTCTTCCGTTTCTCCAGAGCGGTGGCTGATCACAGCCGTGTAGGCATTCCGGTAAGCCATGTTGACGGCATTGATCGTTTCGGTCAGCGTTCCGATCTGGTTTACCTTGATCAGGATGGAGTTTGCAACACCCATGTCGATGCCTTTCTGCAGACGTTCCACGTTGGTGACAAAAAGATCATCCCCTACGAGCTGGATCTTTTCACCCAGTTCCTCCGTCATCAGCTTCCATCCGTCCCAGTCATCCTCTGCCATGCCGTCCTCAATGGAGATGATCGGGTATTTTTTCACCCATCCTTTCCAGAATTCAACCATCTCTTTCGGAGTCAGTTTTTCACCGGTCGATTTATGCAGGTGGTAAACATTTTCCTTCGGCAGAAAATATTCCGAAGATGCCGGATCGAGTGCAATGCAGATATCTTTCCCTGGCTCATACCCTGCCACTTCAATGGCCTGCAGGATATATTTGATCGCTTCCTCGTTCGACTTCAGGTTGGGTGCAAAACCGCCTTCATCTCCGACATTGGTCGAATATTTTCCTTTTTTCAGTACATTTTTCAGGTTATGAAAAACTTCCGCACCCATCCTGATTGCGTCGGTAAACGATTCGGCGCCAACCGGCATGATCATGAACTCCTGGAAATCGATCGAATTATCTGCATGTGATCCGCCGTTCAGGATGTTCATCATCGGGATGGGCAGGGTATTCGCAGAAACTCCGCCGATGTAACGGTAAAATTGCTGGTTGGTCTCTTGGGCAGCTGCATGGGCAACCGCGAGCGAAACGCCGAGGATGGCATTGGCGCCGAGTTTGCCCTTGTTCGGGGTTCCGTCGAGTTCGATCATCTTCTGGTCGATGTCCGACTGGTCGGTTACATACATGCCGCTGAGTTCTTCAGCAAGAACCTTATTGACATTCTGTACGGCGTTCAGCACGCCCTTTCCGAGGTAATACTTTTTATCGTCATCCCGCAGTTCAACTGCTTCATGGATGCCAGTAGAAGCTCCGGAAGGAACTGCTGCCCTTCCCAGGATACCATTACTCGTCACCACATCCACCTCGATGGTGGGATTTCCTCTTGAATCGAGGATCTGTCTTGCCAGAATTGAAATAATTGTGCTCATTTATCAGATTTTATCGTTTATATAGAATAAAAAAAGGATAAACTGCTTTTCACCCGTTTATCCTTGTTGATTCATTGATTTATCGTTCAGTTTACTCTTTCGGTTCCTCCGTTTCTTCAGCTTTTGGAGGTTCAGGTGCTGCTTCAGCTTCAGCTTCAGCTTCCGGTTCCTTTTTGGCCGTCTTGCGTGGTTTCTTCACCGGTTTTTCTTCTGCTGCAACTTCCGTCTGGATTTCTTCCGCGGCAGTTTTCTTGGTTGCACGTTTGCGGCGCGTAGTCTTTGTCTTGGCCTGTTCCTTGGTGGTAACATAGGCTTCATTGTAATCGACCAGCTCCAGGATGCACATATCGGCATTATCACCCAGCCGGTTTCCTGTTTTCAGGATCCGGGTGTATCCGCCGGGACGGTCGGCCACCTTTGTGGATATCTCCCGGAACAATTCGGTTATGGCTTCCTTGCTTTGAAGGTAGCTGAAAACAAGCCTCCTTGAATGGGTTGAATCATCCTTCGACCGGGTTATGAGTGGCTCAACATAAGTTTTCAGAGCTTTGGCCTTGGCCAGGGTGGTGGCAATCCGTTTATGGAGGATCAGCGATGTGGCCATGTTTGAAAGCATGGCTTTACGGTGTGAACTTGTTCTTCCTAAATGATTGATTTTCTTACCGTGTCTCATTTCAATTATTCCTTATCTAATTTATATTTTGCAGTATTCATCCCAAATTCCAGCCCTTTTGATTTCACCAGCTCTTCAAGTTCGGTCAGTGATTTCTTGCCAAAATTGCGGAATTTAAGAAGGTCGTTTTTGTTGAATGCAACGAGGTCGCCGAGTGTTTCAACATCGGCAGCCTTAAGGCAGTTCAGCGCCCTTACCGAAAGGTCCATATCAACCAGCTTGGTTTTCAGGAGCTGACGGATGTGCAGCGAAGTTTCATCGAATTCTTCGGCAACAGCTTTCTCAGCAGTATCAAGGGTGATCTTCTCATCGGAGAAGAGCATGAAATGCTGGATCAGGATCTTTGCAGCTTCTTTCAGCGCGGTCTTCGGCTGGATCGAACCATCGGTTTCCAGATCGATGACCAGTTTTTCATAGTCGGTCTTCTGTTCTACACGGTAATTCTCAACATGAAATTTCACGTTGCGGATCGGCGTGTGGATGGAATCGATGGCAATTTTGCCCAGGGCCGATCCCAGCACTTTATTCTCTTCTGCAGGAACATATCCACGTCCCCTGTCGATCGACAGTTCGACGTTCAGTTTGACATTGTTTTCCATGTGGCAGACCACTACTTCCGGGTTCAGAACCTGGAACACCGAGAGGAATTTGTTGATGTCACCGGCTTTAAATAAAGCCTGCTGGCCGATCACGACATTCACCTTTTCAGAAATTTCTGATTCGATCTGCCGCTTGAACCGGATTTGCTTAAGGTTGAGAAGGATCTCCGTGACATCTTCAATGACGCCCTTTACAGTCGAAAACTCCTGGTCAACGCCTTCAATCTTTACTGAAGTGATTGCATATCCTTCGAGTGAGGAAAGCAATATCCTTCTGAGCGCGTTTCCGATGGTGACCCCGAATCCGGGTTCCAATGGTCTGAATTCAAAGATTCCTTTGTAATCATCGGCTTCGACCATGATCACCTTATCGGGTTTCTGGAAAGGTAATATTGCCATGATGTTTCGTTTAAGTTAGTTTTAAATCTCTTCCTTGATCTTGATGTAATGCTTTCCGCATTAAAATCATTATTTCGAATACAATTCGACGATGAGCTGTTCCCTGATGTTTTCCGGGATCTCCGACCGCTCGGGGTAGTTCATGAATTTTCCTGCCATCATGCTGCCATCCCATTCGAGCCATGAATACTGATTGGAGCGGGATGCTACCGATGCTGTGATCACCTCAAGTGACTTGGAGCGTTCACGAACGCCTACAATGTCGCCCGGCTTTACCTCGCAGGAGGGAACGTTCACCACTTTACCGTTCACCACGATGTGGCGGTGGCCGATCAGCTGGCGCGCACCGCTGCGTGAAGGTGCAATTCCGAGGCGGTAAACCACGTTGTCGAGCCTTGATTCGATGAGCTGCAGTAAAACCTCTCCGGTGATCCCCTTTTTCCTTGAAGCCTTTAAGAAAATATTCTTAAACTGGCGCTCCAGGATTCCATAGGTATATTTTGCCTTCTGTTTTTCCATCAGCTGGGTGCCGTATTCCGACTGCTTGTTCCTGCGCTTGGTCTGACCGTGCATCCCGGGAGGATAGCTTTTCTTATCGTAATGCTTGTCGGGTCCGAAAATAGGATCTCTGAACTTCCGTGCGATTCTTGACTTAGGACCGATGTACCTTGCCATACTTTCTGTTTATGTATTATAATAATTAATTCCTGAATTAAACCCTTCTTCTTTTGGGAGGCCTGCAGCCGTTGTGGGGCAATGGCGTGATGTCGGTAATTTCCATCACCTCGATCCCTGCGGTATGAATGGTACGGATGGCCGATTCCCTGCCGGCACCGGGTCCCTTGATGTAGACCTTCACCTTCCGCAATCCCTGGTCGTATGCTACCTTGGCCGCATCCTGGGCAGCCATCTGAGCTGCATAGGGCGTGTTTTTCTTTGAACCCCTGAAGCCCATCTTACCGGCTGAAGCCCATGAAATGACCTGGCCGGCATTGTTGGTGAGGGTGATGATGATGTTGTTGAAGGATGCATTCACAAATGCTTTTCCGATTGCATCTACCTTCACAACCCTCTTTTTCGAACTTTTTTCGCTCTTTGCCATATTACTTTATTACACTTTCTTGATTAAAAATCTGCCCCCTGAAAGGATCAGCAGTGATTTAGCCTTTCGTAGCCTTCTTTTTGTTGGCAACGGTCTTTTTCCTGCCCTTACGGGTCCTGGCATTGTTCTTCGTGCTCTGCCCGCGGACCGGAAGACCGATACGATGACGGATCCCGCGGTAGCAACCGATGTCCATCAAACGCTTAATGTTCATCTGCGTTTCGGAGCGCAGTGCCCCTTCCACCTTAATGCTGTCTGTGATGACGGTACGGATTGCATTCAGCTCCTCGTCATTCCAGTCCTGGACCTTCTTGTTCCAGTCAACACCAGCCTTGGTAAGGATCATCTGGGAGGTGCTGCGACCAATCCCGTAGATGTATGTCAATCCGATCTCGCCCCTTTTATTCTTCGGTAAATCAATACCTGAAATTCTGGCCATAATGAATGCTATTTTTGATTAATTAATTATCCTTGTCTTTGCTTGTACTTAGGATTTTTTTTGTTAATAATGTACAGCTTTCCTTTCCTGCGTACGATCTTACAATCGGCAGAACGTTTCTTGATGGAGGCTCTTACTTTCATTTTATCAGCTTTACTTTTATTGGTACCTAAATGTTATTCTCCCTTTTGTCAGATCATACGGTGACATTTCGATTTTCACCCGGTCGCCCGGCAGGATCTTGATGTAGTGCATCCGCATCTTCCCGGATATGTGGGCCGTTATTACGTGCCCGTTCTCAAGTTCCACACGGAACATGGCATTGCCGAGAGACTCGATCACAGTGCCATCCTGCTGTATTGAAGTTTGTTTTGCCATTGAATCCGTATATTTAATTTGTTTCAATAACCTCTTCAATATACCGGAACGTCGACAGGACATCCGGTTCTTCCTTTCTGACCACCACGGTCAGTTCGAAATGCGCCGACGGTTGCCCGTCGTGTGTGCGGATTGTCCATCCATCCTTTGCCTGCACGATGTTCTTTGTCCCCAGGTTGATCATGGGTTCAATGCAGATCACCAGTCCTTCCTGCAATTTGATCCCGGTTCCCCTTTTACCGTAATTGGGGACATCGGGTTTCTCATGCAGTTTCTTCCCGATCCCGTGTCCCACAAGCTCTCTTACTACTGAGTAGCCGAAAGGCTCCACATGCTCCTGCACTGCTGCAGCGATGTCGCCGATCCTCTTTCCTGCAACGGCATGTTCCAGAGCAAGGAAGAGCGATTCGCGGGTCCGTTTCAGAAGGCTGAGCACCTCCGGTTTTACTTCGCCCACTGCAAATGTATAGGCAGAGTCGCCGTAAAAACCGTTCTTGATGCTTCCGCAATCAATTGAAACTATATCACCATTTTTAAGAACTCTATCTCCCGGGATCCCGTGTACAACCTCATCATTCAGGGATGTACACAATGTACTCGGGAATCCGTTATATCCTTTAAACCCTGGCACCGCTCCCTCTGACCTCAGATAATCCTCTGCGATCGTATCCAGCATTCGGGTCGTAACCCCGGGTTTAATGTGTTTTGCCACTTCGGCAAGGGTCCTGCTCACGATCTGAGCATTTTCCCTCAGCAATTCTATATCTTCCTCCGTTTTAAGTTCCATTCAAATTTCATTTCGACGATCTTATCCCGTCAAACTGTAGGATGAACGTCCTTTGATCCTGCCCGACTTGGTAAGACCATCGTAGTGGCGCATGAGCAGATGGCTTTCGATCTGCTGCAGCGTATCCAGAACGACACCCACAAGAATGAGCAGGGATGTGCCTCCGTAGAACTGCGCAAACTGCGTGTTGACTCCGACCAGCCTGACGAATGCCGGCATAATGGCGACAAATCCCAGGAAAATGGAACCCGGAAGCGTGATCCTCGACATTACATTGTCGATGAATTCTGCGGTCCTCTTGCCGGGTTTTACACCCGGGATGAAACCGCCGTTTTTCTTCATGTCTTCTGCCATCTGATTCGGATTTACCGTGATGGCTGTATAGAAATAGGTGAACAGGATGATCAGGATAAAGAAGGTCAGGTTGTAGGGCAGGCTGTTAAAATCGGTAAATACCCGTGCAAAGCCTGAAAGCGCCTCAGAATTGGCAAATCCGGCCAGCGTCAGCGGCAGGAACATGATAGCCTGCGCAAAGATGATGGGCATAACACCGGCAGCATTGACCTTCAGGGGGATGTACTGGCGGACGCCGCCATACTGTTTGTTCCCCACGATCCGTTTTGCATATTGTACCGGGATCCTCCGTGTACCCTGAACGAGCAGGATCGTAACGAGGATCACGAAAACGAGGAAGGCGATTTCCACTACGAACATCACCATACCGCCGCCTTTCTGTTCCATCCTTGAAACAAGTTCCCCGAACAATGCGAATGGCAGCCGGGCCATGATCCCGATCATGATGATGATCGATATACCGTTACCGATGCCTTTGTCGGTGATCCTCTCCCCGAGCCACATAATGAACATGGAGCCCGCAGTCAGGAGGACGATGGAAGATATTCCGAAGTAGGAAAATATAGAATGGTGGATCTGGGCATTGCTGAAGGGATAAATGGCTTCAGAGGGAAGCTGTGAAACAAGGTTTGCAATGTATGCAGGCGACTGGAAGATAAGGATGAATACGGTAAGGTACCGTGTGATCTGATTGATCTTCTTCCGTCCGCTCTCCCCTTCCTTCTGCAGTTTCTGGAAATAGGGTATAGCCATTCCAAGCAGCTGTACGACGATGGATGCCGAGATGTAGGGCATGATGCCGAGTGCAAAGACGGAGGCATTTGAGAATGCTCCGCCCGAGAACATGTTCAGCAGGCCGAGCAAACCGCTCTTTGTCTGGTTCTGCAGGCTGGCAAGCATACTGGGATCAACACCCGGTAAAACAACATAAGCGCCAAAACGATATACCAGGATGATCCCGAGGGTATAGATGATCCTTTTCCTGAGATCCTCTATCTTGTATATGTTCCGAAGAGTTTGAATTAGCTTTTTCATTCAGACCAGATTAATTAAATTGTGTTCGCAGTACCACCGGTTTCTTCAATCGCTTTTTTTGCCGAAGCTGAAAAGGCATGTGCAGTGACCTCGAGTTTGGCCTTCAGTTCCCCTCTTCCGAGGATCTTGACCCTATCGTTCTTTGACACATATCCGCTCTTTGCCATGACTTCCGGGGTAATTACGGTGACATTCTGCTTCTCTGACATTTGCTGAAGAACATCCAGGTTGATCCCCTTGTATTCCACCCGGTTGAAATTTGTAAAACCGAATTTCGGAACCCTTCTGACGAGCGACATCTGTCCGCCTTCATATCCAAGTTTCTTGGAATATCCCGACCGTGACTGGGCGCCTTTGTGACCGCGTGTAGATGTGCCGCCCCTTCCGGAGCCCTGTCCCCTGCCAATTCGTTTTGACTTCTTGGTTGAACCTTTTGCTGGTTTCAGATTACTTAAATCCATTTCTTTCGTGTTTTATCTGGTTGGTTGCCCGATTCTCTTATTCTACCTCTTCAACGGTTACCAGGTGATTTACCTTTGCCACCATCCCGAGAATCTGGGGTGTAGCCTCTTTCTCAACCGTATGATGCATCCTGCGGATCCCCAGGGCCTGCAATGTTCTTTTCTGCCGTAGTGGCCTGCCGATCCCGCTTCTGATTTGGGTTATTCTGATCTTTTTCATTTCGTTCGTCCTGATTATAAATTCTTAACGGTTAACCGTTGAATACTTTGCTGAGCTCTATGCCCCTGAGCTGTGCGATCGTATGCGGATCGCGCATCTTCACAAGGGCATTGATCGTTGCTTTTACCACGCTGTGGGGATTGGAAGATCCTTTTGATTTTGCAAGAACGTCCTTCACACCCACGCTTTCCAGCACGGCACGCATGGCGCCGCCGGCGATAACGCCTGTACCGGGTGCGGCCGGTTTCAGGTAAACGAGCGCGCCACTGTATTTTCCCAGCTGGTCGTGCGGTATCGTTCCTTTCAGGATCGGCACCTTGATGAGGTTCTTCTTTGCATCATCGATCCCTTTTGCGATCGCTGCCGTTACTTCCTTGGCTTTCCCGAGGCCGTAACCGACCACCCCGTTTTCATTCCCAACCACAACGATGGCCGAGAAGCTGAATGTTCTTCCTCCTTTGGTCACTTTCGTAACACGCTGGATGCTGACAAGACGATCCTTGAATTCGATTTCGCTTGATTTGACTCTTTTTACGTTAACGTTGCTCATACTCTTTTTAGAATTTCAGGCCCGCTTCCCTGGCTGCTTCTGCCAGCGACTTGACCCTGCCATGATACAAATATCCATTACGATCAAATACAACTGCTGTGATCCCGGCCTGGATGGCCTTCTCGGCGATCAGTTTCCCGACAAGCTTGGCTTTCTCCGAATGGGATACCTTCTTATCGGCAAAATCCTTTGCCATGGAAGAAGCAGCAACGAGCGTCTTCCCGTTCAGATCATCGATCAGCTGGACATAGATTTCCTTGTTGCTTCTGAAAACGCTCATCCGGGGCCTGCCAGGAGTTCCTTCCACGATCTTGCGAACGCGCTTCTTGATCCTGAACCTTCTGAATTCTTTATTGCTCTTGATTGCCATTCTATGATAGTTTTTACAAATAATTCTGAAATTTTACTGGCTGGAAGCAGACTTGCCGGCCTTCTTCTTGATCTCTTCGCCCAGGAAGCGGATCCCTTTTCCTTTGTATGGTTCCGGCTTGCGCAGCGAACGGATCTTGGCAGCAACCTGTCCGATCAGCTGTTTATCGATCGACTTCAGGATGATGGTGTTGTTCCTTCCTCTTTCTGCAGTCGTCTCAACCTTGATCTCGGCCGGAAGCTCCATCGCGATGTTATGCGAATACCCGAGCGAAAGCTCAAGCAGCTGGTCCTTTGCTGTGGCCTTGTAACCAACGCCGATCAGTTCCTGGGTAATGGTATACCCTTCGCTGACCCCTTTTACCATGTTGGAAAGGAGTGAACGGTACAGTCCGTGCTTCGAGCGGTCATCGCGTTCATCCGAACTGCGCTGAACGATCAGGTTTGTTCCTTCAACCTTTACTGTGATCTTAGGATCTACCTGCTGGTAAAGCTCTCCGAGCTTTCCTTTCACCTTCACCAAATTCTCAGGGGAGACTTCAATCGTAACTCCGCCGGGTATCGGGATCGGTAATTTTCCTATTCTTGACATTTTATGATCTCCTCTTCAATTAACTGATATAACATAAAACCTCGCCGCCGATCTTTTTCACCTTGGCTTCCTTATCGGTCATCATGCCCTGGGAGGTAGAAATGATCGCCACTCCCAGTCCGTTCAGCACGCGGGGCAGGTGTTCGGCATCGACGTACTTCCTGAGTCCGGGTTTGCTTACCCTGGTGAGCGTGGTGATCGCCGACAACTTGGTAACCGGATGGTATTTCAAGGCAATCTTGATAACGCCTGGCTTAAGTTCATCTTCGAATTTATAATTCAGGATATACCCTTTCTCAAAAAGGATCTTCGTCATCTCTTTTTTCACCCTGGAAGCAGGTACTTCCACGATCCGGTGATTTGCCATCACGGCATTCCTGATTCTTGTTAAATAATCTGCAATTGGATCCGTAACCATGATCTGTCTTATCTGTTTGTTTGTTATTTCTTTTTAAAGAACAATGCCGATCTTACCAGCTGGCTTTTTTAACACCGGGGATCAGGCCTTTGACGGCCATTTCCCTGAAATTGATTCGGGAAACCCCAAAAAGACGCATGTACCCTTTGGGACGTCCGGTCAGTTTACACCGGTTATGCAGGCGGACCGGCGAGGCATTTTTCGGTAATTTCTGCAATGCAGTATAATCACCGGCTGCTTTCAGCGTCTTCCTTTTCTCTGCAAATTTTTCTACCAGTTGTTCTCTTTTTCTTTCCCTGGCTTTGATTGATTCTTTTGCCATAAACTTATTTTGTTTTAAATGGTAATCCGAATTCTTTTAAAAGAGCATGGGCTTCCCGGTCGGTCCTGGCCGATGTCACAAAGGTGATATCCACACCGTTGATCTTGGCCACCTTATCGATGTCAATCTCCGGGAAGATGATCTGTTCCGTGATGCCGAGGGTATAATTCCCCCGCCCGTCGAATCCTTTGTCGCCGATGCCGCGGAAGTCGCGTACACGTGGTAAGGCCACGGAAATCAGCCGGTCAAGGAATTCATACATCTTATCTCCGCGGATGGTCACCCGAACTCCGATCGGCATTCCCTTTCTGAGTTTGAAGTTGGAAATGTCCTTCTTCGATTTCGTGGGAACGGCCTTCTGTCCGGCAATCATGGTCATCTCACTGATACCAGTATCAATGAATTTCTTGTCCGTGATGGCATCGCCCAGTCCCTGGTTGATGCAAACCTTCAGGATTTTCGGGACCTGCATAGGGCTCTTGTAACTGAACTGAGCCATCAATGCCGGGACCACATCCTTGGTATACTTTTCTCTTAATCTCGGTGTGTAAGCCATTATTTTATAACCTCCCCTGATTTTTTAGAATAACGTACTGACATCTCTTTCTTAGGGTCGATTCTTCTGCCGGTCCGGGTCGGTTTGCCGGTGGAATCGATGACCATCAGATTGGAAATATGAACGGGGGCTTCCTTCTTGATAATTCCGCCCTGCGGGCTTTTCGCATTGGGCTTGGTATGCTTGGATACCATGTTGATCCCTTCCACGATGGCCCTGTTCTTTTCGGTGTCCACCTTCAGCACTTTTCCCTGTTGCCCTTTGGAATCCCCGGTAATGACCATTACCGTGTCACCTTTCTTGATATGTAATTTCGTTCGCATGATAAATGATATATACTTAAAGCACTTCAGGTGCCAATGAAATGATTTTCATGAATTGTTTTTCCCTGAGCTCCCTGGCTACCGGGCCGAAAATACGGGTACCGATCATTTCGCCGGCTGCATTCAGCAGCACAACGGCATTGTCGTCGAACCGGATGTAGGAACCGTCGTTCCGGCGGATCTCCTTCTTGGTCCTGACAACAACTGCTTTTGATACCGTACCCTTTTTAATGTTCCCGGAGGGAATTGCATTCTTGACCGTTACGACGATCTTATCCCCGATGGTTGCATACCGTTTTCCGGTCCCACCAAGGACCCTGATGCAAAGGACTTCCTTGGCACCGCTGTTATCTGCAACCGTAAGTCTTGATTCTTGCTGTATCATGGCTATTTAACCTTTTCAATTATTTCGACAAGTCTCCAACATTTGTTTTTACTCAGCGGGCGGGTTTCTGCGATACGCACCTTATCCCCTTCGCTGCATTCATTCGCTTCATCATGTGCCACGAAACGGGAACTCTTCTTTACGAACTTTCCGTATTTCGGATGCTTGACTTTCCGCTCGACCTGAACAACAATGGACTTATCCATCTTATTGCTCACCACGATGCCGGATTTTTCCTTTCTCAGTTTTCTGTTTTCCATTTTTTATTCTTTTTTTCAGAGGCTGAACTGGCCCTCTTCAAAAGTGATTTATAAGGTCTTTTTGGTTGTATCTTCACCTTTCAGCACACGCCTTCTCAGTTCCGTCTCCAGACGGGCGATGGTTTTGCGGTAGGCCTTGATCTTATTCGGATTTTCCAGAGGGGAAACAGCATGGTTCAGCTTCAGTTTCGTAAGCTGTTTCTTTTCCTCATCCAGACGCTCGACGATTTCGCCGGTCGTTAATTCTCTGATTACTTTCTGTTCCATTTTATTTCGAAAAGGAGATTAATCAATCTGTTAATCCTTATTAAACGACTTCATCTACGAAGTCTTTCCGGGTGACCATTTTGGTCGCCACGGGAAGTTTCTGTGCGCCCAGGCGCAGAGCCTCTTTTGCAATGGCCAGCGAAACACCGTCGATCTCGAACAGGATCCTGCCGGGGGTGATCCTGGCAACAAAATACTCGGGTGCGCCTTTTCCTTTACCCATACGGACTTCGGCAGGCTTCTTGGTGACCGGCTTGTCCGGGAAAATGCGGATCCAGAGCTGTCCTTCACGTTTCATGCAACGGGTGATGGCCTGGCGGGCAGCTTCGATCTGACGGCCGGTGAGCCATGCTTCTTCCAGGGTCTTGATCCCAAATGAGCCGAATGCAAGCTGGTGGCCCCGCTGCGCGTTGCCCTTCATCTTTCCTTTTTGCTGCTTCCTGTATTTGGTCTTTTTAGGCTGTAACATTATCTGATAATTATAAAGTTATAGGTACTGATTATTTTCTGCCTCTTGGTTTGTTTCTTCTGTCACCTCTGTCGCGATCCCTGTCTCCGCCTTCTCTTCCGCCCTTGGGATGATGCGAGTGTTCCGAGGAGGATTTCAGCTTGGTGCTGGCTGCTGCTGGGGTCAGGTCGGGACGGCCGTAAATTTCACCCTTGCAGATCCACACCTTGATGCCGATCCTGCCGTAGGTTGTATGCGCTTCGCTGGTGGCATAGTCGATATCGGCACGGAACGTATGCAATGGAATTCTTCCATCCTTATACTGTTCCCGGCGGGCCATTTCGGCTCCGCCCAAACGGCCTGATATCTGGACCTTGATACCTTCTGCACCAATCCTCATGGCCGATGCAATGGAGGTTTTAATGGCCCTGCGGTATGAGATACGTCCTTCGATCTGGCTGGTGATGGTATTGGCAACGATCACGGCATCCAGTTCCGGACGCTTGATCTCGGAAATGTTGATCTGGATCTCTTTCTTGGTGATCTTTTTCAATTCCTCTTTCAGTTTATCCACTTCCTGTCCGCCTTTCCCGATGATGATCCCCGGGCGTGCCGTATGAATGGTCACGGTGACAAGCTTCAGCGTACGCTCAATGACGATCTTTGCAATTCCGGCTTTGGATAAGCGGGCATTCAGGTATTTGCGGATACGGTCATCTTCGACAAGTTTCACTGCGAAGCTTTTTCCACCATACCAGTTGGAGTCCCATCCACGGATGATCCCGAGCCTGTTTGCGATTGGATTTGTTTTTTGTCCCATTAATTAAATAGTTAATTATTCCGGTTCAGTCTATTCGTTTGTTTCAGTTGTGGTTTCTTCGACCTCTGCAGCAGGCTTGTTTTGGCTGTCAACGATCAGCGTCACATGATTTGAGCGCTTCTTGATGCGGTGGGCACGTCCCTGGGGGGCGGTCCGGATACGCTTCAGCACCCTTCCGCTGTCGACCGAGATCTCCTTGATATAAAGATCGCTGTCTTCCAGCCTGGCGCCTTCATTCTTGGCCTGCCAGTTGGCAATGGCAGATTTCAGCAGGGTATGGATCCTGCCGCTGGAAACCTGTGGCGAATTTTTCAGCATGAGCAATGCATGTTCCACCTTCTTCCCCCGGATCATATCAGCAATCAACCTCATCTTGCGGGGTGAAGTGGGACAGTTATTCAGCTTTGCGAAAGAAATACTCTTCATATCTTCTTTCCGCTTCTCGGCTCTGGTTTTACTTTTTACTCCCATGATATCTTCTGATTATTCTTATTTCTTACCTTTATCTTTATTACCGGCATGTCCCCTGAAAATACGGGTCGGGGCGAACTCTCCCAGCTTGTGTCCCACCATGTTCTCCGTGATGTAGACAGGGATGAACTTGTTGCCATTGTAAACGGCGATGGTTTGTCCCACAAAGTCTGGGGAGATCATCGATCCGCGAGACCAGGTCTTGATGACGGCCTTCTTCTTGGAATCGCCAGCCTCGAGGACTTTCTTTTCCAGTTTATAATTGATGTAGGGACCTTTTTTAAGCGATCGGCTCATATCCAGTTGGTATTATGATTATTTCTTTCTTTTTTCAACGATGTACTTGTTGCTGCTCTTTTTCTTGCTGCGGGTCTTGTAGCCCTTTGCAGGAGTACCTTTCCTTGACCTCGGGTGTCCGCCCGATGCCCTTCCTTCACCACCGCCCATGGGATGGTCGACCGGGTTCATGGCAACGCCGCGCGTACGGGGCCTTCTGCCAAGCCACCTGCTCCTGCCGGCCTTGCCGGAAGATTCAAGCTGGTGATCCTGGTTCGATACCATGCCGATCGTGGCCTTGCAGGCCTGGAGGATCATGCGGGTTTCGCCGGACGGCATCTTGATGATGGCAAACTTTCCATCCCTCGACATCAGCTGTGCATAGGAACCGGCACTGCGTACCAGCTTTGCACCCTGGCCTGGACGAAGCTCCACATTGTGGATGATCGTACCGAAGGGGATCTCACTCAGGTAAAGCGTGTTCCCGATTTCAGGGGAACATCCTTTGCCGGAGATCACCGTCTGGCCGACCTTCAGTCCGTGAGGCGCGATGATGTATCGCTTTTCGCCATCATTGTAGAATACCAGCGCGATCCGGGCAGTTCTTCCTGGATCGTACTCGATCGTCTTAACAATGCCGGGAATGGATTCCTTGTCCCGCTTGAAATCGATGATCCTGTACATCTGCTTATGACCGCCGCCCATGTAACGCATGGTCATTTTGCCTTCATTGTTTCTGCCACCGCTCTTCCGCTGGGGAAGCAGCAGGCTCTTTTCAGGCGTCGCTGTTGTGATCTCGTCGAACGCACTGATCAGTTTAAACCGCTGACCGGGGGTTGTTGGGTTAAATTTCTTAAGCGCCATTTAATTAAATATTGCTGTAAAAATCAATTGTTTCACCTTTTGCCAATGTAACAATGGCTTTCTTGTAATTGTTGGATTTACCGCTGATAAATCCGCTCTTGGAATACCTTGTCTTACCTTTTCCGCGGTAGACCATCGTATTGATGTCGGCCACTTCCACTCCGTAGATGTCCTTGATCGCCTTTTTGATCTGGAGCTTGTTGGCACGCTTGTCTACCTTGAACCCATAGCGGTTGAGCTTTTCGCCCATCTGGGTCATTTTCTCGGTAATGATCGGTTTTAAAATAACACCCATTGTGTATGCTGTTAGAATTCCTGATTAGCTGAATTAATTGGCATGAATGCTTTCAATTTCCTTGATGGAGCTTTCCGTAAGCAATAAACAGGAAGCATCCAGGATTTCATAGGTATTCAGGTCAGTAGCCTGGATCACCTTTACCTTTCCGAGGTTCCTCGAAGAAAGAAGGACGTTCATGTCGACACTGCTGGTAACCAGGAGTGTCTTCTTTCCTACGACCTTGAAATTCTTCAGCAACTCGGTAAAATTTTTGGTCTTGGGGGTTTCGAACGTGAAATCCTCCACCACCATGATGCTTTCATCCTTTGCCTTGTAACTCAGGGCCGATTTCCGGGCCAGTTTCTTGAGTTTTTTGTTGAGTTTGAAATCATAATCCCTGGGATGCGGGCCGAAAACCCTTGCACCACCCTTGAACAACGGACTCTTGATGCTGCCGGCACGTGCCCCGCCGGTACCTTTCTGTTTCTTCAGTTTGCGGGTGCTTCCCGTGAGCTGCGATTTTTCCTTCGAGCTGTGGGTACCCTGGCGCTGGTTGGCCATGAACTGCTTCACATCAAGGTAGATGGCATGATCATTCGGCTCAATGCCGAAAATCCCATCGTCCAGAACAACCTTGCGGTCCGTCTTCGCTCCTGATACGTTATAAACTGCTACTTCCATCTCTCAATAATTACATATGAACCATTGGATCCTGGTACTGCTCCTTTGACCAGGACCAAATTCTTATCTAAAATGATCTTTAAAATCTGCAGGTTGATCACCTTCACCCTGTCGCCGCCCATCCTTCCGGCCATTCTTAATCCGGGGAATACACGTGAAGGCCATGACGAGGCGCCTACCGAACCGGGAGCCCTTAAACGGTTGTGCTGACCGTGGGTGGCTTCACCCACGCCGTGGAAATGATGCCTTTTAACGACACCCTGGAAACCTTTTCCTTTGGAGATCCCAACCACATCGATGAATTCGCCTTCCTCAAAAATATCCACCTTCAGGACATCACCGAACTGCTTCATGTGACCCACCTCAAAACGGGTGAACTCAGCAAGCACTTTTTTCGGGGAAATGCCGGCTTTTGCGAAATGACCCTTCAATGCTTTGGTCGTGTGCTTTTCTTTCTTGTCTTCAAAAGCAAGCTGAATGGCATCGTAGCCTTCCTTTTCTTTCGACCTGATTTGGGTCACGACACAAGGACCTGCTTCAATGACCGTGCATGGAATGTTCTTACCATTCGCATCATAAATGCTGGTCATCCCAACTTTTTTACCTATTAATCCAGACATTGTTTAATTTTTTTCTGTTCAATGAGAAGATACGATCAAACCTTGATTTCAACTTCAACACCACTCGGAAGCTCAAGCTTCATCAAAGCGTCAATCGTCTTTGAAGTGGTGCTGTAAATATCCAGCAGCCGTTTGTAAGAACAAAGCTGGAACTGATCCCGTGCTTTCTTGTTTACAAAGGTGGACCTCAGTACTGTAAAAACTTTTTTATCGGTTGGTAAGGGAATTGGCCCGCTTACAACAGCTCCGGTAGCTTTTACGGTCTTTACGATCTTCTCGGCTGATTTGTCAACCAGGTTGTAATCGTACGACTTTAGTTTAATTCTGATTCTTTGGCTCACTTTTTCTTGTTTTTGTTGAAACGCTTGTCGCGTCTGTACAATTATTCTTATTTATCAATATGCGGGAACGTATCCCCTTATTTTATACAATACATCGTTCATGATCTCCTGCGGAATGGCCCCGAAATGCGAGAATTCCAGCATGCAGGTAGCCCTTCCGGAAGTAATGCTGCGCAGTGTGGTCACATAACCGAACATTTCCGATAATGGCACCTTGCCAAGGATTTCCTGGTCGACAATCCGCGAATGAACCTCTTCGACATGCCCGCGACGCTTGTTCAGGTCGCCGGTGACCTCGCCCATATAGTCGCTCGGGGTAACAACCTCGAAGCGCATGATGGGTTCCAGTAAAACAGCTTTTGCCTTGCGGCAGGCATCCCTGAATGCAATCCCGGCAGCGATCTGGAAAGCCAGCGCATCGGAATCAACACTATGGAATGAACCGTCGATCAGGCGAACCTTAACGCTTTCCATCGGGTAACCGACGACCGGGCCGTTAATCATGGCTGATTTCAGTCCCTTTTCAATGGCAGGAATGAATTCCTTCGGGATGTTTCCTCCCTTGATGTCATTAACGAACTGAAGGCCTTTAATTCCTTTGTCAGCTGGTGAAACCTCGATGACAAGATCGGCGAATTTGCCTTTGCCACCGGTTTGTTTCTTATATACTTCGTGGTGCAGAACTGTGTCGAGGATGGCCTCTTTATAGGCTACCTGCGGGTTTCCGCGGTTGACTTCGATGTTGAATTCGCGCTTCAGCCGGTCGGCAATGATGTCGAGGTGAAGCTCGCCCATGCCGCTTATCAGCGTCTGGCCGGTTTCGCTGTCAACTTTGACCTTGAATGTAGGATCTTCTTCTTCCAGTTTTGCAAGGGCGACCATCAGCTTATCAACGTCATCCTGTGCCCTCGGCTCCACGGCCATGTTGATCACCGGTTCCGGGAAGTTCATTGTCTCCAGCACGATGGGATGTTTCACATCGCACAGCGTGTCGCCGGTATGAATGTTTTTTAGTCCGATGGCGGCGCCGATCTCCCCTGCTTCAATGCGTTTAACGGGGTTCTGCTTGTTGGCATGCATCAGCATGAGCCGCATGATCCGTTCTTTCTTGTCAGTATTTGCATTCAACACCGTGCTTCCGGCATCCAGTGCTCCTGAATAGACCCTGAAATAGGCGATCCGTCCCATGAAGGCATCGGTCGCGATTTTAAAGGCGATGGCCGCGAAAGGACCAGACGGATCCGGGTGACGCAGTTCTTCCTTTTCTGTGAAGGGGTTGATCCCTTTAATCGCAGGCCTGTCAAGAGGCGAAGGCAGGTATTTAACAATGGCGTCGATCAGAAGCTGAACGCCTTTGTTCTTGAACGAAGCGCCGCAGATCACCGGGGTGATCCTGCCTTCGATGGTTGCTTTCCGAAGTGCTGCAATGATCTCATCTTCGCTGATTGTCTCCGGGTCAAGCAGGTATTTTTCGAGCAGGTGATCGCTCTCTTCTGCCGTTCCTTCGATCAGCTTCGTGCGGTATTCTTTTACAGTATCAATAAGATCTTCAGGGATGGAAACTTCGTGGTAATGTTTACCAAGCGTTTCATCTTCCCAGATATATGCCTTGTTCGAAACCAGGTCGACGACGCCCTTGAATTCTTCTTCGTTCCCGATAGGGATCTGGATGGGAATCGGGTTAGCACCCAGTTTTTCTTTGATCTGGGTGATCACCCTGAAAAAATCAGCCCCGGTACGGTCCATCTTGTTGACGAAACTGATCCGGGGTACGATATATTTATTGGCCTGTTTCCAGACGGTTTCACTTTGTGGTTCAACGCCGCCAACGGCACAGAAAATGGCGATGGCGCCGTCGAGGACCCTCAGGGAACGTTCTACTTCTATGGTGAAATCAACGTGCCCGGGGGTGTCGATGATGTTGATGCGGTATTTCTGGTTGTTGTAGTCCCAGTAAACGGTCGTTGCAGCAGAAGTGATGGTGATACCCCGCTCCTGCTCCTGGACCATCCAGTCCATGGTGGCGGTACCGTCGTGGACCTCGCCCAGCTTATAGTTGATGCCGGTATAATACAATATACGCTCCGTCGTCGTGGTCTTACCCGCGTCGATGTGCGCCATAATGCCGATGTTGCGAATATTTGTTAAATTCTCTGACATTATTGATATTGTATCCTTTTTCCTAACGGTTTTGTTAAAATCTGAAATGTGAGAACGCCTTGTTGGCCTCGGCCATCCTGTGCGTATCTTCTTTCCGTTTAAATGCAGCGCCTTCTTCCTTGAATGCAGCGATGATCTCGGCGGCCAGCTTCTGTCCCATGCTCTTCTCGTGGCGTTTGCGGGAGAATGAAACCAGTGCCTTCATACCGATCGACATCTTCCTGCCGGGCCGGATCTCCGAAGGGATCTGAAAAGTAGCTCCGCCGATCCTGCGGCTTCTTACTTCCACCGAAGGGGTCACATTGGCGAGGGCTTTTTTCCAGACATCAAGGCCGTTTTCCTTGGTCTTTTCCGAAACGATATCGATGGCTTCGTAGAACACATCGTAGGAGATGTTCTTCTTTCCCTGTTCCATGAGGTTGTTCACAAACTTTGTGACCAGCGTATCACCGTACTTGGGATCCGGAAGTATCGCTCTTTTCTTTGGCTTTGCTTTTCTCATATTATAATGGTATTCCTTATTGTTCTATAAATGCGTCAGGGCCACCTTGTCCGGTCGCCCCTGCAATTCATTCCTTATGCTTTCTTTTCTTTTGGCCGTTTGGCACCATATTTAGATCTCCGCTGCTTTCTTCCTTCCACACCGGAGGTATCGAGTGCACCGCGGATGATGTGGTACCTGACACCCGGAAGGTCCTTCACCCTGCCTCCACGGATCATTACGATCGAGTGTTCCTGCAGGTTGTGGCCTTCGCCCGGAATGTAAGCGTTCACTTCTTTTCCGTTGGTGAGACGCACCCTGGCAACTTTCCGCATGGCAGAATTCGGTTTCTTCGGCGTAGTGGTGTAAACCCTTACGCAAACGCCCCTGCGCTGCGGACAGGAATCCAAAGCAGGTGACTTACTTTTATCGGTCAGCTTTTTTCTTCCTTTACGTACCAGTTGTTGAATTGTTGGCATATTTATTCAATTAAGATTGACAAAACCCCACTTTTTGGGGAGTGCAAAAGTATTAATTTATTGATTACGAAAAACATTCGTTAAAACATTTTTCGTGTTCATATTTAATTTTTCGGGGGAATAGTGCAAAGAAATGCAAGGAAGGATCAATGATCCTTAGACAAACCGCCTGAATGGGTATCCGGACACGTGAGGCGCTGTCCGGTCGAAACCTATATCTGTCTTAACTTATCAGGTTTCCTCTTATTTCCTTTATTATCCCTGTCAAAAGAGCGCTTTCGCTTTTTTGAGGGTGCAAAAGTACAAATCTTTTTAATATTCCAAAGCTTTTTGCAAATATTTTTGCAGAAAATGTCAATAATTTTTACTGATTCTATTTTCCCTCCGCCTAAAACAAAAATGCCTCGAAGCAGCATCATCTCAATTACTGTGGATGAAATCCACGGTTACCCGGTAAACAGACGGTAAAAGTCTGAGGTCTCACCCGCCACTCTTCACTATCATCACCGTGCCGTCAATGTCCGGCATCAGCACCATAGTTTCGGGAATTGTTGCCGTAAATTCGGCAATCGCTTTCCTTATCCCCTCCCATTTATGATTATAATCATGAATGAAGATCACCCCTCCGGGAGATAGCCTTGGGTAAAAGAATTCCAAAGCTGCGCGGGTTGGTTTGTATAGATCAGCATCCAGGTTGACCAGTGCGAAGCGTTCTTCTTTTACCGGATCAGCCGTATCCGGAAAATAACCGGGATGAATGAGGATGTTTTCGTTTCCGGAAATTTTCTCCAGTACAAATGCGATCTGGGTATCTGCAAACCGGTCAGGGGTGTATGTGGCCGCTTCGCCGGTTTCGTTCGCCAGGTCAACAGCCGGAAGCCCTTTAAAGGTATCAAAGAGGTGAAATTTCCTTCCGGGATCCATGTGATGCAATACCGCAGCGCTTTCACCTTTATATACACCCAGCTCTGCAAATGCTCCAGGGACATTTCCCCTTTTGATCCGTTCAACCTGGAACCACCAGTTGAAGAACCTGATCTTGTCGGGATAATTTTTCTGAAGCTTCAGCAGCTTCGGGCTGATCTTTCCTTCCTTTCTCTGATGTTCCCATTCCACAGGCGCATATCCTTTCCCGAAAAAAAGATCCCACACATACTTAATAAGAAAAATCATGACGATCAAAATGATCCCAAGGTTGATCATTTGAAATACCGGTAGTTTCATCTTGAGGAAATTTGATTTCAAAAGTAGTGAATCGGTTTCAATGGACCAGAAAATGTTCTCTGTGAGCCTCTGTGTCTTCTCTGTGTAACTCCGTGTTAGAATTTTTTATTTCACAGAGGTTCACGGAGAAGACACAGAGGTTCACAGAGGCAGGATTCCCGGAAACTGGAGATTCTCTCTTGACCTTTCCCACTTTTATCCCTATATTTATATCGCCGTAAAAACATATAAACCATGAAGAAAAATGCATTAGTCCTGAGCGGAGGCTCCATCAAGGGAGCATTCGAAGCAGGGGCTGTACAAGCCATCATCGAAAAAGGCTTCCATCCTCATTACCTTTTTGGTATTTCCGTGGGAAGCCTGAACACCACCTTCATCAACCATCAGGCAGGATTGCAGAATGTGGATTACACTCAGCTGGATTGGGAAAAGATCAAGAACAACCTGATGGGATTCTGGACGAATGAAATCCGGGAACCCGGGGCCCTTGTGAAAAAGCACAACGTCATCAAACTGCTCTTCCAGATCGTTTTCGGAAAATTCGATGGTCTTACAACAACGCAACCCCTTCGGGATATGGTTCACAGGGTGATAAAGCTGGACGTCCTGAGAAAAAGCCCGCTTCAGCAGCATGTCGGGGCAACGAATATAGTAAACGGACAAATCGTTTACGCTGATCCATCCTTGGATGACTTTCTTGACTATGTTATCGCTTCGACTGCAATCCCTATGGCCATGCCTGCAATGATGATTAAGGATATTCCCTATTTCGACGGGGGCTTGAGGGATGTAGCACCACTCAAAAAGGCCATCCTGAGCGGTGCCCAAAATATTATATGTGTTCTCTGTCAGCCTGAAAAACTTTCAGGAGGATCATTCAACCACCGCAGTTTTACCCAGTTACTCATGCGGATGACCGATGTGATGATCGATGAGATCGAACAGAATGATATTGATCTGACCTTTAAGATCAACAAGTTTGTTCCGGCAGATGGCAGCAGGGCAACCGGAGGGCCTTATGACGGCAAAAGGAAGATAAACCTGCTGGTCATCCGGCCTGATTGCGAGATCACTGTTGATATCACGAAATTCACCCCGACGGATATCCGGTATATGATTGACCTCGGCTATGAAAAGGCGAAAGAAAGGCTCGCAGGATACACTTTCTGACCATTTAAAATTTATCTTCAATTAGTTTTCCACAACACAACTTCCTGTTGCGCTAAATCGTATTTTTGCCGCCTTAATCCGGATTTGTGGCAGATATTCTGAAAGATCTAAACGAGGAACAGCGCGTGGCTGTGGAATGCACTGAAGGGCCGGTGATGGTGATCGCCGGCGCGGGCTCGGGCAAGACACGCGTTCTCACATACCGGGTGGCGCATCTGCTTACAAAGGGCGTCGACCCGTTCAACATCCTTGCACTCACGTTTACAAACAAGGCTGCCCGGGAAATGAAGGACCGGATCTTCCAGCTGGTCGGCAGCACAGATGCACAGAGTGTCTGGATGGGTACGTTCCATTCCATTTTTGCACGGGTTCTGAGGATCGACGGTCACCAGCTGGGGTATCCTTCCAACTTCACGATCTACGACACCGAAGATTCCAAGCGGACGATCAGGAACCTTGTGAAGGACAACAACCTTGACGAGAAGGTTTATCCGGCCGGGTACATCCTTCACCGCATCTCCGCTGCAAAAACCAGCCTGATCTCGGCCCAGGAATACAATGATACACCCGAGCTCAGGGATTATGATTCCAGCTCCGGGAAACCCTTCACCGGTCAACTTTATACACAATACCAGGCGCGGCTTTTCAGGGCATCGGCCATGGATTTCGACGACCTTCTGTACAACATGAACATCCTGCTGCGCGATTTCCCGGATGTGCTTTACAAGTACCAGAAAAAGTTTCATTACATCCTTGTCGATGAGTACCAGGATACCAATTACGCCCAGTACCTGATCGTCAAATCGCTCGCAGCCAATAATGAGAACATCTGCGTGGTGGGCGACGATGCACAGAGCATCTATGCTTTCCGCGGCGCCAACATCCAGAACATCCTCAATTTCAAGAAGGATTATCCTGACCTGAAGACTTTCAAACTCGAACAGAACTACCGCTCCACAAAGACCATCGTGGCAGTGGCCAACAGCATCATCGCCAACAACAAGCAACAGATCTACAAGGAAATCTGGACTGAAAATGACCAGGGATCGCAGATTACCCTTATCCGTTCATCCACCGACGGGGAGGAGAGCCAGCTTGTAGCTCAGTCAATCTTCGAGAACAAGATGAACGGGCAGCTCCTGAATGCTGCCTTTGCAATCCTCTACCGGACCAATGCCCAGTCCCGTTCACTTGAGGATGCTCTGAGGCGGATGAACATACCCTGCCGGATCTATGGCGGTCTCTCCTTCTACCAGCGGAAAGAAATAAAAGACCTCCTGGCCTATTTCAGGGTTGTTGTGAATCCGAAGGATGAAGATGCACTTCTCAGAATCATCAATGTTCCCGCACGGGGTATTGGAAAAACAACGGTTGAAAAGCTGGTCGTCGCATCTGACACATACAAAAAAAGCATCTTCGAGATCCTGGAGAATCCTGCTTCCTGCCATGTCCAGTTATCGGAAAGCACCTGGGGCAAACTTACCACCTTCATCACGATGATCCAGAGTTTTGCCGTCCACCTGAAAACGAAGCCCGCTTTTGAAATGGCAAGGGAGATCGCCACTTCGAGCGGCTTGCTGAAAGAATTATACGAAGACAAGACACCGGAAGGTGTCAGCCGGTTTGAGAACATCGAAGAGCTGCTGAATGCCATCAAGGAGTTCACCGAAAAAAAAGTGAACCCGACGAACGACCCGCTGTTTTATGCAGATCCCATGATCCAGGGGGAAGCCGATACACCGCAACAGGATGACGGATCAGTCAAAACCCTCGACAAGTTCATGCAGGACATTGCCCTTCTGACCGACCAGGACACGAGCGATGATGAAGATGATGACAAGGTGATGCTGATGACCGTTCATGCTGCGAAAGGACTGGAGTTTCCTCATGTTTATGTTGTAGGTCTCGAAGAGAACCTCTTCCCTTCCAGTCAGTCGATGTCATCCAGGAGCGATCTTGAAGAGGAGCGCCGGCTCTTCTACGTTGCCATCACCCGGGCGCAGAAAAAACTGACGGTCAGCTACGCCGAAAACCGCTACCGGTGGGGCAACCTGACATCCAATGATCCGAGCCGCTTTGTACAGGAGATCCCGGAAGAACACATCGATCGTCCCCAGCGGCCCATGACCCGGCATGCAGGATTCCCCTCCGATGATAATTTCTCCTCAATACTTCCGGGCATTACACCGGTCAAAAAAGAACAACCGGTTAACCTGAAGAATTTCAGGAAGCTGAATAATATTTCTTCGGGACCGGCAGCTCCGGCATCAAATGATGATGATGTCCAGGTTGGAATGGAGGTTGAACATGAACGTTTCGGCAAAGGCAAGGTCATCAGCATCGAAGGAAACGGACCCAACAAGAAAGCCACGGTCTTCTTTCCCGGCATCGGGCAGAAACAGTTACTGCTGCGTTTTGCGAAGCTGAAGATTGTTTAGTCATAAGTCATACGTCATAAGCATTTCGCTTTTCGCTATTTTAATTTCACCACATTAGGCACAATAGTTCACAATAGTTTTTCGTGTCTTTCGTGTCTTCTTCGTGGATCTTCGTGTAGTAATTTTTTACCACAGATTTCACAGATTACACAGATCATTTCGCCATTTCGCTTTTCGCTATTTCGCTATTTAGATTATCTTTGCAAAAATTTCCCTTTTATGAACATGGAATACAACACTACCCGGAAGGCTTTGATCATTCCTGAATACGGAAGGAACATCCAGGAGATGATCCAGTACGCCTGTACGATCGAGGACCGGGAACAGCGTCTGAAAGCAGCCAAGATCATCATCAACGTGATGGCGCAGATGCATCCTCAGGCAAAAGAAACAGTGGATTACAAGCACAAGTTGTGGGATCACCTGTACATCATTTCCGATTTCAAGATCGATGTGGATTCCCCCTATCCTCCACCCCCGCCACTGCTGATCAGTACAAAACCGGAGCATATCTCTTATCACGACAAGGCAATCGAATTCAAGCATTACGGGAAAAACATTGCCATGATCATCGAAAAGGCAACCGCCTATCCCGACGGGCCGGAAAAAGATGCACTGGTAAAGACCATTGCCATTCACCTGAAGAAATCCTACCTGAACTGGAACCGCGATTCGGTTTCGGATGAGCTGATCGAAGAACACCTGAAGGTTTTGTCGAAGGGACAACTTAAACTGAATGAAGAGATCAAGCTGACCTCGACCAGCGACCTGCTTGCCCGTACCAATAAACCGAGGAAACCGTTCCGTCCGAAGAATACCGGTAGCGGCGCACAGCGGGGAAGAAAAAAACAATAATGAGTTCCTTTGAAATAACAGGTGGCCGGCAACTGAAGGGAGAGATCATCCCCCAGGGCGCAAAAAATGAGGCCCTGCAGGTGATCTGTGCCTGTTTGCTGACGAGCGAAAAAGTTACGATCCACAACATTCCCGCAATACGGGATGTAAACAAGCTGATCGAATTGCTCCAGGCACTGGGTGTAAAAGTAACTTCCGAAGGATCATCGTCATACTCTTTTATTGCGGATGAAATTGATCTGAACTACCTCGATACGCAGGAGTTCAAGGAAAAGGTCGGCGCGCTCCGCGGGTCCATCATGATCCTGGGTCCGATGGTTGCCCGGTTCGGCCGCGGAATCGTTTATGCGCCGGGCGGAGATAAGATCGGCCGGCGGAGGCTCGACACCCATTTTTCAGGCCTCCAGAAACTCGGCGCCGTCTTCACCTACGATCCGGCAGACCAGCTCTTCTCCGTTACTACAAAAGAATTGAAAGGCAGCTATATGCTGCTCGATGAAGCTTCCGTAACAGGAACCGCGAACATCGTCATGGCCGCCGTTCTTGCCCATGGAACCACCACCATCTTCAACGCTGCCTGTGAGCCCTATCTTTTCCAGCTTTGCAACATGCTCATTAGGATGGGCGCAAAGATCGAAGGGATCGGCTCGAACCTCCTGACCATTCAGGGAGTTACTGAGCTGCATGGCTGCGATCATACGCTTCTGTCCGATATGATCGAGGTTGGAAGCTTTATCGGTCTGGCAGCTATGACCAGGTCCGCCATCACCATCCGGAACGTGAATTACCAGCAGCTTGGACTGATCCCGGATGTGTTCCGCAGGCTGGGTATTGAAGTTCTACGGCAGGGTGATGATATTTTCATTCCGCAGCACGATCATTACGAGGTGGAAAGCTTCATGGACGGATCGATCATGACCATTGCCGATGCACCCTGGCCGGGCTTTACGCCCGACCTGATCAGCATCGTGCTCGTTGTTGCAACCCAGGCAGCAGGCAGCATCCTGATCCACCAGAAAATGTTTGAAAGCCGCCTCTTTTTCGTCGACAAGCTGATCGACATGGGAGCCAAGATCATTCTTTGCGATCCCCACCGGGCCACCGTGATCGGCCTCGACCGTCAGCATCCCCTGAGGGGCATCCGCATGTCGTCGCCCGATATCCGCGCCGGCGTTGCACTTCTTATCGCTGCCCTTTCCGCCGAAGGCAAAAGCATCATCGACAACATTGAACAAATTGACCGTGGATACCAGGAGATTGATCTCCGCCTGAGGAAACTTGGCGCCGACATCCGTCGCATCTGATCCTGACAATTTGTCCTGAATACCGGGTGGCAGGTTTTTTGATAAGGATTTACCACCCATTTTTTTTGATTAGAAGAAGACAACTGATACGATGGAAGAAAAGAATAATCCGCAGGAAGAAGAAATTCTGAAGAAAGAAGAAGCAAAGAACAACCCGGAAAAGGAAGTCAGCTCAACGACAGAGCAGCACAGCGAAGCATCCGCAGAAGAACCTGAAGGAAAAAAGGAAAAGAGCCATAAGGGTAAGCACCGGAAAGAAGATAAGGTTGAGGAACTCGAAAACGAGGTTGCCGGTTTAAATGACAAATTTCTCCGGCTCTATTCCGAATTTGACAATTACCGCAAACGATCGCTGAAAGAGCGGATCGAACTGAACAAGACCGCTTCTGCCGATGTAATTTCCACGCTTTTACCCGTTCTGGATGATTTCGAACGTGCCCTGAAAGCCATGGAGATTCCCGAAGGTGATGTCAAATCGGTGGCCGACGGCGTCGGTCTGATCTATAACAAACTGAAAAGCATACTAAACCAGCAGGGGCTCGAAACGATGAAGGCACTGGGAGAATCCTTCGATACCGATTTCCATGAAGCGCTTACGAACATTCCCGCTCCTGAACCCGAACAGAAAGGGAAAGTGGTTGATGTGATCCAGAACGGATATATGCTGAACGGGAAAGTGATCAGGTACGCGAAAGTGGTGGTTGGTAGTTAAGAAAAAGCGAATAGCGAATAGCGAACAATGTCAAAACGAGATTATTACGAAATACTGGAGGTTTCCAGGAGCTCAACTCCGGAGGAGATCAAAAAGGCTTACCGGCAGCAGGCATTGAGATATCATCCTGATAAGAACCCGGACAACAAGGCGGCTGAGGAGAAGTTCAAGGAAGCTGCGGAGGCCTATGAGGTGCTCAGCGATCCTGAAAAGCGTAAGCGTTATGACCAGTTTGGCCATGCCGGGGTAGGAAATAACAGCCAGGGATTCGGTGGGTTTGGCGGCGGCATGACCATGGAGGATATTTTCAGTCATTTTGGTGATATTTTCGGTGGCGGAGGAGGCGGCTTTGAGGATCCGTTCGGTTCCATGTTCGGCGGAGGAGGCCGGAGGGGGAAGACCGTTAACCGTGGTTCAAACCTGAGAGTAAAAGTAAAACTGACGCTTGAAGAGGTTGCCCACGGTGTTGAGAAAAAGATAAAGGTCAATAAATACGTCAAGTGCAATACCTGCAAAGGGACCGGCGCCAAAGGAGGAAGCTCCTACCAGACCTGCAGCACCTGCCATGGCAGTGGTCATGTGACCCGCGTTACAAGCACCTTCCTCGGACAGATGCAAACCACATCCGCCTGCCCGCATTGCGGAGGCGAAGGACAGATCATCACCGATAAATGTCCTGATTGCGCAGGAAACGGTATCATTAAAGGAGAAGAGGTGATCAGCATCAAGATCCCGGCCGGTGTTGCCGAAGGAATGCAGCTTTCGGTGAACGGAAAAGGAAATGCAGCCGCCCGCGGAGGTGTGGCCGGAGATCTTTTCGTACAGATCGAGGAGATCGAACACCCGCTCCTGCAGCGTGACGGCGATAACCTGCATTATGCGCATTACATCACGATCAGCGATGCAGCCCTGGGAACCAGCGCCGAAGTACCAACAATCGACGGCAAGGTCAAGATCAAGATCGAACCGGGAACACAGAGCGGGAAAGTGTTGCGGCTGAAAGGCAAAGGTCTGCCCAATGTGAACCAGTGGGAAGGTCAGGGCGATTTGCTGATCACCATCCATGTATGGATCCCCAAGACCCTGTCGAAAGAAGAAAAAGCATTGCTGGAAAAGTTGGGCAAAGCACCGAATTTTCAACCCAATCCTTCATCCCGTGATAAAAACATCTTCTCACGGATGAAAGATTATTTCGAATAAACTCCTTATCTTTTCATCCTAAGACCGCTGTCCTGATGGATCTCTTCATTGCAAAAAATGTTACCAAGACCTTCTCCAATCACCGTGCCCTTGATAATGTGAGCATTCATGTTCCGGAAGGAAGCATTTTCGGACTTCTGGGACCGAACGGGGCAGGAAAAACAACCTTCATCCGCATTGTGAACCGGATCCTGGCGCCCGATAGCGGAGAACTCTTCCTCATGGGCAGGCCGCTTTCACCATCGGATATTTCCATGATCGGCTACCTGCCGGAAGAAAGAGGTCTCTACAAAAAGATGAAAGTAGGCGAACAGGCGCTCTACCTGGCCCAGTTGAAAGGCCTCAGCCATCATGACGCACAGAAAAGACTCTCCTATTGGTTTGAGAAATTTGAGATAAAAACCTGGTGGAACCGGAAAGTGGAAGAACTTTCGAAAGGGATGCAGCAGAAGGTCCAGTTCATCATCACCATCATCCATGAACCGAAACTGCTGATCTTCGATGAACCGTTCAGCGGTTTCGACCCGATCAATGTCAACCTGCTGAAAGAGGAGATCCTCGAACTGAAGAAGAAGGGCGCCACGATCATCTTTTCCACACACAACATGGAATCGGTTGAAGAGCTTTGCGACACCATCGCCCTGATCGACAATTCCAAAAAAATACTCGACGGGAATGTATGGGAAATAAAGAAAACCTATAAGACCAATACGTTCGAAGTTCAGTTCACGAAATTTGAAGGAGATACCAGGAGTTTCCTGCCAACCGCCTTTGAAGTGCTGGAGCAGTCGCCCGAAAATGAACATTTTAAGGCAAAGATCCGCATACCCGCCGGTGCCACTCCCAACGACCTGATCCGGGAAATGCTGCCGCATGTCATGATCCAGTCGGTGAATGAGATCATACCGAGTATGAACGACATCTTTATCCGGACCGTCACCGGTCAGAACCCAGATACAGCCACCTCCAGAAACGAACATCCATGAACAAGATCTTCCTGATCATACGCCGGGAATACCTGACCCGTGTCAAGAAAAGGTCGTTTATCGTCATGACCATCCTCGGGCCCCTGCTCATGGCGGCCATCGTGATCGTTCCGGTCTATATCGCAACGATGTCGAACGAAGTAAAAACCGTTTCGGTGATTGATGAAACCGGTTTCTTCTATGGTAAATTCAAAGATTCGGAAGCCGTCAAATTTCATTACCTGGTAACTGATGTCGGATCGGCCAAGGCTACATTCACCAAAAGCGGTGATTATGCCCTGCTTTACATTCCCAAAACCGAGCTTACGCTGCCGACCACGGCCATTCTCTATTCAAAAAGCCAGGTCAACATCAACGTCAAGAGCTATGTCAAGAATGTAATGACGAAGCAGGTAGAGGAGCTGAAGCTTGAAGCCAAGATCCGTGACCTGAAAATTTCGGAGGATGCAAAGCTCACAACCGATGACATCCTTCGCTCCATCAAGGCCAGCGTGAATATCAGTACGATCAAGATCGGCGAGGAAGGCAAGGAAGAAAAAAGCTATCCCGAGGTCAGCATGGTGCTGGCACTCTTCAGCGGGATCCTGATCTATTTTTTCATCTTCATGTTTGGCGCCCAGGTGATGCGCGGTGTGATCGAAGAAAAGACGAACCGCATTATCGAAGTGATCGTATCCTCCGTGAAGCCGTTCCAGCTTATGATGGGCAAGATCACCGGCATCGGGCTGGTTGGGCTGACCCAGTTTCTCTTATGGGTTTTATTTACCGGGGCGATTGTAATTGGTGTGACCTCCTCCTTCTCAACCAAAGTCAAATCAGCAGATATGACCCAGCAACTGATCACTCAGCAGAAGCAGGGTCCGAATGCGATGCAGCTGCAGAATGCATCCGACTCAACCAACGTTGAACGGGAACAATCCAATGAGGTGATCAGCGCCATCGAATCGATCGACTTCACGGTGATGATCGGGATGTTCATTTTCTTCTTTTTATTCGGATACCTGCTTTACGCGGCGCTGTTTGCAGCAGTAGGTTCTGCCGTCGACAGCGAAGCCGATACGCAGCAGTTCATGCTGCCGCTGACGGTTCCCCTGATCTTATCAATCGTCATGGCCCAGTACGTGATCCAGGAACCACAAGGTCCTATCGCTTTCTGGTTCTCGATCATTCCTTTCACTTCACCGGTCATCATGATGATCCGGATCCCCTTTGGGGTTCCCTATTTCCAGGTCATTCTTTCAATGGTGTTGCTGGTTGCCGGATTCCTCGGCGCAACCTGGATGGCAGCAAAGATCTACCGCACCGGCATTTTAATGTACGGGAAAAAGGTCAGCTATAAAGAATTGTGGAAATGGCTTAAATATAAGAACTAGTTACTGGTTTAGAAGCGAAGATCCTTTATTTTAACGCCAATTTCTTTAAAATTTCCGATTTCGCTTCGAGTTTGATGGATTCCGAAAGTGAAAGCTGATTTTTATACTTACCTGTCATCTCCAGCCGCAGGTTACCGAACCCCCTGACAGAAGCCACCAGGGTATCGATCTGGTTGCATTCTGCAATAAGGATCTCCTGCTGATCATTCTTACCGGGAAAATCAATATTCAACATCCTTAATTTGCAGTTCATGACGTCAAAATAACCGACACGTGTACATTTAAGGCGTGGCGCATGACCTGTAAATAACTCAACGCTTACGGATTTAACATGATCAATCGAAACAGAAGGGATTTCAGGGAGTCTTATGGTGATTGGGTCATTATAATCCGATTGTCTTTTGAACCGGATCATGCCCTTCCCGTTTTTCAGATCCGTATAGATACAATCCCAAACCCGCGGGTGCGCAAGAACAGAAAATTCCTTGCCCGAAACGATCGTCAGGATTTCATCTCCCGCACCTGAAATAATAAGTTCCTTCACCGGCACCGGAAATGTCTTCTTTTTGCTTTCCATGTACTGACTGTGGGAACGGGCGAACACGGGATCTTTTCCCTGCCTGTAATTATTGATTGCGGTGGCAGCAAACCAGCCGATCAGCAGGATCCAGCACAATGCAAGTCCGGATGCGCAGGTTATCAGAATATTGCTCTTCTTCATATTACAGATTTTCTTTTTAACTGCTTTGCGAAACATAGATTTTATAGAGACGTTCAATTTCATCAAACCCGATCCCAAGCAACGTCATATTTTTAAAAAGGACCGGCAATTCCGAATCCAGGAACACTTCCCTCCTGCTGGTCAGAATCTTCTTCCCTGCATCGGCAGAGACATGGTTCCCGACTCCCCGCTGGTTGTAAATGACACCATCCTGCTGAAGCGTTTCGTAGGCGCGCATGACGGTATTGGGGTTTACCTGCAGTTCAGCGGCCAGGTCCCGGACCGATGGAATTTTCGCCTCCTTCTGCCACCTGTTCAGCAGGATCTGCTCTTTCACATATTCAGTGATCTGGAGGTAGATGGATTTATTGTCAGTGAATTTCATTTGCCGGATGTTTAGATTTCGCGTTCCCTGAGTTTATATCCTGCTGCAAGGTACAGGATGCAGAAAACAATGAACCATGCCAGGTCATTCAGGATCCAGATCAACCTGGTAAAGGAAAAATGCTCACCGTTGAACGATTTAAATTCCTGGTACCAGAAATCAGAAGAAAAGAATGTGAGGAACAGGCCGGGAGCCCTGATCGATCCTGCAAAGTCTTTCACGAGGTGTCTTACAAAAGTCCCCATCCCGTAATTATAAATGATCAGGATTGCCATTATTGTAATCAGGCATATCAACGCCTGATACCTCCTGAACCGGATGAAAATGATTATAAAGATCGACTGTATGAAGAGAAACATAAGGAAAAACACCAGAAAATTACTTAATGGCGTGTTAATAACTTCATGGATTCCACCGGAAACCATCCCGGTGAAAGAAACAAGATTATTTGGGAAGAGCATGATCAACAGGTACGTAAAAATGTACCTGAAAAAGAAATAGTTCAGGCAGAAAACCGGAATGAACAGCAGTACGCCGTAAAACAAGGCACAAAGAAATTTCTCCGAAACAGTTGCCGGTAAAAGAAGGTACAGCGAGGACCGGCCTTTATCCGTCCAGCGGCTGAATAAGGTTGTGACTACTGCACATCCACCCAGGCAAAACAAAAGCAGGTAGAAGATGTAGGGTTCATCGATCCTGTTGAAAAATTGCAGGAGCATTACAAAAAGTGAAATCACGATCCACTGAAGGAGGTAAACCTTTTTGTTTTCGCTCCATTGCCGTCTGACAAGCAGCCAGAAACGGTTCATGCTGAATGATTCGTTCATCTGTTGTGAATTAATGTCCGGTGAAAGCGGGTGATGTTACTGCGGGATTAACGGAGGCATTAAACAAATCCTCAAGATTCTGATCTGCTTCATTGTTTTGGATGATCCTGTGATTTTCAAGGATGAGAACGCGATCGATCATGCTTTCCAGGTCGCGCACCATGTGGGTTGACAGGATGATGGTCTTTTCTTCGGAAAATGCTGAAGCCAGCAGGCTGCGAAAAGCCGCTTTTGAAGGGATGTCAAAACCATTTGTTGGTTCGTCAAGGAAGAGGAAGCGGGTGTTTGCGGCCAGGGCGAATGCTATCAGTGCTTTTCTTTTTTGCCCGTGAGACATCCGGTTAAAATTCACGGATTGAGACACCTCTAACTTTTCCAGGTATTCTTTGAATTGCCCGGCATTAAAAGCAGGATAAAAATCACCATAGGTACGGGCAAATTTTTCCGGGCTCATGGAAGGCAGTGAAACTTCTTCAGGAACAAAGAACAGGTTCTCTAAAAATACTGCAGATCTTTTACCCGGGATTTGTCCGTCTACCTCCACTTTTCCCGATTTCGGAAAAGAAAGTCCGCAAATAAGCTTTAATAAAGTTGTCTTTCCTGCCCCGTTTTTTCCTAAAAGGCCGTAGATGTGCCCGGCTTCCAGTTCCAGGCCGAGGTTCCAAAACACCTTGTTTTGTTTTGAATACCAGAAAGTTAAATCATTAATCGTGATCATTTTGCAGGTGTATTAGTGTAATAGTACACTGCAAATATAATGCACAATTCAGAAAAGTCAAGAAAAAAATGAAATATTTCTGGATGCTGGATACTGGATGCTGGATGCTGGGTGCTATACTCTATACTCTATCCTCGGACATCAGACTTCTGACATCAGACCTCGGACCTCTACTTATAGATCTTACTCCACTCATACTTCTTCCGCTTCTTCCAGTCTCCTTTATGGTAGACGTAGCTTGCGATAAGCGGAAGGACGGAAGTAGCTTCGGCATAGACCATTTTTTCATAAACGGTATCGACCTTGCCCCAGGAGGAGGCTTCCTTGAGCGTTGAACTGGAGCAGGCGCCGTCGCGGGAATCAGCGACGGTGATCTGGATGGCATATTTATGCATCGGCACTTCCTTGCCAAGAACCTCTGCACAAATCACCGTATCCTGGACGAAATTCTTCGGCACGCCCCCGCCTATCATGAACAACCCGGAGGTCTTTGCCTTCATCTTAATCATGGTCAGCTCGAGAAAATCCTTCACCGAATCGATGGAGACATGCTTGCCGGGGTGTGTCCACTGGTGCTTCACGAGGCCAAAGCCTGCACTGCTGTCGCTGAAGGCCGGGCAGAAGATGGGAACATTGTGTTCATAACAGGCCTGGACCAGCGAATCTTTCTTTTTGGAATTCTTCTTCAGGTATTTTCCCATCTCCCATATGAATTCACGGGAGGAATAGGGCCTTGGTTCCAGGGAATCGGCAATTTTTCCGATCGTCATGTCACACTCCTGGAGCTCTTCTTCATCAATGTACGTATCATATATGCGGTCGATGTAAAGATCCCGGAGGACCTTGTCATCCACATTATACGTGCCTTTGTAATGTTTGAAACCCAGCGCTTCAAAGAAATCCATGTCGACGATCGAGGCGCCGGTGGCAACCACAGCATCCACCATGTTGTTCTTCACCATGTCGACGTATACCTGCATGCATCCGCCTGCGCTGGTGCTACCGGCGATGGTCAGAAAGATCGTACACCCCTTGTCTTTGATCATCCGGTTCAGGATATCGGCTGCATCTGCGGTATCGCGCGAGGTGAACGACATGTCGCGCATCGCATCGATGACTGGAATTGTGTTGATCTTCTTGATGTCAAAATGCTTGACCGGGCTTGTGAGGAAATCTTTTTTCTTCATTCTAAAGGATGGATTTCGTTGTGATAAAATTACTTTCTTCGGTGCAAAATTAAGAATTCTTTTCAGAAGCCTGGCTTCCAGTCAGATTTCAAAGATCGTTGATCGATTATTCGAGTATTCACTTCTGACTTTCTTTTGAATAATTGAATTTCGATAGGATTTAGTATCCCAGGATCTTGAGCATGGACTTATAGCTCTGCTCCTTGCTGAAAAGTTTAAAGTAGACTTCTCCCTCTTCTTCTTCTTCACGGTCGATCAGGACGATCTTTGGCGCCGGGATCAGGCAATGCTGAATTCCGCCATAGCCACCGATCGCCTCCTGGTAAGCGCCGGTGTGGAAAAGCCCGATGTATTGCGGCTCTTTTTCATTCAGGTTGAATTTCGGGAGGTAAACCGCATTCGTATGGCCTTCGGCATTGTAATAATCTTCACTGTCGCAGGTCAGGCCACCCAGGAAAACCCTCTCATATTCCTGGTCCCATTTGTTGACGGCCAGCAGGATGAACTTCTGGTTGATCGCCCAGGTATCAGGCAGCGTATTCATGAATGAGCTGTCGATCATGTTCCAGACCTCACGATCATTCTGCCGCTTCTGGTCGATGATGGAGAAGAGAACAGCTCCGCTTTCCCCTACTGTAAACTGTCCGAACTCCGTGAATACATCCGGTTCGGGAACTTCATTGCGTTCACAGATACTCTTGATCTGGGCAATGATCTCTTCCGCCATGTATTCGTAGTCGTAAGAGAAATCGAGCGAATTCTTGATCGGAAGACCGCCCCCGATGTTTAAAGCCGTCAGTTCGGGACAAACTTTCTTAAGTTCACAGTACACGGTCACACTCTTCTGAAGCTCATTCCAGTAATAGGCGGTATCCTTTATTCCCGTGTTCAGGAAGAAATGGAGCATCTTAAGTTCAAACTTCGGATTGTCCTTTATCTTTTCCAGGTAGTATGGAACGATTTCATTGTAACGAACACCCAGGCGGGAAGTATAAAAATCAAATTTTGGCTCTTCTTCTGATGCAATGCGGATCCCGATCTTCATTTTATTCTTTAATCCTTCCTCATATTTATCCAGTTCAAACAGGTTATCCAGGACAGAGATGGTATTCACGAATCCCTGGTTCACCAGGTTGACAATGTATTCGATGTACATTGGCCGTTTGAACCCGTTGCAGATAATGTACTGCTCTTTCCTGAACAGACCCCGGTCAGTCAGATCTTCAATGATCGGAATATCAAATGCAGAAGAGGTTTCGATGTTGATCTCATTCTTGAGTGCCTCTTCCAGGACAAAACTGAAATGGGAGCTTTTCGTGCAATAGCAGTAATGGTAATCACCCTGGTAATCGACCTTGGCCATGGCGACATTGAACAACCGTTTCGCTCTCTGTATCTGGGAAGATATCTTTGGCAGGTAACTTATTCTCAATGGAGTACCATACTGTTTGATGATATCCATCAGCGAAACTTTATGAAAATAAAGCTCATTGTCGACGACCTCAAACTCATCCTGAGGAAAATTAAAAGTTTGGTCAATCAGGTCAATATATTTATTTTTCATGATAAAAAAAATTAAAGTAAATCACTTGGATGTCTTATTTTCTGACAATGTAACTCACCCGGATTTCTATAAAAAAACAAAAGTATGACAATAATTTCAAAAAAACCATTCATTTTCAAATCATTCAGTAGTTTTTATTATTTTTGAACATAAGACATAAGACATAAGACATATGACGTATGACGTATGACGTATGTCGTATGACCTCAATCACAACTGCACTACAATGACAACTAACGAATCCCTCGAATCCCTCCTTCTCGTTGAAAACTCACGGCGAAACACCGACCTGGTTGCGGACCTTATCCTTCAGAAACCGGAGCTGTTCGACGAACTTGTCCGGATTTTCCTGAGAAATGAAGAACCCGTCAGCAGAAGGGCGGCCTGGGTGACAGATACCATTTCGGAACAGAAACCCGAACTGATCCTGAATTACCTTAATGAGATCGTGACCAGCCTCCCGCGTTTCACGCACGACGGCATGAAGCGGGAGTCGCTGCGTATTCTGAGCCGGTCGCCGCTGCCGGATCAGCAGCTTGGGTTACTGATCAAACATTGCTTCGACTGGCTTACCTCAGCCGGAGAATCCGTAGCCGTTAAAATGTACTCGATGGAAATTCTTTATCGCATCTCCCAGCAGGAGCCTGACCTTAAAAAGGAACTTGCAGATTCCATTGAGTGGAGGATGCAGGAGGAAACACCCGGTTTTAAAGCGCACGGAAAGAAACTGCTCGCCAAACTCAGCCGTGAATTATCCGGGAGGTAAATATTTCTGCCGCTTTAGAGAATAGTTTTTAATTTTGGGGTTGAAATGAGCGGACCTCAGTAACAAAAATTTCAGCTTATGAGCACTACCAGGATCCCAACCTTTGTATATTACCTTCTCCTGTGCCTGATCATCCTCTTTTCCTTTTACAATTTCGCTGAAATCAACTACCCGCTCCTGACCTCCGATATGGCGGTGAATGCCCTGATGGCACAAGGAGTAAACATCCCGGGTGACCTCTATTTCTGGGGTCAGGATCATGGCGGAAGCCTGCTCCCGCTGCTTGCCAACATCCTTGTGGAGGCCTATAAATTTCCGCCGGTCATGGCGGTTTCGGTGATCCATTACCTGATCCTCATCGCCGGATTTTTTGCACTGGCCACCCTCTTCCGGTCCCGGAACACCAAACTTCTCCTTGCACTTGTCTGGTTCTTCCCCGCCTGGCATTTTATTGACCATGTTCTTCTTATCTATGGGATCCAGATGAGCATGATCGCGCTGGCTGCCTACCTCCTGAAGATTATGCAATCTTCCGCTAACTGGAAACTTAAGCTTCTTTGGCTGGGACTGGCCTCTCTGACCATGATCCTTGCCGTATGGGTATCAGACCTTGTTTTGGTTTCACTTGTTCTCCTTGCGCTGATCGTGATCTGGAAATACTGGCCCCTGATCAATAAAGAACTGTTCCGTTCCTTTCTGAAAGAGAGGATCAGACGCTACCAGGCACTGCTGGTCATTGTATTATTTATCATCGGAACTGCTTTCATCCTCTACGCAAAGCACAATACAACCCGTGTGGAATTGTACCACACACATCATTTTACTTCCCTGAAAGAAATCCTCACATCCTTCCACCTTATTTTCGACAGTTTCTTCCGGGTTTTCACGTTCTGCTCCGGGAACATTTTCGAAAGCATCTATGCATGGTCAGTGCTTGCCGGCATTCCAATTCTTATTGTCCTTTCCAACACCAGGAACAGCTTCATCCGCTTCTGTTCAAATAACCGCTGGCTGGTATTTTTTGCGCTGAACGGACTGGCAACCTTCTTTTTTCTTATACACTCGCACTGGGTCTATATTAACGGTACAGACAGAAGCTATTTTTCAGTCGTCTACATCTCCCTCTGGATCACATTTTTATTGTACATCGAGAGTACCGGGTCGAAGAACCGGCAGTTGCGAAGGGTAATCCTGACGGCCATCGTTCTCCTCGGAAGTTTCAGCGCCTTCAGCAAATTTTTTGTCCCTGAGCGCAAGCTTTCCCGCTTATCTGAACTCACCGGTTTTTCAAGACTCGGCAATGCAGGACTGATCGCGGATTACAACCATGCATACCTGATTGCATCCGCGGACCCGAAGCACATCAAGGCGACGCCGCACGACAAGGACAACGTCAGGAATTTCGGCATGGCTGAAGAAGTGTACAACATGCCAAAACTTTTCCTTGTTAAGGATTCGTGGCTCGATTCATTCCCTGATACCACCATGCAATTCGGTCACCTGATCGTCCGCAGGGGGATGCCTTTTCAATGCTGCAGCCTGACACTTTGCAGGTACGAGCGCATCTATTATACCCGTGCATTTTCGTGTCAAGAGATGCAGCACCAGGGAACGATCAGTGCCGATCCGCTGGCACGGTCAGGAAAATCAGCAAAGATCACCAACGACTTTGACCATAATAAACACTTTGTTTACGGTCCTTTTGTCTCGCTTAAACAAGGGACCATCCTTGTGCAGTTCAACCTCAGGTCGGAGCCGGATTTCAACACCCGCATACTGGCCGTGCTGGAGATCTCTGTTAATTATGGGAAAGAGGTCCTTGTGAAGCAGGTGATCCGCTCCTGCGATTTCCAGCAACGTGACTATTTCCAGCTTTTCAGTTTAAAAACCAGGCTTGAAAAGGATTACGACGGTGTCGAATTCCGTATCCTTTACCAGGGCGGGCCTGATCTTTATTTCGACCGGATCGAACTGACGGGAATGTAGTCTCATTGTGCTTTTTGCGCCTAGCGCTTGGCGCAATGCGTTTCTCTCCTTGCCCGACAATTTAATGGAAAACTTCTGAAATTCCTAACACCTCGGTTCGATAAGATTTTTTTAAGTTTGCGCCTGAAAAATTCTGATTATGCTGAAACGACTTATTGCACGGCAGATGGTAAAACGGACCAAGAGCCGCCAGTTGCCTGTTGAAATCCTTGAACAGAAACACGTTGATCTCTCACAGCCTTATCCCAACGACAGCTCCTATTTTTACGGCGGCGACCGGGAAGGGAATGCCTTCATTACCCGTATGGCTCTTCGCGGTCCGAACCGGCCCCACGAGCACTGGTTTGATTTTAAACTCAACGGCTTCGGATTTTTCGGTCTGCACAAGGATCCCGGTCCCGAAGGTGAAGGTTTCCAGGTCGGGAATCTGAAATGGGAACCCATAGAGGTTGGCAAGATCTGGAGGATCACCTATGAGGGAATGGTAACGGACAACGAAGGGAAAGAACATAGCTGTGAAACGAACCTGCTTTTTAACGGCGAACATCCCATTTATGATTTTGAGAAGAGCTCGGATCAGCGGATGATCGCAGATGCCCTCGCTGCCGAAAAGTGGAACAAGAAATTCTTCTTCATGCTGAAAGACACCCACCAGGTTCACTATGAGCAAACCGGCAGCCTGAACGGATATATCATTCTCGACGGAATACGGCACGACCTGAAGATGTGGGGTTCGCGCGACCACTCTTTTGGTTCGCGGAACTGGAATACCTGGGACCGTCATTACTGGATTACCGGGAAATCGGATGCAGGCTACAGCTGGACCGTGACCACGATCAAGTGGGAATTCCTGGGCCGCCTTACGGCAGGATTTGTTGTTGAACCCGACGGAATGATCGACGCTGTTGTTGAATGCACGGACCTTGAGACCGTATCGAGGGAAAAATTACTCCCGGATCATGCCATGATCGAACTTAAGATGAGAAGCGGCAAGAAGCATCTCATGGAATTCAACCGCAACGGGCATTTCCCTTACATCATGGATCAGAAATACCTGATGTATGAAGCAATCGGCACCTACAAATTCGATCAGGTGGAAGGACTCGGAATGGTCGAGTTTGGGTTTCATGCCGATAAATACAAGCCGTGATCAAATTCATCCATGAAATAACCGACGAAAAGATCGGTGGCAAGGCCATGGGGTTGAAGGTACTTAAAGACCTTGGCCTGCAGGTACCTGATGCATTTGTTATCATCCACCCCGACCTAAAAAGCATGGATGATCAAATCCTGAAAAAGAATATTGCCACGCTTGGAAAGGGACCAAAAGCCGTCCGTTCATCTGCCGTCAGTGAAGATGGTAAGGATGCTTCGTTTGCTGGACAATTTGAGACTTTCCTGCACCTGAATGGCTATGATGAGATCCGCGATGCGATCGTGAAATGTGTTGAAGCCTCCCGGTCAGTCCGGGTGAAGGAATATGCCACCAACCTGAGCGAAAATGCCGACCTGCGCATCTCTGTGATCTTACAGAACATGGTCAACGCCAAAGTGGCCGGCGTCGTATTTTCCGCCGATCCGGTCACTCACCGGCGCGACCGGGTCGTCATCAATGCCGTTGAAGGCCATGGCGAAGAGCTTGTGAGCGGGGCAAAAGATGCCATTCATTACGAGCTCTACCGGAGCGGATCGAACATCCTGCAACAAATCCAGAAAAAGGAAAATCTTCTTTCGGAAGCTCAGTTGACCGAGATCCTTGATGGCGTTAAGAAAGCAGAGGATCATCTGAACTATCCCGTCGATATGGAATGGGCCATCGATGACGACGGCATCCTTCACTGGCTGCAGGTCCGGCCGGTCACAACCCTGAACGGCGTTCATTACAATGAACTTGATACCGTTAAAGGAAGCAGTACGGATACATGGACCCTGGGTAACATCGGCGAGATGATGCCGGGCGTGGTAACCCCGCTTACCTATTCGGTATCGTTTCATGCGGTTGATTATGGGATGACCGTTCTGGCCCAGGCAGCAAGCGCCTACAGCCTGAAAAAATATGACGGTTTCCGCTACATCCAGATGTTCTACAATCGTCTGTTCATCAACATGAGCAACATGATGGACTATCCGCGGAACGTCTGGATGAACAAGGCTGAAAATGTTCAGTTTGCCATCACTGGCAAGGTGATCGATATGCCCGCTGTGAAGCATGAAAGCAATATCCTGATGCGTGTTCTTCATTTCTTCAAACAGATGATCAGCCTCAGCTGGACGAAAAAGAATGTCAGACGCCTCCTTTTTCTTGCCGATCATTATAAAATTGAGATGAAGGATGAGATCAATGCCGACTACCGTTCGCTGGAAGCAGCCAGGGAGGCTCTGAAAGAAGCTTTCGGGCATCACATCATTGCTTCCGCCCAGTCAGGAACATTGTATTCTGCAATTATGGGCATCCTCACATCCAACAAACATCTTCCGACGGCCGGGGATCATCATATTGCAACACTTCTGCTGACCGACATTCCCGACATCGAGAGCGCTGATGCGGTTCAGTCACTCGAACGGTTCGCATCCCTTATACAGTCCGAAAAAAGATTCTCGGGAATTTTCTGTTCAGCCGCCCCCGATGAAGCGCTGCGTCTTCTCGTGCAGGATTCACCTCCGCAGATCAGACGGGAATACGTTAATTTCCTCAGGCGTCACGGGCACCGGTGTGTCAGGGAGGCCGAACTTCATGAGAAACCGTGGGAAGAGGATCCTGTTCAACTGGTCAGGATGCTCCAGACACGTGTTAAGTCGGGTGCAAAGGAACATGCACATGAGCATTCCCTGAAAAAGGCCAATGCTATCCTGAAAGAATTAAAACCGTTCCAGCGGATTTTCATCAGATCCTTTTTACAAACCGCCCGTCTTTCCGTGTCACGGAGAGAAATCACAAAATCGGCATCCATCCGGCTGCTCCATAAGGTGCGGCTTGCATGGCAGCAGTATGCTCAACTGCTGGTGAAGGAAGGGTTGCTGAATGATACTGACCAGGTTTACTACCTGACGCAAGAAGAGATCGGGCAGATGATCCATGATTATTCCCCTTCGTGGCGGGCCAAAGCCGGAAAGCGGAGGGAACAGATGCCGGAGACTGCCGCCCTTCAGTTCAGTGAGGTTTGCTACGGCATCCCTGAACCCCTTGAAGAGGAAAAGGTTATTGAAATCCTTGATGGACAGCTGAAAGGTATCCCGGTCAGCAGCGGAACCGTTGAAGGCAGGGTCAGGGTTGTCACAACGCTGGATGACGCTGCATTCCTGGAACCCGGGGAGATCATGGTGGCATCCTTTACAGATATCGGCTGGACACCCTATTTCAGCATTGTTTCAGGGCTGATCACGGAGATTGGGAGCCCGCTTTCCCACGGGGCAGTCGTCGCAAGAGAGTATGGGATCCCCGCCGTCGTCAGCGCCAAAGGCGCCAAACAGTTTCTGAAAACAGGCGATAGGGTTATCCTGAACGGGGATAAAGGGATCGTTGAGAAGGTGAATGCAGGAATTTAGGAATGCAGGAATTCAAAAGTAAAATATTTTTTCGCCTATCGCCTTTCGCTTTTCGCCTATCGCTATTTCAAATACCTCTCCCTCAGTTTTTCCCGATCTGCTTTTAATTCCGAAGTGACAAAGTTCTCAAGATTTTCTGAAGTTTTACTGATCACATCAAGCGCGGCATCCAGGTATTCCTGCCTCACCTCCAGCATCGGTTGCATGAGGTGCCCGTTGTAGCCATTGTTGTTCAGCAGACCGATGATCTCATGGGCATGGGCCTGTGCATGAAGGTTGGTCAGGAAATAATCATTGAGGATATGTTCATAGCCCACTCCCAGCGCGGTCAGCAGAAAGATGGTTGCCAGGCCGGTGCGGTCTTTCCCTGCCGAACACTGGAAGACCAGCGGAATTTCTGAACTGTTTGCAACAAGCCACAGGAATTCAGCATATTCCTTCCTGTAGAGGGACACAATCCTTGCATATTCGTCCACCAGGAGGCGTTCCAGGTTCGATGAATCACTCTCCGCAACATATTTTGAGGCAAGGTCACGCGGCGCATCAAAGATCGGCAGGTACCTGACTTCCTTCAGCCCCGGTATTTCACGGTTGGGCCGTTTGAGGCGTTCCCGTTCCGACCTGAAATCGATAATCATGCGGATTCCTGCCTGTTCAAGGATGGTAACATCGTCATCCGTGATGGAATGAAGATCTCCGCTGCGGAAAAGAAGGCCCGGCCTTATCGTTCTGCCATCCATGGCGGGAATGCCGCCAAGATCCCTGAAATTATGCTGTCCCGAAAGGATCGGTGTAAATGTTTCGCTGAGGGTTCTGTTCATGAGGGTGCAAAATTATCTATTTTTACCTGACCATTATTCATTCAGCATAAAATCACCGGTCAAATCCAATAAATAACAACGACTATGGAAACAGTAAAAACAATTTACCTTGGTGAATTAAGAACGAACGCCACGCATGTGCGGTCGGGGAATACACTGATCACGGATGCGCCGGTGGACAACAAGGGCAAAGGGGAAGCCTTCTCCCCAACTGACCTGCTGGCGACCTCGCTGGGCAGCTGCATGATGACGATCATCGGGATTGCGGCTCGGACCCATGGATTTGATGTTGACGGAACCGTCATGCGGATCACCAAGATCATGGCAGAGAATCCGCGCCGGGTTGGCGAGGTCGTTGTGGAGTTTGATTTTCCACAGAAAGTCTATTCGGAGAAGGAAAAGGCGATCATTCTTCATTCGGCGAAAACCTGCCCGGTCGCGCAGAGCCTGCACCCCGATCTCAAACAAACGATCGTGATGAACTTCGCGGAGTGATCACAAAGCCTGGTATTCAATTACGGGGTAGCCTTTCTCCCCTGCTCCGTTATAAAATCCAATGAACCTCAGCTTATAGAGGTATCCTGATTTATCCCTGACCAGGTAAAAGCGGTCGGTTAGCACCGTATAGCTGGCTGAATTGAAATCAAATCTCTTCCAGTCATAGCCAATGCCGTCAAGCGCCGGTGAGAGCTGGATGGAATTCGCAGTTTCCAGGTCCATCGCCGAAAAGTCATGAATGCTATCCTTTGCAGCCCTTACCAGATTGCGGTTTAGCAGAACGCCAGTAACAAGATAGGGATATGCCTCGCCTTCATCGGTATAAAGCAGCGTTGTATATTGGGTGAATAAGAGGTCGAAAGAATCTTTTGGCGGTTCAAGGTTTTTGACCGACCCTCCGGAGTTGAAAGAATACCAGATATAATTCATGGAAGGGTCTTTGGTGATGATTGCGGAACGGACATCCTGGCCGTTCAGTTTTGCAAAACGGAAATAATAAGTCCCCATTTTCAGGCTGTCGAAGATCACCTGGTACAATCCGAGTGGATTTCCGTTCGGATCGATCCCGCGGCTGATGGCATAGACGTGGTTCAACGACAATGTATCTCCTCCGGCCAGCGTAAACCACCGGCCGAAGGCCAGGGAATCAGGATTACCGTCCGACTTGTCAAATGACATTTTCATACCGGTGGTATCATGGGGCTCTCCGAACGGAATGACGCCCATATCGGCCACCTTCATGAAATCGCCTGTATTCAAAATGATCTTCCAGCCAGAGGATGAACATTCAAAACCGAGATCACTTTCCGTTCTGAGGTTAGTGCTGACCGCCGTCCCGGTAGCAAGGTCGAAATAGACCTGGAATTTGTAATTATCCGTCAGCGCAATGGTATCGGTTTTAACAGGCCCGCGGGGATGTACCGGCACCGCTTCATCCTTCTTAAAACAGGAATGAAGGACCAGTGAGACTGCGATAATTACTATGAACCGTCCGGATCTGATCATTTGTATTTATTAAAGGTCAAAGAAAGCTTCAGGAAAAATGTCCTGCCCCAACTGATATTGGATGCATCACCTCCGCTTCCGTGCGCTCCAACGGTTGCCCCGCTGGTCGGGACCATTTTTGTATCAAAGATGTTCTTTACCCCGCCCGACAGCCTGATCCGTTGTTTCCAGAAACCCTTGGTCGCAGTAACATCCATTGTATTGTAAGGATTGATGAACCCTATGTTCACGCCGCTGTCATCCAGCTGGAATTCAGGCGTCTTGCCGGTGTATTTGTAAAACAGGGAGAAGGTGAGATCAGGTTTGACAATCCTGTATGAACCATTCAGTGTGACATCGGTGGCGAAAATAAAATTACCGGTACTGCCTGTTCCTCCGGCGCTGGCAGCAATACCGGTTTCCGCAATCCCCGCCTGGAGTTTCAGTGAAGGATAGAGGCTGAAGGAAACGTCGCCCTGGAAACCGGTGGTTCTGTATTCATCGAGGTTGACGTACTTATATTCGAGTCCCTGAATGCGCGCCAGCGTAATTACATTTTCAATGATATTGTAAAACCCTGTTGCCTGGGCCGACCATGCCGATTTATGTTTCTCGGAATTAAGACTGATATTAAGGTTGATATTATGCGACCGTTCAGCCTTCAGGTCGGGATTGCCCTGGATGTTGTGGATGATGTCAACGAAGGTCAGGTAAAGTTCTTTCAGGTCCGGTGTCCGGAACCCGCGTGAATAGGATAAACGGAGGTTCAGCAGATCGGATATCGACCATTTGGCGCTGATGGCATACACCAGGGGCGCATCATACTTTGAATTATGGATAAAACGGATCCCCGGCTGGAACGAAAGAACCCTTACGGGAGTCCACTTCACGCTCACAAAAGCGGCATAATCACTGATCTGCTGGGTCTTTCCGATGATGCGTTTACCTGTTCCGGTTTCAATGTCAATGTCAAAACCGGCCTGGTAATTCAATTTTTTATCGGCGTTATTATTTGCAAAGGTTCCGCGTGCAAGCCAGGAGGTGATTCCGGTTGTATCATTCACCGTTCCGGTTTCGACCATGGTCGATGACAGGTTCGTCAGATCTTTATAATAGGTGTTCTTTATTCTTGTATAAGAAGAATAGGAACCAACGAAATTGATGACATTGCTGTGCGGCAGCCTGATCACTCCATCCATTCTGCCGGTATAACGGACCGTAGTGAAATAGGAATCAAACGCCGTCTCATAATAGACGGGTAACAGCGCGCCCTGATCCAGCAGCAGTTCGTTGAAATATTCGCCTGAGAGTTTCAGTTTCAGGTTCTTCTCCGTATAGGCATAATAGCCGTCGAAAAAATATTGCCTCCGGGGCTTGAAGGTCTGAACCCTGCTGGTATCCTCATAGGAATATCCCTGGAAAAAATTCCGTCCGCCATCGAATGAAAAACTGTTCCTGTTCTTATTCACGGAAACAGCTCCGTCGAAATTGAAAACACCGACTGATTCATAATAACCATTTGCAGATGCCGAAAGAACCGATGTTTTATTCTCCTTCGAAATGATGTTGACGACGCCGGCAAGTGCATTGCTACCGTATATGACCGACATCGGGCCTTCAATGACTTCAACGTGATCAACATTGTTCAGGTTGATCTGGTTCAGGTCGAAATTTCCGTTCATACGGCCGATCATCGGGACACCATCCTGCAGAAATTTAACATTCTCGCCGGAAAGGCCCTGAATGGAAAGGCTGGTTCCAAGCACACCATCCTGCGAAACACGCATGCTCGACTGGTCTTTCAGAAGATCCGCCATGTTCGTTGCGGCCTTCATCTCGATCGTGCGGCTGCTGATCACATCCACCCTGTAGATGGATTTATCAATCTTTTCAGGCGTGTACTGACCGGTCACCACAACCTCATCCATGTTCAGGACGGCAGGTTTCAGGCGCAGCTCTACCGACTGTCCCGGACGGATTGTATCCCGGAAGGTTGAATAACCCATATAGGATATTGCAATCTTTGAGGGCTCTTTGACATCATTGAGGATCTTCCCGTCGATGGAGGTAAGCCCGTATTTAGGCGTTCCGGATTTCAGTCCTTCAAAACAGACATGGGCAAATGCCACCGGTTCCGAGCTTTTCTGATCGGTTACGGTTATAAATGCCTGCCGGCCCTGGCCGTAGGATGACCCTACGACCAGATTTGCCAGCAAGACGAACCAAACCAAGCTTAAACGGTGGAAAGTCTTAAGTTCTTTTGCCATTAGCGGCTGATTATCACTTTTTGGGCGACAGTCCCTTCCGAAGAAGAAATTCTTATGAGGTAGATCCCTGAGTTCAGGCCTGAGATCTCCATTGTATTCTCTTCCTTCCCATTGATCAGCAACTGCTGCTTTACCAATCTTCCTGACAAGTCATAAAGACCAACAACGGCAGGATCGGAAGAGGTACGGTCGGAGGAAATATGAATTTGTTCGGAAGCAGGATTCGGATAGACAATAACCGCGAAAGCATCTTTTTTTCCGGCGACTCCTTGTCCGGCAGCCTTCCCTGTTTCAAATACGACCAATCCGGTGGAACTTCCCGTAAAATGTGAAAATACAAGCTTTAATATGTCCCCATTGGTCGACTTTACAAAATAAACGGAAGAATCCGTGATATGATAAACATAATTTGTATCGACGTATTTCCACTCCCATCCGATGGATGACCGCGTAGAATCCCATGCACCGCGGCCAAAGTCGTTGTAATTTAATGGAACCGGATGAAAATTCTTGGTCCTCACCCCGTCATTGTTCAGGATGCCTGTTACGGCATAAGGCGTTCCATTAGGCTGGATCGACATGTATTTCGTAAAAACAATGTCCCAGGTTGCTTTTTCAGGCTGGTAATCGACCGGAAGACTGGTCTCCAGTGAAAATCCTGCAAATTCTTTTGTGTTATAATCATTGCAGTTAAAGGTAATATCCGTCTGACCGGATCCGTCCAGGTTGGCAAACCTGAAAAAATATTTATTGTTCACTGAATTCTTCCGCTGGATCCAGAGTTTGCGAAAACTGCCGTCGCGCAGCTTGATGATGAAGACCGAATCTCCCAAAAGATCATGGGTCTGATCATTGTACACGCCCCATCCATAATCGGGATGTCCCTTTGCATTGCGGGAAAATGCGCCGTTTTCCCAGTCGTTGACATCGTTGTACATGCGTGTCCAGGTGTATAATCCGCTGGTATCAACAGATGCCCAACCGGAGGTGTCTGACTTCGGATAGGTCCATAGTACCACGCTCGTACCGTCGTTGGTGATGATGCTTGAGCTCATGATCCTGGTCCTGAAAGCAATATCCCATGAATTCCTTGCATACTGGGAGATCTCACCATTCTTCATACTGTAATAGACTTCATTTGCATAGTACTGCCCCATGGCGACAGAGTCAGTTTTCATAACGATCTGTGCATTTACTGAAAGCCCGGAAACCAAAGCTGAAAGTAAACCAAGGCCCGTCATAGCCAGAGAATAAATCTTTTTCATTGTAATCTTGTTTAACGAAATAATTAAAACGGAAATGAATTTTTAAGGAGGATGAAACGGCCGGACTTGCAGGAATCAATGATCCTGACACAGGCTGTTTTCACCCTGTACGATGGGAATATTCTACCTTAAGCAGGAAAGAAAATCCGCAACTCAGGCGAGCGGCGGGGCCCTGAGGCCATTGGATCCAATGGCAGTCCGGGCAATCGTTTGAAGAAATGAAGGTTCAGACAGAAAAACTGATACGTCTGAAAGAATGATCTGATCTGAGGCAAGGAAAATTCCTTCCGGGCTGGCATGGACCGGTATAATCTTAACGGAGAATGAATGGAGATCAAGCGTCTTAAGGCTCTTCTCACTTTCGCGCTTTGTGGCCACGAATTCGGGCATCAAAGGCTTGTGCCAGATCCGGTACTGGTGAAAATTGATCAATGACCCGATGCAGAGGATCGCTACCGAGATGGCCCACGGAAGGAAGATCAACTTTCGCATGAATTTATTTCGGATCATCAATGTTAATTTTTTAACGATGCAAATATATAAATAATTACATTTATGAATCACCAAATTTTTTTCACATCGGGAAATAATTTTGTTGAAAAATTAAAAACAGACAGGAAGTGACCTTATTTAACCTGTTCAGACAGGGGTTAATGAGTTTACATTCTTATCTTAACCGCAAAGACGCAAAGTTCGCTAAATCAATTTTAGGATTTTAGCGCCTTCGCGTCTTAGCGGTGGAAAAAGATTTTTCAACCAACCTCAGAGGGAAGGGACAGAAAAGATTCGAGAGAATAAGTCGAAGGTTTACCCGAGGTAAGCTTTCAGTAATTTACTGCGTGATGAATGTTTCAGCCGGCGGATGGCCTTTTCCTTGATCTGCCGCACGCGTTCCCTTGTCAGCCCGAATGTGTCACCGATCTCCTCCAGCGTGTAGCTGTGGGGTACCCCGATCCCGTAAAACATATTGATGATCTCCCGTTCCTTTTCGGAAAGGGTTGAAAGCGAACGCTGGACTTCACGTGCCAGGGATTCCCGGATCAGGTCCTCATCGGTTCCGGGTGCATCCTCAGATACAAAAACATCCAGGAAACGCATTTCGTCATCCTGGTCGATCGGAGCATCCATGGATATTGTCCGGGTTGATATGCGCATGGTCTCTTCCACCTTGTGCTCGGGAATTTCCATCTCCTTTGCAATCTCATCTGCCGAAGGCGGACGCTCATAACGCTGCTCAAGTTTCGAGGAAACCTTGTTCATCTTGCTGAGCGAACCAACCTGGTTCAGGGGCAGCCTGATAATCCTCGACTGCTCGGCCAGCGCCTGAAGGATCGATTGCCGGATCCACCAGACCGCATAGGAAATGAATTTGAATCCCCGTGTTTCGTCAAAACGGCGGGCTGCCTTGATCAATCCGACATTACCTTCATTGATAAGGTCGGGAAGGCTGAGACCCTGGTTCTGGTATTGCTTGGCCACTGAAACGACGAAGCGCAGGTTGGCCTTGCAGAGCTTCTCCAGGGCTGCCTGGTCACCGGTACGTATCCGCTGCGCGAGCTGAACTTCTTCATCGGTGGTGATCAGTTCCTCCTTGCCGATATCCGTAAGATACTTGTCAAGCGAAGCGGTTTCACGATTGGTGATGGATTTTGATATTTTTAATTGTCTCATGACATGTTACTCCTATTTATAGTCCTATCCCGTAGTACGCCCTCATGCCGTTCGGGTAAAGCCCTTCGATCAGGACTCCGCCTTTCTTCGAGGTAAATGCTTCTTTTAAGTCATCCGTATTACGAACAAGTTGTTTATCGATTGCAACAATAATAAATCCTTCCCTGATGCCTGAATTTCTCAGTAAGCCATTGTCGAGACGAACGATCTTGAATCCGTCCTGAACACCGTACCGTTTTATTTCGGCATCGGTAAGGTGCTGGAAGGTAGCACCGTGAATGATGATCTGGTTGTCTTTCGTCGCTGTGAGGGTCTCATTCTCACTGAGCAGGGTGATCGGTATGGTCATCTGCTGCCCGTCGCGGTAAACCGTCAGATCCATTTTATCGCCCGGGCTGTGCTGGGTGATGATCTCCTGCATTTCCGACTTGCTGTTTACAGGCATGCCCTGCACCTGGAGGATGATATCTCCCTTTTTCATCCCTGCCTTCTCTGCCGCTCCCCCTTCCACAATTTTCTGCACATAAACCCCCCTGACGGAAGGCAGATCCTTGTCTTTCGCGAACTGGTCGTCGATCTCGCTATAACTGATCCCGAGGTAACCCCTCTGGATCTTCCCGAACTTCATGAAATCATCGACCACTTTCTTCACGATGTTGGCCGGGATGGCAAAGGAATATCCCACATAATTACCGGTTCCCGACGCTATTGCAGCATTGATCCCGATGAGTTGTCCCTTCAGGTTGACCAGCGCACCGCCACTGTTGCCGGGATTCACGGCCGCATCAGTCTGGATGAAGGATTCAACAGAACCCTGCGAACCGAGGATGTTGATGTCCCTTGCCTTGGCACTGACGATTCCTGCCGTAACAGTGGAGGTAAGGTTGAACGGATTCCCGACCGCCAGCACCCACTGCCCAATCTTCACATCATCCGAGTTGCCATACGCAAGAAATGGAAGACCTTTCTCATCGATCTTGATCAGGGCGAGATCCGAACTGGGATCGGCACCGACGATAGTGGCCTTGTAAACACGCTTGTCATTCAGTGTCACAGTAATATTATCGGCATCCTGGACAACATGGTTGTTCGTCACGATGTATCCTTCCTGATCAATGATCACCCCTGAGCCCATGGCTTCAATCGCCTGGTTGGGCATCGGCTGGTTGAAATTGAATAAATTAAAAAAATCATCATAAACATTGCTCTTGCGCTGAAACTCCGTCTTTATATGCACAACCGCATGCACCGAAATGGATGCAGCCATTTCAAAATCAGGCTGATCAAATGCAGGTCCGGGTGAATAACTTACGTTCCTCACCGGAACTGATTGTTCTGAATTGTAACTGTAGTATGGATGTTTTTTTTCGGTCAGTTTATAGGCTCCCAGCGCAACGACCCCACCGGCCAACGCTACCAGAAAAAATCCAATCAAACGTTTCATAGTAAATTCTCCTTTTTTTGGTTTTTTAATGATGAACTGAAAACGAACGGCAGTTTTCAATAGTATTTTATTCCGATGTTAAATTTTGTTAACATTTGACCTGGCTTTCATATTACTTTTTGGGTTTTGGACGATTAAGGGAACTGGTGAACTGGTGAACTGGTGAATTGGTGAGTTCATGTTTAATCATTTAAAGCCTGGTATATGAAAGCATTTTTATTGTTATTACTTCTCCTGTTTTCTTCTGTTTCATTTTCTCAAAATATGACAAAAATGCAGGGGAGTGATAGTTCCGAAAACCATGCCAAGGTTAAGGATGGCCGGGGAAAAAGTCAAATTGTCAGGGTCGTTTTTTATAACCTTGAGAACCTGTATGATCCTTATGATGACACAACCCGGCTGGATGATGAATTTACATCCAAAGGCGCGAAAAGATGGACCTATAGTAAGTTTCTTCTGAAGCTGAATCATGTGGCAAAAACATTTCTTGCCATCGGGGGCTGGGAGCCGCCGGCCATCATCGGAATGTGCGAACTGGAAAACCGGTATGTCCTGAACAAGCTGATCTATGAAACGCCGATTAAACGATACGGTTATAAGTTCATACATTATGATTCGCCTGATGCAAGGGGAATTGATGTTGCACTGCTCTACCGCCTGGACAGGTTTAAGGTCATCCATTCAAAAAATATCCGGATCAGTTTCCCTTTCGATACGATGATGCGTACGAGGGATATCCTCTATGTTAAGGGAATATTGTTCACAACCGATACAGTGAACATCTTTGTCAATCATTGGCCATCGCGCAGGGGCGGATTCAAAGAAAGTGTCCCCAAACGGATGCTCGTGGCCGGGAAACTGAGATCATTGCTGGATTCATTGCTTCATCATGACAAGCAGTCGAAGATTATTATAATGGGTGATTTCAACGATGAACCGGATCAGCCAAGCATTCGCGAGGTTCTTCATGCGACAGAATTCACCCCGGCCACAACATCCGACAGCATCGTCAACCTGATGATCCCGAAGATGCGGGACCAGTATTCAGGGACCTATAAATTTCAGGGAAAATGGTCCATCATCGACCAGTTCATGGTTTCCGGAAGCCTGCTGTTGGATGAAAAAGGAGTGAGAACTTCCCCGGAATCCGTACACATCTTTAATTCCGGCTTCCTGACCGAGGAGGATGAGCGCTTCTTCGGTACCCGGCCGCAACGCACCTACGCGGGACCGCGGTACCTGGGGGGCTTTTCGGATCATCTGCCGATATATCTTGATTTATGGCATGAATAGAAGAAAGACATTTTCTTTACCTCCAAACCCCTGCAATCTTCGTCCCGCAGAACTTGCAATTGGAATCTTTGATGTAATTGGCCAGGATGGTAAAGCCTCTGCGCTCGATGATGGTTTTCTTGCAGTTGGGGCAATATGTGTTTTCTGCCGGTGATCCTGGGACGTTGCCGATGTACACATATTTCAGACCTGCTGAAAGGGCGATCTCACGGGCCTTTTCAAGGATCTCCAGCGGTGTATAGGGAAGGTTCTTCAGTTTGTAGAGCGGAAAAAAACGGCTGAAATGGAGCGGATTGTCCTGGAAACCGTTTTTCGCCAGCCAGTTGCACATTTCCGTGATCATTTCCGGCTTGTCGGTCCAGTTCGGGACAATCAGGTTTGTGATCTCCAGCCAGACACCTTCTTCCTTTAATATTTTTAATGTATTCAGGATGGGTTCCAGCGAACCTGCGTTCAGCTTTGCATAGATCTCTTCACTGAAGGACTTAAGGTTGATGTTTGCAGCATCGAGGTATTTGCAAAGATCGCGCAGAGGCTTTTCATTGATAAAGCCGTTGGAGATGAGCAGGTTCTTCAAACCCCTTGCCCGTACAAACTTTGCACTGTCATAGGTGTATTCATAAAATGCAATGGGCTCCGAATAGGTATAGGCAACCGACCGGCAGCCATTGCTGACAGCCTCTTCCATGACATTCACGGGCATCAGGTCGATGTTCCGCGTGTTCCTTGGACTTTCCTGCGATATCTCCCAGTTCTGGCAGTTCAGGCAGGCGAATGTACACCCGGCGGTGGCAATGGAAAAACTCTGTGATGAAGGGAGAAAATGAAACAATGGTTTTTTCTCGATGGGGTCAACATGAACCGAGCAGGGATTCCCGTATGCAATGGAATACAACTTACCATCCTTGACGACATGTGTCCTGCAGATGCTTTCCTGGCCATCTTTTAGTACGCAGTTATTCGGACAGATCTGGCATTTCACGCCCCGGGCTGTGGAAATATAATAAGGTGATTCGTGGCTGAATTTTCCAAGGTCGGCGACAGGCACAGAAACCGAAGGCGAAGGCGAACCGTCACTCATGATGCCTTTTCCCAGGGCCCGTGCTGAATTGAGTCCTGCAGCAGCTGCGCCAATGCCGAGAACGCTGTAACGCAGGAAATCCCGTTTCGAAATTCGTTTCGCCATTTAAAATTTAAACCTTTTTCCTGACCATAAAGTTACGCAATTTTCATCCTTACGTAAAGGAAACCCGCACTAAATAAATTCACGGCAACGAGGATCAGGCAGGTAACAACCAGGCCCAATAACGGGAGCAAAACGATCGTCGTAACAATAGCGCCAAGCGCCGAGCCGAAAAGGTCTGCGGAATAGTTGAAAGCGGTCGTCGTCGTGACATTTTTAGCATTGATCACCGAAGCCATGGAAAACATCAGTCCGGTAATGAAGGAAATGATCAGGGTCAGAAGTATAAAAACGATTTGGACAAAGAAAACCGGAATTCCGGGCAGGTTCATGGCCAGGATGATAAACGGGAATCCCAGCGAGAAAAGAGCCAGCGCGATCTGAATATAGATATAGTTGTTTATTGAAGATACCGGATAGATCTTTCTGTATGACCATGCTCCTGCTGCAAGCCCGGCCATGAACAGCGTGATGACGATCCCTGTCGCCAGGAACAGATAACCGTAAATGATCTGGAACGAAAACAGGATCAGCATCTCAACAGAGGAAGCCGTAAATCCGCCAGTAAACAGTCCCAGGCTGATCCTGTTCAGGCTGAGAAGGATGAGCAGGACCGCCGCCAGGATCACGATTCCGTATACAAGCATATTCCATCTGAACATGGAGATCCAGTACCTGATCTGCATAAAAAAAGCCATGGGCCTGAAATCAGTGTTTGCATCTGAATTCCTGTCCAGCTGCGACATCACGTATTCGCTCCGATCTTTCAGGGAATTCTCATCAAGGTAAAAAGCATTTACAAACTTGTTCGAAATACCATGTTTTGCAGTCAGTGTTGAAATCTCTGATGAAAGCGGGCTGTCGGAGGCCAGGAAATAATTTTTTTGTTCCGGAAGGATGAGGACATTCGCAAAAACCTTATGCAGCGTTTGATAAAGAATGGAATTGGTTTTCAAGGCGGTTGTACTGACGTAATCGGCTGTGGATGGCAGCGCGATGGAAATCACTGCACCTGCATTCAATACAGGTTTCAGTTCTTTCAAAAATTCAAGCGTATAATACCGGTTGAGCAGCAAGGTGGAAGGTTCCGGCAGGCTGATCAGCGCCATATCATATTTTTCCTTCGCTGTGCGGATAAACCGCCGGGCATCGCCCTCCGTTATCCGGATCACCGGATTGTCAAGCATTTTCGAATAGCGTTTCCCGGTCCTGATCAGTTCCGGGTCAAGTTCAATATAATCAACAAGTACCGGGTGATATTTCAGGATCTCGCCGACCGTTCCGCTGATTCCTCCTGAAACCAGCAACACTTTATCAGCATGCGGATGCTGCACCATCGCAAAGTGGACGGCCTCCTCATTGAAGATCTCATTACCGGAAGAAAAAAGCAGAAGGCCGTTCTCATAATAATTAAGCTGACCGGCATTCATAGTGATATCCACGTTCCCGTAAGGCGTCGGGCGATGGGAAATTATTTTCTGGCCCGGATAAAGATTGTTGAGCGTTTGAGTTTCCAGATCAGTAAAAAAAGGAACGATCATGAATACAATACAAACGGGAATCATGATAAACCTGACCGGACGGATCCCTGATGAGAGCGAGGTAAGAATACAAACCACAAGGTTCAGCACCAGCAGGATATGAAGGCATGCGAACGGCGAAATGGCATTAAATATCAGCACATTGACCACCAGTCCGGCCACCATACCGCCAACCGATTCAATGGAATAGGAACGTGCAGAAGCATTTTTTCCGGATAATTCCGAGAGCTGGTGAACGAAGGCAATGAACAGGAATCCGTTCAGCAGGCAAAAAGGAAGCTGGATCAGGAAGGTGGAACCGATGATCGTGGTGAGCCCGGGCATGCTGCCGACAGGTATGGATAATGCTTTCCAAAGATCCAGTTTCAGGATCATCAGCAACGGTAACAGCGAAAAAATGAACTGAAGAAAAAGAAGAAAAGGTATCTTCACCTTCATCTTTCCAAAAAATCTCCCGAGATAAGCGCCTGCGCCCGTAAGCAAAACCCAGTTGGCCAGTATGATCCCAATGACCAGTTCATTTCCGTTCAGCAGGGTAAAACATTCCCGCAGGAGCAAAACCTGGGTAAAAAGCGAAGAAAAGCCCAGGGTGAACAAAGAGATTCTGACCGAATGCTCAAATCTGATCTGCATGCATTAACTTTGTGGTAGGTATCAAAGTTAAGAAAAATATGAAAAAACTGCGGTTCTGGTTCTGGCTGATCCTGATCTTCATCCTGGTTGAACCCGGATGCCGTTCACAGGATCAGAAAACGCTTCCGCCACCTGTCGACCGGCCCATGGCAGTAGCCGGCAGCTTTTACCCGGACGATGCATCCGGATTACGCGCTTTGCTTTTGGAAATGTTTTCCAAAGCAAAACCTGCATCGGTGAAGGATGTCGTTGCGGTGATCTGCCCGCATGCCGGCTATGAATTTTCGGGGATCGTGGCGGCCAGCAGTTACAGGCAGCTCGATCCCGACAAGCAGTACGATAACATCTTCATCATTGGGTCGAGCCACCACGCTTCATTCATGGGAGCATCCATTTACAACATTGGGGATTACCAGACGCCGCTGGGCAAGGTGAAGGTAAACCGGGAACTGGCGAACAAGCTGATCAGTGAAAATGCAGTTTTCACCTTCAATGCGGATGCCGATAAGGCCGAACACAGCATCGAGGTGCAGGTTCCATTCCTTCAATATTACCTTAAGAAGAGCTTTAACCTGGTTCCGATCGTGCTCGGAACACAGTCGGCCCAATCCTGCAAAAAGGTCGCTATGGCGCTAAAACCGTACCTCGGAGGGAATAATTTGTTTGTGATCAGCAGTGATTTCTCCCACTATCCTGCCTACAACGACGCCATTGCGCTGGATAAAAGCACCTGCGATGCCATTCTCTCCGGAAAGCCCGACCAGTTATTGAAAACGATTAAAGCAAACAGCGACAAGGAAGTTTCGAACCTGGCTACCAGCATTTGCGGGTGGACCTCGGTGCTGACTTTGATGTATATGACCGAATCGGATCCGGGCATCAAGATGACCCCGATTTACTACCAGAACTCCGGTGATTCAAAATACAAGGACAAGAGCCAGGTGGTCGGATACTGGTCGATCGTGCTTTCTGGCAAGACCACACAGCCGGCATCCACGGATTTTCAACTGACCCCTAAAGACAAAAAGGATCTGCTGAAGATCGCGCGTAACACGATCGAACAATATATCCACAATGGAAAAACTCCCGACGTTGATGCAACCGGATTTTCCGAACTGCTGAAGACACCGGGCGGCGCTTTTGTGACGCTCACCGAGGATGGTGTCCTGAGGGGCTGCGTTGGCCAGTTTTATGCCCAAGAACCTCTTTACCTGGTGGTTCGCGACATGGCCATCGCCTCCTCCACCCAGGACAACCGTTTTCCGCCCGTGAAGTCTGATGAAATCGACAAGATTGAGATCGAGATCTCCGTTCTTTCACCATTAAAACTGATCAAATCCATCGATGAAATTGTCCTTGGAAAGCATGGGATTTACATCCGTAAAGGATACCAGTCGGGGACCTTCCTGCCACAGGTGGCCACGGGGACGGGATGGAGCAAGGAGGAATTCCTCGGGCATTGTGCACGCGACAAAGCGGGTATCGGATGGAACGGCTGGAAGGATGCAGAGATTTATACCTATGAGGCAGCGGTATTCTCGGAAAAGGAGCTTAACGGTCGCAAAGACCAATAAAATCGCAGTACTCGCATCGTTTTACCTCTGCCGTTTGACGGAAAGGAATGCTGAGATCAAATATCTCGGATAAAATTTCTTTCAGGATCTTCTCAAATTCCTCCAGATCTCCGGGAACAATGGGAAGCTCATTTTTTCCACCGGTTGCAGGCGGATGCACTTCCATAAAACCCTCGTTCAGCTTGCGCAATGAGATGATCCCCGCCCGGATGGCTGATGTATTTTCCTTCCTTTCATGAAAAAAAAGATAAGCATACATCAGTAGCTGGACCGCTTTTGAAAGATCCGGATCCTCCCTGAGCTCATCCCATTCATCAAATTTCATATCATTGGGAGCGACCACCCCGCTTTTATAATCGATGATCCTCCACTCCTGCCCTATCCGTTCGATCCGGTCGATGAAACCCTTCAAACGGATCTCCAGTTCTTTGTCATCAAAAAGAATCGAGATCCTGCCACTCAGTGGTTTCTCCAGGTGGGTTACCACGATGCCGGATCCTTCCTGCCTCAATGATCCGATCCGTTTCTTCTCCTTCTCCAGGAATTTCCTGACAAGTATCCTCGCCACCCTCACCAGCAACAGGTTCTTCCCGTAAGTCACATCCGAGCCTTTGTATTTATGAACGAATGCCTTGTCGATGGCCTCCTCGGAAAGTTTCATCATCTCGTCGATCGCTTCTTCCGAAAGCACCTGGTCTTTGAATGGCTGGTAAAGATTCTCGAGGGCTTCATGGATCGCAAGGCCGAGCACCTGTGAATCGATGGTCTCCTCCTTTTCCTTCTCTTCACGCAATCCAAGCAGGTCCTGGAAATAGAATTTTAACGGGCACTGGATATAATTGTTCAATACGGTAGGAGAAAATCCTGATTTGCATTTATCCATAAGCTTTTCCGCCACATTCCCGGTCTTGGGCACTTCGATGCCGGGAAAAGCAGGTACCTTCAGCGGGGAGGTTACGAGGAACTCTTCTTCGATCCGTATATTCGGGTTGTAGTTTCTTAATTCATGCAGGATCTGCTTGATGAACCTGCTCTTATCGCCTCCGCCGAGCTCATCGCTTTCGGTATTGTAAAGCAGGTAAACCTTTCCTGCACGCTGGATCAGGCGATAAAAGTGATAGGCATAGATGGCGTTCTTGTGCTGGTAGGTGGGCAGGCGGAAATGGCGTCGGATGTCATAGGGAAGAAATGAGGGCGATGTCTTTCCGCTGGGGAGAAGATCTTCATTGACCGAAAGCAGCACCAGGTTTTCGAAGTCGAGGGTGCGTGTTTCGAGCATTCCCATCATCTGCAGGCCATGGAGCGGTTCACCGTAAAACGGCAGCGACGCCGAGCCTGAAAGCTGGTTGAAAAGGTTGTGCAGGATCTTCAGGTTTTTGATCGCATCATATTGTTCCGCCAGAGTTGCCAGGCGGAAAATGATTTTTGAAAATGCATAGAGAAACTCCACTTCGATCCTTACCGATCCTTTTTGTTCATCCCCGGAAGCGTTTAGGAATCCATCGCGCAGGGTGGCGATGATGCTCCGCAGGCAGGCGATGGCTTTCAGCGGATCCTTCCAGGAATCGAAAATCGGTTCAAGGAAGCCAAGGCTCCCGGAAAAAAGTCCCGCGCCCGTCGCGAGCAGATCCTCCTTCCGTATGAACACCCTGTTCCCCGAACGGATCTCACGGATAAGTTCATCGAGAACAAAAACATTCCCTTTAAGCAATCCTCCGGCCATCCGGATGGCATAGGGATGCTGCAGGATCCGCAGGATATCACGGTAATAAAAACGTTCTGCCCCTGCCGTTGCATTCCGTTCAAATCGCGCCGTATTTTCATGCATCCGGAAGATGGTATCGAGAAGATCAAAAACAGGCGTCTGCCGCAGCGGTAACCCCATTGTAATATTCAGATCCCTCACATCCGGCGGCAGTGAATTCAGCAATGGAAGAAGTACCTGCTCGTCCATCATAACGACGGCTGTTTCCTCCGCACGGTCTTTTTTAAGGAGTCCGTTGGCAAGGAGCTCTCCGCACAGTTTTGCCTGTCCCACATGAAAAGGAACGCCGATGACGTGTATTTCCGCCGATGAGGTTGCAAGATCATCGGAGATCCAGTTGAACGGACCGGTCTTCCACTTCTTTTTCCAGGAACGAAGGAAGAACCCGGCTTCCTGTTTTTCATCCTCCATGTAATAAGCATCCGCATCCCAGAGCAATTCAGCTTTTCCTGAAGAAACAAGCGCATCGATGATCACCTCTTCGGCCTTCGTCAGCGCATTGAATCCCGCAAAAATGACCTGTTCCCACGGCAGCTTTTGCTTCCATTGACCGATATTCTCCGCTGTTTTACGGAAGAGAAGCCCGGGGTACGCGCGATTGGACGCAAGCAGACGCTCGCGCAGCTGCTCATGATACGTGTAAAGTGACTTAAAAAAGCGGAGGTACTGTTTTTCGAAATCGGTCAGCGGTTTGTTGTCGAGGTTCCATACACTCAGGGCCTTTGCCTCACTCAGGTAGGAGAACAGATCCTTTGAATCCACAAGGTAGCTGTCGATTTCGTTAAAGTCGCCCAGCAGCTGCTGCGCCCAGCTGGTGAATTCATCGAATGGCTGCGCCTGCTTTCCTTCCATGGATTTATGGATCTCATACAGCTCAAACAGGACCTGGATGGAATCAGTAAGGTTCAGTCCGGACAGGTTAACCATGAAGTCCTCGATCGAAAAGACCGCAGGCGACCAGATGGTTTTTCCGGCAGTCTTTCCCAGGTACTTCTTAAAGAACAGCCCTGCACGACGGTTTGGCAATACTATGCAGAGACCGGAGATCTTATCTCCGTATTTCCGAACCAGGTATTCCGCCGTTTTTTCTAAAAATTTTGTCATTTCAGTGCCTTATCCTTTCATGTCAACAGATCCGCAGGTGATTTTCCGACATCTTTCCAGACGTTGCTTTCATCCATATATCCTTTGATCAGGTGGTCTTTTGCCAGCCGGAGGAATAATGTCGTGAGGGAGAATTTCCCTTCTTCTTTTATCAGTTGAAAAATGGCAGGATCGACCTCCTGGATACCGCTAAAAGCAAGCATCTCTGTTTCTCCTGCAGGTTCATAACAAATAATCTTCTCCCCGGTTTTTACATTGACCCAGCCGCATAGCCGCCCATCATGATCAAAGAGAAAATAACGGGAAGTCTCCCTTTTCCTCACTGCCACCGTCACGAGTGTGTGGGATTGTTTATGAAAATCCATCATTGCACTCAGATCGAGATCAGAGATCACATCTACATTCCTTACGATAAAAGGCTCGCCGTCACCGAAAAACCATGCTGCCTTTTTCAATCCGCCGCCGGTGTCGAAGAGTTGATCCGATTCATCGGAAATGCTTATGTCCAGCCCGAAATTTTTCTTCTGCTCAAGATATTCAATGACCTGCCCGGCAAAGTGATGAACGTTGACAATGATCTCTTTTATGCCATGTTCTGCAAGGTGAAGGACGGCCGTCTCCAGCAGTGTTCGGCCGCCGATCTCTACGAGGGCTTTCGGGATCCTGTCGGTGACAGGCCTGAGCCGGGTGCCAAGTCCCGCGGCAAGGATCATTGCTTTTGTGCTCATTTTTTATTCTATCAATTCTTAATTAATCGTTCTTCTTATCAAGTTCCGTATGATTTATATTCACCTTCATCGGAAATTTTGTCCTGATGTGCTGTGCCATCGCTTCGGCACAATATACGGAACGGTGCTGTCCGCCGGTACAGCCGAAACTGATCACCAGGCTGGTGAAGCCACGCTCTATGTATCGGATCACGCTCTGATCCGCCAACGAACAGGCGTGGTTCAGGAATTCATCCACGGACGGTTCCTTTCCAAGAAAATCGATGATCTGCGCGTCTTTCCCGTTGTATATCCTGTACTCTTCAAACCTGCCGGGATTGGGAAGGGCGCGGCAATCGAAAACAAAGCCGCCCCCGTTTCCGCTTTCATCCGCCGGGATCCCGGCCTTGTATGCAAAGCTGGAAACCGTAACGGTGAGCTGGTTTTCAGGAGCCGTATAATGACGAAATGCAGGATTCTGAACAATTCCTTTGAGTACTTCCAGTAACATCGGCAATTGAACCGGAAGCGACTTATTTTCCAACAGGTATTCAAGATTAGCGACTGCAAAGGGAATGCTTTTCAGAAAATGCGGCTTGTTTTCATAATACCCGCGGAATCCGTAAGCGCCCAGCGCCTGGAGGATCCGGATCAGGACGAAACCATAATAGTATTGCAGAAAAAGCTGCCTGTCGACCGGCAAATACCGCTGAAGGACGGTAAGGTAATGATCCAGGAGAAGATCCCGCACATCTTCGGGGATCGATGCCTTTGCATCGTATAGCAGGGAAGCGATATCGTATTGCAGCGGTCCCTTCCGCCCACCCTGGTAATCGATGAAGAATGGCTCCCCGTTGACCAGCATGATGTTCCGCGACTGGAAATCGCGGTACATAAAATGCCCGGCACCGGCACTAAGCAGGTATTCCACCAGGACATTGAAATCGTCTTCCAGCTTTTGCTCATCATAGGCTACTTTCGCCAGCTTCAGAAAATAGTATTTAAAATAATTCAGGTCCCACATCATCGACTGGCGGTCGAACGACTCCCTCGGGTAACACTTTGAATAATCCAGTTCTTTTCCTGCAACAACCTGGAAAAGGGGTAAAAAGTCAATGACCTTCCTGTAGATCCGTATTGCATCTTCGGGGAAATCTTTATCATCCTTCCTTATGCCGGAAAGGTAACTGAACAGGGTTTGATCCCCAAGATCGGTCAGCAGGTAAGTTTCCCCGTCAGGATCTGCTGCAAGCAGCTCAGGAACCGGCAGGCTGTGACCGTGAAAACCCTTCGTAAAAGAAAAAAACGCATCATTTTCCTTCCGGTCTTCATTGTAAACGCCAATGACGGATTTCCCGTGGCTTTCCAGCCTGAAATACCTCCGGTACGAGCCGGAAACAGGTAAATAAATTATCTTTTCTGCCGGTACTCCTTCCCACTGCCGGTATAAATTTCCTATTTTCTCCTCAGCATTCTTCATTTTTCGTTATTCGTTAGAATAATGTCACCGCTAGAATAATGTCACCGCTACGCGGTTTAAAGGAATATTTATTTTTTGATTTCGCATTTCGCTAGAATAATGTCACCGCTACGCGGTTTATAGGTTTTTTATCCTGCCATTTCACTAGAATAATTTCACCGCTACAATAATGTCACCGCTGCGCGGTTTATTGGATTATTTATTTTTTCACCACGGATTACCCGTATTCTTCGTGGCTTTCGTGTCTTCTTCGTGGATTTTCGTGTAATACTTTTTTTAACCACAAAGGACACAAAGTTCGGCACAAAGGCCTCAATAGAATCCATCTTCTATCATCTATCCTCTATTCTCCGTCCTCCGACCTCCGACCTCTGACATCAGATTGATATTTACTTTGTCATACCTCAACAACATTTACTTCCGGTTCCACAAACACGAGGTATTTCTTCACATTGTTGTATCCCATTTCATTCAGCAGCTTTCCATAAAGGCTGATCTGCTTTTTGTAATCTTCTTTCATCCTGCCTGTCTTAAAATCAAGAACGACGGCCTGATCCCGGTTCAGGATCACCCTGTCGGGACGGTAAATTTCACCTGTTTCCCGCAGGATCTCGGCCTCGATCCGCAGGGTATTATCTTTTGTAAAGAACGGCGCCATAACGGGATCGGACAGCAGGGTACGGATCTTCTTGAGCAGCTGCTCCATCTGCCCCGGATCGATCATGCCTTCATCCGTCATCTTCTGAAGAACAGCCTCTTCTTCCCCTGCCTGGTTGATTCGGGCAAAGGCGGTATGAACAAGGTTGCCCCATTGCCGGTTTTTCTGTGGCTCTTCGACGTCCCACGATTCGGGAGCGCTTTTTCGGATAAAGATCTTATCCCGCCACTCTTCTGAAATCATATTTGTCAATGACCTTTTGACGATCAGGCCATCCTTGTTTTTGGTTTCGTGTTTTGATGGCAAACCGAATTCATACACCGACTTTTCATCTGACCACAGGGACGCCTGGATCAGGTACTGGTGGATGAATGCAGGCGCCGTTTCGGTGGCGGATGCATTGCGCGATGGTGCAGGAGAAAACATGTAGAGCCGCTCTTCGGGACGCGTCATGGCCACGTAAAGCAGGTTCAGCGTATCGAGCAGGGTCTTCTGATTCTCTTCTTCCGACAATTCACTGAACCGGGTCTTCCTGATCCTGCCGCCGGTATCGAGCATGGCTGCAGGAAGCCCGTCGAATTCCTCCTTCGGAAGGTCCACCCAAAGGTATCTCCGTGTATACATTTTCTTGTCGGAATAGAACGGAAGCAGTACGACCGGGAACTGCAATCCTTTGGCTTTGTGGATGGTCATGATGCGAACGGCATCCATCCCGTCGGGCATCACAATGGAGATGTTCTCATTATTGTCGTCCCACCATTCAAGGAAATCGGCAGCGCCGGTGGAATGTTTCCGCGAATATTTCAGAACGGTATCCAGGAAAAACTGGATGTAAGGATCAGCTGCGGTACCGGTGAAGAAGACACGGATCATCTCCTCCACAGCGTCGTATACCGGCCGGGTTTTCAGCAACCCGGGCGACAATGAGAAATTGCTCTTCCCGATCAGCCGGAAGAAGAAGGCATCATCAGGATCGGGAGGAATCTTTGAAAGCAGCTCATGCAAACCTGTTGCGGCCAGTTTTTTCCTGTTAAAGAGATAGGTAATGAGCTCGGCAAGCAGAACAACGTTGTAGTTGCCATAGACCAGGCGCAGCATCCCTGTCAGGAAATTCACTTCCGGAGAGTGGATCAGCAGCATCGATTCGGCTGAGATCACATCGACGTCGTTTTCCAGCAGGAAACGGGCAATTTCGCTTCCCTCCCTGTTCCTTCTGCAGAGAATGGCAATGTCCTGTTTCCGGAATCCTGCTGATTCCTGGTCGCGGATGGTTTGCAGGATGCCGGAGAGGATGAATTCACGATACTGCTGACCCTTCAGGTCACGACCGGCAAATTCGATGCGGATGTAACCGCCGGTTTCCCCGGGTCTCGCTTTTTGCGCTACACCTTCGTAAACCGATTGGTTCGCCGGACTCAGAAATGATTTCAAGGCCGAAAAAAAAGCGTTGTTGAACTCTACGATCTCTGTTTTCGAGCGGAAATTGGTATCCAGCGGTTTCATCTCATAGTGATCCCTCAGTATCCTCTCATGCTCAGCAAGTGTTTTGTTCGTGCTGCTCCCCGGGATGGCAGGCAGCCCGGCAAACTGCCGGACATCCCCGTTCCTCCAGCGGTAAATGGCCTGCTTGCCATCGCCTACAACAAGGTTAAAGGAACCGCTTGAGAGGGCATTGTCGACGAGGGGCAAAAGATTCCGCCATTGCAGGATGGATGTATCCTGGAATTCATCGATCAGGATGTGGTTGAATTTCTCCCCCAGCCGTTCATAGATAAACGGAACCGGTTCCCGGAGAATGAACCCGGAGATCCGCTGGTTGAATTCAGAGATGTGAATGAGGTTGTTCTGCTTTTTGAAGGCATCGAGCAGCTGACCGATGGCGTTCAGCACAGCCATGGGGAAGAGGGTGCTGAGGACAGCGAGCGAAAGATAATAACGGTCTTTCCCCTCCCCGGAATGGCGCTGAATTTCGGAATAAAATATGATAAGTTCCGGCCGGATGGAATTAATAAGCTCTTTTTCGGGTGCAGTGCAGCTGCCGCTGGTCCATTTATCTTCCGCGATCGTCTTCAGAACATATGAATTGGGTTCGAGGGCATCCAGATCGCCCTTCGACAATTTCTCAAAGTACTTTGAGATCCCTGATCTTCCCTGGTAAAATGCAGAATCCGGTATGCCGGAGGAACGGATCAGGTTGATTGCTTTTTCAGCTATGGAACGGATTCCAGCCTCGAAAACCGCAACTTCTTTCTGCAGCGAACCGGCGATCCGCGTAAAATCTTCCAGGGAAAGGTCCCGCAACTGGTCGAGGTGCGGTTTCCCTTCTTCATCCAGAAGGATCCTTGCAAAATTCAGGAGGATCCGCTCAATGTTCCAGTCGTGCTCATCATCCATCCTGGTCTCGATGAACCGCACCAGCAGCTTTGTCAGTGCAGGGTCTTCCCCCACCTTATCCATTAGGAGATCGACCGCCGTGGAGAGCAGTTCATCACTGTCAAGCTCAACGAGAAAATTCACCGGCAGTCCGAAATCATGTGCAAAAGTCCGGATGATCCGGTGGGAGAAGCTGTCGATCGTGCCGATCGCAAAATCAGAATAATCATGAAGGATAAGGCGGAGCGATTCTCCTGCTTTGATGGCTATCTCTTCCTCTGGTAATTTTGTTTCACTGACCAGTGCAGGTAACAGATCCCGTGTGACGTGCGACGTTTGACGCGTGACGGAAGGTTTTGACAATTCCCGCAAGGCATCCAGCACCCGTTCTTTCATCTCGTTGGCCGCCTTGTTTGTAAAGGTGATCGCCAGGACATGCCTGAATTTATCAGGCTCCGGCAAGACCAGCTTCAGGTATTCCTTCACCAGGGTGAAGGTCTTGCCTGAACCGGCGGACGACTTATAGACAGCGAAGGACAAAGAGATTTACGATTTACGATTTATGATTTTTTACCACAGATTACACAGAATGTTTTCCATCATCCATCCAGCATCCAGCATCCAGCATCAATTTCACACGTCACCAAATCACCACGTCACAACATCACGACATCACTTCTTCTCCGCCTTCTTCTCACTCTTGAAAAGGTCTCCCCATTTCCTGAAATCACGCTGATAAGAGATGCCAACACCCTGTGTGTAGGGTGCAGTGTTTTCCAATTCATTTACGGTATTGGTACGGTTAAATGCCCTTACCCTCCACCGCCTGTTCTTACTAAGGACGTATTCAATGTTAATGTCGCCGACGATTGTGCTGGCATTCTGTGTCGTTGAATTGGGATTCATCGAGTTCACGCCGAAAAGCCCGTCGATGAGCAGGCGCTCATTGAACAGTTGTGTCGATACCGCGACGTCGATCTCCTGCCCTGCGGTATTTGAAGCCCGTCGGTAATTCACCCCGATGTTGACATCCCTGGAGATCTGTGAAAGCAGCGAATTAAACTGGTTCGTGAGGACCGACATGGAGGCTGTACCCACATCGATGTTGAGGTTTGAACCGGCGGTAATGGCCTGAAACTGATCAAACACAAGGATGTTGAACATTTGCTGGTTCATCTCAACCGCGTTATTAGTATCAATGGCTGCATAAACAACAGCTCTGACGGCTTCTTCAGCATTCGGGAGGTTGATGCCGAATGAGAGATCAGGATTTGAAAGTTCCCCCGACATCCGGATAATGCATTCAACGGCAACCCGCTGACTTTTCAATTCAGCATCCGTTGTAATGTTATCCATCGGAACCCGGGTCTTATAAATTGCACTCATGTTGATCAGTGCATTGGCCGGGTCGCCCGACCAGGTAATACGGCTGCCGCTCTGGATAAGAAAATCCCTCCGCATAATGTTCTTCAGCTGGAAATGGAAATCTCCCTTCTGTAATGTGTAGGTTCCCGAAAGTGTAAAACCACCTGTCGGGGTCATTTCCATGTTCAGGTTACCGGAGCCGAATCCCTTGATATTCCCCACCTGGTTCGGGAATTGGACATTCACGTCAGCCGATGGATTCACCATCAGTGCCAGGGCCAGCGAGAGGCCTTTTGGCGTGGTTATGGCACGTGATTCTGCTCTCCTGACAGAATCATCGCTGTTTGTTATGAATACGATGTAGTCGCTCTGGCTGACATCCGCAGCCGAACTGATCGGGATGGTTACATGAGTTCCGCCGCCCGTCTGCACCTTTGCGTTGATCGAGATGTCATCAACCGGTCCCGAAATCCTCACATCTCCCGTAGCCCGAGCCGTTCCGTAAAAAATAGTATTCTGTGCATAGGTTTGGCGGAAGGCTGAGAAATCAACTGCCTGGATGTTTAAATCCAGCCCGAGATCATGAAAATAATGATGATAGATCTTACCGCTCAGGTACGCTTTGTTGCCCAGCGAATCATAGATCGTAATATGATGGAACCGGAACGCCGCGCTGTCAACCGTTACCGTATCGGCAAATGAATAAGGGACGTTCAGGTAATTGATCTTGAACTCCGTCCGCATCAGGTTCAGTTTCCCCGCCAGCTTTGGCTTTTCGGGCGAACCGGTGATCCTGATGTCACCCGACACCAGTCCGCTCAGCCTCGACATGAAACTCGAAACAAACGGCCTCACCATTTTCAGGTTAAGATTTTTCAGGCTCAGATCGAAATTGATGTGCGATCGGGTTTTTCCTATATAGTAACTTCCGCGAAGTGCCAGCGGGACATTCGTACCGGCATTCCCCGTATAATAGATCCTTGAATCAACATCAAACCGTTCCGCCCGGTCATCATAGAAAACATTGAACGCCGCATCGCCCAGCGTATCCTTGTTAAAGCTCAACCTGTTGATCCGCAGGTCCGACAACATGGTCATGGATTTCCTGAGGTTCATCAGTTTCAGGTGCCCGCTGAGGAAGCCGTCAATATCAAGATCAGGGTTTCCGATGATCATATCCAGGTGGGAGATGTCGATTTTTTCAAAGGTCATGTTAAGCGTATCCTCCTGGTGATCTGAAATTGTTCCGTCGATTTTCAGCTTCTGTTCATCAGACTCCAATGCAAGATCATGAATAACGACCGAGGAAGTATCAATCACAAGCTCGTTATCCGTGGCGATAGTCCAGTAATGCCGGTCGATGAAGGCATGCAGGTTGTCTACCTTTACCCTGATCACCGGACTGTTTATGAAACTGGCAAATCCCCCTAAAGCACTCTGGTTCTTACCCGAATGCCAGGTCAGGTTATAAAAGATGGTGTCATGGTGCATATCCGAAACCAGGTGGACCGAGTCCATCATAATGAGTGCAGTATCCTGTGTCTTTTCCTTGTTCCGGAATAACCTGCTGCAACCGGTTTTTATATTGAGGTTATCCTGCCGGCTTGTGGCTTTGACATACCAGTCGGCAAGATGAATTCCCTTTATGGTGATATCGGAAGAACTGCCATTCAGGGCAATCATCTCTTCATCTTCATTGTAATAACCTTCTAGTGTCGTGTTCGGAGCGACCTTCAGGAAAGGGACAAAAACCGCAAGGAAAGGACCTATTTTTTTTATCCTGATATTGTAGTTGATGTGCTGGCTTGTGGAAGGGTGCTTTTTGATCAGGGCTTCATTCAGGTTGAATGAAGCGAGGTAATTATTGATGAAGGTACTGATGGAAGGGACCAGGTCGGTGAAATAAAAATTTCCCGTCAGGTCGGCATCAACAAAATCAGAGGTCAGATGGTAGGATTTATTGTTCTTTGCATCCCTCGCGGTTAAAAGGGAAAGATGATCCAGTGAGATCGTCTGGGCCCCTTCAAGGTATCTAGTTGTATCGATTTTGATGACACCATCGATGTTGTCAATGTTGTTGCCCGTAAAATCCACCTTTGCCCGTAACGACAAATCCTCGGTTGAATCTCGTTTCAGCAGGTTCATCCTGAAAAGCTGGGCACGGTCAAGTTTCAGATAGAAATTAAATGCCGGAAGTGAATCATGCAGATCGACAAGGCCGTCGAAGTTTAGTTTCAGGTTGGGATCATCCACCTCCATCTTCCCGTTGAATTTTTTATCATCCAGTACCCCCAGCAGGACAATGTGCCTGTAGGTATATTTATTCAGATTGACAGAATCAATCCATACGTTCATCTTCAGGGTGGCATCCTCAAGTGTGAGTCCTCTCCCGTTCAGGTCGGCACGAAAGGTGATCGGGCCCAGCAATCCTTTCGAATTGAACAGTTCCCCAAGCTGAAGCCCGGTAACATCCGCCTCGCCATTGTAAAGAAGTCCTTTTACGCCTTTCTGCTTGCGTAACGTAAGATCGGTTCTGATTTCACCGATCGCCGTCCGGAGATGCACATTGGCTACGAAATCGTTGTAGAACCCGGTGAAATTCCCTTTCAGTTTATAAACTCCTGCATTTTTCAGGAAGGCGGGCACATCCAGTCTTTTTGAAGCAATCGGCAGGTAAAACGAATGAATGTCCTCACTGGTAGTGGTAAATTCCTTGATGTTAAGATCGACAAAGGTCTCTTCAACATTAGGCAGTCCGTTTGCATGAATGTTTCCCCAGAAACGGGTATTCCCACCAAAACTGCAGCGAAAATCCCTGGCGCTGAAGTTGCTCACCGTTCCCCTGATCTTTCCTTCAATCCTGAACCCGTCCTTCATGGTATACATGACCGGGGCATAGGCGCCGATATCTTCAAGGTCGAGATAGGAGGGATTGATCGCTGCCCGGATGTTCACCTTGTTCAGGAAATCATTGTAATCACTCCATGTCTTGTAAAGAAAATCAAAGGAGAGGTCAAGGTTGCTGTGGTTGGTAACCAGTTTCAGGTTGTGTGCCTTTAGGAATGCCGGGCTTACATGAAATTCGCCGCTCATGGAGCGAATGGTAACACCGGATCGCTCTGTGGCGGTAAGGCTTTTAATCTTTGCATTCATCGTATCTCCGACCGGATGAAAATCGGTGAGCAGGAGATTGATGTTCCTCACGTCGATGTTGGTATAATCCATCCCCTCCAGGAACAGCGGCTTGTTTTCATCCTGCAGATGAAAACGTGTATCCGTCAAATGAACCGTAAAGACGCCAAGCTCCCATCCCGGACCGGGTTTGCTCAAACTATCTTTCTTCGTGGTGGTTCTTATCGGTGAAAAATAGTCGATGATGAACTGAAGGTTCAGGGTAGTGTCGCCTTTGTGGGTCAGAAGCTGGAACACCCCTTTGTCAATGGTGATATTCCGGAACCTCAGGATGTGTTTCGAAAGGCTGATACGGTCTGGTATAACGCTCAGTTTGTGAGCAGAAAAGAGGATGGCACGGTGCCTGTCCCTGATGAGGATGTCCTCGATCGACAATCCGCTTTTCAGAGAGAGATCGAATCCGCCGATCCTGACCTCGGTATTCATCTGGACCGATAGGTAATGCGAAGCCATCCGTGCCGCAATGGTCTGGACCCAGGTATCGCGGAATACCAGGTAAACCGTGGCCAGTAAGGAGAACAATACCACGAGGAAATATATCCCTATTTTCGTGACCCTTTTTATGGTAATTTTGTCTTTTGATTCAGCATAAGGCTGATCTTGTTCAAACAATATGATCTATATCCTGGGCATCGAATCTTCCTGCGACGATACAGCTGCTGCTGTTACCGCGGATGATCACATCCTGTCCAGCGTAACTGCAAACCAGGAGGTCCACCGGAATTTCGGAGGCGTGGTCCCTGAACTTGCCTCAAGGGCCCACCAGCAGAATATCGTTCCTGTGATCCAGGCCGCATTACACAAAGCAAATATAAGTAAAAATCAACTTGCGGCCGTTGCCTTTACACGGGGACCCGGATTACTGGGATCGCTGCTGGTCGGGATCTCTTTTGCAAAATCCTTTTCCCTGGGGATGAACATCCCGCTGATCGAGGTCGATCACCTTCAGGCCCACATCCTCGCCCATTTCCTGAGGGATGAAACAAGCATAAAACCGCCGCCCGCTTTCCCTTTTCTCTGCCTGACCGTGTCGGGCGGGCATACACAGATCACGCTGGTCAGAACACCATACGACATGGAAGTCATCGGCAGGACCATTGATGACGCTGCCGGGGAAACCTTCGACAAAGCCGCAAAGATCATGGGACTCCCTTATCCCGGCGGACCGATGATCGACACCTTTGCAAAGAACGGGAACCCGGCCGCCTTCAGGTTTTCAAAGCCGGTCATCCCCGGCCTCGATTTCAGTTTCAGCGGACTGAAAACATCCATCCTCTATTTTCTGCGCGACAGGTTAAAGGAAGATCCTGATTTCATGGAGAAAAACAAAAACGATCTCTGTGCATCCATCCAGTCGACGATCGTTGACATCCTTGTTCAAAAGATTAAAATTGCTGCCGATCAGACCGGCATCCATGAGATTGCCATTGCCGGAGGTGTCTCTGCAAATTCGGCCCTGCGCCAGGCTTTACTGGATGCACAGGAGAAGCATGGCTGGAATGTCTTTATCCCGCGGCTGGAATATTCCACCGACAATGCAGCGATGATCGCCATTACCGCTTATTTCAAATACCAGAAAAAGGATTTTGCAGACCTGTCGGTTGCTCCCTATGCCCGGAGCTCAGTCTGATTCATGCGAACAGGAACAGGCCAGGTAATTTCCCTTCCTTGCCTTTTCAAGCGCTTCTTTCCCTTCGTTCACGGAAAAATAGATCAGCCCTGCTGATCCAATGACATCGGCGTAGGCAAAACCGGTAAACTGGTAAACCGCGCTTGCAACGAGCAGCACCAGCGACATGTAGATGCACACCAGGCTGCAGTTGGCATCGGCAAGGATGGCGGCTGATCCCAGTTTCTTCCCGACCCTCTTTTTACTTATCACCAGCCAGATCATCACCACGATCGAGATGGATGAGATCACCGTTCCCCAGAAGGTGCTTTCGGGTTTGTGGTGCTGAAGAAGGTTAACGATGATGCCGGCTGCAAGGCCGACTGCAAGAACATAAAAGCTGTAACCAGTAATCCTGAGTGCCCGGATCTCGAATTTACCGGCCGCCGTTTCCGGGTGCTGCCGGATCCGGAGGATCATCTGGAAGATCCCCAGGCCGGAGATGACCTCGATAAAACTGTCGATACCAAATCCGAAAAGAGTAAGGGTTTCGTCCTCATATCCCAGCCAGGTACATGCAACCCCTTCCAGTACATTGTAAAAGATGGTAAATAAACTCAACAGGAGCGCCGTACTGTATAACTGCCGTTCATTCTGTGTCATCCGGGAAGGGATTATTTGGGTTGGAGAACATCAAATTTCTCGTCATCGGTGAAATAAAATGCTTTCCGCTGACGGTCATAATGCAGGTAACCCAAAATGTCAAAACCCGACGGCATGTTGCGGACAATATACTGGTTCATGAAATAATCGTAGAGGTAATTTGCATGACGCCTGCCGGAGAAAGAAGCCAGGTTATAAACATCATGCATGTCGAGTGAATCGATCTTGTACCTGTAGCGGATGTTAAATCCATCTTCAACAAAGCTTCCGCTGAATCCATCCGATCCCGTGAAGCTTGAATAGAGTACCGTTTTGACCGGTTTCACCACATTGAATTTGTTCACCTCGATCCACGCAGAAGCATCCACCGCATTCAGCTCATAGGTTTTGTAGAAAACACTGTCGCCGATGGGTTCCGAATCCTCGAAGGGCTGGTAGTATTCGTCGAGCTGTACCTGGGCCAGGTTAACAATGTAAGACTGCGGCTGGAATTTGAAAAGCGAATCAATGCCATCAACATAAACTTTGAAACCGAGGGCACGGAGCTCCTCGATAAAAGAATTGACATACCGGTCGAGGAAGATGGAATCATCCACATTCTTGATGAAACGACTGTCGGCATAAAGTGCAGAATCCTGCTGAGGGCCGGTCATCGAATCAAATCCCGCGATCTCCTCCCCTTTGTGATTGTATTTATACAAACCTTCGGGCGAAAGCAGCTCGATGTTGATCTGAGGCGTCTGGGTAAGAAAATCTTTTCCCAGCTTTTGCTCAACCGTACAGGATGTCCCAAGCACCGCCAGCAAAACCAGAACCAACAAATGCCTGATACGTTTTCTTTTACTTTTCATTTTATCGCCTTTCGCCATTCGCTAGAATAATGTCACACCTGCGGTGTTCAGCGGTATTCTATATTTTCACTTTTCACTTTTCACTTTTCACTTTTCACTTTTCACTTTTCACTTTTCACTTTTCACTTTTCACTTTTCACTGCTCACTGCTCACTGCTCACTGCTCACCCTTTACCTTACTCCTTCTCCAGCATCTTCATCCCAAAGGCCTTCCCGTACTCAACACATTTCTCAAGCGTATCCTTGTGCGGTGTGAATTTCACACTGAGGCCCTCATCAAACAGCCTGAACTTCAGGTTGGACAGGTTTGAGCTGATCAGGCGTGTGCCCTCGCCGCTCCAGCCGTAAGAACCGAATGCAGCGGCCAGTTTCCCCCGGTCCCGGATCGGGTTTACCACGGCAAAGACCTGGTAAACCGGAAGGAGGATATTCTGACTGAAGGTCGGGCAGCCAAGCATGAGCGCTGATGACTTTATAAGCTTCTGTTCTATCGCTGCGGGGTCCATCTTTTCGATGTCACAAAGGTCGACTTCGATCGCACCGGCCTGGCGGATCCCATCCGCGATGGCGGAGGCAATTATCTCTGTATTATGGTAAGCTGAAACATAAGCCAGCAGCACCGTGTTTGGCCTTGGGTTCTGTAATGCTTCACGGGCATATTTTTCTGTCAGATCCACGTATTTTCTCCACTCCTTACGGAGAACGACACCATGCCCCGTGCAGATCGCATTGATCTGCAACGGCCGGATCTTTTCTATGGCATTGATCATGAATTTGCTGTAAGGCTTCATGATCACATCGAAATAATACCGGAAAGCATCCTCAAACTCGCCGGCAAGATCATCGAAAACGGCATCAGTGCAGTAATGCTCACCGAAAATATCGCAGGTGAACAGCAGCTTGTCATCCCACAGGTAGGTCATCATCGAATCGGGCCAGTGAAGGTTGGCAGCGCCCATGAACTGCAGCTTCTTGTTTCCCAGGTCCAGTCCCTGGCCATCCTTCACCACGAGGTTCGGAAAATCAAATCCAAGAAGGTCCCTGAGGTAGCGGATGCCGTTCCCGCTCGAAACCACCGTTGCATTCGGGGCAATTTTCAAAAGGTTACCAAGACAGCCGGAATGGTCCGGTTCGGTATGGTTCATCACAATGTAATCGATATCAACAGGATCGACAACGGTTTTCAGCTTCGCAAGGTAAGTGTCCCAGAAAGGCTCCTTCACCGTTTCCACAACCACTTTCTTCTCTGCATTGATAAAATAGGAATTATAGGTGGTCCCGTACCGGGTCTCCATCACGATATCAAACGTCACAATATCCGGATCCAGCACCCCGATCCAGGAAACATCTTCACAAATTTTTACAATTTTATCGTCCGTCATTTCGTTTTTTGCAAGGCGCAAGGCGCTAAGCGCTTTTCGCTATTTATAGTGGCAATTCCATCTGCACCGCATCCCCCGGCTCATCCGTTTTCTTATCGCCGCCTTTCTTTGCCGGTTTTTGATCTCCCTTGCCTTTTTCTTTTGGTTTTTCTTTTTCTTCTTCCTTTTCTTTTTCTTTGGATTTAACCTTCGGTCTGATCTTTTCTTCCTTTTCTTCCTTTTCTTTCTTTTCTTTCTTTACATCCTCCCAAACCACGACCTTTGCTGTCTCTTCCTTTTCAGTTTTTGGCTGCTTTGCCTTTTTTTTCGTTTTCTTTGTCAGATCAACAACGATTTCATCAAACGTCCCTGAAACATCATCTTCTGTCTCCGGCATCTGAACTCCTTCCTCCATCATCAATTCTCCATCTTCCGTCTTCAGGCCTCCGATCTCAGTAAAGTCAACAACGATCGGTTCCTCAACAACAAGCGGCTCCAGTAGCTCCACTTTCTTGACAGGATGCACTGTGATCCTCTTACCTTTAGCCTTAAAGCCTTTCACGCCGATGAATTCATGCACCAGGATCTCTTCCTTTTCAGCGCCTTTGGTCTTCTGCTTCATGTCGAAAAGGACCTGGAGTTTCGGGTACTTGTCGCAGGAAAGCAGCACCAGCCTGTTCTTTTCCTCTTCCCCGACGAAATCCATCTTACGCTCGGTACTTTCGACCTGGAAACGTTTAACGTAAAAGAACTTCGTTTTCGTATCTTCATAAATGGCTGTATAGATTTTTTCCGGATCATATTTTTCGATGTGGATCATGTCCTCATCGAAATGGGAGCTGAGGTCGAAGGAAGTCAGCCGGTAATGGCCCGATTGCATGATGGTGAGGATGCGGTCGGGGCCTGAAAAATCGCCCAGGGGGATGCCCCGATCTTCAGTGTTGAGCCGTTTCACGGTGTCATCATACCAGATCTGACGCGAGCTGAGCGTTGAAACCCCTTCCTGCCGCTTTTCAATTTTCCGTATGCCGTATTTTGTGAGGATGTTCCCCATCGCCCCGCGACCCTTGATCGCCACTTCTGTAAAATCAAAATCGAAATTGAGCTTTTTCAGCCTGGGTTTGGGTTTGAGGTCAACCCTTATGATCTCCGCCTCCCCGTTCGGATTGGCGGTAAAGTAAAGCACCTTTGAGTCGGGCGTTCCCTTTGTAACGAAATATTCCTTGTCGCGTGTCACGCCAAGCACATTGAACCGCTTCACCATGATCTTGCCGTTCTTTCCGTCGCGATAGATCAGGTTGTAAACGGTCCGTTCGTCATTCTTGTTGAAGACAGCGATGTGGATGATCTCCTGTCCGACAAAAACCTTGTCGCTGACCTTGGTCACGATGAACGTTCCGTTCTGGCGGAAAGCAATGAGCTCGTCGATGTCGGAACATTCTGAAACAAATTCGTCCTTCCGCAGTGAGGTTCCGGCAAATCCCTCTTCCCTGTTGACATAGAGGCGCTGCGTGGCTGCTGCGACCTTGACGGCTTCAATGGTATCAAAATTCCGGATCTCCGATCTCCGCTCGCGCCCTTTTCCGTATTTCTTTTTTATCTGCCGGAAATATTCAATCGCATAATCGACCAGGTGCGCCAGGTGATTTTCAACCTCCTCGATGTTGGTCTGAATGTCGCGGATCGTTTCGTCGGCCTTGTCGGAATTGAATCTCGAGATCCGCTCAATGGGAATCTTCCGGAGCCGGTGAAGGTCATCTTCGATGATGGGGCGGATCAGCAAGCTGCTAAAGGGTTTGAATCCCTTCAGAATGGCCTTGTCGATCTCCTCTGTTGTCTTGCATTTCTTGATCCCTTCATAGATCTCTTTTTCAATAAATATCTTTTCAAGAGAAGCAAAATGAAGCTGTTCCTTCAGTTCCTCCCTCCTGATCTCGAGCTCGCAGCGCAGCAGTTCAAGCGTTGATGCGGTACAGATCCGGAGGATTTCGCTGACCCCCATGAAGCTGGGCTTCCCTTTTTCAACGACACAGGCGTTGGGCGAAATGGAAACCTCGCAGTCGGTAAAGGCATATAGTGCATCCATGGTGGTGTCCGGTGAAACTCCCGGCATCAGCTGGATCAGGATCTCGACATTCTGGGAAGTATTGTCATCGATCTTTTTGATCTTGATCTTTCCTTTTTCATTGGCTGCAAGAATGGAGTCGATAATGGAACTTGTCGTTGTTCCATAAGGAATTTCCGTGATCACCAGGTTCTTTTTATCCACCTGGCTCATCCTTGCGCGCAGGCGGATCTTCCCGCTCCGGATCCCGTCGTTGTATTTTGATACATCCACAAATCCGCCCGTAAGGAAATCCGGGTAGATCTCAAACTCTTTTCCCTGGAGGATGTTGACGGAGGCGTCGATCAGTTCAATAAAATTATGCGGAAGGATCTTGGATGCAAGCCCTACGGCAATCCCTTCCACGCCCTGCGCCAGGAGGAGCGGAAATTTAACAGGAAGCGCTACCGGTTCTTTGTTCCTGCCGTCGTAGGAGGCTTTCCAGACGGTGGTCTTCGGGTTGAAAAGCACTTCAAGCGCGAATTTCGAAAGGCGTGCCTCGATGTACCGCGCGGCCGCGGCGCTGTCGCCGGTAAGCACATTGCCCCAATTCCCCTGGGTATCGATCAGGAGCTCTTTCTGTCCAAGCTGTACCAGCGCATCCCCGATCGATGCATCCCCGTGGGGATGGTATTTCATGGTATGACCGATGATGTTGGCCACCTTGTTGTAACGGCCGTCATCCAGTTCCTTCATGGCATGGAGGATGCGCCGCTGGACCGGTTTGAGCCCGTCCATCACCTCCGGTACCGCACGTTCAAGGATCACATATGAAGCATAATCCAGGAACCAGTTCTTGTACATGGACGATAAATGGATCGTGCCCCTCAGCTCACCCGATTCCAGTTCCGGGTTCTCGTTGTCAGGTTCAGTTATGTTGTTTATTTCATCAATGGTCATCTGTAATCAAATAGCGAAATTTTTATCAGTGACAAAGTAACAGAGTGACAGAGTAACAAAGTAATAAATAAATCTGTGTAATCCGTGTAATCTGTGGTAAAACAAAAACTTTATAAATTTTATAAACTCAAAATCCGTAATCATTTTACGAGTCTCGAAATGCCTCTGAACTGCTCCGTTCCCGAATACCTCAGCAGTTCAAAGAGGATGGATTCGCAGGTTGTTATGATCACGCCTTCGTGCCGCAAGCGTTCGATGGCCATCCGTTTGTCGTTCTCACGGCGGGAAGAAACACAATCTTCGACCACCACGGGCTGATAACCGTTCCGTTTGAGATCGATGGCGGTTTGAAACACGCAGACATGACTTTCGATACCGGCCAGGATGATGTTCTCTTTCCCGGTAACGGCAATGCCTTCCATCACCCGCGGCTCATCGCAGCAGCTAAAGGCCATTTTCTCGATCCGGGGATGTGTTCCGAGAACATTCGCCACCGGCTCGATCGTAGGACCCAGTCCTTTCACATACTGTTCCGTAACAAAGATCGGGATGCCGATGATCTTCAATCCTTCGATCAGCATGGTCACATTCTTCGTAAGCTTTTCATTCTCAAAAATGAATGGGTACAGGCGTTCCTGGATATCGATCACCAGGGCAGCCGTTCTTTCTTTCAGGATCCTCATGGCGGTTCTTTTTCTCTTTACAAAAGTAGGATTTTCAGCGATAATTATGAAAAAAAGATATTAAGATCAGGTAGTGAAGTGGTGAATTAGTGAACTGGTGAACTGGTGAGTTATAAATTTTTTGTGGCCTTTGTGGTAAAAAGCTATTACACGAAAACCCAGGATCAGGTAATAGACGGAAAAGGTAATTTGAACACGGAAATCACGGAATGAACGGAACATGATGGTCCGTTTTATCCGTGTATTCCGTGTTCAATAAAAAAGATAACAGCGAAGGATCCATGATTTGAAGAAGGAGGTTGCTTCGTCTGCTTGCAGCGGACTACTGATGAAAGGGATTGCTTCAGCACTGCGTGCTTCGAAATGACAAGTCAGGATAAGGATTTAAGGGGATTGCTTCGTCGTTGTACTCCTCGCAATAAAAAAAATCGTAAATCGTAAATCCAATAAATCCCCTTATGGCTCCATCCTTGCATTAAAGAGATTTTTCGCTAAATTTGCACCCTCTTTTCAGTTGAATCTTAGGACTGCTAACTGCTGACTGCTGACTGCTGACTGCTGACTGCTAACTGCAGACTGCTGACTGCTGACTGCTGACTGCCGACTAAATACTGAGATCGAGAATAGAAATTCGTAATTCGTAATTGAATTGGCCCCGTAGCTCAGTTGGATAGAGCAACAGCCTTCTAAGCTGTGGGTCGTGGGTTCGAATCCCGCCGGGGTCACATAAATTGCTTATAATCAGTTAGCTGCTGTAAATGTGGCTAACTGTTTTTGTTTTTATTCCCATTTTTTTACATCATTGCTCCCCTTTCTTATTCAAAGAATCCGTGATTCTCTGTGTTTCAATAAATAATTTTTGTATATTTGGGATATGTTAGGCAAGTCAATTTTCATAAACACATAAAAAAACGTTACTATGAAAACGAACATCCTGCCTCAATTACTATTTTTTTTTCTTATCTGTTTCATTTGGTCATGTAATAAAAAAACTGAATCCCCAGTACCAAATACCACCGTTAATTTAAGCGGAGAACTCAACTTTAAAGTTAATTACTTCCCAGCCGATAGTGAAACAGTAGAATTCATGTATGATAATGCAAAGCGGATATACACAATATGGGTCGTATTCCGTAATCCGTACACATGTTCTATCTACTCATACGCAAGGAATTCATCTGGTCAGGTTACGAGTTATGCGTGCCAAGAGCCGTGGTCGGAGTATGCTATCGAAACGCATGTCGATTATTCCATTAATAGTGATGGTAAGTATACTTCAGCTACAATCACCACTTATGTTGATGGCATGTTCTACTCTTCCGGTAGTGAAACATATACATACACGGGTGAATTTATCACAAGTATAGAAAGTCATCAAAGTAATCAGTTGACTCAAATATCAGTATTTACCTACGATAATGTAGGAAATGTAACTATGGAAAAGGTATATAATTATGATGTGTCTGGGACTCCGATTTTGAACATTGAATCAACCTACGATAACAAAATCAATCCAATTTCTTCGTTATGCTTCCCTTATACAGTTTCTAGTGGGTTTGGTCGTCAACAATTCTATGGGAAGAACAATGTTATATCAATAAGAACCATCTCAGGTGGCAATAGCCGAGAAGAGACATTCATTTATACTTATGATAGTTTAGGCAAACCAATTTCAGCTTATGAGACCGAAGTGTATAATGTGAAAGACACATCCCACTACACGAGTAAATATATTTATTACTAACCTGATTTGAAAAGGTTTCTTTTTGGTAGTGTAAATGCATCAGAATAAACTTACCCCCATTTTTAGGACAAAAAAGTTAAAGAATATTGGTGTGTAAAGGGATTGAGCCTGGAAATACATTTTCCGGGGAATGCTGTAGTCCAACCCCTGATGGACCCGAACATTATTATAAAAATCAAAGTATTCATCCAATCCCCGGTAAAGTTCAAGCCCATCTGAATAGGCGTGTAGATAAACATTTTCGTACCTGACACTCCGCCACAGGCGTTCAATAAAGACATTATCAATAGCCCTGCCTTTATATGGACAAACTATCTAATGTCCTCGGACAAGATTGGATGTTTAGTGTTGCCAAAATGACATATCCGGCATTTTCATGCCTTCGTCGATCCTTCGTCGATCCTTCGTTGTGTGTTCGTCGTAGCTTCGTCCCGGCTTTTTCATGACAAAGTGACAATTTTAGCTATTTTTATAACAGCGTAGAGAATTTTCTTTATTTAAATTTTTTCTAAATAATATTGACATTGTTTCGTTCTGAACCTATATTTGCACGGAGATATCGTGGTTAACTGGTAAAAAGACATAAGACATACCTCATAAGTTATAAGTCTGGTAATATAATCTGTGAAAATCTGTGTAATCTGTGGTGAATAATAAATAGCGATAAGCGAAGTATCGAAATAGCGAAAGGCGCATAGCGCCAGGCGAACAATGAACAACTAACAACTAACAACCAACAACATGAAAATAGCAATTTTAGGAACAGGAATGGTCGGGCAGGCGCTGGCGGAGAAGCTGGTGTCGCTGGGACATGAAGTCATTTTAGGAACCAGGAACATTGAAAAAACAGTGGCCACGAAAGGCAAGGATGCAATGGGAAGACCGGCCATCGGCGACTGGCTGCCGATGCATCCGGAGGTAAAACTGGCCACACAAGTTGAAGCCGCCGCGTTCGGAGAGCTGATCATTAACGCCACCAGCGGTTTTGGCGCCGTCAGTGCACTGGAAAATGCCGGCCGGGAAAACCTGAAGGGCAAAGTGGTGCTCGATATCGCCAACCCGCTTGATTTTTCAAAAGGGATGCCTCCCTCGTTATGGGTTTGCAACACCGATTCGCTCGGCGAAATGATCCAGCGGGAATTTCCGGAAGCCAGGGTAGTTAAGAGCCTGAACACGATGAATGCCCACCTGATGGTCAATCCATCGGTGGTTCCGGGGGACCATTCCGTCTTCATGTGCGGGAACGATGCCGGGGCCAAGGGAGAGGTTAAAAACCTCCTGAACGCCTTCGGATGGAAGGATCAGAATATCATCGACCTGGGAGACATCACCAACGCCCGCGGAACGGAGCAGCTGCTTCCGATCTGGATCAGGCTTATGGGGACGTTCGGCCACCCGGTTTTTAACTTCAGCATTGTTAAAGGAACGCCGGCATAAATACCATGTGCTTTGCACATGGTTATTGAGATGAGGCTCTTTCAGAGCCATAAGAGCGGAAAAAGATCACCGGGAGGATTTTTCCCCGGATTTAGAATCTTTCACAAATTGTATTATTTTTGTTTTCCATCCCTGATAAACTATAGGTATGAATAAACCCATTCTTGTTCCGACCGACCTGACCGATGTTGCGTTAAAGGCCATTCGCCAGGCGGAGATCATTGCAAAGAAAGCGGGCACCAGCGTTGCGCTGCTGCATGTCCTGAATGATAAATCGCCTTCCCTGATTGAGGTCGAAGACCAGCTTACCAGGGCTGCTGCCGAGGTCAAGGAAGCAACCGGGAAGGAATGCGAAATCCTGATCAAGGAAGGGTCGATCTACGAGATTATCCCGCAAGCCTCCTGCGACCACGGATACGACCTCATGGTCATCGGCACGCACGGGGTTCATGGCATCAGGCAGCACTTCCTCGGAGCCGATATCCTGAAGCTGGTCAACAAGGTCTGTATTCCTGCACTGGTTGTCCAGAAACATTCTCCGCTCATAGAAAACTTCCGTCTTATGGTCATGCCGGTGAGCAGTCATACCGATTTTAAAAAGGAGATCAATGCTGCCCTGTTATTCACAGGTCTCTACAACACGGAAATCCATCTCTACTCCATCTATAAGCCGGGATATGAATGGCCGGAACAATTGCTGAAAAACATTGAAGAAGCGACAAAAACCTTTGAATCGAACGGGATCAGGATGAAGCGGGTGAAGGAAGACCAGTCGGTATTCTCACAGGGTTACGCCAAGCAGACGATCATGTACGCATCTTCAGTCAGGGCCGACATGATCTCGATAATGTCGGCACATACCGAAGACTATCACTATTTTGCCTCGGCTGATAAAGAGATGCTTATGCTGAATGAGCATTTTTTGCCCGTACTCTGCGCTTAATCTCAATAAAACTCGCACAACTCCTTTTACATCGACCATCGCACATCACACATCACACATCACATCTAACAGATAAAACCATCTACATACTTTTATTATTGCCTGTATTTATCATTTAACCACCACCACCGATGTTCAGACTGGAAAGCAAGATTGACGTGAAAGGCAGCGAATTCCTGAAAAACAGGGAGGATTACCTGCGCATACTTGCGGAATTCAAAGAGACCCTTTCGAAAGTCCGCCGCGGCGGCCCTCCCCAGTCGGTTGCACGGCACAAGGAGCGGGGAAAGCTCCTGGCAAGGGAGAGGATCGATTTGCTGGTTGACCGGAATACGCCTTTCATCGAGCTTTCGACGCTTGCAGCCTTTGGCCTGTACGAGAATGAATTTCCCGCTGCCGGGATTATAACAGGCATAGGGGTGATCCATGGAAAGGAGACCATGATCATCGCCAATGACGCAACGGTGAAGGGCGGAACGTATGTGAAGGAGACCATCAAAAAGCATGTACGTGCGCAGGAGATCGCTATGGAGAACCATCTTCCCTGCGTTTACCTGGTGGATTCGGGGGGTGTGTTCCTGCCCGAGCAGGCCAATGTATTTCCCGACAAGTATGATTTCGGACGCTTCTTTTTCAACCAGGCAAGGCTTTCATCCAAAGGAATCCCGCAGATCGCCGTGGTGATGGGCTCCTGTACGGCCGGCGGGGCCTATGTCCCGGCCATGAGTGACGAGACGATCATTGTAAGGAACCAGGGCACCATCTTTATCGGCGGGCCTCCGCTGGTGAAAGCTGCTACCGGCGAGGAAGTCACGGCGGAAGAGCTGGGCGGCGCCGAGGTTCACACCACGATATCCGGTGTTGCCGATCACCTTGCAGAAGACGACACCCATGCCATCCGTATCTGCAGGAACATCTTTGAATCGATCCGGCGAAACGAGTACCAGCCGATGGATGTCATTCCTTCGGAAGAACCCTATTACGATGCCGAAGAGCTTTACGGTATCCTGCCAATCGATCTTAAAAAGCCGGTCGATTCGCGCGAGATCATCGCCCGGATCGTTGACGGGAGCAAGTTCCATGAATTCAAGGAACGGTATGCCCCCACCCTGGTGACCGGTTTCGCCCACATCATGGGGTTTCCTGTCGGGATCCTAGCCAACAACGGCGTTCTTTTCAGCGAAACATCCCTGAAAGCCGCCCATTTTATCCAGCTTTGCACCAGCCGGTCGATCCCCCTCCTCTTCCTGCAAAACATCACAGGATTCATTGTGGGAAAAGAATACGAGCACCGGGGCATAGCCCGCGACGGCGCAAAATTCGTCCATGCCGTTGCCAATGCAAACGTTCCTAAGTTCACGGTCATCTTCGGCGGTTCGTTCGGCGCAGGAAATTATGCCATGGCCGGAAGAGCCTATGAGCCGCGACTTCTCTTCATGTACCCGAACTCAAAGATCTCGGTGATGGGCGGCGAGCAGGCGGCCAATGTGCTTATTACCGTCAAGGAGGACCAGCTGCGGGCACAGGGAAAGGCCTTATTGCCGGAAGAACGGGAAAAGATGCTGCAGACCATCCTGAAAAAATACGAGGTGGAAGGTTCTGCCTACTACAGCACCGCACGGCTCTGGGACGACGGCATCATCGACCCGGTGGATACGCGGAAGATCCTCGGGCTCTCCATCGCCATTTCGAGGAACAGGAATTATGAAAAAACCCAGTACGGAGTCTTCAGAATGTAATGTTATGCGAACCTTTGAAACGATAGAAACCACGCTGGATCACGGGATACTTACGCTTTCCCTGAACCGGCCGGAGATCCACAACGCCTTCAACGAAACCATGCTCAGGGAGGTTACGGAAGTATTTGAAAATGCGGACGGGCCGGAGATCCTGTGCATCGTAATGCGAGGCAAGGGCAAATCCTTTTGTGCCGGTGTCGACCTGCAGTGGATGAAGACCGTTTCCCAAAACAGTTATGAGCAGAATTACCAGGAGAGCCTTCTGCTTTCGAAATGCTTTGAAACGATCTATACATGCCCGAAACCCACGATCGCAGTCGTGCACGGGGTTGCACTCGGGGGTGCGAACGGACTTTTATCGGCCTGTGACTTTGCCTATTGCACCGATACGACCTATTTTTCACTCAGCGAGGTGAAGATCGGGATCATCCCCGCCTGCATATCGCCCTATGTTGTAAAACGTGTCGGGGAGTATGGCACGAGGGAACTGATGCTGACCGGGCGCCGGATCGACGGAAAGGAGGCCGAGCGTTTCCGGCTGGTAAATAAATCGCTGCCAGCGGAACTGATCGAAGAAAAGGTTGCCGAGGTCATCACAAACCTCAGGAGCAGCGGGCCGGAGGCGATGAAGCAGGGCAAGGTGCTGATCCATGAGATATGCAACCACCTGACCCTGAAAGAGGCCTATGAATATACGGCCAGGATGATTGCCGAGATCCGGGCATCGGAAGAGGGACAGGAAGGGATGAATGCGTTTCTTGAAAAACGGAAGCCGAAGTGGGTTTCCAATAAATAAAATAAAAAGGATGACAAAGATCACCAGGATACTGATCGCAAACCGCGGGGAGATCGCCGTACGGATCATGCGGACGGCACGGAAGATGGGCATCACCACGGTGGCCATTTACTCGGAGATCGACCGGGATTCGCTGCATGTAAAGGAAGCCGACGAGGCATGGTGCATCGGGGAGGTCGAGCTCAGCGAAACCTACCTGAACATCCCGAAGATCATTGAAGTGGCAAAGGAATCGGGCGTCCAGGCCATTCACCCGGGTTACGGATTCCTTGCGGAAAATCCGCTGTTCGTGGATGCCTGCGACGAAGCCGGGATCATCTTCATCGGTCCCGGATCGAATGCCATGCGGATCATGGGGAACAAAATATCGGCCCGTGAGTTTGTCAAGAAATCAGGAGTTCCGGTGACGGAAGGGCTTACCGGAAAACTGGAAACACTGCTGAAGGCAAAGAGCAAGATCGGGTTCCCGGTATTGCTGAAAGCTGCCGCAGGCGGCGGAGGCAAAGGCATGCGGATCGTTCACGACGAGGCCGAACTGGATGAAGCGCTCGAATCGACGGCTCGACAGGCACTGGCCTATTTCGGCGACGACACCATCTATCTTGAAAAATACCTTGATGATCCCCGCCACATCGAGGTGCAGATCCTGGGCGACAACCACGGAAATGTGATCCACCTGTTCGAACGCGAATGTTCGATCCAGCGGCGTTACCAGAAGATCATCGAGGAATCGCCCTCCCCCACCCTGACTCCGGAGCTGCGGAAGAAAATGGGTGAGGCCGCGGTGAAGATCGGCAAAGAGATCGGTTACAGCAACGCCGGCACTATTGAGTTTCTTGTGGACAACCAGCTCAATTTTTATTTTCTCGAGATGAATACCCGCGTCCAGGTTGAACACCCGGTGACCGAACTGGTGACCGGAGTTGACCTGGTGGAAGAGCAGATCCGGGTTGCGGAAGGATATCCATTACCGTTTAAACAGGAAGAACTCAGCCAGAACGGCCATGCCATTGAGTGCAGGATCTATGCTGAAGATCCTGAACATAATTTCAGGCCTTCGCCGGGCAAAATGACACTTTATGCCGAACCTTCCGGTGATTTTATCCGGATCGACAAGGGAATCACGGCCGATACCGAGATTAAAAGCTCGTTCGACCCGATGATCTGCAAACTTGTGACCTGGGGCATTGACCGTGAAGAGGCAACCCTGCGGATGATCTCGGCATTGCAGGATTATCACATCCATGGAATAAAAACCAACATCCCATACTTATCTGGAATTCTCAGGAGTGAAGCCTTCACGAGCAATTCGATCTCCACGAAATTCTGCGATGCCCATACTCGGGATATCCTTGCAGGGATCCTGAAGGAAAAGGAACAGGTTCCGGTGCATCTGCCGCTCTTAGGATACCTTCTTTTCACGCTTGTGAACAGGGATGAAGCCCATGTTTCACGCAGGCCGGCCGATCCCTGGACCTCGGTCGGGTTCTGGAGGGAGGAGATGCATTTAAACGTGAAGTCAGGAGAAGAGGTTTATAAGATCGGGATAAAGGCTGCAAAGGATCCGGAGTTTGTATTCACCATAGCTGATGAATCGTACAACATCCGGAAGCTTTCAGGCGATGCATCTGCACTGCGCTTTGCGCTGAAGGGAATTCCGCATGCCATCCGGGTTTCGCATGAAGACGGCAAAAAAGGATTTATCAGTTTCGGCGGGCACATTTTTGAAATGAACCGGCAGGATTTCCTTACCGGATCCATGGAGGCAGAACGGTATGAATCCTCCGGAGGACACAGCAACGAAGTTCATTCGCCGATGCCCGGGAAGGTGATCAAAATATTTGTGGAGGAAGGCAAACAGGTGAAGAAGGGAGAACTTCTTCTCATCATTGAAGCGATGAAAATGGAAAATTCCATCGTCTCTCCTTCCGATGCCATCGTAACTAAGATCAACGTTGCAGTAAATGACCGAGTGGAATCAACCAAGGCATTGATCATTCTTGAAAAAATTGAAGAATCAGAAAATCCAGAATCATGATTAAAGTTGTTAAAGACGCAAATGAAGCCATCCGCGGTATCACGGATAACATGACGGTGATGTTCGGGGGATTCGGCCTGTGCGGGATCCCCGAGAACTGCATCAAGGCGCTGGCCGCCACGAACATCAAGGGACTTACCTGCATCTCCAACAATGCTGGGGTGGATGGTTTCGGTCTCGGAGTTCTCCTCGCGAAGCACCAGATGAAAAAGATGATGGCCTCCTATGTCGGGGAAAACAAGGAGTTCGAGCGTCAGCTACTCAGCGGAGAACTGGAGGTCGAACTGATCCCGCAGGGAACGCTGGCCGAACGGATCCGCGCAGGCGGCGCCGGAATTCCTGCGTTTTATGTCCCTGCCGGATACGGAACAGAGGTCCAGGGGACCAAAGAAGTGCGGGAATTCAACGGCAAGATGCACCTGATGGAAATGGGGCTGACGGCTGATTTTGCGATTGTCAAGGCGAAGATCGGCGATACGCACGGAAACCTGATCTACAATAAAACTGCGAACAATTTCAACCAGGCCATGGCAACGGCGGGGAAGATCACCATTGCAGAAGTTGAGGAGCTGGTGCCGTTTGGTACGCTCGACCCGAACCACATCCATACACCAGGGATCTATGTGCACAGGATCTTCCAGGGAATCAATTATGAGAAGAGGATTGAGTTCAGGACGGTCAGAAGTTAAATAGCGAAATGGCGAAATAGCGAAATTTTCTGTGTAATCTGTGAAATCTTTGGTAAAATAACGAAGTCAGAAATCAGAGGTCGGAGGTCAGAGAAAATAATCTGTGACAAATCTGTGAAAATCAGTGTAAATCTGTGGTGAAAAAATTTAAACACGAAGGTACACGAAGAAGACACGAAGGACACGAAGAACTATTGTGAACTATTGTGCCTAATGTGGTGAAAAAAAGTTGTTTTATTGATAGAGGTTGCTTCTTCCGCCTGCGGCGGAATCGCAATGACAAGGAAAGTTATATTAATTAAGGGGATTGCTTCGTCCCCCGAGTACTCGGAGTCCTCGCAATGAAAAGAAAAATTGTTAATCTTAAATAAACATGGCTTTAGATAAAGATGGAATCGCAAAGAGGATCGCGCAGGAGCTGCACGATGGGTATTATGTAAACCTTGGCATCGGCATCCCCACGTTGGTGGCAAATTATATCCCCGCAGGCATGGAGGTCACCCTTCAATCGGAAAACGGTCTTCTCGGTATCGGCCCCTTCCCTGAAGCCGCTGATGTCGACCCCGACCTGATCAATGCGGGAAAGCAGACGATCACAGCCATGCCAGGTGCAGCATTTTTCGATTCTTCGGCAAGTTTTGCAATGATCCGGGGAGGACACATTGACCTCACGGTACTGGGCGCGTTCGAGGTTTCGGAAGAGGGTGATATAGCAAGCTGGAAGATCCCTGGCAAGCTGGTTAAGGGCATGGGTGGCGCGATGGACCTTGTAGCAGCGGCAAAGAACATCATTGCTGCAACCACGCATACCGACAAAGATGGAAATTCGAAGCTCCTGAAAAAATGTACGCTGCCGCTGACAGGTGTCGGATGTGTAAAGCGGATCATTACAGACCTGGCAGTCGTGGACGTAACACCGCAAGGCTTCCGGCTGGTTGAAAGGGCCCCAGGCGTGAGTGTTGAGGAAATCAAAAAGGCGACAGAAGGTACGCTGATCGTGGAAGGCGAGATCCCGGAAATGAAATTTTAAAATCCAATTGTCAATAATATGAATTATCCGAAAAAAGTAACCATTGGTGATATAACAGTCAGGGACGGGTTTCAGCATGAAGAGACCTTCATCCCTACCGAAGCAAAGATATGGCTTGCCGAACAGCTGATACTGGCGGGATTCCGTCACATCGAAGTGACCAACCTCGGAAATCCCCAGGGGATGCCGCAGTTCAGGGATGCTGATAGTGTGCTGAAAAGCCTCCGGTCGAGTAAAAAGGTCGCTGACCTGATTGATAAGGTTTCGCTTACGGCCATCACCATCCGTGAAAAGGCCATCGAACGTGCCATAGAGGCGAAGAAAGAGGGCTGGGGACCGGACAGGATCCTGCTGATGGTCTCGACCAGTGAATCTCATCACCGGAAAAATTTGGGACTCAGCCTGAAAGATTATTGGGCCATGGCCGAAAAATATGTACCCATGGCACGGGAAGCCGGGTTGAAGGTGAACGGCACGGTGAGCACCATTTGGGGTTGCCCGATTGAAGGGCCCACGGAGATGTCGAAAGCCGTTGAATTTGCCAAACGCTGGTTCGAGATCGGGGCCAACGATGTGGAGCATGCCGACCATGACGGATCTGCCACACCCGATCGCGTTTACCAGTATTATTCGATGCTGCTGGATGCCATTCCAAGACCGGAGAAGCAGATCGTTCATTTTCATACCACGCGCGGCTGGGGGCTTGCCAATGTCCTGGCTGCCCTGCAGGCCGGGATGGTCAACTATGAAAGCACCATGGGCGGCATCGGCGGACAGCCGGCAAATTTCGTCAGCGGCGTTCCTGTATCCGGAACCGGTGATTATTATTACAAGGACCCGAATATTGTGGGTCTGAATTCCACTGAGGACATGGTTGTGATGATGGATGAAATGGGCATCGATACACAGCTGGATGTTGACAAGGTGCTGGAGATCGGAACGATGGTGGAACGGATCGTCGGACGGAGGCTCCGCTCCGAGTCGATCCGGAACGGAAGGATCCCCAAATCATTAACCGGGAGAGCTTAGGCGAAAATGAAAATCATCGAATCACCGCGCGAAGGAATGCAAAGTCTTCACCATGTCATCCCGACAGAAAAAAAAGCCAGCTATATCAGCCAGCTTTTTAAGACAGGGTTCGATACGGTGGAGGTCGGAAGCATTGTTTCACCAGGGCTGATCCCGCAGATGGCAGATACCCTAGATGTGATCCGGCAGGTTGATTTTTCAGGAACCCGGTCAAACCGGATGGTACTTGTGGTCAATACAAAAGGGGCTGAAATGATTTCGGAGGTCAAAGAGATCACACACATCTCCTACCCTTTTTCGATCTCGTCGGGATTCTTAAAGCTGAACCTGAACACCACCATTGAAAAAGCGTTCGCGACCGTCGATGATATTCTCAACATCTGCGCCCGGACCGGCAAAGAGCCCGTCATCTACATTTCGATGGCCTTCGGGAACCCATACGGAGATCCATGGAACGTCTACCTTTTGCTGGCCCGGATTAACATGCTGAAGAAAATGGGAGTTAAGATCATTCCGCTCTCGAATGTTGCCATCCCGATCGGTCCTGAACTGATCAGGAAGGTATTTTCAACGTTGATCCCGGAATTTCCTTCCATTGAATTCGGGCTTCACCTTCATACAACCAATGAAGATTGGCAGGAGAGCATCCAGGCTGCCTATGATTCAGGCTGCCGGAGGTTTGATTCGGTGATCGGCGGGTATGGAGGATGCCCCATGAGCGGGAAAGAGATGCTGGGAAACCTTGCGACGGAAAACCTGATCGCCTTTGCAGAGAGCAAAGAAGAATCAGGAATTACAGATAAGAAAGCTTTCGCGAAGGCCTGCGGAATGGTTTCAACGACCTTTGCAGAACCAGTGGCAAACTGATTTTATAAATATCTGGAAAGAACAAGTATTCATTTTAAAAAATAAATTATGTACCTCACTGAAGAGCATGATATGATCCGGAAGACGGTTCGGGATTTTGCTGAACGCGAGATCAAACCCGTTGCAAAGGAACTGGATGAAAAGGCAGAATTCTCAATCCCGCTTACCAAACGCATGGGCGAGCTGGGTTTTTTCGGTCTTCGAACGGCAGCCGAATATGGCGGGCTCGACCTGGATACACTCGCCTATGCGATCGCAGTGGAAGAGCTTGCGCGGGTTGACAGCTCGCAGGCGGCGACACTTGCGGCCCACATCTCGCTTGGCATCGGCCCGATCATGAATTATGGGACGGAAGAACAGAAGCAGAAGTACCTGCCGATGCTCTCGACCGGTGATGCCACATGGGCATTCGGGCTGACGGAGCCGGATGCAGGCAGCGATTCACGCGCCACCAAATCCACGGCACGCCTGGAGGACGGACACTGGATCATCAACGGATCGAAGATATTTATCACGAACGGATCATCTTCCATCAACAAGGGAGCGACGGTCCAGGTCGTGACCGGAAATGTGGACGGGCAGAAAGAATTTTCTACGATCCTTGTCGATGCCGACACGCCCGGGTTTAAACGGGTTCCCATGCACGGAAAGATGATGTGGCGTGCATCGGATACGGCACAGCTCTTTTTTGAGGATTGCAGGGTTCCTGAATCCAACCTGCTCGGCGCCCGCGGCGAAGGGTCAAAGATCATGCTGAACACGCTCGACAGCGGCCGCCTGGCCATTGCCGCCATGGGACTTGGACTGGCCCAGGGAGCATTCGAAATGGCGATGACCTATGCAAAGGCCCGGAAGCAATTCGGAAAACCCATCGCCACATTCCAGATCAATGCGTTCAAGCTGGCCGATATGGCCACCAAGATCGAGCTTGCACGGAACCTGCTTTACAAAGGCGCCTGGCTGAAATCAAACCATCAGCCATTTGCCAAGGAAGCTGCGATGGCAAAGCTTTACTGCTCCGAGATCGCACGGGAAGTTGCCGACGAAGCCGTTCAGATTCATGGCGGGTACGGACTGATGAAAGATTACGACATTGAACGGTTTTACCGCGATCAGCGCCTGCTGCAGATCGGTGAGGGAACCTCGGAGATCCAGCGGCTGGTGATTTCGAGGTATATTGGATGCTATGAGTAACTGGCGAGCTGGTGAACTGGTGAAGTGGTGAGTATATTCTTCGTGGAATTTCGTGTCTTCCTGCCTGCCGGCAGGCAGGCTTCGTGGAGTTTCGTGTAATTAATTATCTGAGCTATTGAGTTGGTGGAGTGTTGCAGTAGTGCAACTTTATGAACTTTACAAACTGATAAGGTTATTCTTTCTTCCAGGCAACTCCCTTCTAAGTTATTTGTCTTAATTTTGTGAATGAAATAACAAGCCCATGAAAAAACTTTCCTTTGTCTTTTTCTTCCTCTCTTTTATTCTACTGGCATCCTACCAGGCGAGATCGCAGCAGTACCCTGATCCGGCCCTGGGCGACACGGCTCATTATCCTTACTGGATCAGCATGATGCAGGATCCCAATGCACCATTTCATGCCACGCAGAGCGCATTTGAAAAATACTGGGCCGGGCGGTCCGATTACAAGGGAAACGGCTGGAAGGTGTTCAAGCGGTGGGAATACATCCACCAGGACATGGTTCAGCAGAACGGAAAACTGCCGGATCCTGCTTCAGAATTGCAGGAATATAACCGTTACATGCAAAGTCATTCGATGATCTCTCCCGGCGGAAACTGGAGCGTTGTCGGGCCGGTTTCACTGCCGGCAAACAGCACCAATCAGCCGAACGGACTGGGCAGGATCAACTGTGTAGGGTTCGACCCGGTATCAGCCAATACCATTTATACCGGGTCTCCTTCCGGCGGATTCTGGAAGAGCACCGACGCCGGCGCCACCTGGACCGTCCTGATCACAAACCTTCCCACACTAGGGGTTTCATCGATCCTTGTTCATCCCACCAATACAAACCAGATCCTGATCGGCACAGGCGACCGCGATGCCGGCGATGCACCCGGAATGGGCGTTTATAAAAGCACCGACGGCGGAACAACCTGGAGCGTTTCCAATTCAGGAATGGGGAATTTGACTGTCGGAATGATGATCCGTCATCCTTCCGATCCGAATATGATTCTTGCGGCTACGGCTGGCGGCATCTATAAATCGACGGACGGCGGCGCCACCTGGGCACGGAAATCCGCCAATACCAACAATTATAAAGACATTAAATTCAAGCCGGGCGACCCGACCATCGTCTATGCCACCGAAAACGGGAAATTCTACCGCTCCACCAATACTGGGGATTCTTGGACCCAGATCACATCCGGAGTTATTACCGGAAACCGCCTGGTCATCGGGGTCAGCCCGAACCAGCCTGCAACCGTTTACCTGCTGATGACCAATGGTGTGTTTGCAGGACTTCTCCGTTCAACCGACAGCGGTCTCAATTTTACGACCCAATCGACCACTCCGAACATCATGGATTATGCCTGTGACGGCAGCGGAACCAGCAGCCAGGCATGGTATGACCTCTGCATCGCCGTTGATCCCAACAATGCAAACACGCTTTACACCGGCGGGGTGAACATCTGGAAATCCACGAATTCAGGGGTCTCCTGGACCATCAATACGCACTGGGTAGGAAGTTCCTGGGGGTCATCCTGTGCGCCTTCCGTTCATGCCGATATTCACTCCCTTGACTGGTCGCCGGTCAACGGAAATCTCTATACGGGATGTGATGGCGGGATCTATGCGACCAGTAACGGAGGAACGACCTGGAGCGACATTTCTTCGGGACTTTCAATTTCCCAGATCTATAAAATTGGTCAGAGCGCAACGAAGCAGGGGCTGGTAATTCACGGATACCAGGATAACGGTACAGCCACCAGCCGGGATTCATACTTCTGGACCGTGATCGGCGGCGACGGGATGGAATGCATCATCGACTACAGTGATACGAATTACCGCTATGGGGAACTTTATTACGGCAGCATCCGGCGAACGACGGGAACCGGATACCTCATGATCAAAAACAACATCACCGAAACCGGACCCTGGGTTACCCCTTACATACTTCATGTAACGGATCCCAATACCATGTTTGCCGGGTTCCAGAATGTCTGGAGGACCACGAACGTCAAGGCAGCAGGTACGCCTTCCATTACCTGGACAGCCATTTCTACCGGGGAAACTTCAAGTTGCTCGGTTCTGGAACAATCCCCTGCCGATCCGAATGTCCTTTATGTATCAAGGGGAACAGTGCTGAAAAGAACCGACAACAGCATGGCGACACCGCCGACCTGGGTAACCTGCACTTCACCGAGTGCATCCTCGATCACAGACATGGCTGCGCATCCTACCGATGCGAATACAATTTACGCAACGGCAGGAACAAAGGTTTACAAGTCGATCGATAAGGGGATCACCTGGACCAACATCTCGGGAACACTTCCCGGATCAACCATTAACTCCATCGTTTATGATAAAAACACCAATGAAGGACTCTACATCGGAAATAAAACAGCCGTTTTTTACAAGGATGCTTCAATGCCGGACTGGATCTCATTCAGTACCGGTCTTCCTGTTGTCGACGTCAGGGAACTGGATATCTATTATAATGCTGCCAACCCGGCCAATAACCGCCTGAAAGCTGCCACTTACGGCAGAGGACTCTGGCAGACGGACCTGATGGGATTTCTGACGGTGACCCCTTCCAACCAGAATGTTCCGGCATCGCCTGCAGGAAATACCGCTTTCAGCGTATCCTGCAATGCGGGATGGTCGGCTTCTACGCCGGCTACATGGTGCTCGGTAACCCCAACAGGAACCGGGAACGGAACGCTAACGGCAACATACCAGGAGAACATGACCGTTAATCAGCGGATCGCAACAATTACATTGACCTCCGGTTCACAAGCCCCACAATCGGTAACCGTGACACAAGCGGGCGCCGCCCCCATCCTGATCGTAACTCCGTTGAACCAGAATGTACCGGCATCGCCAACAGGTTCGACCTCCTTTACAGTGACTTCAAATACGAACTGGAATGTAACCGTTGATTCATCCTGGTGCAGCGTTACATCTGCAGGTTCGGGTAACGGATCGATCATTGCCGGTTATACGGAAAATCTTTCAGTGAATCCGCGTGTAGCCACGCTGACTGTTACCGTGAGCGGACTGCCGCCTGTCCAGGTTACCGTAACCCAGGCCGGCGCCGCGCCGATCCTCATCGTCACCCCGCCGAACCAGAACGTAACTGCACCTGCAGGTTCTGCCAGCTTTAATGTCACTTCCAATACCAATTGGACCGTTACCGTTGACGCCACATGGTGTACGGTTACTCCTTCCGGTGCAGGAAACGGGATCATCATTGCCGATTATACGGAGAATCTCTCCGTGAATCCCCGCGTCGCAACCCTTACTGTTACAGTAAGCAGCCTGACCCCCGTACTGGTAACGGTAACCCAGGACGGTGCAGCACCGATACTGATTGTCACGCCTCCTTATCAGAATGTCAACGAGGCTGCAGGATCGACCCAGTTTAATGTGACCTCCAACACCACCTGGACCGCCGTAAGCGGCGAGACCTGGTGCACTGTGACAAACGGCGGGAACGGCAACGGTACCATCCTGGCCGATTACACACAAAATACGACCTATGTCCCGCGTATCGCAATGATCACGGTAACGGTGAGCACCCTGACACCACAGGTGGTTGCCGTCGACCAGGCTGCATCAACAGTGGCTGTCGGGAATCATTCAGGAAAAAGCATCCGGATCTATCCCAACCCGACGCCGGGTTCATTCTCTATCGATCCCCGCGGACTAAACCAGGATATCATCTCTGTTACAATCTCAGATATCACCGGCAGAACCATCCTCATCAGTGAATGCAAGGGTGACCGGGTTTGCGGCTTCGATCTTTCCGGCTCACCCGAAGGTTGCTATATTATCAGGATCAGGACCGGGGAGGAGGTGATCATCAGCAGGGTGATGGTGGATAGGTAACTGATGCAGTGGTGAATGGATAAATTGTTAAGATAAATGCCAAGCGCCAGGCGCCAGGCGCAGGACAAAAAGAAAGCATATCCATTGTATATGAACTTATGGCGAAAATTATGAAGTGTCCGGTTTGCGGGAAGGAGTATCCGGAAGAGAAGATGATCTCCGGGTATGGCATCCGCCATGAAATAGAAACCCTGATCATCGCTGATCATCCCGACTGGGACGACAGTCACTTTATCTGTGAGAATGATTTCAGCCTTTACAGGAGAAACTATATCCTTGGACTTGTCACGGAAGAGCAGGGGCAGATTGAGAAACTGAACCAGGAGGTCATCGACAGCATTCACCAGAGCGACCTGCTTTCAAAGAACATCAATGTTTCATTCACAGAGGAGCGCTCCATCGGGGCAAAGATTTCCGATAAAGTGGCGCAATTCGGGGGAAGCTGGAAATTCATCATCACTTTCTTCGTTATTCTGATCGCCTGGATCACATTGAACTCCGTTGCATTGCTCAGCAAAAATTTCGATCCTTTTCCCTTCATCCTGCTCAACCTGATCCTTTCCTGCATTGCAGCCATCCAGGCGCCGATCATCATGATGAGCCAGAACCGGCAGGAATCCAAAGACCGGATCCGGTCGGAAAATGATTACAAGGTGAACCTGAAGGCCGAGATCGAGATCCGTACCCTGCATGAGAAGATCGATCACCTGCTGCTCGACCAGTGGTCGCGGATGATGCAGATCCAACAGGTACAGCTCGACATGCTCGATGAACTCCGGAAGGCATTGCAGGAAGAAAAGAAATAAAATACATTTTTTTAATCCGGGAACCAGGTATGGCACACATCATAATCCTTTCATCCAGCATTCGCACAGGGCGAAACAGCCACCGCGTTGCACTCTTTTTCAAAAAGCTGATTGAAGAAAAACAGGTGGCAACGGCCGGGATCGTTGACCTCAATGAATACAAGTTCCCGCTGTTCGAAGAGCGGCTGATGTTCCAGAAAGATCCGTCTCCAGAGGTTCTTGATTTCTCGAAAAAGATCAATGATGCCGACGGCATCATCATCGTCACACCGGAATACAACGGCGGATATCCTGCCAGCCTGAAGAATGCGATCGATCTTCTTTACCCCGAATTGCGCCGGAAACCGGTTGCGATCTGTACCTGTTCCGACGGAGCATTCGGCGGAACCCAGGTGATCACATCGCTCCAGTTTTCTCTCTGGAAGATGAAGGCCTGGACAGTAAATGCGATGTTTCCTGTTCCGAATGCCGATAAATCTTTCTCTGAGGAAGGCATTCCCGCCGATAAACCCGGAACTGAAAAACGGGCGATGGCTTTTCTGCAGGAATTGTTCTGGTGTGTAGAAGCAAACCGAAGGATGGCCGAAAAATGAATCCGAAAATGATCCCGGGTGATCCTTTATCCGGCAGGGATTTCAGCGGTGAATTCAGGTTCGTCACCTCCCGCAGCAGTGGCCCCGGCGGACAGAATGTCAACAAGGTCAGCACAAAGGTTGAGCTGAGGTTTGATATTCCCGGATCATGCCTGCTGACAGATAACGAGAAGGATATCCTTCAAACAGTACTGAAAAACAAAATCAGCGCCGAAGGGATACTGATCATTGTTTCCCAGAGCGAGCGATCCCAGCTGAAGAACAAGGGAAAGGCCGTCGATAAATTTTATTCCCTCCTCATAAAAGCCCTCACACCGAAGAAGAAACGTAAACCATCAAAACCAACTAAGGCCTCCAAAGAAAAAAGACTTGAGGAAAAGAAGCTAACCGCCGAGAAGAAGGCAAGGAGAACCCGCCCGGATGCCAGTAAATAGCGAAAAGCGAAGTAGCGAAATAATCTGTGTAATCCGTGTAATCTGTGGTGAAAATAATTAGCGAAAAGCGAAGTAGCGAAATAATCTGTGACCAATCTGTGTAAATCCGTGTAAATCTGCGGTGAAATAATTTATTACACGAAGAAGACACGAAGGTCACGAAGAACAAGAAAAACTATTGTGAACTATTGTGCCTATTGTGGTGAAAAAAAGTTATTTTATTGATGGGGGTTGCTTCTTCCGCCTGCGGCGGAATCGCAATGACAAGGTTGTATTAGGTTTGATGGAGATTGCTTCGCTTCGCTCGCAATGACAAAAAAGTAAATCTAAAATCGTAAATCGGAAATTGAAATAGCTTCCTTCATCCTGATTCCTTTCTCAGTTTCCACCAGGGTACAGGCTTCATGATAGAGGTCGTGCTCGAAGAAAAGGATGTAATTGTTATCAACGGCTTCTTTCAGGAATATTCCTTTTTCGTCCAGTGTCACCAGTGGCCTGGTGTCGTAGCTCATAACATAAGGTAATGGTATATGGGCGGCGGATGGAAGTACGTCGGCCATGTAAACAACGGTCCTGTCCCCGTATTTGATAAATGGAATTACCTGCCCGTCGGTATGACCGTTGAACAGGCGGACAGAGATCCCGGGAAACAGCTCGCAATCCTCTTCAATCAGATGCAGCTTTGCTTTTTCTTTAATGGGAAGGATATTCTCTTTCAGGAAGGAAGCCTTTTCCCGGTTGTTGGGGTTTGTGGCCCACTCCCACTGCTGACGGCTGATATGATACGTGGCATTTTTAAAGGTCGGGACATAACCGGTTTTATCCTCATTCCACCGGATCGCATCGCCGCAATGATCAAAATGAAGGTGTGTCAGGATCACATCGGTGATATCATCCACCGTAAAACCAAAAGAAGAGAGAGACGAATCCAGGCTGGCATCACCGTTCAGGTAATAATTGGCAAAGAACTTTTCCTGCTGTTTTGTCCCGATACCGGTATCGATCAGGATCTTCCGGTCGCCGTCGGCGATCAGCAGGCAGCGCATGATCCAGTTGCAAAGGTTGTTCTCGTCGCAGGGATAGACCTTGCTCCAGATCACCTTCGGCACCACGCCGAACATGGCGCCGCCATCGAGTTTCAGGTTGCCGGTGTTGATTGGATATAGAACCATTTGAAAATTACGAATTACGAATTACAATTTTTTATTCACCACAGATTACACACCTGCCTGCCGCAGGCAGGGATTACACAGACTTTTTCCATCTTCTATCCTCTATCCTCGTTTTTTTTCTGACCTCAGGTCTCTGACCTCTGGTCTCACTCATACACCTTCACCTCCATCGTCCCCTTGATTACCCTGACCGCGTTTGCGGCCATGGCTTTCACCTCGTTGTCGCCAGCATAGATGTAGGTTGGTGCGAATTTTTCGACATGGTCGAGGATGACGCGAACAACCAGGTCGTTGTAGGCAAGGTCGCCGGTGATAAGAATGGCATCCACCTCGCCTTTCAGAACGGCAAACATCTCCCCGATGCTTTTGGCCACCTGGTAAGCCATTGCTTCAACCACAAGCTTTGCATTTTCATCCCCATTCTTGATCCTCATTTCAATCTCGTTCATGCTGGTGGTTCCAAGAAGTCCGTTCAGACCGCCGCAATGGGTGAAGAGGCATTCGATCTCTTCCTTGCTTTTCGTTCCGCTGAAACAAAGTTCAACTACATCCCCCAGCGGCAGGGTGCCTGCCCTGACCAGCGAGAACGGTCCGTCGCCTGCGAAACCCTGGTTGACATCGATCACCCTTCCCTTGCGGTGAGCGCCCACCGTGGTACCGTTACCCATGTGTGCGATGATGAGATTCAGTTCTTCATACCTTTGCTTATGGGTTTCAGCGTGAAGGTTTGCGACTGCTTTCTGGTTCAGTGCATGAAAGATCGACTTGCGAAGAATTCCGGGAGCACCCGTGATTCTTGCAACATCCTGGAGTTCATCCACTACTGTCGGGTCGGCGATCATGGCCCTGGCACCCGGGATCTCAGCCCCAACGGCATCGGCAAGAAGTCCGCCAATATTGATAATATCCTCTCCCACTGGACTGTGTATGAGATCACGCTTGAGCTGTTCATTTACTTCATAAACGCCCGACTGGACCGGGTGAAGAAGACCTCCGCGCGAGATCACGATCTTTACTTCCTCCAGTGAAAACTGGTTATTGTTCAGTTCCCGCATGACAATGTCTTTGCGGAAGGGTACCTGGTCATAGATGGTGTTAAAGCCGGCAAGCTCTTCGGGTGAATGCTTGCGTGCGATCATGTACTTCAGCTTATAATTGTCATACACCGCGATCTGCGTCTCCTGGTCCTTGGGATTCACAACAAGGATGTTGAATGTCATCATAGTGTCCGGTTGTTTTGTTTTACATGTTTCTCCTGTACTGGCCGCCGACTTCGAACAAGGCAGCCGTGATCTGCCCGATGGAGCAATATTTCGTGGCTTCCATCAGGGCTTCAAAAATATTCTGATTATCCGTCGATGCCTTTTTCAGGTGTTCCAGCATCCGGGCGGATTCTTCACGATATGTATTGTGAAGCGCATCCAGCATTTCAATCTGGTATTCTTTCTCTTCCGGTGTAGCGCGGATCACCTCGCCCGGGATCACCGTCGGGGAACCCTTGCTGGATAAAAATGTATTCACCCCCATGATCGGGAGTTTCCCGGTATTCTTCAGGTTTTCGTAATAGAGCGATTCTTCCTGGATCTTGCCGCGCTGGTACATCGTTTCCATGGCGCCCAGCACGCCGCCCCGCTCTGAAATGCGCTCGAATTCCATCAGAACGGCCTCTTCAACAAGATCGGTGAGCTCTTCAATGATGAACGATCCCTGCAGTGGGTTCTGGTTCTTTGCCAGTCCCAGCTCATGGTTGATGATCATCTGGATGGCCACCGCACGGCGGACCGATTCCTCGGTCGGCGTGGTGATGGCCTCGTCATAGGCATTTGTATGGAGTGAGTTGCAGTTGTCGTAAATGGCATACAGCGCCTGGAGCGTGGTGCGGATGTCGTTGAAATCGATCTCCTGCGCATGCAGCGAACGGCCTGAGGTCTGGATGTGGTACTTGAGCATCTGCGAACGCTCATCCGCATGATACTTGAGTTTCATTGCTTTCGACCAGATCAGTCGGGCCACCCGGCCGATCACCGAATACTCGGGATCGATTCCGTTCGAGAAGAAAAAGGAGAGGTTGGGTGCAAATTTATTTACATCCATCCCCCTTGAAACATAATATTCAACATAGGTAAAGCCGTTCGACAGGGTGAACGCAAGCTGGCTGATCGGGTTAGCTCCGGCCTCAGCGATGTGGTACCCGGAGATCGAGACGGAATAGAAATTCCTTACATTCTGATCATTGAAATATTCCTGGATATCACCCATCATCTTCAGGGCAAAATCGGTGGAGAAGATGCAGGTGTTCTGCGCCTGGTCCTCCTTCAGGATATCGGCCTGCACCGTGCCCCTGACCTTGCTGATGGTCTCCTTCCTGATCTTCTCGTAAACATCGGCCGGCAATACCGTGTCGCCGGTGACGCCCAGCAGAAGCAGGCCAAGGCCGTCATTTCCTTTTGGCAGATCGCCGCTGTAAGAAGGTCTTTTTGTACCTTTCTTTTTATAGATGGATTTTATTTTCTTTTCAACTTCTTCAACGAGGCCATGCTCCCTGATGTAAAGCTCACACTGCTGATCGATGGCGGCATTCATGAAATAACCGACCATGGTCGGCGCCGGACCGTTGATGGTCATCGACACGGATGTGCTTGCATGCAGAAGGTCGAATCCTGAATAGAGTTTCTTGGCATCGTCGAGGCATGCGATGGACACACCAGAATTGCCGATCTTCCCGTAAATATCAGGCCGCCTGTCGGGATCCTGGCCGTAAAGGGTAACAGAATCATAAGCCGTGGAAAGCCTCACCGCCGGCATCCCGTAGGAAAGGTAATGAAACCGTTTGTTCGTCCGCTCGGGACCGCCTTCTCCGGCGAACATCCGCGTGGGATCCTCGCCCTGGCGCTTGAACGGGAACACGCCTGCAGCATAGGGGAATTCCCCGGGGACATTCTCCCTCAGGTTCCATTTCAGGATATCGCCCCAGGCCTTGTATTTCGGCAAAGTGATCTTTGGGATCTTCAGATGCGAAAGCGATTCTGTGTGGGTTTCGACACAGATCTCCTTTCCCCTGACTTTATAGACGTAGGTATCGTTCTTATAGGAATTGACCTTGTCCTGCCAGCCCTTCAGGATATCCTGGTTCTCGGGAGTCAGCTTCTTCATGGTCTGGTCAAAGACCAGGTGCAGCTCGAGCATTGTCCCGGTGCGGTTACCGGCAACGGGATCCTTTTCATCTTTAGGGTTCTCAGAAGATTGCCGGATAACACTGATTGTTTCGTTGATGGCATAGAGCCTTTGTGCGACTTCAGCCTGCTGTTCAGACCAGTGATTATAATTCCGGATGGTTTCCGCTATTTCTGCAAGATAACGTGTCCGGGACGGAGGGATGATGTGGATCTTCCCTGCCATTTCTTTCTTTGCCTTGAATTGGCTGGGAATGCCGGCCTGGGTCTTTTCACTGATCTTTGCGATCAGCGCCTTGTAAAGCGCATTCACGCCCGGGTCGTTGAACTGCGAAGCCACTGTTCCGTATACCGGCATGGATTCCGGCTCTGCTGACCAGAGCTTGTGATTGCGCTGGTACTGCTTCTTAACATCCCGCAATGCATCCAGAGCACCACGCTTGTCGAATTTATTGATGGCGACGATGTCCGCAAAGTCGAGCATGTCGATCTTCTCGAGCTGGCTGGCAGCGCCGTATTCCGGAGTCATCACGTACAGGGTAAGATCGCTGTGGTCAACGATCTCGGTGTCGGATTGACCGATGCCGGAGGTTTCCACGATCACCAGGTCGAAGGCGGCGGCCTTCAGGATGTTGATCGCATCTTTTACATATTTTGACAATGCAAGATTCGATTGCCGTGTTGCCAGCGACCGCATATAGATCCGCGGGTTGAATATGGCATTCATGCGGATCCGGTCGCCGAGCAGGGCACCGCCGGTCTTGCGCTTTGTAGGATCGACTGAAATGATGCCAAGCGTTTTGCCGGGCTGGTCGGAAAGGAACCTTCGTACGATCTCATCCACCAGCGACGATTTCCCTGAACCGCCGGTGCCGGTTATACCGAGCACAGGGACATCGCTTTTAGCAGCAAGTTTCCTGACCTTTTCAAGCAATGGTTGTGCTTTTTCAGGGAAATTCTCCGCAGCGGTGATCAGGCTTGCAATGGAGCTGTATTCCTTATTCTGAATGGATTTCAGGCTGATATTCTTAATGTCTCCGAGCGGGAAATCCGAATTCTCGAGCAGGTGGTTGATCATGCCCTGGAGCGACATTTCACGCCCGTCGTCGGGAGAATAGATCCGGCTGATGCCGTAGTCGTGAAGCTCTTTGATCTCATGCGGCAGGATCACCCCTCCCCCGCCGGCAAAGATCTTAATGTGCCCGCATCCCTTCTCCTTCAGCAGGTCGTACATGTACCTGAAATATTCCATGTGCCCGCCCTGGTAGGAGGTCATGGCGATGGACTGCACATCTTCCTGGATGGCGCAATCCACAACTTCCATCACCGACCGGTCGTGGCCCAGGTGGATCACCTCGGCGCCGCTTGCCTGCAGAATTCGCCGCATGATGTTAATGGCTGCGTCGTGCCCGTCGAAGAGCGATGCTGCGGTGACTATACGGATGGGATTTTTCGGCTGATAACTTTCCGGTACCTCCATTCAATGATCGGTTTAATCGTTCATGATCGCCCGTGCGATGATGATCTGCTGGATCTCCGAAGTCCCTTCGTAGATCTGTGTCAGCTTGGCCTCACGCATCAGGCGTTCAACATGGTATTCCCTCACATAGCCATACCCGCCGTGGATCTGCACGGCTTCGGTGGTAACATACATGGCTGTTTCTGCGGCATAATATTTTGCCATGGCGCTGGCCGTTCCGTAAGGTTGATGCTGATCTTTCAGCCATGCGGCTTTCAGGCAGAAGTAACGGGCTGCTTCGATCCTTGTATGCATCTCTGCCAGTTTGAACCCGATGGCCTGGTGGTTTATGATCTCTGTTCCGAAAGCTTTTCTTTCTTTCGCATACCTCACGGCCCGTTCGTAGGCGCCCGAGGCGATCCCAAGCGCCTGTGCAGCGATCCCGATCCGGCCGCCTTCGAGGGTCTTCATTGCGAACTTAAATCCAAATCCGTCTTCCCCGATGCGGTTTTCTTTTGGCACCTTCACATCGGTGAACATTACCGAATGCGTATCTGAACTGCGCATGCCCATCTTGTCTTCGTGCGGGCCGAGCGAGATGCCAGGAGCATGCCGGTCAACCAAAAGGGCATTGATCCCCTTGTGTCCTTTTTCAGGGTAGGTCTGTGCAATGACGATGTAGGTTGATGCTGTATTGCCGTTGGTGATCCAGTTTTTAGTACCGTTAACAATATAATGATCGCCCATGTCGACGGCCAGTGTCTTTTGTGAAGTTGCATCCGAACCTGCGTTGGGTTCCGACAGAAGGAATGCCCCGGTGATCTCACCGCGGGCGAGCGGTTTCAGGAATTTCTCTTTCTGCTCTTCGGTACCGAATTCTTCGATGCCATAGCACACAAGTGAATTGTTGACCGACATGATGACCGAAACAGAGGAATCGACCTTTGAGAATTCTTCCATGGCGAGCACATAGGAAATCGTGTCCATGCCGCCCCCATCGTACTTCGTATCGACAAGCATTCCAAGAAAGCCCAGCTCGGCAAGGGCTTTTACATGATGTGCCGGGTATTCGGCTTTTGCGTCCCGTTCGAGGACGTCCTTGATCAGTTCGCGCTGGGCATAATCCCTGGCCGACTGCCTGATCATCTGTTGTTCTTCGGTGAGTTCAAAATTCATAGTATCCTCCTGAAAAAATAGTTTATATACTCAGATCTTGTTATGCTTTGACAAATTTAGCATTTAATTGAAAACCTTCGTCATTTTAACGCAAATTAACAAATATCGCTCCCTGTAATTTGTTATTTGCAAGGCGAAAGGCGCGTAGCAGACTGAGGTCAGAAGGTGGAGTACCGAGGTCGGAAAATGGAAGAACAAGGATGGAGAAAATACACTGAAAACCCTGTATACCGGCGGCGTGTGCTTGTTCTATGGTAAAAACAAGAAACAAGGGGAATTTTCATGTCAAACTGGCACAGCCAGGCAAAAAATACCGGACGAACACACGACGAAGGATCGACGAAGGATCGACGAAGGGTCGATGAAGAAAAGGTTGATGTAAAATTGACAGGTTTGGGAGACTGGGGATTTTAAGAATTGTTTCGTCTTCCGAATAACTTTTTTCGTCTCCCGGGCCGATATATTTTGCCCCCTTCCATATGACAATTTTTTATTATTGACTTATCCCTGTTTCCTGGCACAAAAAAAATATCATACAGGTGTATTACTTTTCAACTTTTCTCCGATTAAGAAGAAAAAAACAACTTTTCATGAAAAGAATAGAAATCGAATATGGGATTGTTGACAACATTCAAAGGATACTTCTGTACTTTGAATATGATCCCCACACAATTGCCCTGGTAAAGTCGATTCCGGGGGCAAGGTGGAACCCGGGAATGAAATGCTGGCACATAGCAAAGGTCAACGGGCCGGCAGACAAACTGAATTACCGGTTCAGGGAGAAACTACTTTTTGTTCCAAGAAAGATCCCCTCCGTTCCCGGGCCGGAGAATGAGCCGAAAATGGCTGACCTGCCGGTGGGGCTCCCGGAGGAGTTCGTAAAAACAATGAAGCTGAAGGATTTCAGCATCAAGACCATCAAGACCTACAGCTCGATGCTCCGGCTCTTCATGAATTTTTACAAGGAGCGCCCGCTTGATGATCTTACAGACGTGGATATCAGGGAATACCTTCTATACCTGGTGGATGAGAAAAAGGTTTCCCAGTCATACCAGAACCAGGCGATCAATGCGATCAAGTTTTATTATGAGCAGGTGCTGGGGCGGCCGACGAAGACCTATTATCTTCAGCGGCCGAAACACGAGTCGAAGCTCCCTTCGGTATTGAGCGAGGAGGAGGTTTTGAGGCTTTTAAAGCAGGTTGGGAACCTGAAGCACAAAGCCGCGCTTTCGCTCATCTATTCAGCCGGGCTTAGGGTGGGTGAACTGATAAACCTGAAGCTGAACGATATCGATTCGTCACGGAAACAGATCAGGATCCGACAGGGCAAGGGGAAGAAGGACCGGGTATCCGTATTATCCCCGAATATTCTGAGGCTTTTGCGGGATTATTACAAAGAATACAGGCCAAAGGTTTGGGCATTCGAGGGGCAATTTGGAGGCCAGTACAGCGCAGGAAGTGTCCAGGCGGTATTCAGGAAAGCAAAGGAGGATGCGGGAATAATGAAAAATGCGACCGTTCACACGTTGCGGCACAGTTTTGCTACGCATCTGCTGGAAAGGGGAACTAACCTGAGATATATCCAGGAGCTCCTGGGTCACCAAAGTTCCCGTACAACGGAAATTTATACCCATGTTACCAATAAGGGATTTAAGAATATTATAAGTCCGTTTGACAATCTCAATCTATAAATATTTTTAAGCTGCAGCGGATAGTTGACTTTTTATTAGTAAATTCGTTACTTCAACACCGGGCCATGAAATGTCTTTCCTGGATTGGCAATTCACTCTTTCGGAAAATCCCTTTCGGTTTTCATTGTGTTTATTTTTGGAGAACTTTAGTAAAACATAAGTTTACCCAATACGTGTATGTTGGCTAAACTCAACAAACATCTTAAACCAAGGTCAATATAACCTCAACAGTTAAGTTTAGCCAATCGTTAAGTGATATGCAGCAAAAAAGACTAATAAGTCCAATGTTTTTCAGGATTGCTTGCGGAATTTTTTTTGTTCTTTGAATCGATATAACACGTAATTTCAGTATCTAAAAAGGTCCG